>CAWJWE010000002.1:0-577589 GCA_963846525.1 uncultured Actinomycetota bacterium
GAGTTCTCGGACATGGCCATGCAGTTCGTCCACGCGTGCAGCCCGTCGCCGCTGCGCGAGCAGGCTCACCTCGCCGCCCGGGCTCGAGGCCGCCATGAAGCTCGGGCTGGCGGACGAGAGCAGCCTCACTCCGGAGGTCCTCGCCGAGGTGATCAAGCCGTTCGCGACCGACGCGGAGCGGCGCTCGCTCGCCGACGCGGGCATCGGCCTCCAGCCGGAGGGGTTCGAGGAGATCGGCGCGCTGCTGCCACAGCTGGACATGCCCATCCGCATCGTCTACGGCGAGCAGGACGCATCCTGCCCGACGTGGCCGAGACGATGGCGCGGTGAAGCACGACTGCCCGCAGGCAGAGGTCACGTCGCTACCCGACTGCGGGCACTACCTGCAGGAGGAGGCACCCGACGAGATCGGGCGCCTCCTCGCGGAGTCTTCGCCGCGTCCCGCCCGTAGCCTGAGCTGCGCCTGGCAGGAAGCCCGCTCACCGCCAGAACTACGGAGATGGACAGTGAATTTGAGCATATTACGCCAGGTGTTCCGCGGGCCGGTATGGCCGGAGTGCTGCCGGGGACGCGAGGCCGGCCCACTTTGCAGACGCCCGCCAGCTTCATCGTGCGATCGAGGACCTCGGTTCGGATGTCCGCCGGCAGACGGACCGGCAGCTGCGCGAAGACGCGCAGTTCTTCCTATTCCTGAACGGCTGGCAGATGCTCTTGCGCCCCGTGCTTGAGACGCGGCGCTATGACCCGGAGGTCGTGATCGCCCAGCTCAGAGAGGACATGTACACCGTCACCTACGACGCGCTTGAGAACCACGGCGGGGGGGCGGTGGAAGAAGTCACGGCGCACGGGATCGTCGGCTCGGTCAGCCGGCGCTGGAAGGAGCTGCGGATGTCGGACTGGTGGGAAGACCGCGAATGACGGATCCGGACCCGACTCGCGAGGACCTGCGTCAGGCAACGCTCCTCGCCATTGGGCAAAGCAGCACGCTGACTACCGTCGCCCTGGCACTCGTCGCGGGCGAGGTCGCACTCGCGACGTTTCTGATCGACAAGTACGAGCTGGGTGCAGTCGCATGGCTACTCGGGGCGCTGTCGTTCACGGCATTCCTGGCCAGCGCGTATCAGGGCGGGCGAGGGACTCGAAACCTGATCGCGGCCGGCGCGAGGGGCGATTGGAAGACGAGCACCAAGCGCGGACGCTTCTTTTTGCAGATCGTCTACGGCATCGCAGGCGCGATTACGCTCGTCGCGACACTCGGCATCGGGTTGTCGTCGGATCGCCGCGACTCGTCGGTCGATGAGGTGCGCAAGGCACTCAGGACAGCGGAGGCGGCGCTGAAGACGCATGTGGCGAACGAGAGCGTGCGCCTGGAGACGGTTGATCGCGCCCTCGAGCGGGAACGTCGATCCGTCCAGCGCCTGGCTCGCAGGGTCCGTCGCCTAGAGCGGTAGCCGGGCACCCGACGGGCGCCCGGCGCCTTCGCTACTTGATGAACAGCATCTCGGAGTACTTCGGCAGCGGCCAGAGGTCGTCGGCCACCACCTTCTCCAGCTGGTCGGCGATCTCGCGCACCGCCGCCAGCGCGGTGAGCTGGCTGTCGCGTGCGTACTCGGCGAGCTGGATGCCCTCGACGCCGTCCGGGTAGGCGTTCGCCGCCTCGAGCGCGGCGATCGCGTCCGCGAACTGCTGCGTCAGCGCCCGCGTCTCGGCCGCGAGCGTGTCGAGCCCGGCCGCCTCCGACCAGCGCGATGTGGCGCAGCGCCGCCGGCAGCAGCATCGTGCGCGCGATCGTCGCCGCGGTCTCGGCCTCGATGTTCGCCCGGATCACGTACTGCTCGACCCAGACCTCGAAGCGCGACTCGAGCTCCCGCTCGCGACAGCACGTCGTACTTGCCGAACGTCGCCGACCGTCTGCTCGGAGATCACCTCGGGCAGCGCCTCCGGCGTGGTGCGCAGGTTCAGCAGCCCGCGCTGCTCGGCCTCGGCGTGCCACTCCTCGGCGTAGTTGTCGCCGCCGAAGATGATCCGCTTCGACTCGCGTGTAGGTCTCCTTGACGACCTCGGTCACGGCCGCGGCGAGTGTCGCCGCCGGACTTCGCCTCGAGCTTGTCGGCACAGCTCGTCGATCGCCTCGGCCACGATCGTGTTCAGCACGGTGTTCGGGAACGCGAGCGACATGCTCGACCCGAGCGCGCGGAACTCGAACTTGTTGCCGGTGAAGGCGAACGGCGAGGTGCGGTTGCGGTCGCCGCCGTGCATCGGCAGCGGCGGCAGCACCTCGCGTGCCCAGCTCGAGGAACGACGCCGGCGTGTGCGGGTCGCCCTCGTCCGCTCTCGATCGCGTCGAAGATCTTCTCGAGCTCCCCGCCGAGGAAGATCGAGATGATCGCCGGCGGGGCCTCGTTCGCGCCGAGCCGGTGGTCCTGGCCGATGTTCGCGACCGACGCGCGCAGGAGGCCCTGGTGCTTGTCGACCGCCCTGATCACCGCCGCGCAGAAGAACAGGAAGTTCAGGTTCTCCGCCGGGGTGTCGCCGGGCTCCATCAGGTTGTGCCCGGTGTCGGTGCCCATCGACCAGTTGTTGTGCTTGCCGGAGCCGTTCACGCCGGCGAACGGCTTCTCGTGCAGCAGGCAGACGAGGCCGTACTTGCGGGCCACGTTCTGCATGATCTGCATGGTCAGCTGCTGGTGGTCGGAGCCGACGTTCGAGTTCTCGAACATCGGCGCGATCTCGTACTGGTTCGGCGCGACCTCGTTGTGGCGGGTCTTGACCGGCACGCCGAGACGGGCGAGCTCGCGCTCGGTACTCCATCATGTAGGCGAGGATCCGCTCCGGGATCGCGCCGAAGTAGTGGTCGTCGAGCTCGTGGCCCTTGGCCGGCTGCGCGCCGAACAGCGTGCGCCCGGTCGTGACGAGGTCAGGGCGCTCGAAGTAGAACTGCTCGTCGATCAGGAAGTACTCCTGCTCGGGCCCGACCGTGGTGAAGACGCGCTCCGACTCGTTGTCGCCGAGGAGTCCGCAGCGCGCGGATCGCCGACTTCGACAGCGCGTCCATCGAGCGCAGCAGCGGGATCTTCGCGTCGAGCGCCTCGCCGGTCCACGACGCGAACGCCGTCGGGATGCAGAGCAGCGCGCCGTTCGGGTTCTCGAGGATGAACGCCGGGCTGGTCGGGTCCCAGGCGGTGTAGCCGCGGGCCTCGAACGTCGCGCGGACGCCGCCGGTCGGGAACGACGAGGCGTCGGGCTCGCCCTGGATCAGCTCGCTGCCCGAGAACTTCGCGATCGCCGTGCCGTCGCCCTTCGGCGAGAAGAACGAGTCGTGCTTCTCGGCCGTGAGGCCGGTCAGCGGCTGGAAGACGTGCGTGTAGTGGGTGGCGCCCTTCTCGAGCGCCCACTCCTTCATGCCCCGCGCAACCTCGTCGGCGAGCGACGGGTCGAGGGCCGCGCCCTTCTCGAGCGTGCCCTGGAGGCGGTCGCAGACGTCCTCGGACAGGCGCTCGCGCTGGACGGCGGGCGAGAAGACGTTCTCCCCGAACGGGTAGCTCTGGTCCTGGGTGAGGTCGACCGCGCCGAGAGCGCCGCCATTGGCGCTCCACCTGGCTGCGGTGACATTGGGCTGGCGGATCTTCTGCATAGCGGCGGCTCCTGACGTGCGAGCGCGCCCGGGATCCAGGCGCGCGGATATTGCGGAAGTTCTAGGTGTCGGTGGGACGCTAGCGGCAGTGCGGCCCGCGCGACCTTGTGCGGGTGTCCAAAAATCCGGTGTGTGCGTTATCCACGCGGTAGAGAGACCGCGTCACGCGCTGATCGCAGGGCCCGCTCAGCCCGCTAGGACTTCGCCGCCGCCTTGCCGCCCTTGCGGCCGGCCGCCTGCTTCTGCCTGCGGCTTCCGCCACTGCCCGGGCCGCTGCTCTTGCGGCTCTGGCTCTGCCCCTGCTGCCCGCTGCCCGACTTCTTGCCGCCCTTCTTGGAGGCGGCGTTGCCGGACCCGGCGTTCGCGTTCGAGATGGCGGCCGCGCGACTCTTGCTCATGCCCTTCTTGCGCAGGCCCTCGTACTGCTCGTCGTTCTTGACACTCGGCCCGTGGTCCTTAGCCATGTGTGCCTCCTCTCCCGGTACTCCCGCCGCCGGGCTTGCTACGGTGCCCGGCGTACTTGGAACCTGAGCTGAACCGCTGGACGGGTCCTACCCGGGCAGCGGCCGGGGGAACCAGGTAGTCGGGGCGAATCCGCGTTTCGCGGTAGCGCGTCTCTTTCCGCGCGAGCCCGTCAGCTAACCCCGGAAGCGTGACGGAAGAGAGGACCGAACCACATGCGAGAAGGGCTTGTGCGCGCACTGCGCGCCGGATTGATCGTTGCCGCCCTGGCGGTTCTGGCCGCCCCTGCGCAGGCCGAGGCGGCCTACGCGCAGCGCACCCTCCAGAGCGGGTCGATCGGCAACGACGTGAAGCTGCTCCAGCGCTACCTGACGAAGGCGGGCTTCCGAACCTCCATCGACGGTCACTTCGGGCGCCAGACCGCGGCGGCACAGCGCCGCTTCGAGCGTGCCGAGGCGCGCCGGGTCGACGGCCGCGCCTCGCGCGGCGAGCAGCGGCTGGTGAGGCGCGAGGCGGGCACGGCCAGCAGCGCTCCCGCGCAGGAGCCCGCGCAGGAGCCGCAGCCCCAGAATTCGAGCGAGAAGGCGGTGATCGGCCCCGACGGGCGCACCGCGATCGCACCGGAGAGCGCACCGCCCGAGGTCAAGGCCGCGATCGAGGCCGCCAACCGGATCACCGACAAGCCGTACAAGTACGGCGGCGGTCACGGGAAGTGGGAGGACTCGGGCTACGACTGCTCGGGCGCCGTCAGCTACGCGCTGCACGGCGGCGGCTTCCTCGAGCAGCCGCTCGACTCGTCGGGCCTGGCCCGCTGGGGATCGGCCGGCCGCGGCGAGTGGATCACCGTCTACGGCAACTCCGGCCACGCCTACGTGGTGATCGCCGGGCTGCGCTTCGACACCTCGAGCGGTGGCTCGAACAGCGGCTCCGGGCCGCGCTGGCGCGACACCCAGCGTTCGGCGAGCGGCTACACCGCGCGCCACCCGGAGGGGTTCTAGAAGACCTGCGAGGCAGCAGGCGGCCGGGGCGAGCCCCTCAGCTCCGGCCGCCTGCCTTCGCGGCCGGCCGGTCGCCGATCCAGTAGCGCGGCCCCGGCCCGAGGCTGCCCGCGCGGTCGCCGGGATTCGCGAGCTTGCAGCGGCTGAGCGACAGGCAGCCGCAGCCGATGCACTCGGTCAGCCCGAGCTTCAGCCGCTCGAGCTGGGCGATCTGGTCGTCGATGCGAGCGCTCCAGCCGCTCGAGAGGCGCGCCCAGTCACGCCGGTTCGGGGCGCGGTCCGGCGGCAGCTTGGCCAGCTCGGCGGCAATCTCGTCGAGCGTGAGCCCGACGCGCTGCGCGAACACGATGAAGGCGATCCGCCGCAGGACCGAGCGCGGGTAGCGGCGGTGGCCCGAGCCGGCGCGCTCCGACCTGATCAGGCCGCGCTCCTCGTAGAAGCGCAGCGCCGACGCGGCCACCCCGCTGCGCCGCGCCACGTCGCCGATGGTCATCAGGTCGTCGTCCACTTGACTTAAAGCTTACTTGAACTTGTAGTGTCGGGTGCATGAGTTACTCAAAGCAGATAACGGACGCCGTGACGGCGTGGCCCGGAGTCGACGCCGGGCTCGGGAAGCGAGGCGAGTTCGGCTTCACGGTGGGGCGCAAGCAGATCGGCCACCTCCACGGCGATCGCGTCGCGCACTTCGGCTTCCCCAAGTCGGTCGGCGCGCGGCTGCTCGAGGAGGGACGCGTCGAGCCGCACCCCATCTTCCCGGAGAACCCCGGCTGGGCGGCGCGCCCGATCAAAAGCGATGCCGACGTGCGCGACGTGATCGAGCTGCTGCGCCTCAACTACGACCGGATCGAGCACGTCAGGGACGGGGGCGATTAGTTTTGGTGGCGACCCCTGTCTTAAGAGCGATGCCCACGACCGAGACTCCCCTCGCCATCGAGGCCACCGGCCTCGTCAAGTCGTTCGGCGACACGCCCGCCGTCCAGGGCGTGGACCTGTCCGTGCGCAGCGGCTCGGTCTACGGCGTGCTCGGCCCCAACGGCGCCGGCAAGACCACCACGATCCGCATGCTGGCCACGCTGCTGCGGCCGGACGCCGGCTCCGCGCGCGTGCTCGGGCACGACATCGTCAGCGAGGCCGACCGGGTGCGCGAGCTCGTGAGCCTCACCGGCCAGCTCGCCTCCGTGGACGAGGACCTCACCGGGCGCGAGAACCTCATCCTGCTCGGCCGCCTGCTCGGACTCGGCCGCGCGGGCGCGAAGGTCCGCGCCGACGAGCTGCTCGAGGCGTTCGAGCTCGAGGAGGCCGCCAACCGCCTGGTCAAGAACTTCTCCGGCGGGATGCGGCGCCGGCTCGACATCGCCGCGAGCATCGTCGTCACGCCGAGGCTGATGTTCCTCGACGAGCCGACCACGGGCCTCGACCCGCGCTCGCGCAACCAGGTCTGGGACATCATCCGCGCGCTCGTGGAGGGCGGCACCACGATCCTCCTCTGCACCCAGTACCTCGACGAGGCCGATCAGCTCGCCGACGGGATCGCCGTGATCGACCACGGCAAGGTCATCGCCGAGGGCACGCCTGGGCAGCTCAAGGCCTCGGTCGGCTCGGGGGCGTTGCACGTGCGCCTGCTCGACCCCGAGCAGCGTCCCGAGGCCGAGCGCGTGCTGGCGCGCGAGCTCGACTCCGTGCACCTCGACCCGGATCCCGCGAGCCTGTCGGCGCCGTGCGCGAATGCCGACCGCGCGGCCGAGGCTGTGGCCGCGCTCGCGCGCGCGGGAGTCGGCATCGCGGACTTCTCGTCGGGTCAGCCGACGCTCGACGAGGTCTTCCTGGCGCTCACCGGCCGCCCGGCCGAGGACCAGACCGCCGAGGAGCCCACCAAGGAGGAGCAGGCGGCATGACCGAGGCCGCACTTCGCAAGGCGCTCGCAACCACGCCGCGCCCACCGCGCGCGAGCGGGATCTCCGCGGCGCTCACGTTCGGCTGGCGCGGCATGCTCAAGGTCAAGCACGTTCCCGAGCAGCTGCTCGACGCGACGATCACGCCGGTCATGTTCGTCCTGATGTTCACCTACCTGTTCGGCGGGGCGGTCTCGGGCTCGACCGGCGAGTACCTCGACTACATCCTCCCGGGCATCCTCGTCATGTCGGTGCTGTTCACGACCGTCTACTCCGGCGTCGCTCTCAACACCGACATGACCAAGGGCGTGGTCGACCGCTTCCGCTCGCTTCCGATCCCGCGGCCGGCTCCGCTCGTGGGGTCGCTGCTCGGCGACAGCGTCCGCTACCTGGTCGCGGGCACCGTGATCATCGTGCTCGGCGTGATCCTCGGCTTCCGCCCCGAGGCCGGCGTGACGGGGGCGGCCGCCGCGCTCGGCCTGGTTGTCGTCTTCGCCTTCGCGCTGTCGTGGGTCTTCACCACGCTGGGGCTACTCATGCGGTCGCCGAACGCCGTGCTCAACGGCGGCTTCATGGGGCTCTTCCCGCTCACCTTCCTGAGCAACGTGTTCGTGCCGCCGGAGACGCTGCCCAGCGCACTCGAGGCATTCGTGGACGTGAACCCGATCTCGATCCTGGCGACCGCGTCGCGCGGGTTGATGGCGGGCAACGCGGAGCTGAGCGACATCCTGATCGTGCTCGCCACCGCGGCGCTGCTCACCGCGGTGTTCGCGCCGCTCACCACGCGCCTCTACCGGCGCGGCTGAGCGCTGGCGGCCGAGATGGGGTCCGCGCTAGGGGATCACGCGCGGCCGTACACGAGGATCGCGACGCCGTCGCCGACCGCCCTCGAGTCGGTCAGGCTGAGCGACTTCTTGTCGCTCGTCTCGCCCCACAGCCGCTTGCCGCTTCCGAGCACGACCGGGAAGACCATCAGGCGCAGCTCGTCCACCAGGTCCTGCTCGACCAGCGCCTGCGCGAGCTGCGCGCTGCCGTGCACCACGACGTCGCCGTCGTGCTTCTCCCTGATCTCGGCCACGGCCCCGGCGAGGTCGTCGCCGCTCACGACGGTCGAGTTCGTCCAGTCCGGGTCGCTCAGCGTCGAGGAGACGACGTACTTCGGCATGTTGTTGAACTTGTCGGCGAACTCGCCGCTGCGCGACGGCCACGCGTCCGCGAACCCTTCGAAGGTCTTCCGCCCCAGCAGCAGCGCCTCGGAGCCCATCGTCTCCTCGAGCTTGAACCGGTCGCCGTCGTCGCCGCGCTGGTACTCGAACGACCAGCCGCCGTACTTGAAGTCCTCGGCGCCACCCGGGTCCTCGATCACGCCGTCAAGCGATATGAACTCGGTCACGACGATCTTGCCCATACAGCCTCCCTCGGTTGCGATGCTCAGGTCGGACAGCCTCTCACTAGCCTGATGGCAGTGGAAGCCACGACACACGACGAGCACCACGAGCACCACCACCACGAGATGCCGACCTCGGGTCGCGCTCTCGACGCCGTCGCGCTGAGCGCGACGCTGCATTGCCTCACCGGCTGCGCGATCGGTGAAACCGCCGGGATGATCCTGGGCACCGCGCTGGGCTTCTCCGAGTGGGGCACGGTCGCGCTCGCGGTCGCGCTGGCGTTCGTGTTCGGCTACTCGCTCACGAGCCTGCCGCTGCTGCGCGCCGGCCTCGCGGTCAGCGCCGTGATCCCGGTCGCGCTCGCGTCCGACACGGCGAGCATCGCGGTGATGGAGGTCGTCGACAACGCGATCATGCTCCTGATCCCCGGCGCTATGGAGGCCGGCCTCGACAACGAGCTCTTCTGGGGCTCGCTCTCTGTCGCGCTCGTGATCGCCGGGGCGTTCGCCTTCCCGCTCAACCGCTGGCTGATCGCCCGCGGCAAGGGCCACGTCGCGGTGCACGAAACCGGGATCCACGGCGGCCCCGACCCGAAGATCGTCGGGGCCGTCGCCGCCGTCGCGTTCGTGTTCGGCAGCGTGGTGCTGATCGCCGAGTTGTTGTAGGCGCAACGGCCGCGCGAGATCAAGGTTTCCTGACGCCCTGGGGGGGCAATGACCCTCTGTGATGCGGGGGGCGGCCGCAAGGATGGGAATCAGCGCGCCCGCGTTCGTGCTGGCATGCGCGACGCTGGGATCGCTGAGCGCTGCGGCAATTCACCTGTCGACGGCCACCGAGCACAGCGGCCTGTACGCCTCCGGGTTCGTCGCGATGGCGGCGTTCCAGGGCGCGTGGGCGATCGTGGCCGCGATCAGACCCGGGACCGCGGCGATGGCAATCGGCATTGCCGGCAACGCCGCGATCGTCGCGATCTGGCTCGTCGCCCACACCGCCGGCCTCCCGTTCGGGCCGAATGGGGGCGATCCCGAGGCGACCGGGCTGAAGGACCTGGTGGCGACCGGGCTCGAGCTCCTGGTCATCGCCTCTGCACTCGTGCTGCGACACCGGGGGGCGACAGCGCGACTCGGTGCGCTGCGGGTGCCCACCAGCGCGTGGGGACCCGCCGTGACCGCCATCGCCGTCCTCACCTCCGTCGCGCTCGCGACTCCTCACGCGCATCGCGACAGCGACCACAGCACCGGCTCGATGGCGGCCGAGCACGGCGGCGGCGGCGGAAAGCACCGCGGCGGCCCTGCGCTGGCGAGCGCGAAGCTCCACCACGGCGACGACGGCGCCCGGCGGCCGCGGCACCACGTCGCGCGCTCGCCCGGCCACCGGAGGCAGCACGGCGCGCGCTCGGCGCATGCAGCCTCCAGCCACGTACACCTCGTCGCGCACGTGGAGCACACCGGCGGCGGGCATGTGCCGGGCTCACACGCCCGGTCGGGAACGCACCGGCGCGGCACGTCCCACGGCCGCGAGCACGCTCGCCGCGGGAGCGGCCGCGGCCAGCACACCGGCGGGCACGCGGGACACCACGACCACGGTGGTGGATCCGCGAAGCCGGAGCCGCCGCCGCCCAGCTCGGGCGGCCAGCCGGAGGGCTCGCCGCCCCCCGGCGGACTGCCGGATCTCACCGAGCTGGTTCCGCTGCCGCGCTGACCGGGCCGGGGTTGGCGCGTTTTGTCGTCCCCAGCTCTGGGTACTGGGGTTCCCCAGCGACGGGTAGGCGACGTCTGATCCGCATGGGGGGCCTTCTGGCGGCCAGGCCCCCGATCGCGTAATGGCAACGCGGACATGGAGGTTGTTCATGCGGAAGCTAGTGGTGCTGTGCGGCGCGCTCGCGTCGACTCTTGCGTTCGGTGCGAGTGCCCTCGCGTCGGATCCGATCATCCTGCCCACCGGCGAGGAGGGCTGCGTGTCGCAGCCCGGCGACACCTGCACCTACGTCCCACGGCGTGACGGCGGCTACGTGGCGAACGGGTCGACCTGGACGCTGACGGTGTCGATCCCCGCCAACGGCGATCCACGCGACACGAACCTCGACGGCCGGCTGCGCTACGTCTTCGGGCCGAGCAACGCGCCGGAGCAGGGCTGCGGCATGTTCGGGGCCGGCTCGACCGTGACGACGAACGCGGGCGCGAGCGCCGGCATCGCCGCCGGCAACCCGATTCCGGGTGCCAGCGACGCCGTCCTCGGGGACGCCAACAACTGCGACACCGGACTGGTCGCGGCGAACAACCCGAACTACACGCCCGCCGACTGAGGTAGGCGCCTAGGGGCGGTGCTGGACCGCGCGGTCCAGCACCGCCTCCATCTTCGTGGACTGCCGGCGCACGTCGTGCGCCTCAGCGGCCGCTCGCGCGGCGGGATTCGGGCGCGGCATCCGGGCGGCGCGATCGAGCGCGTCGCGCAGCGCTTCCGGATCGCCCGGCTCGACCAGCACCCCGGCCTCGTCGGTGACGAACTCGGGCGGCCCTCCCTCGGTCGTGGCGACCACCGTTCGCTCCATCGCCATCGCCTCGAGCGCCGCCTGCCCGAACGGCTCGATCAGCGACGGCTGGCAGATCACGTCGCTCGCGGCGACCCACGCAGGGACGGCCTCGTGCGCGACGCGGCCCTCCAGGTGCAGGCCGGGACGGCCCTCGAGAGCGGGCCGCAACGGCCCGTCACCGAGGAAGACGAGCGACCCGCGGCCGAGCTTCTCGAAGGCGTCGGCCAGCCCGACCACGTTCTTGCGCTCGATGAGCGAGCCGACGCACAGGAAGCGCGGGTGCTCGCCGGGCCACTCGATCCCGCTGCCGGTCGTGGGATGGAAGGTCCTCAGATCGACCCCGAGGTCGCACACCTCGCACTCGAGCCCGGGGTAGTGGCCCTCGAGGCGGTTCGCCAGCCACCGCGAGTTGGCGATCACGGCCGCCGCGCCGCGAACCACCGGCCGCGTCGCCGCGCGGATCACGCGACGGTCGAGGTTCGCGACGTCCTGCCCGTGGGCCATCGCGACCAGCGGCGCGCGGGCGACACGCGCCGCCGCGAGGCCGGCCGCGCCCGCGGGGAACAGGAAGTGCGCGAAGACCACGTCGGGCTTCACGCGGCGCGCCGTCGCAACGGCCGACGCGATGAGCCGGGCGTACTTGACCGGGGATCCACCGCGGCGCGAGATCGAGGACACGACGACCTCGTGGCCCGATCCGCGCAGCTCGTCCACCAGCGGGACCAGGAAGCTGCCAAGGTCCGGTTCGTCCGGCGCGGGCCACATTTGTGTTACGAGGAGGACCCGCAACGCGCCCGACAGTATTGGACCCAGTAGACCGATGAGCGTCGCCGCCGGACAGCAGCGCAGCACTACCCCGGCGCTCGGGATCGCCGTGGCGCTCGCCGTGCTGGTCCCGACCGTGACCCTCGGCGGCTACTCCCTGTCCTCGCGCATGCTCTTCGCCGGGCTGGCCGGCCTCGCGCTGCTGACCGCCCTCGTGTTCCACGAGGATCGGGCGCGCGAGCTTGCGCGGACGCCAGTGGTCCTGGCACTCGTAGCGCTCGCCGTGCTGTCGGCCGTGAGCGCGGCCTGGTCGATCGACTCGCTCGCCTCGCTCCGCTGGTCCCTCGTGATCGCGGCCTACGCCGCCGTGGTCGTGAGCGCGGGCGCCTTCGCGGCGCAGCAGCGGCGTGGCGTCGAGCTGCTGGCCGCGGTCGTGGCCGTGGCCGCGGCCGTGTCCGGGGCGGCGGGCCTGGTCGGCGCTGCGCTTCACGAGGAGCCTCTCGCGCAGAAGATCTACCACGTGTGGCGGCCGGGCGGGACGTTCGAGTACGCGCCCACGCTCGCCCTGGTCCAGGTGTGCGCGCTGCCGGCGCTCCTGTACGCGATGGTGCGGGGCCGGCCCCCGATCGCCGCCGCTGGAGCGGCCGGCGCGGCGATTGCCGGCGGCACGCTCGCGCTGTCAGGTAGCCGTCTCCAGGTCGCACTGTGCGTGGTCGTCCTTCTGGCCGCGCCGCTCGCCTCCGAGCTCCGGGCGCGCGCGGGGGGGCGGGCGCTCCTGTTCGCGCCCGCGACCGTCGCGGCGTGCGGCGCTGCTGTCTACGCGTGCGCGCGCGAGGCCCCGGGCGACGCCGGGCGTCTCGTCGCGTTCGCGGCGGTCTGCGCGCTGAGTGCGGTCGCGTGGGGTGCCGCGCGCCACCTCGCGGCCCGCCGCGGCCCGCCGCCGCCCCTCCCGCGAGTCCTGACCGCGGTGGTCGTGGTCGTCGTGATCGGCCTCGCGGCTGTCTCGATCACCCACCTGACGACCCGCGTCGAGACCCGCGACGCGGGCGTGACTCACGGGCGGCTCGACCACGTGGGCGAGGTCGTCGACACCGCGCGCGAGCGCCCCGTGCTCGGTCATGGCGCTGACACCTACTTCGCCGCGTCGGAGGAGCACCAGAGCGGCACGCACACCCGCTACGCGCAGACGCTCCTGCTCGAAGCATGGGCCGAGCTCGGCGTCCTGGGTGCGCTGCTGGTCGTGGGGCTCGACGCGGCGGTGCTCAGCGCGGTCTGGCGCGTGCGACGCTCCCCGGGCGCGTGGCTTCTGGTCCCCGCCATCCTGGCTTTCCTCCTGACGACCCTGGTCGACTGGCCGTGGCACCAGGCCGGCGCCGGAGCGATCTGGGCGCTGGCGGTCGGGGGAGTCGTGGGGCTGCTTAATCGTCACCCAGCAGACACCCGGCAGCGGGACCGGGGGTAGGTGTCCTAGCCTTTGGGGCAATGGATTCGCAGGGGGACGCGCCGCGGCGCGACAACAATCCGCGGCGCGGACTCAGCCGCGCCGCACTGATCGGCCTCGCGCTCTTCCTCATCCTCGGCAGCGCTGCGCTGGCCGCGGCGCCGTCAGGACTGCTCAGCACCGGCTGGCAGCTGTTCCCCTCCGACGAGGCGGTCGTGCGCGACGCGAGCGAGAGCTTCCGCGTCGCCGCCGTCGGCAGCGCGCCCTCGGTGTCCACGTCCTGTTGCACCACGCCGTACACGGAGGCCCAGCCGTCCGTGAAGATCGACCCGTCCGTGACGGCCTTCGACTCCGACGACGCCAACCTCGAGTCGGCGAGGGTGCGGATCTCCAGCGGCTTCCAGCCAAAGGACCGGCTCGTCTTCAGGAACCAGAACGGGATCACCGGCACCTACGACTCGGGCACCGGCGTGCTCACGCTGACCGGCACGTCCTCCGTCCTCAACTACACGAAGGCCCTCCGCAGGGTCAACTTCAAGACCACTAACCCGAGCCCGGTGGCCTCGAAGACGGCCGAGTTCAAGGTCAACGACGGCGACAACGACTCCAACCTGCCGACCAGGCAGATTCAGGTCACGCCCGTCGCCGGCGGGCCTGCCCTCACCACCACGTCGGGAGCCACGCCCTACACCGAGGACGCGCTCTCGGTGAAGATCGACGGCCGGATCGTGGTCACCGACACGGACGACCCGGACCTCGAGTCCGCGACCGTGAGGATCAGCTCCGGCTTCCAGCCGGGCGACCTCCTCCACTTCTTCAACCAGAACGGGATCAGCGGCTCCTACAACTCCGGCACCGGCGTGCTCACGCTGACCGGCACGGCCTCGGTGGACCACTACCGCCAGGCATTGCGCCGGGTCAACTTCAAGACGACGAACGGCAATCCGACCCCGACCAAGGTCGTCGACTTCCAGGTGAACGACGGGCAGGTCGTGTCCAACGTGCCGACGAAGCAGGTCCAGGTGGCGGGCGTGAACGACCTGCCCGCGATCGCCACGTCGTCCTCCAGCGCCAGTTACCTCAAGGGCTCGGCCCCGCAGGCCGTCAACGGCGGGCTGACCGTGAGCGATCCCGACGACACGAGCCTCGAGAGCGCGAGCGCGCGGATCAGCTCGGGGCTCCAGTCCGGCGACTCGCTGAGCTTCGAGAACCAGAACGGGATCACCGGCGTCTACAACTCCGGCACCGGCGTGCTCACGCTCATCGGCACGGCGTCGGTCGCCAATTACCAGGCGGCCCTGCGCTCGATCAAGTTCGGGACGGCGAATACCGACCCCGCCGGCCCGAAGACGGTCGAGTTCAAGGCGAACGACGGTAACGGTGACTCCGCCGCGGCGACGCGGACGATCGACATCTCGGTCGACACGGACGGCGACGGGCTCATCGGCGCTGCCGACAACTGCCCGAACGCCTCCAACGCCGACCAGCGCAACAGCGACACGGGCACCCCTCAGGCCGACGGCAGCGGCGACGCCTGCGACGAGGACGACGACGGCGATGGGCACGCGGACGGCGCCGACAACTGCCCGACGACGCCAAATCCGGGGCTGTACGACGGCGATGGGGACGGGAACGGCGCGGCCTGCGACGACTCCGACCTCGCGCTGGGGCGCTGCTCGAACTTCAGGGTCGGGACCGACGGGCCCGAGACGATCGACGGCACCCTCGCCGGGGACACGCTCGACGGGCGCGACGGAAACGACGTCCTGAACGGGCTGGCCGGCGACGACTGCCTCTTCGGCCGCAACGGCGCGGACCGCGTCTACGGGGGCGACGGCAACGACACGGTCAAGGGCCACGCGGGCGCGGATCGCTTAAGCGGAGGCGCGGGGGACGATCAGCTGATCGGCGGAACCGGCAACGACCGCATCCTGGGCGGCACCGGTGAGAACACCTATCGCGGCCAGTCGGGCGACGACGTGATCTCAGCGCGCAACGGCGTGGCCGAGGACGTCAACTGCGGCGCGGGCGACGACCGCGCGCGGGTCGATGCGGACGACGTCGTGCGCGGCTGCGAGGCCGTCGTGCGGCGCTAGGCCGTTAGGCGGCAGCTTCGGCGAACGTTGGCTGGCCGTCCGGCGGCGTCAGGGCTGCGGCGGCGAGCTTGAAGTCGTTCGTGTTGGATGCGGCCCGGAGGGCGTCGTCCATCGCCACGCGCCCCGCACCGAGGAGCTCGAGGAGCGACTGGTCGAACGTGCGCATTCCGTAGTACTCGCCCTCCGCGATCGCCTCGGTGAGGTGATGGGTCAGCTTCGGGTCCGCGATCATCTCCTGCGTTCGCGACGTCGAGCAGAGCACCTCGGTCACCGCCGCCCGGCCGACCTCGTCGCTCGTGGGCACGAGTCGCTGCGAGACGATGCCCTTGAGCGTGCTCGAGAGCATCGCGCGCGCCTGCTGGTGCTGGTGGGGCGGGAAGAAGTCGATGATCCGGTTCACCGTCTCCGCGGCGTCGAGCGTGTGGAGCGTGGACAGGACGAGGTGGCCGGTGGCGGCGGCGGAGAGGGCCGTCTGCACCGTCTCCTCGTCGCGCATCTCGCCGATCAGGATCACGTCGGGGTCCTGCCGCAGCACGCGGCGAAGGGCGCGCTTGAACGAGGCCGTGTCGGGCCCGACCTCACGCTGGTTGATCACGCTCTTCTTGTTCGGGTGGAGGAACTCGATCGGATCCTCGATGGTCACGACGTGCTTGGCCCGCGTGCAGTTGATGTGGTCGATCATCGCCGCCAGAGTCGTCGACTTACCCGACCCGGTCGTGCCCGTGACCAGCACGATCCCGCGCTCCTCCTCGGCGAGCTGCGTGATGACGGGCGGCAGGCCGAGCTCGTCGATTCCCGTGATCTCGTACGGGATCGCGCGGCACACGAGCGCGGCCGAGCCGCGCTGGCGGAAGGCGTTGATGCGGAAGCGCCCGCAGTTCTCGAGCGCGTACGAGAAGTCGACCTCGCCCTCGGCCTCGAACTCCTCTCGCTTCGCGGCGTCGGTTAGCAGTTGCTCCAGCACCGCGTGGGTGTCGGCAGCGGTCAGCTCAGGCTCGCCATCCACGGGAACGAGATCGCCGTGGACCCGCATCAGCGGGGGTGACGGGACGGTGAGATGAAGGTCGGAGCCTTCTACCTCGATGAGGCGACGGAGGGCTGTGTCCACATCGAACATGAAGGCCTTGAATCGGCCATTTGCGCGATTGCCTTAGCCCCGCCAGGGTTCAGGCCGGGGCTAGCGGCCGAGCGTGCGTTCGAACTCGCGCGCTTTGGCGGGCACGTCGCCCAGGAGCGCACGCACCTCGGCCAGCCCTGCGCGGAGCTCCGCGTCGCCCACCTCGACCGGTCTCATCGAGTCCTGGAGCTCCACGAGCACGGCATCGGCTTCCGCGGCTGAGGCGACGGCGCTGTCGACGAACCCCCTGATGCCCGTCGATGGGAGCCCCGGAGTCGCGGGCGTGAACGTCCGGGCCGGTAGGTCCTGCCGCTGCGCGAAGCCGGCGTGGGTCCGCTTCGCACGCCCGTAAGCCGCCTGGAGGGGCTGGAACAGCTCCTCCTCGAGCCTGTCGGCAGGGCCGCTGGTGAGCTGCTCGTAGGCCTCGCCAAGGGCCGCGAGCGCAGCGGCGATCGCGTCGATCGCGTCGCCGAGAGTGTCGAGCATCTCCTGCCGGGCTTCGCTGGCGACGTAGCTCATCGAACCGAGACTACTGCTCGCGCTTCGACGCGCCCGAGGGAATTCAAACCAGGCGGGAGGCGACCTGTGGGCCAGGAACCGCATGGGGCTACCTCCGTTTAACCCCCTCGCAGCCCCGGACGATGTCGGCCTTGTCGACGACGGCGACGTCCTTCTTGCCCTTGCCGCAGTCGATGGTCTCCTTGACCTTGTTGTTGGCCGTGACCTTGTCGTTGCCGTCGCCGGCCTTGTAGCTATTTCTGCCCTTGCCGCCCTTGAGGGTGTCGTTGCCCTTGCCTCCGGTCAGCTTGTCCTTGCCCTTGCCGCCGGTGATCTTGTCGTTGCCGGCCCCGCCGTCAAACGAGTTGTTCCCGGCCGAATCGCTCAGCGTGTCGTTGCCGTCGTCGCCCTTGAGCGAGTCGTTGCCGGCGCCGCCACCCAGCTTGTCGGTGCCGGCACCGCCCGACAGCGAGTCGACGCCATCGCCGCCGGAGAGCGTGTCGTTGCCGTTGCCGCCGAAGAGGCCGTCATCTCCGGCCTCCCCGTTCAGCGTGTCGTTGCCGCCGGATCCGAAGAGCTGGTCGTTGCCGTCGCCGCCGAACATGGTGTCGTCGCCGTCGTCGGCTGCCGCCGCGGTGACCGCGAACGGCTTCGCGAACACGTCGCACTGGTCGCCGAACAGCGTGTCGTCGCCCTGGAGCCCGAGGATCTGGTCCGCGCCCCCGAGGCCGCAGATCTTGTCGCCGGCCGCCGTGCCGTTGAGCAGGTCGTTGCCCGCGGTCGGCGCGCCCTCGACGTTGCCGTTGGTCGTGTCGAGCGGGAACGGATCCTGCGCGTCCGGGACGCCGTCGTTGTCGTCGTCCTCGTCGCAGGCATTCCCGCCGTCGGCCACGTTGTCCGCGTTGCCCTGGTCGGCATTGGCCGTGAAGGCACAGTTGTCGCTCGCCGTCGGCGACGCCGTCGTTGTCGTCGTCGCCGTCGCAGGCGTCGCCCTCACCGTCGCCGTCGTTGTTCTTCTGGTCAGCGTTGACGATCGTCGGGCAGTTGTCGTTCGGGTTCAGCACCCCGTCGGCGTCGTTGTCGTTCGGCGCGCAGTCTCCGATGTGGACCGCGGCGTTGCCCGGGCAGCTGTCCTGGGTCTCGTCGCCGTAGGTGTCGCCGTCGGCGTCGGGCTCGATCGTCGCGGCGGCGTCGATGCCTTGGTCGTCATTGGGCGGATTGCTGAACGTGTTGTTGCCGAGCGTGGTGTCGGCGCCCCCGAGGCCGTTCGACCGAACCTTGGCGCCGGACCCCCCGGAGAAGGCCAGGCAGCCCATGTGACCCGCCGATCCTCCGCCGACGCCGGTCAGGCCGAGGTGGTCGCCGGTCTGGATCGGGAGCCCGGGCGACTCCGGGAGCGTGTTCAGCCCGACGGCCAGGTCCGTTTTCACGGCGCTGTGCGAGCGCAGGCTCCAGGTCGTCGTGGTGGCCGGGTCTCCGACCGGGTCATAGACCTTGAGCCTGATGTCCGCCACGGGCGCGGAGTCCGTGCCCGCGCGGTACTGCCAGGAGGTGATGACCCCGCTCGATGGAGCGATGTAGTTCCTCCCCCCGGACGGGTTCGCGACCTGCACCATGCTCTGCGTCTGGTTGCAGTTGTCGACGTTGGGGGGGAAGTCGGTCGTCGTCGACCCGATCGTCACCGCGGCGCCGGCCGCCGCCGGCATGGCGAATGCCGCCACGCCCACCATCGAGATTGCCGCGAGCATGCGGGCGTAGCGCGTGGAATGCACGAGCTTCTCCTCCTGTCGGGACGGGCCGATCCCTGTCCTGAAATCAACGTATCACACGATGTGCGGAAAAGCTGACGCTCTGTGAATCAGGAGTGACAGCCCGTGATTTCCCTCGTACGCCGTTACGGTTGCGGCGTGCCCGGGCAGGAGACGCAATCGCGCGCCGAGCAACGCCGGCGGCGACCGGAGGTCAGGAAGGGCGACGCGCGCGAGCTGCTCCTCCTGGAAGCCACCGAAGACCTGCTGCGCAGCGCGACCCCCCAGGAGTTGACCGTCGAGGCGATCACAGCTCGCGCGAACGTCAGCCGTACCGCCTTCTACTTCTACTTCGCCTCGAAGGAGGAGGCGGTGGGGCGCTTGGCGGAGCGCTATCTGGGCGAGGTCCTGATCGCCGCGCGGCCAGCGTTCGACAACACCATTCCGCTGGCTGACGGGATCCGCGCGGCGATCGAGAATCAGGTCGAGGTCTGGGGCAGGCACGGCCGGGCACTGGCCGCCGTAGCCGACCTCGCGAGCTACGACCCCGAGATTCGCAAGCTCTGGCGCACCCAGATAGAGGCGTTCATCGATCCGGTTCGCATCCGGATGTCCGTACTCCAGCGCGAGCGCGGCGAGCGCGTGTCACGACATAACCGTGTTCGTGCGGAGGCCATCGTCTGGGCGCTCGAGCGCTACTACTACGTCTGGGTTTCGGGGTACTACGACCACTCCCCCAAGGAAGTCACCGAAACGCTGCACGAGATCTGCATGGCGGTCTTCGAGCTGTAGCTCGGGTAGCGTCGCGGCCGCAACGACGGAAGGGGAGCGATGACCGAGATAGATCCGGACGCGGAGACCACTCAGGGCGCGGGCGAGAGCTCGAAGGGATTCGGCGAGCACATGAAGGATGCCGCGCACGACCTCAAGGAGGACGTGAAGGACGCCGTGCGCCGGGACAAGGGGGACGCCAGGGCCTCGGACGACGAGGACGCGCGCGCGAGCGAGTAGCCGCACACGCGCACCATCTGACCTTGACTCGCCGCTGACGAAGTGGTCATATGGGTCAGCGCGGCGGCAGGGCGCCACGGCCGATATGGCACCCAACCGCGTCACCACGACGGTCCGCCGTGCGCGCGCAGTGGCGCTGGTCGCATTGGCAAACGAAGCTTTCATGCGGCTCGCGTTAACGAAAGGATACGGCCGAAACCTTTGGTAGCCTCGGCACGAACCAAAGGATCGGTGGGCTAGAAATGACTGCGGACATGAAGGATCGGACGGCCTCGGAGCACCGGGCCGGCGCGTTCGTCCAGGTCGGGACCGGTCGTGACAGTTTCCGAGCCTTCCATCCGCGCGCGCTCCCACCTGAGCCTCCTCTCGCGGTCGACAGCGAGATGCAGGAGATGCTGGACCAGGCCAACCAGGCGCTCGGGCGGCTCGACGGGATCACCCTGCTGCTTCCGGACGCCGACCAGTTCCTCTATTCGTACATCCGCAAGGAAGCGGTGCTCTCGTCACAGATCGAGGGCACGCAGTCGTCCCTCTCCGATCTGCTGCTCTACGAACACGAGGTCGCGCCCGGCGTCCCGATCGAGGACGTGCGCGAGACCTCGAACTACATCGCCGCCATGAATCACGGCCTCGCCCGGGTGACCGAGGGCTTCCCGATCAGCCTCCGGCTGATCCGCGAGGTGCACGCGCATCTGATGGAGGGCGTCCGCGGCGGCCAGAAGGCACCGGGGGAGTTTCGGCGGAGCCAGAACTGGATCGGCGGGTCACGGCCGGGGAACGCGCGCTTCGTCCCGCCGCCGGCCGACGAGGTCATGCCCGCGATGGGCGCGCTCGAGAAATTCCTACACGGCGATCCGGAGCCCACTCCGATCCTGCTTAAGGCGGCACTGGCTCATGCGCAGTTCGAAACGATCCATCCGTTTCTCGACGGTAACGGCCGGGTTGGGCGCCTGCTGATCACGCTCCTGCTCTGCGCTGAGGAGCAGGTCCTATCGCGACCGCTGCTGTACCTCAGCCTCTACCTCAAGGCGAACCGCGACGCCTACTATGACCACCTACAGCGCGTCCGAACCGACGGCGCGTGGGAGGAATGGGTTCGGTTCTTTCTCACGGGCGTGATCGAAGTCTCCGCGTCGGCAACCGACACGACGCGCCGCATCGTCGAAATGGTGGAACGCGACCGGCGCCAGATACACGAGCTCGGTCGTGCGTCGGGCTCGGCATCCCGGCTGCACGACCTTGCGATCCGCGAGATCGTCCTGACGATCTCATGGGCCGCGAAGCGGCTCATGGTCAGCGAACCGACCGCCGCGAAAGCGATGGCACACCTGGAGAAGCTCGGCATCCTTCGCGAGGTGACCGGGAAGCCGCGAAACCGCATCTACATCTACGGTGAGTACCTAGCCCTCCTGAACGAGGGCACAGAGGCGAGCTGAGGCACCCCGCGGCAGTCTGAATCTCGGGACCCTTTCGGGACTCATCCGGGACACGTTCGAGACTGATCGAGCTTTCTTCAGACGCGAAAGCCCCGCAAACGCAGGGCTTCCTCAGCGCGCCCGAGAGGATTCGAACCTCTGACCTTCGGTTCCGTAGGGAGTCTCGTACGACTCTGATCTAGAGTCGTACGACTTCGGTGATAAATTGCCGTCGTGGCCCTCAAGCGTGTCACCAAACCTTCGGACGAGGTCCGGGTGCCGGAAGTTCCGCGCGGCACGGCCGTCGTCGTCACTCGCTACCGCGAGGAGGTTGCGAAGGTCGTCGTCGTGAATCCCGACGACCTCGCGATGCTCGAGCGCTCGCACGACCTACTCGAGTCGCTCGAAGACCTCGCCTCCCCAGCGATGCCGAGCGACGCAGAGCTCGCGGCTCTGAGGACCGAAGACCGGGCCAAGGCAGAAGCACGCGTCGAGGACGCGAAGCGCATCGCGGAGATCCTCAGGCTGTGAGCGATCTCGCCGGCTCAGTGGTCTGGGCCGTCGTGCCCGCGGCGCCCGCCCCGCCATTCCGGCTGTACGCGGGCGCGGCCAGCGATCCAATCGAGCTCGCCCGTCCTGGAAAGCTGATCGCCGCCGCCCGCCGCGGCGAGCCGGCAGAGTTCACGTTCCTACTGGCGGGCAAGGCAGCAACGGTGCTGATCGTCTCGGACCAATCGGACTCCCGCCTCGAGGAGATACTGGCGTTGCGGCTGCTCGCGCTGGCCGATCTCGATCCGACGGATCAGGAGGTCGTGCGCGCGGGCGGCGAGCACGGCCTGTTCTACCTCGACCCCGCCCGGTTCGACCTGCGTGGCGAGCACGCTGCGATCGTCGCGGCGCTGACGCGGGTCCACAGAAGCGCGATCAACCCGAAGCCGGCTGGCCGCCTGGACCAGCGGCAGATTCGCGAACTGCACGAACGGATCGCGCGCCACTACGGGCTCGACGTCCGGCATCTCGTGCGGGCCGAGCTGGATCGCCTTGCGGCCGACCGTCAAAAGCCGGAGCGCGGATTCAGCGGCTTCGCGCGGCTGAGCGAAGACGACGACGTCGTTGCGGTGGATCAGGTTCGGTCGATCGACTAACGCCCCTAGCCGCTTCTATCTGCTGGAGGCTTTCGGCCGGCGAGCCGCTCCGCGCGCTTGCGTTCGCTCTCGCACTTGATCGGGCGCTCGCTGTCATTGCCGCGGTCGCAACTCAGCCTCGAGTAGGCGACGCCCGTCCGCCAAGAAGGTCCCTAGGGCTCGTTCGATACCGGCCGCAGCGTCCCCAGCGCCGCCGTCGTTACCGCCAAGGTCGAACTCCGCCTGGTCCGCAAGGACGTACCCATCGCCTCTGGCGATGTCGATGTTCCCGACAATCGCGTGGCCCGAGCGCTTGAAGTCAAGCGAAATCACCAACTGCTCCTGGTCGGGTTCGGCGGCCGGTGAGTATGAGACCCAGGCACGAAAGGGGAAAACGTCGTTCGAGTGCCGGTCGAGGCGCACGATGTAGCCACGCGCCTCGACCCCGAGGGAATCGTTGAGGTCTTGAACGAGCGCTCGAAATGTCTCCCAAATGTGGTCCCAGCGTGTCACTTCGGTCGCCTCTCAACGCCAACGATCGCATCTCGGAGCTCAAGAGCGACCGGTCTCGAACATCACACGCTCGTCGCGCTCCTGCTCGGCCAGCAAGTCCGCGATCACTTGCGCGTGAGACTCGTCGGCGGCGTCGACCGCGAGCAGGTTCACCGAAGACCACTCGAGCAACGCGCCCAGGGCCGTCAGGCGCTCCGCGATCTCCTCTCGGGGATGAACGACTCGCCGAACCACACCCGGAAGACGTAGCGCCCCGAAGGCTCGACCGCCCGCATGAGGTCGAAGGTCGCATCGGTCTCGACGACATCGCCGAGGGCGGCGTCGTCAACGAAGAACGGGATGCAGCAGATCTCGAACCGCCGATCGCCGACCTGTCGAGCCCACAGCTGCTCGGTGCGCCCCTCCTCGGCCAGCGGCGCACCGATGATGAAGTTCGAGCGATCCCGCCACACCGGCTCGGAATGGGCAAAGTCGGAGCCTGCCGCCGTCACGGCGACCTCCACCACGGCGGAGTCATCGCTGCTTGCTGCGCTCGACCCAGTTCGGGTCTGCCTCGTAGAAGGCATCTCCTATGTCCGTGGGATGGCAGCCGAGCTCATAGAGCTTCCGATCCAGGTCGTCCACCGACATCGGCTCTGGCGTGGACCACTCGACCGACCCATGGGGCGGGGTGATCGTCGCCTCGTACAGCTCTCCGATGCGTCGAATCGAGATCGGCATCGTGGTCACGGCCTCCGGGTCGGCGGGACATAGTGCGGGTAGTTGCGACGAGCGATCTCGTCCAACTCCATTCTGTAATACGGACTCGTCGGTCCGGGGAAGTTTGTGCGCCCAGGTGCAGGACCGCAGTCGAAGATCGTGCAGCCCTCGTCCATCTTCTGGTTGATCCAGGTCCGGTTATGACCCATTCGCTCGCCCGGTGGCAGGTACGGCGGCTTGTAGTGCTCGGCGCCGCGGCGTCTCGCTTCAGGGATGACCCGGGCATCCATGTCTTCACCGATGACGACCTTCCTCGACGATCCGCCACCCCCCCTTGCGGCGGCCTTCAGCAGCTTCGGCGCCTTGAGGATCGGAACCGCCAAGGCGGCGCAACGTCCGACCCCGCGGAACGCGCCTGCCTCCGTGCAGTACTGCCACTCATCCGAAACCGCGTCGCGGAGACGCTTCGGGCCCGTCTTGGGGTTCATCCCCTGCGCGAAGCAGTTCGGATCGATCGTGCATGCGCCCAGGTCCTTCGCCCCGCCCGCCAAGCGCTTGGTCTCGTCCACGACGCCAGCGCCCACCTCGCGTACGGCTGGACTCATCCGGGCCGTCGGGTTCCCGCCCCGGAACCAGCGTCGGCTGGCGGGCTTGCCCGTCTGCGTACGCCGCGACGGCGCGTAGCCACTCCCGGTCCGCGGCTGCTGCCAGCGGACCACGCGGCGCTGCCATGCCGTCGCCCCGTAGCTGCGGCCCCCCATGCAACGGCGCCCGTACGACCCGCTGCAGCCGTGCGTGAACGAGCTCGCCGGCTCGTGCCCGTCCCACTCGATCCTGTTCACAGGGTTGCCGCCAGCGAACGCGTAGCGGCTCTGGGTCAGCGGGTCCGCCTGCAGGTTGAAGTCGCCTGCCGATGACTCGAAACGATCGGCGCTGAGGAAGCGCCCAATATCGGGCCTGTAGTTACGCGCGCGCATGTCGTAGGTCTTGACACCCGAGTCGTAGCTGAAGCCCTGGAAGCGGAACGGGTTGTCCTCGGCGTCGGCGCTCAGCGTCTCCTCCGGATCTCCGTCCTCGTCCTTCTTCTTCTGCAGCTCGCCGTAGGGGTCGTACTCGTAGCTGTCCGCCTTGGCGACCTCACCGTCGTTCGTCTCAAGGCCCGTCACAGACCCGAGCGCATCGGTCGCATACGAGCGATAGGTCGTCGTTCCGCCATCGGTCTTCTCGATCCCGAGCCGCTCGAGGCCGCTGTCGTAGTCGTACGAGCGCGTCTTGCCGGTGCCCTGGATCGGGGCCTCCTGCGAGAGGCTCTCGCTCGTCCCGATGTAGGAGTAGTCCTGCTTCTGGCCGCCCTGGCAGTTGGTCGTCGAGGTGACGGCGCCGGTGTAACCGGTGCACTTCGTGTCGCGGCGGTCGAGCCCGTCGTATTCGTAGCGGGCGTTCTTGGACGTGTCGGCGCCCTCGGCCTCGATCAGCCGCTCGAACTCGTCGTACCTGTAGGTCGTCGGGGTTCCCGTCCCACCCCCCGTCTGCTCGATCTTCTCCACGTTGCCGAAGACGTTGTTCGTGTACTTGAAGGTGCTCGCGACGAAGCCGCTGCCGGCGGGCGGCGTATGGACGAGCTTCTCGATGCGGTCGCCGAGGACGGTGAACTCGTACTTCCCGCCGCCGTCCGCCGCGGGCGCCTCGTCGTTCTTCTCGAGCACCGCACCCGAGCCGTTGACGGCGTAGGTGACCGCCTTGCCGCGGTTGCGCGTCTCGTCGTCGTCCTTGCGCGTCCACTTGACAAGCTGGTCGCGCGAGTTGAACACGTGCGTCCCGCGTTCGTCATCCTTGCGGTTCCCGTTCTCGTCGTAGCTGTAGCTCTGGGTCTTGGTCGTGCCGGTGCGCGGGTCGCGCTCCTTCGAGAGCAGCCGGCCGGCGCTGTCGTAGGTGAAGCTGTCGCGGGCGCGCAGCTTGTCGGCCGTGTAGTCCCCGCAGTCTGGATCCGCGTCCGTGTCGTTCAGCCGCGTGCGGTTCTCGCGCTGGCCAGAGGGCAGATAGCACGTCTTGACCGTCCGCTGTGTCGACCCCTTCGTCGTCTGCGCCTTCAGCTCGCGGTCTAGCGCGTCGTAGGTGAAGGCCGCGACCTTGCCGCCGACGTAGCGGTCGGGATCGGCTTGCGTCGGCTCGAGTCGGCCGTCGGTCTTGCGCGTCGCGACGTTGCCGTTCTCGTCGTAGATGAGGCGCGTGTCCTTGCCGCGCTGGTTCGTCCCTCCGCCGAACGGCAGCTCGTTTGTCAGCGTGGCCCGATCCGCCTCGTCATAGGTGAACAGCGTCGTGCGGTCCTCCTGCGGCCCCTTCGGGTCGTGGAACATCTTCGTGAGGTTGCCGTTGCGGTCCCACTCATAGTCGTACTTGAGCGGCGTCATGTCGCTCGGACCGAACTCTCCCTCTCGGTGTTTGAGCCGCCCACTCGGCCAGTAGGTTCGCGTCACCAGGCGACGACGGTTGCCGTCCTTGTCGACCACCTTCCAGCTCTTCTGATTGCCGTCCTTGAAGTAGTCGTATGCGATCAGCGCCCCGCCGACTTGCCGTGGGGTCGCCGCCGGATCGTCGGGATCAGTCGCTACCGGCTCCGTCGTGCTCTTGATCCAGCCGGAGTCGAAGTACGCATAGCTCGTCCGCGCGCTGCACTCAAGGTTGTTGCCTCCGGTGGGCGGATGCTCCTTGCACCGCTCGGTCTTGTCGCCACCCCACTCGTACGCCGCGTTCATGTAGTCGACTCGCCCGCGCGCGTCGCGATGGAAGTCGCGCCGCCAGTGCGCGCGGTCGGCCGCGCTCGCGCTGTCGTCGCCGCGCGGCATGTGCATCGCCGTCAGCAGGTTGTTGGCGTCGTACTCGTAGACGGTCGCGTGCCTGGTGGCGTTGTTGAATCCGCCCTGCGACGGGACGCTCTCGTCGGTGGGCAGCGTCGTCTGCGGCGCACCGTCCGCGCTGGTCGGCAGCACGCCGCTGACGCCGCGCGGCTTCACCACCCGGCGCAGGTTGCCGTTTGCGTCGAACTCCGTCATGTGGGTTCGCACCGCCCCGCCCGAGCCGACGGTCTTCGCCCACGGCAGGTCGCGTCCGTCGTAGGTCCACTCCGCTATCCGGGTTCCGGACGAGCCGCAGGTCTTGTCAGTCCCCGGCGAGGTGCGTTTCGTCAAGTTGCCGTTGGCGTCGAACTCGAAGCAGGTCTCGCCGTCGAGTCCGTCCGTGCTCTTCGTAACCCGGTCGAGGGCGTCGAACGCGTGCTCGGTGAGGAACTTGTCGCGCTCGCCGGCGGGGGTGTCCGGCGCGTTTCCGCGCGGCGAGCGCACGAGTTCGAGGTTCCCAGCTCGGTCGTAGCGCTCGAACGTGGTTCGCTCGCCCTGGGTGACCGTTCCGTTCGCGTAGGAGCGCTTGATTCCGTTCTCGCGCGTCAGCAGCCGGTCGATCGCGTCGTAGGTCATCCGATCGGCGAAATCATCGGCAGTGGTCGTCGACGTCCCCTTCGGAGTCTCGACCAGGGTGACGTTCCCGTTCGCGTCGTAACGCCACGTTGTGGTGTTGCTGCCACCCTGTTGAGCGGACGGCTCAGAGCGCGTAACGGAGCGGTCGAACTGGTCGTAGGCCGTGTCGGTCGCGTCGCCCTCGCCGTCGACGAAGCGCCTCACGTTGCCGTGCCGGTCGTAGTGGTACGCCGTCTCGATGTAGGACTTCGGAGACGCGGACAGATCGAGCGGGATCTTGACGGCAGCCACGCGCCCGAGGGCATCGCGAGTCAGCGTCGTCGTGCAGTCGGAGCACTGCTCGGAGACCTTCGTGAGCCGCATCTCGCCGTCGTACTCGAAGCTCGTCGTTCCAGCGCGCGGGAGGAGGCCCGGAACGGACTCGGGCGTGACGTCGCCGAAATCGCCATGGCCTTCCGACTCGGGCAGGCTCGGGTCGATCGCCGTCGGGTCGACGTCGCTCACGCTGTCGCCGCCTGCAGAGTCGGCACCGGACGCCGGCTCACCGGGCCCACGCGCCGAGATCTCGTCCGCTCCGTTGGCGTTCGGCTCGGCGCTCCAGAACGAAGGTCGCTGAGTCGTCGCGAGCTCGCCCGTGTCGTAGAAGCTGTTCGTGAACGTGTTGCCGCGCGCGTCCTCGATCTCCGTGGGGTCACCGACTGAGTCGCGCGTGAACGTCACGGTGCCTTTGCCGGACGCGTACTGGTTCGGGCCGGCCGAGGGGAGCTTGTACGAGAGCAGCTCACCGTCGGGGTAGTAGTCGTACTCGGCCTTGAAGTCATCCGCCAGGTCCACCGTGGCTGTGCCGCGTGGCGCCGTCCGGGACAGAACGCGACCGTCGGGTCGGCGCTCCCACTCGGTCCGGCCTCCGACAGCGTCCACCTCGGCCGTCTTCTGGTCGCGGAGGTCGTAGACGTACTCTGTCCGGAAGTCGGTCGTGCTCGTCGTGACCGTGCCGCGCGGGTCGGTCACGAAGCGCAGGTTGTCGCGCTCGTCGTAGTCGAGCTGGGTCTTCAGGTTGAGCCGACCGGGTCCGCCGGGGTCCTCCACCGACGCCGTCCGGTTGTCGGCGTCGTCGTACTCGTAGGTGAAGCGGCGCGGACCGTTGAGCGCGTTGTTCTCGGGCGCGATCGTCACGTTCTCCGCGTTCGTACGCGGGTCGGTCAGTCCGATCAGGTTGCCCCGGCGGTCGTACGCGTAGGAGGTGACAAGGTCGGCGTGGGTCGACGCCGGCGCTCCACGCGACCGCCGCGTCTCGACGATCAGGCGGTCGACCGGGTCGTACTTGAACTCGGTCGTGAACGAGTCCGCGCTTGCCCCCGAGCGATTGCCCTCGGGTCGGGTCTCGAGGATCCTGTTGCCGACGACGTCGTAGCGGTAGCGGGTGATCTCGGCGTCGGTGGTGGTCGCGCCCGCGGCCACGTAGTGCGGCACGCTCGGCGACGTGGTGTCCCGCAGCAGGTCCATCGGCGTGTACGTGCGCGTGACGGTCGAGCCGTTGCGGTCGGTCTCATGCGTCAGGTTGTTGTTGCGGTCGAAGGTGTACGTGCGGTCGTGCGCCTCGACCGCCGCGCCACGGGAATCGCGCGGGATCGTCTCCTTGCGGAGGCGATCGAGCTCGTCGTAGTCGAGCTTGGTCGTGAAGCGTGTGCGCGAGGTGTCGGGGACGCCGTTGCGCCCCTCGCGGGGATCGGTGGCCTCCTCAAGGTTCCCGACGACGTCGTACATGAACAGCCAGCGATAGGGGTTGCTGTTCGAGTACGTCCTGCAGTCAGTGTTCGAGCGGCTCGGCATCGCCGCTCCGCGCGCCGTCCACATCTCCCTTGGCATTCCGTTGTCGTCGAACGAGCAGTACGCCGTGACGTTCTTCGGGTTCGTACGCGCGTCGATCGGGTGGCTCGGGTGGTACCAGTCGATCTCATGCGTTATCTGGCCGCGCGGGTCGAAGTACGTCTCGGCCCGGTTGCCGTCCGCGTCGGTCTGGCTGAGGACGTTGCCCCTGTCGTCCGGTTCGAACGCGAACGTCGCGCCGCCGGGCCGGCTGAGGGTCAGCAGATCCGACACAAAGGTCTTGCCAGTGTCGATCGACCCGCCGACGACCGGCCGCTGGCGCTCTGCCTGGAGCGTGCCCGGGCCGCTGCGATACGCGAGAGTCGTGACGCGGTCGAGCCCGTCGACGACCCGCGTGAGCTGCCCGTTGTGGTTGTAGGTCATGTTCTGGCGCGACTCGTCCGGGCTGTCGGCACCCTTCACCACGGTCGCGACGTTGTTGTCGGTGTCCCACACGAGCAGCGTCTTGCCGCGGCGTCCGGCGGGCATCGCGTCCTGCACCTCGATCATGCGCCCGGCGTCGTCGAGGCGGTAGTCCGTCTTCCGCCCGAGCGGGTCGGTGACGGCGGTGCAGCGCGGCGCGTTCGAGCAGCCACCGGGCGCGTCTGTGTACAGGTAGGACGTGCCGCTCCCGACCCCGGACTCGCCGTTCGTCGCGCTGGGCGTGCCGGTGGTGTTGTGCGCCGCCACGGTCGCGGCGGAGAGCGCGCTGTTGTACACGGCGACGTCGTCGATCGCACCCTCGGTCGGGTAAGCCGGCGTCCAGCCCTCCTGACGCCCGATCCAGCCGCCGATCGACGCCGACGCGGTCGCCGGCAGGTCGTTGCGAGTATTCACGGCGACGCCGTTCCGGTATACGGTCAGCGAGCTTCCCGAGCGGACCATGGCCCAGTGGACCCAGCCCGCGACGTTCGTTGCGGTTGTCCCCTGGAGCGCGTACTCGGTCCCGCCGAGCGTGACGCCGGCGTAGTACCCCGACGGCCGGGGCATCAGCCGCACCTTGGCGTATTCCCCGTAGAGCGTGTTGTTGCCGTACGAGGTGTTCGGGTTCGAGTCGTCGGCGATCTTCTGCCAGCCCTCGATCGTGAAGTCGACGGTCGACCCGACGTCCGGCAGCGTCACCTGGTCGTCGACGCCGTCGAAGGTCGCCGCGGTGTCGGAGTCGCCGGCGACCGCGCCGCGCGCGCCGGGCTGCGCCCCGGCGTAGACACCATGGCGCGTGCCCTTCGAGTCGCTCGCGGCGGGACCGGCGCTCTCGCCGAGCCGCCAGGTACGACTGCAGGCCCGGTTCCGCCGTCACCGCCTGGTTGTAGGTGCTGGGCGCTGGCGACGTGTCGTCGGGAGCGCCCGGGTTTCCTGGGTCGTCGCGATCGTGGACGAGCCTCACACGTCGACCTGCAAGTGAGTCCATCGTCCCGGAGTCGATCGCCTCGGGGTAGCGGAAGTCGGTGTGCGCGCCCTCGGGGTCGGTCACGCGGGTGAGCTTGCGCTGCCAGATCAGCGAGTTGATGTCTAGGTTGTCGCCCTCGTAGGCGAACTCGAAGTCGCGCTCGGTTGTGGTGCCCGCGTAGCTCTTCCCGACTGCCTGGATGACCCGCGTCAGGTAGTCGCCCTCGTACTCGAACCGCGTGATCCGGTTGGCGTGATCCTTGATCTCGGAGACGCGGCTGGTCCTCACAAGGCTGGTGAGCCCGAGGTCGACCAGCTTGTGGTCGAGGTAGGAGAGCTTCAGGCTTCGCTCGTCCCTCTTCCTGTTCTTCTCGTCTTCCGAGAGATTCGGGTTGTGCTCGGCCTCGACGCCAGCCGGGTCCATCACGCGCACCAGACGTCGGGTGCAAACGTACTGACCCAGCAGGTTCAGCTCTGCCGGGACCGTCACTGGGCAGGCGCCGCCTGCCAGCGACCGGTACTCGTAGTCGTAGCGGAGCTCGTTGCCGTTGCGGTCCTGAATCGAGGTAGGCCAGCCGCCTCCGTCGAAGAAGTAGGTGACCCCGTCGGGGCGGGTCGCCGCCCACGCCTTCTTGTCCTGGAGCAGCGCACCGGGCGTGTTGACCGGGCCGACCCCGGCCGAGAAGCGCCGCAGGTGAAGCTGCACGCCCGGTGGGGGGTCGTAGACATCCGGCTCTGCCGCGTTGCTCCGCTCGAACCGGTGGCGCGTGCCGTCGGGGTCGATCATCGTCACCACGCCTGCCGCCGCCGTGGTCACGTCGAGCGGCTCGTTCACGCGGGTCAGACCGGAGATCCCGAGTGAGAAGCCCTTGCCGATCTGGTTGTAGCCGATGTCCACACGCGACGCGATGTCCGCCGGCCGGATCTGCGAGTTGTACGTCACGTTCGCGACACTCGACAGGCCGCGACCCGGGTTCACCACCGGCGTCGAGTGCCAGACGAGGTTGCCGGTCGCGAGGTTGACGTGCGCGCGTGTTCCTGCACCCGTTTCGGTCGAGTCGTACTCGAACCAGTTCTCGAGGCCGAGCTTGTCGGAGAAGTCCACGGATACGACCCCGACGTTCACGTCGAAGATCTGCGCGCTCTCGTTCCCCACCTGGTCGGTCGCGACGACCATGATCTTGTGCTGTCCCGGTGTGTACTCGCCGGTCGAGAAGGTCCAGTCGCGGTCCATGTCGGCGTTCCCCTCAGGGGCTGCCTGGGAGTCGTCGTACTCCGGTTCGTCAGCCGGGTCGTAGCTGCCGTCCGGGTTCTGCCGCCGGTCGACGAACACCCGCAGCCGCTGCATGCCCGACCCGTCCTTGCCGCCCGGGGCACTGCGGCCGTCCTTGCCGTTCATGTGGAGGTTGTGTTCGCCGGCCTCGAGCGTCTGGGGAGGGGTCTGGTTGTGCCGCCTGGCGTAGAGCTCGCCGCTCAGCGTGAGGGTCGGTGCGGTCTTGTCCAACTTGACGGAGAACTCCTCCGTGAGCGAGTGGCCCATCGTTTCCTGTTGCGCGGTAGCGGCGACCGGGTCGGTTGCCGTCACCCGGAAGTCGACGGCCCCTTCGTTGAACTGCGTCGTGTCCCACGTGTGCGTAGAGGCGGTATCGCTCGGCCCGCGCGGGCAGCCCGTCTGCGCGCTGCAGCCGCGATCGAACGTGGTGTCCGCCCAGGTAGCCGCGGACAACTCGTCGAAGGCGACGGTCGCCGCGTCCGCACTGTTGTCCCACGTCCAAAAGCCGACCATGCCCGGCTTCTGCGTCGTCTCGACCTCGATCGGCTCGTAGGAGGTGTTGACGAGCCAGTTGCCGACCGGCTCCTCGGTGCCGGCCTTCCATACGCGCGCCTGGACCCGCACGGGGTTCTTGCCGACCAGCCGCACCCGGAGGTAGAAGCCGTCGAAGAACGACTGCTGGTGCAGCCCCGTTCCAGTCCCACCGAACACGGTCTTGCCGGCCCAGTTCGCCCCTTGCTGGTGTCCGTGCACGTTGATCTCGCCGGTTGGCGTGCGCGACAAGGCGAACCTGTAATGCGGCGCGGTCCAGTCGCCGGGCTGCTTGCGCAACACCAGGCTGCCGTCAACGTGGCCGGACGCGACCGGGAAGCGCATCTTGACCTTGGCGTTGACGTCCATCAGGCTCGCGCCCCCGAGCTCGATCATCGGATTGTGGCCGTCGTTGGTCTTCGTGATCGTCGCCTCGCTGCCGTTCGTGCGGTAGTCGGCATCCGGATCGACGACGCGCCAGGTTCCACCCAGCTCGGCGGTTCCGAAGCCGCTCGTCGTCGTGCGCTCGAAGTTGTCGCGCACCTGGTGGTGCTGCGGCTTCGGCTCGCTGTGGGGCAGCGTCTGCACCTTCTGCCAGCGGACGCCCGAGAAGGCGTCCTGCGGCGCGAGGGTGAGATCGTGCTGCTGACCGTCCTTGAACCACTTGCCGGGTGTCGAGGCGATTCCGCCGAGGTTCAGCGCGCTCGGCCGGGTCCGGTCGATTCGGAAGGTGGCGAGGTTCTTGTTGTTCTGGCGGCCGATTTTCTCCTGGGCGACTCCCTCGACCGGGATCTCTCCCTCCACCGGGTTGTAGTTCGAATCGATGAACTCGGTGGAGTTGACGTCCCAGCCAGTATTGATGTTCTCGATGCATGGCTGCTGGCGCGTGCCCGTGCAACCCCAGGCCGGCGAAACCTGATCGTGCGGAGCGTTGTCGTTGTCGCGATAGCGACCGGCCCACGCAGGGTGGTTCGGCGCCCGCAGCTTGACCCACTCCATCCCGATGCCTGGGTCGTTGGCCGAACCGCGGACCTCGATCACGTCGGTATCGGCCCAGGGGCGCATCTGCTGGTGCGGGGTGACCTGGTGGAGGTTCGGATACTCGTGGTCCCACATGAACACCGCGGCGCGCTTGAGCACGTTGTACTGCTCGCCCCCAGCGGCGCCGCCCCAGTCCATGACCATCGCGAAGGTGGCGTGGTTGTTCGACTCGCCCTCGTCCCAGCCGCAGTCCGGGGGGCCGACGTCCTGGGGCGCGCCATTGCCGAGGTCGTTCTCGACGCAGACCGTTCTCCAATGACCGTCGGTGTACGAGGGGCCCGACTCCCAGTAGCCCTCGCGGAAGCCCTGGGTCGGGTTCCAGATCCCGTTCCAGGTGTGGGCCTGCTCCCACACGCTATGCAGGCTGGTGTTGAAGTCGGCCCGGGGGATGTGGATCGTGGGGCGGTAGGGGCGCAGGTAGAACTGAGCGAACTGGCGGTAGCCGTAGTTCACGCCCTGCCAGGCGTAGATGTAGAGACCGCGATGGAGGCCGCCGTAGTTCTCGAGGATCCCCCCGGCGAAGCCGCCCCCGGGAGAGTCGGGCACCCAGTAGTCGTTGTTCATCCCGTCGGCGAACGTGTACCACTCGCTGATCTCGGGGTCGACGAGGATCGGGTACATGAAGTCGCCGGCGCGGTGGGCGACGTCGATCGACAGCTCGTCGCCCTCGATCGAGTAATTGGCCGGGACGCTGTGGCCTTCGGCGTCCTTGGCGTAGGCCGGCTGCACGATGGCGATGCGCTCGTCATCTTTCCCCTTGACCACCTCGAGACGGCCTGTCGGATCATCGAGCTTGCGCAGACGCGCGCCGCCCGGCAGGTCGAGGTCGAGCGTCACGCGCTCAGGGCTCTCGGCCGACCGGAGCTGGTGGAAGGTCTCGACGCCGGCCTGCGTTGGGGTCATCCAGAAGTCGGTGTCGCGCTCGACGTTGGCGGTGAATGGCTTGTTCGCGATCGGCTCCATCGGCGAGGCGTCGGGGGCCGGCGCGTGCCGGGGCTTGACGCGGATGCCGCTGCGCTCGAGCAGGACGCCCTTGCGCGCGTCCTTGGCGAAGCGCATCGGGACGATCGGGTTCTTCGGCTCGAGCTCGTCGCCGTTCTCCTCCAGGGCCAGCTCGACGGGAGCCAGCTCGCCGCGCTCGTCCTCAACCTGGAGCGGGACGCTCGACTCGACCACAGCGCGGCCCTTCACGCCCTCCTTCTCTACGAGGGCGCCGTTCTCCCCCTCGTAGCGCACGAGCTTCTCGTCGGCCTGGAGGTTGAGGTCCTCCCAGACGTCCTGGAGCACGACGCCGCGGAACTTCTCCTTCGCGATCTGCCGCGCGCGTTCGTTCGAGGCATCCGCGTACGCGAAGCGAGACCGCTCGCGCGCAGCGCGCGCTTCCGGGGTCGCACGGCGCGCCTTTTCGCGGTCCCGCTGCTCCTTTGCCTCGCGGGCGGCGGCCTGCGACCGAGGATCGCTCGTCATCGGATGCTCGCGGCTGCCCTCGCCCGCGGCCGCCCCGCCGGCGACCACGAGCAGGGCGGCGACGATAGACACGATGACGGCGCGCGTCCGCGGATGCGGGCGTGCGAGATCCTGAGCGCGCAAGGCGCACCTCCCACGGGCAGAGCCCAAGCTGCGAGTCCTACGGGCTCCCTCCCGTTTGGCGCGAATCCGTTCGCGCTACCTGCCTATCACGCGATGTGAATAGCTGTCAAGCACTCAGCACAAATTTGTGCGTGCCGTAGCCGACGGACGCCAAGCGCGACTACTTGACCAGCTAGCGGCGCTTCAGTGAGCCGAACGAGACCCGGCGCGCCTTTGAGCGGCGGTCGGCAGAGTCGCGGGCGACGATCGTCGCCCGGTACGTACCCGCCGCGCTTAGGTCCCTCGCCAACCGCTCGTCGATTGCTCGGGCGCCGACGCCACGACCCGCCCGGAACTTGAGCTTGGCCACGCGCTTTGGCCGACGCGCGCTGCGCTCGACCGTGATCGTCAGCTGAGCCGCCTCGCTCAGCGCGTACTCGAAAGCGGGACCCTCACCATCCGGCAGCTGCGCGTCGGGCTCGAACTGGAATCGGCTGATGCTCGGTTCGCGCGCGTCCCAGATCGCCGAATCGATGCCTTTCTCGGTCCGGGAGGAATCCCACGAGCCGACCTCGTCGTGGCTCCACACGACGATCGCATTTCCGAGCGGATCGGCCGCCACGTCTGGTGTGAACATGTTCTTCGCGCTCGCCAAGGTCTCCGGCTCTCCGAGCCTCTCGCCGCGCGGCCGGCGCACCGCCATCATCCGCATCCCGGCCGGCCGCCCGTAGCCGTTCTCGTCGAAGCGTGTAAGCGCTTCGACGTACGCGATCGTTGCCGTGCCCTTGCCATCGATGGCGAGCGAGGGCGAGGCTCGAGAGTCTCGGCCCCGACGCGACACCGAGCGCGCCTGGACCCACGGCCCCGACGCTGGCAGTGTTGCGACCCACACGCCGTTTGACGAGCCCCACGCTGCCACGACCTCGCCGGTCGCGTCCATCGCGATGTCCCAGCCGAACAGGCCTGGATTGGCTTCCTCTGGCAGCGGCACCGCTTCGACCGGACCGAAGTCGCCACCTACGGGTCGGAACGACGAGTGGAGCACATGGTCGACGCTGTACTGCGCATCGGACGCCTGCTGTCCCCAGGCGGCGAGTAGGTCACCGCGGTCGTTCGTCACGAGCCGTATCCATGATCCGGCTGTGCCGTGGTCCGGCGCGGGCGATGCCAGTGGTCGAGGCGCGGAGAACTCACCCTCCACCGGAGCGGTGGCGACAAATGGCTGGGGATTTCCTCCCTCCACCGGTCGCTCGCGCCACACAAGCGTGACGTTCCCCGCGCGGTCAGCGTGGAAATCAGCGTTGTAGACCATCCCGCTGCGGACGATGCGGCGTACCGGGCCGAACGTCCCGTCGCGGCTGCGCCTGACGACCTCGAGCGTGTCACCGAGGTGTCGGCCGTCGTCACGGTTCCGCGCGGTTCGGATTTCGAGAAAAGTGACGTTTCCTGTCGCGTCCATGGATGGGCGCTCCCAGTCGCCGACCTCGACCGGAGCCATGAGGTCTCCCAGCGCCGGGCGAAAGACCTCATGCAGATTGCGCTGCTCGTCGTAAAAGAAGAGCGACGCGTCGCCGAACTCGTTTGTCACCATTCCGCCGAAGCCAGCTGCCGGGGGCGTGACGCCACGAGACGGACCGAACTGACCGCCCGGTGGCCTGATGGCCATTGCTACGGGCCCGCCCCCGCGGCCCCGGTCGGGACCGAATGAGGACCAGGACGCGATCCCTTCGCCGCTCGCGCTGATCTCGACCTGAGGGAGTACCGCGCGCTCGCCGGTGAGTTCGCGGGGCGGCATCCAGCGTCCCTCGGCCCAGGCCGATGCCGCCGGAAGCGCAAGCGAGAACGCGAACCCGGCCGCGAGCGCCGCAGTACGAGTCAGAGCCACCCGTCGAGTTTGCCTTGACCGTCCTTAATGGTCAAGTCCCCTTAAACGCGCGGTGCGCGAGGACAACCAGGCAACCGCGGCGGGGAGCTAGGAGGCCCGCCTGCGACCGTTCGCGCTGCGCGCGTTCTCGTGAACCGCGGACGGGGTTCGGCCCCGCGACCTTCGAGGGCGGGGCGCTGCGCGACCTGAAACTTTCGGGACCTTTTCGGGACTCATCCGGGACACGTTCGAGACCGATCGAACCGTCCTAGTACGCGAAAGCCCCGCAAATGCTGGGCTTCCTTGAGCGCGCCCGAGAGGATTCGAACCTCTGACCTTCGGTTCCGTAGACCGACGCTCTATCCAGCTGAGCTACGGGCGCCCGGGCGCAGAGGGTAGCGGCCGGATCCCTCCTCGCCACCGCCGCGGGAGGCCCTGAACTCGGGTGCCCGGGCGGTCGCGGCGAGCCCTCCGCCGCAGTGCACGCAGCGGTCGCCGGCGCTCAGTCGCTCAAGCGACGTGGCGCTGTATGAGACGGCTGCGCAGCGGGTGCATCGGAAGGTGTGCATCGGTATTCCTACGTGGGCTCGGGGGTACCGGATCACACTGTGCCCGGCTTCTCGGCCTCTGACCAGTCCCAACCCGGCGACCGTCCGCTAGGAGCGGGTTCTTCGTGCGAGCTGGGCGCTCAGAAGCCCGCGTCGCGGCGCGCATCGTCGCGGTCGAAGTAGTTCGCGAACCGCACGATCAGGTCGTCGCGCACCGTGAAGAGGTCGGCGCCCACGAGCTCGGTGTCGATGCCCTGGCCGCGGGAGCGCATGCTGATGCGGACGAGCGCGAGCACGCGGTCGCCCGACGCGACGAGCTCCTCGATCTTCGCGTCGTAGCGCTCCCAGGCCCCGCGCCACTTGCGCCAGCCCTCGAGCATTCCGTCGCGGCCGTGATAGGTCCCGAGGTCCGGCGCGGTGCGCGACAGGTCCACCTCGACCTCGGGGTGGAAGAGCGTCATGAAGGCGTCGACGTCCTGGCGCTGGAACGCGTCGTAGCACCGCCGCACGACCTCGACCGGCTCGGACACGGACGGGACCGTACCGGTCACACTACGCCGATCGCCGACCACGCCGAGACCATCCGCCGATCGCTCGACCACTATGCGGAGACCGGCGACTTCCTGTGGGAGATCTACGCGGACGACGTGGTGTTCGTGTCGCGTGGCGAGCTCGTCGGGCACACCGAGTATCACGGCCGCGACGGCATCCGGCGGGCGATGGACGAGGTCCTGGAGAGCTGGGCCGAGATCAAGCCCGCCGCGAGGGAGGTGACCGCGGTCGACGAGGACGTGCTCGTCGCCACGATCCGCTTCCAGCTGCGCTCGCACAACGAGGTCGAGCTGGAGATCGACGAGTACTGGGCCTACTGGATGCGCGACGGGAGGCTCGCGCGCATCGAGCAGCACGGCACGCTCGAGGAGGCGCTCAGCGCGTGCGGTCGAGGGCGCTCTCGATGAACGGCTGCTTGGCCTCGGTGTAGGCCTCGCGGTCGCGCTCGAACGTGGCTGCGAGCTGCCGCTTCATCGCCTCGTACTCGCGCGCCACCTCAGGATCGGAGCGCAGCAGGTCGCGGAACTCGAGCACGGCCCCGAACCGCGGCGAGGTGACCGGCACGAGATGCAGGTGGTGCGTGCGCCGCTCCGGGCTCGGCTTGCAGAACCACGCGATCTCGTCGGCGCGGTACGGCGCGTACAGGTAGTCCAGCGCGGCCAGCGGCTCGATGCACGAGCGAGCGATCTCGAGGTCCGCCACCCCGACCTGGATGTCGATGATCGGCTTAGCCGCGAGGCCGGGCACGGCGGTACTCCCGATGTGGTGAATGCCGCCGGTGACGACATCGCCGAGCAGCTCCGCGAGCGCGGCCCGCTCCTCCTCGAACCGCGCCGGCCAGGCCGTGTCGTAGGGCACGATGCGGACCGGCTCGTCTTCGATGCCGGGATTAGGCACCCGCCTCCGCTGCCGCCAGCGCCTCCTCCTTCGTGGGGAACGCCTGGAGCTTGACGATCATTCCGTCGCGGAACCAGAAGACGTTGGTCTCGGCGGCCTCGAACGGGACGTCGCCGCCGCGGCCGAGTCCCACGAAGCGCGCCTCGACCACGACCACCTCGCCGAGGTCGATCACGTCGAGGGGCTCCCATCGCACCTCCGCGAACAGCTCCTGGGTCTTGCGCCAGAAGGCCTTCGACTCGTCCCTCCCCCTGTACGTCTTCGCGTCCGGCAGGTCGGGGCGCTCGTGCAGCTCGCAATCGGGCGCGAACCGGGCCCAGATGTCCGGCGCGACCTCCTCCGGATCGACGAACTCCTCCGTCCGCCCGATCGAGTTGACCATCGCGTAGCAGCGCTGGACGAGCTCGAGGTTCTCCTGTGACATCTCAGGTGGGGCGCTGACGGGTGGCTACGTCGGCGCGACCGTCACGGTGAGCGAGCCGCGCATGAAGCCCATCGTGTTGTTCACGTTCCCCCAGCATTGAACCCGCACGTTGTAGCTGCCCGCGGCGACGCTGACGCCGCCCGCGAGGGAGAGCGTGGCGTCCTCCGACGCCGCCGTGGCGATGATCGTCGCGGGGCCGAATGGCGTCTCAGTAGGGGGGGTTGCGGTGTTGATCACGACGAGGCGGCAGTTGCCGATCTGGGCCCAGGCGCATGTGCTTGCTGCAGCGGAGAGGGCGGGATTCGAACCCGCGAAGGAGCTTGCACCCCTTACTCGCTTAGCAGGCGAGTGCCTTCAGCCACTCGGCCACCTCTCCGGGTCCGGCGATTCTAGGTCAGGTACTTCGCCGGGTCGAGCGGCTTGCCCCACGGCCGCGTGCCGCGGCGGACCTCGAAGTGCAGGTGGGGAGTGGAAGAGGTGCCGGTGTCGCCCACGCGGCCGATCACCTCGCCGCGCTCGACGCGCGCGCCCTGCTTGGTGGCGAAGCGGGACTGGTGCGCGTAACAGGTCGTGATCCGCACGTGCGCGATGCAGGTGTAGTTGCCGTAGCCGCTCTGCTCCTCGCGCATCACGACGCGGCCGGCGCTCGCGGCGCGGATCGGCGTACCGACCGGGAGCGGCACATCGATGCCGGCGTGCGTGTGGCCGCCGCGCTGCTCGCCGAAGCGTCCGGTCACATCGCCGCGGACCGGCCAGCGGAGCTCGTCGCTCGGCTCCGCGGGGCTCGCGTCGGCGGGCGGCACATAGCTGAGCCTGATGTTCGTGCTGCCCACCGCCGAGGACGGCGCCTCACGGCTCGCGCCGGTGGCGACGGCCGTCCCGTAGACGGCGATGGCGAGCATGGCAACAACGGCAATACCTGCGACAGAACGCACTGCGGAGCGTCTCCCCAATCTCGGCCAGCGGCTGGCCCCTCGGCTGGCCGGTTCGGCGCTTCGACGAACTTCGAACACTTGTTCCCAGTCAGGCGGATCCTTAACCGGGAGAAATGAACCGCTCGTCAGACTTCGCTTACATGGACCGCCGCGTGCTCTATGCCCTCATCGGACTTGCAACGGTGCTGCTCGCGTTCCTCGCAACGCAGGTGCTCGTGCCCTCCTACCTCGAGCGGCGCGCCGAGAAGCGCCTCACGGAGGACGGCGGCGAGGCCACCGTCGACATCGACGCGCTGCCGGCCGTCCGCCTGCTCTTCGACCGCGGGCAGCGCATCACCGTGCGCGGCAAGGAGCTCGACATCCCGCTCGAGAGCGAGCGCGGCAGGGTCTTCGACGATCTCGACCGCTTCGCCGAGGCCGACGTCCGCCTCGACACGCTCACGGCCGGGCCGCTGAAGATCGCGCGCTTCACGCTCACGCGGGGCGAGCACGACGACCCGTACCACCTGGCGGTGAGCGCGACCACCACCGTGTCCGAGGTGAGCGACTACGCCGGCCAGCAGTTCGGCCCGCTGGCGGGGTTCCTGGGCCGCATCGGATCGGCGCTCCTGCCCGGCTCGGCAACGCCGATCCCGGTCGAGCTCGACGCCGAGGTCGAGAGCGACGACGGGCTGGCGATCGTCCAGACGGTCGACGGCACCGTCGCCGGCGTGCCCGCCGACCCGCTCGTGGGAGCGCTCGCCGCGGCCATCGCGAAGCGCCTCTGACGGGTACGCTCGCCGGCATGGAGGAGGACCCCACGACACAGGAGCTGCGGATCGAGCAGCTCGAGCGCGAGCGGGCCGAGCGCGAGGCCGCGGAGGCCGGCGCCACGCCCGACGACACCGAGCAGCATGAGCGGCGCGCGGACCGGGCAAGCTATCTCCGCGAGAAGCTCGAGGAACGGGCCGAGGCCGAGCGCGAAGCGGAGCGCGAGGACGACTGACGACGGGAGGCAGGGATGGAGTACGACGAGCGGGCGAACGAGCTGGACAAGGAGGTCGACCGCCTCGAGCACGAGTCGAAGCGCCTCGGCAAGCGAACCGAGGAGACGCGCTCCGAGTGGGAGTCGGCGAAGTCCGACCCCAGCAAGGCGCCGGGCGCGCAGGATCCCGAGGCGAGCGGCCCGCACAACATCGACGACGAGGATCCGGCCACCGGGAAGAAGTACGGCGAGCTGCGCAAGGAGGAGCTCGAGGACATCCGCGCGGAGGACGCCGAACAAGATGGCGGGTAACGACTCAACCTGAGCTGCGTTCTGGCGTTAGTTCCTCCGCAGGGTCGCATAAGGCGGCAGCCGGGGCAGGGGGGCTAGAAGGTGAGAACGCGTTGTTCGGGAGACACCAGAGGGAGGTTGAGCGCGACCCCCGCGACGAGCGCGGCATGTCGCTCGCGCAGGCGATAGCCGCCGCGCGCGAGCAACTCGGCCTCGAGATCGTCTGCGTGTCGCGCACCGTACGCGCGTCCGATCTCAACCACGGCGCCCCCGACGCCTCCTACCCCCTTCCCGACGGTGCGCTGATCGTCCCGCTCGAGACGGGCGAGGGCCGCCTTCACGGGAGCCTGGTCTGCAGGCCCGTCGACGGGCACGAGATCGACGAGCGCGACCGCGGTTTCCTGCGCGTGCTCGGCCGTGTGGTCGGCGCCCAGATCGAGAGCAACGAGCGTGACCGGCGGCTCCGCCGCGAGCAGGCGGAGACCAGCGGGCTGCAGGCCCTCCTCGCCGCGATCGAAGCTCGTGACGCCTACACCGGCGACCACTCACGCAGCGTCGTGGACCTGTCGGTGCGCGTGGCGAGCGAGCTGTCGCTCGCGGCGCGCGACGTCGAGCAGGTCGAGCAGGTCGCGCTGCTGCACGACGTCGGCAAGGTGGCCGTCCCCGACGCCGTGCTCCAGAAGAACGGCCCGCTCACAGAGCCGGAGGTCGAGCTCGTGCGGCGTCACCCGGTGGTCGGGGCGCGCATCGTCGGCTCGGTGTCCGACCTGGCCCACCTCGCCCCCGCGATCAGGTCGGGCCACGAGCGCTGGGACGGGCGCGGCTACCCCGACGGGTTGAGCGGCGACGAGATCCCGGTGCTCAGCCGCATCACGTTCGTCTGCGACGCGTACGACGCGATGGTCTCCGACCGCCCGTACCGCGCCGCCCTGCCGCCGAAGGTCGCGGTGTCCGAGGTTCGGACCCACGCCGGGTCGCAGTTCTGCCCGTCCGCCTCCGAGGCCCTCCTCACCGTAATCGAGCGTCACCGGCTCCAGCCGCGCCACTCCGCCGGCCACTGGTCGGCCGCGCCGCGCTTCTCGTAGACCGGCGATATTGTCGGGCGCCTGCAGACGAACCAGCTCAACAGCGCTCTGCTCCGCCGGCTGGCCGACCTCCGGCCGGAAGGCGCCCGCGTATTGAGCCTGTTCCTCAACCTCGACCCCTCGGAGTTCGCCACGCCGCCGGCCCGCGCGACCGAGGCGCGCTCGCTGATCGACGAGGCGGAGCGCCAGCTGCGCGACGTCGCGGGCGATCTCGATCACGACGCCAAGAAGGCCCTGCGCGACGACATCGACCGCGCGAGCGGCTTCTTCGGGCGGCTCGACGTCGACGGCGCCCACGGCCTGGCGCTGTTCGCGTGCGGCCCGGCGGACCTGTTCGAGGCGATCAAGCTGCCGCGACCGATCGAGACCCGCGCGGTCGTCGACGACTCCCCGTTCGTGGAGCCGCTGGCCGAGCTCGGCATGCGCGGGAGCTGGTGCGTCATCGTCGTCAACCGCCAGGTCACGCGGATGCTGCGCGGCTCGCCCGACCAGCTCGAGGAGCTGCCCGTCGTCGAGGACGAGGTCCACGGCCGCCACGACCAGGGCGGCCTGTCGCAGGCGCGCTACCAGCGCAGCGTCGAGGAGGAGGCCCGCTCGCACCTCAAGCACGGCGCCGAGGTCGCGTTCCGGCGCTTCAAGCGCTCGCCGTTCGACTGCATTCTGCTCGGCGGCCCGGAGGAGACGGTCAACGAGTTCGAGGGGATCCTTCACCCGTACCTGCGCGAGCGCGTGGCCGGGCGCTTCAAGGTCGATGTCGAGAACACGACGCCCGACCAGATCCGCACGGCTGCGGCCCCGCTCATCAACGAGATCGACGAGAGGCGCGAGCGCGAGGCGCTCGACCGGCTCGAGGAGGGAGTGGGCACCGGCGGCCGCGGCACGGCTGGGCTCGAGCCCACCATCGCCGCGCTCACCGAGCGGCGCGTCGAGATCCTGCTGCTGAGCGACCGCTTCGACGCGGCGGGCATCTACTGCCGCTCCTGCGGCTGGGTGGGCACCGACCTCGAGCTGACCGAGTGCCCCGCGGACGGTGGGCCGCTCGAGCGCCGCGAGGACATCGCCGAGAACGCGGTCGAGCTGGCGATCCTCCAGTCGGCGCAGGTGCTGCGCGTCCGCCACCACGGCGAGCGCCTCGAGCAGCACGGCTCGATCGGCGCGGTGCTGCGCTTCTAGCGCAGGGCACCGCGCTCGTACTAGAAAACCGCCCGGCTGCCGGCGGGGCCGGAGACTCAACGGCCTCCGCCGGTCAACCGGGCTCGGCGACGCCCACGAGGGGGTCGGGCGCCGCCGTCAGAAAGCCGCCAGGCCCTAGTAGTGGCGGCTTCCGAACCTGCCGCCCAGCCCGTATCCACCGGTTGGGATCCCGGCGAGCAGGACGAGGATTGCGGCGATGATTCCGACGATTGCCGGAAGGCCGAGAGCAACGCAGATCGCGTAAACGAGGGCTGCGAAGAGAACGGCGAGAATGATGCCGATCATCTGGACTCCTTCCGTCTTCTGTAGGGGTACTTGGGCGATACTTGCCCTGTCTCGATTGTTCCCGTAACTGAACGCGCCTATGCCCCCCAAAGTTGGGTCAAGGCGCAATTTCCCTCCCGGCCGCGATGAATTGCGCGGCTTTGCGGGAAGATACGTCGCATGCCCCGATCGATATGGACCGGCGCGATCAGCTTCGGGCTGGTCAACGTCCCGGTGAAGCTCTACAGCGCGGTATCCAAGAAGACGGTCCGCTTCCACCAGCTCCACGAGGCCGACGGCGTGCGCATCCAGCAGAAGCGCGTCTGCCCGGCCGACGGCGAGGAGGTCCCCTACGACGACATCGTCAAGGGCTACGAGATCAGCCCCGACAAGTACGTCGTGATCACCCCCGAGGAGCTCGAGGCGCTCGAGCCGCGCAAGACGAAGACCGTCGACATCGAGGACTTCGTGGACCTCGACGAGATCGACCCGCTCTACTACGACCACCCCTACTACCTCCTGCCCGGGCAGGGTGCGCAGAAGCCCTACAAGCTGCTGGTCGAGGCCATGAAACAGGCCAACAAGGTCGCCATCGCGCGCGTGGTAATCCGGACCAAGGAGCAGCTTGTCGCGATCCGGCCGGTGGGCGAGATCCTCGCCATGGCGAGCATGAACTTCGCCGACGAGGTGATCGACCCCGACACCTTCGACGAGGCGCCCGGTGAGGACGTCGAGACGCGCAAGCGCGAGGTCGAGATGGCCCAGCAGCTGATCGAGAGCCTCACGTCCGAGTTCGACCCGAACAAGTACCAAGACACCTACCGCGAGCGTGTGCTCGAGATGATCGAGGCGAAGGCCGACGGCCAGGAGATCTCGGTGCAGCCCGCCGAGGAGCCCGCGCCGGTGCCCGACCTTATGGCCGCGCTCGAGGCGAGCCTCGCGGAGGCGAAGAAGGACACCAAGGGCTCAGGCGGCAACGGCAAGCCCGCGTCGTCCAGCGGCAAGAAGAAGGCCGCGCCGAAGAAAAAGGCAGCAGCGAAGAAGTAGGGCCCAGGACGTCCCGGCTGCGGCTCATACGCGACGTGCTCGCGCGGCCGGAGCGCCACGGCTACGGGCCGACCCGCTCGCAGCGGGCGGATCTCTACGTGCCGCCGGGCGAGGGGCCGCACGCGGTCGTGGTGCTCCTGCACGGCGGCTACTGGCGCTCGCGCTACGGGAAGTCGCTCATGCGCGGGCTGGCGGGTGACCTGGCGCGGCGCGGCTTCGCCGCCTGGAACGTGGAGTACCGGCGCGTGGGACGGCACCGCGGCGGCTGGCCGATGACGTTCGACGACGTCGCCGCCGCGATCGACCTCCTGGCCGAGGTGGGCGGCGGGCGGCTCGACCTCGACTCCGTGGACGTGGTCGGCCACTCGGCCGGCGGGCAGCTCGCGATCTGGGCGGCCGCGCGCGAGGACCCGGGCGTGGCGGTCCGGCGCGTTGTCGTCCAGTCGGCCGTTCTCGACATGGTGAGGGCAGGCCAGCCGGCGCGGGAGTTCCTCGGCGGGAGCCCCGACGAGGTGCCGGAGCGGTACGCGGCCGCCGACCCGATGCAGCTCGTCCCCATCGGAAAGCCGACGCTCGTCGTCCACGGCGCCGACGACGAGACGGTCCCGCTCGAACGCTCGTGCGCCTACTGCGAGGCGGCCACGTCGGCCGGCGACGCGGTTGAGCTCGTCGAGCCCTCGCCCGGGCACCACCGCGTCCACATCGATCCGCGCTCCGGCGCCTGGCGGGTGGTGGCGGAGTGGCTGGCGCGGCGCGCCTGACCGGCTACCAGTCGCCGGAGGTGGGGCAGCCGCCCTCGCCCAGCGGCGTGCAGTTCTTGGTGATCACCCCGGTGGTCGTGTCCTTCTCGATCGAGAACACGTGCTGGGAGCCGCCGAGGTTGGAGATCGAGGTGGCCTCGATCCGGTAGGACATGGCCGTCGCGCTGGTCACCGACGCCTCGCCCGGGTTCGTGCCCCACGGGATCCCGCCGGCGCCCTCGAGCTCGGTGAGCGTGTTGCAGCTCCCGTAGTTCGCGTTCGCCGCGAAGCACGCCTCGACCTGCGTGACGAGGTTGCGGGCGTTGGATTTCGCCTGCGCGTCCTCGCCACGGTCCTTGTGGCCGATGAACTGGCTGAGCACTATCGACGTCAGGATGCCGATGATCAGGATCACGGCCAGCAGCTCGATGAGCGTGAAGCCGCGTTCCTCGCGCATCCGGTCGCGGAGAATCCGCGCCATGGGTCCTCCTTGGGTCACCCACGGTTATCGGCCGCCCCGAATGGGTGCTTGACTCCCGGGCATGAGCTACACGATCAAGAACCTCAAAGACGTGAAGGACCTGGCGCCGCAGTTCGGCTTCGCAGAGGTGCAGGAGGCCCATTTCGCGCACGAGGAGCTGGAGGCCGAGCAGATCGGCGTTTCGCTCATCGTCGTCAAGCCGGATAAGCGAATGGCGTTCGCGCACAAGCACGACGACGCCGAGGAGGTCTACGTCGTCGTCGGCGGGAGCGGGCGCGCGAAGCTGGACGACGACGTGAAGGAGGTCGGCCACCTGGACGCGATCCGCGTGGCGCCGCGCGTCGTGCGCACGTTCGAGGCCGGCGACCAGGGCCTGGAGCTGCTCGCGTTCGGCGCGCGCCACGACGGCGACGGGGAGATTGTCCGAGAGGACGTCTGGGGCGACGCCTAGGCGGCTTCGGGCGCCGGCTCCGGCGACGGCGGCACGCGCAGCAGGCGCGCGACGCCCGGCGGCAGCCACCAGTTCCAGCGCCCGAACATCGACACCACCGCGGGCACGAGCAGCGCGCGGACGACCGTCGCGTCGAGCAGGATCCCCGCCGCCAGCCCGGTCGCGAGGATCTTCACGTCGGTCTCGGGCCCGGAGGCCATCGCGGCGAACGCGAGGAACAGGATCAGCGCCGCGCTCGTGACCAGCCGGCCGGTGCGCGCCGAGGCCGAACACGACCGCCTCGTCGGTGTCGCCGCGTCTGGTCGTACTCCTCGCGCATGCGCGCGAGGATGAACACCTCGTAGTCCATCGAGAGCCCGTACAGGAACGCGAACACCATCAGCGGGATCCACGAGGCGATCGAGCCGGTCGCGGCGATCCCCCAGATCTCGTCGGAGCCGTGGCCCTCCTGCCAGACGAGCGTCATCACGCCCCACGCGGCGCCCGACCGAGAGCACGTTGAGGATCACCGCCTTCAGCGGCAGCAGCAGCGAGCGGAACGCCCGCGCCAGCAGCAGGAACGTGAGCGATCGAGATCAGCGCGATCATCAGCGGGAACGACGCCGTAGACCGCGTCGATGAAGTCGGCGTTGAGCGGCCCGCTGCCGCCGACGCGCGCGCTCGGCGACGCCGCGTGCGCGGCGTCGATGCACGTCCTGGACGGCGTCGCGGCCCGGCGCTCGACTCGTCGCCCTCGTTCGGCACGCGCCGCCACGAGCGCCGTCGCCGTCGCTTGCGCCAGTCCGGCGCCCGCCGGGCGCCGCGGCGCCGTGCACGCCCTCGACCTGCCGCCTGGGCGGCGGCGACCTTCGTCGGCGTCGGCCTCGGCGACGAGCGTCTCGATCGGGGCGATCGCGCCCTTGCCGATGCCCGAGTCGTCGAGCGCGTCGAGCCCCTCCTTCGCCGGGCCCTCCTTGGCGATCGTGTCCGGGTCGGCGTTGCCCAGGTGCAGGTCCGTGGCCGGCGAGCAGCAGCGCGGCGAGGATCGCCACCGCGAGCACGGCGGCCAGCGCCGCGGCGGCGCACGACGCCCTCCGACCAGCGCTGCCAGAAGCGCTGCGCTGCGGTCGCGGCGGCGGATCCGGCGGCGGTCGAGCCGCGGCCCGATCGTCGCGAGGATGACCGGCAGCAGCGTGATCGCGACGACCGTCGCGACCAGCGGGATCAGCAGCCCGCCGTAGCCCATGCTGCGCAGGAACGGCAGCGGCAGCGCGATCAGCGCCAGCAGGCCGACGGCGACCGTCGTGCCCGAGAAGACGACCGCGCGGCCGGCGGTGCGCCATCGCGGCGGCGACCGCCTCGTCGCCCTCGAGGCCCTTCTCGCGCTCCTCGCGCCAGCGCACGACGATGAGCAGCGCGTAGTCGATCGACACGCCGAGCCCGATCAGCGCGACCAGGAACTGCACGATCGGCGAGACCTCGGTGATCGCGGTGAGGCCCGAACAGCAGCAGGAACGAGACGAGGATCGAGCAGATCGCCATGGCGAGCGGCACGAGCGCCAGCGCACGAGCCGAACACGAAGATCGAGCACGAGCAGCGCGCCGACGCCGCCGATCACGGCCTCGAGCAGCACGCCCGGGCCCTCGTCGCCCTCGCCGGAGGAGTCGTACAGCGCGTCGTAGCCGGTCAGCAGCACGGGCGCGCCCGCCGACCTTCGCGTCCTCCAGCGCGTCGCGGTAGGTCGCGCATCGGCGTCGACGTTGCGCGCCGAACGGGTCGTCGCTGCGCGGCGGGAAGACGTAGACGAACGCGGTGCGGCCGTCCTCGGAGACGAACGTCCGGTCGCCGGTCGAGCCGAAGCCCGCGACGCGCGAGCCGCGGCACGGCCTTCTGCGCCATCTCCTCGACCCGCTGCAGCTCGCGCGCGCACGCCGGGCGAGTCGACGGTCTTGCCCTCGGGCAGCTTCGACCACCGGCACGAACGGCAGCGTCTCGCCGCCGTTGCCGTAGACTGCGCAGGATCTCCTGGCTCGTGTCCCAGCCCTCGCGGCCGGGCACGCTGAAGCGCTGGTCGAGCGCCTCGCTGACGCCGGCCCGGCGGCGGCCATGCCGACGAGCGTCAGCAGGATCCAGCCGACGGCGACGAGCCGCTTGTGGCGGAGGACGGCGTCTGTCAGTCGATCCATCACGGTACGAACCATATGTATCACAAACGGTTTGTGACGCTTATTATTAGGTTGTGAAGTTCCCCGACCACGGCGCGGTCAACGCGCAGACCGGCTTCTTGCTCAGGAAGGTCTCGACGGCGTCCTTCAGCGCGTTCGCCGAGATCGTGGGCGCACACGGCCTGCACCCGATGCACTTCGGGATGCTGATGATCCTCGAGGCCGAGGAGCCGATCTCCCAGCACGACCTGGGTCTGCGCGCCGGGATCGACCCGAGCACGATGGTCGCGCGGATGGACGCGCTCGAGGAGCGGGGGCTGATCGAGCGCGTGCGCAGCTCGGAGGACCGCCGCAGCTACGAGATCAGGCTCTCGCCCGCCGGACGGCAGATCCTGAAGGTGCTGCGTCGCGAGGCGAAGGCGCACGGTGACCGCTTCTTCGCGCCGCTGTCCGAGCGCGAGCGCGAGCAGCTCCACCGGCTGCTGACGAAGCTCGCCGCCGGGATCGAGGATCGGGCATGAGCGGCGACGGCGCTCCGCTGGGACGGCCGGTCGACTGGAAGCCGGTCGGGCTGCCCGACCGCTCGCCCCTGCGCGGTGCGCACGTGCTGGTGCGTGCGGTCGACGCCGCGGGTGACGCCGAGCCGCTCTACGCGGCCTCGCACCCGCCGGACGGCGACCGCTCGATCTGGACCTACCTCTGGGACGGGCCCTACGAGAGCGCCGACGAGCTGCGGAAGATGCTCGAGTTCGCCGAGCGCTCGGAGGACCCGCTCTTCTTCACGATCGCGCCGCTGCCGGACGAGCGCCCGCAGGGCATCGCGTCGCTGATGCGGATGGATCCCGACCACGGCGTCGTCGAGGTCGGGCACATCTGGTTCGGCGTCGAGCTCCAGCGGACGGCCGCCGCCACCGAGGCGATCTACCTCCTCGCCCGGCGCGCCTTCGACGAGCTCGGCTACCGCCGGCTCGAGTGGAAGTGCAACGCCCTGAATGCCGCCTCGCGCCGTGCGGCCGAGCGCTTCGGCTTCACGTTCGAGGGCGTGTTCCGCAACCACATGGTCGTGAAGGGACGCAACCGCGACACGGCCTGGTACGCGATCACGGACGACGAATGGCCGGCGATCCGCGCCGCGTTCGAGGCGTGGCTGGCGCCTGAGAACTTCGATGCCGACGGGCGCCAGCGCGGCGCCCTCCGCGACCTGATGCCCTAGGGCGGAGGCCCAGGGCGCCCTGGCGCACTTGCGCTAGCGAGCACGGGTCGGTTAGGTTCCTCGCGCGCGCCTCTGGCCCGGCGCAGTACTCGCGGTAATTGCGTGTGCCGCCGCGCCGCTCGACGTTGCCGCCGCAAAGCAGAACCAGAACAAGACGTGCGGGAACACGTCGCTGAACATCACGTGGACCGACACGCTCTTCGGCGAGCTCAACAGCAACGGCGAGGGCAAGATCGGCCCGCGGCGGCTCGTGGTGAGCCAGAGCGGCTCGATCGTCTCGAAGGGCACGCGGCTGTTCCGCGGCGCGACCCCGATGGACAGCGACACGGCCATCTTCAGGATCAAGAAGACCGCCGGCAGGGGCAAGACGACCCTCGCGATCTGCGCGACCGCCCCAGGCGCCGGTGACCAGAAGCAGACGATCCTCAAGAAGTTCGAGATCCCGAACGGGACGTCGAACGTCGGCCACACCTACACGTTCACCGTCAACGGCCTGAAGAACAAGCGCCCGTCGATCTACTTCAAGGGCAAGAGCGTCGGCTACTCGATGAACTACACGCTGTACTTCGAGCGGCCGGGCCAGGGGACGATCTGGGAGCCGGACCCGGACGTGTTCGACGACCAGGTCCCGCGGGTGTCCGGCTTCGCGGACGTGCACACCCACTACTCCGGCGGCTCCGGGTTCGGCGGGGACTGGTTCCACGGCGGGATCGAGGGCGACATCGCGCCGGACCCGATCGAGCACTCACGCGCGCTCGAGGTCTCGCTCGTCGGACTCGGGCTGTTCGAGCTGTATCCGGAGCACACGGGCGACCCGGTGCCGAGCTGGAAGGTCACCAGCCACCAGCAGATGAACGAGGGTCCGCTCCGGGAGGCGCTCGAGCACGGGCTCGGGCTGATGGTCGCCGAGACGGTGAACAGCGAGTGGCTCTGCTCGATCCTCACGCTGATCGGGAGGAACAATCCGGCACTCGTCTGCAACGACATGGAGTCGGTGAAGTTCCAGATCCGCGCGATCAAGAACTTCGACGAGGACCACGACTGGTTCCGGGTCGTCAAGACGCCGTGGGAGGCGCTCGACGCCCGCCGCCGCGGCCAGCTCGCGGTCGTGCTCGGTGTCGAGGCCTCGAACCTGTTCCCGTCGACCGACGGCGACTGGAAGCGGCAGCTGAACGAGCTGTACGCGATGGGCGTCCGGAAGATCTACCTGGCCCACGAGAGCAACAACCGCTTCACGGGCACCGCGTACCACCACACCGAGCACCTGAGCCTGCCCAATCAGCTCACCGCGTTCTTCAGCGACGAGATCGACTACGCGGACAAGCCCAACGTCACGCGCAACGCGCTCGGACTGACGAGCCTCGGCCGGGAGCTCGTCAAGGAGATGATCAAGCGCCACATGATCATCGACGTCGACCACATCTCGTGGGAGGGCGTCGACGACGTCGCGCGCATCACGAAGAAGAGGGACTACTACCCGCTCATGGCCGGCCACACCCGCGTCAACGGCCTGCTGACCGAGGAGCACAAGGAGATCATTCCGGAGCTGAACGCGCCCCCGCGCATCTTCGAGTACGTCAGGGAGAGCGGCGGCGTCATGGGGATCCGGACCGGGCCGGAGCGCGTGCGGCAGTACGACAACAGCGGGGTCACCGAGAACTGCGGCGGCTCGGTCAGGTCGTTCATTCAGCACTACCGCTTCATCGCCGACGGGGGCGTGACGGCGGCGTTCGCCAGCGACTTCAACGCACCGACGATCCAAACGCTCGGCCCGCGGTTCGGCGACGACGCTTGCCCCGACGCGGCGCCGGGCCAGGGCGCCAACGAGAGGAACGCGCAGGTCGAGCCCTCGTCCAACGGCGCACCGCCGAGCTGGAACCGCTACCTGACCCGCGGCATGTCCGACGTCGCCACCGAGCCTGCGCTGATCTTCGACATGCAGAAGCTGGGAGCCGACACCACGAACATCGAGCGCGGGACGCAGGAGTTCATCAACATGTGGATCCGCGCGTACAACCCCGATCGCGAGCGCGTGCCCGCAGTGCCGGTCCTCCAGTTCGGCCCCAGGTGAACTTCATCGCGGAGGGGGCGGCAGCGCCGCTCCCTCCGCGATTCACGGCCTACTTGATCTGACCGCGGATCTCCCCGCCACCGAACTTCTCGGTGTGCAGGTTCGCGTACGAGACGCCGGAGCGCATCGCCGCGATCAGCTCGCTGAACTCGCGCGGCCCGATGCCCTGGCCCGCCGGCCCGATCACGTCATCGGCGTCGAAGCGCCCGCTGATCGTCCCGCTGCGCGTGGCCGGGCACGCCTGCGTCCCCACCGGGCCGTTCCCGAGGTTCGAGCAGAAGAACACGCTGATTCCGCCGTTCACCGAGAACTGTCCGAAATGGATGTGCGACTGCGTCGGCGTGGCGTCGAGGTTCGAGTACGTGAGCGTGTACTCCACCTCGGTGCCGGCCTTGTTGAGTCGCGCGTCGAACGAGCCGAAGCCCGGGGTCGACACCGAAGGAACCTCCTCGTAGCCGATCAGGTCGGCCTTGAAGTTCTTGTCTCCGCTGCCTCCACCGCCCGCGACGGCCACTCCGACCGCAACCAGCAGCGCAACCGCCAGCGCCGTGAGTCCCACCAACCGAATCCGCCCCATGTCGATCTCCTTCCGTAGTAGATCGCGGATACGTCGTGCTACGCAGCAGTTTACGTCCGGGTCGTTTCTTGGCGCGCTTGCGCCACGGACGCGGCCCAGGTCAGCCACCCTTGCGGCGGGCGAGGCCGAGGCGCAGGTCCGCCACCGTGACGGAGGGCGAGTCACCGCGCACGTCCACCCCCACCCTCGCGCGCGCTCGGTCAAGGCGGTCGGCACGCGCACGGGTTAGATTCCGGCCCATGAGCTTCGCCGTCGGGGCTGACGCGTACGACCGGTTCATGGGCAGGTACTCGATCCCGCTCGCGCCGAAGCTCGCCGATTTCGCGGGCGTCGTTTCAGGTCAGCACGTGCTCGACGTCGGCTGCGGCCCGGGCGCGCTGACGACCGTCCTGGCCGAGCGGCTGGGAGCCGACGCCGTCACCGCGGTCGACCCCTCGGAGCCGTTCGTCACCGCCGCTCGGGAGCGTCACCCCGGGGTGAGGGTTGAACACGCGGCGGCCGAGCGGCTGCCCTTCGGGGACGGGGAGTTCGACGCCGCGCTGGCGGAGCTGGTCGTCCACTTCATGGACGACCCGGTCGCGGGGCTGCGCGAGATGGCGCGCGTCACGCGCGAGCGGGGCGTCGTCGCGGCGTGCGTCTGGGATCACGCCGGCGGCCACGGGCCGCTCAGCGTGTTCTGGGATGCCGCGCGCAAGCTCGATCCCGACGTCCGGGACGAGTCGCGGCTTGCGGGCGCCCGCCAGGGCCACCTCACACAGCTCTTCGGGGAGGCCGGGCTCGACGAGGTCGAGGAGAGCAGCCTCCCGGTCGAGGTGGAGCACCCGAGCTTTGACGACTGGTGGGAGCGGTTCCTGCTCGGCGTCGGCCCCGCCGGCGACTACGCCGCCGGCCTGGACGCCGAGCGTCAGGACACGCTGCGCGAGCTGTGCCGGGAGATGCTGCCGCCGGCGCCGTTCGTGGTCACGGCCCGGGCCTGGGCGGCACGGGGTCTCGCCTAACAAGCGTGGCGCAGACCGATGGTCGCGGCGTAGGGAGCGGAGCGACGACGCCGCGGCCTGTCTTTGACGTCGCAGATTGGACATCAATTGAGCGGGGGTGATGGGACGGCTTTGGAACCCCGAGGTTCGCGGCCGCATCCAGCAGTTGCACGAGGCGAGCAGACCACGAAGCTGAAGACGGCGGGTTAGGTCCGGCAACGTCCACATCGTCAGGAAGCGGGCCACGCCGAAGCTGCGACGCTGAGGCGCGACCCACGCTTGGTTGCTTGGAGCGGAGATTTGGGGACGGTATTTGAGTGCCCCGGCGCGGCGGTGGCCCAGGTCAGGCACTGCGGAGCGCGCTCCTGACCTTCTTCCCAGCCTTGCTGCCTGCGACTACGAGTAGTGCACCAATCACCCCGGCTGCCACCGCGAAGAGCACTGCGCCCACACGGCCCGTGACGTCGGGGTCGAGCGCCGTCGCAATCGCGCCGGCGATGCCGAGCAGCACGCACAGACCAGCCAGCACCTCGGTCGGCCGGCGACTCGTGAAGACGGCGCCGGCGAGGATGCCGAGCGCAACGGGCAGGAGGACGATGGACGCGAAGAACATGGCGGGCCCCTTCCGATCGATGACGCAACCGACCGTAAGAGCGCGAAGCTCTGCCCGCATCGCCCGTGAGAGCGGTCTTGAACCGGAGGCTCGCTCGTGAGAGCGATGGCGCGCAACCGCCTCCGCGGTTAGCGTGGACCCATGCTCGAGGCGGCGACCCGCTTCGCCCGGACTCACAAGGACCCTTTGCTCGCGCTGTCCCTAGGAGTGCTGGGCCAGGCCGAGATCTGGAGCGCGAACCTCACGAGCTCGGAGAAGCTCACCGTGGCGCCCCTGGCGCTGGCCGGTGCGACCGCGCTCGTTTGGCGCCGCCGCGCGCCGGTGCTCACGCTCGCGGCCATCACCGCGCTGTTCTTCGCCTCGACCGCCGCAGTGCCGGTCTCCGGCAACGACCCTCTGACCGCGGCCGTCGTCCTGATCGTTGCCGTGTACTCCGCGGGCGCGCACACGTCAGGACGCGCGGCAGTGACGGGCGGGATGCTGACCCTGCTCGTCACCGTGGCAGCTGTGGCCGATGACCCGGAGGACGCGGGGCTCGGCGACTATCTGTTCTTCCTGATCGTGATCGGCGGGCCCTGGGTGGCGGGCTGGGCCATCCGGCGACACCGGCTCGGCGAGCGGCAGATGGAGCAGCGCGCCGTGTCCGCCGAGCTCGAGCAGGAGCGGCGCGCCCGCGAGGCGGTCGTGGCGGAGCGGGAGCGTATTGCGCGCGAGCTGCACGACGTGGTGGCTCACGCCATCAGCGTGATCGTGATCCAGGCGCGTGGCGGCCGGAAGTCCCTGACGAACCAGCCGGAGGAGTCGCGTGGCGCCTTCGACACGATCGAATCCACGGGACGGGACGCCCTGGCGGAGATGCGCAGGCTGGTGGGGCTGCTGCGCGAGGGCGACGACGAGCTGCCGCTGGCCCCCCAGCCCGGCCTCAACGGGCTCAACAGGCTCACTGCGCAGGTCACGGAGGCCGGCCTGCCCGTGACCGTGCGGGTGGAGGGCGAACCTTTCGAGTTGCCAACCGGCATCGACCTGTCGGCCTTCCGGATCGTGCAGGAGGCGCTGACCAACGCGCTCAAGCATGCAGGTCCCGCGACCGCCGAGGTCGTCGTGCGTTACGGGACATCGGATCTCGTGATCGAGGTGGCCGACACCGGGTCGGGCTCGAACGGAGCCGAAAGCGGCGGCCGGGGGCTCGTCGGCATGCGGGAGCGAGCGTCGCTCTATGGCGGCAACGTGGAGGCGGGGCACCGCGACGAGGGCGGCTTCTCCGTTCGCGCCCGGTTGCCTCTCGGCCCGTGAGCATCAAGGTCCTCATCGCGGACGACCAGCGCTTGGTGCGCGCGGGCTTTCGGATGATCCTCAAGCCGGAGCCCGACATCGACGTGGTGGGCGAGGCTGACGACGGCGCCACCACAGTCGCTGCCGCCAGGCGACTGCGACCGGATGTGGTGCTGATGGACGTGCGGATGCCGAACGTGGACGGCCTCGAGGCCACGCGCCAGATCGTGTCCGGCGACGAGCCCGTGCCGCGGGTGCTGGTGCTGACCACCTTTGACCTCGACGAGTACGTCTATGGCGCCCTGCGGGCAGGTGCCAGCGGCTTCCTCCTCAAGGATGCCCCGGAGGACCAGTTGCTGTCGGCCATCCGTCTGGCCGCAGACGGGGGCGCGATGTTCTCGCCATCGGCGACACGGCGGCTGATCGCGCAGTTCACGCGACGCAGTGCTCCGCTCCCCGATGATCGCATCGCAGAGCTCACACCACGCGAGCTCGAGGTACTGCGCGCAGTTGCACGGGGGCTGTCGAATCAGGAGGTCGCCGAGGAGTTCGTCCTGAGCGAGCACACCGTTAAGACCCACGTCGCGAGCATCCTGTCCAAGCTGGAGGTGCGCGACCGTGTACAGGCGGTGGTCGTTGCCTACGAGACGGGGCTCATGGAGCCCGGCACGAGCGAGCGCACCACGGCCCCGTAAGAACGCTTCGCGCGTTGCCGTGGAAGCAAGCAACTGTTGAGCGGAGGGGGTGGGATTCGAACCCACGAGGGACCGAGAAGGCCCCTACCGGTTTTCAAGACCGGCGCATTCAACCGCTCTGCCACCCCTCCGTGGGGTAGAGCGTAGTTTCGCGCTTTAGCCCACGGGCCCGATCGTCTTCGGCGCGCCGAACGGGTGCAGCACGCTCGGCACGCGGATCGCGCCGTCGTCGTCCTGGTGGTTCTCGGCGAGGGCGATGATCGTGCGCTGCACGCCGATTGCGGTCCCGTTCAGGGTGTGCGTGTGCCGCGGCGGGGCGCCCTCGGCCGGGCGGTAGCGGGCGTCGAGGCGGCGCGCCTGGTAGTCGGTCGTGTTCGAGCACGACGTGAGCTCGCGGTAGCGCTCCTGCCCGGGGAACCAGCCCTCGATGTCGTACTTCTTGGCGGCGCTCGCGCCGAGGTCCCAGGCGGCGATGTTCACGACCCGGTACGGGATCTCGAGGGCCTGGTAGATCTCCTCCTCGATCGCGAGGAGCCCCTCGTGCTCGGGCTCGGACTCCTCGGGCTCGACGAACGCGAACATCTCGACCTTGTCGAACTGGTGGACGCGGAAGATCCCGCGCGTGTCCTTGCCGGCCGCGCCCGCCTCGCGCCGGAAGCACGGCGAGAACCCGGCGTAGCGCCGTGGGAGCGTGCCCGGCTCGAGGATCTGGCCGGCGTGCAGCGACGCGAGCGCCACCTCGGACGTGCCGACCAGGTAGAGCTCGTCTGAGGGGACGCTGTAGATCTGCTCCTCGGTGTCAGGAAGGAAGCCGGTGCCGAACAGCGCCTCCTCGCGCACGAGCACGGGCGGGATCACCGGCTCGAAGCCCTTTGCGGTGAGCAGGTCGAGCGCCCAGCGGACCAGCGCCAGCTCGAGCATCACGAGCGGCCCGCGGAGGTAGGCGAAGCGCGAGCCCGACAGCCGCGCGCCGGCCTCCATGTCCACCATCCAGCCGAGCAGCTCGAGGTGGTCGCGGCCCCCGCCGAGCTCGCCCGCCACGGACGCCGGCTTCCACTCGCGCAGGACGTCGTCCTCGGGCGGCGCGGTCGGGTCGGCGAGGTTGGGGAGCGTGGCGAGCGTGGAGTCGAGCCGCTCCTCGACGGCGCCGACCTCGGCGCTCATCTCCTTGATCCGCGTGGCCACGCCGCGCATCTCGGTGATGGCGCCCTCGGCGTCCTCGCCGGAGCGCTTGGCGGCCGCGATTGCCTCGCTCGCGCGCTTCTGCTCGCCGCGCATGCCCTCGAGCTCCGGCAGCAGCTCGCGGCGGCGCGCGTCGAGCGCGAGCACGTCGTCGACTATCCCGCCCGGCACCTTGCGACGCTCGAGGCCCGCGCGCACCGCGTCGGGGTCCTCCCGGATCAGCTTGAGGTCGAGCACCCGAGCGGCGGGGCCGCTACTCGCCGCCCTGCGGGGTCTCCTGCTGAGACTCGTCGGGGATCGGCGCCTTGCGCCCGGCGTACTGCTCCACGAACAGCGCCACGTCCTCGGCGTCCTTCCCGACGACGATGTTCGCCGGCATGATCGCGCCGGAGAAGCCGCCGTTGCGGATCGCGAACAGCACGTCGTCGCGGTTCTCCTTGCGCGTGTTGAAGTTCGGCCCGTTGGTCCGCTCGCCGCCAGCCACCTCGTCCTCGGGCTTCGAGCCGCGGCTCTTGGCCTCGTCGAGCGTGTGGCACCCGGAGCAGCGGTCGGAGAACAGCTCGGCGCCGTTTCGCAGGGCGGTCTGGTCCTCGGGAACGTCGATGTCCTGATTGCCGCCGCAGCCCGCGGCGACGGCCGCCAGCGCGGCCGCGGCGCAGGCAAACAGAGGCCGGGCGAGCGACATGGCGGCGCATATTATCCGCCGCCATGCGGCGTGCCCTCCCCGTGCTGATCGCCCTCGCCGCCGCGCTGAGCGGTTGCGGCGACGAGGGCTCCGACTCGAGGGGCAGCGTCACGGTCGAGTCCGGGCAGCCGGTGCGCGTGAAGGGGTACGAGTACGGCTTTGAGCCGGGGACGATCACGGTCCGCGGCGGCGGCGCCCCGATCCGCTTCGAGCTGACCAACGACGGCACCCTGCCCCACGATCTCCACGTGCGCGAGGGCGACGACGAGCTGGGCGGCACCGAGGCGATCGGCGACGGCGACACAGCGAGCGCGTCGGTGACCGTCCCCGCGGGCGAGTACGAGATCTACTGCTCGATCGGCGACCACGCCGACCTGGGGATGACCGGCAAGTTGACCGTCGAATAGGGAAGGAACCGGCCCCCACGGGGCGAATCTCCCCATCGCCCCGGCGTCGGCTTGGGCGGTCAGTCCGCGGCAAGATGCTTTCCGGCGACCGTCCTCATCGGCGGCGATCAAGTTGGCGCCGGGGCCTACTTCTTTCTCACCTCGATCTCCGTGCGCGCCGTGTGGACGTCGAACTCGCTCACGCGGGCGTCGACGGCCACGTCCCAGTCGCCGTCAACCGCCAGCGGCTGGTCGAGCAGCTCGTAGTGCGCGGTGTCCTTGCGCGGGATCGTGAGCGTCTGGGCGATCTTCTCCTCGCGCTGGGTGATCCGCATCTTGACCTCCTTCACGCGATCGACCTGAGCCCCGGTGCGGCGGTCGAAGAAGTAGAGGTGGAAGTCGTTCGGGCCGGTCTTCGCAGGCTCGATCACGAGCTCGAGCCGCATCGGGCCGAGGTCGAGCTCGCGAGTGGCCGGCCCGCCGGCCAGCGACTCGGGCGGCGCCTCGCGGACGAGCACGGCGGTTGCCGCCAGCACCAGCACCGCCAGGGCGACCTCGGCCCGCATGGCCCGGCGCAGCGCGCCGCCCATCGCCAGGCGGGCGACACGGCGGCGGTTGCCGGCTGCGAGCGCGATCACCCCCACCAGCAGGGCGATCTTCGCGAGGAGCGCCAGCGAGTAGGCGCTGCCGCCGAACAGCTCCCCCGGGGAGCCGAGATAGAACCACGCCTGCAGCAGCCCCGCCGCCGCCAGCGCCACCACGGCCGGCAGCGCGATCCGGGAGAAGCGCCGGGTGGCCTCGGTCGCCTCCACGTCGGGCTCGCGCCGGCCCGGCCAGAAGGCCACGATCAGCAGCACCAGGGCACCCAGCCACGCGCCCGCCGCGAGCACGTGGACGATGTCGGCGGGGATAAGGACCGCCGCTGGGTCCTGGGTCCGGGCGTGGCCGCCCAGCGGGAGAGACACGACGACCACCGCCGCCGCGAGCGCGATGGCGGCCAGGCGCACCGCCGCCGGCCGGCGGGTGACGAACAGCAGCGCAACCAGCGCAAACCACGCGGCGGCGCGCACCGCCCAGGCCTCGCCGGTGCGCGTGTCGAGGGCGGCGTCCAGCACGTCCGAGTCGAGCGCTCGGCCGAGACCGACCCCCGCGCCGAGCGCACCCTGGAGCGCGATCCCGAGCAGCGAGGTGACGAGGCCGACGAGCGCGGTGACGAGCAGCAGCGAGCCGCGCCACCCCGAGGGGGCCCGGGATACGAGCGTCCAGAACGCGACCGCGCCCAGGACGAGAAGAAGCGCCGCGTAGTGGAGGCCCCGCACGATGCCGTACGGGACCTCGACCGCGGCGCCGGCATCGCTCTCCTCGAGCAGGTCCGCCACCGCCGGCGCGTTGCCGCCGTTCCCCGCCGCCACGCCGATCCCGAACGAGAACCCGCCCGAGACCGGATGGCCGTCGGCCGAGATCACCCGGTAGGTGGCGGTGTAGACCCCGCGGCCGAGGCCGGGCGACACCGCGACACCCACGGTGCGCTGGTGGCCCTTCGGGTGGAGGACGTCGCCGCGGTCGACCCGGTCGCCGCTCGAGTCGAATACGCGCACGGAACCGAAGCCGGCCTCGACCGGCTCGTTGAAGTCGAGCTCGACGCGCGGTGGCGCCTCGGCCACCGTCGCGCCGCGGTGCGGCGTCGAGTGCGTCAGCACCGCGTGGGCCTGAGCGGCCGCCGGGGCGAGCAATGCGCACGCTCCGACGACCGCTGCGACCGCTGTCCTCACGCGCTGGGCCGGGTCCTCCGCGCGGCCATCAGCCCGGCGACGCCGGCGATCAGGCCGAGGCCGCCGACGATCAGCGCCACGACCGCGAGGCCGTTCCCGTCGTCGTCGTCGTCCTCCTCGTCGTCGGCCTCGTCGGCGTCCGCCGCGGCGGGCTGCGCGGCGCCCTGGCCTGCGTGGCCCGCGCCGCCCTCGCCCTCGGGCGCGGTCAGCTCGACGCGCGGCGCGGGCTCGTCGGCGTCCTCCGGCCCGATCCAGCGCACGACCTCACCGTTGTCGTAGGTCTGGAGCGCCTTGAACACGAGCGCTCCCGGCTTCTCCGGCATCCGCAGGGAGAGCCCGAAGTCACGGAACTCGCCCGGCCCGATTCCGACGCCCTTCTCCGCGGTGAACGTGACGGTGCTGAGGCGCTCGGTCACCCGCTCGCCCTCGACCTCGATCGGCTGGGCCAGCTTCGCCATCTTCACGGTGGCCTTCCAGCCGTCGACCGGCTCGTAGCCAACGGTCGTGAACCCCTCGGGGAACTGCACGACCACCTTGGTCGTGTCCGCCTTGTCGCGCTCGTTCGGAACGCGCACGTCGAGCCGCTTGAAGCCGCCCGCGGGCACCTCGCGCGGCTGGAGGGTCACGTGTGCATCCGCGACACCTGCCGGAATCAGGACGGCAAGCGCGACGAGCGCGGCCGTCATCGAACGACGTCTCATGTGTGTCATCTCCTCGGTCGTTGATCAGAAAGCGCGCCGCACGCAGCGGCGCGTCCATCACGCGACCGAGGGAGGTGCGCGCCCCGCCAGGCGGCGCGCCATCACGGAGGCGCGCGGCGGGAGCAGCGGGACGAGCGGGAGGCGGAGCCGCTTCGGGGCGCGCTCGCGCGCGAGATGCGGGCGGCGCGCCCACCGGACGGCGAGCGCAGCGCCCTGGAGGAGCAGCGCTATGCCGAGTCCGCACGCCAGTGCAAGCGGTACGGCGGTCCAGCCCCCGGCGCCGAGCGCGGGGAGCTCGCCGTGCGTGACGAGCGCCTCGGCGCACTCCTGTGCGGCGAAGATCGTCAGCAGGGCCGACGTGGCTGCGATCCACAGGACCCCGCGCGGCGGGAGCGACGGGGCGGCGCCCGCCCGACCGCGGGTCAGGCGAACCCCGAACTCGGCAAGGAGCAGGAGGCCGACGGCGACCAGCGCCGGCACGAGCCACTCGAAGTACGCGTGCGCGTGATGATCCTCCGCGCGCGGGAACGCGAGGTAGCGGCCCTGATGAACGACGAGAGCGCCGAGCAGCGTCAACCCCGCCGCCCGCACGCGCCAAGCAGCGGACATGGCGCGGGATTGTGCCAGCGCGTGTGAGCTAGGGCGCCACCTCGAAGCTGAACATCATGCCGCTCTCGTGGTGCTCGGCGATGTGGCAGTGGGCCATCCAGCGCCCGGGGTTCGTCACGTCGAGCAGGATGTCCACCGTCTCGCCCGCCCGCACCAGGACCGTGTCCTTCCAGACCAGGTTCTGCTCCACCGCCCCGTCCCGGCTCAGGATCAGGAAGCGCCCCGCACCGTGGACGTGGAACGGGTGATGCATCGGATGGTCGCCGGCCATCTCGTTGAGCAACCGGATCTTCACCTGGTCACCGACCTTGAACCGCCAGTCGATCGCCGCGTTCTCGGCGTCCGTGTCGCGGTCGATCAGCTTCCAGCGCATGTTTGCCGGGGTCGTCATCCGGTTCACCTCGACCATGTCGTCTTCCCACTCGATGCCGTCCGCATTCGCGTGCTCGTGCTCGCCGTGCTCGTGCTCGCCGGCTCCCGCGTCGTTCACGAGGTGACTTGGCAGCAGCTTCATGCCGCACTTCGGGCAGTGGCCCGGCTCCTCGCTGACCACCTCCGGGTGCATGGGACACGTGTACGTCGCCGGAGCCTCGACGGGCAGTAGCTTCATCCCGCACTTCGGGCAGTGCCCCGGCTCCTCGCTCACGACCTCCGGGTGCATCGGGCACGCATAGGCGACGGGCCCCTCTCCCTCGGGCGCACCCATGTCCATCTCCGCGATGAAGGCGAGCCTCTTGTCGGGCTCGGCATCGAGGAACGGCGTGACCCGCTCCCGCGCGGCGGCCATGTCGGCGTTCGTGCGCAGGTCCTCGAACTGCTCCTGGAGCACCGGCTCGGCATGGTCCGCACCGACGCGGATCGCCGCGAGCGGGTAGACCCGGTCGGGCGTTCGGTGCTCGAGCGTCAGCTCGCCGGCCGCCGCGAACAGCACGTCGACCACGACGCGCTCCGACGGCGCGAGCACCACGTCCTCCACGAACGCCTCGTGCTCGACGTGGCCGCTGTCCCCGCCGACGAGCTTCATCCGCGCGCCGGGCAGCGCCACCTTGAACACGCGCGTGTTGGCCGTGTTCGTCAGATGAAGCCGCACGACCTCGCCCGTACGCGCCGTCAGCGCGAGGTCCGCCTCCCCATTGACAAGGAGCACGTTGCCAAATCGCCCCATTGCCGAATGGGTCGTCTCCTCGCGGCTGAAGGGCGCGATCTTCCCGTCCTCGATGAGGAGATCGTCAAGGGTCAGGGCGAGCTCGCGATGCACCGCGGGCCAGTAGTCCGGATCCGCCGGCTCCACGATCACGTTGCCGTAGAGGCCCATCTCCTGGCCGTAGTCCTCACGGATGTGCGGGTGGTACCAGTAGACGCCGGGGTCGGGGAATGCGACCCGGCACGTGTAGGACTCACCGACCGACATCGGCCGCTGGGTCTCGTGCGTGCCGTCGTAGCGATTCTCGAGCCGCAGCCCATGCCAGTGAACCGTCGCGTCGGTGTCGCCCTGGTTCTCGATGTCGACGACGATCTCCGAGCCCTCGCGCACTCTGAGCGTCGGCCCCGGGATCGAGCCGTTGTAGCCGAGCATGCGCACCGTGTCGTCGCCGATTCGCTTGGCGACAGGCGCAATCGTCAGCGCAAACCGCTCGCCGTCGGCCAGCTCGACCACGTCGGGAGTGCGGGCCTCGGGCAGCCCCTTGACGTCCGTCGGGAAATGACTTGCGCTGGTGGTCATGTTCGGGCTCCTCTCACCGGACCCGCGGTCGCGGGTTCCTCCGTCCTGGTTGATGCGGACGGCTCGAAGGCATCGATCTGCTCCGCGATGAACTCGGCGTCGTCACCCACCCAGCCGATCAGTGCGGACCCACGGGTCCATTGCCAGGACAACCCCAGGAAGTAGAGGCCGGGCGACACAGTCACGCCGCGCTCGTGCACGACGCGCCCGTTCTCGTCGAACACCGGCGCATCGATCCACGAATGGTCCGCACGGAACCCGGTGGCCCAGATAACCGCGCCGGGGTCGAGCTCGCTGCCGTCGCCGAATGTGATCGTCCGCCCCTCGGCCCGGACAGCCCGGCCGTGCAGCTCGACGCCGCGGCGCCGGAGGCCTCGGGGCGTGGACCCGATCAGCGTGTCGCGCCCGGCCATCCGGCGGCCGATCCGCGACGCGGTCGTCTTGCGGATCAGCCCGGTGGCGTCGAGGTAGGTGAATAGGTCGCGGCCGAAGATGTGCTGTGGAAGCGGCATCTGACGCGACCCGATCGACAGGTGCACGGCGTGCGACCCGGACAGCTCCTCGGCGATCTGGAAGCCGGTGTTGCCGCCCCCGACCACGAGGACGGTCCCAGCGGGGATGTCCCGGGGCTCGCGGTAGTCGCTGCTGTGCAGCTGGACGATCCGCGGGTCGAGCCGCTCCGCGAGCGGCGGGGTGAAGGGCATCTGGAACGGGCCCGTCGCGATCACGACCTGATCGGCCTCGTAGGTCCGCTCGCCGTCGGCCTCCACGGCGTAGCTCCCCCAGTCCGAGAGATCGACCGAACCCGGCTGCTCAGCTCCACGGGCAGCTCGAAGCGTCGCGCATACTCGGACAGGTATTCCACGACCTCATCGCGCGTGGGGTAGTGATCGGCATCGCCCGGAAACGGCAGACCCGGCAGGCCGCTGTAGCGCGCCGGGGTGAACAGCCTGAGCGAGTCCCAGCGCGCACGCCAGGCGGCCGCCGGCTCGGAAGCCGCCTCGAGGATCGTGAAGTCACGCCCGAGACGGGCGAGGTGGTAGCCGATGGCAAGACCTGCCTGGCCGCCACCGACGACGACCACATTGGTGCGAGTCACGGGTGTTCCTCCGTCCGCAGGGGGCCAGCCCCGCGTTTCTGCCAGAAGTGGGGGCGATCCTAAGAACCCACGTCCGGCGTAGTCAAGGGGGGACGGTCAGAGGGAGTACGTTAGAAGACCCCGGCCGCGCGCAGCGACAGCGTGACGATCATCAGCGCCCCGATGGTCATGATCCCCATCTCGCGCATCACCACGCGGCGCGCCAGCAGCACCTGGTCGCGACGGTCGAGCGCCTCCACGTCCTTGACGTCCGCGAGCTCCACCTGCGCCGCCTGCACGCGCATCCCCTCGGTCAGGAACCCGATGAAGAGCGGCGCCAACCCGTAGAAGAGGTGGAGCCCGTCGGTGTCCTCGCCGCCGAGCAGCAGCACGCCGCCGAGCATCGCCTGAACCACCACGGCGGCCTGCGCCGCGCGCAGCACGTACCAGAAGCCGGTCGAGGGGTCGCGCCGCAGCCAGGCGATGCCGCCCCACGCCGCGGCGGCCGCGTTCAGCGCCAGCACGGCGAACCCGACAGCCACGTGAACCTCAGTCAGAAAGCGCCCTTTCGCACTATGTGGCAACTTGTCACAAGCGGGTATATAACCCGCCCGCCCGATGCTGAAGAGCTACGTCCCAGCACTCGTATTCGTCCTGATCGGCGCCGGCATCGGCGGCCTCTTCACGTACCTGAACGCCGTGCTCGGGCCGAGCCGGCCCAGCAAGGTGAAGTCGCAGCCCTACGAATGTGGCCTCCCCTCGGAGGTGACCTCGAGCTTCCGCTTCGGGATCAGCTTCTACCTGATCGCGATGCTTTTCATCCTGTTCGACATCGAGGTCGTCTTCCTCATGCCGGTGGCGGTCGGCCTCCGGGAGTTCGGGACGTTCGCCCTCGTCGAGGTGATCGTGTTCATCACGCTGCTGTTCGCCGCGCTCGCCTTCGTGTGGCGGCGGGGGGCACTCGATTGGAAGTGACGCGGCAGAAGATCGGGGGGACGGACGACCTGCGCGTCAGGCAGCTGCGCGCGCGCCAGCTGCTGCGCGGCGAGATCTCTGACGAGGACCTCGATGCCTACGTCGAGGAGCGCGTGGGGCTCACGACGCTCGAGAAGGCCCAGAACTGGGCACGCGCGAACGCGCCGTGGCCGCTCACATTCGGCCTCGCGTGCTGCGCGATCGAGATGATCTCGGTGGTCGGGTCGCCGCGGATGGACGCCGCGCGCTTCGGCGCCGAGGTGTTCCGCGCCTCGCCGCGCCAGGCGGACATGATCATCCTGTCGGGCCGCGTCTCGATCAAGATGGCGCCGGTCATCCGCCGCATCTACGACCAGATGCTGGAGCCGAAGTGGGTGATCGCGATGGGCGTCTGCTCGTCGAGCGCCGGGATGTTCAATAACTACGCCGTGGTCCAGGGCGCGGACAAGTTCGTCCCCGTGGACGTCTACATCCCCGGCTGCCCGCCGCGGCCGGAGGCGCTGATGTACGGGATCATCAAGCTCCAGAACAAGATCAAGGGGCAACCCGATCTCGGCTGGCGGGAGCGGTACCGGGCCCATGGGACCGAAGAGGCGCCCCTTGCCTGACGCGACCGGCTTGGAGCTCATCGCGGCGGGGGTCCGCGAGAACCTGGGTGACGACGCGGTGGTCGGGCACGACGCTCTTCCGCGAGCAGGCCACCCTCGAGGTCCGGCCCGAGCTCGTCCACGACGTGCTCGGCCTGCTCCGCGACGACGACGTGGAGGCCTGGCCGCACCTGATGAGCGTGCACGGCTGCGACTACCTCCCGGAGGAGCCTCGGCTGGGCGTGCACTACCAGCTTCTCTCGCGCGAGCGCCTGGACCGGCTCAACGTGAAGGTGCGCGTCGGGGTCGACGACCCAGTCGTGCCGAGCGTCGTCGACCTCTTCCCCACCGCCGACTTCCAGGAGCGCGAGGTCTTCGACATGTTCGGCGTGCTCTTCGACGGCCACCCCGACCCGCGGCGCATCCTGATGCCCGAGGACTACGAGGGTTACCCGCAGCGACGCGACTTCCCGATGGGCGGCGAGCCCGTCCTGTTCACGTTCAACGAGCACGAGATGCCGCGCTGGTATGAGTGACGACCGCTCACCAGTCACCGACGTCCCGTACCGCGAGCGCGAGCGCTCGGTCTCGCTCGAGCGCATGGACAAGCCAGGGGCGCCGGTCTACGGCACGGAGCTCGAGCCGGAGACCGAGCTCTTCACGATCAACATGGGCCCGCACCACCCGGCGACGCACGGGGTGCTGCGCCTGCTGCTCACGCTCGAGGGCGAGGTCGTGCGCGAGTGCACGCCGATCATCGGCTACGTCCACACGGGCATCGAGAAGAGCTGCGAGGACCAGTCCTACTGGAAGGTCATCCCGTTCGTCGAGCGGATGGACTACCTCTCGTACTACTACAACGCGCTCGCGTTCTGCATGGCCGTCGAGCAGATGCTCGACGAGGAGGTGCCGCCTCGCGCCCAGTACCTGCGCGTCGCCCACCTCGAGCTGAACCGGATCGCCAGCCACCTGTTCTGGCTCGGCACCTCCGCCCTCGACCTGGGCGCGATCTCGATGCTCTGGTACTCGCTGCGCGAGCGCGACCAGATCCTCGACCTGTTCGAGATGTCGGGCGGCCAGCGGCTGCACACCCGCTACTTCCAGGTCGGCGGCGTGATCGACGACGTCCCGCCCGGCTGGGTGAAGAAGGTGAAGCAGTTCTGCCGCGACATGCCGTCGCGCATCGACCAGTACGAGGCGATCCTCGATCGCAACGAGATCGTGCTCCAGCGCCTGAAGCACACCGGCGTCGTCCCCGTCGAGACGATGCGGGCACTCGGCGTGACCGGGCCGCTGCTGCGCGCGTGCGGCGATCCGTGGGACCTGCGCAAGGCGATGCCGTACAGCTCGTACGACCACTTCGCCTTCCAGATCCCGGTGGGGACCGTCGGCGACAACTACGACCGCTACCGCGTCCGGATGGCGGAGATGCGCGAGTCCGTGAAGATCATCGAGCAGGCGATCGACGGGCTGCCCGAGGGCCCGTACATCACAGCCAACCGCAAGGTCGCCCTGCCGCCGCGTCACGAGCTGGCGACGTCGATGGAGGCGCTGATCCACCACTTCAAGCTCGTGACCGAGGGCTACCGCCCGCCGCCGGGCGAGTTCTACGCGCCGATCGAGTCGCCGCGCGGCGAGCTCGGCTGCTTCGTGGTCTCGGACGGCTCGGCGAAGCCCGCCCGCGTGCACATGCGCGACCCGTCGTTCGTGAACCTCCAGTCGCTGCCGCACATGGGCAAGGACGGCCTGATCGCCGACCTGATCGCGTCGGTCGCGATGCTCGACCCGATCCTCGGGGGGATCGACAGGTGAGCAACGCCGAGGGCCACCCGGACGCGGCGTCGCGCCCGCCGGAGGGCGCGCCGCCGCCGGACGACATCGGCCGCGAGGGGGCCATGGGCTCCACCCCTCAGGAGCTTCCCCGCGGCTGGGACCGCTCTTACGACAAGGCGAAGGACCCCGCGGTGATCCCCGACCCGGCCGAGGTCGATGTCCCCGCGGGACTGCGCGCCGAGATCGAGGCCCACATGGCGAAGTACCCGGACCGCCGCTCGGCGTCGATCCCCGCGCTTCACGCCGCCCAGCGCGTGCATGGCTGGTGCTCGCCGCTGGCGATCCGCCAGGTGGCCACCGTCATGCGCGTCACGCCGGGCTACCTGTCCTCGGTCGCGAGCTTCTACGACATGCTCAACGAGGATCCCGTCGGGCGGCACAAGGTCTACGTGTGCACGAGCGTGGCCTGCCACGTGGTGAACGCGAAGGCCGTCTACGACGCGGTCGCCTCCGCCGGCGCCGACCTGCCCGACACCGAGATCCGCGAGTTCGAGTGCCTCGGCGCGTGCGACATGGCGCCGATGGCGTCGGTCGACGGGCGCTACATCGGCCCGCTGGACCCGAGCGACGCGCCCGAGATCGTGGCCGCGATCAAGGAGGGCCGCAAGCCGCTCCCCGGCCGCGGGCTAGAGGACGATGACTACCGGCTGCCGTGGGGAGGCCGCGCGTGATGGAGGCCGGCGACCAGCTGCGGCTCGTACGGGGCATCAACGACCCCCAGCTGCGCACGATCGACGGGTACGAGCGCCAGGGCGGCTACCGCGCGCTGCGGAAGGCGCTGCTCGAGATGGAGCCCGACCAGGTGCTGCACGAGCTGGAGGAGTCGGGGCTGCGCGGCCGCGGCGGCGCGGGCTTCTCGATGGGCAAGAAGGCGAGCTTCCTGCCCAAGGGCGCGATGGACAAGTACATCTGCTGCAACGCGGACGAGTCCGAGCCCGGCACTTTCAAGGACCGCCTGCTGATGCAGAAGAACCCGCACCTCCTGATCGAGGGGATCATCATCGCCGCGATCGCCGCGGGCGCGAACAAGACGTTCATCTACATCCGTGGCGAGTACGAGCTCCAGGCCGACATCCTCGACAGGGCCGTGGCAGAGGCGTACGAGCGCGGCTACCTCGGCGAGCGCATCCTCGACTCCGACCACTCGGTCGACCTCGTCGTGCACCGCGGCGCGGGCGCGTACATCTGCGGCGAGGAGACCGCGCTGCTCGACTCGCTCGAGGGCAAGCGAGGCAACCCGCGGCTCAAGCCGCCGTTCCCCGCGAACCAGGGCCTCTACCAGGGCCCGACGCTGATCAACAACGTCGAGACGCTCTGCAACGTGCCGCTGATCATCGAGCACGGCGCGGAGTGGTTCAGGGCGGTGGGCACCGAGAAGTCGACCGGCACCAAGCTGGTCTCGGTCTCCGGGAACGTGCGGCGGCCCGGCAACTACGAGATCCCGCTCGGCATGCGCACAGCCGACATCGTCTACGGCCTCGCCGGCGGCCCGCCGGAGGGGCGGCGGGTCAAGTGCTGGTTCCCCGGCGGCTCGTCCGCGCCGGTGCTGCTCGAGGAGGACCTCGAGCTCGACTACGACTTCGAGACGATGGCCGAGGCCGGGTCGATGCTCGGCTCGGGCGCGATCATCGTGGTGGACGACTCGGTCCCGATCGTGTCGGTCGCGCTGCGCCTCGCGGAGTTCTACCGGCACGAGTCGTGCGGCAAGTGCACGCCGTGCCGCGAGGGCACCAACTGGACGGTGAAGATGCTCGAGCGCATCGACAACGGCGAGGCCACGCCGGAGGACCTGGACGTCATGGCCGACGTCCAGACCAACATCATCGGCAACTGCCTCTGCGTGCTCGGCGACTCGATGGCGATGCCGATCGGCTCGATGATCGAGAAGTTCCGCGACGAGTTCGAGCGGCACATCGAGGAGGCGCGGCTGCGGAGCGGCGGGCTGCCGCTGGCGGCGCACGGTGGGCGAGCCGACCTGGCCGTCGGGAGCCCGGCCGCGTAATGCCCAGACCAGAGCCGAAGTTCGTCACGTTCGAGATCGACGGGCGCGAGGTGTCCGCCCCCGAGGGCGCGATGCTCGTCGACGGCGCGAAGTACGGGGACGTCGAGATCCCGGTCTTCTGCTACGAGCCGAAGCTGGGCGCGCCCGTGGGGGCGTGCCGCATGTGCCTGGTCGAGATCGAGGGGATCCCGAAGCTCCAGACCGCCTGCTCCACGCCGGTCAAGGACGGCATGGTCGTGGTCACCACCTCCGAGCGCGTGAAGCACGCGCAGAACGCGGTGGTCGAGTTCCTGCTCGTCAACCACCCGCTCGACTGCCCGGTGTGCGACAAGGGTGGCGAGTGCCCGCTCCAGGACATCACGTACGGCTGGGGCTCCGGGCGCTCGCGCTTCATCGAGCCCAAGCGCCACTTCAAGAAGCCGCTCGAGCTCTCGCCGCTCGTCCACATCGACCGCGAGCGGTGCATCCTCTGCTACCGCTGCGTCCGCTTCTCCCAGGAGATCTCCGAGGACTACCAGCTCGTCCTCGTGGAGCGAGGCGACCACACCTTCGTCGGCACGCACGACGGGCACCCGTACGTCGGGCCGTTCAGCGGCAACATCACGCAGCTCTGCCCGGTCGGCGCGCTGCTGCCCTCCACCTACCGGTTCCGCGCGCGGCCGTGGGACGTGGAGAACGCGGGCACCGTCTGCACGATGTGCCCGAGCCAGTGCAACGTCGAGCTGACGGTGCGCGACGACAAGCGGGTCCTGCGCGTGAACGCGCGCGACAACACCGAGGTCGACGACGGCTGGCTCTGCGACAAGGGCCGCTACGGCTTCGGCGTGTTCCACTCGCCCGACCGGATCGTGCAGCCGATGGCCCGCGACGGCGGCGAGCTGCGGCCGGTGTCGTGGCAGCGCGCGATCGGGGATGCGGTGGCCGCGCTGGACAAGGCCGGCGAGCGCACGGCGGCGCTGGTGGGCGGCGAGGCCACGAACGAGGAGGGCTTCCTGCTCCAGTTCCTCCTGCGCGAGGTGCTGGGCTCCTCGCACATCGACTCGCGGATTGGGGCGCCGATCGAGCCGCGAGCAGGCGCGGCAGCTCGCGCGGCCGGACCTGACGGCGCAGGTGTCCGACCTCGACTACGCGGGCGCGATCGTGGTGCTCGGCACGGAGCTTGTGGACGAGGCGCCGATCCTCGACCTGCGCGTGCGCAAGGCCGTGCGCCGGCGCGAGGTGCCGCTGATCGTGGCCACGTCGCGGCCGAGCACGCTCGACCCCAACGCCGACGTGATCCTGCGCTACGCGCCGGGTGCGGAGGAGGCCTTGGTGGGAGCGCTGACCCGTTCGCTCACCGGCGAGCGGGACGAGCCGCAGCAGCGCAGCGAGGGCTGGGACCAGGTGAAGTTCGCGGAGGAGCCAACCAAGGTCGACTTCGCCGAGCGCGCCGGTGCCTCGCGCGACGCCATCGCCGAGGCGGCGGCGAAGCTGCGCCGCAACGGGCCGGTGGTCGTGCTCTGGGGCGAGCGCCTCGCGCACCGGCGGGCGCGGGCGCCAGGCCGTGCGGGCGCTGCTCGCGCTGCACGCGCGCGCTCGACTTCGGCCCCGACGACGGCGCCGGCCTGATCGAGATCCCGGCCGGGACGAACGGGCGCGGGCTGCGCGAGGTCGGGCTGCGTGCCGAACATGCGCGCGGGCGCTGGCCGACCTCGACGAGCCGGGGCTGGACGCGGCCGGCATCGCGAACGGCGCTCGGCGACACGCGTGTCGACGCTCGTGCTGCTCCAGGCCGACCCGCTGCGCACCCACCCCAACCGGCCCGACTGGGAGAGCGGCCTCGACGCGGCCAACACCGTGATCGCGTTCTCGGACTTCCTGAACGAGACGGTCGCGAAGCACGCCGACGTCGTCTTCCCCGCGGAGGCCTACGCCGAGAAGGAGGGCACGGTCACGCACCCGGACGGGCGCGTGCAGCGCGTGCGCACCTCGGTCGCGAAGCCCGAGCTCGGTGCGCGCGGAGATCGACGTGCTGCTCGAGCTCCTCTCGGCGCTGTCGGGCGCCCCGTTCCGGCTCACGCCGCCGCAGCTCACGAGCTTCATGGCGGACACGATCCCGTTCTACCGCGGGCTGACCGTCGACGAGATCGGCGGCCGCGGCGTGCGCTGGCAGGACCGCGACTCCGCCGGCCAGCTCCCGCAGACGCCGCTGCCCGAACCGACCCTCGAGGCCCCGCCGGAGCTGCCCGACGGCCTCCGGCTCGGCACCGTCCCCTCGCTGTGGGCGAGCCGCGAGACCGAGCACGCGCAGGCGCTGCGCTTCCTCGCCCCCACCCAGCGGGCCGAGATCTCGCCCGCCGACGCCGAGCGACTCGGCGTGCGGCCGGGTGACCGCGTCGAGGTCGCCGTCAACGGCACGAGCGTGAGCGCGATCGCCGCCCTGCGCAGCGCCGTGCCGAAGGGCAGCGTCTTCCTGATCGAGGGCACGGCCGAGGACAACGCGACGGCGCTCTCGAACGGGAAGCCGCGCGTCGTGGAGCTGCGGAAGGTTTCCGGGAGCCCCGCATGACCCTCCCCCTCGCAGAGGTCGGCTTCGCCGAGACCACCGCCGTCCAGATCATCAAGGCGCTCGTGATCTTCGGATTCGTGCTCGGGGTCGTCCCGATGATCCTGCTGCTCGAGCGCAAGGCGCTCGGGCGCTTCCAGGCGCGGATCGGCCCGAACCGCGTCGGCCCATACGGGCTCGATGCAGCCGCTCGCCGACGTGCTCAAGCTGCTGTCGAAGGAGCAGTTCACGCCCGCCACGGCCGTGCCGTGGATGATGGCGCTGGCGCCCGCGATCTCGATCTTCACCGCGGTCGTGACGCTCGCGATCATCCCGTTCGGGGACACGCGCGAGGACGCGCTGTTCGGCGCCGACTACGGGCTCTACGGGCTCGACGTCTCGATCGGGATCCTGTGGGCGTTCGCGTTCGGTGCGCTCGCCTTCTACGGGCTGATGCTCGGTGGCTGGGCGTCGGGCTCGAAGTACTCGTTCCTCGGCGCGATGCGCTCGGCGGCACAGCTGATCTCGTACGAGGTCGCGCTCGCGCTGTCGCTGCGTCGGCGTGGTCATCACCGCGGGCTCGCTGTCGCTCACCGAGATCGTCCACGCGCAGGGCGACATCTGGTACATCGTCCCGCAGTTCGTCGGCTTCCTGATCTTCCTGGTCGCGGGCTTCGCCGAGACCAACCGGCCGCCGTTCGACCTGCCCGAGGCCGACGCCGAGATCGTGGCCGGCTACAACACCGAGTTCGGCGGGATGCGCTTCGGCTCGTTCTTCATGGCCGAGTACATCAACATGATCGCGATCTCCGGGATCGCGGTCGCGATGTTCATGGGCGGCTGGCACGGGCCCGGCCCGGGCTACCTCGACCCGCTCTGGGTCATCGCGAAGATGTTCCTCTTCATCTGGTTCGTTCATCTGGGTCCGCGCGACGCTGCCGCGCCTGCGCTACGACCAGCTGATGGCCTTCGGCTGGAAGGTCCTCCTCCCGCTGGCGACCGTGAACGCGCTCGTGACCGCGATCGTGGTGGTGGTGCAGCGAATCGTGAGCCCCTGGGATCCGGGACAGGACGTGATCGAGGTCCAGCGCGGCCCCGACCCGGGCGGGTTCGGCGGCGCATACCGCACGTTCGGCGAGACGCTGCGCGGGCTGAAGACCACGATGGGGCGACTCCTCGAGGGGCCGGTCACGGTCGAGTACCCCGAGGAGAAGACGCCCGTCTACCCGCGCTTCCGCGGCCGCCACAAGCTGCACCGCTTCGAGGACTCGGGTCTCGAGAAGTGCGTCGGCTGCTCACTGTGCGCCGCGGCGTGCCCGGCCGAGTGCATCCGCGTCGTGGCCTCCGAGAACACGCCCGAGAACCAGGTGTCGGCAGGCGAGCGCTACGCCTCGGTCTACGAGATCAACATGAGCCGCTGCATCTTCTGCGGCTACTGCGAGATCGCCTGTCCGTTCGACGCGATCACGATGGGCAACGACTACGAGCTCGCCGACTACACGCGCTCGGACCTGATCTTCACGAAGGAGATGCTGCTCGCGGACCCGATCGAGCGCACGCCGCTCAGGCGGGAGGGCGAGTAGTTGGAGGAGTTCATGTTCTTCGTCGCGGCGCTCGGCGCCATCGGGGGGGCGATGGGGGTCGTGGTGCTCCGCAACCCGTTCTACAGCGTGCTCGCGCTCGTCGTGCACCTGGTCGGGATCGCACTGCTCTTCCTGCTCCTGAGGGCCGAGTTCCTGGCCGCCGCGCAGCTCGTGGTCTACGCGGGCGCGGTGATGGTCCTGTACGTGTTCGTCGTCGCCTACATCGGCGGCGTCGAGGACCTCGGTGTCGAGACAGGGCGGCGCCGTGGGCCGGCTCGGGCCGCTGTTCGCGGGCGCGCTGCTGGTCGAGCTGACCATCGCGATCGTGGGGTCGGGGCTCTCGGCGCTCGACTCGACGGGCGCCGAGGTGGGCGCGGGGTTCGGCTCGCCCGGCGAGGTGGGCCGGATGCTGCTCGAGAAGTTCCTGATCCCGTTCGAGGCCGCGTCGTTCCTGCTCCTGATCGCGGCCGTGGGCGCGATCGTGCTGGCGCAGCGCCGCCGCGGGCTGGTCGACGGCGCGGACGAGCTGCCGGAGCGCGCCGGGCTCGTGCCGATCGGCAGCGGCGACAACGACCCCTCGAGCGTCCTCAACGAGGCCGACGAGTACCCGCCGCGCGGCACGCCGAGGGACCCGGCGACCCCACGCCGGAGGAGCCGGAGGAGTCACCCGAGGCCGAACCGGCGCCTGAGGTGCCCGCCTAATGGACATCGCCTGGTTCGTCGTCCTCTCGGCGTTCATCTTCTGCATCGGCGCGGCCGGCGTGCTCACGCGGCGCAACCCGCTCGTGATCCTGCTGTGCCTCGAGCTGATGCTGAACGCGGGCAACCTCGCGCTGATCGCGTTCTCGAAGATGGTCGGCAACCACGACGGCCAGGTGTTCGCGCTGATCGTGATGGTGGTGGCGGCGTGTGAGGTCGTGATCGGCCTCGGCCTGATCGTCGCGATGTACCGCAAGCGCATCCCGATCGACGTCGACGAGGTCTCGGAGCTGCGCGGATGAGCGCCGGTGGCTGGGGCTGGCTGATCCTGCTGTTCCCACTCTGGGGGACGATCCTGATCTCGCTGTTCTGGCGGCTGCTGCCCGGCCGCATGGCCGGCTGGCTCGGCAGCGCGGCGATCCTCGGCTCGTTCATCGCCTCGATCGGCGCGTTCGTCTCGATACAGGGCAAGGACGAGCACCACCGCGCGATCGAGTCGAACGCGTTCGACTACGTGAAGACCGCCGGGGTCAACGTCGACCTCGGGATCCTGGTCGACCCGCTGTCGGTGTTCATGTGCCTCGTGGTCAGCGGCGTCTCGTTCCTGATCCACGTCTACTCGGTCGCCTACATGGACAGCGACGAGGGCTACCGGCGCTTCTTCGCCTACCTCAACTACTTCGTCTTCTCGATGCTGCTGCTGGTCCTGGCCGGCAACTTCGTGCTGCTGATCGTCGGCTGGGCGTTCGTGGGCGCGGCGTCGTACCTGCTGATCTCGTTCTGGTACCGCCGCCACACGGCCACGACCGCGGGCATCAAGGCGTTCGTGATGAACGTGATCGGCGACGTCGGCGCTCGTGGTCGGCGCCTTCCTGCTCTTCGACGAGACCGGCGCGCTCGACTACGCGGGCGTGTTCGAGGGCGTGCACGAGCACGTCGGCCGCAACGACGGCACGCTGATCGCCGCCTGCATCCTGCTGCTGGTCGGCGCGTTCGCCAAGTCCGCCCAGATCCCGCTGCACACGTGGCTGCCGGACGCGATGGAGGGCCCGACGCCCGTCTCCGCCCTGATCCACGCGGCCACGATGGTCACCGCGGGCGTGTACCTGATCGCGCGCATGCACCCGCTGTTCGAGCAGGCGCCGGCGGCCGCCGACGTGGCGGCGATCGGCGGCACGCTGACGCTGGTGGTGGCGGCGACGATCGCGCTGGTCGTGACCGACCTGAAACGCGTGATCGCCTACTCGACGATGTCGCAGATCGGCTACATGGTCGCTCGGCGTGGCGCACCGGCGCGTACGTGGCCGGGCTGTTCCACCTGATGACGCACGCGTTCTTCAAGGCGCTGCTCTTCATGGGCGCGGGCTCGGTGATCGGCGCGATGGGCGGCGAGCAGTCGCTCGACAAGATGGGCGGCTTCCGGCGCGCGATGCCGTTCACGTTCGTCACGTTCACGATCGGGGCGCTGGCGCTCGCCGCGTTCCCGCCCATGTCGGGGCTGTTCTCCAAGGACGCGATCCTCGCCTTCGGGCTGCACCGCGGCGGGGCTCTACGCCGTGATCGGCGGTGCTCGGCTACATCGCCGCCCTGCTCACCGCGTTCTACGCGTTCCGGATGGTGTTCCGCGTGTTCTGGGGCGACCCGGTCGAGCAGGCGCGGGAGCTCGAGCGCGGGCCACCTGTGGCACGCGGACGAGCCGACCAACCCGGCGACCGGCGAGCCCGAGGACACCGACGTCGGCTACCCGGGGCCCGAGCACCACGTGGCCGAGCAGTCGCTGCCGATGCGGATCGCGATGGCGCCGCTCGCGGTGCTGTCGGTGATCGGCGGGATCGTGTTCATCCCCGGCGTGACGAAGTGGCTCGAGCACTTCCTCCACCCGACGTTCGAGGAGTCGCGCTTCGTCGAGGAGCACCCGTCGGTGAGCGCGGAGTGGATCGGGATCATCGCGTCGGCGGCGCGCTCGTCGGTCGTCGGCATCGCGATCGCCTGGTCGCTGTTCGTGCGGCGGCCGGGCTCGACGCTCGAGCTGCGCGAGCGCATGCGCCGCGCTGCACGACTTCCTCGTCGAACAAGTGGTACTTCGACGAGCTGTACGACGTGGTGTTCGTGCGGCCGAGCGGCGGCGTTCGGGCGCTTCGGGCGCGGCGTGGTCGAGAGCGCGCTCGTGCAGGGCGTGATCGTGGGCGGCGCGTCAGGCGTCGTGCGCGAGCGGCACCGCCTTCGCGCGCGCGATCCAGACCGGCTGCCTGCGCGCGTACGCGCTGCTGCTGATGATCGGGCTGGGCGGGCTGGCCCTCTACTTCCTCATCGTGTCGTCGTGACGATCCACCTGTCGATAGTCGTCTTCGCTGCCGCTCGTCGCGGCCCTGGCGGGCGCGTTCCTGCCCCGCGCCGGCCACGCGCGCGCTCGCGCTGATCGGCACGCTCGTGCCGCTCGGCTACGCGATCGTGATGATCGCCGACTACGACCACGCGGGCGGCGGCCTCCAGTACGTGACGGACGAGAACTGGATCTCCGAGCTGGGGATCCGCTACTCGCTCGGCGTCGACGGGCTCAACCTGTTCCTGATCGGGCTCACCGCGCTGCTGTGGACCGTTCGCGACGCTCGCCGTCGATGCTGCGCGACTGGGACCGCCCGCGGCTCTTCTACTTCCACCTGGCGCTCGGCGAGACCGCGGTGCTCGGCGCGTTCCTCGCGCAGGACCTCGCGCTGTTCATCGTCTTCTTCGACCTGATGCTCGTCCCGTTCTACTTCCTGATCGGGGGCTGGGGCGAGGAGCGGCGCGTCGCGGCGACCACGAAGTTCGTGATCTACACGCTGGTCGGCTCGCTGTTGATGCTCGCGGCGGCGGTCGCGCTGGGCGTGCTCTCGACGCCGGCCGGCGGCGAGCTGTCGTTCTCGCTGGCCGAGCTGCGCGCGCGCGAGCTGTCGGAGGCCTCGCAGGACTGGATCTTCCTGCTGTTCGCGCTGGCGTTCCTCGTGAAGGCGCCGGCGTTCCCGCTGCACGGCTGGATGCCCGACACCTACCGCGCCACGCCGATCCCCGTGCTGATGCTCTTCTCGGGCGTGCTGTCGAAGGTCGGCGTCTACGCCTTCCTGCGGATCGTGCTGCCGATCACGCCGGACGCCGCAGTCGAGTTCCAGACGCTGATGCTCGCGCTCGCGGTGGTGTCGATCCTGTACGGAAGCGCGCTCGCGTTCACGTCCGACAGCGCGCGGCTGGTGCTCGGCTACTCGTCGATCGCGCAGCTCGGGTTCATCGTGCTCGGGATCTTCGCCCTCGATCTCGAGGGCAAGGGTGCGCAGGGAGCTGTCTTCCAGATGGTCAACCACGGGCTGGTGGTGGCGCCGGCGTTCCTGATCGTCGGGCGTGCTCGCGGCGCGCGCGGGCGGCACCGACTCGCTGGAGCGGATGGGCGGCATGGCGCTGCGGGCGCCGGTGCTCGCGGCGCTGTTCCTGATCGTGGCGCTGGCGTCGCTCGCGATGCCCGGCTCCGGCAACTTCGTCGGCGAGCTGCTGATCCTGTTCGGGGCGTTCGAGGACCAGCTCGTGTGGGGCCTGATCGCGAGCGTCGGCGTGGTGCTCGCTGCCGTCTACATGATCCGGCTCTACCAGCGGACGATGCACAACCCGCTGAACTCCGCGGCGGAGTCGCGTGACCTCACGCGCGGCGAGCTCGGCGTGATCGCGCCGCTGGTCGCGGTGATCATCGCGCTCGGCGTGTACCCGCAGCTCGTGACCCACCGGACCGAGGACGCGACGGTCGGGAAGGTGCGCGAGGCGTCGCAGATCGCCACGAATCCCCACCCAGAGGTCTCGGTGATCAAGTGATTCACCTCGCCGCCGCCGAGATCGGCAAGTTCACCAAGCCCGAGATCGACTGGACCGGGTTCGCCCCGCTGCTCACGGTGCTCGGCGGGGCGACGGTGATCCTGATGATCGCGCTCATCGCGTCGCGCGTCGTGCAGCGGGCGGTCGTCCCGATTCTCTCGATCGCCACGCTCGGCACCGCGATCGGGCTGATGGTCGCCAACTGGGAGGTCGGCGACACCACGCCGATCGTGGCGGGCGCGCTGGCGATCGACACGCTCGCCTACGGCATCTCGATCCTCTGCTGCGCGGCGGGCATCCTCGCGATCCTGCTGTCGCTGCGGTCCGCCGTGCTGCGCGAGGTCGGCTTCGGAGCGTTCGAGTGCCTGCTGCTCGGCTCGATCGGCGGGATGATGCTGCTCGCCGGGGCCGAGAACCTCGTCACGCTGTTCATCGGGCTCGAGCTGCTCTCGATCCCGCTCTATGTGCTGTGCGGCAGCCGCGTGCGGGAGGAGCGCTCGCTCGAGGCCGGCCTCAAGTACCTCATCATCGGCTCGGTCGGCTCGGCCACGCTGCTCTACGGGCTGGCGCTGGTGTACGGCGCGACCGGCTCCACCAACCTCGATGAGATCGGTGGTGCCATCGGGTACCACCGTCGAGCTGCACGACCCGCTGCTCCTGACCGGCGTCGCGATGTCCGCCGTGGGGCTGGCCTTCAAGGCGTCGGTGGCGCCGTTCCACCAGTGGACGCCCGACGTCTACCAGGGCGCGCCCACGCCGGTGACCGCGTTCATGGCGGTGGCCACCAAGGCCGCCGCGTTCGCGATCCTCCTCCGGCTGTTCGGCGAGGGCCTGTTCGGGCTCGTGGACGACTGGGCGCCCGCGCTCGCCGCGCTCGCGGTCACCACGATCGTGATCGGCAACGTGGGCGCGATCGGGTCGCGGTCTCTGAAGCGGATGCTCGGCTGGTCCGGCGTCGCGCAGGCGGGCTACATGCTCGCCGGCGTGGTGGTGGGCACGCGGCTCGGCCTCCAGGCCACCGCCTTCTACCTGGCGGGCTACCTGGTGATGAACATGGCGGCCTTCGCGGTGATCGTCGCGCGTGAGCGGGTGACCGAGACTGGCGACGACATCAGCTCGCTCGAGGGATTGGGCCGCTCCTCGCCGTGGCTCGCCTGGCCCATGACGATCGCGATGCTGGCGCTCGCCGGCTTCCCGGCGACCGTCGGCTTCATCGGCAAGTTCTATTTGATCGAGGCGGCCGTGGACGGCGACTACGCGTGGCTCGGGATCGCGATCGTCGTCGGCTCGATGATCTCGCTCGTCTACTACCTGCGCGTGGTGGCGACCATGTGGATGGGCCCGGTCGAGATCGACATCCCCGCCGGCCCCGGAGCATCCCGCCGCGTGCGCCCCGTGGCCGGCTGGTCACCCGAGGCCGACGCCCGCGCCCAGCCCGAGGTCACCTTCGTGGCCGTGCTCTGCGCGGCGGCGACGGTGGTGCTGGGCATAGTGCCCGGCCCGCTCTTCGACGCGGCGCGGGACGTGGGCACGTCGATCTCGCAGTTGCTCTGAGTCACACCTGCGAGGCGTCCATCTCGAGCCCCAGCAGCGCCCGGCCGGTCAGCTCGTACGTGGCCGGGGCCACGAGCATGTGCTGGGTTGCCGCGTGCGCGTCGCGGAAGCGGCGCTGGAGCGGGCTCGTCTCGTAGATCGCGCTGCCCCCCGCCAGGCGGTAGGCCGCGTCGACGGCGGCGGTCGCGCAGTCGACCGCGTGCGTGGCGGCCAGGCGCACGCGGGCGCGGAGCGCGAGCGGCAGCGTTCCGCCCGCTGACGCCGCGTCGTAGGCGGCGTCGATCGTCTCGAGCAGCAGCGAGCGGCCGCCGCTCAGCGTCGCCTCCGCGCGCGCGACCTCGGCCTGCGTCGCCGGCCGCTCGGCGAGCTTGCGCGTGCTCAGCGTGGGCGTCTTCGCTCCGGCCAGCTCGAGCACGTCGTTGAGCGCGCCGCGCGCCGTCCCAAGGGTCACCGCCGCGATCGCGACAGCCAGCAGGCCGAAGGCCGGGAAGGCGTAGAGCGGCGCGTCGACCAGAGGCGAGTCGCTGATCAGCGAGGCCGACCGAACGGCCGGCACCGAGAGGGCGGACACTGCGATGTCGTGGCTGCCCGTGCCGCGCAGGCCCGAGACGTGCCAGGTGTCGACGACCTCGACCTCGCCACGCGGGAACAGCATCAGCCGGATGTCGGGCCGGCCGCTCTCCAGGACGCGCGGCGCCTCACCGTCGAGCACCACGCATCCGCCCATCAGCCAGTCGCAGTTCTGGCAGTTGCTCGCGAACCGCCAGCGGCCGCTGACCACGTAGCGATCGCCGTCGGCGACCGCGCGGCCCATCGGCGCGAACACCCCGCCGACCACGGCGAGCGGATCGCCGTAGACCTCGCGGGCCGCCGGCTCCGGCAGATACGCCGCCAGCGAATCCGAGGTGGCACAGATCGCGAGGCACCAGCCCGCGGCGGCGTCCCCCTCGGCCAGCGCCTCGACCGCCTCCACGAGCACGCGCGGATGCGCCTCGGCACCGCCGAGCGACGCCGGCAGGCAGAGCCGGTAGAGCCCGGCCTCCGCGATCGCCTCGTTCAGCTCGGCGGGAAGCCGCCGCTCGCGCTCCGCGCGGTCGGCCAGTTCCGCGGCGCGCGGAACCAGCTTGCGAGCGGCCGCGACCGGGGTCACGGACTCAGTCGGAGCTCGCCCGGTGCAGGACGGTCAGTGCAACGAGGCGGGAGACGAACACGGCCACGTAGCCAAGCCCGGCCAGCTGCTGGATCATCACGAGCGACCGGGCGAAGGGCTTGATCGGGACAACGTCGCTCAGGCCGGTGCTCGTCTGCGTGGTGAAGCTGAGGAAGAGGAACTCGATCCAGGTGCGGTCCTCGCCGGGATCGACCGCCGCGATGAAGCTGCCGGGCTCGATCGCCTGAACGACGATGTACATGTAGGCGAACGCCCAGGCGACCAGCGTGAAGGTCGCGCCGATGGCCCACAGCTCGTCGCGCGTGATCGTGTGGTCCTCGAGCATGTACGCGATGAGCGCGCCCGCCGCGTACAGGTAGAGGATCGCCTCGAGCGCCGAGGACCACGGGAGCAGGTCGTCGTCGCCGGTGATCGCCTGGATGACCAGCAGCGTTGTCGCGGGCACGGCCAGGGCGACGCCCACCCAGGTGTTCGCCGGCGAGCGGCGGACGGCCACCAGGACGAGGCCCAGGATCGCGATCCCGAAGATGCTGAAGAGAGCGCGGCCCTCGTCGCTGGTCTCCATGAACGGGTAGACGAGGACCGCCGCGAGCTGCGCGATCAGGAGAACCGCCGACGGCTGCCGCTTGATCAGCTCCAGCACGGCGGCGAAAGTACCCGCCGGACCGGTCGGCCTAGCCGTCGTCCTCGAACAGGGCGCGTGCGTCGTCCGGATCCCAGCGCCATTCGAGCCGGTGGACGACCCCGTCCCGGACCGTCCACACGGACCCGAGCGCCGGCGCGGCGACCTCGAGCCCGCTCTCGGTGCCGGTCCGGACCCGTGAGTGGGTGAAGACCTTCTCCCCGCGCACGTCCAGCTCGAGGATCTCGACGGAGGCCCCCGGCCCGAGGCCGTCCCGGAGGCTCGCCAGCGCCGCGCGCCAGCCGTCGTGCCCGCGGCGCGTGCCCGGCTCGACGGCGTCGGGCGGGTTGACGTACTCGACGTCCGGGTGGAGGAGCGGCTTGGTCTCCGCGAAGATCTCGTCCGCCGAGCCGCGCAGGTTCATCCGCGCGGTCACGCGGCGGACGACGCTCTCCGGATCGGTGGCCATGGTGGGGTGCGAGTCCATTTTGTGTGCCTATAGCAACACAAAACGGACTCTCGCCCTGCCGCGGCGGCCAGACCCTCCCCCTTGTTGATCGCCGTTTGCCGTAACGTCGCGGAATCCAGGCAACCGGGGGGAGAAGCCATGGCTGACACGAATCGCAGGTGGCTGTTCAAGGAGCGGCCGGACGGGATGGTCGAGCGCGACAACTTCGAGTGGGTGGAGGAGCCGATCCCGGCGGTCGGCGACGGCCAGTTCCTCGTGCGCAACCAGTGGCTCTCGTGCGATCCAGCGCAGCGCGCCTGGATGGAGATGGACACCTACATGCCGAAGCTGCCGCTCGGAGAGGTGATGGCCGGCGGGTCAGCGGGCGAGGTCGTCGAGTCGAACCACCCCGACTTCGCCCCGGGCGACGTGGTGACCGGGGTGTTCGGCTGGCAGGACTACGCCCTGCTGGACGGAGCGAAGTTCGCCGGCCTGTTCGAGCCGGTGAAGCTGCCGCCGGGCGTCGACCCCCAGATGGCGCTGTCGCTGTTCGGGATCACCGGGCTGACCGCGTACTTCGGCCTGCTCGACGTGGGCGAGGCGAAGGAGGGCGACACCGTGCTCGTATCCGGTGCCGCGGGCGCCGTGGGATCGATCGTCTGCCAGATCGCCAAGGTCAAGGGCTGCCGCGTGGTGGCCATCGCGGGCGGCGAGCGCAAGTGCGCGTGGCTGCGCGACGAGCTCGGCGTGGACGCCACGATCGACTACAAGGGCGAGGACGTGCGCGCCTGCCTCCGCGAGCGCTGCCCCGACCGCGTCGACGTGTTCTTCGACAACGTGGGCGAGGAGATCCTCGACGCGGCGCTGACCCGCATCGCACCCGGCGCGCGGATCGTCATCTGCGGCGCGGTCTCCGGCTACAACCGGCTCGAGGAGCGGCCCGGAATTCGCAACTACCACGCGCTGATCACGCAGCGCGCGACGATGCGCGGTTTCCTCGTGTTCGACTTCGTGGACCGCACGATGGAGGCGATCACCGACCTGGCCACATGGGCCGGCGAGGGGAAGCTGAAGAACCAGGTCGACGTGGTCGACGGCCTCGAGAACGCGCCCGACGCGCTGCGACGCCTCTTCACCGGCGAGAACCTCGGCAAGCAGCTGGTGAAGGTCGCCTAGCGGGCCGCGGCGGGCGCGGCCGGCCGCGTGCGCGCCGCCGACCACAGCGCGAATGTCAGCACCGCCGCGCCGATGATGCCGTCGCTCAGCACGAACGCCCACTGGTAGGCGGCGAGGTCGTTGCCCTCGTAGAACAGGTGGCCGAACGACGAGATGCCGCCGATCGAGAAGCCCGCGAGCATGAGGTGCGCGCGCAGCGAGGGCGCGCGCCGGTACTCGCGATAGGCCGCGAGCCCGAGCGCCGTGAACAGCCCCCACGCGATCGGGATGAGCCAGGGGTTGTCGGCCAGGATCCCCTCTCGCGGCGCGTAGTGCTCGATCCGCAGCCAGTTGTCTGTGTAGTGGATCGCCGTCGAGACGATCAGGGCGGCGACGAGTACGCGTGCGGGCTGGGTCAAGGCTGCATCTCGTACGCGCCCGCGAGGCCGCGCACGGTTTCGAACACCCGCCCTGCACGCTCCTGGTCCACGACCGGCTTGCGGACGCCCCGCTCGAGCGCCCACGCCTGCTGCGCGTCGGTGGACGAGGCCTGGCCGTGCAGCGCGACCGCGTACGCGGAGAAGTCGCGCACGAGCACGTCGAAGATCTGGTCGATCGTGTCGACGCCCACGTCCGCGAGCGCCGCCTGCTCGAGGATCAGCTGGCCGTAGACGACCAGGGTGAACAGCTCGCCCAGCGCCAGCAGGAAGTCGAGGTCCTGCTGCTGGTCCTCGCCGGGCGGCGCTGTCGTGAGCAGCTCGACCAGCGCCCTCGGCCTGCTCGGGGAAGCGCGGCACGTTCGGGATGCCCGCGAAGTCCGCGTAAGCGGCGCGCCAGTCGTGGAACTGGATCTCGCCCAGCCCCTTCGCGGGACCCTGGCGGAAGAGGAACTCGTCGTCGGCGGCGTCGCGCCGGACCGGCACCGGCTCGTACGCGCCCGGGTTGAACAGGTAGCTCGCCATGAACTTCAGGACCAGCGCCATGTTCACGTGCACGGTGCCCTCGAGCTTGGGCAGCGCGCGGATGTCGCGCGCCGCCATCTCGAAGTAGATGTCCTTCTCGAAGCCCTTCGCGGCGATCACGTCCCAGAGGAGGTCGATCACCCGCTCGCCCTCGGTCGTGACCTTCATCTTCGTGAGCGGGTTGAAGAGCAGGTAGCGGCGGTCGTCGGGTGAGGCCGAGCGCATGTAGTCGATCGCGCGGTCGCCGAAGAGCTTCATCGCCACCAGGCGCGCGTACGCGTCGGTGAACGCCTGGCGCACGTGCGGGAAGTCGGTGACGCGGTTGCCGTAGAGGATCCGCGCGTCGGCGTGCGTGATCGCCTCGTAGAAGCGCGTGCTCGCAGATGCCGATCGAGGCGAAGCCGAGGTTGAACTTGCCGACGTTGACCGTGTTCAGCGCCGCGTCGAAGGCGTCCTTGCCGGTGTGCAGCACGTCCTCGGGGCGCACCGGGTAGTCGTTCAGCCGGAACTCCGCTGACGTACGATCTGCGAGTTCACGACGTTCTTGACGAGCTCGTAGGCCGGGTGCTGGCTGTCGGCGGCGAAGAAGACGTAGCCGTCCGGCCCCTCGACGTCGGCGCGGCGGCCGAAGACCGACACCATGCCGGCCAGGTTGCCGTTGCCGATGTAGTACTTGCCGCCGTTCGCGCGGAAGCCGCCGTCGCCGTCGGGCGTGAGCACCATGTCGGTCGAGTAGATGTCGGCGCCGTGCTCCTTCTCGGAGAGGCCGAACGCGAAGATCGCGCCGTCGTCGAGCAGCTCGCGCGGCGCGCGCGCTTGGCCTCCGCGTTCTCGCTCTGCCAGATCGGCCCGAGGCCGAGGATCGAGACCTGCCACGTGTACCAGTAGGCGAGCCCGTAGAAGCCGGTGATCTCGTTGAAGGCGCAGATCCGCGCGGTGTCCCAGCGCTTGTCCGGGATCGCCGCCGCCCTCGGCCGCCGGCGTGAGCAGCGTGGCGAAGACGCGCTCGCGCTTGACGAAGTCGAGGAAGTCCGCGTACCAGGTGCGCTCGCGGTCGTGCTCCTTGAGCACGCCCTTGCCGCGCGACTCGAAGAACTCGATCGTGGCGAGCATGAGCCGGCGCGACTCCTCGTCGAGCTCCGCGCCGTCGTAGGTGCGCGGGTTGAACAGAAGGCTCTTGGTCATGGTGGTCACGACGCAAACCATCTCATGCGACGAACTCCCACGCCGCGTACTGCGACGTGAAGAACGCCAGCAGGGCCGTGAACAGGAATGCCACCTCGGTCGTGCGCCGGCGCTCCCCAGCCCACAGCGCAAGCCACATGAACAGCGGGAACAGCACCGCGAGGAAGCGCGGCAGCGACATCAGCGGCTGGTCGGTCGAGGGGAACGACAGCGGCAGCGCCAGCGCGGCGATCACGTACGCCCCGTACGCGAGCGGAAGGCGCCTGAGCACGCCCACGGTCGCCACCACCGCGCCGACCGCGAACGCGAACAGCCCGATGTCCATGAGCGCGTAGCGGACCCCGTCCTCGAACTCGTAGCTCCCGCTGATCAGATCGCGCACCCCGTCGCCCGCGGCGATCGCGCCCGTCACGAGGGCGCCGAACGGGCCCGCGAACTCGCGCCCCCAGGCGTCCTGGAGGTCCATCCACGCGAGCGCGTCGTCCCGTTCGATCCCGAGGTACGCGCAGTAGGCGACGAGCCCGAGCGGGGCGAGCGCGAGCCAGAGCGCGTCGGCGCGCAGCCCGCCGCGCTGGCGCCAGTAGAGGATCGCCAGGGGCACGATCAGGAGGACGCCCGAGCTGCGCGTGGCCGACGCCGAGGCCGCGAGCACGCCGGCCCACGCCCAGTGGTCGGTGCGCGCCGCGTAGAACGCACCCACGGACACCAGCAGGAACACGCTCTCGGAGTAGGGAAGGCCGAAGAACAGCGCGCCCGGGAACAGCGCCACAAGCAGGATCACGGGCATTGCCTGCTCGCGGCCCAGCTCCAGCTCGACCAGCCGGTGCAGCAGGTAGAGCGCGCCGGCGAAGGCGGCGAGCGAGACGACGAACGCGGCGACGAGCTGCAGCTCGAACGACGCCCCGAGGCCTGAGACGACCCACACCAGCAGCGGGTAGAGCGGGAAGAACGCGACCGAGTGCTGCGAGACGACGTCCGAGCCGTACCCGTGGTCGGCGATCGCGAGATACCAGATGGAATCCCAGCGGGCGAGTGGCGAGAGCAGCGCGTCGCCGACCGCGCCGAACGGGTGCGTGAGCAGCTCGGCATCCGACTCCGCGCTCTGCGCCTCGTCCTCGGCCCCGAGGACGACGACGGTGAGGAAGGCGACCGCGAACACGATCACGCGGCTCAGCAGCAGGACGCGCAGGGTGTCGCGCACGGCGGTGGCGTTCATGCGGCCGCCCGCCGGCGTCGCAGCCACTCGACCATCGCCCACGCCCCGATGGCGCCCGCGCCCGCGATGACCGGCATGGGCGGCACCGTGTAGCGCCCGAGCAGCGTGAGCGTGGCGGCGGGCATCAGCACGAGCCCGGCGCCGGCCAGCGCGAACAGGGCGAGCCCGCGGAGCGCCGCCCCGCGCGCAGCGATCAGGCCGGCCAGGGCGAACGCCACGAACAGCCCGGGCACCCACCCGTCGAGGCGCTGGAGCTCCTGCCAGTCGGCCACGGTGTCGCCGCTCGAGCCCGGGCTGTAGTCCGCGTGCTCGTAGTCGCGCGATAGCTGGAACAGGACGTTGCGCTCGGCCTCGTCCCCGCGGCGCGACATCAGGAAGTAGCCGCCGCCCGAGTAGCGCCGGTGGTTCAGCGTGGGGTTCACGAAGCGAGGAACGTCGGCGGCGACGGTCTTCACGTAGTCGAGCGGCTGCGCGAGGATCGCCCGGCGGCCGAACCTGCCGAGCAGCTCCTGCTCGAGGGGCGGGTGGCCGAACAGGTCGCGCGCGGGCGATCCGTCGAACCACAGGTAGAAGAGCGACCCCGGCCGGTCGCCGGGCGGCGTGTCCTCGCAGAGGAGCTCTGTGCCCGCCGGCTCGTCGAACTGGTCGCAGTCGGCGAACGGGGCCGAGCGCCCGTAGGCGTTCCAGCCGCTCGTCGCGGTCCAGCCCGTGTTGCCGCCGTCGAGCGCCGCGCCGATCGCGTACGGGCCGAGCACGGCCGCGGCCGCCGCGGCGGCAACGGCACCCGCGGCCAGCCGGCGCCCGCGCGGCATCGCCACCAGCGCCCAGAGCACGAGCGCCGGGATCAGGACGAGGCCGACGTTGCGGAAGAGCGCCGTCCCCGCGAAGAGCGCCGCCGCCAGCGCCACCCAGCGCAGCGGGCGCTCGGAGTCGAGCGCGCGCACGCCCGCGTAGAGCCCGCCCGCGAGCAGCGGCAGGAAGCCGCCCTCCGACAGCAGCGCGTGCTCCATGTAGAGCTGGTCGCCCGAGAGCAGCACCACGCCGGCCGGCACGCAGGCAGCCCACACCGGCGCGCCGAGCCGCCGCACCGCCGCGTAGAGGAGCAGCGCCGCCACCACCCCGAGCAGGTGCTGCACGGCCACGGTGAACTCGAGCCGGTCGGAGACGAAGCGCAGCGCCTTCAGCATCGCCGCGTAGGCGGTCGGGCCGAACGTGTCCTCGTACATCCCGTCGTCGATGTGGGCGAAGTGCAGGAAGCGCGCCGAGTCGTTGCTCGACAGGTACGCCGGGCGGTAGTCGGCCATCAGCCAGACGCGCGCCGCGACTCCCAGGAGGAGAAGGAGCGCGAGCGGTACGGGGGGGCGCAGGCGGCGGATCACGCGGGCCTGCGCCGCTCCCACATCTGGACGCGGCCGAAGTCGCGGTAACCGAGGCGCGCGTAGACGGGGTGGCCCATCTTCGTCGCCACGAGCGTGGTGGTCGTGCAGCCGCGCTCGCGGGCGTCGGCGAGCGCCTGGAGCATGAGGCGGGTGGCGAGCCCGCGGCCGCGGGCGGCGTCGAGCGTCCCGACGAGCGTGACGTGCGCGTCGCCGTCGTGGTCGTGGAGCGCGAGCGTCGCCGCCGGCCGCCCGTCGGCCAGCGCGAGGTAGGGGTGGTACCCCTCGTGCCAGCGCACCAGCGCCTCCCGGATCGAGTCCCAGCCGTACGCGCCGGCGAGCACGTCGGCCACATCGCCGGGCGAGGGATCCCGCACGAGGTCCAGCTCGCCCGCCGCGGGGGCCTCGATCCCGTCGAGCTCGCGGCCCATCGCCATCGGCTCGGCGTCGAGCACGTTCCCAGCGGCCTCGAGTGCGCGGATCGCATCGGTGTCGGCCTCGGGCGCCCACACCGTCCAGGCCTTGATCCCGGCCTCGTCGTACGCCGCGGCGACCGCCCCGAGCCGCGCCTTCAGGGACTCGGCGTCGTCGTACACGACGCAGTTGACGACCGACCGGTCGGGCATCACGGGGGCGATCGCGGCGACCACGCCGTCGTCCTCGTGCACGCTGCCGCCGGGCATCGCGAGCGCAAATGCGCGCGCGAACGCGCCGAGTGATGGAAGCAACCGGTCGAGCACGCGGCCATGATGGTGGATTGAGCGGCACACTTGCCGTGTGAACCTCTTCCTGCTCGGGTGGTCGGGCGAGGCGGCGGTCGACGCGGCGGCGGGGGAGCGCGCGCTGCGACGGCTTCTCGAGCGTCTTCCGTTCTTCCCCGGGCGGCCGGTCGAGACGTGGGCGGCGCCGTCCGGTGCCCTCGCGGCCGCCTGGGTGACGCACGGCCCCGAGCAGACGGGAGGCGTGCACTACGTCCACACGGAGCGCGACCGCCTCGCGCTGTTCGCGGGCCGCCCGGTGCTGTGGACCGGCGACCGCGAGGCGGACGGGCGCGCGCCGCTCGACCCCGCCTTCTACCTCGGCTCGGCCGAGCAGTGGGCGGCGGCGCTCGACGGGCGCTTCGCCGCGGCGCGATACGACGAGGCGGACCGCACTCTCGAGATCGCGTCCGACGCGCTCGGTGCCTACCCGGTCTACGAGGCGCACGCCGGGGGTGTCCGCTGGATCTCCAACAACGCCGAGCTGCTGCGCGACCTGGTCGGCTCGGACGAGCTCGACCCCGAGGTGCTGGCCCCCGTGCTCGGTGGCGGCTGGTCGCTGTCCGGCGATCCCGTGTGGACCGGTGTGCACCGGCTGACGTACGGGTGCGTGCGCAGGCTCGCCCCATCCGGGCCGGCGAAGCGGGCCGACCTGCTCCCGGTCAGCCGGATCGCCGCGCTGATCGGCGCGGGCTTCGACGCCAAGCGCGCCGCCGCGGTGCTGGTCGAGGGAGTGCGCGCGCTGGCGGACTGGCCCGGGCGGCCGAGCGTCGTCCCGGTGACGGGCGGGCGCGACTCGCGCGTGGTGCTCGGCGCGGCCCTGCGGTCGGAGATCCGGTTCGAGTCGACGACCGGCGGCGAAGACGACAGCCCGGACGTGCAGGTCGGGCGTCGCCTCGCCGAGGCGGGCGGCGTGCCGCATTCGATCCTGGAGCACGACCCGCACGGGAGCCTCTGGGACGACTGGCGCCAGGCGGCCACGATCGTCGACATGACCTCGTCGGGCACCGCCAGCCTCGCCGACGCGGCCGGGTTCCCGCTCGGCCCGCGCGAGGGCAGCCTCGTCCTCTGGCACAGCGGTCAGGGGGGCGAGATCGCGCGCGCCTACTACGGACTCGGCGACGGCAGCCGTGACGTGCTGGTGGAGCGGATCAACCGCTCGTTCCTGGGCCGCCGTCCCGGCCGCTCGGACGTCCTCTCGGACGGGGGGCGCGAGCTGGTCCGCGAGCAGATCGGCGCCTGGGTGAACGCGCAGCTCGGAGCCGGGATCGCGCCGGTCGACGTGCCGGACATGTTCTACCTCCAGCGCCGCATGGGCACCTGGGCGGGACCGTCGCACGGATGCGTGGAGTTCGTGCGCGACACGACGTCGCCGCTGTGGTCGTGGCGCCTGCTGCCGGACCTCCTCGGCCTACCCGCCGCGGATCGCTCGCGCGAGCTGTTCCACCTGCGCGTGCTGGAGGAGCTCGCGCCGGAGCTCGTCAACGTGCCGTTCGAGGACGGCCGTCCATGGCCCGCCCGGCGCTCGGGCGCCGCGCGCCGGGTCTCGCGCGCGCGTGAGCTCGTCGCAAAGGCAGCGGCCGAGGCAGCGCGCCGGGCAACCGCGCGCCGCGCCGCCGTCGTGGCGGCCGACGACCCCTTCGCGCGCGTCCTCCCCGAGATCCGCGACACCGTGCTCTCGCAGCCCGACCACCAGGCCTGGGCCGTGCTCGACCACGCGCGCGTCGAGCGCCTCCTCGGCACCTCGCCCGCGTCGCTGGACACGATGAGCCGCTACTACGCGTGGCGGCTGGCGACCGTGTTCGGAGCGATGGACCCCGCCCGCCGCTGAACCGAGGAGCGCGCCGTCAGGCCAAGGTGCGCCTGAACGTCTCCTCCAAGCGCGGCGCGGCCTTCTCGTCCGGCACGGCGCGCTCGAGCGTCAGCTCGGCGTGCGGGCCCTCCCACTCGATCGTGCCCACCTGGTTGTCGAACACCGGGCCCTCGCAGAGGCGCCAGGCGATCTCCGGGCGGCGGACCCCCGCGCTGCGCGCGAGCGCGCGGCCGATCGCCCCGGCTGTGCGGCCGCAGGAGAAGCGGACCGCGAAGCGCTCCTTCGAGTCGAGCGGGTTGCGGAACGGTGAGCACGTGGCCTGGTAGACGGGGCTCTTCGCGTCCGTCCCGCGGGGGAAGCCGACCTCCGCCAGGTACGCGTAGTGCACGTCGCCCGAGAGCATCGTCACGGTGCCGGGCGGGTCGCCGCGCTCGCCTGTGGCCACCGCGCGGAGCAGGCCCTCCACGCGCTCGAACGACTCGCCGAAGGCGGCCCAGTGCTCGAGGTCGAGCCCCTGGCGGATCCGCTCCCCCACATCCGCCATCGGGCGCCCCCAGGCCCCGTCCGCCACGGACTCGTTCCACGCCTCGAGGTCGTGGACCGCGCGTGGGAGCAGGAACGGCAGCGAGCTCGCGATGAACAGGTGGTTGAAGCCGCCGTGGGCATGCTCCTCGACGAAACGCCACTCGGCGTCGTCGACCATCTTCCGCGTCCCGTTGAGAACGCGCCCGGCGCGCGAGTCGACCACGACCACGCGCGCCTTCGCCACGTCGCGGCAGAACGTCCAGCGGGCGCCGGCGGGCTCGCGGTCGGCGCGAAGCGCGAACTCGTGCAGGTGGTCGCCGAGGTCCGGGGTGCGGCGGGCGCGCTGGAGGAGATCGTCGGCGTCGTGGTCGCGCGGGGAGAGGTTGCCGAGGTGCTGGTAGAGCCAGTACGACATGAACGCGCCGGCGATGCGCTCCTTCCACCACGGCTTGGCGCGGTACTCCTCGAGCCACGCCTGCGACGTGTTCCAGTCGTCGTGCACGTCGTGGTCGTCGAAGATCATCGCCGTCGAGACCGTCGAGAGCAGCCAGCGGATGATCGGGTCGCCCCACGCCTCGTGGTAGAGCCGCACGTACTCCTCGAAGTCCGCGACCTGCTCGCCCGCGCCCTCCGTGGTGTCGCGCCGGGTCTGAATGAAGCTCTTGACGTGCGGGGAGACCTCGTCGGCGTAGACCTGGTCGCCGATCATGAGCAGCAGGTGCGGCCAGTCCTCAGGCGGCTGCTCGCGCATCCGCAGCGCGTAGGCGCGCAGCGCGTCCACCTCGCGCCCGAGCGGGCTCTCGTCCTTCGTCAGGTCGTAGGGCGGCTCGTGCGGGTAGCCGAGGCGGCACGACCCGAAGATCAGGCGGTGCCGCTCCCCCTCCTTGGGGGTGCGGATCGACGGCGCGGGCATCCCAGAGCCGGGATCCGGCCACACGCGCTGGCCGTCGAGCTCGACCGTGTACTCGGTGCGGGTACCCGGCTCGAGCCCCTTCACGTACGCGATCGCGTAGTGGCGGCCGCGGACGCAGAAGGTCGGCGTCCGGGCGCTCAGCACTGAGACCTCGCACGGCTCGTCGACCTCCACCCAGAGGGTCGCCTCCGTCTCGCCGACGTAGCGCAGGAGGGGTCCAAGGACGAGCTGGGGCACGGGTCGCAACGTACCCGTTGCAACGCGCGCGAACGCGTCAGGTCGGGGGTTACGGCGAGGCCGGCTCGTAGACGAAGCCGCTGGGGTCCGGCGTCGGGCGGATGAGGAGGAGGTCGAGCCCGCTGACCACCCGGGGGCGGTCGGCTGCGAAGCGCGCCGTGACGTAGGTCGGGTCGCGGTCGGTCGCCACGAGATTGAAGCCGCGCAGCGGCGAGATTCGCGGCGGGTCGCGGCCGTCGCGAATCATCACGACCAGGTCGAGCTCGCGGATCGCGAAGCTCGAGCCAGGTGGAGCGGTGACGCGCGGCCGGTAGGAGTCGAGCGGTACGAACCCCACGTCAGGGCTGATCACGATCGCGCGGTCGGGATGCGAGTCGCCCAGCGAAGCCGCGGCGCTCCGCCAGTCGTCGCGCTGGAGCCGCGGCGTGAGCGGGATCGCGACCGTGACGACGAGAAAAACGGCCGCAAGCACGACCAGGAGGGCGACCGTCGCGCGGGTGGCCGTGAACGCGACCGCGGCGCCCGCGAAGAGTGGGATCCAAGCGATCCCGACGTGCCGGGGCGTGAGGAAGTCGAACCCGATCGCGGCGGCCGCGAGCCCTCCCACGAGCGGCGCGGCGCCGACGGCGATGGGGATCAGCGCGCGCCGCCGGAGCTCGGGTGCGAAGCGCACCGCGGCCACCAGCAGCGCGGCCGCGATCAGCACAGCGGCGAGCGGCGCAAGCCCGCGGACGGGCCCGCCGAACTCGCCCACCAGGAACTCGCGCGGCACGTCGCCGAGGCGGCTCGCGACCGAGGCATCCCCCACCCCAGCGCCGCCGTTGTCGCGCTGGTCGAGGGCGAGCGGCACCAGCCCGGCGACCACCGCGACGACGGGCAGCACCGCGAAGGCGAGCCTCCGCCGCAGGCCCGCCCGGTACAGCCAGACGATCTCGGCGAGGATCGCGAACAGGGTGAAGTAGTGCGTCAGGAGCGCGGCCGCCGCGGTCAGCGCCCACGCGGCGAGCGACATCCGCCGGGGGCTGCGGGCAGCACGCGCCGTGAGGAGAACGCTCAGCGCGACGAGGAGTATCGCGAGCGCGTATGCGCGCGCCTCCTGCGAGTACCAGACGAGGAACGGGCTCACCGCGGTGAGCAGCGCGAGCGCGAGGCCGGCGGCGCGCGACCCGATCTCCCGCCCGATGAGGTAGGCGACGGGCACGGTCGCCGTTCCGAGCAGCGCCGAGAGTGACCGCAGGCCGGCCTCCCCGGATCCGAACAGCTTCGCCCAGACCCAGGCGACGACGTAATAGAGCGGCGGCGAGCTCTCGCTGCCGGGCAGGTCGTCGAGCATCTCGCCGAGGTCCTCCCGCACGAGCAGGCGCGTGAAAGCCTCGTCGAGCCAGAGGCTCTGGGTCTCGAGGCCGGTGAACCGCAACCCCGCGGCCAGCGCCACGATCGCGCCGAGCGCGAGCCGCCAGTCAGCCGCGGCGCGCAACCACCACGTCCTGCCAGGTCAGGTACTCGTGCCCGGTCCCGCTCCAGTAGCCGTGGCGGAGGTCCACGGGCGTGAGCCCGGCGGCGGCCAGGCGCTCGCGCAGCCAGTCGAGGTCGTACGCGACAGCGGCCTCGAAGCTCGCCTCGTCCTCGGCGGCGGCGGGGCCGTCCGCGTGCGGGAACGAGAAGTGACTCTCGCCTCGCTCGATGCGCGGGCGCGTGTCCTCATCGAGCAGGAAGAGGGTCGCGAACAGCGTGCCGCCCGGGCGCAGCACGCGGCCGACCTCGGCCAGGTAGGCGGCCGTGTCGGGTGGGCGCAGGTGGGTGAACACGGAGGTGGCGATGGCGAAGTCGAAGGTCTCGTCCCCGAACGGCCAGGCGAGCTGGTCCGACCCGCCGGGGTTGTAGCGCTCGTTGTGCACGTCGAGCACCTGGAACTCGAAGTTCGGATGGCGCGAGCCGATCGCGCGGCGGCACCAGTCGACCTCGCGCTCGACGACGTCGAACCCCTCGTAGCTGCCCGCGGCGCTCATGTAGCGCGTGAGCGGGACCGCCATACGCCCGAGCCCGCAGCCGATGTCGAGCACCCGATGGCCGGGCTGGAGCCCCCCGAGCTCCACGAAGTGGCCGAGGAACTCGTTCCCGATCCGCTCGAACTCGGAGTAGTCGTCACTGAGGAGGCGCCGGGGCGGGGCGAGCGGGTCGCGGCGCCGGGTGACCGCGCCGGCCGCGTCGAGCGCGGTGGCGGCGGCCCGGCGGGCGTGGAAGCGGATCCGGCTACTCGACGACAAGCCCGTGGCGCATCGTGTTCTCGGTGACCACTCGCGGCTCGACGAACTGGAGCAGGTAACCCGGGCCGCCCGCCTTGAAGCCGACGCCGCTGCGGCGGTTTCCCCGAACGGCTGGCGGCCCACCATCGCGCCGGTGATGTGGCGGTTCACGTAGAGGTTCCCGACGGGCGTGCGGCGCGTGACCTCTTCGATCGCCTGCGGGTCGCGCGAGAAGAGCCCGCCGGTGAGCGCGTGGGGCGAGGCGTCGAGCACGTCACAGGCGGCGGCGACGTCCTTCACCGACTCGACCGCGAGGAGCGGGCCGAAGATCTCCTCGTGCAGCACGGACGAGTCCGGCGGCAGGTCGGCCGCCACGGTGGGCGCCGCGAACCAGCCGTTCGCCGGCACGGGCTCGCGCCGGGCGGCGATCCGTCCCTCGCGCGCGGCGCGCTCGGCGTAGCCCTCGATCCGGTCGCGCGCCTCCTCCTCGATCACCGGCGGCACGTCGGTCCCGAAGCCCTCCGCCTGGCCGACCTGGAGCACCGACGTGGCGCCCGCGAGCCTCTCTGTGAGCGTGCCCGCGATCCGGTGGTGAGCGAGCACGCGCGCCGCCGCGGAGCACTTCTGCCCCGCGTACACGAACGCCGACCGCACGATCGCGGGGACGGCGTCGTCGAGGTCCGCGTCCGAGTCGACGATCACGGCGTTCTTCCCTCCCATCTCGGCGATCACGCGCTTCACATGGCGCTGGCCGTCGGGGGTCTCGGCCGCGGTCCGGACGATCTCGAGCCCGACCGCGCCCGAGCCCGTGAACGCGATCGTGTGGACGCCCGGATGGCGCACCAGCGCGGCGCCGGCGTCTCCGAAGCCGGGGAGCAGGCCGATCGCGCCGGGCGGGACGCCCGGCCTGGCGCAGGGCCTCGACCAGCACCAGCGCCGACGCCGGCGACTGCTCGGCCGGCTTCAGCACCACGGAGTTCCCGGTGGCGAGCCCGGCCGCGACCATCCCGGTCGGGATCGCGAGCGGGAAGTTCCATGGCGAGATCACCGCGACCGACGCCGCGCGGCTCCCAGCGCATCGTGTTGCGCTCGCCCGGCGCCTGGAGCAGCTCGGGCCCCTCGGCCAGGCCCACCGCCTGCGCGCGCGTAGTACTCGAGGAAGTCGATCGCCTCGCACACGTCGGCGTCCGCCTCCGGCCACGGCTTCGCGCACTCGCGCACCTGGAGGGCGGCGAGCTCGAGTCGCCGCTCGCGCAGGATCGCCGCGGCGCCGGTGAGGATCGCGGCGCGGCGCTCGGCGCCGAGGTCGCGCCAGGCGGGGAAGGCGTCCGCCGCGGCGCGCACGGCCCCGTCGGCGTCCTCCGGGGTCGCCCGGGTGGAGACGGCGACGACCCGCTCGGGCGTCCCCGGATCGGTGGAGGCGAACTCAGCACCACTGCCGCCGGGAACCTGCAAGCGGCAGCCGCGGCTCCAGCTCGCGCAGCGCGCCCAGCAGCGACTCGCGCGCGGGTGCGCGGCGCAGCTCGAGCGTCGGCTCGTTGGCGAACGGCATCACGGCGGCGCCAGCAGCTCGTCGAGCGGCGCGCCGCTCGCCTGCGCGTGCAGGAACGACTCGTTCGCGGTGTTCTCGAGCAGGCGACGAACGAGGTAGGCCATGCCGGCGACCATCTCGCCGACGGGGCAGTAGGAGCGCACGCGGAGGCCGCTCTCGGCCAGCGCCACGGCCAGGTCGTCGCCGAGCCCGCGCAGGACCTGGAGCTCGACGTCCCCGTCGTCGCCGCCCAGCGCGCGGTTGGTCGCGATCGCATTGGCCACCGAGCGCAGGTTGTGGGACCCGATCGCCACGCGAACCAGCGGGCGCGCCTCGAGCAGCCGCCGCGTGAGCGCCTCGAAGTTGCGATCGCACTCGGCCTTGTCCTCGAACACCGGCGGGCGCCAGCCGTGCTGGCGCGCCTCGACCACCTCGTGGTCCCAGTAGGCGCCCTTCACGAGGCGCACGACCAGCGGCGGCGTGCGCTCCGCGCCGCTGGCCCAGTCGAGGATCCGGTCGAGCTGGCCCGGCGAGTCGCGCAGGTACGCCTGGAGCACGACGCCGGCCGACGGCCCGGAGCGGAACGCCTCCTCCCCCAGCAGCTCGACGACGAGGTCGAGCGTGGTCTCGAGCGCGTCGACGCGACTCCATGTCGATGTGCAGGTGCGCGCCGAGGTCGCGGGCGCGCTCGAGCAGCGGGCGCAGGCGCAGGGCGGCGTCCTCGCGGCCGCGCTCCGGCGCCTCGGGGCGCATGAGCGGCGTGAGCGCCGAGACCTTCACCGACAGGTTCGCGCGCGGGATCGGGCCGGCCGAGTCGCGCTCGAGGACCGGGCGCTCCGGCCAGCGGGTGGCGTCGGCCGCGATCACGTCCAGCGCTTCGGCGCAGCGGGCCGCGTAGCGGTCGGCCTCCTCGGCGGTCACCGTCGCCTCGCCGAGCAGGTCGAGCGACGCGCTGATGCGGTTGTCCCACAGGTGGCGCAGCTCGCGTCGCGCGGCCTTGGGCGACTCGGCGACGATGAAACGGTGCGCCATGTGCCGCACGCCGGCCGCGGCGGCGGTGCCGAGCGCGCGGCGGCCGGCGCGCGCTGTCGGCCATCCGCATCGCGGCGCGCAGCGGCGGCGGCTGCTCGTCGACGCCCTCGAGGTAGCCGCTCAGGTGCCGCGCCAGCTCGTCGATCGAGTTGCACGCGGGCGTCACGTCGACGAGGCGGAAGAGCGCCGCGCGTAGCTCCTGGTCGCGCGTGGTCAGCTCCATCGCGCGGTCGTCGAGGGCGCGGAGGGGGTGCCGCGCGGGCGAGGGAAACGCGTCCGCCAGAGCCTTTCCGACCGCGCGAACATCCGTCTCGACCGCCACGCGGCGAACGGTACTCTCCGGCCATGGCCGACCGGATCATGTACGTGAAGCCCGGCTGCCCCTACTGCGAGGCGGCGCGGGGCTGGCTGCGCCAGCAGGGCCTCGACTGGGAGGAGCGCGACGCGACCACCAACGCGGACTGGAAGAGCGAGCTCTTCATGTACTCCCCGCGCGGCGTGGTGCCGACGATCGTCGAGGGCGGCGCGGTCACGGTCGGCCATGACGGCAAGGGGTGACGCGTTCACTGACGGGCGGCCGGTCGGCCGCCGGGACCCCCTTTAGACTCGCGCCCCCCATGGAGTATCCGGTCGAGCAATTCACGGACGAGGAACGTCACCGGCTCGCGCCCCATTTCACCAACCTGGACCGCCCCGTCTTCGGCTTGGTGAACCTGCCGGAGACCGTGAAGGGCGCGCTGTTCGCGCGCTACTCGCGCTACCCGGGCACCCTGCGGCGGCTGTTCCTGGAGGAGTTCGCCGACGACGTCGACGCGTGGGGCAGCCGCTTCGACAGCGCCGAGGGCGAGCGCGCGGCACAGCTCTACGAGCGGGTCTTCGTCGGCTACGGCGACGACTCCGTGGCCCAGCTCGGCGGAGCGCACATCGCCGTGCGAGTGGGTCTCGAACGTGCTCACCAAGGTGCTCCAGCGCGGGCGCCTCGCGGCCTATCTCGAGCAGTCCACCCGCTACATCCCGTACGACGGGGCGATGCCCGGCGGCGGCTACCGCTACTGGCGCGACCCCTCGCTCGGGCCCGAGTACGCCGAGGCGATGGACTTCCTGTTCGACTCGTACGCCGAGGCGCTGCCGCGGGTCGAGGCCTGGGCGGCCGAGCGCTTCCCGCGCGCCGAGGGCGAGCCCGAGTCGGCCCACCGCCGGTCGATCCGCGCGAAGGCGCTCGACCTGCTGCGCGGCCTGCTGCCGGCGGCATCGCTCTCGCACATGGGGATCTTCGCCACCGGCCAGGCCTACGAGCAGCTCGTGATGCGCCTGCTCGCCTCGCCGCTCCCGGAGGCGCGCGACTACGGCCAGATGATTCTCACCGAGCTGAAGGCGATCATGCCGAGCTTCGTCTCGCGGGTGGACCGCCCCGAGCGCGGCGGTGAGTGGATCCGCGTGATCGCCGAGCGGCGCGAGGCGGCGGCGGCGATGGCGCGCCGCATGGGGCTCGACCGCTCGCGCGGAGGATGCGGACGACGGGCCGTCGGTGCGGCTGCGTCGACGTGCAGGGCGGCGAGGAGGACCTGCTCGCCGCGATGCTGTTCGAGCAGGCCGCGGTCTCCGAGGAGGAGCTGCGCTCGGCGGTCCGCATGCTCCCGCCGGACGAGCGCGCGGCGCTCATCGCCGAGCTGGTCGGCGAGCGGGCCAACCGCCGTCACCGGCCGGGACGCGGGTTCGAGGCCATCCGCTACCGCTTCGAGATCGTCTCGGACTACGGCGCCTTCCGCGACCTCCAGCGCCACCGGCTGCTCACGATCCAGTGGCAGCCGCTGACCCCGTACCTGGGCGCCGGCGTCCCGGCCGAGCTCGAGGACGCCGGCGTGGCCGACCTGTACCGCGAGGGGCTCGACCGCTCACACGCGGAGTACGAGCGGCTCGTCGACGCGGACGTGCCGGACCTGGCCCCTTACGCCCTCTGCCTCGGCTTCCGTATCCGCTACGTGATGGACATGAACGCGCGCGAGGCGATGCACACGATCGAGCTGCGCTCAGGCCGCGAGGGCCATCCCGGCTACCGCGCGGTCGCGCACGAGATGCACGCGCAGATCGCACGGGTCCACCCGGCCGTGGCGGCGGCGATGACCCACGTCGACCACGACGTCGAGCCGCGCCTGGAGCGGATCCTCAGCGAGATCCGCACGCAGGCGAAGCGCGCGCAGACGGTCTAGAGCCCTACGCCCAGGACCAGCAGGCCCTCGGGTACGAACCCGGGGACGATGCGCGGCGAAACTCCGAGCTCCTCGAGGCGCGCCGCCGCGCGGATGATGCCGCGCTCCTGGCGCTCCATCGCGTTGAGCGAGGCGATCAGCGACGGGAAGTCGACCGGCGCGGTCTCGGTGGAGTAGTTGGTTTCCCCCCAGTTGAGGACGGCCTCGCACGGGCGGGCCGTGACGTCGGGCAGCACGTCGATCGCGGTCACGAGCCGCTGCCACCAGATGACGCCCTTGACGAGCTCGGCATCCTCCGGCTGGATCTCTTGGAGGCGGGTGACGAACGCGTCGAGGTGCACCAGCAACGGGTCGAACGCAGCGTGGATCTGGCCCGCCTGGTAGAGCGCCTCGACCTCCTCGTGCCGGCTGCGCGGCACCACGAGCCCCTCACACCTGTCGAGGTCCTTCTCGTAGCCCCGAACGGAGCGGCGGACATCGGCGGCCTGGCCCTGAACGGCGCGGATCAGAGCGCTCGTCGCGCGCTCCATCGCCAGAGCCTCGGTGGGTATCGGGGTGCACTCGGGAGCGGAGATGAAGGCGCGGCGCCGCGTGCTCGACTGCTCGACGACCAGCCGCGCCGTGCAGAAGACCTCCTGGCGGGTGCGCTCGGAGTACATGAAGACGACGCGGTTGCGCCGGACCGAGAGCGCCTCGGAAAGGTGCCAGGAACGGGCGTTGCGCCGCTCAGCGACCTGGCGTGCCAGCTTCGTCGCGAGCGGCCGCGCGGTCTTCTCGGTGAGCGGCTTGACCTGGGCCGCGGCGACCCCTGCGGGCAGCGCGAGCAGTGCGACCAGCACCGCGGCGATCCCCGTCACTGTGAGCTTCCTTACCCCGGACAGGTGGCACAGAGTACCGATTGGGAGAGGCCTGGCGCATCGCATCACACCGCAACCATGGCCCTTTTGATGCGTTACCAGGGTCAAGCGACCAAGGAGGCGCATCTGATGCGAAGGACACGCATCCTCACCACCCTGGTCGTCGTGGGCACGCTCGGGTTGACGCTCGTGGCAGTGGCCATGGCGGCAACCATCACCGGGACCGACAACGGCGAACGCCTGCGCGGGACCAACCTCGCGGACACGATCGACGCCAAGGGCGGCCGGGACAAGGTCCAGGCCCTCGCCGGCGACGACATCGTGACCGGCGGCAGCGGCGGCGATGTGATCTGTGCCGGCCGTGGCGTGGACAACGTCAACGGCGACGGCGGCTGGGACCTCGTCCTCGGCGGCAACGGCAACGATGCCGCGCTGAACGGGAACGACGGCCGGGACCGCGTCCACGGCGGCAACGGTGACGACAACCTCGACGGCGGGGCGCACGGCGACCTGCTGTGGGCGGGCGACGGCACCGACACTCGAACGGCGGCGACGGCAACGACCGGATGTCCGGCGGCCGCGGAAACGACACGCAGAACGGCGGGAACGGCAACGACCGGATCTTCGCCAACCTCGGCGTCGACACCACGGACGGCGGCGCCGGCAACGACGACCTGTGGGCGCTGGCCCGCGGGGACGTCAACAAGGACGTTCCGCTCGACACCACGGCCGACACGCTGATCGGTGGGGAGGGCGACGACCGCTTCCACCTCCGTGACGGCGAGCAGGACACCGTCGACTGCGGCCCGGGCAACGACCTGGCGCTGCTCGACGAGGTCGACAAGATCGCCGACGCGACCCCGGAGAACGCGAACGGGTCGTGTGAGGACGTACGGCGCGCGAAGCCCGGCTCGAAGGACCGCAAGCGGGGCAACCAGCAGAACCACGACCGAGGCAGCAAGAACGACTAGCTCCCTCGCGAACCGCGCCACGCGCGCGGCGACCCGAGCGAACGGGGCCCCAGGGATGGGGCCCCGTTTCGTTTCGGGTAGCGTTCACGCGCCGTGAGCGACGCCGCCGAGCTGCTGCGCGATCGCCGGGTCGCCCCCTCGATCCTGGCCGCCGACTACGCCCGGCTCGGCGACCAGGTGCGCGAGGTCATGGACGCCGGCGCCCGCGTGATCCACGTCGACGTCATGGACGGGCACTTCGTCCCGCCGATCACGATCGGGCCGCTGATCGTGAACGCGCTGGCCGACCAGGTGCACGACGCCGGGGGCATCCTCGACGTCCACCTCATGATCGAGCGCCCGGAGCGGCAGATCGACGAGTTCGTGAAGGCGGGCGCGGACACGATCACCGTGCACTTCGAGGCCACGCCACACGTGCACTACGCGATCAAGAGCACCCGCGAGGCCGGCTGCCTCGCCGGAGTCGCGATCACGCCCTCCACCCCCGTCGAGGCGGTCGCCGAGCTGACGGCGGACGTGGCGATCGTGCTGTGCATGACCGTTAACCCCGGCTGGGGCGGGCAGCCGTTCATCGACTCGACCGCGGGGAAGGTCGAGCGCCTGCGCTCGCAGATCCGGGGCGACGTCGCCATCGAGGTCGACGGCGGCATCGACGACAAGACCGGGCCGCAGTGCAAGGTGGCCGGCGCACGCCTCTTCGTGGCCGGCTCGTCGGTGTTCGGCGATCCGAGCCCCGGCGAGGCCTACACGAGGTTGGCCCGCGCCGTGGATGCGGTATGAAACCGGCATGAGCGACGCCACAGAGGAACGCGAGGACCTGGAAGTACTGCTCCGCGACGAGGAGCGCTTCCCGCCGCCGGAGGAGTTCGTCGAGCAGGCCAATATCTCGCGACCCGTCGGTCTACGAGGAGGCCGACGCCGATTTCGAGGCTTGGTGGGAGAAGTGGGCGAAGGAGCTCGACTGGTTCGAGCCGTGGGAGACCGTGCTCGACTGGAACCCGCCGTGGGCCAAGTGGTTCAAGGAGGGCAAGCTCAACGCCTCGCACAACTGCCTCGACCGCCACGTGGCGGCGGGTCAGGGCGACAAGGTCGCCTACCACTGGGTGGGCGAGGACGGGCTGACGCTCGACCTGACCTACGCGCAGCTGCTCGCCGACACGCAGCGCTTCGCGAACGTCCTCAAGGGGCTCGGCGTGGGCCCGGGCGACGTGGTCGGGATCTACATGCCGATGGTCCCGCAGACCCCCGCCGCCATGCTGGCGTGCGCGCGGATCGGCGCGGTCCACAACGTGGTGTTCGGCGGGTTCAGCGTCGAGTCCGTGAAGGAGCGGATGGAGGTCTCCGACGCGAAGGTGCTCGTCACGGCCGACGAGACCCTGCGGCGCGGCAAGCCGAACCCGATGAAGGCCAAGGTCGACGAGATCGTGGACGACCTGCCGGCGCTCGAGCACGTGGTCGTGGTCAAGCGCACCGGCGGCGACTGCCCGATGACCGAGGGCCGCGACATCTGGTGGCACGAGGCGCGTCGAGCAGGCCGACGAGGAGTGCCCGGCCGAGCCGCTCGACGCCGAGCACCCGCTCTACATCCTCTACACCTCCGGCTCGACCGCGAAGCCGAAGGGCATCCTGCACACGACCGGGGGCTACCTGACCGGGGTGGCGGCGACGCACAAGGTCGTCTTCGACCTCAAGCCCGACACGGACGTGTACTGGTGCGCGGCCGACGTGGGCTGGGTTACCGGCCACTCCTACATCGTCTACGGGCCGCTCGCGAACGGCGCGACGTCGGTGCTCTACGAGGGCGCGCCCGACTACCCGGACAAGGACCGCTGGTGGGAGATCGTCGAGACCTACGGCGTGACGATCCTCTACACCGCCCCGACCGCGATCCGCGCGTGCATCAAGTGGGGCGACGAGTACCCGGAGAAGCACGACCTGTCGTCGCTGCGGCTGCTCGGGTCGGTGGGCGAGCCGATCAACCCGCGCGCGTGGGCCTGGTACCACAAGGTCATCGGCGGCGAGCGCTGCCCGGTCGTCGACACCTGGTGGCAGACCGAGACCGGCCACATCATGATCACGCCGCTGCCCGGGATCACGGAGACGAAGCCGGGCTCGGCTACGAAGCCGTTCCCCGGCATCGAGGCGGCGGTGGTCAATCGCGACGGCGAGATCGTCGAGGAGGGCGGCGGCTTCCTGACGCTGCGCCGCCCATGGCCCGGGATGCTGCGCACGCTCTACAAGGAGGACGAGCGCTACGTCGAGACCTACTGGGACAAGTGGGGCCGCGACGTGTACGTGGTCGGCGACGCCGCGAAGATCGACGAGGACGGCTACTTCTGGATCGTCGGCCGGACGGACGACGTGATCAACGTCTCCGGCCACCGGATGTCGACGATGGAGATCGAGTCGGCGATCGTCTCGCACGACAAGGTGGCCGAGGCCGCCTGCGTCGGCGCGAAGGACGAGGACACCGGCCAGTCGATCGTCGCCTTCGTGACCATCAAGGGCTCGGAGGAAGAGGAGGACGGCTTCGACGAGGTCATCCGCGAGCACGTGGCGAACAAGATCGGCAAGCTCGCGCGGCCGAAGCGGATCGTCTACGCGGACGACCTCCCGAAGACCCGCTCCGGCAAGATCATGCGCCGCCTGCTGCGCGACATCGCCGAGGGGCGTGAGCTCGGCGACGTGACGACGCTGCGCGACCCGAGCGTCACCGAGATGATCAGCGAGAAGATGAAGAGCGGGGAGGCGGACGAGGGGTGACGATCCGCCCGGCCGCCGAGGCGGACGTGGCGGTGCTGCTGTCCCTGATTCGCGAGCTGGCCGACTACGAACGGCTCAGCGCGGACGTGGTCGCGACCGAGGAGCTCGTTCGCGAGCGCCTATTCGGGGAGCGTGCGCCGGCCGAGGCAGCCCTTGCGGAGGTGGACGGCGAGCCGGCCGGGTTCGTCCTCTGGTTCACGACCTTCTCGACGTTCCTGGCGTGCCCCGGGGCGTGGGTCGAGGATCTGTACGTCCGCCCGGAGCATCGAGGGAGCGGGATCGGCCGCGCGCTGTTCGTCGCACGTCGCCGCGGTGGCCGTCGAGCGCGGCTACGGGCGCGTGGAGCTGGCCGTGCTCGACTGGAACGAGCCGTCGATCGGCTTCTACCGGGCGCTCGGCGCGCGATCCATGAAGGAGTGGCTCACCCAGCGCTTCGAGGGCGAGGCCCTGCGGAAGCTGGCGAGGTGTTGACGGGGGTGGATACTTAGAGACGTGCAGAGCATGCCGGAGACGGAGAGCGAAAGAATCGCCCGTGAGCGGGCGGAGATCGAGCGGATCGTGGGACGCGACTACGAGCGCGCGGCCCGCCGGCGCGAGGAACAGAGGGAGCGCCGCCTCAACGCACGGAGCCGTGCCCGCATGGAAATCGAGGCCGAGCTGGAAGCCGAGATGGACGCCGAAGCTGCCGAGCTCGGGCTGGATCCGGCCGAGTACCGAATCTCCCGCCGTCTCGATCTCGAGGTCGAGTATCAAGAGCGCGCCTACGCGCGCGAGTGCGACATCTTGGTCGACGGCGAGGTCTAGCCGGCCGCGGATGACTCCGCATCGCCGGGGCGGCCGCCTTCGTCCTCAGTGTCCGGCGCTTCGAGCCACGGCGCTCGATAGTCGTTTCCGTGCATCAAGATCGGGTCGCCGCAGATATCGATCAGACGGGAAACGGTCCGGTAGTTGATGCGGTCCCCTAGGTCGCTCACTCGATGAACATCAGCGGTGAAGATCACCGACCGCTCGTCTTGATATCGGTCGTTGATAATCGTGTAGAGCTGCTCCAGTACCCACTCTGTTGTCCGAGGCACGGCTAGGTCCTCGATATGCAGAAGGTCGACGGTTCGCAAGCGTTCGGTGAGCTCCGAAAGCGTTAGCGGGGAGTCTTCGTCGTAGGTCGCACGAATGGCCTCGAGCAATTTCGGGGCCGTGTAGATCGCGGCCGACCGACGCGCCCGGATGGCATGGATCGAGATGAGCATCGCGAGACTCGTTTTTCCGGTGCCGCGGTCGCCCTTGAACCAAAGGCCATCGCCGGCGTCGAGCTTCCGGTCGATCTTCTCGCAGAACTCGCGGTACTCCAGCGCTTGCATGCGATCGATGTCTCTGAGGATGCTCTCTACGGGGTTGCGACCCAGGGCGAGTCCGCGAAACCGCTTCGGGATGTCATGGGCGAGGAGACGCGCGCGCGCGTTTGCGATCCGTTGAGGTCGGCACGTGCAGGGGACGGCTGTATCTGTTTCCTCATCGACGGCAAAGCCAGACCCGTCACAGCGGTCGTAAGGACATGGGTAGTCGCTTCCTGAATCGGGGGCGTAGTGCGGGTTAAGTTCGTAAGCGGTTCCGCGAGGAGGCACGCCCGCTAGTCAAGCACCGTGGCCAGACAGCCGCCAGGATCCGCCCGCGCCCTTCCCGCTGCCAGCGTTCTTTTCGCGCGCCGGTTGGGCGAGGTTCGTGCTCCAGTTCTCGTTATGCGAGAAGAAGAGCGCAAACCTCGATCCGCCCCCCTTAAGTGCTCGCCGTTAGAGCCCTAGCGCCGGCGCTTGCGCTTGCGCTTCTTCGAGCGCGGGTGCGCCGGTGCGGCGGGCTCGGCGTCGTCCTCCGGCTCGCCCTCGTCCTCGTACTCCTCCACCTCCGGCTCCATGCGCCGGCGCCCGCGCGGCGCCTCCCCCGCCTCGGCGGCCTCCTGCGCGCGCAGCTCCGCGGCCGATGGCCACGGCTCGGCCTCGCCGGTCTCCCACGCCGGTCCGCGTCCGCCGGGCCAGCGGCCGAGGAACAGCAGGCCGAGGGCACCGAGGAAGAACCACTGGACGATCGGCAGCGCACCCAGCACCTGCCCGAGCAGCGGGCCCAGCACGAGGATCACGCCCACGATCACGCCGATGATCCCCATGAACTGCGAAAGGAGACCGACCCGGCGGGCGAAGCGCGAGATCAGGATGAACGCCGCGGCCAGGCCGAGCGCCCCGCTCACGGCGACGGCGAGCACGACGATCGAGAGCGTGGTCGACTGCTCATCCTTCTCGATCTCGTCCACGCCCTCCTCGCTGAGTGGCAGCGAGTCGAGCACCTCGTCGACGATCTGAAGCTGGAGGAACGCGAGCGCGACGGCGGTGATACTGAGGATGATCGGCCCGGCGACGGCAAGCCGCGCGGCCATGCGCGGGGCGGCGTCGGGGTCGCGGTGGGCGGCGGCCCTGTAGAGGTAGAGCAGCGGGCCCGCCAGGAGCAGCGAGCCCAGGCCCTGGGCAACGAACGAGATCACCAGCAGAACGCGGTTCTCGTCGAGCTCGCGGTAGGTGTCGACGATGTGGTCGAACTGGCCCGCCGCCACGCCCTTCAGCACGAGCCCGAGGAGGCCCAGCGCGATCGCCACGTACGCAGCCAGGCCCGCGGGCCGGCCGGCGCGCGACTCCCAGGCGAGCTGCTCGGAGTGGCTCAGCGGTCCGCCGGCCCGGACGTGGGCGGCAGCTCGGGGTCGACCGCTCCGGGCCGGACCGGGTAGTACTCGTCGTCGTTCGGCGCGACGATGCGCGACAGGCGGTCGCCGGCCGCGAGGACCAGGTTGAGGCCGGGCTGCATCAGGCGGATGAGCGTCTCGACCTGATCGCGGCGCCGTCGCTGTTCTGGAGTCAGCGGCATGGGCGCCGAGTCTAGGGAAGGGCCGATGTAAAGTCGCGCCGATGCGCCACCTCGCGCTCACCGCGATAGGCCGCGACCGGCCCGGGATCGTGGCGGCCGTGAGCCGCGTGCTGCTCGCCCACCGGGCGAACGTCGAGGACTCGCAGATGACGATCCTGCGCGGCCACTTCACGATGATGCTGGTGGTCTCGGTGCCCGACGGACGCCGACGATGCGACGCTCCGCGACGACCTCGACGACGTGCGCGCCGAGCTCGGGCTCGAGGCGATCCTGCTCAGCGCGATCGAGGAGCTCGACCCCGCCGACGAGCCGATCCCGACCCACATCGTCACGCTCTACGGCGCCGACCACCCCGGCATCGTCCACGCCGCCACCTCGGTGCTCGCCGAGCACGGCGTGGACATCACCGACCTGACCACGAAGCTCGCCGGCGAGGGCGGCGACGGGCCGCCGCTGTACGCGCTGATGATGGAGATCGCGCCGCCCGCCGGGCGTGGCCGAGCGCGACCTCGAGGAGGCGCTGCGGCGGGTGGGCGAGGACCAGGGCGTCGAGGTGTCGATGCGCGCCTGGAGTCCGAGGCCTCTAGGCCGGATGGCGGTCCGCGAGGTCCTGCGCGTACCGGACCCGACTGCTCAAGCAGAGGCCCGCCCGCTCGGCGACGACGAGGCGCCGAGGCCGAGCGGGTCGCGGGCGACCTGCTCGACACGATGCGCTCGTTCCCGCGCTGCGTCGGCATCGCGGCGCCGCAGATCGGCGAGCTCGTCCGGCTCGTCGTGGTGGACGTGACCGAGCACCCCAAGGCGACCGACTCGCAGCGGCGAGCTGGTGCTGGTCAACCCGCGCGTGGTGGCGTCGTCGGGCGCGGAGGTCGGCCCGCGAGGGCTGCCTCAGCATCCCGGACCTGACCGCGAACGTCCGCCGCGCCACGCACATCATCGCTCGAGGCGCATACGCCCGGGGGCGAGCCGGTCGCATCGAGACGCGAGGGCTTCGAGGCCCGCTGCCTGCTCCACGAGATCGACCACCTCGACGGCCTGCTGTTCCTCGACCGCGTGGACTCGCTCGCGACGGACGTCTTCCGCCGCAAGAACTACGGCTGAGCGATCGCGCGGATCGGCGCCGGCCACCACGTCCGGCGCCTCGTTCGGCACGAGATGCCCGGAGTCGGCCTCCCTCAGCTCCGCCCCCGGGATCATCCGGGCGCAGCGCCGCGGACGGCTCGCGGCAGCGGCCTCGCGGCGTGCGCGTCGCCGGCCACCAGGATCACCCGCGTGCTCGATCGAGCGCAGGTCGCGCGGCGCCACGCGACCACTGGTTCACGACGCTCAGGTCGGAGCGCGAACGCCTGCGCGTCGCGAAGCGGCCGCCATCGCTCGCTCGCGCCCGACCACGTCGAGCGCCTGCGGGCCGCAGACCACGCGGGTGAAGGCGGCGATCGCGCCGCGCCGAGCCGCTGCTCGGCGGCGACCTCCTCGAGCGCGTCCCGCAGCGCGGACGTCGCCTCGGCCCGCTCGACGCGAGCCACAGCATCGGCGGCTCGACCAGCACCGCCGCCGCGCACCAGGTCCGGCTCGCGCAGGATCACGTCGAGGCAGGTCATCGCGCCGAAGCTGTGGCCGCAGCAGGAGCGCGGGCGCGCAGGTCGAGGCGGCGCAGCAGCGCGATCGAGGTCGTCGGCGTGCTCCTCGACCGTCGTCCGCCGTAACCCCTCCGGCGCGCCGCTGTCGCCGTAGCGCGCGGCGGTCGTACGCGATCGTCGCGGAACCCGTCGCCCAGCGCCTCGCGCACGCTCGTCCCAGATCGCGCGGGTGGAGGCCGTCGCCGTGCACGAGCACGACCGGCTCGCCCGCTGCCGCGCTCGTCGTAGGCGAGCTCGACCCCGGCGCCCTCGACGGTCGCCGCGCTCACTTCCCGACGGGGTAGAAGCGCCGCATCGCCTCGAGCGTGAGCCAGCGCGGGGTCATGCTGCCGAGCAGCGCCGTGGCGCGCGTGGCCGGGCCGGGGACGACGACGCGCTTGCCGCGCGTCGAGCCCGTCGATCGCCGCGCGCGGCGACGTCCTCCGGCGAGACCGAGACGCCCGGGATGCTCATCAGGCTCTCGTCGATGCTCGGCGACCTCGCCGAACTCCGTCGGCACCGGGCCGGGGCAGAGCGAGGTGGCGGTCACGCCGGTGCCGTGCAGGTCGGCGGTGAGCGCGTCGGTGAAGCTGAGGACGAACGCCTTCGTGGCGGCGTAGGTGGCCTGGCGCGGCACCGGCTGGAACGCCGCGACCGACGCGACGTTGAGCACCGCGCCGCGGCCGCGCTCGACCATGCCGCGGCACGAACTCGGCAGCAGAGGTGCACGACGGCCTCGACGTTGGTGCGCACCATCTCGAGCTCCGTCTCGGGGTCGAGCTCCTGGAAGCGGCCGCCGCTGCCGAAGCCGGCGTTGTTCACGAGGATCTCGACGTGCGAGTCCGCGCGCCTCGATCGTCGCGATCATCCGCGTCGCGCGCTGCCGCGGCGGACGAGGTCGCAGGCCTCGACGTCGGCGCGGATCGCCGTGGTCGCGGCTCGAGCTCCTCGGCCAGCTCCTCGAGCCGCTCCCTGCGGCGCGCGACCAGCGTCACCCCGTGGCCGCGCTCGGCGAGCTGCGCGCGCGATCTCGGCGCCGATCCCGGACGACGCGCCGGTGACGAGCGCGGTGCGTCGGACGGGCTGGGCGGCGGCAGTGCCATGGGCGGACCGAGGCTACCGTCTCGTACAATCGGGCGCATGCCTCCGAGGAAGATCCGTTCGGCGGGCTGTTCGGCGACCCGGAGGAGCTGCGCCGCCGGATGGCGGAGCTGGCCGAGCAGATGCAGGGCGCGCAGCAGGTCGCGTGGGCGGACAACGCGATCAAGCTCGCGGTCGAGATGACGGTGGCCGGCATCAACCGGCTGAACCTCCAGGGCAACGCCGAGCAGCAGGCCGCCGAGGTCCGCGCGGCGATGGGCCTGCTCTTCCCCGAGGCCGTGACGCTCGTGCGCGAGGCCCGCGCAGGGCTTCGGCGCCTAGCGCCTGACGACCGCCGCCTCGCGGCGCCGCCGCTCTCGCTGCCTCTCGCGCTCGCGCTGCTCCGTCCCGCGCGCGATGATCTCCTTGAAGCTGCGCACCCGGAAGATGAAGGCCAGCGCGGCGAAGCCGACCGCCGAAGGTGAACGCCGCGATCGCGATCTGCTGGCCGACCGAGTAGGCCGCCACGCGTCCCGCGCTGAGCCGCCGAACACCTTCACCAGCAGCGCCTGCTGCGCGCCGGCCCCGCCGGGCGTGAACGGCAGCGCCGCCGAGACCGCCTGGACCCCCAGCACCAGCAGCACGTTCTTCACCGACCCGCCGACGTTGAACGCCTCGAGCAGGAACCAGAACGCGGTGAAGCGGAAGACCCAGCCGGCCGCCTGGATCGCGAAGACCTCGCGCAGGTAGCGGCGCCGGTCGAAGATGATCGTCAGCCCCTGCCGGACGCGCGCCCAGAACGCGCGCACCCGTGCGGACAGGAGCGCCGCGCCGACGATCGCGCCGATCGCGAGCGCCGTCATCAGGAAGAGCGTGAACTTCGGGTGCTGGGCGAAGTAGGAGAGCTCGAAGGCGTTCAGGTCGGACAGGTCCGGCGGCTTCGGGAACACGCCCTGCGTGAACGCGAAGATGAGGATGCAGGTGCCGAAGGCGATGTCGAAGCCGAGCTCGACCGCGAACGCGGCGGCGGTCGCCGGGTAGGTCGCGCTGCGGGACGCGTTCTTGGTGAGGAACAGGCGGACGACGTCGCCGCCGCGCGCCGGGATCACGCTGTTGAACCCGTAGCCCGCCATGTACGCGCCCCAGATCTCGCGCCAGCGGAACGTCTCGTCCGGGTAGGCGGCGCGCAGGATGTTGTACGAGGCGCGCGAGCGGAGGGTCAGGTAGGTGCCGAAGCCGAGCAGCGCGAAGACGAGCGCGCCCCACTGGACGCGCGGCGAGGTTCGCGAAGAACTCCTCGACGGCGTCGAAGAACGACCGGAACGAGTCACCGAGGCGTCGCCGTGTGAAGCACGCTGCTAGTCGCCCAGCGACTCGAGCGCCAGCTCGACCGCGCGCTCCCAGTAGCGGCGGCCGTGCTCGGCGGAGCTGCGCGCCGGATCGCCCAGCACGCCGTTCTCCGACAGCGACGCCACACCCTCGTCGCGGAACAGCGTCCCGATGGCCTCCTGGGGGTCGCCCGTGAACCCGGCCTCGGCGCGCTCCATGTGCACGAGCTCGGGATGCAGCTCGAGCATCAGCGACGTCTCCCACTCGCCGGCGTGCAGGCCGCCCTCGTTCAGCGGCACGCCGTGCTCGTCCTGACCGAGCATCGCGACCTGGAGGAGGACGGAAACGTCGGTGATCGCGTCGACCCGCACGCCGTCCACCGGGCCGAGCTTCTCGAGCGCGGCTGCGAGCGGGCCGAAGTTGCCGCCGTGGGTGGGCACGAGCACGATCCGCCTGAAGCCGCCGGCGGCGAGCGACCGGACCAGGTCGGAGACCAGCGCGTGGAAGGTCTCGTCGCCGATCGACATCGTGCCCGCGAACCCCACGTGGTGCGAGGAGCAGCCGACCCGCACGGTTGGCGCGACGAACGCGTCCAGCCGGTCCGCCAGGGCGAAGGCCAGCCGGTCGCCGAGCATGGCGTCGGTCCCGATCGGCATGTGCGGCCCGTGCTGCTCGGTCGCGCCGAGGGCGAGCACGATCGTGTCGCGGCCGCCCTCGATCGCAGCGCGCACCTCCGGCCAGCTGACCTTGTCGAGCTCGATCGCCCCCATCCGCCCCCTATTTCAGCAAGCGGGAGAGTCGCCGGTCCTTCAGCACCCGCCCGCCGGTCTGCTCCGCCGGGCAGTAACACATCACGTAGTCCTTGAAGTGGACCGCCTCGATCGTCGTGCCGCAGCGCGGGCACGGCTCGCCCGCGCGGCGGTGCACCTGGAGCGGCATCGGCGCCTTGTCCGGAAGCGACTCCCCGACGACCTTCTCGTAGTGCGCCAGCGCGCCGCCGAGCACCTCGCCAATCGCGGCATGCAGGCGCTCGACGTCCTCGGGCGCGAGATCGTTCCCCTGCCGGAACGGCGACAGCTCCGCGTGCCAGAGGATCTCGTCGACCCACGACCGCCCGATCCCGGCGATCGTTCGCTGGTCGCGGAGCATCGGGTGGAGGTGATGGGGCTGGTCGACCAGCTCGGCGAACTCCTCGAGCGGGGGCGGCGGATACGCCTCGGGGCCCAGCTTGGTGACCGCCTCGTCGGTCACGAGGTCGTCGGTGCCGAGCAGCTTCGCCCACGCCCGCTGCTGCGTGCCGAACTCACGCAGGCGCAGTTCCCGGCCGTCGTCGATCCGGATCAAGAGGCGCGAGCGCTTGTCGCGCAGCGACGCCCGGTCGGCGAACAGCTGGAGGCGGCCGGCGGACATCAGGTGGATCAGCAGCGCGAGCCCATCCGAGAACTCGACCACCGGCATCTTCCCCACCCGCCGGACGCGCTCGATCTCCCGCCCAGCCAGCGTGTCGAGCGGCGGGTCGAACGTCTTCATCGTGACCATGCCCGGAGCGAGCGCGGACTCGACGCGCGCGCCCTCAAGCGCGGCGTCCAGGCGCCGCACGGCGATCTCGACCTCGGGTAGCTCCGGCATGAAGCCGAGGTTAGGCGGCTAGCGAACCGTGACGGTCTGCGTCATCGAGACCGGGTGCAGCCCGCAGAACACGCGGTAGGTGCCCGGGACCTTGAACTTGTAGCCGTAGACGCGGCCGTCATTCAGGTTGAGCGAGGAGAAGCCGCGCGGGCCGTTCGCGAGGGTCACGTTGTGAAGCGTCGGCGGCCCGAACTTCCAGTTCAGCTTCGCGCCCTTCTTCACCCGCGCGTTCGGCGTCGAGAACGTGAAGTCGCCGACCCTGATGGTGGACCCGCTCCGCAGGTCGCGCGTCCTCCCCGCCGGCCGCGAGATCGAGATCGCCCGGCCCCTGGAGTCGGTGCCGGTCAGCGGCACGGTGAACTTCGGCGTCTTGGTGCGGAACGGAGTGCCGGCCAGCTCGGCCGGCTGCTCGTCGCGGGCGTCCGCCGGCGGCGGCGCGCAGCCCTCCGGCACGCTCGCGTCCGGCGCCAGGTAGGCGATCACGATCCCCATCACGCGCGTGTGCGGAAGCGTGTTGTCGTAGCGCGAGTTGAGCCGCAGGCGCTGGCCCTTCGACACCGGGTAGCCCTGCCCCGACACGAAGCGGCTCATCGACAGCGGACCGGGCTCGTGGAGGATCGGCCTCACGTTGTAGAACGGGTGGTCGGGCGTGCCCCACGCCGGCCGCGAGCGGTGGATCTCCCGGTTGTCGCAGTCCGGCTGCGTGAGGCGGAGGTCGGTGGCGCCGCCGTGCACGTGGCCGCCGACCGAGACGATCCGGCCGGACTCCGGCACGGTGCGGTCGTAGCGGCGCTCGTGGACGGTCGGCTTCCTGCTGCCCGCCACGGTGTAGACGGGGTCCGCGTTGCAGTTCACCACGTCGAGCCAGATCGGCCTGACCGGGGTCAGCTGCTCGGAGTCCTCGTACGTGACCGTCCAGCGGATGAACACCGGGTCCGGCTGCGGACGGTGGTTCATCAGCATCCACACCATCGACCACTTGTCGTTCTTCCCGATCGGGTAGCCGTATCCCGGCGGGAGCACCATCTCGTTGCGCTCCTCACCGGCGAAGTAGAACGAGTCGGCCTGCGCCGGCAGCGTGGTCCGCCCGTCGAAGAGCGTGAACGTGTCGCACGTCGAGCTCTGCACGCCGAGCTTCTGGAAGACGATGTGGTGGAGCATGATCCGGTTGATCGGGACCTGCTTGCCGTCGGCGTCGACCACGTCGGCGCTCATCCCGGTGATGAACCCGTCGACCTTCGGGTGGTCGACGTCAAACGTGACCTCCTGCTTGACGCCGAACGGGTCGACCTCGACCGGGTACGTGAACGACTTGGTCTGGATGGCGGCGGAGGCGCTGGCGGCAGTGAGGCCGAGCACGAGCACGACCAGTCCGAACGCGAGGGGCCAGCGTCGCATCAGCACAGGTACGAACACAGGCTAGGTGGAGATGACGCGGGTGTCATCCAAGCTGGCGCCCTACCCTGGCGGCATGCGGATCGCGGTGTCGAGCGACGAGCGCACGGGCGTGGCCGAGGCCGTCGTCGAGGAGCTCCGCAGGCGCGGCCACGAGCCCGTCGTGCACGGCGCGCTGACCGACGACGAGCGGCCCGACTGGGCCTGGGCCAGCGAGGCCGCCGCGCGCGACGTGGCCGAGGGCCGGGCTGAGCAGGGCATCGTGTGCTGCTGGACGGGCACGGGCGCCTCGATGGCCGCGAACAAGGTGGACGGCGTGCGCGCGGCGCTGTGCGCGGACGCGGAGACCGCCCGGGGCGCGCGGAAGTGGAACGACGCGAACGTGCTGGCGCTGTCACTGCGAACTACGAGCGAGGCGCTGCTCGAGGAGATCCTCGACGCGTGGTTCGACGGCGCGCCGAGCACGGCCGACGACGACGCGGCGAACATCCGCCACGTGGACGAGATCAGCGCTCGGCCGTGATCGTGAAGTTCGCGCGGGTGGGCTTGGGGGCCTTGTTGCCGTTCGTGTCGCGCGGCGTGAGCTGGAGCTGGTACTTGCCGAGCCTCAGGCCCCTGCCGGAGTAGTCGAAGTCGTTCGCGCCGGCCGTAGCAGTGATCGACATCGAGCCGGCCTTCTTGCCGGTCCTGCGGTTCACGATCCGGCCGCTGATCCGGGCGTCCTCGTCGAGGTCGAAGCGGATCGACGTGCCGACCCTGTTGCACCTGCTCGTCTTCTTGTTGCAGAACCGCGACGGGACGAGCCGGAGGTTGTCGATGTCGGGCGGGGTCGTGTCCGCCCCGCTGCCGCCGGGTGGGGGCGGCTGGGTCGCGCCCTCGACGATCACGCGTCCCGCCATCCCGCTGCCGCCGGCGGCACCGTGCTGCTCGCAGAAGTAGCGGAATTCGCCGGGCGTGTTGAAGGTGCGCTCGGGGTTCGTGGTCCACGTGAAGGACGGGCTGGCGGGCGACTCGTACGAGCCGTCGTCGAACCTGACGTTGTGGATGCCCCCGTCGTTGACCCAGGTGACGGTGTCGCCGGGGCTGATCGTGACCGAGTTCGGCGTGAAGGTGCTCTGCGTGGTGGCCCGCACGGTCTGGTCCGCGGCATGGGCCGGAGCGGCCAGCAGAAGGGCCAGCGGGACGGCGATCGCCAGTCGGCGCATGTGCCATTTATACGCCGTCTGAGCCGCGATGGTTCAAGATGCGCGCCCATGGACGTCGTCCAGACCCGCCAGGAGGCCGAGGCGCAGGACCGCCCGCCGCTCATCGTCCTGGACCCGCTGACCGAGTATCTCGACGCGCAGGGACTCGGCTCGGGACCGGTGGAGGCCGAGACGATCGGCGACGGCCACTCGAACGTGACGTACCTGATCCGGCGCGGTGGCGAGCGCTTCGTGCTGCGCCGCCCGCCGCGCCCGCCGCTGCCGCCGTCGGCCCACGACGTGCTGCGCGAGGCGCGGCTCCTCAGCGCGGTCGAGAGCGCGGACGTGCGCACCCCGCCCGTGATCGCCGCCTGCGACGACGAGTCGGTGCTCGGCGTCCCGTTCTACGTCATGGAGTACATCGAGGGGTCGGTGATCGTCGGCGAGGTGCCCGAGCCGCTGTCGAACCCCGACGAGCGGCGGCGCATCTGCTTCGAGCTCGTCGACGCGCTGGCCGAGATGCACGCGGTCGACTGGCGCGCATGCGGCCTGGATGGCTTCGGCAAGCCGACCGGCTACCTCGACCGCCAGCTGCGCCGCTTCACCGGTCTGTGGGACATCAACAAGACGCGCGAGCTCCCGGAGGTGCAGCAGGTGGGCGAGTGGCTCGCGGCCAACAAGCCCGAGTCTCCCGCCGCGACGATCGTGCACGGCGACTACCGGCTCGGCAACACGATGTTCGCGAGCGACGCGCCCGCGCGGCTGATCGCGATCTTCGACTGGGAGATGGCGACGATCGGCGACCCGCTGGCGGACATCGGCTACCTGACCGCCACCTGGTCGCAGCCGGCCGGCGGCGATCGCGAGCCGACGATGTTCGACATGCTCACCGTGACGCACGAGGAGGGCTTCCTGTCGCGCGACGAGCTGGTGGCGCGCTACGAGGAGACGAGCGGGCGCTCGATGAGCGACCTGCGCTGGTACCAGGCGCTCGCGCTGTGGAAGGCGGCGGTGTTCATGGAGGGCAACTACAAGCGCTCGCTGGCCGGCTCGACCGACGATCCGTACCTCAAGCTGTTCGACGTCGGCGTGCCGCAGCTCGCGCAGTCGGCGCTCGGAATCACCCGGCTGCCGGCGCCGAGCACGTGAGCCGCGGACTGCTCGTCGACTTCGGCGGGGTACTCACCACGAACGTCTTCGCGTCGTTCCGGTCGTTCTGCGAGGCCGAGGGGCTCGAGCCCAACACCGTCAAGGAGATGTTCCGCTCGCGCGGCGAGGGGCTCGACCTGCTGCGGCAGCTCGAGCGCGGCGAGCTGACGGTCGAGCAGTTCGAGCCGAAGTTCGGCGCGGTGCTCGGCATCTCCGAGACCGAGGGCATGGTGGAGCGCCTGTTCGCCGGGGTCGGACCGGACGAGCGGATGGTCGAGGCGGTGCGCCGGACCCGGGCCGCGGGAATCCCGACGGGGTTGATCTCGAACTCCTGGGGGCGGACCACCTACGACGAGCAGCTCATCGACGAGCTGTTCGACGCGGCGGTGATCTCCGGCGACGTCGGCCTCCACAAGCCCGAGCCGGAGATCTTCCATCTCGGCGCCGAGCGGATCGGCGTGCCCCCGGAGGAGTGCGTCTTCGTGGACGACCTGCGCGAGAACTGCGAGGGCGCCGCCGCGGTCGGGATGACCCCCATCCTCCACCGCGGCGCCGACACGAGCGTGCCGGAGATGGAGCGGCTGCTGGGGCTCGAGCTCAGTCCCTCCGGTGCGGGCAGGTGACCGCCGGGCCCTTTCCCCGCACCGTGTGACCGGGCGTGAAGTCGGCCTCGTCGGAACCCTGGATCAGGCCGCAGATGCCACGGGCGCGCCCCTCGAGCCGGCCGCTCAGCGCAAGCGTCGTGTGGACGGTGATCACGCCCTTGCGCACGCTCACGCGATCGATCTCGAGCGAGTCGTCGGTGTTGCGGTCCAGATAGCGGGCCACGTTCCGCGCCATCGCCGCGTCGTCCTGAGAGAGGCCGTCCGACGCGATCCCGCCCTCCGGCGCGCGCTCGGGCGCGAGGGGCTCGGACTCGGGGTCGTCGCCGCAGGCGCTGAGCGCCAGGCAGGCCCCGATTGCGGCGACCCGGAGGAACCTCACACGTGAATCATCCCGCGCTGATCAGAGCGACGCCGAGCAGGGCCACCGCCGCGCCGCCGCGCTGGGTGGGGCGAAGGCGCTCGTGGAGGACGAAGCGCGCGAGCACGATCGTGGTCACCGGGTAGAGCGCGCCCAGTACCGACACCACGCTCACGAGGCCGAGCGTGGTGCCCGCGGCGAAGAGAGCGTTCGCCGCGGCGTCGAGGACGCCGACGAGCGCGATGTCGCGCGTGTCGACAGCCGACAGCCGGAGCCCCGGCGGCCGGAGCACGAGCGCCGCGAGCACCATCGCGCCCGTCGAGATCGAGCGGGTCAGGACGAGGGCCCAGAGGAGGTCGCGGTCGCTGGCCTCGTCGATCCCGACGAAGAAGAACCCGAAGCCGAGCGCGGCCACAAGGGCGAGCACGACCCCAGTCGCGAAGCGGCTTTGCGGAGGGGTCTGACCCTCACCCGGGGGGTGAGAACGGGTGAGGGTCTGACCCTCACCCTCCCCGCGTTGCGGTACGACCGACTCTCCCCCGTTCGAGGGCTCCCACGAGACCAGCGCCACGCCCGCGATCGCCACCGCGATCCCCACCAGCTGGATCGTGCCCGGCCGCTCGCCGCCGAGGATCCCGACCGCGACCGGGATCGCGGCCGCGCTCGACGAGATCGGGGCGACCACACCCATCGACCCGGTGGCGAGACCGCGGTAGAACGCCGCGAGCCCGACCGTGCCCGCCGCGGCCGCCAGCGCGCACCACGGCAGGATGTCCGCGCCGGGCGGGCCCTCGCCGCGCCAGGCGGCGGCAATCAGCAGCATCGCGAGGCCCGCCGCCTGCGAGAACAGCATCACCGCGAACAGGGAGACCTTCCTGCTCTTGAGGCCGCCCAGGAAGTCGGCCGCTCCCCAGACGACCGCTGATGCGAAACCGAGCGCGATGGCAGCCATGGGCCTTATCCTGGCAACCGCGATGCCGAGGCTCCTGCCGTCGATCGACTCCGTCGTGGACGCGGCGGCGAACGTGTGGGACATGTCGCCGCTCGGCTCCGGCCTTGCCGACCGCTCGCCAACGCCCACGCACGTGATCGACGAGGGGCCGCAGCGCACCGTCCACCGGTACCGCCCGACCCGCCGCCATCGCTGGCACGCGCCCGTCCTGCTCGTGCCGCCGCTCGCGGCGCCCGCGTCGTGCTTCGACCTCTGGCGCGGCGCCAGCGTTGCCGGGCACCTGCTCGCGCTCGGCTACCCGACCTACCTCGTCGACTACGGCCCGATCTCGTTCGAGGACCGCCAGCTCGGGATCGAGCACTGGGTCGACGACGTGCTGCCGAACGCGATCGACGCCGTGAGCGAGGACTCCGACGGCCTGCCGGTGCAGGTGGTCGGGTGGTGCCTCGGCGGGATCATGGCCTCGCTCGCCGTGGCGGGGAACCGGCTGCCCGTCCGCTCGATCACGATGGTCGCGAGCCCGTTCGACTTCGAGAAGGTGCGCACGATGGCCCCGATCCGGCGGCTGGCGGAGCTCACCGGCGGCCGGCTCGTCACCGGGCTCTACTCCGCCCTCGGCGGCGCCCCCGCCCCGCTCGTGTCGCTCGGCTTCCAGGCCACCGCGCTCGACAAGCGGCTCACCAAGCCCCTCTTCACGCTGCGCCACCTCGACGACCGCGACCTGCTCGCTCACGTCGAGGCCGTCGACGACTACATGGCCCACATGCTCGCCTACCCCGGCCGCACGTTCGCGCAGCTCTACCACCGCTTCTTCCGAGTGAACGACCTGGCCGACGGCCGCATCGAGCTATCCGACCGCGAGATCAACGTCGCCGACGTGGACGTGCCCGTGCTGGTGGTCGCCGGAGCGAACGACATCCTCGCGCCCGCGGAGGCCGTGGTCGCCGTCGAGCCGCTGCTGAGCGGCGCGCCCGAGGTGCGTGTCGAGCGCTGCCCGGGCGGCCACCTCGGCGTGCTCACCGGCCGTTCGGCGCGCGACAGCACCTGGGAGATCCTCGACGACTTCCTCGGCGAAAACGACGTCGCTCCGGCCGTGGTCGAGGAGGCCAACCGCCGCGCGGCCGAGCGCGAGCGCACACCCCTCGCCGCCTGAGATGGACAAGATGGAGGTCGTCCGCCGGATCTACGAGGGCTGGCTCGAGGGCGAATCGATTCGGGACCTGGTCGCGAAGGACCTCGAGTACGTGAACCCTCCGTACGCCGTGGAGTCAGGGACCCGCCGCGACCGAAAGGCGCTGGGCGCCGTGCGGGACGTGTACCCGGACTACAAGATCGTGCCCGAGCGGTACATCGACTCAGGCGGCGACGAGGTGGTCGTGCTGGGCACGGCCACCGGCACGGGGGCGAGCGGAGTCGAGATGCAGCTGAAGCAGGGCTTCATCTGGACCGTCCAGGACGGCCGCGCCGTCCGCATGCGCTGGTTCAACGACTGGGACGAGGCGCTCGAGGCGGCCGGCGTCGACCGGGCCCGCTAGGGCGCGGTCGCGCGGTTGAAGAACTTCTCGATCTCGTTCCCGGGGGCGACCCTAACCGGGCGCGAGCGAGCCGGTCAAGGCGTGGCGATATTGCGTCTACTACTCGAGCTCGGCCTCGACCGAGATCTCGACGTTGCCCTTGAGGGCGGCCGAGATCGGGCAGCCCTCGGCCGCGCCCTGCGCGGCCGAGGCAAAGGCCTCGGCGTCGATCCCCGGCACCACACCGCGAACCCTGAGCTCCGACTTGGTCACGCCGAACCCTCCCTCGACCGGGTCGAACGAGACGGCGGCGGCGACGGACAGCCGCGTGGGCTCGTTCCCGGCCTCGGACAGCTCGTGCGACAGCGCCATCGAGAAGCACGCCGCGTGCGCGGCGGCCAGCAGCTCCTCCGGGCTCGTCTCGGCTCCGCCCTCGGTGCGGGCCCGCCAGTTGACGTCGAGGCCGGACGCGACCCCGCTCTCGAGGTCGGCCGTGCCGTGCCCGCCGGCGAGGCTGCCCTCCCACGTGGCCGTCGCGCGTCGCGTGGCCATCAGCGGTACTTCTTGGGCACTCGCCCGTAGAGCGTCACAGACAGCTTCTCGACCAGCTTCGACTTCGTCGGGCTGTACGGGAACATGTACGCCTCGCTCTTCATGTGGAAGCGCGAGACGAGGATCGTCTGCACCCCGCAGTACTTGCGGATTCCCTGCGCACCGTGGCGGACGCCCATGCCGGACTCGCCGGTGCCGCCGAACGGGGCCTCGGCGGCCGCGTAGTTCACGACCGTGTCGTTCACGCACGCGTTGCCGGCCTTGAGCTGCCGCGCGATCCGCTCGCCCTTCTCGACGTCGCGCGTGTAGACGCTCGAGTTGAGCCCGTATCGCGAGTCGTTCGCGAGCCGCAGCGCCTCGTCCTCGTCGCGGACCTTCATGATCGGCAGCGTCGGCCCGAACGTCTCCTCGGTCATGCACTCCATGGAGTGGTCGACGTTCGTGAGGACCGTCGGCTCAAACCAGCGCCCGGCGCCCTTGTCGGCCGCCTTGCCGCCGGTGCGGATCTCGGCGCCCTTGTCGATCGCGTCCCGGATGTGCCGCTCGATGATCTCCTGCTGCGGGCCGAAGGTGATCGCGCCGACCTCGGCCGAGCCCGGCCCGTTCGACACGCCCTGCTTCAGCTCCTTCACCTTCGCCACGACCTTCTCGACGAACTCGTCGTGGACCGGCTCCTCCACATACACGCGCTCGACCGACTGGCAGATCTGGCCGCCGTTGGCCATGCCCCAGTAGACCGCCTCGTTGGCGGCGCGCTCGACGTCAGCGTCGCGGAGCACGATCATCGGGTCCTTGCCGCCCATCTCCAGCGAGAACGGGGTGAGCGTCTCGACCGCTCGGGCGGCGACCTTCTTGCCGGTGCGGGTCGAGCCGGTGAACATGACCACGTCGACCGCGTCCACCAGCGCCGCGCCCGTCTCGCCCGTGCCGGTGGCGGTCAGGCACACGTCCTCCGGCAGGCCGATCTCGCGCAGGCCCTCCTGCACGAGCAGCGACGAGAGCGGGGTGACCTCGCTCGGCTTCATCACGACCGTGCAGCCCGCCATCAGCGCCGGGATCGCGTCACCGAAGCAGTTGGCGATCGGGTAGTTCCACGGGCCGATGACGCCGGCCACGCCGAACGGCCGGTAGCGCACGACGATCTTCTTGCCGATCGCGAAAGCGTTGGTGGAGCGGACGCGCTCGTCCTTGAGGTACTCGGGCGCCTTCTTGGCCCAGAAGCCGAGCGCGTCGGCGGTTGTGAAGACGTCGGCGATGAACGCGTCCTCGCGCGTCTTCCCGGTCTCCTCCATGACGGTGGCCGCGACCCGGTCGCGGTTGTCCACGAGCCACTTGCGGAAGCGGAACATGTACTTCGCGCGCTCGTCGAAGCCGAGCGCCTCCCAGGCGGGCTGCGCGGCGCGCGCCCGGTCCACAAGCCCCTTGACCGCGGCCGCGTCGAGGTCCGGCAGATGCGTGATGGTCTCCCCCGTCGCCGGGTTCTCCACCGCGAACGTCGTGCCGTTACCCCCGGCCCCGTTCTGAGTTGCCTCGGTCACTTGCTCAGTCGTCATGGCCTCTCCTCCGGGGACAGGCTGAAGCCTGTCCCTACTGGCGTCGATGGCACTTCGGCGGTGCCGAAGGAGTCTACAGAGCGAATTGGCCAGCCAGCCAGTTTCGGGCTACTCGGCGAGCTCCACGCGCTCGATCACCGCGTCCTGCTGCGGACGATCGCCCGGTCCGGTCGGTGCGTTCTCGATCGCGTCCACGGCGTCCATCCCGTTGGTCACCTGGCCGAAGACCGTGTGCTTGCCGTCGAGCCACGGTGCGGCGTCGGTCGTGACGATGAAGAACTGGCTGCCGTTCGTGTTCGGGCCCGCGTTCGCCATCGCGAGCGCGCCGCGGACGATCTTGTGCTGGTTGAACTCGTCCTCGAACTGGTAGCCCGGGCCGCCGGTGCCTGTGCCCTGCGGGCAGCCGCCCTGGATCATGAAGTCCTTGATCACGCGGTGGAAGACCAGCCCGTCGTAGAAGCCGTCGCCCGCCAGCTTGCGGAAGTTCTCGACGGTCTTCGGCGCGTCGGCGTCGAAGAACTCGACCTCGATCGCGCCGTGGTTGGTGTGCAGCGTGGCCTGGCTCACGTCCTAGTTACCTCCATTCGAAGCTCCGTTCCCTTGACGCTCTGACCCCCGACCTTCTTCACGACCTCGGCGGCGCGCTCGGACGGGACCTCGGCGAAGCTGAAGCGCTCCAGCACGCGGACGCCCGTCACGTCCTCGCCGTCCAAGCGCGAGTTCTCGACGATCGCGCCGATGATGTCGGCCGGCTCGAGGCCGTGCGCGCGGCCGGCGCTGACGAGCAGCTTCGCGCGCGGGATCGCATTGGGGTCCTTGCGCGGCTTGGTGTGGCGCGGGCGGCGGGTCTCGCGCGGTTCGCGCGGCTCGGCGCCGTTGCCGGCTGCCGCTTTGCGCTCTCCGCGAGGCCGACCGGGCGACGCCACGGCTTCGTCGGGGACAGACTGAAGTCTGTCCCCGTCCGTCGCGGGCGCCCCTGCCTGGGCGGCGGACTCGGCGCGGTGCGCCACCGCCTCGTCGCTCGCGACCACGCCCGGTGACCACTCCTCGATCTCGGTGTTCGCGTGACGCTCCACCGCCTCGAGGTCGCCCCGCTGCTTCGGCGTGATCAGCGTGATTGCGCGGCCGCTGCGACCGACGCGGCCCGTGCGGCCGATGCGGTGCACGTAGATGTCGGGCGAGTTCGGGATGTCGTAGTTCACGACGTGCGAGACGCCCTTGATGTCGAGCCCACGGGCGGCGACGTCGGTGGCGACGAGAAGCCGCTCGCGCCCACCCTTGAACGCGATCATCACGCCGTCGCGCTGGCCCTGCGACATGTCGCCGTGCAGTGCCTTCACGCGCACGCCCTTGTCGTCGAGGCGCCGCGCAAGGCGGTCGGCGCCGATCTTCGTGCGCACGAAGATGATCGCCTGGTCGGGCCGCTCGGCCTTCAGCACGTCGGCAAGCTTGTCGGGCTTGTCGCGGTCCGTCGCCTCGACGTAGAACTGCTCGACCGTGTCGATCGTGAGCTGCGCGGCACGCACCTTGATCGTGATCGGGTCGAACATGCGCTTCTCGGCGAGCTTCTTGATCGCCGGCGGCATCGTGGCCGAGAAGAGCGCGGTCTGGCGACCGCTCGGGCAGCGGCCGAGGATCGTCTCGACGTCCTCCAGAAAGCCGAGGTCGAGCATCTCGTCGGCCTCGTCGAGCACCACGTAGCGGGCTTCAGTGAGAAAGAGGTAGTGGCGGTTGATCATGTCCATCACGCGGCCGACCGTGCCGACCACGACCTGCGCTCCCTGCTTGAGGAACGAGGCCTGGTCGCGGATCGGCGCGCCGCCGAACACCGCCACCACCTCGATGCCCTTCCGCTCGCCATAGGCGCGCAGCGCCTGGGTCACCTGGATGCACAGCTCGCGGGTCGGAGTGAGCACCAGCGCCTGCACCTCGGGCAGCTCCGTGTCGACGTAGTCGAGCAGCGGGAGCCCGAACGCGGCCGTCTTTCCGGTGCCGGTCTGAGCCTGGCCGATCACGTCGTGGCCGGCCATCAACTCGGGGATCGCCTGCTCCTGGATCGGGGTCGGCTGCTCGTAGCCGAGGTGGGCGAGCGCCTGCTGGAGCGGCTCGGACAGGCCGAGGTCGGCGAACTTCGTCACGTGCTGAGGTTACGAGGCCGGGTCCAGCACGAGCTTTCCGGTGGTGCGGCGGCCCACCAGGTCCTCGTGCGCGCGACGCACGTCGGACAGCGGATAGGTCCCGCCGGAGAGGGCGTGCAGCTCGCCGCGCGCCGCCCGCTCGAACAGGTCCGCGAGCGGCTCGCGCAGCAGCTCCGGGCGCTCCAGGCAGTGCATCAGCCAGAAGCCGATCACGCTGCGGCTGCCGCGCAGGAGCCTGCCGGTGCGCACCTCGTTCTGCTCGCGGCTCGAGATCCCGTAGACCACCAGCCGCCCGAACGGAGCGAGCGCATCGAAGCTCGCGTCGAACACGCGCCCGCCCGAGGTCTCGAGGACCACGTCGAGCGCGCGCCCCTCGTTCGCCTCGATCAGAGCCGCGGTGAGGTCCTCGGTGTCCGGGTCCACCGCCGCGTCGGCGCCAAGCTCGATCGCCTTGGCCCGCCGTTCCTCCGACCCCGCGGTGGCGATCACCCGCCCCGCCCCCATCGGCTTCGCGAGCTGGGTGGCGAGGCTCCCCACCCCGCCGGCGGCGGAGTGGACGACCACGCTCTCCCCGGGTGCCAGCCGCGCGCACGTGCGGTGCAGGTGCCATGCGGTGAGGCCCTGGATCAGCAGGGCGAGCGCGGTCTCGTCCGCGACCCCCTCGGGCACCGGGAAGACGCTGTCCGCCGGCGCCACCGCGTACTCCGCGTAGCCGCCGGCGCCGCCCGTCATCGCCACGACCCGCGTGCCGTCGCCGGTCGTGCCAACCACCTCGTTGCCCGGCACGAGCGGGAGCCCGAACCTCTTCACATACGCGTTCTCGCGCTGGTGCGTGTCGGCGAAGTTCACGCCCGCGCGCGACACACGGATCAGCACCTGGTCGTCGTCCGGCTCGGGCACCGGCAGGTCCACCAGCTCGAGCACCTCCGGCCCGCCGAAGTCCGTTATCTGCACCGCCCGCATCGGGGCGGGGAGGTTACGTGCGGTTGACCGCGGTGCGCAGCGACATGCCACCTGAAATCAGGATCGCCGCGAATGCGAGGAAGGGGAGCGGGTTCTCACCGGTGCGGGGAAGCGGGCGCCTGACACGCGCGGGGGGATCCGGCGGAGGGTCCGGCCTGACGGGGGCCGGCTCAGGCTCCGGCTCCGGCTCGGGCTCCGGGATCTCCTCCCCGAGCTCCTCGTCGTCCTCGTCCTCGTCTCCGGGCAGGGTCTCGGGCTGCTGCAGCGTCTCGGGCGGGGGCGCCTGCGCCAGCGTCTCCGGCGGCACGAGCGGCTGCTGCGCGAACGCGCTCCCCGCGAGCGCGAGAACGAGCGCGAGTGTGAGCGGCAGCAGGCGGCGCAGGCGGCTCATGCTCACGAGCAAGCTAGCTACCGCAGCGGCGGAAGCTCAGCGTCAGCACCCGAGAGCGCTGCTTGCCGCTCTTGATGAAGTACATCCGCGCGCTCAGCTCGTGCCGCCGGCCGATGGATAGCGCGCTCGGCCTTACGGACACCCAGTAGCGCCCGCGCCAGTCGGCCACCTTCGTGGACTTCACCTTCTTGCCGTTCAGGTAGAAGATCACCCGGCGGATGGTGTCGCCGCGGACGAACGCGCGGAAGGTCCTGCTCGCGCACACGTCGAGCTCGCCCTTCTTCTCCGTCTCGATCTTGGTCGAGGGCTCGAGCTTCAGGCAGGGCTGGATCTGGAAGCGCAGCGTCTTCGGGGCGCGGCCCGCCCGCTTGAAGAACACGCGGGCGCGAACCTCGTGCTTGCCGGGCGACAGCGTGCGCCGGTCGGTGCGCAGCGAGTAACGGCCCTCGGCGTCGGGGCGCGTGACGGTCGAGCGACGCTTGCCGTCGAGGTAGAAGACGACGCGCTTGATGCCCGTCCCCTTGACCCAGGTCAGGACCGGGCGCTTCAGGCAGGCCGCCTCAGTCTCCTGCTCGATCTCCTTCTCCGGCTTGCGCACGCTGGTGAAGGTGCAGAGCACGTCGTCACCACCGGCCAGCGTCACGTTCCCATCGGGCGACGGGACCACCGCGCCGGCCCCGCGGTTCGCCCGGCACTCGAGCGTGGTGTCGTACTTGGATCCATCGGTGCCCGCGGAGGCCCCGCTGGTCACCGCGTGGGCGCCCGGCGTCAGCGACCGGCGGCCGGTCCTGTCGTCGTGGCCCGCGAGGGCCTTCTCGACCTTCCCGCCGATGCTCAGGTCGAAGCGGCCCGGATCGTTCGCCGGGTCGAGCAGCTGGCGCACCTCGAGCTCGGCGGGACGCCAGACGCCGAAGTCGCGCGTGATCGTGCCGTCCCCCGATGCCGTCGGCACCGCGTACTCGCACGGCGAGCCCGGCTGCGAGCAGGTCCAGCCGCTCTCGCCCTCGTCGTACACGCGGTAGTCGGTGCCCGGCGTGAGGCCCGGGAAGCTGTAGCCGCCATCGGCGCCCGTGGTGGCCTTCCGGTCGTCGCTCGCGTCACCGGGGGTGCCGGGGTCGAGCTTGATCGTCTTGCCGTCGAGGCCGGGTTCGCCCGGATCGCGGTCGCCGTCGGCGTTCAGGTCGTCGTACTTCGTGCCGGCGATCGTGACCTCTCTCCAGCTGCCGAAGTCGCGGCCGGTCACGTCGTCGCCCGAGGCGAGCGTGACCGCGTGGGCGCAGCCCGCGCCGGGCAGGGAGCAATGCCACGTCGCATTCGGAAGCTCCTCGCGGATCGTGTAGGCGCCCGGATCGAGGGTGAAGCTCCAGGCCCCGCCGGCTCCGGATGTCGTCGTCGGATCGCTCGCGCTCAGGTCGCCCGACGCGTCGGCGTCAACGTAGATCGTCCGGCCGGCGATCGCGGGCTCGCCGGCGTCGCGCACGCCGTCCGCGTCGAGATCCTCGAAGGTCTCGCCCGAGACTGAGGCGGCGCGCCAAGCGCCGAAGTCGCGCGTGATCGTCCCGTCGCCGGAGGCGGTCGGCACCGCGTACTCGCACGGCGCACCCGGCTCCGAGCAGACCCAGCCGGTCTCGCCCTCGTCGTGGACGCGGTACGTGACGCCCGGGGTGAGCCCGGCGAAGCTGTAGCTGCCGTCACTGGCCGTCGTGGCCGTCAGGTCGTCGCTCGCGTCGCCGGGCGTGCCCGGGTCGAGCTTGATGTCGCGGCCGTCGAGGGGGGGCTCGCCGCCGTCGCGGTCGCCGTCGGCGTTCAGGTCACCGTACTTCGTGCCCGCGATCGCGACCTCCCGCCAGCTCCCGAAATCGCGACCGGTCACGTCGCCGCCCGAGGCGAGCGTGACCGCATGGGCGCAGCCCGCACCCGGCAGGGAGCAGTGCCAGTTCGAGCTGGGCAGCTCCTCACGGATCGTGTAGGCGCCCGGATCGAGGCTGAAGCTCCAGGCACCACCCGCGCCGGAGGTCGTCGTCGGGTCGCCCGCGCTTAGGTCGCCGGACGCGTCGGCGTCTACGTAGATCGTGCGCCCGGCGATGGCGGGCTCGCCCGCGTCGCGGTCGCCGTCAGCGTTCAGGTCCTCGAACGTCTCGCCCGCGACCGAGGCGGCGCGCCAGGCGCCGAAGTCGCGGCCGCCGAGCGTCCCGTCGCCCGACTCGGTCGGAACCGTGTACTCGCATGCCGAACCCGGCTCGGAGCAGGTCCAGCCGCTCTCGCCCTCGTCGTAGACCCGGTAGTCGACCCCCGGCGTCAGGCCGGCGAAGCTGTAGCTGCCGTCACCGGCCGTGACGACGGAGGTGTCGTCGCTCGCGTCGCCGGGCGTGGCCGGGTCGAGCTTGATCGTCTTGCCGCCCAGAGCCGGCTCGCCGGCATCGCGGTCGCCGTCGGCGTTCAGGTCCTCGTACTTGGTGCCACCGATCGTGACCTCCTGCCAGCTGCCAAAGTCGCGCGCGGTCACGTCGTCGCCTGAGAGGAGGGTGACCGCGTGCGCGCAGCCCGCACCCGGCAGGGAGCAGTGCCACGTCGCATTCGGCAGCACCTCACGGATCGTGTAGGAGCCCGGATCGAGGCTGAAGCTCCAAGCGCCACCCGCGCCGGAGGTCGTCGTCGGGTCGCCCGCGCTCAGGTCGCCCGAGGCGTCGGCGTCTACGTAGATCGTGCGGCCGGCGATCGTGGGCTCGCCCGCGTCGCGGTCGCCGTCGGCGTTCAGGTCCTCGAACGTCTCGCCCGCGATAGAGGCGGCGCGGTAGGCGCCGAAGTCACGGCCGCCGAGCGTCCCATCGCCGGAGGCGGTCGGCACGGCGTACTCGCACGGGGAGCCGGGCTCCGAGCAGACCCAGCCGCTCTCGCCCTCGTCGTAGACGCGGTACGTGACGCCCGGCGTGAGCCCGGCGAAGCTGTAGCTGCCGTTACTGGCCGTCGTGGCCGTCAGGTCATCGCTCCCGTCGCCGGGCGTGCCCGGGTCGAGCTTGATTTCGCGGCCGTCGAGGGGGGCTCGCCGCCGTCGCGGTCGCCGTCGGCGTTCAGGTCGTCGTACTTCGTGCCCGCGATCGACACCTCGCGGTACGCCCCGAAGTCCCGCGTGATCGTCCCGTCGCCTGAGGCGGTCGCCACCGCATACTCGCACGGCGAGCCCGGCTGCGAGCAAATCCAGCCGCTCTCGCCCTCGTCGTAGACGCGGTACGTGACACCGGGCGTCAGGCCCGCGAAGCCGTAGCTCCCGTCGCCCGCCGTCGTGGTCGTCAGGTCGTCGCTCGCGTCGCCGGGTGTGGCCGGATCGAGCTTGATCTCGCGGCCGCCGAGGGCTGGCTCGCCCGCGTCGCGGTCGCCGTCGGCGTTCGAGTCCTCGTACTTCGTGCCGCCGATGGCGACCGGCCGCCAGCTGCCGAAGTCGCGCTCGATCGTCCCGTCGCCGGACTCGGTCGGGATTGTGTAGTCGCAGCCGGCGCCGGGCTCGGAGCAGGTCCAGCCGGCCTGCCCGGCGTCGGAGACGCGGTAGGTGATGCCCGGCGTGAGGCCGGGGAAGCTGTAACTGCCGTCACCGGCGGTCACGACCGACACGTCGTCGCTCGCGTCGCCCGGCGTACCCGGATCGAGGGTGATCGTGCGCCCGCCCATCCCCGGCTCGCCGAGGTCGCGGTCGCCGTCGGCGTCGTGGTCCTCGTACTTCACGCCCGCGATCGTGACCGTGCGGAAGTTGCCGAAGTCGCCTGTCTGCGAGGCCTCCGACACGTTGAGGAACGAGCGCGTGCAGTCGGTGCCGCTCGTGGCGTTGCCGGGCTCGGAGCACTCCCAGCTCCCGCTCGGCGGCTCCTCGCGCACCTCGTGCGTCTCCCCGTCGGGAACGATCCCGGTGATCTGGTAGACGCCGTCGTCACCGGCGACGGTCGTGCTGATCGCGTACGGATCGATCCCGTTGTCGAAGTCGCCGTCGTCGTTCACGTCGAGGTAGACCCGCCAGCCGTTGAGGTACAGCTCGCCCGTGTCGTAGTTGCCGTCGGCGTTCAGGTCCTCGTAGACGCGGCCGGCGATGCCGGGCTCGCTCCAGGCGCCGAAGTCCTGCGCCACGATGCTGTCGCCGGGGGCGCCGGACGCGCTCCATTCACAGCCGGCCGGGTACGAACACGTCCAGCCGCTCCCGACGTCGTGCCGGATCGCATAGCTGCCGGGGTTGAGATTGCGGAAGCTGTAGTCGCCGAAAGCGTTGGTCACCGCGGTCGGCTCGCCCGGATCGGCCACGCCGTTGGCAGCGACCGTCTCGAGCCACACCTGCCGGCCCGCGCGGACAGGCTCCGTCGGGTCGCCCGTGAGCGGGTCGAACGTGCGCGGCGCCCCGTCGCCGTTCACGTCGTGGAAGGTGTTGCCCTCGATCATCAGGCCCGGCTCCGCGTTGCCGAAGTCGTTGCCGTTCGAGGCGCCACCCGAGGTCACGGTGACGCTGTGCTCGCAAGGCAGCGGCGTCGTGCAGGCGTAAAGCCCCTGGAGCTCCTCGCGCACCTGCCACGTGCCCGGGCGCACGCCGGGGATCGTGTAGGTGCCGTCGCCGGCCGTCGCGATGTACGGCTCGTCATCGTCACGCACGTCGTCGCCGTCGTAGTCGGCGACGACGGTCCAGGTCCCGAGGCCCGGCTCGGCCACGTCGCGCGCGGCATTCCGGTCGACGTCGTGGAACACGGTGCCCGAGACGGTCGCCGGGCGCCACGCGCCGAAGTCGCGGCCGGCCAGGGCGGTGCCGGCGCTGAAGGTCTCGAGGTACGAGCACGACGCGGGGCTCGAGCACGTCCAGCCGGCGGTCGGCTCCTGGCGCACCCGGAAGTCGCCGACCCGCACCTGGCCGATCGAGTACGCGCCGCTCGGGTCCGTTACGTCGGAGGGCTCATCACCGTCGCGCGTGCCGTCGTTGTCGTAGTCGACCCACATCGTCCACCCGCTCAGGGCCGCCTCGCCGGCATCGCGGGTCCCGTCGGCGTCGAGGTCCTCGAACTGCGTGCCGGACACCTCGGCCTCTGCCACCAGGCCGAAGTCGCGGCCGTCGGCGGCGTCACCCGAGGAGAGTGCGACGAGGTGCTCGCAGCCGGGCAGCGGCGCCGTGCAGGTGTGGGCGGCGGGTGGCAGCATGACCACCCGGTAGGGGATCGCGCGCGGCGGGAGGCCACCGATCGAGTACGCGCCGTTCGCGCCGGTCACCGCGGTCGGCTCGCCCGGGTCGGCGGCGCCGTTCTCGTTCACGGTCTCGACCACCACGGTCGCGCCGGCGGCCGTGACCTCGTTCACGTCTCGCGTCCCGTCGCGATCCACGTCGTCGTACACGGTGCCGCTCACGCTCGCCGGCTCCCACGCGCCGAAGTCGACGCCCTGCTCGTTCGCGCCGGGCGCGAGCACGAGCGAGCGGAAGCACCCGTTCGCGTCGCCGGTGGGCACCGAGCAGGTCCAGCCGGCGCCGGTGAGCTCGCGCACCTTGAAGGAACCGGGCAGCACGTCGGGGATCACGTAGTCGCCGCGCGCGTCGCTGACCGCCGAGGGCTCACCCGGGTCGATCACGCCGTTGTCGGCGATCGTCTCGGCCCACACGGTGATGTTCGCCCGCACGCCGTCCGCCGGTCCCTCGACGCCGTCCGCGTCACGGTCCTCGAAGGTGCGGCCGCTGATGGACTGCGCCATGTAGGCGCCGAAGTCGCGATCGCCCTCGGCGGTGCCCGCGGCGATCACCAGGCCATCCCACTCGCAGGCCGGCATCGGCGCGGAGCAGGTCCAGCTGGTCTGCGGGATCTCGCGCACCGCGTAGGGGTTCGCCGGCGTGTTGGGGGTCACGCGTGCGATCGTGTAATCGCCGTTCGCGTCGGTCACCGCGCTCGGCTCGAGCGGCCCGAGGGTGTCGTCGCCGTCGTAGTCCACGTACACGGTCCAGCCGGCGAGGCCCGGCTCGCCGGCGTCCTGGACGCCGTCGCGGTCGTGGTCCGCCCACTTGGTGCCGGAGACCGTCGTGCTCGTCGCGTTGCCGAAATCGCGGCCCCCGACGGTCGCGCCGGACTGGACGACGACCCCGGAGTACTCGCATGTGACCGGGTCCATGCAGCGCCAGCCGCCCAACACGACCTCGCGCACCGAGTACGACCCCGGCTTCACGCCCGTGATCGAGTAGGCGCCGTTGCCCGCGCTGATGCCCGTGGGCTCGCCGGCGTCCTGCACGCCGTTGCCGTCGTAGTCGGCGTAGACCGTCCAGCCGCCGATGCCCGGCTCGCCGGGGTCGCGCGTGGCGTCCTCGTCGAGGTCGTGCCAGACCGTGCCGGTGATCGTGCCCGGGCGCCAGGCGCCGAAGTCGCGCTGCGTGAAGTCGCTCTCCGCGACGAAGGACAGCTCGTAGTACCCGAGCTGCGGCATCGACGCGGTCCATCCGCCCTGGGCGACTTCGCGGACGCGGTGCGTGGCGGGCGCGCGCACGTCGTCGATCGAGTAGTCGCCGGCCCCATCCGTCACGTCGCTCGGCTCACCGGCGTCGAGTGAGCCGTCGCCGTCGTAGTCCACGTACACGGTCCAGCCGGCGAGGCCGGGCTCGCCCGCGTCGCGGACGCCGTCTGCGTCGACGTCCTCGAACTTGGTGCCGCTGACCCGGCCGAACGGGGCGTCGGCGAAGTCGCGATCGGTCACAACCGCGCTGGAGGTGAAGGTGGTCGGCGGGTGCGCGCAGCTTGCGCTCGGGGCGGTGCAGATGTATCCCGGCAGCGGCTCCTGGCGGATCGGGTAGCTGCCGGGCCTGATGCCGCCGATCGTGTACTTCCCGTCGGCGGCCGTCACCGCGAGGGGCTCCCCGGCGTCCCAGGTCCCGCTGTCGTCGTAGTCCACGTACACGGTCCCGCCGGCGAGCGGCCCCTCCGGCCCGTCCTGGAAGCCGTTGCGGTTCCCGTCCACGAACTTCTTACCGCTGACGGTCGCCGGCTTCCAGTTGCCGAACACGATGTTGCTGTTGTTTCCGCCCATAGCCTGCTCGATCACCTTGGTGCAGGCGTCCTCGGGCTTCGAGCAGGTCCAGCCCTCGGCGACCTGTGCCGGGGTCAGCTGCTCGCGCACCTCGTGGAACCCGGCGGGGACCGAGGTCAGCTCATAGGCCCCGTTCACATCTGTGACGTCGGTGGGCTCGCCCGCGTCGAGCGAGCCGTTCCCGTCCAGGTCCACGTAGATCCGGAAGCCGCCGATGCCCGGCTCGCCGCTGTCACGTACGCCGTCGGCGTCCATGTCCTCGAACTTGGTCCCGGTGACCGAGCAGCTCTGGATGTTGATCGGGTACGGCCCGACGTTGTCCTGGAGCTGCGAGCCGATCGACTCCGACGAGCGGCTGTGCACGTGCACGCGCACGTACGCCGCGCACGGGCTGCCGGTCATCGCGTTCAGGACGGCGGGCAGGTCGATGCCCGCCTCGCCGAACGAGTTGGTCGGGAAGCTGGTGCCGAGCTGGCCGGTGTCGAGGTGGTTAGCGATCGGGACGGTGTTCATCCGGCCCTGGTAGAACGACGGCGGCAGCGGCCCGCTCGAGACGAACGTGCCGATCGCGCCCTCGGGGCAGGACGGCGGGCCAGGGGCCGTGCTGACCCAGCGGTAGAGCGTGACGCGGGGCGGGGAGCCGGTCTCGAAGCTCGCCAGAATGTCTCCGTTCTGGCGGCAGGGCACGGTGGCGCCCGCCGAGTTGACGTACGAGTCGTCCCCCTGGTTGAGCTCGAACGTCAGGAAGGTGTTGCCGGTGGTGCCCTCGCGCTTGAAGGCCAGGTACAGGAACGTCGTCGAGCGGGTCGGCTCGGTCGCGGTCCACGCGGCCTGGATGTTCGACTTGGCCGGGGTCACGCCACCCATCTGGAAGAGGTAGGACCAGGACATCGGCGCCTCCTCCTTGGTCCCGCCGGCGAAGTAGCCGTCGGGGTTCTGCGGATCGACCATGGTCGCGACGCAGCCCGAGTCCCACAGGCCGAGCCAGTCGCTGCTCGCGGGCCCGGTGAGCGAGGTGCCGTTCCCGGGGTCCTGGTCGCCGTCGTTCTCGACGATCGGGTCGCCGCGGTCGATCTTCGCGATGCCCGATATCCGCACCGGCTCGGCGTTGCCCGCCAGGTCAACGGAGTAGTAGCGGATCTGCTCGCCGTCCTTGAGGACCGGCTTGCTGGCCGGGTTGTAGACCTGGCGGGAGGGGTTGGACGGGTTCGCCGGGTTCGTGTCGTCGGTCGTGTAGTACGTGGTGGCAACGCCCGAGCCGGAGTCGACGGCGGTCAGCGTCACCGTGATTACGTCGGGCTGGGTGGGCGCCGGCACATTGTCGGTCGTGTTCGGCGGCGTGGTGTCGACGCGGAACGTGCGCGTGTTGCTCTGGGTCGTGCTGACGGCATCGGACTGCTCGGCGCGCGCGGTGTACACGCCCTCGGGGAGCGGCGCGCGCAGCGGGACGCCCGCATTCCAGTCGCCGTTAGCAACCGACCACACCGCGCCGGATCGCGTGACCGCGAAGGTGCGAACCGGCGAGCCCGAGGGGGTCGCACCGGCGTAGAGGTTCACCGTGACCGTGGCGCCGTCGCCGGGCAGGTCGCCCGCGGCGCCGGAGAGCGGCGGCGTCGTGTCGTTCGTCGCCGAGTTGTCGGCCGGCTGGGCGAGCGTGACCGCCGGCGCGATCGTGTCGACCGTGAACGAGCGCGTGGCCGGCGTGGCGTCGACGTTGCCGGCGATGTCCGTGGCGTAGACGCTGAACGTGTACGAGCCTTCGGCGAGGCTCGCGTACGAGCGCGGCGACGTGCAGGCCGCGTAGCTACCGGTCGTGGCCCCGGGACCGTCCAGCTTGCAGCGGAAGGTCGAGCCCGGCTCGTCGGAGCTGAAGTCGAAGCTCGGCGAGGCGTTCGACGTGGTGCCTGAGGGGCCAGAGTTGATCGTCGTCGCCGGCGCGGTTGTGTCGACGATGAACGCGGGCATTTCCACGAAGTGCGTGGCGTCGAGCGCGAGGCGGAGGCGCCACTGGCCGTCGTTCGACGGAGCGAACGCGGGGCAGCTCGCGCCCCCGTCGTAGTTGGCGCTGAGGTTCCAGGTGTCGCCGCTCCCGTTCGGCTGGTACTGGAGGAAGCTGCCGGCGGCGTCGGGGAAGCGGCCGTTCACCGAGGAGTCGGCGCGATCCGTGCCGAGCGTGTTGGCGCACGACGTGGAACCCGACGGCGGGATCCACGTGGCGCTCCAGTCGGCCTGCGAGGTAGTGACGCCGTCGACCCTGGCGTAGGCGGTGTGCCCGAGACCGAATGCGGTGCGCGGGACGTTGAGCGCGCTGTCCTCGAACGACGACAGGCGCGCGACGCTGAAGGTCCGCGTGTCAACGCTGAGGCTGCCGGCGGTGCACGTGGAGTCGGTGTTGCCGAACTCATCGAGCCGGTACGTGTAGGGCTGCGAGGTGGAAACCGGGTCACTCGCCTGGACCGTGTACGAGCCGGTGACGGGCGAGGTGGGACCCGGGGGCGAGCCGATCGTGGACGCGCACGGCCCGATGACGGTCGTGCCGTCGGATCGGATGACGGTCCAGCGGTAGTGGCGGCTGTTCGCAACGGTGCCGGCCGCGTCAACGCGATCGCCCGCCGTGAAGACGTAGTTCTCGGCACCCGTCGCGCCGAGGCGAAGGTCGTCGATGATCGCCGCGTCCTCGAACTCGACGCTCGCCAGTACGTCTCCGGAAACGGGATCGACCACATAGACGCGGTAGGTCCCGCTGATCGTGTTCAACCGGTAGTCGTAGGTGAGTCCGCCGCTGGCGTCGGTCCGGACGATGTCGCTGCCGGTCGTCTCGGTTCCATCGCCCGTGACGATCGAGCCGTCGGGGCGCACGACGCGGACGATCACGTCGCATCCTGGCGCGTAGCCGCTACCGCTGATGTGGACGAGCGCCTCGACGGGATAGCGCGGCTTGTCCGTTGTGACGGTCTCGGCGCCGGTTTGCGCGCACGCGGGATCCGCCTGTGCCGCTGCAGGAGCGGGAATGGCGAGGAGAAGCAGCGCAAGCGCGGCGGCGGCTATCAACGCACGGACGTGCAACGGCAGGGAGGCCATCGGGTAGCCATCGGCACCGCTCCCAGAGCGCTTTACCGCTGGGTTGCGCCCATGACACGCGCGGCATTAGGTTGGCCGCATGAATCTCGGTGGTCTCTTTCGCGGCGACTGGCAGGAGCACATCGCGGACGGGTTCCGCGGCGCGCCCGACATCGACCTCACCGATTACGCCAACTCGCGCGGCCTCAGCTACCGCGGGCAGCGCGCGCAGCTCGGCTACGTCGCCGCCTTCCCGATGACCGAGGACCTTCAGTTCAACGTCCTGCGCGGCACGCTCCCCGGCGGCGAGGAGGGGGTCCTCTACCACGAGGTCAAGCTCCACGAGGAGGGGATGACCAGCGGGCAGTTCTACGGCGTGCAGGTCGAGGACACCTTCCAGATGAAGGACCTCGCGACGCTGATCCCGCTGGTCGGGGAAAAGCACCGCTACTTCCGCGTGCCCTACACCGTGTGCGCCATCCGCGTGCCGCAGGCGCAGGGCGCGATCGTCGGTCTCGACATCGGCCGCGACAAGGAGCGCGTGATCCACGCCGACCGTCCGGGCGAGGGCTCCAACCTCCCGTTCGTCACGGGGCCGCAGATGTGGGCCGGGACGAAGCTCGACTACGTGCAGCTGCCGGGTTGGCGCGCGGCCTGGCGCGGGCGTGCGCAGCAGGAGGTGATCGACCAGGTGCTCGCGGGGCCGATCGTGCAGCTGCTCGCGCTCGCGCGCCCGCTCGGCTTCCGCGCGGAGTTCAGGTACGGCACGCTGATCCTCACCCAGCAGCACTTCCTCAAGACACCCGAGGAGCTCGACCTGCACGCGCAGACCGCGTCGTGGCTCGCGGGCGCGCTGCGCTACATCTGCAACGCGCAGGCGAAGCCGCAGCCCTTCGACGCCGACCTACCGCCGGCGAGCTGGGCCGAGCAGATCGAGAAGCTGCCCGACGACAAGTTCGAGGGGCTGGACGGCCAGAGCTTCAGTAAGGCGCACTGGATCGCCAAGGAGCGCGGCCTCGTGTCCGAGGACCCGTTCGAGTTCCACCGCGCGTTCTGCGACATGCCGGTCCCGGGCGAGGCGTTCGCGGTCTTCCGCGGGAACCTGGCCGGCACCTCGATCCGCGGGCGGCTGGTGTCGGCTTTGGAGCGCCGGATGTTCCCGCCGCCCCCGGACTGGGACCGCATCGTCAGGTTGCCGGACGGCCAGTGGGGCTGCGACAGCGTGCTGTTCCCGGTGCGCGGCGACGTGCCGGACCAGCATTCGGATGTCGGTGAGATCTGGGGGGAGCAGTCGCGGTATGCGATCCGGCGGGGCGTGTTCGTGGCGTGGCGGGCCAGGCTGCACTCGCAGACGAACGGGGAGGAGTGGGACGAGCTCGCCACGGACGCACTCGCCTTCGCGGGTAACGAAGGGCTCCTAACGGCGGCTGGGTAGGGAGGCCGGGCCCAAGGGGACCGGGTTTTCTTCGACCGTCCTGCCCTAGTCCGCCAGCAGCGGACTGAAACAGGACGGTCGACGCATGTGGCTAGGGTTCGCGCGCTCATGAGCCTCGTTGTTGTTGGATCGATCGCGTTCGACGCGGTGAAGACGCCGTTCGGCGAGCGCGAGCGCATGCTCGGCGGGAGCGCGGTGCACTTCTCGCTGGCCGCGAGCTTCTTCACGGAGGTGCGGGTTGTCGGGCCCGTGGGCGAGGACTTCGGCGACGCGGAGTACGCGGTGCTGCACGAGCGGGGCGTCGAGACCGACGACATCGAGCGCGTCGAGGGCGGGAAGACCTTCTTCTGGCGCGGGCGCTACGACTACGACCTCAACACCGCGCACACCGAGGACACCCAGCTCGGCGTGTTCGGCGAGTTCGAGCCGAAGCTGTCGGACGGCCTCGCGCGACGCGCGCACCCTGTTCCTCGCGAACATCCAGCCGGACCTCCAGCGCGAGGTGCGCGAGCAGTGCGAGACGGCGCGCTTCGCGGGCCTCGACTCGATGAACCTGTGGATCGAGACCGCGCGCGACTCGCTTCTGCGCTCGATCGGCCTGGTGGACATCGTGTTCCTGAACGACGCCGAGATCCGCATGCTCACCGAGGAGCCGAACCTCGTCCGGGCGGCCCGGAAGGTGATGGAGATGGGGCCGCGCGCGGTGGTCGCGAAGCAGGGCGAGTACGGCGCGGCGCTGTTCACCGGGGACCGCTTCTTCTCGCTCCCGGCCTACCCGCTCGAGACGGTGCGCGACCCCACCGGCGCGGGTGACTCGTTCGCCGGCGGCTTCATGGGCTACCTGGCGTCAGGCGGCGAGGACGTGCTGGGCGACGACGACGAGCTCCGCCGGGCGATGACCTACGGCTCGGTGATGGCGTCGTTCAACGTGGAGGACTTCGGGACCGAGCGCGTCGCGCGGCTCACCCAGGACGAGATCCACAGGCGCTACGAGGAGTTCCGCCACATGACGCGCCTGTCCGAGGCGCCCGCGCGCTGACGCCCGGCCTGCGCCTCAGCGCAGTGCGCGCACCTGCGTGAACGCCGTCCGGCGGCCCTGGAAGGTGACCTGCGTCTGCTCGACGCACGGTGGCGCCCCCTGGTCCGGCGGGCCTGGGTTGCCCGTGTGGGTGCACGCGAACGACTTGAGCCCGCTGCGGCAGGTCCTTCATCCAGCCGGGGAAGGTGTACGGGTTGTAGCGGTTCGACCCGATCCGCTGGTTGTAGGTCTGAAGCCCCTCGGGGAGGAAGGGGACCAGCGCGCGCAGGTAGTGGAGCTGCTCCCCGGTGGCCTGTGCCGGCGCTGTTGCCTGGAGCGCCGACGAGAAGTTGGCGAGCTGCGCGACGATGTCCTCCCGGTAGAGCCCGAGGTAGTCGACGACCGGCTGCGCCTCGCGGAGCAGTCGGCGGCAGCAGCTTGAACAGAGGATGCGCGGCGCGCACCACGCGGGTGGTGGCCGGCACGCCCTCGCGCGACACCGACACGAGACGATCCACCTTGCCGAACAGCCGCTCGGCCTCGGGCGCGAGCACGGTCGCGTCGCGCAGCGCCGGGGCCAGTGCCCGCGCGCCCGGCCGCAGGTCGCGCACCAGCGGGTGCGCCTCCAGCGACAGCGCCTTCACCTGCTCGAGCGTCGGCCGCAGCTCGAGCAGCGTCGTGGGCAGGATGCGCACCGTCTCGGCCAGGTCGCGGTCGCGCCGTGCCGTCGTGGCGAGCACCGCGTCGGCCGCGCGCACGAGGCCGGACAGCTCGCCCTGGCGCCGCCCGAGCGCGTCGAATACCGCGCCGCCGTCGCGCACGAGCTGGCGCACGGCGCGATGCTCACGGTCGAGCGTTCGCAGCAGCGTGGTCGAGTCGGTCGTGAAGCCCGGGAGGTGGCCGAGGGCCGCATTCAGGTCGTAGCCCTCGCCCTCGAGCGCCGCCATCGCCCGCACGAAACGCTGGAGTGCCCGCCGCGTCGGCAGGTCGAGCGCGCGCGTGACCTCGTCCAACTCGGTCGTCGCCACCACCTGCGCGCGCGGCAGCTTCGAGTTGTCGAACAGCATCCCCTTGCGCCGGTCGCCCGGGGTCAGCTCGATGTAGCTCTCTCCCAGCAGGGTCTTCTGCCGGATGATCGCGCGCGTGTCGCGCGGCAACGGCGCGTACCTGCTTTCGATCTCGACCTGCACGCGCGTGCGGTCCCCCGCGCCGAGCTGCGACTTCTTCACGCGCCCGACGCTGATGCCCGAGATGCGCACGTCCGCGGTGTCGGACAGCTGGGTCGCCTCGTCGAAGTCGATCGTGACCCGGTAGCCCTTCGGCGCGAGCGGCGACGGACCGCCGAACGACTTCCAGATGTAGGTCAGGAGGCCGAAGCAGGACAGGGCGAAGATCACCATGACGCTGATCTGGGCGATGCTCGGCGCGCGCTTGTTCATCGCACCCCCGGCCCTCCCTGCGGCGCCTTCGCCTGCTCGACCAGCTGCTTCGGCGTCGCGTTCTTGGGCAGTGGCGGGACCGGCGAGCCGCCACCGCCCGACGAGAACCCGCAGATCGGCAGCTGGGTGAGCGGCAGCAGCGCCGGGTTGGCGCCGACCACGTCCGGGAACGACGAGCAGCTGCCCATCACGAGCCCGCGCCATGAGATGCCGTGGGCGTCGCCGACCGACACCACCGACGCCGCGTTGTGCGCGTACCAGCCGAGGTGGAAGAGGAAGCCCTCCTCCTTGCCCTCCGGGTTGAACCCGAGCACGTTGACCGTGCGGTTGAGGATCTTCCCCACCTCGATGAGGTCGGGCGCGGTGACGGCCTCGATCTTCTCGAGCGACGGACGCAGCTTGGTGAGCAGCGGCGCCGCCTCGCGCACGAGCGGCCTCAGGTCGTCGCGCACGACCGGGAGCGCGTCGCGAAGCAGCGGCCGGGCGGCGCGAAGGTCGGGCGCCAGCTCACGCGCCAGCGGCCGCAGCGCGCTGAGCGCGGGCTGCGCGTCACCGGCGAACCCGCGCGCCTCGGCGAGCGCGTCGCGGGTGGCCGCGAGTGCACCGGGCAGCCGCTCGAGCGAGTCCTGGAGCTCCACGTCGCGCTCGCCGAGCGTGCGCAGTACGGCCGCCGCCGCACTGGTAAGGCTGCGCAGGTCGTCGTCGCGGTCGGCGGCCGCGGCGGACAGGAGCCGCAGGTTGTGGATCAGCCGCTTGACCTTCGCGCGCCGGTCGGCGACCTCGGCCGATACCCGCCGCGCGTGCCCGAGTGTCGGCTGGGTGGCCTTGAGGATCGCCCGCAGGTCGGCGCTGCGCCCGCGCAGCCCGGCGCCGCCCGCGTTCAGCAGCACCTGGAGGTAGCGGCGCGTGTCGGTATCGAGCGACGCGAGCACGGCGTCCGGGTTCACGTTCGCCTGCGTGTTCTCGATCGGGATCCGGTCGCCGTCCTCCAGGCGGCCGCCGCCGGGCAGCGCGGGGTCGGGCGTTCCCGGATCCATCTGCACGGCCATGTCGTTGAGGCCGGTCTTCGGGCGCAGGAAGAGCTTCGCGTTCGAGTAGACCGCCCCGACCTCGTCCTCCTTGGTGATGTCGAGTCGAACGACCGCGCGCCCGTTCTCGACCTTCACCGAGCCGATCTCGCCGATCTTCACACCGGCCACGTCGACGGTCTGGCCCTGCCCCGCCGTGACCGCCTGGGCGTTGTCGAACTCGGCGTAGAGCTGCATCTCCTGCTGCCAGGGGAAGCGCAGCCGCTGGTGCACCGTGATGTACGCCGCGGTGGCGAGCGCGATGACGATCATCCCGGCGAGCGCCGCGATGTAGAGGAGGTAGGGCCGGATGTGGCGGCGCCAGGTCACGGCGTCTGCCTCGGGACGACTCGCGCGGACGGTGTGACGGGTGCAGGCCCGGTCTCGGCGCCGTTCAGGTCGGGCAGGTCCTGCGTGCGGCACTCCACGTTCGGCCGGTACGGCGGGATCTGGGCGGTGTAGCGCGGGCGCGAGCCGAGCAGCGGCTCCGAGGTGACGCCCACGAGAGCCTCGCCCACGCTCGGGATCGTGCCGGTGCCGAAGGTCTCGTCGCCGAAGCCCGCGTGGTAGCGGAGGCTCGGGCCGTTGCCGTCGAAGTTCTGCGATGCGCTGGCCAGCCCGACCAGGCCGTTCAGCACCTCGCGGTAGACCGGCAGCTCGGGCCGGCCGTCCGTCAGCGGCGGGTCGTTGATGACCGTCCTCAGCGTCGGTACGACGTTGCGGCGCGCGCAGTCGGTGACCGGCGTGACCGACGCGAGCAGGTCGCGCAGGTCCGGCTGGAGGCGAGCGAGCGAGCGGATCGCCGGGTCGCCGGCGCTGATCAGCGCCGGCAGCTCGGCCGGCGCCAGCAGGCCCTGGAGCTGCCCGAGCAGCGGGTTCGCCAGCCGCAGCGTGGCCGGCGCCTCGCGTATGCCGGGCCGTACCTCCGCCACGAACGCGCGCGCGGTCGGGAACAGCCCGTTCAGCGCGGTGAACGTGGGACTCGCTTCGCGGACGAGCCCGTCGAGCTGCGTGATCGACTCGGCCAGCTGCTCGCGCCGGGCGGCGAACGCTCCCGCCGTACGCGCCAGCCCGGTGACCGAGTCGGCAAGGTCGCCGCGGCGGTCCGACAGCGCCGCCATGACCGTGCCCGTCTCCGCGATCACACCCGACAGGTCGTCCTGACGCCGCCCGCGCAACGCCTCCATCGCCTGCGCGCCGCGCGCGAAGGTCGGTCCCCAGTCCGGCAGCGAGCGGTTCAACGCGGCGGCGCCACCCTTGCCGAGTGCCTGTCCCAGGCCCTGGACCGTGTCGAGCAGGTCCAGGCGGTTCGAGCGCCGCAGCGTCGTGAGGATCTGGTCGAGCTGGACCGGCATCGCGGTCTGAGCCAGCGGGATCGTCCCGCCGGTCTTCAGCTCGGGCGCGGACGGCGTGCCCGGCCCGAGGTCGATGAAGAAGTTGCCCTCGAGGAAGATCCGCGGCCGGATCTTGACCGTGGCGTCGCGGTGCAGCGGGAGCGCGCGCTGCTCGAGCTCCATCGTCACCGTGGCCAGCGAGCCCGGGCCGCGCTCGACCTTCTTCACCTTGCCGACATCCACGCCGGCGATCCGCACCGGGGTGCGCGAGTGCATCTCGCTGCCTGACTGGACGATCGCCTTCAGCTCGTACTTGTCGGAGTACGGGTTCGGCCCGCCGAATGCCAGGTACACGGAGACGAACGCGACGGTCACGGCCATCAGGCCCGCGCCGAACACCGAGACCTGTCGCGGCCCGCGGTTCACCGCACGGCCCCCAGGATCCCCTGGTTGCGGTTCGTGTCCTCGGTGCTGGTCGCCTGGACGCCCGGCAGGTTGCCGATCCTCTGGCCTGGCAGGAGCGGCTCGTTGCCCGCCTCGCACTCGCCGTCGGTCCCCGGCCCGGCCGCGTTCGGATAGGCGTTGTGGTGGAGGTTCGCCGCCGGCGTCGCGCTCTGGAGCATCTCGTTCTGCTCCACCAGCACGAGCGTCCGCACCCATGTGCCGCCGATGTCGCCCTCCGAGATCGCCGAGCCCGCGTTGCGCAGCCAGAGCCCGAGGTAGTTGCAGACGGCCTGCATCGGGACCGTGTAGCGGAGCGTCGGGAGCCCGGTCTCCGCGGCGGTGCGCAGGCGCTCGAGCGCCTCGAGGGTGAGCGGGTCGCTCGCCAGGTCGTCGACCGCGCGCAGCGCCTCCTCGAGCCGGTCGGCCAGAGCGCCGGCGCGGCGCAGCACCGGGATGCCGCGGTCGATCGCCGAGTGCAGCCGGCGCGCCGCGGTGGGCAGGATCTCGATGCCGGGCTGCAGCTCGCGGACGAGCAGGCGCGACTCGGCCAGGAACGGGCGGGCCACCCGCAGCGCGTCCGTCGCGACCAGCTCGGTCGGCGGCAGCTCGGACAGCACCTGGCCAAGCTCCGCGCGCACGCCCGCCAGGGCGGAGAGCGTCGTGTTCGCGTTGTCGAACATCGTCGCGAACCGCGGCGCCACCGGGGACAGCTCGGCGGTCACACGCTCGAGCGCCTGGAGGGCACGCCGCAGCCGCGTGGCGGGGTCGGCCACGTTCGCGAATACCCGCGCCGCGCGCCCGGTCAGCTCGGGCGCCAGCGCCACGGACTCGTTGAAGTCGACGCCGCGACCGGCGAGGCCGGTGCCGAGGCCGGTCGTCGTCTGCTGGAGCGCCTTCCGCGTTGCCTCGTCGAAGGTGTCGAAGACCTCGTCGAGCTCGACGGTCGGCACCGACTGGTCGAGGGTCAGCTCGCCGCCCGCCTCGATCGGGTCGCCGCGCTTGCCGGGCTTGATCTCGAGGTACTTGAGCCCGAGTGGCGACCGCGGGCGCACCGTCGCCACGGAGTCGTCGAGCAGCGGCTCGACCGGCTTGTCGAGCTTGAGGTCGAGCCGCGCGTAGTCCTCCTCCGGTCCGACCTGGCCCACGATCTGGTCCACCGAGCCGATGCGCTTGCCGCCGATCCGCACCTCGTTGCCCTTCACGAGCCCGGCGGCGTCCTGGACCTCGACCGAGATCTTGTAGGTGGGGACGAACGGCAGCCCCTGGTTCGCGTTGTACGAGAGGAACACCGCGACCGTGGCCACGAGCACGGTCACCGCCCCGATCAGGATCGGGCTGGCCATGATGCTCGTGGGCTGACCGCCGCGGTTCATGGGCCGAGCAGGAAGTCGAGTAGCTGTTCGTCCGCCGGCCGTTCCGGCGCCCTCGGCGCTTCGTCGGGGACAGACTGAAGTCTTTCCCCGTCACGCTTGGCGTTGGGCGTCGGGACCAGCGGTGGGCCGCGGTCGCCCTGGTAGCCCGCGTAGTGCGCGTCGCACTGGCGCTCCGGCTCGGCGGTCCACTGCGCGCACGTGCCGGTCAGCTGGTACGAGGGGAGGATGTGCGAGAAGCGGTCGAAGCGCGAGGACGCCGAGGCCGAGAAGTACAGGTAGCGCGAGAGCAGCTCGGCCACGTCCTGCTTGCCTATCGAATCCGTCAGGTCGCGCACGAGGCCGACGGTCGGCGGCAGCAGGTCCGCTACCGGCCGCAGGCGGTCGGCTACGGGGTGCGCCGCCCGCACGGCGGGGCGCGCGGTGGCCGTGAGCCGGGAGAGCTTGGCGAGGGTCGGGCGTGTGGCCTCGGCGAGCGGGTCGAAGTCGCCGAGCAGCTGGCGGAGCGACGGCGCCGCGGCGGCCAGGTCACGCACTGAAGGGCGCGCCTCGGACGTGAGCCCGGCCAGCTCGCGCGCGGTCGGCTCGAGCTCGGCGAGCATCGGCGGGAGGCGCCGCACGGCCAGGTCGATGTCGCCGCGCCGCTCGGCCATCGTGCTCGTCACGTCGTTGGCGTTCGAGATGAAGCTCCGCACGGCGCCGCGGCGGGCAGCCAGCTCGGCCAGCACGCGGTCGGACTCGTCGATCAGCCGCCCGAGCGTGCCCCGCTCGCTGTCGAGGATCTCGAGCGTCCGGCGCGCCTCCTGGAGAGCCGGGTTGGCTCGCCGGATCGCGTCGTTCAGCTCCCGCGGCCGGCCCGCGAGCCCCGTCCCGAGCTCGTTCAGCAGGATCGTGAGGCGCTCGCGGATCGGCCGCCGCAGCGCGCCGAAGACGAGGTCGAGGTCCACCGGCGAGTGCGTCCGCTCGATCGGCACCGTCGCCCGCTTGCCGCCGCGCTTGCTCAGCTCCGGCGCGTCCGGGGTCCCCGGGCTGCACTGCACGAACTTCTCCCCGATCAGGCTCTGGGGCCTGATCTGGCAGCGCGCGTCCTCGCGGAAGGGGCCGAATGCCTCCTCGACCTCGAGCGTGATGCGCGCCTGCTTCTTGCGCGTGAGGCCGACCTTCTTGACGGATCCGACCTGGGCGCCGCCGATCTTCACGTCCTGCCCCTCGATCAGGAAGTCCGCGTTGTCGAAGATGGCGTCGACCTCGTACATGGACCTGCCGGGCGCGGCGCCCATCGTGGCGATCGCGAGCACGGCGAGCGCGGCCAGGCCGAGGACGTAGATCGCGAGCCTGCGGGTCACTTCGGCCCCTGACCGAGGTCGCACGGGAACGTGTCGCTCTCACGCCACGGGTTCGAGCCGTCGGGGTGCGGCTGGGTAGCCGCGCCGGGGCAGCGGTTGCGCTGGCCAACCTCGTAGCCGGCCACGCCGCCGTCCTCGGGCAGCTGGAGGACGAGTCCGCCGAGGCCGGGCGCGAGCGTGAAGCCGCTCCCGACGAAGGCGATCCGCTGGTAGCGGCCGTTCGCGTCGTAGTACGGCGCAGTCGTGCCGCCGAAGCCGCGGAACGGGCCGCCGATGAAGTCGGTCGTGTACGGCCGCAGGTCTCTCACGATCGGCAGCAGGTCCTCCACCGTCGCAACGGTCGACTCGAACGCCGGAACCGCCTCCTCCTCCACGCCGGGCATCGCCTCGAGCACCCCGACCAGGTCCTCGCGGCCGGGCCGGTCGATCAGCCGGCGCAGCGACGCGATCACCCGCACGCCCGCGCGCGCGACCGGGCGCAGGCGGGTCGAGCGTCTCGGTGAGCAGCGGCGCAACCGGGCGTGCCTCGCGCACCGCCGGCCGGAGGTCCCCGACCAGCGCCCGCAGGTTCACGAGCGTGGTGTTGGCCTCGCGCAGAGTCGGGGGCAGGTTGCGCAGAGTCGAGTCCACCTCGGCCGTGCGCGAGGCGATCGCACTCAGGGTCGCGCCCGTGGCCGGGACGAGGCGGTCGAGGTCGGCGTCGCGCTCCGCGACCGCCCCGACCACCCGTGCCGAATCGAGCAGGAAGCGCGGCGAAGCGCGGCTCGTCGCGCACGATCTCGCGCGCGGTGGCCGCGGTCTGCGCAAGCGCCGGGTTCAGGGCGGTGATAGCCGCCTCGAGCTCCTTCCCGCGCCCGTCGACAGACGCCCCGAGGCCGCCCACCAGGGCGCGCAGGTCCGCGAGCGCCGACGGGGTGAGCGTGTTGAGCACCGCGTCGAGGTCGACCTCGGACTCGGCGTCGATGGCGGCGATCGCGCCGCCGTCCTCGATCTTCTCCTCGTCGTTCGGCCCGGGCTTCAGCGCGACGTAGCGATTCGCGATCCCGGACAGCGAGGTGGAGCGGACCTCGGCGGTGGACCCGCGGTGCAGCGGGGTGAGCTCATCGTCGGTGATCTCGATCTCGACGAGCGCCTGCGCGTCGTCGCCCAGCTCGAGCTTGCTGACGGTGCCGACCGCGACCCCGCCGACCTTCACCTGGTTGCCCGTCACGAGCTGGCTCGCGTTGTCGAGCGTGAGCGTGACGCGGTACGACTCGCCGGACGAGAACAGCACGACGGCGAGCACGACCACCGCGATCGCCAGCACGATCAACGTCAGCAGCCGCGTGAGTGCCTGTGAACGCCTGCCCGTCGGCAACGACTCCTCCCCAGAAGCTCAGCGCGCGAAGCTATATGACGCGCGCTGGGATCGCGCTGCTACGCGGCCTCGAGCCGCCTGACCCGGCGATCCGCGCTGCGGGCCGGCGGGAACTCACGCAGGAGCTTCGGCAGCACGGGTAGGGCGGCGGAGAGCACGAGGCGCGAGGCCTCGAACAGGCGCGCGCGGTTAGGGCCCCACGGCAGCCCGAGCTCCTCACGCAGCGAGGCCGGGAGATGCCCGACGGTCGCGAGGTTGAGCGCCTCGGTCACGCGGGCGGGCCACGAACGGGCAGGTCCGGCTTCATCACCGCGTCCACCACGTCCCTGAGTGCGTCGGTCGGCGCGATCCGCTCAGAGGCCAGCATGTCGTCGAAGTAATCGTTGAACTCCGCGTAGGTCGCGGGCTGGTGCTCGCGCGGCACGCCGAACTGCTCGCCGAGGAGCTTCTGCTCCTCGTAGTAGCTCGCGCTGCTCGGCGATCGTGAGCGGTCCGACGTAGCGCTGGTAGACGAGCAGCGAGGTGTGAACGAGCGTGGCGTGCACCCACATGACCAGGTCGTGCGTGCGCGCGTCATACGGCGTGCCCTCCGGAAAAGCCCCCGCATCCTCGCTCGCCTGCCCACGAACCCGCCCGTGCGTATGCCGAATCCGCGCCGACGCCTCCTCCGCGGTCTCGGTCGAGCCAAAGACGATCTTCGTGGTGAGGTCGAGCGTCCGGTACAGCCGCCCCCACGGATCCTCGCGGTAGTTCGAGTGCTGCGAGACGCCGGCCGCAACGAGCGGATGAGCCAGCTGAAGGATCAGAGCTGTGCCGCCCCCAACGAGCAGCACACCCTCCCGATTCACACGCCATGTGACGGACTCGGGCCCAAACAGCCCCACATCGCTCATCGCAATCGGATCGTACCCGCTGCATCAGCCGCAAGCACGTAGTGCGCGGTCAGCCAGGAACGATCACAGCGCAACGCCACGGGCGGCGGTAAGCGCGCTACGCTGCGCCACAATGGGTTGGGGCTTTGTATGGATGATGGTCGTGCTCAAGATCCCGATCGTCGCGATGCTGTGGCTCGTCTACTGGGCCGTGAAGCAGACGGATGCGGAGATGGAGCAGCCGACCGACGGCGGTGGCAGCGACCGCAGCCATCCGCATCGCAGCGGCCCGCGCCGCCCGCGCCCGCCGCGCCGCGGCCCGCACGCCGAGCCGGCTCCACGGGCGCCCAGCCGCGTGCGCGCGAGCGGCAGGCAGCTCGCGCGGCCCCTCCGCTAAAGCGTTAGGTAACTTCCCGCCCGTGACCCTCCCGCTCGCGGCGTTCGACCCCAACGCCTTCCACATCATCGGCTTCGTGTTCGGTGTCTGGGCCCTGATCGTGGCCTTCCTGGGCGCCAGGGCGGATTTCCCGCGCACCCAGACCGCCGAGCTCGTGGTGGTCCTGGTCAGCGCCTTCCTGCTCGCCGCGACCGTCGGCGCGGCGATCGGCACGTCCGAGAAGCACGGCGCGCACGACTCCACTCACGGCGACCGGGAGAACCCCACGCACGAGGGCGAAACGCCCGAGAACGTGCCGAACGAGTAGCGCGGGCAGCGCCGGAGAGCGCGCCTGAGGCCTGCGTCCGTCAGAATTCGCCCCTCGGCAGAACGAACGAGAGGATCGGCATGGCGGAGGAGCAGCAGCAGGCGCAGGACGGAGGTGGGGTAGCGACCGCCGAGCAGACCCTCACGGTCACGGACAACCGGACCGGTGAGACGTACGAGGTCGAGGTCACCGACGGGACCGTCAAGGCGATGGACTTCCGTCAGATGAAGGTCGACGAGGACGACTTCGGCCTGATGACGTACGACCCGGCGTTCACCAACACCGCCGCCTGCCGCAGCGAGATCACGTTCATCGACGGCGAGGCGGGCGTGCTCGAGCACCGCGGCTACAGCATCGAGCAGCTCTGCGAGGACTCGAACTACCTGGAGGTCGCATACCTCCTGATACACGGCGAGCTCCCCACCAAGGACCAGATCGACGAGTGGATGCACGAGATCACGATCCACACGTTCGTGCACGAGAACATCAAGCGCTTCATGGAGGGCTTCCGGTACGACGCCCACCCGATGGGGATGCTGCTCGCGTCCGTCGGCGCGCTCTCGACCTTCTACCCGGGCGCGAAGAAGATCGACGACGACGACGAGCGCCACATGGCCGCCGTGCGGCTGATCGCGAAGGTGCCGACGCTCGCCGCGTTCGCCTACCGCCACTCGCTCGGGCTGCCGTACAACTATCCCGACAACGACCTCGACTACCCGGACAACTTCCTCCAGATGATGTTCCGGATGACCGAGCTCAAGTACGAGCCGGACCCGCGCCTGGCCAGGGCGCTCGACGTCCTCTGGATCCTCCACGCTGACCACGAGCAGAACTGCTCGACCAGCGCGGTCCGAGCAGTGGGCTCCTCGCAGGTCGATCCGTACTCGGCTGTGGCGGCCGGCGTGGCCGCTCTCTACGGGCCGCTACACGGCGGCGCCAACGAGGCGGTGCTGAAGATGCTCGACCGGATTGGCAAGAAGGAGGACATCCCCGACTTCCTCGAAGGCGTGAAGGAGGGCAAGGAGCGCCTGATGGGCTTCGGCCACCGGGTCTACAAGAACTACGACCCGCGCGCGCGGATCATCAAGAAGCACGTCGACGAGGTGTTCGAGGTGACCGGCGTGAACCCGAAGCTCGAGCTCGCGACCGAGCTCGAGAAGCGCGCGCTCGACGACGACTACTTCACCGACCGCAAGCTCTATCCGAACGTCGACTTCTACTCAGGCCTGATCTACGAGGCCCTGAGCCTGCCGACCGAGATGTTCACGGTGATGTTCGCCATCCCGCGCACGTCCGGCTGGATCGCCCAGTGGCTCGAGATGGTCGACGACAAGGAGCAGAAGATCGCGCGCCCGCGGCAGGTCTACACGGGCGAGCGCGAGCGCGACTACGTGCCGGTCGGCGGCCGCTAGACCGGGCCGAGGTACCGCATGTAGATCTGCCGGTTCTCCGGCGGCTGCTGCGCGGGCGGTGGCTGTGGCGGGACCGGGTTCTCGTACTGCGATCCCTCGATCGACTTCTCCTGCCAGCGCTCGAGGTGGACCTGGTTGCGCAGCGGCGCCGGTGAGTCGAACACGATGTAGTTCGCGTACCAGCTCATGCTGGGGTTGCGCCCGCCCCTGGCCAGCGGGATCGCCTTGTTCAGGACGGACTGGACGAGCGTGAGGCGGCGGACGGCCGTGTACAGGTAGACGTCGGGCGCCTGGTTGTTGTCGCCCTTGCGGCGGGTGGCGTTCACGCCGAGGTTGTTCGCCTCGCTCTCGAAGGTCACGTAGCAGCCTGCGTTGCCGATCACGGGGTCGCGCGAGTCGGCATTCGCGCGCGAGCCGCGGCGGTGGCTGATCACCCGCGTCTTGTCGCCCTGCACCCGGGTGGCGATGTGCCAGCGGCCGCCGACCTTCAGCTCGTACGCCAGCGTGCGGCGCTTGCAGTTCGGTGGCGGCTTGTGGATGTCGCTGTAGGCCGGGTTGCGACCGCGCGGGCCGACCAGCTTCGGGCGCTTGGTGCCGCCGCGGGCGATGTGCACCCCGCGCGGGTCGGAGAACGCGAGGTCGTTCGTGAAGCCGTTCGAGAACGACGGGTCGCTCGCCGGCAGCCCGTGACTCACCTTGCGCACCTTCTTCCCGACCTTCACGTACAGGCGGCCGCCGGTGATGAAAGCGATGCGCGAGCAGTCTCCGCTCACGGCCACGTCGGTGGTGTCCTCGGTCGACTGCCTGCCGCCGGGCAGCGAGATGCGCCTCGGCAGCCTCCCGATCCGGCGCGAGACGAACGCGTCGACCTTTCCGTTTGTGTCGCCGGCGACGAGGTTGTCCGCGGCGGAGAGGAAGGCGACACAGGAGGGGGCGGACCAGAAGCTGCCGTCGATCGCCGCGCCCCACGAGGCTCCGTTGGCCGGGCCGCCGGGACCGCGCGAGATCAGGGTGGTCCTGCCGCGCCGCCAGCCCGAGCCGTTGTTGCGGAACGAGCCCGCGCGGCGGACGACGAAGACGTCCCTCGCACCGTTCGCGTCGCTCTTCACCAGGTCCGAGGCGTCGGACTCGAAGGCGATGTAGCGCGACCAGCGCCGGTCCTGGGAGATGACCGCGTTCGTGGACGCGCCGTTCGGGGTCCGGCCGTCGAGCGAGCGCGAGATGAGCTGGGTCGACTGGACGTCGTGCCGGGCCTTGGCGGCGCGCTCGACCCGGTCGGTGGCGGCAGCGACCGATGTCGCGGCGACGCAGGCGGCCACGGCAGCGGTGAGGGGGTACGCCCTGCCAAGCACTCGCTGCAAGGTAACCCGGCGGCGAGCGGATGGTCGCGGTTCAGCGAACCCTGCCCGCCCGCCGCGCGTAGAACCTCAAAGCGGGGGCGGTTGACCAATTAGCTAGAGGCACGGCTCGCGCGCCGGTACCGTTTGTGCATGGCGCGCGAGCCGCTTATCGACGGCCACGGGCGACGGATCGCGGACCTCCGCGTATCGGTCACCGACCGCTGCAACTTCCGCTGCCAGTACTGCATGCCCGCGGACGGGCTGCCGTGGCTGGAGCGCGAGGAGATCCTCACGTTCGAGGAGATCGCCCGGGTGGTGCGCGTGGTCGGGGTCCCGTCCGTGCGGCTCACCGGCGGGGAGCCGCTGGTTCGGCGTGAGGTGCCCCGTCTCGTCGCCATGCTCGCTCCGCTCGTCGACGATCTGTCGCTCACCACGAACGGCTATCTCCTGGAGCGCGATGCGGATGCGCTGGCCTCCGCGGGCCTGCGCCGCATCAACGTCTCCCTCGACACCCTTCAGCGCGACCGTTTCTTCCATCTGACGCGGCGCGATTCGCTGCCGCAGGTACTCCGCGGGCTGGAGGCCGTGGCGCGCCGGCCGGAGCTGCGGCCGGTCAAGGTGAACGCGGTGGCCCTGCGCGGGTTCACCGAGGAGGAGGCGCTGCCGTTCGCCGACTTCGCGCGGCGCACGGGGTTCGAGGTGCGGTTCATCGAGTTCATGCCGCTCGACGCGGACCGCGCCTGGTCTGCCGACAGCGTGCTGCCGGGTGCGGAGCTGCGGGCGCTCATAGACAGGGTTCATCCGATGGAGGAAGTTCCGCGCGAGGCGTCCTCGACGGCCCGCGTCTACCGGTTCCGCGACGGCCGCGGCTCGATCGGGTTCGTGAACCCCGTGAGCGAGCCGTTCTGCGCCGACTGCGACCGCCTCCGCCTGACGGCCGACGGCAAGCTCCGCACCTGCCTGTTCTCCCTCCATGAGACCGACCTTCGGGAGCCGCTCCGCTCCGGTGCGTCGGACGCCGAGCTCGAGCAGATCATCCGCGCCGCCGCCTGGCAGAAGGAGCTCAAGCACCACGTCGGCGAGCCCGGCTTCCGCCAGCCCGCGCGCACCATGAGCGCCATCGGCGGTTAGGGCTGGACCTGGCGCGCCCGGAGGCGTAATCTCCGCGGCCCGCGTACCCCTCTCGGGCCATGAGATTCCCCCTCCTCATCCCCGCCTGCACAGCCGCGCTTGCGCTCGCGGCACCCGCTCACGCCGCCACGACTCAGATCGACTTCGACGACCTCGCGGCCGGGACGACGGTCACGTCGACGTCGGGCATCACGTTCGTCGGCGGGCCGACCGTGTTCAACCCCGTGCGACCCACGCAGAGCGAGCCGCACGCCCTCCACACCACCGGCTCGTGCGGCCCATCGGTCTGTCCCAGCGGAGCGAACCGCCTCGAGATCCGCTTCGACAGCCCGAAGAGCTCGGTCAGCTGGCGGGTCGGACTCGACGACGAGCCGTCGGTGTTCGAATTCGGAATGGATGCCGAGCTGATCGCCTTCAACGCCGCGGGGACACCGGTGGCCAGCGACTACCACACCTTCAACACCCAGGGCAACCACGAGCCGATCACGGCGCCGCTCAAGGCGGATTCGGCCGGGGTGAACATCACGCGCGCCGTTCTCACCGTCGGCACACCTGAGCGGGGGTACCCGGGGCGCCGGGTCAATGTCGACCAGCTCATCGTCGTGGACGACGTCCAGCCGGTGCCGCCCGCGCCGAGCGTGGAGATCGCCGCGCCGAGCTCGGGGCAGGCGTTCGACCGGATCGACGACATCCGCGTCTCCGGCGGGCTGGCCGCTGCGGGCGGCCTCCGCCGATTCTGCATCACCACCGGGACCAGCTCGCCCGACCTCTCCGCCTTCCCGGAGACCTGCAACGCGAACGGGCTGGTCGGGGCCGACGGGCAGTTCGCGAACGTCCGGACAGGCCCCTTCGTGACCGGCGAGAACTTCATCACCGCGTGGGTCGAGGACAACCGCTTCCGCCGCGCCAAGGCCACGGTCCCGATCACCGTGAACGCCAACGACCTGCGTGTGATGAACATGGAGGTCACACAGGCGATCCAGGGCGTGCTCCCGGTGCCGACGCCGGACGACAACGACGTCGAGCACTTCGCCGACTACAACGGCGTCCCGCTGATGCAGGGCAAGGGGACGGTCGTGCGCGTCTGGACGAACGCCCGCCTCGACGCCGCCGGCACGCCGGTGAGGGGCGTGGCCGTGCACCTGACGGGCACCGGTCCCGACGGGCGCGCGCTCCCGCGCGGCCCACTCGTCCCGGTCGAGGGCACGCGCGACGTCGGCGGAGGCCTCTCGCAGGGGCTGCCGATCGCGATGGAGGCCTGGAACGACCCGGGCACCTCCTGGACCTTCGTGCTCCCCGGCGACTGGACCAACTCCGCGGGGCCGATCACCCTGCGCGCGGTGGTGAACCCGTCCACCGCCTTCCCGCGCGTGAATGAGTGCACCGGCTGCGAGCCGAACAACGCGATGACGCTGCGCAACATCCGCTTCGAACGGCAGCGGACGCTGCACATCTATCCCTTCCAGGCTTTCTACTCGCAGGACGGGCGGGAGGTCAAGCCGCCGGGCGACTTCGACAGGGATATCCACGGGGTCAGCCGGGTCTTCCGCGAGACCAGCGCCGTGTCGCCGTTCAGGCTCGCGGTCCATCCCTACCGGGGCACGCTCAACGCGAACTCGTTCGCGACGAGCGAGACGCTCTCGCAGAGCGAAAAGAGCCGCCGGCTGAAGGACCTGCTGACCCAAGCGGTCGACATCGCGGGCTACCCGGGCTTCCACACGATGGCCCTGATGAAGGGGCAGATCAACGGGCTGAACGGCGACCACTGGTCGTGGTCGAGCTTCACCATCCGCAACTACTCGGTCGTGAACACCGACCGGCCGTTGACCTCGGTCGCACACGAGATGTACCACTCGATCGGCTTCGAGCACGCCGGCCGGGCCTGCGCGGGAGCCGTCGAGGGCGGCGGCGCCGCGACCTGGCCCATCGACGACCGCGGCCTGCTGCTCGGTAATGGCACGGACGTCCGCCCCGTCTACGCGCGCAACCCGCTGAAGATCTTCACGCAGGGCCAGCGTGACGCCGACGGCAACCCGATCGAGAACTTCGACTTCATGTCCTACTGCGCGAACCCGGGGCCGGACTTCAACTCGTGGATCTCGACGATCAACTGGACCGCCGCCAACGCGCGTGCACCGGGGCGGCGGATGACGGTCCCCGCGATCGGAGGCGCGCAGGTGGATGGGCAGACGATCGCCGTCGACGCGAGCGTCAGCGGCGCGACCGGGCGGATCGCCCGGGTCACGCCCGGCGGCGCCACGCTCACGGCCCCAGAGGGTGACGGGGGCGTGCGGATCATCTCGCGCGACGCCGCGGGCAACGTGCTCACCGACCTTCCGGTCCTGACGCGGCAGGGCCACACCGACCAGGGGCCCGCCGGGCCCGCCGGGGAGGCCGACCACCTGTCCGCCGTGATCCCGGCGGTGAACGTGGCGTCGGTCGAGCTGGTGCGCAACGGACAGGCGCTCGACCAGCGACGCCGCAGTCCCGCCGCGCCGCGCGCTTCGCTGAGCGCGCCGAGGGGCGGGGTGAGGGTCCGGAGCTCCCAGCGCACGCTTCCGGTGCGCTTCGCCGCCAGTGACGCGGACGGCGATGCTCTCGAGACCTCACTCGAGTACTCGGCCGACAACGGGCGGACGTACCGCGGCGTGGCAGTGGGGCTGACCGGATCGTCCTTCAGCCTGCCGACCGGGCTGCTCAACCGCGCGTCGAAGGCGCGCCTGCGGCTGCGGGTGAGCGACGGCTGGAACGAGACCACCGCCACGTCGAGGGCTTTCAGGGTGGATGGCCCGCCCCCGGCCGTGACGATCATCGATCCGGCGCCCGGCGCGCGCATCAACGCCGACCAGCCGCTGAACCTCGAGGGCATGGTGTTCGACGACACGGGTCGCATGCTGGTCGGCCGCTCGCTGCGCTGGTTCGACGGCCGGCGCCAGATCGGAACCGGCGAGCGCCCGGCGAGCGGCGGCCTGCGGCCCGGCCGTCACACCCTTCGCCTGGTCGCGCGCGACCGGTCCGGGCGCACCGGGCAGGCCACCGCGAGGATCACGATCGTGGCCGTCACGCCTCAGTTCATGGAGCTGACGGCGCCCGCGACGCTGTCGACGAGGGCCCGCTCCGTCACGCTGCGCGTGCGCTCGTCGGTGGCGGGCACGCTCGAGCTGCTGAAGCAGCGCTTCGCCGTGGACCGCCGGTCACGCCGTCTGAAGGTGCGCATCAAGCCCGGCTCGAGCACCCTGGTGCTGCGCCCGCGCCTGCGCTCCGGCGGCCGGACGGCAAGCGCGGTCGTGACGATCCCACGCTCGTAGCGCCGGCGATAGCGTCACGGGGATGGGATGGACGGTCACGGTGCGGGCCGGCTCGAAGGTCGAGCGGACACGGCACGAGGATTCGACGGCAGCGCTGAGGGAGATCGAGCGGAGGGGCCACGAGCTCGAGGCCAGCGCCGACGCCAAGCCGCGCTCCCCGCTGGGCCGCACGTTCGAGCCGGGCCAACAGGTGGTCGCGCGCATTGAGATCTCCGGGCCGAAGCGCCTGCGTGCTGGTGTCGACGTGCGCGGCGACGGGTCGTCGGAGGCGTTCACCGGGAGGCTCCGCCGTGCGGTGATCGAACAGCGCCGGAACGAGTCCCCGTACGACGCGCTGCGCAGGGTGGTCAGGAAGAGGTGAAGTGGAAGGTCCCGCTCCCCCATGGCGCCGAGCCGCCCTACCGCGTGTTCGTGAACGGCGTGCCGCAGACGGAGGGCGAGGACTACGCCGTGCGCGGCCGCACGCTCGAGTTCGACCGCGAGCTGCGCAAGGAGGGCAGGATCGGCTTCTGGCGCTGGACCCTCATGTTCTTCTCGATCATGGGCACGTATCGCAAGAACGACTCGGTGGACGTGGAGTACTCGACCGGGGGAGCGCGGCGCCTCGTGACGGGGTTGGACATCGTGCAACCGGAAGGTGAAGAGGCGCCCGGCTCGTAACCTCTAGCCATGCGTATCGACGAGATACTCGATGAGCGCCGGCCGGTCTTCTCGTTCGAATTCTTCCCTCCGAAGACCGAGGAGGGTGAGCGGAACCTCTGGAACGCGCTCGAGGAGCTGAAGGCCGACGAGCCCGCCTTCGTCTCGGTGACCTACGGCGCCGGCGGCTCCACCCGCGACCGCACGATCGGCATCGTCAAGCGGATCAAGCGCGAGATCGGCCTCGAGGCGATGGCGCACTTCACCTGCGTCGGCGCCACGACCGATCAGCTGCGCGGCACGCTCGACGAGATGCGCGACGCCGGGGTCGAGAACGTGCTCGCGCTGCGCGGCGACCCGCCCGAGGGCGAGGTCGAGTGGACGCAAGACCGACGGCGGCCTCGAGTACTCGACCGAGCTGGCCCAGCTGATCGCCGAGAACTACGAGTTCAGCATCGGCGCGGCGTGCTTCCCCGAGGTGCACCCCGAGGCGCCCGACATGGACTCGGACATCGCGTTCCTGAAGAAGAAGGTGGAGGCCGGCGCCCGCTTCCTCATCACCCAGCTCTTCTTCGACAACGAGCTCTACTTCGACTTCGTGCGCGAGGCGCGCGCCGCCGGCATCGACGTCCCGATCGTCCCCGGGATCATGCCCGTCACCGGCTACGCCCAGGTCAAGCGCTTCACCGAGCGCTGCGGCGCGAGCCTCCCGCCGCTGTATCGAGCGCGAGCTGGCCGCGCGCGCCGACGACCCCGACGCCGTCAAGGACCTCGGCGTGGCGTACGCCACGCTCCAGTGCGCCGACCTGCTCGCGCGCGGAGCGCCTGGCATCCACTTCTACACGCTGAACAAGTCGCCGGCCACGCGCTCGATCCTCGCCGCGCTGCGCGCCGCGCGGCCCTGGGACCGCGTGGCCGAGACCGTCTAGGCAGCCGCGCCCCAGCGCTCGGGCTGGGCGTCGTCGCCGCCGAGCTTCTGCACCTCGTCGCGCAGCTCCAGGTAGCGCAGGTAGCAGAGGGTCTCGTTGAGGCCCCAGTTCAGGAGCATCGGGGTGATGTCGTCGGTGCCGACCAGCGTCGGGACGATCTCGAACGGGGTCTTCGCGCCGCCGGCCAGGCGCCGACCGCACGCGATCGACTCGCTCGGTCACCGCGGCGCGGTTGGCCTCGATGTGCGCGCGCACGTCGCGGAACGGGCGCGCGTGGCCGGCCAGGCAGAGCGATGCGTCGAGCCTTTCGACCACGTCGAGGCTCGACAGGAACTCGCCGGCCGGGTCGGGGCTGTAGCCCCAGTCGTAGTAGAGCGACACGCGGCCGAGCAGGTGGTCGCCGGAGATCAGCAGGCCGCGGTCGGGCTGGTGGAGGCAGACGTGCGACGGCGCGTGGCCGGGCGTCTCGTACACCTGCCACGTGCCGAGGTCGGTCTCGACCTCGACGCCCGGGCAGCAGCTCGCGGTCCGGCAGCACGACGCGGTCGACGCCGATCGGCTCGCCGCGGCGCGACTCGTACTGGCGCACGATCTCCTCCGGCACGCCGCTCTGCCGAGCCACCTCCATCCGCCGGTCGAGCGCCCTGTCGGGATCGTCGACGCGCGCGCGTCATGTGCTCGTGGTTGGGGTGCATCCAGAGCTCGCAGCCGGCGGCGTCGATGATCGGGCCGGCCAGCCCGTAGTGGTCGGAGTGGGCGTGCGTGCAGACGAGGAGCCGCACGTGCTCGAGCCGCAGCCCCGCCTGGTCGAGCGCCAGCTCGAGCTGCGCAGCGCGCCCGGCCCGCCGATGCCCGTGTCGAACAGCACCACGCCGCTGCCCGACGCGACCGCCCACGCGTTGCCGTGCGGCACGCCGGCCCACGGCAGCGGCAGCCGCAGCCGCCACACGCCCGGCAGCACGCGGTCCGCCCGGGCGATCTCGCGCTTGCGCTTGCTCACTCGACCTCGCGGTCGTCGCGATGCGAGCCGAGCCAGCGCGAGTAGCGCGCCATCGCCTCCGGCATGTGCGACTCGCCCTCGGGCGCGCGACTGACCCCGAACACGGTGCCCGGGAAGTCGAGCCGCTTCTGGATCGCCCAAATCTCGTCGTGCTTGTCGGGCGGGAGGATGGCCGCCGGGTCGCCGACCGCCACCCAGTTGATGGGCACGAACTTGCCGTCGGGCAGCCGGCTGTTCACGTGCAGAACCCCTCCGATGCGGATCGTCGACGCCACGCCCATGCGCGAGCCCGGGAAGGCCGCGGCGTTGGTGGCGATGAACGCGTTGTCGCCCACCACCGCGCCGTTCACGTGCGCGTGCGGGCCGACGAGCACGTTGTCGCCGAGCGTGGCCTTGTAGCCGGTGCGGCCGCGGACCACGGCGTTCTCCATCACCACGCAGTTCGACCCGATCCGCACCGGCCCGCCCTCGGCGACCACCACGGCGCCGAACAGGATCCGGCTGCCGGAGGCGATCCTCACGTCGCCGCACACGACGGCGTTCGGCGCCACGTAGACGTCGTCCGCGATCTCCGGGGTCGCGCCGCGGTGCTCGAGGATCATGCGATCACCGGCTCGACCACGATCTCGGTCGTCAGGGAGTTGGCGACATAGCAGTGCTCGTGGGCCAGATGCACCAGTCGCTCGACCTTCTCCCGGGCGGGCCCGGGGCCGACGCGTATGCGGGGGCGGAGCACGATCCGCTGGATACGCGCCGGGTCGTCCTCGTCGTCCATCGTGCCCTCGGCCTCGTCGTGGTACTCGACGACATCCACGCGTGCCTTCGCCGCCAGCGCGAGGAACTCGAGCAGCTGGCAGGACGACGCCGCCGCGACGAGGAGCTGCTCGGGGTTCAGGAGCCGCCCGTCGCCGCGGAAGGCTGGATCGCTCGACATCCGAAGCGATTCGTCCGCGGCCTGCATCGAGTGCTCGCGCGAGTAGTCCTCATAGCCGGCGGCGGTCGACCCGTCCCAGGCGACGCTCGTGGAGTAGCGGTGCACGCTCACGGGTCGATCAGCACGCCGGGATTGAGGATCGCCGCCGGATCGAGCTCGCGCCTTCGCCGCGCGCAGCGCGCGGGCGAACGGCTCGGGGCGCTGGCGGTCGTACCAGGGCCGGTGGTCGCGGCCGACCGCGTGGTGGTGGGTGATCGTGCCGCCGGCGGCGATCACGCGCGTCCGAGGCGGCGCCCTTGACCGCGTCCCACTGCTCGAGCTCGGCGCCGCGGCGCGCCGGGCGCGAGGAACGTGAAGTAGGGCGCCGGCCCGTCGGGGTAGACGTGGGTGAAGCGGCAGGTGACGCGTCCCGCCGCCGCAGACCTCGCGCAGCGACTCCTCGCGTCCGCGCGCGCACGTCCGCGACGAACGCGTCGAAGCCGGTCCCAGGTGATCGCGGTCTCGAACGTCTCGCGAACACGCCCGCGGCGATCAGCGCGTCGCGCAGGTAGGGCGCCTGCAGGAACGCCTGCGCGCCACGCGCCGCTCGCCCTCGGCGCGCTCGCCCTCGGCGCCCGGCCGCGGTGCCGCGCGCCGTCGGGGCAGCGCGCCGCCGTGGTCGCGCGCACAGCTCGAGCGCGCGGTCCATCCACGGCTCGAGCGGGTGGTCGGCGGACTCGAAGCCGAGCACGAGCAGCGCCTCGCCGTCGCTGCGCGGCGCCGGTCGAGCGCGGCCTCGCCCGGGTCGAGCAGGCGGCAGTTGGACGGGTAGAGCCCGGACTGCGAGAGCGCGCGCACCGCGGCGGCACCGGCCTCGAAGGTCTCGAACGGCACGACGCCGACGACCGCCAGCGCGGCCGCGGCCTGCACGCGCATCCACGCCTCGGTGATCACGCCGAGGATCCCCTCCGAGCCGAGCAGCAGCCGGTCGGGGCTCGGCCCGGCGCCCGAGCCCGGGCAGCCGCCGGGTCTCCCACTCGCCCGCGCGGGGTGATCGCGCGCACCGACTCGACGAGGTCGTCGATGTGCGTGTAGACGGGTGGCGAAGTGCCCGCCGGCGCGGGTGGCGATCCAGCCGCCGAGCGTCGAGTACTCGAACGACTGCGGGAAGTGGCGCAGCGTGAGGCCGTGCTCGCGCAGCTGCGGCCTCGAGCGCGGGGCCGGTCGCGCCCGCCTGGATCCGCGCGGCCCGCGAGACGGGGTCGACCTCCAGCACGCGGTCGAGCTCGCGCAGGTCGATCGTGACCGCGCCGGCGTAGCGGTCGCCCACGCGCGGCTCGACGCCGCCGACCACGCTCGTGCCGCCGCCGAACGGGATCGCCGCGGCGCCGGCGTCGGCGCACCAGTCGAGCAGCGCCTCGACCTCCGCCTCCTCGCGCGGGCAGCGCGACCACGTCCGGGCGCGTGCTCGAACTGGCCCGCGGAACGCCCGCACGACGTCGCGGTAGCCTTGCCGTACGCGTGCGCAGCGCGCGCTCGTAGGGGTCGGACGAGCAGATCGCGGCGAGCGACGGCGGGCGGCTCAGCCGCGGCGCGCGGCAGCTTCAGGTCCTCGACCGCCACCGGCTGCTCGGGCTCGGCGGGGTCCAAGCCGAGGTGCGCGCGGATGCCCGCGGCGGCCTCGCGGACCTCCTCGTGCGAGGGCTGCTGGTCCTCGTATCCCCAGCCCCAGAACTTCAGGCGGCGCGTTGCAACAGCCATGGCGGGTGCAGCTTCCCACAGGAAGCGCCTGCGCCAACACGAAGCTCGATTGTGGAGGGAACTCGAATGGCCACGCGGACGACGACCGTCCAGATCACCCTGCCCGAGATGGGCGAATCGGTTACCGAAGGAACGGTCCTCGAGTGGCTGAAGGCCGAGGGCGATCCCGTCGAGGCCGACGAGGGGGTCGTCGAGGTCTCGACCGACAAGGTCGACGCCGAGGTGCCCGCCCCGGCCAGCGGGGTGCTCAAGCGCATCCTCGTGCAGCCGGACGAGACCGTCCCGACCGGCACGGTGCTGGGCGAGATCGAGGTGAACGGCGACGGCCCGGCCGCGACGGCCGGGAACGGCGGCGCGCCGGATACGGCCGAGCAGCACCCGGAGTCCGCGGGGGACGAGTCGGCAGTTGAGGAGGCGACCCACGGCGCCGCGGCTGAGGAGGAGCATCAGGCCGCGCGCGATGAGGCCGAGCAGGCCGACCATCCGCCGCCGAGCGACGGCTCGTCCGAGCTCACCGACGTCGCCATGCCGGAGATGGGCGAATCGGTCTCGGAGGGCACGGTCCTCGAGTGGCTCGTGTCGGAGGGCGACGAGGTGTCGGTCGACGACGGCCTCGTCGAGATCTCGACCGACAAGGTGGACGCCGAGGTGCCGTCGCCGATCGCGGGCGTGATCAGGGAGATCCTCGTGAAGCCGGACGAGACCGTCACGACCGGAACCGTCCTGTGCCGCATCGCGGCGGGCGGCGGGAGCGCCGCCCGCGCATGCCCGGCGGCGAGACGACGCGCGCCCCGGCGGAGACGGCCGAGCCGCGCCCAGCGCAGCCCGCCGACGCGGGGAACGGTGACGTGAACGCCACGCCGGTCGCGGCGCGGATGGCGAGCGCGAAGGGCGTCGACGTGAGCGCGCTCGAGGGCTCGGGCCCGCGCGGGCGGGTGACGAAGGCCGACGTGGAGGCCGCGGTGTCGAACGGAGGCGGAGCGACCGCCCCCGCGCCCGCGCCCGCGCCGCCGAAGGCGCCTCCGCGCGAGGCCGGCCGCACGCCGATCCGCGGCCCCGCGGCCACGCTCGCGCGCTTCATGAACGAGAGCCGCTCGATCCCGACGGCCACCAGCTTCCGCACGCTCGAGGTCGACACGCTGTGGCAGCGCCGCAGCGCCCTCAAGGAGGGCGGCCGCAAGCTCTCCTTCACCCATCTGATCGCCTGGGCCATCGTGCAGGCCGCGCGCGACATGCCGGTCATGACGCACGCGTACGAGGAGGTCGACGGCAAGCCGCAGCGCATCGATCCCGGCGGCGTGAGCATCGGCCTGGCTACCAGGACTTCGCCGACCGCTGGAACCCGATCCTCGACGTGTTCGACGAGCAGGGCGTCCGGTTCGCCCACGAGGTGCACCCCAGCGAGATCGCCTACGACTACTGGACCACGGTGCGGGCGATGGAGGCGATCGACCACCGGCCTGCCTTCGGGCTCAACTGGGACCCCAGCCACTTCGTCTGGCAGGACCTGGACCCGGTCGGCTTCCTCTGGGACTTCAAGGACCGGATCTACCACGTCGACTGCAAGGACGCGAAGCGTCAGGTGGGCAACGGCCGCAACGGCCGGATGGGCTCGCACCTGCCCTGGGCCGACCCGCGGCGCGGCTGGGACTTCGTGTCCACCGGGCACGGCGACGTCCCGTGGGAGGCCTGCTTCCGGATGCTCAACACCATCGGGTACGACGGCCCGATCTCGATCGAGTGGGAGGACGCCGGGATGGACCGCCTGCTCGGTGCTCCCGAGGCCTTGGAGTTCGTCCGCCGGCTGGCGTTCGACCCGCCCGCCGCCGCCTTCGATGCGGCCTTCACGAGCCGCTGAAAGGGTCGTCAGAACCACTTTGTCGGCACCGCGCAAAACTTTCGAAATATCTGACCAAAAGGTCTTCCCAACCCCGACACAAGCCATTAACGTCCGACGAACTCGACCGTGATGCGGGCACGGACAATCCGGTCGACGCGCACTCCCGCGGGAGCGCGCAAGGAGGCGTAGATGGCTTCGAACCACAACCTCAGCCGTCGGACCATGCTCCGGCTCGGCGTCGGCGGCGCGGCCGCCGTGGCCCTGGCGCCGATGGGCCCGGTGAGCGCCTTCGCGGCGCCCAAGGCGGGCAACGGCAGCGGGCGGCTGATCCCGGCAGCCAAGGTCGGGCACGATCACCTACACCCAGCGCGACGTCCCCGGCCGACTGGGCATCGCCACCGGGAGCCCGACCCTGGGCTACCTCGGCGGCGCCAACTTCCCGGCCGACCCCACCGACCTCGGCCCGCTGGTGCCGCTGCCCGGCGGGTGGAAGGAGCTCTTCGAGTACTTCGCCAAGGTCGGCATCGAGCAGGTCGAGTTCGCCGGCTACGGGCAGCACGCCGAACAACCCCGGTGGCACCGCCGGCTATCGTCGACAGCGACGCGGCCGGGCCGGGCGGCGTACCTCGCCTACGCGCACGGCTCCGCGCGGCTTCCTCGACGACAACGGGCTCGAGGCGATCGGCAACCACGGCTTCATCCCGAACACCTGGGACGGCCCGGGCAGCCCCGGCGGCGCCATGTCGGCCGCCGACTGCGACCGGCTCCAGACCGAGCTCGAGTTCGGGTCGATCCTGGGCACGCCCTACATGGGCACGGGCAGCGACCCCACCAACGCGAGCAACCGGAACATCGAGCCGTGGACGCTCGCGGGCGAGAAGTGGGACGGCGCTCAACCAGATCAGCGTCAACCAGTTGGGCATCCAGATGTACACCCACAACCACGCACCCCGCGTACCACTTCCTCCAGGACGGCCCGATGGTGACGGTGACCGAGGACCGCGTCACCGGCGCGCCGATCGCGCCGACCCAGGTGCGTGCCGAGTCGGGCAAGCGACTGATGCAGCACTACCTCGACGTCACCGACCCGGATCTGGTCGTGGTCGAGATGGACATCTACTGGGCCCACGTGGCGCAGCACCAGCACCGCTGGCGCTACGACGTCAACGGGAAGCGGGTCGAGGACATCTTCGACCCGCTGGCGACGGTGGCGAAGCAGACGCACCGCTACCCGCTCTACCACGCCAAGGACGGCGACCGGACGGCCGACCCGGTCGGCGTCGGCAACGGCTACACGATGGTCCCGTTCGGTGACCCGCGCAGCAACATCGACTACGGGACGTTCTTCAAGAAGCAGGGCGCCAAGGGCTCGCACAACCCGAACTACGAGCAGGACAACGCCCCCGGCGGCGCCGGCGACCCAGGGCAGTCCCTGCGCTTCACCGCGATCAGTGCCGCCAACATGAACGGCCTCCGCGGCTAGAACCACGACCCCTCACCAGCGGCGCCCTCGACCTCACGGCCGGGGGCGTTGTCTGTGCGCGCGCCTGCGTGGTCGCCGGGCCTGGCGGTGCGACGCTGACGCCTATGACGTCGCCGGCCCGGTCAGAGCGGGCCACCCGGTGACCCGGGGAGCTGAGAAGCGGGAGCACCCGGGAGAGTCCCGGTACGCCGCGGCAGCGGCGGTCGTCGCGGCTGTCGCGCTGTATGCGGCACTGCCGAGCGCGCTGGTGATCCTCGGCCCGCGGTTCCTGATCCCGGCTCTGGAGGTCGCGCTCCTGGTGCCGCTGCTGGTCGGCAACCCGCGCCGGATGACCCGGCAGACAAAGCAGCTGCGCTTCGTCTCGATCGGGCTCATCCTGCTGATCGCGGCGGCGAACACGGTCGCTCTCGTGCTGCTCGTCGACGTCCTGGTGAACGGCTCGGCGAAGGACGGGGCAGCCCTGCTGGTCGGCGCGGCCCAGGTCTGGCTGACGAACATCATCGTGTTCGCCCTGGCGTACTGGGAGATCGACCGGGGCGGGCCGGTCGTGCGCACCCGCGAGCCGCGCTCGAAGCTGCCGCCCGCCGACTTCCGGTTCCCGCAGGACGAGGACCACGACGCGATCGACGAGGTGGCCGCCCGCTCGGCGGCCGTCTCGGACTGGTCGCCGGCGTTCCTGGACTACTTCTACGTGTCGGTGACCAACTCCTCGGCGTTCAGCCCGACCGACACGATGCCGCTCTCGCACCGGGCCAAGATGCTGATGGCGACCGAGTCGGTGTCGGCGCTGATGCTGTCCGTCATCGTGATCGCCCGCGGAGTCAGCCTGATCAAGTAAGTCGGCGCACCGCGGGTCTGGGTGCACTGTCGGTGCTGTCGACGACGATTGGGCAACGATCGGCCCGATGAGTTCCACGTCCGGGCGTGGTCTAGAGAGCATTGCGGACATCGACTGAGCAGGGGAGCGGGACACGATGGCGAGCGAGGACCGGCTGATCGAGGCGGAAGCACCTCCGGAGCAGGAGGGACCCAGGCCGCCGCGGCACCGCGGCGTCAACTGGCGTCGCGTCCTGCTGCCGGCCGTCGTGCTGCTGGTGGCGTTCTTCGTGGTGGCGCCGGTCGCCGGAACGCTGTCCGGGAAGCTGTCCAGTGTCACCGAGAACGACCAGGCCGCGTTCCTGCCCGACTCGGCCGAGTCGACCAAGTCTCTCGAGCTGGAGACCAGGTTCGCCGGCGACCAGGACATCCCCGCCCTGATCGTCTGGGAGCGACCCGGCGGCCTGACCGATGCCGATCTCGCTGCCGTCGGCGAGGCACGGGACCGGCTCGCCGAGGTCGAGGGCATCGCCGGCGCGCCGTCGCGCGCCGATCCCCAGCGAGGACGGCGAGGCCGTCCAGGTGGTGCTGCCGCTCCCGGGTGACAACTCGGCGTTCGAGACGCTGCCCGGCATCGTCGAGGACGTCGCTGACGCCGCAGCCGTCGAGGGCCTGCCGAGCTACGTCACCGGGCCGGGTGGACAGTTCGCCGACTTCGCGGCCGCCTTCGAGGGCATCGACGGCAAGCTGCTCTTCACCACCGTCGGCGTGATCCTGGTGATCCTGCTGCTCATCTACCGCAGCCCGGTCTTCCTGCCGGTCCTGATGGCGGCCGGCATGGCGCTGGTGCTGGCCCAGGCCGTCGTCTACCTGGTCGCCAAGGCGGGGATCCTCACCGTCGACGGGCAGAGCCAGGGCATCCTCTCCGTGCTGGTGCTCGGTGCCAGCACCGACTACGCCCTGCTGCTGATCAGCCGGTTCAAGGAGGAGCTGCACCGCGAGGACTCGTGGGCCGTGGCCATGAGGGGCGCGCTCCGCGGAGCGTTCCCGCCGGTGGTCGCCTCGGGTGCCACCGTCATCCTCGGCCTGCTCTGCCTGCTGCTGTCCGACCTCAACAGCAACAAGTCGCTGGGTCCGGTGGGCGCGATCGGCATCGCCTGCGCGGTCGTCTCGATGCTGGCTTTCCTTCCTGCCCTGCTGATGGTGTTCGGTCGCTACTGGTTCTTCCCGTTCGTGCCCCGGCACGACGACGTGGTCGACCACGAGCGCGGCCTGTGGGGCCGGGTCGCCTCCCTCGTCGGCCGCCGCTCGCGCGCCGTCTGGGTGGCGACGTCGCTCGTCCTGGTCGCTGCCGCGCTGTTCACCACCCAGCTGGACGCCACCGGGCTGACCACCGCCGAGTCGTTCACCACCGAGGTCGACTCGGTGAAGGGCCAGGAAGTGCTGGCCCGGCACTACCCGGCCGGGTCGGGCGTGCCGGTCAGTGTGATCGGAGACGAGGCCGACGCGGAGCAGCTCCTGGAGGTCGTCCGCGGTGTCGACGGCATCGCCGACGCGCAGCTGGTGCCCGACGGCCCGCCGACAGCCGAGGGGTCCGCGGCACCGACCGAGTCGACCGGCCCGCCCAAGGTGGTCGACGGCAAGGTCCAGGTGGAGGCGGTCCTCACCACCGCGTCGGACACCCCGCAGGCTGAGGACACGGTCCTCGAGCTGCGGTCCGCGGTCGACGTGATCGGCACCGACGTCCTGGTCGGCGGCGGTACCGCGGTGGTCTACGACATCAAGCAGGAGTCAGCCCGCGACAACCGGGTGATCATCCCGGCGATCCTGGTCGTCATCTTCCTGGTGCTGGCCCTGCTGCTGCGGGCGATCGTGGCACCGCTGCTCCTGGTGGCGACGGTCGTGCTGTCGTTCTTCGCGACGATGGGCATCTGCGCCCTGGTCTTCGACCACGTGTTCGGGTTCGCCGGCGCTGACCCGTCGTTCCCGCTGTTCGCCTTCGTGTTCCTGGTGGCGCTGGGGATCGACTACAACATCTTCCTGATGACCCGGGTGCGCGAGGAGGCGAAGGTGCACGGCACCCGGCGCGGGACGCTGAAGGGTCTGGCTGTCACGGGCGGGGTGATCACGTCGGCCGGCGTCGTGCTGGCGGCCACCTTCTCCGCGCTCGGCGTGCTGCCGCTGGTGCCGTTCGCCGAGCTGGGCTTCGCGGTCGCGTTCGGTGTGCTGCTGGACACCCTGGTCGTGCGGTCGCTGCTCGTCCCGGCTCTGGTGCACGAGCTCGACGACAAGGTCTGGTGGCCGGTCGGGTTACGCCGGCGTCAGTCCGTCGGCTGAGCCAGGGCGGGTGTGGATGCTGACGGCGTACCCGCCGCCGTCGTACGGCTGGCCGTCCCAGGTGGCCAGCCGGCGGACCGGCTCCAGGCCGGCGTCGACGCACCAGGCGTCGTAGTCGGCCAGGTCGAGCAGCGCGGCGGCCGGCGGCAGGTGCGCGCGGTCCAGCCCGAAGCCCACCACCAGCACCCCGCCGGGGCGCACGTGCCGGGCGACCTGCCCGACCACGGCCGGCTCGGTGCCGGGTGCGACCAGCGGCACGACGTTCCCGGCGAGCACCACCAGGTCGTACGCCGGGTGCCCGGCCGCCAGCAGGTCGAGTGTGCTGAGGTCGGCCTCCAGCCAGGTCAGGTCTGGTGCGCGCTCGCGGGCCACCGCCAGCATGGAGGAGTCGACGTCGGCACCGGTGCAGTCGTAGCCGAGCTCGGCGAGCCGGATCGCGACCCGGCCGGTGCCGCAGCCGGCGTCGAGCACCCGGGAGCCGGGCGGCACCAGCGCGGCGCACAGGGTCGCCTCGCCGTGGACGTCTGCACCGGTGGCCGCGAGGGCATCGAACCGGGCCGCGTAGTCGCGTCCACCGCCCCCGCCCGTGGCGTCGGTCCAGCGGGTCACGAGATGCTCCTTCCATGGCGTTGTCGACCTCGACCGATCTGCGAGCGGAGTTCGCCCGCCGGCTGTCGGTCATGTACGGCGGCGAGGTGCCGGCGTACACCACGCTGGTCGAGGTCGCCCAGCAGGTCAACGGTGAGGTCCTGGACCGCGAGGGAAGCGCGGCCGAACGCCTCGGCAGCATCGACCGGGTCACCGCGGAGCGGCACGGCGCGATCCGGGTGGGCAGCCCGCGCGAGCTCGCGCAGGTCGGCCGGCTGTTCGCCGCGATGGGCATGTCGCCGGTGGGGTTCTACGACCTGCGGGACGCCGACCCCACGCCGCTGCCGATCGTGTCGACCGCGTTCCGGCCGGTCGATCGTGCCGAGCTGGCGCGCAACCCGTTCCGGGTGTTCACCTCGGTGCTGGTGCCCGAGGACCGGCGGTTCTTCGACGCCGACCTGCAGGCGCGGGTGCAGCAGTTCGTCGACCAGCGGGCCCTGTTCCCGCCGGAGCTGCTCGAGCTGGCCGACGGCGCTGCGGCCGACGGTGGTCTCGACAGCGACCTGGCCGAGCGCTTCGTCGACCTCGCGACCGCCGCCTTCGCGCTGTCGTCCGAACCGATCGACCGTGCCTGGTACGACGAGTTGTCCGCGGTCTCCGGCGTGGCCGCCGACATCGCCGGAGTGGCGAGCACGCACATCAACCACCTGACCCCACGGGTGCTGGACATCGACCTGCTCTACCGGCGGATGCAGCAGCGCGGCGTCGAGATGATCGACGAGATCCAGGGCCCGCCGCGGTGGGACGGCCCGGACGTGCTGCTGCGCCAGACGTCGTTCCGGGCACTCGCCGAGCCGCGGCTGATGCGCGAGACCGACGGCAGGGTCGCCCCGGGCGAGCTGCGGGTGCGGTTCGGCGAGGTCGAGGCGCGCGGTATCGCCCTCACACCGGCCGGTCGTGACGTCGTCGACCCGCTGCCCCCCGACCCGGCGGCCTGGTCCGCCGCGATGCCGGGCACCGAGCGGGAGCTGGCTCGGGACGGGCTGGCGTGGTTCACGGCCGCCGTAACGACGGGCGCGCCCGAGCTCGCGCGAGCCGGTCGTCGCGCACCGGACGACGCCGATGACCTGGTCGACGAGGGATGGGTCAGCCTCGAGCCGGTCGTCTACGAGGACTTCCTGCCCCGTTCGGCGGCCGGCATCTTCCACTCCAACCTCACCGCCGACGGCAGCGCCGATACGACCGCGGACGGTATCGAGCGGGACGTCGAGTGGCTGGCGGGTGCGCTCGGCCGCGACGTGCACGACCCGATGCGGCTGTACGGAGACCAGGTCGAGGAGTCGTGGGCGCAGGTGCGCGCGGCGCTCGGGACGATGCCGTGACCGTCGATGTCCGGTCGCTCTCGGCCGAGCTGCCCGAGGGTGCGCTGCTGGGGCCGGATGACGACCTCACGGCGTACGAGCAGCCCTGGCGGGGTGATCGCGGCCGGGCTGCCTTCGTGGCGCGCCCGGCCGACCTGGACCAGGTTCGGGCCGTCGTGCGGTGGGCTGTGCAGCACCGGGTGCCGCTGGTGGCACAGGGGGCGAACACCGGGCTGGTCGGCGCGTCGGTGCCCGGCACGAGTGGCGCGGCGGGTGTGCTGAGCACCGAGCGGCTGGTGTCGCCGCTCGAGGTGAATGTCGACGACCGGGCGGTGACCGCCGGCGCGGGAGTGCTGCTGTCGGGGGTGGCCGCGGCCGTCACGCCGCACGGGTTGGAGCTCCCGGTCGACCTGTCCGCCGACGCGAGCGTGGGCGGCGTGGTCGCCACCAATGCCGGGGGTTGTCGGGTGCTGCGGCACGGCGACGTGCGGCGCCGGCTGCTCGGCGTCCAGGTGGTGCTGGCCGACGACGGCGCGACGGTGCTCGGCGACCTGCGGCCGCTGCGCAAGAAGAACGACTCGTTGCGGCTCACCGATGTCCTGGTCGGCTCCGCGGGGCTGCTCGGTGTGGTGACCGCGGCCACGCTGGAGCTGGCGCACCGGCCGGCCGAGCGGGCCACGGCACTGCTGCTGCCCCGCGGCGCAATGCTCGAGGTCGTGTCGGCCCTGGAACGGGTGCTCGGGCCGCGGCTCGGTGCGCTCGAGCTGCTGTCCGGAGCGGCGCTGCGGCTGACGGTCGACCACGTCGAGGCGGTGAGCGACCCGTTCCCCGGCCGGGAGCCCGAGCTGGCGCTGCTGGTGGAGGCCGAGGGCGACGGGGCGCGCGACGCGTTGCTCGCGGCGCTGGAGTCGCTGGGCGGCCTGGTCGACGACGCCGCGGTGCTGCCGGTCGAGCGGGCGTGGGGGCTGCGGCACGGCGTGAGCGAGGCGCTGGCGCGCGCGGGGACCGTCCTGGGCATGGACGTCTCGCTGCCGCGGGCTGCCCTGGTCGCTGCCCGGGCCGAGGCGGCTGACGTCGTACGCCGGCAGGTGCCCGGTGCGGTGCTCGCCGACTTCGGCCACGTCGGCGACGGCGGCCTGCACCTCAACGTGGTGCTGCCCCCGGACCACGACCCTGCTGCCGCGGCCACCTTGCGCGAGACGGTGTACGCGCTGGTCGAACGGCACGGCGGATCGTTCTCCGCCGAGCATGGGCTGGGCCCGGCCAACGTCGCGTGGTGGGCGGCGCACGAGCAGCCCACCGCCCGCGCGACCCTGGCCGCCGTCAAGCGGGTGCTGGACCCGTACGGTCTGCTCGGGACCGAAGCGCTGCGCGAGGCGCTGACCACGAAGGAGAGCTGAGATGAGCACGACCACGCTGCCCGACGCGGACGAGCTGCGCGACCTGGCCCGCAAGGCGCTGGGACGTTGCGGCGTCGACGTGGCGTCGCTGCGCGGCGACGCCGGCTCCCGGACGCCGGTGACCGGCGCGGACCTGCTGCCCGTCCCGTGGTCGAGCACCGACGACGTGGACCGGGCGGTCACGGTCGCCCACGAGGCGTTCCTGACCTGGCGGGTCACGCCGGCGCCGGTGCGCGGCGCCCTGGTCAAGCGGCTCGGCGAGCGGCTGAGGGAGAACCTCGACGACCTGGCCGACCTGGTGTCGCTGGAAGTCGGCAAGATCCGCTCGGAGGCGCGCGGCGAGGTGCAGGAGATGGTCGACATCTGCGACTTCGCGGTCGGCCTGTCGCGGCAGCTGTACGGCCAGACGATGCCGTCGGAGCGCCCCGGTCACCGGCTGATGGAGACCTGGCACCCGCTCGGCGTCGTGGGCGTCATCAGCGCGTTCAACTTCCCGGTGGCGGTCTGGTCGTGGAACGCCGCGGTCGCGCTGGTCTGCGGAGACACCGTGGTGTGGAAGCCCTCCGAGCTGACCCCGCTGACAGCGCTCGCCTGCAGCGCGCTGCTGGACCGGGCGGCGGCCGACGTCGGGGCGCCGGACGGGCTGGGCCAGCTCGTGCTTGGTGACGCGGCAGTGGCGGAACGGCTGGTCGACAACACCCTGGTGCCGCTGGTCAGCGCAACCGGTTCGGTGCGGATGGGCCGGGCGGTCGGCCCACGGGTCGCTGCCAGGTTCGGTGCGAGCCTGCTCGAGCTCGGCGGGAACAACGCGACCGTCGTGACGCCGTCGGCCGACCTCGACCTGGCGGTGCGCGGCATCGTGTTCGCGGCGGCCGGGACCGCGGGCCAGCGCTGCACCTCGCTGCGCCGGATGATCGTGCACGAGAGCGTGGCCGACCCGCTGCTCGACAAGGTGGTCGCCGCGTACCACCGGCTGCCGGTGGGCAACCCGTTCGAGCCGGGGACTCTCGTCGGGCCGCTGGTCAACGAGAAGGCGTACTCAGCCCTGCGGTCGGCACTCGACGACGTACGAGCCGACGGCGGCGAGGTCCTGGTGGGCGGCGACCGTCAGCTGGCAGACGCAGCGCCCGACGCCTATTACGTGGCTCCCTCGGTGGCCCGGGCTGCCCGGCAGGGCGACGTCGTACGCCGCGAGACGTTCGCTCCCTTGCTGCACGTGCTGACCTACAGCGACCTCGAGGAGGCCATCGCGCTGCAGAACGGCGTGCCGCAGGGGCTGTCGTCCTCGATCTTCACCTCGGACCAGGCCGAGGCCGAGCGGTTCATGGCAGCGGACGGCGCCGACTGCGGCATCGTCAACGTGAACATCGGGACGTCCGGTGCCGAGATCGGTGGCGCGTTCGGTGGACAGAAGGAGACCGGCGGCGGGCGCGAGTCCGGATCGGACTCCTGGAAGGCTTACATGCGGCGGGCGACCAACACCATCAACTACAGCGGTGAGCTCCCGCTCGCGCAGGGCGTCGACTTCACGGTCTGACCGACAGGTTCACGGCAGGGCGCGAGAGTCCTCCCCGCGACCTTCCCGGATCGCGGCCACACTCCCGACGAGGCAGGTGATCGAGGCTGCTGCTACCAACAGCTGGATCGTCCAGTCGAACCCGTTGTTGCGTTCGTAGGTCGGGATGAACACCACCTCGATGGTCGACAGGAGCGCCAGCAGCGCGAGGCCGTGGACGGCCGAGCGGGTTGCCCACCAAGCCCCGATCAGGAATGTCCCGGCGAAGACCAGCGCCACTGCTGGCGCATCGATGGTCGGTGCCGAGACAACCTCCAGCAGCGCCATCGCGACCGCCGAACCCACCGCCAGACGCCGCCATGGACCCACGCCAAGCACCTCCCCTAGTGGTGGCCCCCGAGCCCTAGTGGTGGCCCCCGAGCCTAACGGCGGGGAGAGCTCCGGCACTTCGCGAACGTAGGTCATCGATTGTGTCCGAGGTGCATCATGGGGGAATGGAACCCCGGCCGGCCCCGGGGCCTTCGCCGCTGTTCCTCTCGCTGGCGCTGGTCATCCCGATTGCCGGGCTCGCCCTGGTGCTGCGAAATCCTTCGTTGGACGTTCACTGGGAGCACCATCCCGCGCACTTCTGGCTGGTGTCCGTTGTCGCGCTGTTGAACGTGGTCCTCGGCCTGATCGTGAGCGAGGTTGCCAAGCGCAGCCGTGACGAGCGGCTCTTCCTCGTCTCCATGGTCCTGTTGACCAGCGCCGGCTTCCTGGGCCTGCACGCACTGGCCACGCCAGGCGTGGTGCTGACCGGCCCGAACGGTGGCTTCGTGCTCGCGACGCCCGTCGGGCTCCTCCTGGCGTCCGCCTTCGCGGCCCTCTCCTCGATGGAGTTGGACGCGCACGCCGAGAGACTGCGGAGCCTGCAGACGCCGATGCGCGTCGGGCTCATCACCGTGCTGCTCGTCTGGGCGGCTGCCTCGCTCGCCGGGGTTCCTCCGCTCGACCGGGTGATCGCGTCAGAGCGAGCGCCCTGGCTCTTGGTCCCGCTCCCGTTCGGTATCGCGGCGTACGCGTTCGCCGGCTGGCGATACCTCCGCATCTATCGGGTGCGCCGCCGCCCGCTACCGCTCGCCGTGGCGGTGGCGTTCGCGTTGCTCGCCGAGGCGTTGGTCGCGATGGCGTTCGGCCGCGCGTGGCAGGCGTCGTGGTGGGAGTGGCACGTACTCATGGCGCTCGCCTTTGCCACGATCGTGCTCGCGTCTCGGCACGAGTACCGGCATGAGCGGTCGATGTCGGGAACCTTCGGCGGCATCTACCTGGACCGCACGCTCGAGCGGCTCGACAGCCGCCAGTCGGCGGCGATGGCAGAGCTGGTTCGCGCCGATGCTGCAGGCGACGTGGACATCGCATCCGAACGACTTCTCGCGCGGGGCTTCACCCGCGAGCAGATCGCGTTGATGGCGGACTCGGCGCGTGAACTGGCTCGGATGGATCGGCTGTTGCGGCAGTACGTGGGTCCTCATCTCGCCGATCACCTCGACGCCGAACCGGAGCTCGCTCACTTGGGAGGAAGGGAGCAAGAGGTCACCGTGCTGTTCGCGGACCTCGCGGGCTTCACGGCATTCGCTGACGGCCGGCCGGCCACGGAGGTGATCGAGATGCTGAACGCCTACTGGGGTGCGGTGGTCCCTTCCGTGGTGGAACGGGAAGGTGGGCTCATCGAGCGATTCGCCGGGGACTCGATCCTGGCCGTCTTCAACGCGCTGGGCGACCATCCCGACCATGCCGCCCGGGCGGTGCGGGCGGCTATCGCCATCCGGGACCAATCGGCCGAAGTTCGCGCGTCCGACGACTGGCCACAGTTCCGTGTCGGCGTGAACACGGGAGTTGCCGTGATCGGCAACGTGGGAGCCGGAGCTCAGCGCTCGTTCGCAGTGATCGGCGACACCACCAACATCGCCTCCCGTCTGCAGGGTCTGTCCACGCCCGGCCACATCACGCTCGCGAGCCGGACAGTCGACGCCGCGAACTCCGAGCCCGGCGTGGTTGTCGACGTGCGGCCGCTCGGCCTCACCGATCTCAGGGGAAAGGTGGAGCCGACGGAGGCTTTCGAGCTGCTCTCCGTTACCCCCGCACGCGACGGCTGACTGCCCAGACGTGGGCGGGTCAACGGGCCCAACTCTCACCCGAGCACGGGGTCGGTGCCTTGGTGTAGGTCTTGCCGAGCGGGCTGGTCCAGGTCTTGGTCCCGGTGTCCGGGGTGGTAGCTGAGCTGCCAGAGGCCGTGGGTCTTGGCGTTGTGGTGCTGCCGGCACAGCGGGCCGAGGTTGACCCGGATGGTTTGGCCGTGGTGGGCGAAGGTGACCACGTGGTCGCAGTCGCACTGGGCCGCTGGCCGGTTGCAGCCGGGGAAGCCGCAGACCCGGTCCCGGGCGGCGATGAAGGCCCGCATCTTCTTCGACGGACGGTAGGTGTTGGCGCCGCGGTCCAGCAGCTGGCCGGTGGCCGGGTCGGTGGTCCAGCGGACCCAGTCCCGCTCGCCGGCCATCTGCCGCGCGAGCGGTGCCGGGATCGGGCCGTAGCCGGGGATCTCGCCGGGGTGCTCGGCCAGCCCGAGCAGGGTGGGCAGGTCGAGCACCACGGCGGCGGTCTGCGCGCCGCCGCACGAGCAGCGCGGCAGCCGCTCGCTGGGTGCCCTCACCGGCGGGCGGGCTGGTGCCGAGGATGGCGTCGACCAGGGCGTCGACCCGCAGCGCGTCCAGCCCGGGGTCGTCCCCGGCGCCGGCCCGCAGCAGCTGCTGGGTGGCCTGGGCCCGGGTGGTGAGGGTGTCCCACACGTCGTTCGCGACGCTGGCCGGCATGGTCATCCAGAACGACTGCATGCCGTCCGGCTGCGGCATCGCCTCGAGGGTGCGGGCCGCGACCGCCCGGCGGTGCCGGTCGGCGGCCGAGGCCGGGTCGGCGGCCAGCACCGCCCGCCGGACGGCCCGTTTGAACTCGGCCAGGGTCTGCTCCGGCGCCCGGCCCAGCACCCGGGCCTGCACCGCGGTGGCCTCCTGATCGGGCAGCTCGCGGACCGCGCCGGCCAGGTGCGCGGCCTGCAGGTAGGAGATGTCGCCGGCCGCGCAGCGCCGGCCAGCGCGGCGGGCAGCCGGTCCCGTAGCTCGAGGGCGACCATCGTCCGGTCGCCGGCGGTGGTGGGCGACAGCCGCAACGCGGCGCCGATCTCGAACCGGGCCTCCTCCGCCGGCCGGCCGGCGCCCTCGGTCGCGTCGATCACCGCGGCCACGGCAGCCAGCTTGCGCCCGGCGACCATCGCCTCCACCCGGTCCCAGGCCCGGATCAGGTCCACCCGGCCGTCGCCGTCCAGCGCGTGCGGGTCCACCGAGGCGAGCAGGCCGACCATCGACAGGTCCGGCGCCAGCTCGCCGTCGGCCACCAAGGCCACCACCTGATCCCAGCGGTCGGCAGCAAGCGCACCGGCGACCCGGCCGTCCAGCTGCACCGACACCATCGAGGACATGCCACGAACCTAGCGACCAGGTCGGACACAACCCCCACCCCGGAACCCCTTTGTCCACAAGGGATCCGGGTCCCCGTGGCCATGACGGCAGGGGGCCTACTGGGCCTCCTCTGACGCTATCTGAGATACAGCGACCTGGCGGTAACGGCCGTGTCACGAGTGGACATCGGTTGGCATCATGCGACCGACTACTACCGCCAGACGGCGCTACCTTCCGAGCACCCGACCTGCGAGGGAGAGCACGATGATGCGCACGACCAGATCGGCACGGGGGCTCGCCGTGGTGGCTGCCCTGGCTCTGACGATGACAGCCTGTGGTGGCTCCGGCGGCGACGACGGCGGCAGCGGTGCCGACAACGGCCCGGTCGACGGCGGCACCCTGACCTTCCTCACGCTGCAGGACCAGCTGCAGCACCTGGACCCGCAGCGCAACTACACCGGTGAGGACCTGGCGTTCGCCAACGGTTACCTGCAGCGCACCCTGACGGCGTACAAGTACAGCCCGGACGGTGAGGAGTCAACCGGCCTGGTCCCGGACCTCGCCACCGACACCGGGTCGTCGTCGGAGGACGCCAAGACCTGGACGTTCACTCTCAAGGACGATGTGACCTTCGAGGACGGCACCCCGATCACCTGCGAGGACATCCGGTACGGCGTGTCCCGGACCTTCGCGACCGACGTCATCACCGACGGTCCCACCTACGCGATCTCGCTGCTCGACATCCCGACCGACAAGGACGGCAACTCGGTCTACAAGGGCCCGTACGTCACGAAAGCCAACGACCAGGCGGCGTTCGACAAGGCCGTCGAGTGCACCGACGACAAGACCGTGGTCTTCCACCTGAACCAGCCGGTCGGTGACTTCAACTACGCCGTCACGCTGCTGTCCTTCAGCCCGGTGCCGGCGTCGGCGGACACCGGTGAGAAGTACGACGACAAGCCGGTGTCCAGCGGCCCGTACAAGATCCAGTCGTACGAGAAGGGCAGCCAGCTGGTGCTGATCCGCAACGACAACTGGAACCGTGAGTCCGACGATTACCGGCCGGCGCACCCGGACCGGATCGTCGTGAAGTTCGGCCTCGACACGACCGTGATCGACCAGCGCCTGATCCGGGACTCGGGCGACGACCAGCGCGCGTTGACCGAGGGCGACCCGCTCGACCCGAGCAACCTCGCCACGGTGTTCAAGGACGACCGCTTCGCCGACCGGCGTACCAACGAGCTCGACCCCTACGTGCGCTACATCGCCATCAACACCGCCAAGGTGCCCAACCTCGAGCACCGCAAGGCGATCGCCGTCGCGATGGACCGGGCACAGCTGCGCACCGTGGCCGGCGGCCAGTTCGCCGGCGACCTCGGCGACGGCGTCATCAAGCCGAACCTGCCGACCGACTACGCGCCGTCCGGGATGTTCAGCGGTCTGCTCGGCCAGGAGGTGCCCGACACCGGCGACCCGGATGCCGCGAAGCAGCTCATCGCCGACTCCGGTACGCCGATGCCGACCCTGCGCTTCGACTACCCGCAGACGACCGTCAACGACAAGCAGGCGGCCTCACTCGTCGGCGCCCTGGCGAAGGCCGGGATCAAGGTGACGCCCAACCCGATCGAGGCCGGGCAGTTCTACGGCATCGTGCTCGACCCGGCGAAGGAGGGCCACCTGGTGTGGGCCAGCTGGGGTCCGGACTGGTCGAACGCCTCGACGGTGATCCCGGAGCTGTTCACGCCCAACGGCGGGTTCAACCTCTCCCAGGTCGACGACCCGGCCTTCAACGAGAAGTCGGCGCAGGCCAAGGCCTCGACCGACCGGCAGGCGCAGGCCGAGCTCTGGAAGGAGCTCAACAAGGAGGCGATGGAGAAGGTGTGGGTCGTCCCGACCCGGTTCGGCCGCGACCAGCGGCTGGCCGGCTCCAAGGTCGGGTCGGCCTCGGGCAAGGACGGTCTGGTCTACCTGTGGGCGCCCTTCGGGTCGTGGCCGTACGGCGACCTGTTCGTCCGCCCGTAGGGCTCACCAGGGGCCGGTGGTCAGCGACCCGCTGCCGGTGGGCGGCGGGTCGGTGACCAGCCCCTTCACGACATCGCGCAGGGAGTCCAGGTCGTCCGGGAGATCGCCGTCCACGTCGACGCCGGCGCGGGCCAGCATCCTCTGCACCTGACGGTCGGCGGCGGCCGAGGCCCGCAGCACGTCCTTCGCGGCGGCGGTCGTCCGCAGCAGGTGCGAGCGGCCGTCCTGCGGGTTGGGCAGCCGCTCGACCAGCCCCGCCGCCACCAGCTCGTTGACCCGGTTGCGCAAGGTGGTCGACGGCACGCCCATCACCGCCTGCAGGTCCGACGGTGTCACCGGCTGGTGCCGGTGGAGCACGGTCAGCGTGCCGCTCTGGAACGGCGCGACGCCGCGCTTCTGCAGCTCCTGGTCGAACAGCTGGCTCACCCAAGCGTTGGTGATGGCGATGTTCAGCGTGAAGGGGAGTGATGCCACCCGGCGGGCCATGGCGCAGATGTTACGGCTCGATAACGCTAGCGCTCCAGCAGCACCGAGATGCCCTGACCGACTCCGATGCACATCGTCGCGACGGCCCGGCGAGCGTCGCGGTGCCCGAGCTCGAGGGCCGCGGTGAGCGCGAGCCGCGCCCCGCTCATCCCGAGCGGGTGGCCGAGCGCGATCGCGCCCCCGTTCGGGTTGACGTGCTCGGCGTCGTCTGGCAGGCCGAGCTCACGGAGCACGGCCAGCGCCTGGGCAGCGAACGCCTCGTTGAGCTCGACGACGTCGATGTCGCCGACACCGAGCCCGACCCGGTCCAGCAGCTTGCGGGTCGCCGGCGCCGGACCCAGACCCATCACCCGTGGCGGCACGCCGGCCGTCGCAGCGCCGGTGATCCGGGCCAGCGGCGTGAGCCCGTACTGCGTGACCGCCCGCTCCGAGGCCACCAGCAGAGCGGCCGCCCCGTCGTTGACCCCCGAGGAGTTCCCCGCCGTGACGGTGCCGCCCGGCCGGAACGCCGGCCGCAGCCCCGCCAACGACTCGAGCGTCGTCGGTCTCGGGTGCTCGTCGACGGGCACCACGACGGGATCGCCGCGGCGGGCGGGCACGGTGACCGGGACGATCTCCTCGGCAAGCCGACCCGCGGCCGTAGCTTTCGCGGTGCGCTCCTGGGACCGGAGCGCGAAGGCGTCCTGGTCGGGCCGCGACACCGAGCGCTCCTCGGCGACGTTCTCAGCCGTCTCGCCCATCGCGTCGATGCCGTAGCGCCGCTCCATCTCGGGGTTCACGAACCGCCACCCCAGGGTGCTGTCGTGCACCGCCACCGACCGGTCGTACGCCGACTGCGCCTTGGCCATCACGAACGGTGCCCGGCTCATGCTCTCCACGCCGCCGGCCACCACCAGGTCGGCCTCACCGGCGCGCACCGACCGTGCGGCGATCGCGACCGCGTCCGCTCCCGACCCGCACAGCCGGTTGACCGTCGTGCCGGACACCGTCTCCGGCAGCCCGGCCAGCAGCAGCGCCATCCGCGCGACGTTGCGGTTGTCCTCGCCCGCCTGGTTGGCGCAGCCGAGCACGACGTCGTCGATCGCCGACCAGTCCACCCCCGGCAGGCGGTCGACGAGGCAGCGCAGCACGTGCGCCGCAAGGTCGTCCGGCCGGACGGCGGCCAGCGCCCCGCCGTACCGGCCGATCGGGGTGCGCACGCCGTCGACCAGGAACGCCTCGCTCATGACTGCTCATCCTCCAGCGGCACCAGGGTGCCGGCGATGGTTCGGCTGCGGCCGCGCAGCTCGGCGACGACCGTGCCGTCGTCGCGGGCCACCGACACGTCGTAGATGCCGGCTGCGGCCGGCTCGGTGCCGTTCCCGCGCCTCGGCGGTCAGCCGGTCACCGGCCCGCACCGGCGCGACGAACGCGATGTCGCAGCCGGCCGCCACCGTGCTCTGGCCGTAGCTGTTGCAGGCCACCGCGAACGCGGTGTCGGCGAGCAGGAACACGTAACCGCCGTGCGCGATGTCGTGCCCGTTGACCATGTCCGGCCGGACCGTCATCGTCGCGGTCGCGTGCCCCGGCCCGACGTCCACCAGCTCGACACCCGCGATCAGCGACGCCTGGTCCCCGCTCATCATCGCCTCGGCGCTGCGGCGCGCGATCTCCTCCGGTGTCAGCACCCCGACAGCGTAGGGACCGCCCTCCTTGCCCGCGATGTGACACGGTTCGGCAAATGGGCTTGGTCACTGTCACATGAACCGCCTAGACTCCGCGGCGTGGACGACGACAGCACCGCCCAGCAGGCCGGCTTCGACGCGCTGATCGCACGCCGACGACCGGATCGAGCCGCGCGACTGGATGCCCGAGGGCTACCGCAAGACGCTGATCCGCCAGATCGCCCAGCACGCGCACTCCGAGATCATCGGCATGCAGCCCGAGGGCAACTGGATCACCCGGGCCCCCAGCCTGCGCCGCAAGGCGATCCTGATGGCCAAGGTGCAGGACGAGGCCGGTCACGGGCTCTACCTCTACTCCGCGGCCGAGACCCTCGGCATCGACCGCGCCGAGCTGCTCGACCTGCTGCACGCCGGCCGGCAGAAGTACTCCTCGATCTTCAACTACCCGACGCTCACCTGGGCCGACATGGGGGCCATCGGCTGGCTGGTCGACGGCGCCGCGATCGTCAACCAGGTGCCGATCTGCCGCTGCTCCTACGGGCCGTACGCCCGCGCGATGGTGCGCATCTGCAAGGAGGAGTCCTTCCACCAGCGGCAGGGCTTCGAGATCCTGCACACGCTCTCGCACGGCACCCCCGCGCAGCAGGCGATGGCCCAGGACGCCGTCGACCGCTGGTGGTGGCCGTCGCTGATGATGTTCGGCCCGCCCGACGACGAGTCGCCGAACTCCGCGCAGTCGATGGCCTGGGGGATCAAGCGGTTCTCCAACGACGAGCTGCGCCAGAAGTTCGTCGACATGACCGTGCCGCAGTCGGAGGTGCTCGGCCTGACGCTGCCCGACCCCGACCTGCGGCTGCGACGAGGAGACCGGCCACTCGGCTTCGGTGCGATCGACTGGTCGGAGTTCTTCGCGGTGCTCAAGGGCAACGGGCCGTGCAACGCGGCAGCGCATCGAGCACCGCCGCCGGGCCCACGACGAGGGCGCGTGGGTGCGCGAGGCGGCGCGTCGCCTACGCCGACAAGCAGGCGGCACCGCGCGTGCGCAGCAGGAGCGGCACGGTGCCGCCGCGATGACGCGCAGGCGACCGCGCGCGACTGGCCGCTCTGGGAGGTCTTCGTCCGCGCCCGGCGCGGGCTGTCCCACCAGCACGTCGGCAGCCTGCACGCGCCCGACGCGGCGATGGCGCTGCGCAACGCGCGCGACGTCTACACCCGGCGCGTCCGAGGGCGTCTCGCTCTGGGTCGTCCCGGCCGCGGCGATCATCGCGTCCAGCCCGGACGAGAAGGACTCGTTCTTCGACCCCGCGGCCGACAAGGCCTACCGGCACCCGACGTTCTACGACATCCCCGCCGAGGTCGCAGCACCTGTGAGCCACGCCCACGACGCCGCTGGTCACGCTACGCGCTGCGGCTCGGCGACGACGCGCTGGTGCTGTCCCACCGGCTCGGCGAGTGGGTCACCAACGCGCCGCAGCTCGAGGAGGACGTGGCGCTGGCCAACATCGGCCTCGACCTGCTCGGCCAGGCGCGCACCCTGCTCACCTACGCCGGCGAGGTCGAGGGCGCCGGCCGCAGCGAGGACGACCTGGCCTACCTGCGCGACGAGCGCGAGTTCCTCAACGTGCAGCTCGTCGAGCTGCCCAACGACGACTTCGCGGTCACGCATGGCCCGCCAGCTGCTGTTCTCGACCTACCAGCTCGCGCTGTACGACGGCCTGCACCGCCAGCACCGACGCGACGCTGGCCGGCGTCGCCGGCGAAGGCGGTCAAGGAGGTCGACTACCACCGCGACCACGCCACCCAGTGGGTGCTGCGCCTCGGCGACGGCACCGACGAGTCGCACCGCCGGATGCAGGCCGGGCTCGACCGGGTCTGGCCGTACGCCGACGAGCTGTTCGGCACCGACGAGGTCGAGCAGGCGCTGGTGGCCGACGGTGTCGCGGTCGACGCCTCGACCCTGCGCGCGGGCTGGGACGGCTACGTCGACCGGGTCCTCGACGAGGCGACGCTGCACCCGGCCGGACGACGGCTGCGCACGCCCCCGGCGGCGGTCGGCGCGGCATCCACACCGAGGCGCTCGGCTACCTGCTGGCCGAGATGCAGCACCTGCACCGCTCCCACCCGGGGGCGTCGTGGTGAGCACGACGACCGCGACACTCGTCCGACGCGCAGGCCGGCCGCCGCGTCGGTGCTCGACCCGGAGGTCCCGGTGCTGACCATCGCCGACCTCGGCGTGCTGCGCGACGTCGCGCTGGCCGACGACGGCACGGTCACGTGACGGTCACGCCCGACCTACTCCGGCTGCCCGGCGATGGACGTCGATCCGCGCACGACGTCGAGGCGGCGGTGCGCGGCGGCCGGCTTCGAGCGCGTCGAGGTCCGCACCGTGCTGTCGCCCGGCCTGGACCACCGACTGGATGACCGAGGCAGGGACGGCGCAAGCTGCAGGAGTACGGCATCGCGCCCCCGTCCCGGCGTCCGCCGTCGGACGGCCCCGTCGCGCTGTCACTGTCGGTGCGCTGCCCGCAGTGCGGCAGCGCCGGACACCCGCGAGACCAGCCGGTTCGGCTCGACCGCGTGCAAGTCGCTGTGGGTCGTGCACGCCTGCCGCGAGCCGTTCGACCACTTCAAGGCGATCTGACGATGACCACCGATCTCACCGCGCCGACCACGGTCGTCGACACCGGTCGGCGGCACGGCACGTTCCACCCGCTGCGGGTGTCGGCGCGTCGAGCCGCTCACCGACGACGCGGTGGCGATCACCTTCGAGGTCCCCGACGAGCTGCGCGACGACTACGCGTTCGACGCCGGCCAGCACCTGACGGTGCGCACCGAGGTCGACGGCGACGAGGTGCGCCGCAACTACTCGATCTGCGCGCCGGCCGGCCAGCGGCCGGCTGCGGATCGGCGTCAAGCGGCTGGACGGCGGCGTGTTCTCCGGGCACGCCACCGCGACGCTGCAAGGTCGGCGACGTGCTCGACGTGATGACGCCGACCGGGCGCTTCACCCCGCACGCTCGACCCGGCGCAGGCCCGGCACTACTGCGCCGTCGCGGCCGGCAGCGGCATCACGCCGGTGCTGTCGATCGTCGCGACGGTGCTCGAGGTCGAGCCGGCGAGCACGGTGCACGCTGGTCTACGGCAACCGGACCGCGGCGTCGGTGATGTTCCTCGAGGAGCTCGCCGACCTGAAGGACCGCTACCCGGACCGGTTCCGGCTGCTGCACGTGCTGTCCCGCGAGCCGCAGGAGGCCGAGCTGCTCAGCGGCCGGCTCGACCCGCCGACGGCTGCGCCGGCTGCTCGACGGCGCTGCTGCCGGTCGGACACGGTCGACGAGTGGTTCCTGTGCGGGCCGTTCGCGATGGTCGAGCGGTGCCCGCGAGGTGCTGCTCGAGGCCGGCGTCGGCGGCGACGCACGTGCACGCCGAGCTGTTCCACGTCGAGGGCGAGGCGCCGCGCGAGTGTCGGTGACGGCCGAGCAGGTCCGGGCGGCCGGGACGCAGCACGGTGGTCGTCGACCCTGGACGGCCGCGCCACCACGGTCCAGGTGCCGCGCACCGGCGAGCGGGTGCTCGACGCCGTGCTCGCGGTCCGGGCCGACGCGCCCTACGCCTGCAAGGGCGGCGTCTGCGGCACCTGCCGGGCCAAGCTCGTCTCCGGCGAGGTGTCGATGGACCGCAACTACGCGCTCGACGCCGAGGAGATGGCGGCCGGGCTTCGTGCTGGCCTGCCAGTCGGTCCCGGTGTCCGACGAGGTCGAGCTCGACTTCGACGCCTGAGGTTGGTCGGGGCCAGGCGGCGGTGACGGCGGCGGCGGGGCCGGCGCGGGGCGGGGACTGGCGGTGATGGTCGTCCGTCGGATCGGCATGACCGTGGTTCCGCGGCGCACCGCCGGCCGGATGCACCTGCCCGCAGCGCGCCGGATGCCGGCTCCGGCGCAGTTCCTGACAGAGTGTCCGCCATGCGCGTGACAGCCCGGGTCGACTACGCCGTGCGGGCGCTCGTCCAGCTGGCCTCGGACGCCTCCGTCGAGCCGGTCAAGGCCGAGCAGCTGGCGACCGCACAGCAGATCCCGCTGAAGTTCCTGCTCGAGATCCTGCGCCAGCTCAAGCAGCACAAGCTGCTGGTCAGCCGGCGCGGCCCGGAGGGCGGCTACACGCTGGCCAAGCCGGCCTCTGAGATCGCCATCGCCGACGTGATCCGCGCCGTCGAGGGTCCGCTCGCCACCGTGCGCGACACCAGCCCGGCGTCGCTGGCCTACGTCGGTCCGACCGAGCCGCTGCGCACGGTGTGGATCGCGGTGCGCGGCAGCCTGCGGCACGTCCTCGAGGAGGTCACCCTGCAGGACGTCCTCACCGGCAAGCTGCCCCGGCACGTGGTCACGATCGCCGAGAAGTACGGCGTCGACGAACGCCCCTAGCGGTTGGTGAGGTCGCGGGTGGACGCACGCGTCGACCGCAGGGCCTCGGCCTCCAGCGCGCACGCGGCGTGCAGCAGCGAGAGCTCGTCGTCCCGGTACCCGGAGGCGTGCAGCAGCCCGTCGACCAGCTCGGCCGCCGACGTGGTGACCAGGTCGGCGCGCACCCGGGCGGTCTCCAGCGCGGCCGTCAGCCGGGCCCGGTCCGGCTGTGACTCGAGCATCTGCAGCTCGCCGTCGACCGCACGCGCCGCGAGCTCGAGGCGGGCCAGCAACGACCGCACGTCGCCGACGGGTGCCTGCACGGCCCGGGCGGCCGCAAGGGCGCGCCGCGCGCCGCCGACCGAGCGCTCCATCTCGCGACGCAGCCGGGCCACCTCCGCCGCCGGGCCGATGCCGTAGGCCCGGGCCCGCAGGGCTGCGGCCTCACGCAGGCCGATCAGCCGCCGACGTACCGCCCGGACCGTGCTGCGGACCACGAGCAGGACGGCGCAGGAGCAGAACGCGAGGGTGGCCAGGACGGCCATCAGGGTGCCCATGCGGGTGACCCTACGCCGGGACGGACGAGGTCAGGAGACCGCGGCGGCAGCGGCACGCACCGGCGCGGACCGGCGTACGTGCAGGGTCTGGCCCTCGACCAGGCCGAGCTGCTCGGAGGTTCCTCGCGTGACCTGGGCCCAGAGCTCCTCGTCGTCGATCTGCAGGTCGACCCGCACCTCGAAGCCCAGCCGGGTGACCCGGGTGACGGTCGCGACGACGGTCTCGGGCCGCGGCTCGGTCGAGAGCTCCAGGTCGTGCGGGCGGACGAGCTGCCCCTTCAGCTTCGTGACCGGCCCGAGGAAGCTCATGACGAAGTCGTCGGCCGGCTCGTCGTAGAGCTGGTCGGGTGTGCCGACCTGCCGCACCTCGCCGCCGGCCATCACCACGATCGAGTCGGCGACCTCCATCGCCTCCTCCTGGTCGTGCGTGACGAACACCGTGGTCACGTGGACCTGGTCGTGCAGCCGGCGCAGCCAGGCGCGCAGCTCCTTGCGGACCTGGGCGTCCAGCGCGCCGAACGGCTCGTCGAGCAGCAGCACGGCCGGCTCGACGGCGAGCGCACGGGCCAGCGCCATCCGCTGGCGCTGACCACCGGAGAGCTGGGCCGGGTAGCGGTGCGCGAACTGCTCCAGGTGCACCAGCTCGAGCAGCTCGTCGACCCGCTTGGTGATCTCGGCCTTCGGCCGCTTGCGGATCTCCAGCCCGAAGGCGATGTTGCGCCGCACCGTGAGGTGCTTGAACGCGGCGTAGTGCTGGAACACGAAGCCGACGCCGCGGTCCTGCACCGGCAGCCCGGTGGCCTCGCGGCCCTCGATCTCGACCAGCCCGGTGTCCGGCTTCTCCAGCCCGGCGATGACCCGCAGCAGGGTGGACTTGCCGCCACCGCTGGGCCCGAGCAGCGCCGTCAGGCCGCCGGTGGGGATGTCGACGGAGACGTCGGTGAGCGCGGCGAAGTCGCCGAAGCTCTTGGACACGTCGCGGACGATGATGCTCATCTGGTGATCTCCTTGGGGGCCAGCGCGCGGCTGATGACCAGCGCCACCACGGCAGTGACGACCAGGAGGAGAGCGCAGGCGTACGCCGTCTCCTGGTCGAAGTTGAGGTAGCGCTCCTGGACCAGCAGGGTGACGGTCTGGGTCCGGCCGACCAACCGGCCCGACACGACGGCGACCGCGCCGTACTCGCCGAGCGAACGGGCCAGCGCCAGCACCACGCCGTACGCCAAGGCGCCGCGGATCGACGGCAGCGTGATGCGCAGGAAGGTCTGGACCGGTCCGGCGCCGAGGGTGGCGGCCGCCTGCTCCTGCTCGTCGCCGATCTCCTCGAGCACCGGTGCCACCGCGCGTACCACCAGCGGGATGCACACGAAGATGGTGGCCATCACCATGCCGGGGATCGAGAAGATGACGTTGATGCCGATCCCGGCCAGCGTCCTGCCGACGCCCGTAGTGCGGCCGTAGACCAGGATCAGCGCCAGGCCGACGATGACCGGTGACACGGCGATCGGCAGGTCGATCAGGGCGTTGAGCACCCGCTTGCCGCGGAAGTTGTGGCGCACCAGCAGGATCGCGGTCGCGACGCCGAACAGGGTGTTGGCGAGGACCGCGTAGAACGCCACGACAGCCGTGATCTGGAAGGCGTGGATCGTCGCCGGGCTGGTGAGTCCGTCGATGACCGGCTGCACGCCGCCCTCGAAGGTGCGGTAGAAGATCAGCGCGACCGGGATCACCAGCAGGAAGGTGAGGTAGAGAACCGCGATCCCGCGGAGTGCCGGCCGGACGAGCACACTCGGGCTAGCCACGACGCGCCCCCCATCGCTGCAGCAGGTCCAGGGACACCAGCATGACGAGGGAGACGACGAGCAGGACGGTCGATACCGCCGCCGCTCCGGTGACGTTGTCGCTCTCCAGCTGGTTGAAGATGTGCACCGAGGCCACCTGGGTCTTGAACGGCAGGTTGCCCGAGATGAGGACGGTCGAGCCGAACTCGCTCACCGCCCGGGCGAACGCCAGGGCAGTTCCGGCGGCCATCGCGGGCGCGATGTTCGGCAGGATGATCCGGAAGAAGATCGTGGCCGGGCTCGCCCCCAGCGAGGCCGCTGCCTCCTCCATCTCGGTGTCCAGCTCGAGCAGCACGGGCTGCACGGTCCGCACCACGAAGGGCAGCGTGACGAACAACAGCGCCAGCACGACGGCGGCCCGGGTGTAGGCGAGGTCGAGCCCCAGCGGGCTGCCGGGACCGTAGACCGTCAGCAGCGCGAGGCCGGCGACGATCGTCGGCAGGGCGAACGGCAGGTCGATCAGCGCGTCGAAGACCGCCCGGCCGGGCAGCCGGTCACGGACCAGGATCCAGGCGATCAGCGTGCCGATGAGCATGTTGATGACCGCCACCAGGAACGAGGCACCGATGGTCAGCTTGAGCGTGGACGCGGCCTCCGGGGTGGTGACGGCCCGCCAGAAACCGCCGAAGCCGTTCGCCTGGCTCTGCCAGACGACGGCGCGAGCGGGATGAGCACGATGACGCTCAGGTAGGTCATCACCAGGCTCAGGCCGATGGTCCGGCCGCGACCGTGCAGGGCGCGGCCGGCGCGCGGGCGCCGCGGGCCGGGGGACACCCGGGCCGCGGCGCCCGACACGGGGGTGCCGAGGGCTGGCGCGGACTCGGGCCCGCGCCAACCCCGGCGTCCGTGGTGCTACTTCTCAACCGAGACCCCGAGGTTGCGCTCGATCTCGGTGACGATGCCCTTCTCGGCGTCGAAGAACTTCGTCGTGACGTCGGCCCAGCCACCGAGGTCCTCGATGGTGAACAGACCGGACGGCTCGGGGAAGTCCTGGCCGGCGGTGTCGGCCCCCTCGAGGACCGGCCGGTAGCCGTTCTCGGCGAAGATCTTCTGTGCCTCCTCGCCCCGGACGAAGTCGAGGAAGGCCTGCGCCTCCTTGGGGTGCTCGGAGTTGGAGGTGATCGCCGCCGGGTTCTCGATCAGCAGGGTGGAGTCGGGGACCACGTAGTCGAGGTCCTGGCCGTTCTGCTGGGCGAAGATCGCCTCGTTCTCGTAGGAGATCAGGACGTCACCCTTGCCACCGGTGAAGGTCTGCAGCGCGGCTCGGGCGCTGTCGTCCTGGACCGGGACGTTCCCGAGCATGTCGGCGAGGAACTTCTCGGCGTCCGCCTCGCTGTCCCCGCTGGCGATGCGGGAGCCGTAGGCGCCCATGATGTTCCACCGGGCGCCGCCGGAGGAGAACGGGTTGGGCGTGATGACCTCGACGTCCTTGGCCAGCAGGTCCGGCCAGTCCTTGATCCCCTTCGGGTTGCCCTTGCGGGTCACGAGGGCGACGACCGAGTCGGTGATGTTGCCCTTGTGCTCGTCGGTGTTCCAGGCGGCGTCGACCAGGCCGGCGTCGACCAGGCGGGTCATGTCGGTCTCGAGCGAGAACATGACGAAGTCGGCGGGGAGGCCGGCTTCGACCGCGCGGCTCTGGTCGCCGGAGGCGCCGTACGACTGGGTGAACTTCACGTTCTTGCCGGCGTCCGTCTTCTGGAACGCGGCGATGATCTTCTCGTACGCCGCCTGAGGCGTCGAGTAGGCGACCAGGGACAGGGTGACTTCCTTGCCCCCGTCGGAGCCTGCTGCAGCCGCGTCGCCGGAGGGCGAGTCGGTGCTGGCACACGCCGCGAGAGCCAGAGTTGAGACCAGACCAGCGGCCACGAGGGCGGCTGTGCGCCGAGCGGCGGTGAAGACCATCGTTGCACCTTTCTCCATCAAGAAACTGTTGTTGCTGGACTATATGCAGACGCTGGCCGAAGTCCGAAATGTCGCGTGTCGAGCAGCGAGACGGCCGAGGCGGGAGTGGCGCCTGTCCGGCGTACCCGACAAGGCCGACGGTCGCTCCGCAATGCGCCGGCGCCATGCGCAGCAACCGTCGACCACGTTTACGTGGTCGACGGCCCGCTGTCGGGGGTTAGTGGTGGGCGGGGACGGTGCCGAGCTTGCCGGCCTGGAAGTCCTCGAAGGCCTGCCGCAGCTCGGACTCCTCGTTCATCACGAACGGGCCGTACCACGCGACCGGCTCCTTGATCGGCCGGCCGCCGAGCACCAGCACGTCGAGCTCGGGGCTGCGGCTGTCCTGCGTCGCGTCGGCCCGCACCGTCACCGTGTCGCCGGCGCCCAGCAGGGCGAGCTGCCCGGCCCGCACCGGGCGTCCTTCGGCGCCGACGGTGCCCGACCCCGCGAGCGCGTAGACCAGCGCGTTGAAGTCCGGCCGCCAGGGCAGCGTGAGCGACGCACCCGGCTGGAGGGTGGCGTGCGTCAGCGTGATCGGCGTGTAGGTCGAGCCAGGCCCGGTCACGTCCTCGACCCCGGGCAGCGAGCCGGCGATGACGCGCACCAGGCCGCCGCCGTCGGCCGATGCCAGCAGGCCGACCTTGGCGCCACGGATGTCCTGGTAGCGCGGCGGTGCCCACTTCTTGTCGCGTGGCAGGTTCACCCAGAGCTGGAAGCCGTGGAACAGCCCACCGCTCATCACCAGTGCCTCGGGCGGCGTCTCGATGTGCAGGATCCCGGACCCTGCGGTCATCCATTGGGTGTCGCCGTTGCTGATCAGGCCCCCGCCACCGTTGGAGTCCTGGTGGGCCATCTCGCCGTCGATCATGTAAGTGACGGTCTCGAAGCCGCGGTGCGGGTGCCACGGCGTGCCCTTGGGCTCGCCCGGCGCGTACTCCACCTCGCCCATCTGGTCGAGGTGCACGAACGGGTCGAGATCCGCGAGGTCGATGCCGGCGAAGGCGCGCCGCACCGGGAACCCCTCGCCCTCGAAGCCCCGTGGCGCGGTGGTCACCGAACGGACCGGCCGGTCGGTCGCGGCGAGGTCGGGCGCGGGAAGCCGGGGGAGGGACAGGACGTCGTCGACGGTCACGGCGGGCATGTCGAGGTGAACGTGGGGCTCGCGAACGGGATTCCCTGCTCGTGAGAGCGTGGCCGACGTGACCGATCTGGTGGGTGTCGTGCTCGCGGCCGGCGCCGGGACCCGGCTGCGGCCGCTGACCGACGTACGGCCCAAGCCGCTGTGCACGGTGGGTGGCCGCACCCTGCTGGACCTCGCGCTGGAGCGGCTGGCCCCGCACGTCCGGCGTACGGCGGTGAACGCGCACCACCTGGCCTACCAGGTGCGGGACGCCGTGGCCGACCGTGACCTGCACCTGTCCGTCGAGCGGCCGGTCGCGCTCGGTACGGCGGGAGCGCTCGGCCAGCTGCGGGGGTGGATCGACGGCGCCCCCGTTCTGGTGACCAACGCCGACGCCTTCTTCCCGCACGGCGACCCGGTCGGTGAGCTGCTGGCCGACTGGGACGGCGAGCGCCCGCGGCTGCTCTGCGTCCGGGACGGCGACCGCGGCGACTTCGGCGACCTGCGCTACGTCGGGACGGCGCTGCTGCCGTGGTGGTCGGTGCGTGACCTCGCGCCGCAGCCGTCCGGTCTCTACGAGGTCTCGTGGCGGGAGCTGCACGCCGACGGGAGCCTCGACCTCGCGGTCACCGACCTGCCGACCGTCGACTGCGGCACCCCGGCCGACTACCTCCGGGCGAACATGGCGGCATCCGGCGGTGCACCGGTGGTGGAGCCGGGAGCGGTGGTCCAGGGCGAGCTGGTCCGGTCGGTGGTCTGGTCCGGCGAGCGGGTGGGTCCGGGCGAGCGGCTGGTCGACGCGATCCGCGCGGCCGGGGTCACCCTGAACCCGCTGGCCGGAGACACGCCCAGGTGAATGACACCGGTGTGATTCGCCCGTACGATGGCCCGGACGAGCGTGACGACGCGTGTGAACCGAGGAGTGCCATGGACGCCGCCAACGCCTTCCGGCCGAACGAGGCCGGAGCAGGGGCGCTGCTGAGCGAGCGCGACCAGGAGATCCTCGCGTTCGAGCGGCAGTGGTGGAAGTACGCCGGCGCCAAGGAGCAGGCGATCCGCGAGCTGTTCGACATGTCGGCCACCCGCTACTACCAGGTGCTCAACGCCCTGATCGACCGGCCCGAGGCGCTGGCCAGCGACCCGATGCTGGTGAAGCGGCTCCGCCGGCTGCGCTCGGCCCGGCAGCGGGCCCGCTCGGCCCGCCGGCTGGGCATCGAGGTCTGACCGACGCTACCGTCGGAGCCCGTCATGAGCTCACCCCCACCCCGCAGTCGGCGGGGCGCCCACCGCACCGGTCGCAGCGTGGCGTCGGCCCTGATTCCCTCGGTGCTGGCCGTCGTCGCCGTCACCGCCCTGGTCACCTCGCTGGCCGTCTGGCGGGGTGAGGACCCGGGCCAGCCGCGGGCGGCCGCCTCCACGTCGACGCCCGGGACGGCGACCCGCGAGGCGCTGAGCACGGCCCCGTCCAGCACGCCGTCGACGAGCACCGCCCCGCCGAGCTCGGCCGAGGAGACGACCGAGCGGCCGGCAGCGCTGCGCGACGTCGAGGTCGTCGTCCTCAACCAGACCACCCGGGGCGGCCTCGCCGGGTCGGTCGCCGACGTCCTGCGTGGGAAGGGCTGGACGGTCCCGGCGGTCGGCAACTTCCGCGGCGTCGTCCCGGCGACCACGGTCTACTACCCCGAGGGCGAGGAGGCGGCGGCGCAGGCCGCTGCGGAGACCCTGCCGACCGACCCGCGCATCCGGCCACGGTTCGGCAACCTGTCGACGACCCGTCTCACCGTCGTCGTGACCGACTCCTACCCGGGCTGACCCGGTGGCCGTGAGCCTGCCCGAGCCGTCGACCGAAGCCGGCCGGGCCGGGGTCGCTGCCCTGCTCGGCGACCCGTCCCGCGCGCTGATCGGGCTGGACTTCGACGGAACCCTGGCGCCGATCGTGCCTGACCCCGACGCCGCCCGCGGCCACCCCGAGGTGCCCGCCGTCCTGACCCGGCTGGCGGCAGCCGGGGTCCGGGTCGCCGTCGTGACCGGCCGGCCCGCCGGCACCGCCGTGGAGTACGCCGGGATCGCGGACGTCCCTGGCCTGGTCGTCCTCGGCCACTACGGCCTGGAGCGGTGGGAGGAGGGGGAGGTCACCGGGCCGGAGGCGCTGTCGGCGGTCGACGACGCGCGGCGCCGGCTCCCCCACCTGCTGTCGGACGCCGGTGCACCGGACGGGACGTTCGTCGAGGACAAGGGCGCCGCGGTCGCCGTGCACACCCGCCGGGCCGCTGACCCGCAGGCTGCTCTCGACCTGCTCCGGCGCCCGCTGTCCGAGCTGGCCGCCGAGACCGGGCTGGTCGTCGAGCCGGGCCGGTTCGTCCTCGAGCTGCGGCCGGCCGGCGGTGACAAGGGCGACGCGCTGCGGAGCCTGGTCCAGGAGCGGTCGCTGTCCGCTGTCATGTTCGTCGGCGACGACCTCGGCGACCTCGCGGCCTTCGACGCGGTGGACGCGTTGCGGGCAGCCGGGACACCGGGACTGCTGGTGTGCAGCGGGTCGACCGAGGTGACCGCGCTCGCCGACCGGGCCGACCTGGTCGTCGACGGCCCGGACGGCGTTGTCGAACTGCTCGGCGCGCTGGCCGACGCGCTCTAGGCCGCGTCAGTCCAGCGCGTCGACCTGCTCGGCCAGCCAGGCGCTGGGGGGCAGTCGGGTCGAGGCCGCGGCCAGCCGGTCGGTGCGGGCCCGGCGCTCGTCGTCTCCCATCGACAGGGCCTGGTGCAGGGCGTCGGCCGTGCCCGACACGTCGAACGGGTTGACCAGCAGCGCGTCGTCGCCGAACTCGTCGGCGACCCCGGCCTCGGTGGAGAGCACGATCGCGCAGCCGTTCTCCGACAGCACCGGCACCTCCTTGGCGACCAGGTTCATGCCGTCGCGCACCGGGTTCACCAGCAGCACGTCGCCGAACCGGTAGAGCGCGAGGGACCGCGCGTAGTCGTCGGTGACGTCGAGCACGATCGGCCGCCAGTCGTCGGTGCCGAACTCGTCCTCGATCTCGGTGGCCAGCCGTTGCACCTGCGCGGTGTACTCCCGGTACTCCGGCAGGTCGTGACGGCTCGGGTAGGCCGACGCGAGGTGGGTGACCTTGCCGCGCCACTCGGGGTAGCTGCCGCAGCAGCTCGCGGTAGGCCAGCAGCCCGCGGCCGATGTTCTTGCTCAGCTCGGTGCGGTCGACCCGCACGATGCACTTGCGGTCGCCGAGCTTGCGCCGCAGCGCGGTCAACCGGGTCTCGACGTCGTCGGCGTGCCCGCGCTCGCGCAGCGACTCGGCGTCGACCCCGAGCGGGTGCACTCCGAGCCGGGTCGTGTGCCCGTCGTACGTCACCTGGTTGTCACCGACCTCGGCGCCCAGCACCTCGGCGCAGCACGACGCGAACGCCCGGGCCCAGCGCATCGAGTGGAACCCCGCGTGGTCGGCGCCCAGCATCCCGAGCAGGGTGTCGCGAGCGACGGCGCCCGGCAGCACCCGGAAGTAGTCGACCGGTGCCCACGGCGTGTGCGAGAAGTGCGCGATCCGCAGGTCCGGGCGCAGCGTCGCGCAGCTGCTGGGGCAGCAGGGTGAGGTGGTAGTCCTGCACCAGCACCTTGGCGCCCTCCGCCGCCTCGGCCGCGAGCGCGTCGGCGAACGCCTGGTTGTAGGCCTGGTAGGACGACCACTCGCGCCGGAAGCCGGAGTCGAAAGCCGGCGAGGTCGGCATCGCGTAGAGCAGGTGGTGCACGAACCACAGGGTGGAGTTCGCGACCGCGTTGTACGCCCGGTGGAACGTGGCGGGGTCGATGTCGAGCATCCGGACCGCGATGCCACCGGTGTCGTGGCCGTTGAGGTCGAGCCGGCCGTCCTCGACCTGGCGGGCCGCGGCGCGGTCGCCGTCGGACAGCGCCGCGCAGACCCAGACCACGTCGTCGCTGCCGAGCCCGGACAGCCCGGACACCAGCCCGCCGCCACCGCGACTGGCCTCCAGGGTCCCGTCGTCACGCTCGACGAAGGACAGCGGTCCGCGGTTGGACGCGACGAGCAGCGGGGCCGAGCCGGACGAAGCCATGGGCGGCACCTTCCCGCCGTCCGGGGTGATCAAGCAACTCTGCCGCCACCGGTCGGCCGACGGCGCCGCTCCGGGTAGCCGCCGTCCGCCAACCCGGCGCGCACTTCGAAGACGTTGTACGACGCGGGGTCGCGGCAGCGCAGCCACGACCAGACCGCCGCCAGCCCGTAGAGCGGCAGCAGCACCGGGCCGACGCAGCAGGCGTACTGCGTGGCGTGCCGGGCCTCGTGCCGCAGCAGCCCGGGTCGCCGGGCCAGCGCCTCGTCGTCGACCCGGATCAGCACCACGTTGCCGACGGTGAAGGCCGGGGCGGGTACGCCGAGCCGGAGCCGTCGGGCGAGCAGCAGCCCGTCCGGCCCGCGGGACAGCCGCGCCCGCCCGGCCAGCGCGACGAGCAGGCCGAGCGGCGTCGAGAGGTTGACGACGTTGACCACCTGTCGCACCCGCCACCGTGCCTCCACCTGCCGAAGCGTAGGTCGCCGGCGGATCTCAGCGGGCGGACGAGGCGTCTCACAGCGGCGGCATGCGACCTACAGTGGTCGGCACAACTGAACACCGCTCATCCAGAGGGGCAGAGGGAACGGCCCGACGAAGCCCCGGCAACCGCACCACGCAGCCTCGCTGCGCGGTCACGGTGCCAACTCCGGCCCGGGGCATCGCGTCACCGGGACAGATGAGGAAGGACTCTGCTCATGTCTACCGGTGCCACAGCCACCGCGTCGCCCACCGTGACCATCCCCGGTGGTCCCGATCTCGGCCCCGCCCGCCACCTGTCCTGCCGCGAGTGCGGCGCGACCGTGCCGCTCGGCCCGTTCTACGCCTGCGGCGAGTGCTTCGGCCCGCTCGAGGTGGCCTACGAGTTCGGCGCCGTCACCCGGGCCTCGATCGAGGCCGGCCCGCAGAACATCTGGCGCTACCAGGACCTGCTGCCGGTCCCGTCGACCGTGCGCGACACCCCGAACCTCGAGCCGGGCTGCACCCCGCTGGTTCCTGCGCACAACCTGGCCCGCGCGCTGGGCATGCGCGCGCTGTGGGTCAAGGACGACAGCGCCAACCCGACCCACTCGTTCAAGGACCGGGTCGTCGGCGTCGCGCTGGCTGCGGCCCGCGAGCTCGGCTTCACCACGCTGGCCTGTCCGTCGACCGGCAACCTCGCCAACGCGGTCGCGGCGGCCGCCGCCCGGGCCGGGATCCGCTCGGTGGTGCTGGTCCCGGCCGACCTCGAGCAGCAGAAGATCGTCACCACCGCCGTGTACGGCGGCGACGCTGGTCGCGGTCGAGGGGACCTACGACGACGTCAACCGGGTCGCCTCCGAGCTGGCCGGCGACCACGAGGACTGGGCGTTCGTGAACGTCAACGTCCGGCCCTACTACGCGGAGGGCTCCAAGACCCTCGGCTACGAGGTCGCCGAGGCGCTCGGCTGGCGGCTGCCGGAGCAGGTCGTGATCCCGGTGGCCTCCGGCTCGCAGCTCACCAAGGTCGACAAGGCGTTCGGCGAGCTGGTGTCGCTCGGTCTCGTCGACGCGTCGCCGTACAAGATCTTCGGCGCGCAGGCCACCGGCTGCTCGCCGGTCTCGGCCGCGTTCAAGGCCGGCCACGACGTCGTCCGCCCGGTCCGGCCGGACACCATCGCCAAGTCGCTGGCGATCGGCAACCCGGCCGACGGGCCGTACGTGCTGGACACCGTGCGGCGCACCGGCGGGCTGGTCGAGGACGTCACCGACGAGGAGGTCGTCGAGGGCATCCGGCTGCTGGCCCGCACCGAGGGCATCTTCGCCGAGACCGCGGGCGGGGTGACCGTCGCGACGCTGAAGAAGCTGCTCGAGGCGGGCCAGCTCGACCCGGACGCCGACACCGTGGTGTTCAACACCGGGGAGGGGCTGAAGACCCTGGACGCCGTCGCGCCGCACGTCGGGCCGGCGAGCCACCATCCCGGCCTCGGCCGCGGCGTTCACGGCCACCGGCCTGGCCTGACCCCGGCCCGCCCGGGCGGGCCAACCGGGTGGATGTCACGAACCGATGTCATCGATCTCCTGACGTCGCCTGCGCGCGCTACTACGCTGCGGCTCGGTCGAGCTTCGAGAGCACCAAGAACCTGTTCGCGGAGCCCCAACCCTCCTCGGGTCGGGTCGAGCACGACCCGGGTCCCGTGTGGTGCGGGCCCGTCGGCCCAGCACAGCAGGAGAAGAACGATGCCTCAGGGCGCCGTCAAGTGGTTCAACAGCGAGAAGGGCTACGGCTTCATCGCCGTCGACGAGGGCGAGGACGTCTTCGTCCACTACAGCGCCATCCAGATGGACGGCTACCGGTCCCTCGAGGAGGGTCAGCGCGTCGAGTTCGAGATCTCGCAGGGTCAGAAGGGTCCGCAGGCCGACGCGGTGCGCGCGGTCTGACGGTCCACCGTCACCAGCACGGCCCGGTCCCCGCGGGGGCCGGGCCGTCCTGCGTCCGGCGGCCTGCTCGGCCGGGTCCGCGGATGCCCCGGTCCGCTTGCACTCGGCAGGGGTGAGTGCTAATCATGGTCCTTAGCACTCTGACTACGAGAGTGACAGAACGACCGGATCCGGCCAGGTGAGGCCGGCGCGGTCCCGGCGACAGTCGCCGGCCGAGCCGACCGTCCGTCGCGGGCACCCCCGGATCCTCATCCACCCCGATCGGGAGGACCGGAACCGCATGTCAAAGATCATCGCGTTCGACGAGGAGGCCCGGCGCGGCCTCGAGCGGGGCATGAACCAGCTCGCCGACGCCGTCAAGGTGACGCTCGGCCCGCGTGGCCGCAACGTCGTCCTGGAGAAGAAGTGGGGCGCCCCCACGATCACCAACGACGGCGTCTCCATCGCCAAGGAGATCGAGCTCGAGGACCCGTACGAGAAGATCGGCGCCGAGCTCGTCAAGGAGGTCGCGAAGAAGACCGACGACGTCGCCGGTGACGGCACGACGACCGCGACCGTCCTGGCCCAGGCGCTGGTCCGCGAGGGCCTGCGCAACGTCGCCGCCGGCGCGAACCCGATGGCGCTCAAGCGCGGCATCGAGAAGGCCGTCGAGCGGGTGAGCGAAGAGCTCTCCAAGATGGCCAAGCCGGTCGAGACCAAGGAGCAGATCGCGGCCACGGCCTCGATCTCCGCCGCCGACCCGACCATCGGCGAGATGATCGCCGAGGCCATGGACAAGGTCGGCAAGGAAGGCGTCATCACCGTCGAGGAGAGCAACACCTTCGGCCTCGAGCTCGAGCTCACCGAGGGCATGCGCTTCGACAAGGGCTACATCTCCGCGTACTTCGTCACCGACCCGGAGCGCATGGAGGCCGTGCTCGAGGACCCCTACATCCTCATCGCGCAACTCCAAGATCTCCGCGGTGAAGGACCTGCTGCCGCTGCTCGAGAAGGTCATGCAGTCCGGCAAGCCGCTGGTCATCATCGCCGAGGACGTCGACGGCGAGGCGCTGTCGACCCTGGTCGTGAACAAGATCCGCGGCACGTTCCGCTCGGTCGCCGTCAAGGCGCCCGGCTTCGGCGACCGCCGCAAGGCCATGCTGCAGGACATCGCGATCCTCACCGGTGGCCAGGTCATCTCCGAGGAGGTCGGCCTCAAGCTCGAGAGCGCGGGCGTCGACCTGCTCGGCCGGGCCCGCAAGGTCGTCGTCACCAAGGACGAGACGACGATCGTCGAGGGTGGCGGTGACGCCGAGCAGATCGCCGGCCGGGTCAACCAGATCCGCGCCGAGATCGAGAAGTCGGACTCCGACTACGACCGCGAGAAGCTCCAGGAGCGCCTCGCCAAGCTGGCCGGCGGCGTCGCCGTCATCAAGGCCGGCGCGGCGACCGAGGTCGAGCTCAAGGAGCGCAAGCACCGCATCGAGGACGCGGTGCGCAACGCCAAGGCCGCGGTCGAGGAGGGCATCGTCGCCGGTGGTGGCGTCGCGCTCCTGCAGGCCTCGACCACCGCGTTCGACAAGCTCGACCTGGACGCGGACGAGCAGACCGGCGCCAACATCGTGAAGATCGCGCTGGAGGCCCCGCTCAAGCAGATCGCCATCAACGCCGGCCTCGAGGGCGGCGTCGTGGTCGAGAAGGTGCGCAACCTCGAGGTCGGTCACGGCCTCGACGCGGCCACCGGCGAGTACAAGGACATGATCAAGGCCGGCATCATCGACCCGGCCAAGGTCACCCGCTCGGCGCTGCAGAACGCGGCGTCGATCGCCGGCCTCTTCCTCACCACCGAGGTCGTCATCGCCGACAAGCCGGAGAAGGCGCCGGCCGGCGGCGGCATGGGTGGCGGCGACGGCGGCATGGGCGGCATGGACTTCTGAGTCCACCGCAGCACCGCACCACCGCAACGCACCGACGGGCGGTCCCTCGCGAGAGGGGCCGCCCGTCGGCGTCTCACCGGCCCGCTGGCGAACCTGGGCGTCTGCAAGCCGGCTGCAAGCCGCGACCCCTAGCGTGCTGGGCATGACGACATCCACCCGGCCCGCGCTGGCCGCCGGCCCGGTCGAGGCCGGCGACCTCGACCAGGTCGCCGAGCTGGCCGCCGCCGAGCACGCCCGGGACCGGTCGGCGGACGACCTCCTCGGCCCGGCGACCGGCGACGCCGCCACCGTCCGGCCGCTGCTGGACGACCTCGACGGCACCGTCCTGCGCCGGGACGGCACGCTCGTCGCGGCCTGGCTCGGCCGGCCCGGTGGCGGGGCGCAGGCCGCGCCGGTGTTCGGGCTGGTCGGCGACCCGGCTGCGCTCCGCGAGGCGTACGCCGTGCAGGCCGGCGCCTGGTTCGCGGCCGGCCACCGCACCCACACCGCGGTCGTCCGCACCGCTGACCCGGCCCGGCACGCGGCCCTCGTCGACCTCGGCTTCGGTCACGAGCAGGCCTATGCCGTGCTCGACCTCGCTGCCCCGGACGCCGGCCGGACCGCCGTACCGTCCGGCGTGGACGTCCGGCCCGGCAGCCCCGACGACCTGGCCGAGATCGTGTCGCTGGCGCCGGTCATCGGCCGGCACCAGGTGGCCTCGCCGGTGTTCGCCCGCGTCGGTGCGGAGTTCTTCGACCAGCTCGAGGAGTCGCACCGCGAGGAGCTGGCCGACCCCGAGGCGCACTACCTGGTGGCTCGGGTGGACGGTGCGGCCGTCGGCTTCGCGATCTGGTACGACGGCATCGACGGGCCGTTCATGGCCTCGTCGTACGCCGAGCTCAGCGTGGCCGCGGTGCCCGAGCAGGCCCGCGGCCGCGGCGTCGGGCTGGCCCTGACCGCCGCGGTGATCGAGGCGGCCCGGGACCGGGGTGTGACCCGGCTGGCCGCCGACTGGCGCACCACCAACCTCCTGTCGTCCCGGTTCTGGCCGGCCCGCGGCTTCCAGGTCGTCGGCTGGCGGATGTCGCGCAGCATCGACGCCGACCCGGCCTGAGGACTGCGGCCGGACGGTCAGGGCAGCCGGCGTACCCAGATCGCCTCGCCGGCGTCCAGGTGCAGCTCGGCGTCGCACTCCGCCGCGGCGTCCGGGTCGTGGGTCGCCAGCACGACGGCGGCGCCACGGTCGGCCTCGGCCCGCAGCAGCAGCACCACCCGGGCCCGGTTGACAGCGTCCAGCTCGCTGGTCGGCTCGTCGGCCAGCACCACGGTGCCCTGCTGTGCCAGGCCACGGGCCACTGCGACCCGCTGCTGCTGACCGCCGGAGAGCTCCTCGATCAGCTGGCCGCCGGCGCCGCCCAGGCCGACCGAGTCCAGCGCGGCAGCGGTCCGCAGGGTCGCCTCCTCGGCGTCCACGCCGACGGCGAGCAGCGGGACGATGACGTTCTCCGACGCCGTCAGCACGCTGGCCAGCGCGTTGTCCTGCGGGATGAGCACGACACCGGCCGCGCTGGTCTCGTCGCGGTTGCGCGGTACCACGCCGTCGACCTCGACCTGGCCGCGACCAGGCTGCACCAGGCCGGCCAGCGACCACAGCAGCGTCGTCTTGCCGGCACCCGAAGGCCCGGTCACGGCCACCATCCGGCCGGGCACCGCGTGCAGGTCGACCCCGGCGAGGACCTCGTGCCCGTCGTAGTCGACGTGCACGTCCCGGGCGAGGATCTCGGTCATGCCGCGCTCCCGCCGCTGGTGTCGGTGCGGTCCAGCCGGACCGCGTCCTCGTCGACGATCGTCACCCGCAGCAGCGAACCCGGCGGCACCCGTTCGAGCACGTCCGGCGGCAGCGTCAGCGAACCGTCGCGGGCGACCACCGCGAAGTCCTCGCCACGGCGGCCCTCGGCGCCGACCCGGCCGTCGCGGATCGTCACGGTGCGCGGCAGCCGCTCGGCGACCTCCGGGTCATGGGTGACCGCCACGACGGTGGTGCCCAGGTCTCGGTTGATGGCGCCGACCGCCGCGAGCACCTCGTCGCGGCCCTCGTGGTCGAGCTGGCTGGTGGGCTCGTCGAGCAGCAGCAGGCCGGGTCGCGCGGCCAGCCCGACCCCGACGGCGAGCCGCTGCCGCTGGCCCGGTGACAGCCCGGTCAGCGGCGTGCGCGCCTCGTCGGCGAGGCCGACCAGGTCGAGCACCTCGAGCGGCTCGGGCAGCAGCCCGGCGTCGAGGGCGTCGTCGGCGCCACGAGCCAGCCGCCGGGCACCGCGCTGGGCGAACCGCACGTTGTCGACCGGGCTGGCGTAGGGCAGCAGGTTGCGCATCGCCCCCTGCAGCACCACCCCGACGTCACCGGCCCGCATCCGGGCCAGGCCGCGCTCGTCCATCCGGGCGATCTCGTGGCTGCCGACGGTGAGCCGGCCGGCGCTCGGGCGCAGCAGCCCGGCGAACAGGTTGAGCAGCGTCGACTTGCCCGACCCGGAAGGCCCGAGCAGGCCGACCACCTCGCCGCCGGCGACGTCGAGGTCGACGCCGGACAGCGCGACCACGTCGTTGCCCTCCAGCCGGTAGATGTGCACCAGGCCGTGGCAGGACACCGGGATACCACTCATTTCGGGGCCCCCGCGGGATCGTGAGCTTGCGAGCGATGTCGTGGGGATCTCATCGGACTCCCTCTCTCAAGCGGTCGGGGCGACCGCTGCGCAGCTGCAGGGCGGCGACCGCGAGGCCGACCGCGACGAGGAGCAGACCCAGACCGCCGAGGGCAGCCCAGGCCGAGGCAGTGTCGGGTGCGTAGCGCACCTCGACGAACGGCGACGGCTCGTCGAACTGGGGCAGCGCCGGCAGCACGACCCAGGTCGCGACGGTGGCGGCCAGCGCCCCGCAGGCCAGCGCCACGAGCACTGTGCCGACGTTCTCGCGTAGCAGCAGGGACCGGACGGTCCGGCGCCGGACACCGACCACCCGCAGCGCCGCGACCTCGTAGGCCCGTTGCCGGCGCCCGACGTACGCCGCGACCAGCAGCGCGCCCACCGCCACGACGACCGCCGCCGCACCGCAGACCAGCAGCAGCCGCAGGGCGAGCACCGCCCCGTCGCCGGCGTAGACGCGTTCCAGCTCGCCCCGGGTCGCCCGGCCGCCGACCGCGACCCCGGCGTCCTTCAGCGACGCCCGCAGCGCCCGCTCCGCGGCCGGGTCTTCGCGGGACAGCCAGACCTGCCGGTCGCCCAGCACGGCGTCGTCGTCCAGCCGCAGCGCCAGCCCGAGGTCGACGAGCACGGCGTCGTCGCCGGCCCGCGGCACGTAGTCGGCGACGGCGGCCGCCCGGTAGCGGGTCGCGGCGCCGGACATGCCGGTGGTCGTGCCGAACGGGGTACCACCCTCGGCGGCCGGGACGGGTGCGGCGGCGCGACCGACCAGCGCGGGCAACGGCTCGGGTGAGTCGCCGTGGACGATCTCGGCGAACGGGCCGCCGGGCAACCGCAGCTGGACCCGCAGGGCGGCGCCAGGCCGCAGCAGCAGCTCGGGCCCACCGACGGTCGGCGGCCCGGCCCGCCACGCGTTCGGCACCCGGAAGCTGTCGACGAGCGGCTCGGCCCGGCCCCCGTCGGCGGCAGCGAGCCCGACCGCCTCGATCAGCAGGCTGGCCGTGGCGCTGTCGATGTCGGTTCCCGGGTGGTCGACGGCCAGGGCGGCCAGCCGGCAGTCGGCAGCGGTGCAGCCGGCGGGCAGGTCGGCGGTGTAGGTGTGCCGGCCAGGTCGCAGCTCGCCCAGGGTCACCCGCTCGAAGGCGCCGTGCTCGTCCAGCCGGGCGGTGAGGCGCAACGGCGAGGGGCTGTCCACCTCGATGAGGTCGACGGTCACCTCGAGCCGGCCCGGGGCCAGGCGCAGCGAGTCCGGCAGGGTCGGCAGCAAGGTGTGCTGCACGGACCGCGACGGGCGGGAGTCCGGCGACCCCCAGCCGAGCACCCGATCGGCCCGGGTCGCGTCGACCGCGACCATCTGCGGCTCCTGGTTGTTCGTCGTGACCTGCACGGCAGCCATCGCGTACCCGCCGTCGGGGTCCGCGGCCCGGACGGCGTCCAGCAGGGTCCGCGGGTCGGCGGCCCGCACCTGCAGCACCACCTGCGCGCCGGTCTCGGCCTCGGAGCGCTCGACCCGGTTGCGTTCCGCGACCGTCCAGCCCTGTACCCCGACCAGCAGCAGGCAGGTGGCCACGGCGAGCACGGACGCGATCCGTGAGGTGCCCGGGCGGCGCGCGACCCCGGCCCAGCCGACGGTGCCGGCGGCCCGGCCACAGGCCAGCGACACCGCCGTACGACGGCGCGCGACCCGGACGAGCAGCCGGGCGGCGAGCAACCCGCCGGCCACCGCGACCATGCCGGGGCCGAGCAGGGCCACTGGGCTCGGCCGGCCACCGCGGTCGGCGACCAGCTGCACGACGCCGGCCAGCGCGAGCACCAGCACGACACCCTCGACCAGGCCGGCCCGCTTGCCCGCGCGCCGCGACGGCACCCGGCGCAGCAGCTCGGAGACCGGCCGGCGGAACACCTGGCGGGAGGACAGCGCGGCGGTCACCAGGCCGCCCGCGACCGCGGCGAGGACGGTGAGCAGCACCGGCCAGGTGACGACCACCTCGGTGCCCGGGGCGAACACCCGGCGGGCCGACCCGCGGACCGCGAGGTAGCCGACCAGGGTGCCCAGCGGCGCAGCGATGAGCAGCAGCAGGAACACCTCGGCCAGCCCGAACCGCCGGGTCTGCGGCCCGGCCATCCCGCGCAGCTTCGCCAGCCCGATCTCGGGGGACCGCTCCTCGGTCGCCGAGCCGACCACCAGGTAGAGCGTCCACCAGCTCAGCAGGACCAGCTGGGTGACAGCGAGCGGCGCGGCGATCCGCACCAGCTCGCGGCCGTCGTCGGCCCGGGCGAGCGCCGCCGGCAGCTGGGAGTAGGTCGTGACCAGGTAGCCCGCGGTCGTGTTCGTCAGCCGACGGATCTGCCCGCGCAGCGTCGCGGCGTCTGCCAGCCGCACCTCGATCGGCCGGACCGGGACGTCGACGGTGTAGGTCGTGATCTGGCCGAGCGCTGCCGTGCCCGGCCCGACGAAGACCGGGTCCGCGGTCGGCGGCACCGACTCCAGCGAGCGGGTGATCGCCTCCGGGTAGTAGGACGAGAAGTACGGCCGGCCGGCCCAGTAGGCCGACTCCACCGGCACCGGGTCGAAGGTGCCGACGACCTTGACCGGCAGCACCGGGGGAATGCCGCCGCCCTCGACCGTCGCGGACTCCTCCAGCTCGACGTCGACGGTCTGGCCGATCGTGGCGCCGAGCAGGGCCAGGCTGCGCCGGGTGACCAGGCCCTCGCCGGCGGCGGTCGGGCAGCGGCCCGCGGCGAGCGGCAGGTGCGCGCAGGCCCCGGCCCGCTCGACGACCTGCCCGACGACCAGGGCGCCCTTGAAGGGTCCCGCGGTGGGTGAGTACGTGCCGTTGCCGGCGTAGGCCAGCTGCGGCTTGCCGAAGGCCGGATGGGAGAGCACGGTCCGGGCCGTCTCGACCATGAAGCTCCCGTCGCGGGCCTCGCGCTCGCCCGCCCCGGAGCCGGCCTGCGGCACCGCCACCTGCACCGACAGCGTGAACGCGTCCGCGCGGCGCAGGGTGTCGCGCAGGATCGACGCCTCGGCTGCTCGCGAGTACAGCGGCGCGACGACCGACGCCGCGCTGGCGATGGTCGCCAGGACCAGCACGATCAGGGCCGTGCTGCGCCGGAACCACAGCCCGGCGAAGGCCAGCCGAAGTGTCGTCCTCATCGGCCCTCCCGCAGCCGGGCGGGGACGGCCGAGGCAGCCAGGGCACGACCGACGACCACCGACACCGCGCAGAGCAGCACCAGGCAACCGACGACGGTGACGAGCACCGGCCCCCACGCCGGGTCGAGCACCGGTGGCAGCCGGGTCGCCGAGGTGGCGAACAGGGGGACGTCCGGCAGCGCCGCCTGGGCGGCGACCAGGCCGAGCGCCGCACCAGCGAGCACCCCCAGCACGGCCACCACGAGGTGCTCGCGGACCGAGGCAGCCCGGACGGCGGCGGCGGGGACACCGACCAGCCGCAACCCGGCCAGGTCGCGGGCCCGGCTGGCGCCGGAGGTGGCGACGCCGACGACGAGCACGGCGGCGCCGAGCACCACCGCCACCAGCCCGGCGAGCAGCGCGAGGCGCAGCGCCAGGGTCGGTCCTTCGTTGGCGAAGCGCTCGGCGTGCGCCCCGACCGTGTCGCGGGCCACCACCTGCAGGCCGTGGTCGGCGAGGGCTCGGCGCAGCGCCTGCTCGCGGGTCGGGTCGTCGGCGGCGAGCCACACGTCGTACGACGTCTGGGCCGGCGCCGCGCTCGGTCCGGTGACCACGGCGGCCAGGTCGACGAGGACGCCACGGGTCCCGGAGCGCGGGATCTGGGGGACCTCACCGACGATCTTGAACGCCACGTCGCCGGTGCCGACGTCCTGGGCGCTGACGTGGGTGCCCTGTCGGCTCGGGGAGAACGGAAGCTTCGGCAGGTTGCCGGTCCAGAGGGCGACCGGCACGACGGGGCGGTTCTGGCGCTGAGCGGCCACCGGGACACCGAACGAGGTGCCGCTGAGCTTGAGGGTCGGCCCGGCGTCCACGAAGGAGTCGTCGAAGGCGTCCGCGCGCCAGGGCAGTGACTCCCAGGCGCCGAGCTGCTCGTTGTCGAGGTCGACCGCAGCCAGCGACCCCGCGGTGCCGGCGCGAAGCGTCCGGACTTCGAGCTCGACCAGGGCGTCGACGAAGTCGCCGAAGGTGCGGTTGGCGACCACCTGGTCGAGATGGCAGCCCGGCGTGCAGTCGATGGTCGCGCGGTAGGTGTGGCGCCCCTCGCGCAACCGGCCCAGGTCGACCTGGCGGGTGACACCGGTGGCGTCGCTGAGCCCGAGGGTGAGGCGCATCGGGCCGCCCAGCGGCGGCTCGGAGCCGTCCACGAAGGGAGAGATGGTGCGGACCGCGAAGTCGGCCTCGACCTCGACGCGGTCGCCGCGCACCTCGATCGGCGCCGGCCGTGGTGGGTTGATCTCCGCGAGCTCTTTCGGCGTGGGCTGCCCGTCGGCGCGGCCCCACCGGGCGATCCGGGCGAACGCCGCCGACTCGACCGCGGTGGTGCGCGGCCCGACCTCGGTCGCCGAGGACACCGTGACGACCGGCGTCGCGAAACGACCCTTCGGGTCGATGTCGAGCAGGGCGGTACGCAGGGCCAGCGAGCTGTCGGCGTCGACGGTGAGGACGACGGGCGCGCCCGCCTCGACCTCGGCCCGGGTGGTGCGGTTGCGGTCGGCGACGGCCCACGCGTCGACGGCGAACACGAGCAGCGCGCACGCGACGGTGACGATGGCGATCAGTCGTCGCAGGGCCGGGCGGCGGGCGATCTGCAGGCCGGCCAGCGCCCAGGGCAGCCGGCCGCGGCGCAGCGCCAGCCGGGCGAGCGGGCCGGCGGTCGGGATGGTGGCCTGGGCGAGCAGCAGTCCGCCGGCGATGGCGAGCAAGCCGGGGGCGAGCAGCGCGATCGGCCCACCGTCACCGGTGAGCAGGGTCGCCACACCGGCCGCGGCCGCGGCCACGACGGCGCCCTCGACGAGGCCGACCTGCAGGGTGGACGAGCGGGGCGGCACCCGGCGGAGCAGTGAGGTCAGCGGCTGGCGCAGGTTGGGGGTGCTGGCGGCGACGATGGCGAGCAGGCCGGCCACCAGGGAGCCGCCGACGGCGGCGGCCAACGGCCACCGGGCCTCGGGGACCACGCCCGGCTGCAGCCAGAGTCGGGTCGCGACCCAGGTGGTCAGCCAGCCGAGCGCCGTCCCGAGCACGGCACCGGCCAGCACCAGCACTCCGAGCTCGCGCATCAGAATGACGCCCGCGCCGAGCGTGCCGTGGCCGCGGAGCCGGGCCAGCGCGATCTCCGGCCGGCGCTGCTCGGTGGCGGCGGCGCAGACGAACGCCAGCACCACGATGCCCAGGACGGCGAGCTGCACGGCCAGCAGCGGGATCACCGTGCGGGCCTGGTCGCGCTGGGTGGTGGTGGAGTCCAGCACCGGTCCGATCCGGCTGGTGGCGCTGGCGCCGAGGGTGCCGGCCTGGGCGTCGACGGCTGCGGTGGCCGACCGTACGGTCGGGACCGAGTCGAGGTCCATCCGGTCCGCCCGCAGCGGGATGTCGAGGTGGGAGCGCAGCTCGGGCCAGCGCTGGGACGCGAGGGTCGGCCAAGCGGTGAAGACGTCGTCGATGGTGCGCGCCGACTGCTGCTCGGCGCTCGGCCTGGCCGCGGTCGGCGCCTGGCCGCGACCGGCCCAGTACGGCGCGGAGACGTCGACCGCCTCGTAAAGTCCGACCACGGTGGCGCCCACCCGGACCCCGCCGTTGGCCGGGTCGCCGCCGACCAGGGTCACCGCGGAACCCGGGGCGAGTCCCGTGAAGACAGCCGAACGGCGGCTCACCAAGATCTCGCCCGTGCCCCGTAGGCAGCGGCCGGCGGACACCGTCACCTGCGCGCACAGGCCGTCCCGGCTGGTCAGCCGACCGCGGACGTCGTCGGTGCCCGGCGCCGTGAGCAGGACCGGCGCCTCGGCGCCACCCACCGGCGTCCCGAACTGCGGCGGGACCTGCCCGCGCACGACCCGGGCCAGCCGGCGCGGCGACGACGGCTTGTCGGAGGCGTCGGCCACCACGAGCGTGCGGTCCGCCGGGCCTGCGTCGGCCACCACGTTGCGCAGCACCGACTGCTCGACGGCCCGGGCGTAGAGCGGGCCCAGCGCGGCCGCGGCGGTCACCACTGCGGACAGGACGACCAGCAGCACTGCCTGACGCGGTCGGTGACGCAGGGCGGCGGCGGTCACCGACCCTGCCGCCATGCCGAGCGCCTCCTCGAGTCCCGCGTCCCGTCTCCGTGTCGGGCATGCAGGGCCCGGTGTGGTCGGGCCCCACGCTCCCGCAGGGGGCGGAAAGTGCCGAGAGGCGGCGCGCGATCGTGACGGAATCGTTGCGACCAAGATCGCCGAGTGTCACACGCTCCCGGCCGCGCCGGTGGCTCAGCCGGTGGCTCGGCAGTGGCTCAGCCGGCGAAGCTGCCGGCGATCCGCCGCTCGGCCTCGTCGTAGGACTGGCCGGCCTGGGAGAGCAGCTGGCTGATGCCGGCCAGCGCCTGCTGCAGGCCCTGGGCGCTGCGGTTCCACTCGTCGTACAGGCCCTGGAAGCGGTCCTGGGCCTGACCGGTCCAGGTACCGCTGATCGGCAGCACCCGGCTGCGCAGAGTGCCCAGCTCGGACTCGATCGAGCCGGCGGTGCCGTGCACCTGCTGGGACAGGCTCAGCAGCTCGGCGGGGGTGACGCGGAACGCGGTCATCGGAAACCTCCTGAACGGGTCGGGCTACCTGTCCGGACCGAACCTAGGGAGTTCTGCGCAGACCGCCGTGGAGTTGTGCACAGGCAAGGCTCAGGGTGTCCAGCGGGGGTCCCGGCCGGCGAAACCGAGCGCCCGGTGGAACTCGGGCGCATCGGCAGGCACCGCGACGACCGGCCCGAACAGCCCCTCCCGGCTCGCCGCCTGCTCCGGTTCCGCGGACCGTGCGGTGAACTGCAGCACGGCCTCGGTGCTTGCCGGGTCGCACCGGAACTCCTGACCGGTGCCCCGGGCCAGGTCCCAGCCGTGCAGCACGACTTCGTCGAGGGCGACCAGGCCGATCACCTCAGCCGGCATGGTCTGGCCGCCGGCCTCGGTCATCCCCTCCCACGCCTGCGGGTCCTTCCAGGCCGCGGCCAGCGCAGCGAGGCGCTCCGGCAGCACCGCGCGCCACGCGGGGTCGAGGCTGTCAGCCGCCGGCCCGGGTGCCGTCGATCCGTGCTCGGCAGCGGACTTCTCCGCCGCCCAGGTGAAGGCCAGCGTCAGTCCCATCAGGTGGTCGAGAAGGGTGGCCACATCGCAGTCCGACGGCGTCGGGTCAGCCAGCTGCCCGTCGTCGACGCCGGCGAGCAGGCGGGCCACCTCACGGGTCGCGGGTTGCAGGTCGAGCACGGGGGCTCCTCACAGTCGGGTCGATCCGTCAGGAGTGGGGACCGGCGTGACGCTCGGAACTCATCGGTCCGGCCGGCCCAGGGCCCCCACCGGGGCCACCACGACGCCACCCTCCTCGCAGACCCAGTGCGGGTCCTCGCCGAGGTCGGGCGTTACTCGCAGCTCGTGGGCCACCGGCTCATCGTCGACGTCGTGCGGCAGGGAGCACACCGGCCACCGGCCGACCTGGTCGAGCAGCGCCTCCTGCACGTCCTGGGCCACCAGGCAGGTGACGAAGACGGCGCCGTCCGGCCACTCGTCGACCCACCACCGGCGGGCGGTCAGCACCTCGTCGACCACCGACACGGTCGCGGCGGTGTCCAGGCCGCACGCGGCCAGGTCGTGCAGCACCCGGGCGCGGGCCTCGAGCAGGGCGTCGGTCACGACCGCCATTGTCCGCTGCGACACCATCAAGACATGGCGATCCTGGTCGACACGCCCATCTGGCCGTTCCGCGGCCGGCTCTGGTGCCACCTGGTGAGCGACACGTCGTACGACGAGCTGCACGCCGTCGCCGAGGCGCTGGGCATCCCGCGGCGCGGCTTCCAGGGCGACCACTACGACTTGCCCGAGGAGCTGCGGGACGCCGCGATCGCCCTCGGCGCGCAGCCGGTGACCGGCCGCGAGCTGATCATCCGGCTGCGTGACTCCGGCCTGCGCCGCCCGCACCGCCACTGACCGCTCCGCTCTGAGCGGACGGCGGTTCCCGCTCGCCGGTCCTGGTGTCAGGCTGCGCGGGTGGATCTCGTACGCCGGCTCGTCGTCCGACCGACCGACGACTCGCACCGCGTCACGACCCTCGAGCTGTTCTTCGACCTGGTCTTCGTCTTCGCGCTGACCCAGGTCACCGCGCTGATGGCCGACGACCCGACGCTGCGCGGCCTCGGTCGCGGGCTGGTGCTGCTGGCCCTGCTGTGGTTCGGCTGGTCGTCGTACGCCTGGCTTGGCAACCAGGCGCGAGCCGACGAGGGCCTGCTGCGGGTCGCGATGATCGCCGCGATGGGCGCGCTGTTCGTCGTCGCCCTGGCGATCCCCGAGTCGTACGACGACAAGCCCGGCGGCCTGTTCGCACCGTTCGTGCTCGCCGCCTGCTACGCCACGGTGCGGGTCGCCCACCTGGTGGTGTACCTCGTGGCGGCCGGCGACGACCGCGCGCTCCGGCGCCAGCTGCTCGTCCAGGCCGTCCCGACGACGCTGGCCCTGCTGCTCCTCGTCGCCGGTGGTGCGGCCGGCCCGCCGTGGCAGTCGGCGCTGTGGGTGCTGGCCCTCGTGGTGGACTACGTCGGCGTCTTTGCCGGCGGCACCCAGGGCTGGCGGGTCTACAGCGCGCCGCACTTCGCCGAACGGCACGCGCTCATCATCATCGTCGCCCTCGGTGAGTCAGTGGTGGCCGTCGGCGCGGGTATCGCGGACGAGCCGGTCACCGCTGCTGTCGTGCTCGCGGCAGTCCTCGGCCTCGGCGTCTCGGTCGCGCTGTGGTGGGTCTACTTCGACGTGGTCGCACTGGTGGCCGAGCGGGTCCTGGCCCGGCTGGAGGGCGAGCCACGCAGTCGGCTGGCCCGCGACTCGTTCACCTACCTGCACTTCCCGATGCTGGCCGGCATCGTCTACCTGGCGCTCGGCATGAAGAAGGTCCTCACGTACGTCGCCGACCCCGAGCACCACGACCTCGGCGACGCGCTCCCCTGGGTGCCGCTGGTGGCCCTGTTCGGCGGCGCCGTGCTCTATCTCGTCGCGCTGTCCGCGCTGCGCCGGCGCAACATCGGCGGCTGGAACGTGCAGCGCCTCGTGGCCGCAGCGGTGCTGCTGCTCCTGCTGCCGGTCGGGGCGCAGCTCCCGGCGGTCGCGGCGTTGGGGGTGCTGCTCGCGGTGCTCGCCGGACTGATCGGCTACGAGGCCGTCGTACTCGCCACCGAACGGGACCGCGTTCGGCACGCCGGTCACTGAGCCGGGCATCATGATCCGATGGCAGCCGATCACGACGGGTACAGCACCCGCCCCCTGTCCCCGGACACCTGGGACGACTTCGCTCGACTTGTCGAGGCCAACAACGGCGTCTGGGGTGGGTGTTGGTGCATGGGATTCCACACCGAAGGCCTGAGCAAGGACCGCACCGCAGCCGACAACAAGGCGGCCAAGCAAGCGCATGTGCGCACCGGGACGGTGCACCAGATCCTGGTCTATGCAGGGGACGAGTGCGTCGGTTGGTGCCAGTACGGCTCGCCTGCCGAGCTGCCCAACATCAAGAACCCTGGCGCGTACAGCCGGGAGCTCGTGGAGCTGCCGGATTGGCGGATCGGCTGCATCTTCACCGGCAAGAGTCACCGAGGTAGTGGGGTAGCCCGAGCTGCGGTGTCCGGCACACTGGATGCGATCCGCGCCGCCGGTGGTGGGGTCGTCGAGGCCTACCCCGAGCAGGTCGAGGACCGCCCTCCGCAGCGGGGTGCGTACTTCCATACCGGGCCCGAGACCTTGTTCGAGGAGTTCGGCTTCGGCCGCGACCGTCAGATCGCCAAGTGGCGTTGGGTGATGCGCCTGACGTTGGAGGCCTAATGGTTCTCCGACAGGGTGGTCGCTTCGACGGTGCCGCGGCGTTGGTGACCGGCGGCGCACATGGCATAGGACGAGCCTGCGCGGTTCGCCTCGCGGATGAAGGCGCGCGGGTCGCTGTCCTGGACCTCGACGAGGGGGCTGCGCATGACGTGGTGTCTCAGCTGGCGCAGCTCGGAGAGCGTCCGCACCTTGCGGTGCAGCATGGACGTGACCGACCGGTCGTCGGTTGAACAGGCAGTAGGTCGCGTTGCTAGCGAGCTTGGTCAGATCGACACCCTGGTCAACGTTGCCGGTGGAGACATCGAGCACGGCTCGTTCGAGGACACCAGCGACGAGGTGTGGACCCGCGTGCTCGACCTCAATCTCCTCGGCGTGGTCCGCTGTTGCCGCGCGGCGATTCCTCACCTTCGGCGAAGCACCATGAGCCCGGCCATCGTGACCGTCAGCTCGATCAACGCCTTCACCGCGCTGGGCAGTGAGCCGTACTCCGCGGCGAAGGCTGGGCTCACGTCGCTGACGGGCAATCTCGCCGCCAGCCTCGCTCACGACGGCATCCGGGTGAACGCTGTGGCGCCGGGAACGATCAGGACCCGGGTCTGGGACTCTCAGGTCGGCGGCGCGGATCGTCTCGAGCCGTTGTATCCGCTCGGGCGCGTTGGCGAGCCCGAGGACGTGGCCGGCGCCATAGCCTTCCTCGCATCAACCGACGCAGCCTGGATCACGGGTCACACGCTCCCGGTCGACGGGGGCCTGTTGACCGGCGACGGCAGCCGGATGGACGTGCGGTGATGTCGAGCGGATGCCGGACGCGCTGTCAGCCGGTCGCGCGTAGCCGGACCAGCTCGGCGGTGATGTTGGCGCGGGCCGGCTGCTCCCAGGTCGACCGGCCGTGCGCGGTGCGGAACAGCGCCGGCCGGTCGAGCAGCGACGACAGCAGCTGGGCGCGGCCGTCGGCGAACGTCGCGTCGTCGAGATGGCCGTATTCGCGGCGGACGCCCTCGACGTACGACGAGTAGCGCACGCTGCCTGCGGCGAGCACCGCCAGGTCGGCGTCGCACAGCACGGCGCCGTCGCGGTCGTCGTCGGCGACGTCGTGCGTGGCGGTCAGCTGCACCAGCCGGGTCACCTCGTCGACCAGGTCGGGAGCGAGCAGGAGCCGGGTCAACGACGTCTCCGCGACGTGGGCGCTGCGCTCCTCGTTGTCGTCGGCCGTGGGGTCGTAGACGGCGTCGTGGAACCAGGCCGCCAGCCGGACGGCGTCCGGCCGGTCGGCCTCGGCGGCGAGCAGGTCGACACGTTCCAGCACCTCGGACAGGTGCGCGAGGTCGTGGTAGGCCCGGTGCGGCTCGGCCCAGCGGCCGAGCAGCGCGGCGCCGGCGCCGGCGACGTCGTGGCGCGCCTCGACCCGGCGGGCCAGCTCGAGCCAGGCCGACGCGAGGTGCCGCACGGTCAGGCCGCCAGCTCGTCGGGCAGCGGCCGGGCGTGCACGACCGAGAGCCCGGACACGGCGCGGGTCAGCACGACGTACAGCCGACGCAGCCCCTGGAAGGGGGAGGCCTCGCCGTCGACGATCGCGGCAGGTTCGACCACGACGACATGGTCGTACTCCAGGCCCTTGGCCAGCGTCGCCGGCACCAAGGTGACCCGCTGCGAGTCGTCGTCGCGGCCGAGGACCGCGTGGTCGACGTCGAGGCCGGCGCTGAGCCGCTCGACGTCCCCGTCGGCCACCACGACGCCGATCGACCCCGGCTCGACGAGCACCCGGCGTACCTCGCTGGCCACCACGTCCAGCAGGTCGACCGCTGCCACGATGTCGAGCCGCCCGTCGTTCTCGCGCACCGACTCCGGCGGGCTGACGCCAGGCGCGATGTGCGGCAGCAGCCGGCCGGCGAACTCGATGACAGCGGCCGGCACCCGGTAGCCGCGGCGCAGCACCTCGATGTGGGCGTCCGGCTTGCCGAGGTGGCCCAGGGACTCGGCCCAGTCGATGGTGGCCCACGGGGTGGTGCCCTGCGCGATGTCGCCGAGCACGGTCGCGGACGCCGGTGGAGCACCGCCGGCCGACCGCGCGCAGCTGCATCGGCGAGAGGTCCTGCGCCTCGTCGAGCACGACGTGGCCGAGGCTCGGCTGCCGGTCGACCAGGTCGGCGGCCTCGTCGACCAGCACGGCGTCGGCTAGCGACCACGGTGCGGTGCGCGGGCCGCGCGGCGGCTTCGACCAGAGCAGCAGGGCCTGCTCGACGGGGTCGAGGATGCCGTCAGCAGCCCGGGCGAGTGCCTGTGCGTCGGAGAGCAGCGTCATCACGACCCGCACCGGGTCGACGGCCGGCCAGAGCGCGTCGACGGCCTTGCGCACCGGCGTGCTGCGCGCGACGGCGTCCTGCACCCGGTCGTCCGGCGAGTCGCCGGCGGCCTCCATCTTGGTGAGCAGAGCGTGCGACAGCCGCTGCGCCAGCATCGCCCGGGCGGCGCCGTAGCGGACGTCGCGGGCGCGCAGCTCGGCCACGATCTCGCGCAGCTCGTAGGCCGGGACCCGCCAGCGGCGCGAGCCGCGCGGCAGGACGAGTGCCTCGGTCGGCTCGGTCAGCCCGGCGTGCACCGCGCGGTCCAGCACCCGCGCCATCCGCGGGTCGCCCTTGAGCGCGGCGACCGCCGCCGGCGTCGACGGCGCGGAGCTCGACCCGCCCGCCGACCAGCTCCTCGAGCGTCACCTGCTGCACGTCGACCTCGCCGAGGGCGGGCAGCACCGCGGAGATGTAGGAGAGGAACGCGGAGTTCGGCCCGACGACGAGCACGCCCGCCGCGGCGCAGCCGGTCCCGGAACGTGTAGAGCAGGTACGCCGCGCGGTGCAGCCCGACCGCGGTCTTGCCGGTGCCGGGGGCGCCCTGCACGCAGACCGTCTCGCCGACGTCCGCCCGCACGATGACGTCCTGCTCCGGCTGGATGGTCGCGACGATGTCGCGCATCGGCCCGACCCGGGGACGCTCGATCTCGCCGGCGAGGATGGCGCTGCGGGTCTCGGCCTCGGTGCGGTCCAGCAGGTGCTCGTCCTCGTACGCCGTGATCTCGCCGCGCTCGAAGCCGAACCGTCGACGCAGCACGACGTTCATCGGCTCGGTGCGGGTGGCGCGGTAGAAGGCGGTGGAGACGTCGGCCCGCCAGTCGACGACCACCGGGTCGCCGGAGTCGTCGTGCACGTGCCGGCGTCCGACGTAGTAGCGCTGCTCGTCGCCGACCGCGAGGTCGAGCCGGCCGAAGAACAGCGGCGTCTCCGGGTCGTCCGCCAGCGCCAGGATCCGCTTGTGCAGGGAGGCCGCGAGGTACGCCTCCGAGACCGCGTCGCCGCCCCGGGCGTCCAGCGCAAGGGTGGCCTCGCGCATCGCCCGTAGGTCGGCGCGCGCGGCGGCGAGGTAGGCGCGCTCGGCGGCCAGGGTGGGGGAGGTCACGGCCTCCTCAGGCTACCCAGGGGTGGCGGCCACCAGGGCCCGACGGAGCCGTGCCAGCCGGACGTGCAGCAGGGTCGGCGAGGTCGCGGCGGTCGCGAAGACCAGCCGGGCGAGCAGGACCTGGGCCAGCCGCAGCGAGCGATCCACGTCGCCCGGGGGCACCGGGTGGCTGACCGCGGGCCCGACCGCGAGGCCGCGGACCTGCGCGACGAGCGCGGCGGCCGCCGCGTCCACCTCCGGGACGGCGTCGGCGGGCGCGGTGAGGACGCTGGCCCGCAGCGCGTCGGTGACCCGCCACCACACCGGGAACGGCACCGGGTCGTTCACGCTCTTGCGCACCAGGGCGTTGGCCACCAGGTGCTGGGCGAGCCGTCCGGACAGCTCGTCGTTGCCCGGCAGGACGGGGCGGGTGGTGGTGAGGGCCAGCTCCAGCGGTGGGTGGTGCAGCGTCGTCATCGTCGCTCCTGGTGGTCGGGGACCTCGCTGGTGGTGGGACCACCGTCGCGAGCGAACCTGTCAACCAGGTGTGAGGTGGCTGCCCGATCCCTGATACTTCTGGGCGGAGATCCTTACGACCCCTCGTGGCGAGGCAGGTGGTGTCGTGCGGCTGGAGCTGCTCACCGATGTCGTGTGGCGCTACGACCTGCTGGACGAGGTGGCCCCGTCCGGGTCCGGCGACGGTCAGGTGTACGGCCAGGGAACGGCCGACTTCTCCGGTCGGATCACCGGTCGGGCCCGGTGGTCGAACTTCCCGCGGCTGCGGGGCGGATACGCGTATCCCAACTGCCAGGGCTCGATCGCGGTGGCCGAGGGGGCCTTCGTCCTGTTCAGCATGGTCGGGATGTCCTCGCTGACCGACGGCGAGGGCGTGCACGTCCTGATGTTCCGGACCGAGCACGAGCCGCACCTCTGGCTCAATCAGGTGATCGCGGTCGGGGAGGGCAGCATCGACCCGGCCGCCGGCGTGCTGGCCATGCGCTACTACTCCTGCCACGTCGACTACCTGCCCGCGCTGCCGACCAGCTGACTGCCCCGTCCCGGATCGAAGTGGACCGGCTGGACGCGGCGATTCGCGCCCTCCAGCCGGTCCACTTGGCGTCAGGGGAGGTCGTTGGCCTCGGCGACGGCGATGCCGGCGAGCGCGGCGTGCAGGTACGGCGGGTACGACCGGTCGCCGGAGGTCAGCAGGTCGGCGACCATCAGCGGGGCGTGCCGGGCGACGTCCAGGGGTGACACCGGCACCGGCTCGTCCTCGTGCGGGTGCATGCCGAGCGCGCCGCTGAGCACCAGCACGAGCGCGTTGACGTCGACCTCCGGGAACCAGCCGACAGCCGAGCGGGCGCACCGCACGATCACCTCCTGCGCGTCGTCGCTCGACAGCCCGTCGGGGTGCAGGTCCTCCAGCAGCGACCGCAGCACAGCGCCCAGCACCAGGCCGACCTGCTCGGCGTCCAGCCCGGCCAGCCGCTCGGTCGCGCGCAGGAACTCGTCCCGGTCGGCCGCCCCCGCCGCCGCGACGGCCGACGTCGAGCAGTCGCCCAGCGCCCGGACCCGGACGGGGTACGTCGGCACCGCTAGCTGGCGTCGAGGGTGGGCAGGTCGTCGGCGTCGACGATCCGGTAGGCGTAGCCCTGCTCGGCGAGGAACCGCTGCCGGTGCGCGGCGAAGTCCTGGTCGACGGTGTCCCGAGCGGTCACCGCGTAGAACCGGGCGGTGCGACCGTCGGCCTTGGGCCGCAGCACCCGGCCGAGCCGCTGCGCCTCCTCCTGCCGCGAGCCGAACGTGCCGGACACCTGGATCGCCACCGCCGCCTCGGGCAGGTCGATCGAGAAGTTCGCGACCTTCGACACGACCAGCAGCGAGATCTCGCCGACCCGGAACGCCTGGAACAGCCGCTCCCGCTCCTTGACCGTCGTCTCGCCCTTGATGACCGGCGCGTCGAGCCGCTCGCCGAGGTCGTCGAGCTGGTCGATGTACTGCCCGATCACCAGCGTCTGGTCGTCGCGGTGCCGCTCGACCAGCTGCTCCACCACCCGGGTCTTCGACGCGGTGCTGGACGCGAACCGGTAGCGCTCCTCCGGCTCGGCGACGGCGTAGGCCAGCCGCTCGGACTCGGACAGCGTCACCCGCACCTCGACGCAGTCGGCCGGCGCGATGTAGCCCTGCGCCTCGATGTCCTTCCACGGCGCGTCGTACCGCTTCGGCCCGATCAGCGAGAACACGTCGCCCTCGCGGCCGTCCTCGCGGACCAGCGTCGCGGTGAGGCCGAGCCGGCGGCGGGCCTGCAGGTCGGCGGTCATCCGGAAGATCGGCGCCGGCAGCAGGTGCACCTCGTCGTACACGACCAGGCCCCAGTCGCGGGCGTCGAGCAGCTCGAGGTGGGTGTAGACGCCCTTCCGCCGGGTCGTCATCACCTGGTACGTCGCGATGGTGACCGGCCGGACCTCCTTGCGCGACCCGGAGTACTCGCCGATCTCGTCCTCGGTCAGCGTCGTGCGCTTGAGCAGCTCGTGCCGCCACTGCCGGGCGGCGACCGTGTTGGTGACCAGGATCAGCGTGGTCGCCTGCGCCTCGGCCATCGCGGCCGCGCCGACGATCGTCTTGCCGGCGCCGCACGGCAGCACGACGACGCCGGAGCCGCCGTGCCAGAAGCCCTCGACGGCCTCCCGCTGGTAGGGCCGCATCTGCCAGCCGTCCTGGACCAGCTCGATCGGGTGCGCCTCGCCGTCGACGTAGCCGGCGAGGTCCTCGGCCGGCCAGCCGAGCTTGAGCAGCACCTGCTTGAGGTGGCCGCGCTCGGAGGGGTGCACCAGCGACGGTGTCCGGGTCGACGCGGGTCGCCGACCAGCGGCGCGACCTTCTTCGAGCGGATGACCTCTTCGAGCACCGCACGGTCGGTGGTGACCAGGACCAGGCCGTGCACCGGGTGCTTCTCCAGCCGCAGCCGGCCGTAGCGCGCCATCGTCTCGGCGACGTCGACGAGCAGCGCGTGCGGCACGGCGTAGCGGCTGAACTTCAGCAGCACGTCGACGACCTGCTCGGCGTCGTGCCCGGCGGCGCGGGCGTTCCACAGCCCCAGCGGGGTCAGCCGGTAGGTGTGCACGTGCTCGGGCGAGCGCTCCAGCTCGGCGAACGGCGCGATGGCGCGACGGCACTCGTCGGCCTGCTCGTGGTCGACCTCGAGCAGGAGGGTCTTGTCGGACTGGACGATCAGCGGGCCGTCGGTCACCCACCCATTGTGGGTGACCGACGCAAATCGTCCGCCGGCCTCCCCGGTGGCTGCCGGTCGGTTGAGCGGTCAGGGGCGTACCAGACCCGACTCGTACGCGGCGATCACGGCCTGTACCCGGTCCCGGACGCCGAGCTTGGCCAGCACCGAGGCCACGTGGGTCTTCACCGTGCCGGGTGCGACCGCCAGCGCATCGGCGATCTCGGAATTGCTCAGGCCGCGGGCGATGTGCAGCAAGACCTCCTGCTCGCGATCGGTGAGGGTCTCCACGGCGCCGGGGGTCTGCGCCCCACGGGCCCCGCGGTGCCGGCGGAAGTGGTCGACCACCGCGGCGGTGATCGACGGGTCGAGCCTGCCTTCGCCTCGAGCGACCGCGGCCACTGCTTCGAGCAACGCTTCGGCCCGCACGTCCTTGAGCAGGAAACCGCTCGCTCCAGCGGCCAGCGCGGCGAAGACGAACTCGTCGGAGCCGAACGTCGTCAATACGAGGACCTTGGTGCCCGGCAGTTCCTCGGTGATCCGTCGCGTCGCCGCGATCCCGTCGAGCACGGGCATCCGGATGTCGATGAGAGCCACGTCTGGACGGGTCCGAAACGCCTCGCTGACGGCCTGCGCTCCATCGCCCGCCTGGGAGACCACCGTGAAGTCGTCCCGGACCCCCAGCATCGTGACGATCCCGTCGCGGACCAGCTGCTGGTCCTCGGCCACCAGGATCCGGATCCTCGGCGTACTCATCGGGTGACCGTCGTGTGGGCGAACGGCAGCGTGGCCCGGACGCAGAATCCGCCGTCACGGCCCGGCCCGGCCTCGAAGCTGCCCCCGAGGGCTGCGGTACGTTCGCGCATGCCGACCAGGCCGCGGCCCCGGCCCAGGCCCGGTCCCTCGGCCGAGGAGCCGGTGCCCTCGTCGTGCACGGTGACACGAGGTGGTCGATGGCGCATTCCACGGCCACCCGGGTCGGAACCGGTCCGGCGTGCCGGACCACGTTGGTGAGCGCCTCCTGGACGATGCGGTACACCGCGAGGCCGGCCGCGCCGTACTCGATCTCCGGCGCCGGCAGATCGATCACCAGCTCGACCGGGAGACCGGCGTCGCGCACCCGGGCGACCAGAGCCGGCACGGCGGCGAGACCGGGCAGCGGTGCCAGTGCCTCGTCGGCGGGCTGGTCCCGCAGGACGCCGAGCATCGTGCGCAGCTCGGCCAGGGCCAGCCGGCCCGACTCCTCGATCGCCTCGAGAGCGGTACCGGTCCGTCCTGCGTCGGGTCCGAGCCGCAGCCGCTCGGCCCCGGCCTGCACCACCATCACGGACACCGAGTGGGCGACGACGTCGTGCAGCTCGCGGGCGATCCGGTCCCGCTCCCGCTGGGCACTCTCGGCGGCCTCGATCTCGAGCAGCGCCGCCCGCCCCGCGTGGTGGGCGGCCAGGTCGCCACGGCGACGTACGAACGTGCCAGCCGCCCAGGCCCCCGCCCACAGCATCCACGGCCAGAAATCCTCCCCGTCTCCCTCCTCCGTCGCCAGCCAGGCCGCAACGGTGAGTGCGAGGGTGGCTGCGCCGACGACGATCGCGTTCCGGCCGCGGGTCCGGCTCGCCGCGCTGTAGAGCACGATGAGCAGGGGCACCACGGACAGCTGAGGCGAGAACGGTCCGGTGGCGACCACGCACTGGACGAGCTGGGCGGCGGCCACGACGACGGCCACCGTCCCGGCACGGGCGGTGCGCCACGCCATCGCTACCGCGATCACGACGGCGAGTGCCACGAGCGGAACGTGCGGGGTCATGTCGGGGTTCGGCACGATCTCGCCCACGAGGATGACCAGGAAGAGTCCTGCGAGCGCGGCGTCGGCCCAGGTCCATCCGCCGGGGCGGCGCTCGATCGTCCACCGTGAACGCTCGCCCGCGGACTCCTCGGTCACGCGAGTGAACCTATTCTGGCCGGCAGCGGTGCGCATCGGTCTCGGGGCATAGCCGGCGCCGCGCCGCCTCTCCCGTTCGGCAGAGTCGAGGTGTGGTCGCGCGGGCGATGTCTCCGGCTCGCCACGTCCCTAGCGTTCTCGTCATGGACATTCTCAAGAAGATCTTCATCGTGTCGGCCCTCGCGTGCGGCGCATCGTGGTTGCTCAAGATGGTCGCCATCGCTGCCACTGGTGGCGGCGACAGCGAAGCGCTGGTCGTGGGCGTGCTCTGGACGACGGGCATGGTCAGCTTCCTGGTGGCCGCCGGGGCCGGCGTCCCGTTGCTGCTCGGCGGGGTGCCGGTCTGGGCGCGCGTGCTGGCCGGCGTCGTCGCCGTACCCGTCTCGTTCGTCGTGCTGAACCTGGCGGACCTGGCGGTCAAGTCCGTCTACAACGTCGACGGGTGGTTCCGGGACGAGCTGACGCTTGTCCTCGCGGCGGTGCTGCTGGGGGCGTTGGGACTGCGCGTGCTGAGCGGCGGCCGCGGTCGCCTGCCGGTGTCGGAGCGGGCCTGAACCCTGGCCCCGTGCTCGCGGTTGCCGCCCCGATCAGGGGATGTCGCGGGGGACTCGCACGACGAGGGCGGTCTCAGCTGGCGGCCAGCACCTCGTCGATCTCCTCGATCACCCGGGCGGTCAAGGTCACCACCCGGGTCGCGGTGGCGGGCGGACGCTCCTCCCCGCCGGCCGGGCCGTCGGCATCGCGCCGGCGGACTTGGCGACGACCGATCTGCTGCTGACGCACGGGACCTCCCTCGCCCCCCAGGTGACCCCGTGGATGTCCTGCTCTACCGCCGCTCGTACCCCGTCAAACCCGACAGTTCGGACCTGCTCAGGAAACGGTCTCCTCGTCCAGCACCGAGACACCAGTGATCCGGTGCACCGCGAACGAGCGGACCGCGCCGCGGAGGTGGTCGTAGGCGTTGAGGTAGCCGCCCTCGACGGCGACCGGCTCCACGACCCGCTGGGTGGCCCGACCCTCAGCGTCGACATAGCCGATCCAGAGCGCCTCGCCGGACCCAGCGGCCTGGGTGAGCATCGCCAGCACGTCGGCAGTCGGCCTGGACGTGCGGAGCGACCCGACCAGCCGGGACCGGTCGCCGCCGCGGATCGCGCGGACGGCGGCGTCCAGCAGCGTGTCGCCGGGCGCCGGCGGCGCCGTGACGACCCGGGCCGGCGGCCGGCGGGTCCGGGTACGCCGGGACTCGGGGCGGCGCACGACCACGGCGCCGTCCGGTCCCTCGGCGGCCGGGGCGAGCCCCATGCCGCGCAGCCGGTCGAGCACGACGTCGGCCGTCGCCGAGGCGGCGAGCACGGTCGGTGCGATCCGGCGCAGCCCCAGCGAGGCGGCCCGCCGGTCGTTGAGCAGGACGCCGAGGGTGGACTCGTCGTCGCACCGGACGAACGACGACGCGGCGCCGACCCGCACCCGGCCGTGCCGTCGGCCGACGTCGTCGATGAGGTAGGTCAGCGGTTGCGGCACCGGGGTGCGGGAGTGCCGGGCGAGCAGGCCGGACACGTCGCCCGCCGTCCAGCCGGCGTCGAACGCGCGTCGCACGGTCGACTCGGTGAACCGGTAGACCGTCGCGCCGCCGGTCGACTCGACGTCGGCGACCAGCCGCAGCGACCGGGCCAGCGCCGCCTCCAGCGGGCCGGGCGCGACGGCGGTGAGGTCGGCCTGCAGCAGCACGTGGTCCAGCGGCTGCGGCAGAGCGGCCCCCAGCGCGGTGACCGCGGCCGGGCCGTCGCCCGCGGCGAGCAACCGGCCGTGCCCGGCGAGCGCCCCGCCGGTGGCCAGGCCGAGCGCCCGCGCCTCCTCGACCGTCCAGGTCACCAGGTCGTCCTGCAGCCGGCCGCCCCGGCGCGGCGCCTGCCAGCGCAGCCGGGCGGACAGCGACTCCGTGGTGGTGGCGGTCCCGACCGGCAGCTCGGCGAGATCGGCCAGCACGGCTGCCCGGACGGCGGGGGCGACGGTGCGGTCAAGGTCGGGGCCGAGCGGGGACAACGTGCGGCCCCGCTGGTCCCGGCCGCCGACCAGCCCGGGCACCCGGGTCGAGGCCAGCCAGGCCTTGGCCAGGACCAGCCAGCGGTCGGCGACCGGCTCGTCCAGCCACCCGTCGTACGCCGGTGTCGGGAGCCAGACCTCGTCGACGTCCTCACCCGCCGCCAGCAGGCCCGCCGCGTGCGCGGTCTCGACCAGCAGCGCCAGCCGGGACTCGTCGACGTCGAGCTCGCCGGCCGCCCGGGTCCGCTCGCGGACGCCGACCCCGCCGGTGCGCAGCACCTTCGGCGGCTCGGCCGACCACAGCTCCAGCAGCTCCTCGACCAGGCGCACCGTCTCGGCCGCGGCCCCCGCGGCCGCACGGTCGACGTGGTCGGGGTCGACCGGGGAGGTGGCCAGGGCTGGCAGCTCCGGCTCGGCCGCCTCGTGCACCCGGCCGCCCCGCAGGTGCAGCGCGACCTCGCGGGGCAGCACCACGGTGGTGGTGTCGGTGGCGACTAACAACGCGTGCGCGAGCAGCCACTCGACGGGGCTGGCCGCGCTGCCGGCGTCGACGTCCCGGCGGGCGCGATCGAGGTGGCCGGTCGGCGGACCCCAGACCATGGTGGCCAGCGCGTCCGCAGCCCCGGTGGGTGCCTGCGCGAGCAGCGCGGTGAGCCGGTCGTCGTCGTCGAGCACCTCGGCGACCGACCGTGCGGTGGTCACCGGGTCACCGGTCGAGGCGATGCCGAGGTCGGTGGCGATCCGCGACAGCCGGGCCGGGCCGTAGCCGTGCAGCGCCTGCTCGGCGGCCGGGCCGAGGCCGGCCGGATGCCCGACGACCTCGGCGACCGTGCGCGGGACCACCAGACGTCCCTCGTCGTCGCGGTAGACCAGGGCCCGCTCGTGCAGGAGGTCGAGGACGGCGGTGGGGTCGGCGCCGAGCAGCCGGCGCACGTCGTCCTCGGTGCTGTGGTCGGGCAGCGCGCACAGCACCTCCACCACCTGCAGCCCGAACCGGTCGAGCTGGTCGAGGGCCCGGGACACCGACGGCCGGGTCGCCGCCCGGGCGGCCAGCGACGCTAAGTCGGAGGGCACCGGCGACAGCAGGTCCGGCCGGGCGCGCAGCAGCGCGACGAGGGCGACGTCGCTGCGCGCGCGCAGGTCGTCGGCCAGGCTGCGCGGCCGGGAGGTGGGCATCCGCACCACGGTACGCTCGCCGCATTGTGACCAGCGACCGGCCGATCTTCGTCGTCGGCTGCCCCCGGTCGGGGACGACGCTGCTGTCGTTGATGATCCACGCGCACCCGCGACTGTCGATGCCCCCGGAGTCGCGGTTCCTGCTGCCCACCTGGCGGGCCAGGGCACGGTACGGCGACCTGTCGACGGCTGCTCAGCGCAAGCAGCTGGCCCGGGCCTGCACCCGCAAAGGCTCACGGGTGCGCGACCTGGGCCTGGACCCGCGGGCGCTGCGCCGGCAGATCCTGGCCGCACCACCGACCATCGGGTCGGCGTTCGGGACGGTGTTCCAGGCGTACGCCGACCTGCACGGCAAGGCCCGGTGGGGCGACAAGCGGCCCCTTTACTTCCAGGAGGTCGACGTCCTGCTGCGGCTGTTCCCGGACGCCCAGGTGGTGCACATCGTCCGCGACCCGCGGGCCACCGTCGCCTCGCTCGGGTCGATGCCGTGGTGGCCCTACGACAGCGTCGCCTCGATGGCGACCTGGGCGCAGGCCGACTACTGCGCCCGGCGGGACCGGCGCCGGCTCCCCGCTGACGTCTTCACCGTCCTGCGGTACGAGTCGCTGGTGGCTGATCCGGAGTCCGAGCTGCGCCGGCTGTGCGCGTTCCTCACCGAGGACTTCGACCCGGCGATGCTGCGGCCGAGCGAGGTGCGGCACCTCGTGCCGTCCGGCAAGCACTGGCACGGGAACCTCGCTGCGTCGGTCGGCAGCCACCGCGTCGACGCGTGGCAGGGCGACCTGGAGCCCTGGGAGCTGGGGCTGCTGGAGGCGGTGCTGGCGCGCCGGCTGCGGCGGCACGACTACCCGGTGTCGGGCGAGGGGCTGCGGCCCTCGCCGTGGCTGCGCGCGCGGTACGCCAAGGAGCTGGCGGTGCGCCAGGCCTCGATGCACCGGCGCTGGGTGGAGGAGCGGCGCGACGCGCGGCGCTCGACACAGCCGGTCGCGGCCCGGTTGACCAACGGACAGCGCCGGGCCGTCGCGGGAACGCATGAGGTGGTGGACCAGGGGTAGGTGCTCTGGTGTCCCGAGGAGGTACACCCCCATGTCCACCACCCCTGCCGTGATCCTGGTTGTCGTCGTCGTTCTGCTGGCCCTCACGGCGCTTGCCCTGTTCATGATGTCCCGCCGGAACGAGCGGGAGGCGCTGCGCGAGCGCTTCGGCCCCGAGTACGACCGCGCGGTTGAGGAGGGCGGCAGCCGGCGGGAGGCCGAGCACCACCTGTCGGAAGTGGCGGCCAGGCGCGACAAGGCCGAGATCCGCGAGCTCGACGCCGGGGAGCGCGAGCGCTACTCCCGGCAGTGGTCTAACGTGCAGGCCGCCTTCGTCGACGACCCGGTGGGCGCCACCCGCGACGCCGACGCCCTGGTCGGTGACGTGATGCGCGACCGCGGGTACCCGCTGGACGACGTCGAGGACCGGGCCGACCTGGTCGCCGCCGACCATGCCGAGCTGGCCGGGCACTACCGCGCCGCGCACGACGTCGGCCAGCGCGCGGACGACGCCTCCACCGAGGAGCTGCGGCAGGCGTTCGTGCACTACCGGGCGCTGTTCGTCGAGCTGCTCGCCGAGCCGTCCGGCCGGCACGAGCAGCACGAGCAGCCCGAGCAGCACGAGCAGCCCGAGCAGCCCGAGCAGCTCGACCTCACCGACCGCGACCGGACCCGGCAGGCCCCGCCCGCCTGAGCCACCTACCCTGGGCCGGGTGCAACCCCTCGTCGTCGGGTTCGACCTCGACATGACGCTGATCGACACCCGGCCAGGCATCGCCGCGGTGTGGGACGCGCTGTCCGCCGAGACCGGCGTGCCGATCGACTCGGCCGCCGCCGTCAGCCGGCTCGGCCCGCCGCTGGACGACGAGCTCGCGCTCTGGTTCCCCGAGGAGCAGCGGGCCGCGGCCGGCGACCGGTTCCGCGCCCTGTACCCGGCGCTGGCCGTCGCCCCGGTCGAGACGCTGCCCGGCGCGCACGGGGCCATCGGCCGCGGTACGCCGGCACGGCGGCACCGTCGTCGTCGTCACCGGCAAGTACGAGCCGAACGCCCGGCTGCACCTCGACCACCTCGGCCTGCACGTCGACCACCTGGCCGGCTGGCTGTGGGGCCCCGGCAAGGCCGACGCCCTGCTCGAGCACGGCGCCACCGTCTACGTCGGTGACCACGTCGGCGACATCGAGGGCGCCCGGGCCGCAGGCGCGGTCAGCGTCGGCGTCCCCACCGGACCGGTCGGCGCGGACGAGCTGCGGGCGGCCGGTGCCGACGTCGTCCTCGCGGACCTCACCGAGTTCCCGGCCTGGCTGGACGGCTACGTCCTGCAGCGCCGGCTGGACGACCTGCACGAGCTGCTGGCCGGCCTCGGCTCGGTGGCCGGTCGCCTTCTCCGGCGGTGCCGACTCGGCGTTCCTGCTCGCGGCCGCCGTCCGGGCGCTGGGCGCGGAGAACGTGGTGGCGGCGACCGCGGTGAGCGCCAGCCTGCCGGCGTCCGAGCTGGACGCCGCCGCCCGGTTCGCCGCCGACCTCGGCGTCCGGCACGTGCTGCCGGAGACCGACGAGATGAGCCGGGAGGGCTATCGCGCGAACGCCGGTGACCGGTGCTACTTCTGCAAGGCCGAGCTGCTCGACGTCCTGGGGCCGCTGGCCGCCGAGCTCGGCGTCGCGCACGTCGCGACCGGCACCAACGCCGACGACGCCCGGGCCGGCTTCCGGCCCGGCATCCGGGCCGCAGCGGAACGGTCGGCGGTGACCCCGCTGCTGGACGCCGGCCTGACCAAGGCGCAGGTACGGGCCGCCAGCCGGGACTGGGGGCTGCGTACCTGGGACAAGCCGGCGGCGGCCTGCCTGTCCAGCCGGGTCGCCTTCGGCCTGGAGATCTCGCCGGCCCGGCTGGCCCGGGTCGAGCACGCCGAGGCGGCGGTGCGGGCGGCGCTGGCCGCCGAGGGCATCGAGTCGGCCGACGTCCGGGTCCGCGACCTGGGCGAGGTCGCGCGGCTGGAGGTCGACCGTGCCGTGGTGGCCGCGGTCGCGGCCAGCGAGGCGGTGCTGGCGGCCGTCCGGACGGCGGGCTTCCCCGACGTCGAGGTCGATCCGCGCGGTTTCCGGTCCGGGGCGATGAACGAGCTGCTGCCCGACCCCGGGCGCTACCGCTAGGAACGCGCTGGGGTCCGCGTCCCGCGCCGGGTAGGCTGGCCGGCCGCGCTCCGCGCACGCCGCGCGTTCCTCGCTCCACGACACGATCAGAGGTCCTCCCGTGCCCACCGGCAAGGTCAAGTTGTACGACGCAGACAAGGGTTTCGGCTTCCTGTCCCGCGACGACGGCGGCGAGGTCTTCGTCCACAAGGACGCGCTGCCGGCCGAGGTCACCTCGCTGAAAGCCGGCACCCGGGTGGAGTTCGGCATCGCCGCCGGGCGCCGAGGGGAGCAGGCGCTGAAGGTGACCCTGCTCGACCCGCTGCCGTCGCTGGCCGCCGGCACCCGCAAGCCGGCCGAGGACCTGGGCATCATCGTCGAGGACCTGATCACCCTGCTGGACGGCGTGGGCAACACGCTGCGCCGCGGCCGCTACCCGGACCGGTCCGCGGCCCAGAAGACGGCCGCCGTCCTGCGCGCCGTCGCCGCCGACCTCGAGGCCTGACCCTCCGGATCTCTCCGCGCGCGAGCCCGGCGGGAGGGTCGGCGACGTACCTACGATGACCGCGTGATCACCGCTCGCCGTGCCGCGCTCGCGGCCGGCTGCGCGTGCCTGGCGACCGTGCTCGCGGGCTGCACGGGTGGCGGTGACCCGGCGATCGAGGTCGCGACCGTCGGCCGGGCCACGGTCGTCGAGGTGGTCGAGGCCCCCGCGACCGTGACGGCCCGGGCCACCGCGACCGTCAGCTCGCCGGCCGACGGCACGGTCGCCCGCCTCCGGGTCCGGGAGGGCCAGCAGGTGCGCGCCGGCCAGGTGCTGCTGCGCGTCGAGTCGCCGGACGCCCGGCGGCGGCTCCGCCAGGCACGGCGGGCCGACGAACGAGCAGCAACCTCCGGTACGTCGGGCACGGTGCCGGTCGACCTGGCGGCCGCCCGGCAGGCCGACGCCGACGCCCAGCGCGCCTTCGACCGGGCCCGCCGCGCCGCGCAGCGCATCCCGCCGGGACCGGCCCGGACCCAGGCGCTGTCGGCGCTGCGGGTCTCGCAGTCGCAGTACGCCGCGGCCCGGGCGAGTGCCGACCAGGCGGTCCGCCAGCTGGCCGCCGGGCTCGGCAGCCTCTCCGACGCCGTCGCGGCGCTGTCCTCGGCCCAGCGGGTGCAGACCAGGGCAGCCCTCGACGTCGCCCGCCGCTCGGTGGCCGCCCTGACCGTGCGTGCCCCGGTCGCCGGCACGGTCTCGCTGTCGCCGCCGGCGGCGGTCGAGCTCGGGGACGGCGGCCGGACTGCTCGGCCAGCTGCCGGAGAGCCTGCAGGGGCAGGCCGGGCGACCTGCTCGGCGGCTCCGGGACCGGTGCCGGCTCGTCGTCGGTCGACGCGATGCTCGCCGAGGGCCGCCCGGTGACCTCCGGCCAGCCGATCCTCACCGTGACCGACACCTCGACGCTGTCGTTGACCGCCCAGGTCGACGAGACCGACGTGCTGCTGGTGCAGGCCGGTGTGCCGGCCTCGGCCGAGCTGGATGCGGTGCCCGACGCGCCGTACGACGCCGCGGTCGCCAGCATCGACCCGACGCCGACCACGTCGAGCCGCGGCGGCGTGACCTATCGTGGTGCGGCTGTCGCTCGGGCGCGGGACGGCGCCGCGGCGGACTGGCCGCGCCGACCCCCCGGCCGGGCATGAGTGCCGTCGTCGACCTGCAGGTGCGCACCGCCGACGGGCGTCGTGGCGGTGCCGGCGGCCGCGGTGTTCCGCGACGGTCGCCGCGACGCCGTGTGGGTGGTGAAGAACGGCGTCGCGCGGGAACGGGTGGTGCGGCTCGGAGCGCAGGGCGAGTCCCGGGTCGAGGTGGTCGAGGGGCTCGAGGTGGGGGAGCGCGTCGTCGTCCGCGGCGCCGACCGGGTGCGCGACGGACAGCAGGTGCCGTGACCGCCACCGTCCCGGCCGTCGAGGCCGTCGACGTACGGCGCAGCTACCAGCTCGACGGGGTCTCGGTCGAGGCGCTGCGCGGGGTGAGCCTGCGGATCGACCCGGGCGAGTACGTCGCCGTCGTCGGCCCGTCCGGCTCCGGCAAGTCGACCCTGATGCACCTGCTGGGCTGCCTCGACCGCCCGACGTCCGGACAGCTCCGCGGTCGGCGGCCGCGACGTCGCGACGCTGTCCGACAGCGAGCTCGCCGAGCTGCGCAACCACACCATCGGCTTCGTCTTCCAGTCGTTCCAGCTGCTCGGCCGCACCAGCGCGCTGGACAACGTGGCGCTGCCGCTGGTCTACCGCGGCGTGCGCCGCGCGGAGCGGCGGGACCGGGCGGCGGCCGCGCTGACCGCCGTCGGTCTGGCGCACCGGCTCGACCACCGCCCCGGCCAGCTGTCCGGCGGCGAGCAGCAGCGGGTCGCGATCGCCCGGGCGCTGGTCGGCGAGCCGCGGCTGCTGCTCGCCGACGAGCCGACCGGCAACCTCGACACCCGCAGCGGCGCCGAGGTGATGGCCATCCTCGAGCGGCTGAACGCCGAGCGCGGCGTCGCCGTCGTGCGTCGTCACGCACGACCGCGAGATCGCCGGCCTGGCCGGCGCCGGTCCGCATCCGCGACGGCTGGTCGAGTCGCGACGGACGCTCGGGCTCGGCATGAGGTCGGGCGAGGCGTTCCGGGTGGCGCTGGACGCGTTGCGGGCCAACCGGTTGCGCAGCGCGCTGACCATGCTCGGCGTGGTCATCGGCGTGGCCGCCGTCGTGGTCCTGGTGGCGCTCGGCAGCGGGGCGAAGCAGGAGGTCGAGCAGCAGGTCGAGGGCCTCGGGTCGAACATCATCATCGTGGTGCCGGGCAAGTTCGAGTTCGGCTCGGCGCCGACGGTGAGCCGGCTCACCCTCGAGGACGTCGAGCTGCTCGGCCGGGTCGTCGGCGACGTCCGGCCGGGTCGCCGTGTCGGTCGCCTCCGGCGAGACCGTCGGGGTCGGGCCGCCGCGAGACGTTCGTCACGGTCAACGGCGTCAACGAGAACGTGCCCAACGTGTTCGACCGGCCGCTGGCCCGCGGGGAGTACATCACCGCGTCCGACGTCGACACCCGGCGACGGGTCGCCGTGCTCGGCTCCACCGTGCGTACGCCGGGTCTTCGGCGACGTCGACCCGCTCGGCCGGCAGGTGTCGATCGCCGGCGTGCGGTTCCGGGTCATCGGCGTGTTCGAGAAGGTCGGGCTCGACGTTCGGCGTCGACCGCGACACCGAGGTGCACATCCCGGTGACCGCGGCGCAGCGGCTGTTCGGCGTCGACCGGATCGACGCGCTGGCCGTGAAGGCGCCGACGCGCCGACGACGTCGAGGCCGCTGCAGCGACGGCTGGTCGCAGCGCTGCAGGACAAGTACGACGGCGAGGAGTTCTCGGCCGTCACCCAGACCCAGATCCTCGGCACGATCGGCCGCATCCTCGGGCTGCTCACCCTGGTGCTCGCGGCGATCGCCGCGCATCTCGCTGCTCGTCGGCGGCGTCGGCGTCTCGAACATCATGCTGGTCAGCGTCCGGGAGCGGACCCGCGAGATCGGGCTGCGCAAGGCGCTGGGCGCCCGGCAGCGCGACATCCTGCTGCAGTTCCTCATCGAGGCGGTGCTGCTCTGCGTCGTCGGCGGCCTGATCGGCATCGGGCTCGGCGTCGGCGTCGTCCCTGCTCGTCGCCGCGTTGTCGCCGTTGCCGGCGGTCATCGCCTGGTGGTCGCCGGTGCTCGCGTTCGGGGTGTCCGCGGCGGTCGGCATCTTCTTCGGGGTCGCCCCGGCGCGGCGGGCCGGCCGGCTCGACCCGGTCGTGGCGCTGCGCACCGAGTGAGTTCGCCGGAAGCGCGGCGGGTCGGGACGCCGGGTAGCGTGCGAGGCATGAGCCGCTCGGTGTGCGTCCCGTGGGACGAGGCGCTGGTCGGCTACGACTTCGGCCACGAGCACCCGCTCAACCCGCTGCGCGTCGACCTGACCATGCGGCTGGCCCGCGACCTCGGCGTGCTCGACCTGCCGAACGTCACGATGGTGCCGACCCGAGCCCGCGACCGACGACGAGCTGCTGCCTCGTGCACGACCAGGACTACGTCGAGGCCGTACGGCGGCGCGGCGACGACCCGTCGCGCACCGACCTGGCCCGCGGCCTCGGCACGCGCGGACACCCCGGCGTTCGCGGGCATGCACGAGGCGTCGGCGCTCGTCGTCGGCGCGACCGTGGCGGCGGCCCGCGCGGTCTGGACCGGCGAGGCGGAGCACGCGGTCAACGTCGCCGGCGGGCTGCACCACGCGATGCCCGGCGCCGGCAGCGGCTTCTGCGTCTACAACGACCCCGCGGTCGCGATCGCCTGGCTGCTGGAGCAGGGCGCCGAGCGGGTCGCCTACGTCGACGTCGACGTGCACCACGGCGACGGCGTCGAGCGCGCGTTCTGGGACGAGCCGCGGGTGCTGACCGATCTCGGTGCACGAGAGCGGCCGCTACCTGTTCCCCGGCACCGGGTTCCCCGAGGACACCGGCGGTCCGGGCGCGGAGGGCGGCGCGGTCAACGTGGCGCTGCCGCCGGGCACGACCGACGCGGCGTGGCTGCGCGCCTTCCACGCCGTCGTGCCGCCGCTGCTCGAGGAGTTCCGGCCCGAGGTCCTGGTCACCCAGCACGGCTGCGACAGCCACGTCCTCGACCCGCTGGCGCACCTGGCGCTGACCGTCGACGCGCAGCGCACGTCGTACGCCGCGCTGCACGAGCTGGCGCACGAGCACGCCGGCGGACGGTGGGTGGCCACCGGCGGCGGCGGCTACGAGCTCGGCGCAGGTCGTGCCGCGGGCCTGGACCCACCTGCTCGCCGAGGCGGCCGGCGCGCCGGTGCCGCCGGACACGGCGCGTCCCGGAGGGCTGGCGGGAGTACGTCTCGGAGCGGTACGGCCTCGCCGCGCCGGCCGCGGATGACCGACGGCGCCGACGCCGTCGTGGCCGGACTGGTCCGCGGGCTACGACCCGGCTGACGCCGTCGACCGCGCGGTGCTCGCCACCCAGCGTGCCGTCTTCCCCGCCCACGGGCTCGGCGGGCTGCTCCGACCTGTGACCGCACCCGACCGCGCCGAGCTGCGCGAGCACCTGGTCCGCAGCCGGATCGCCGGCGACGTGGCGACCACGCCGCGAGGACAACCTGCTGAAGTACGGCATGCTCGCCGGCCGCATCCCGAAGTCGATGTTCGGGCTGGAGCCGACCGGCCGCTGGAACCTCGACGACGTGCTGGCCCTGATGGTCGAGAAGGTCGGCGTCTCGCCGGACACCCGCCACCTGCGGGGCGCCGACCGGATCGACCCGGACTGCACCCTGGACGGCTCTGGACCGGATGGCCGGGTACGTCGGGCAGGCCGCCCGGGACCGGTCCCGGGTGCTGCTCGCGACCGGCCACCCGGCCGGGCTGCTGGTGGTGCACCTCGCGGTCGCCGAAGCCCTGCGGACCGCGGGTGCGACCGTCCTCGAGCCCGGCCCGGGTTCCAGCTACCAGTCGATGACCCGCTTCGGCCGGGTCGACCGGCACGTCCGCTACGTGCACGGGGTCGCCGTCTCCAGCAGCATGGGCGACCTCAACCACACGCATTCCGCGACGCCGATGCGTGGCCTGCTGGCTGCCTTGGCCGACGCGGGCGAGGCCATGCCGGACCTCGTCGTCGCGGACCACGGCTGGGCCGGTGCTGCCGGCCAGGCGGGCATCACCACCGTCGGGTTCGCCGACTGCAACGACCCCGCGCTGTTCGTCGGCGAGGCTGAGGGCAAGGTCGCCGTCGCGGTACCGCTGGACGACAACGTGCTGCCGCACCTGTACGCCCCGATGACCGCCTACCTGCTGCACGCCGCGGGCCTCGGCGACTGAGCATCACCTTGCGGCACTGCGCCGACGTGTCTGAGCGTGGCTTCGCCCGAACGGGTGATCAGGGTCTAGGCCCCGGTGTCGAGTATCAGGTGTGGACACCCTGCGCCGTGCCCGACGGGCCAGTCTGCTCGTACGGTTCGCCGTCGTCAGCCTTACGCTCGTCGTCCTCCTCGGCGCTGCGCTGGCCCAGCTGCTGGCATCGATGATCGCTGCGCGCGGCCTCGAATCCGCCAAGGACGCCGCGGTACTCACTACCACGATCGCGATCCAGCCGCTGCTGTCCGCGAACGACCTCGGCCGTGAGCTGCCGGCCGCCAAGGTGGCCGCCCTGGACCGGGCGGTGCACGGCTCCCGGGACGGCACCGAGATCGCCCGGATCAAGATCTGGCACAACGACGGCGAGCTTCTGTACACCGCCGACCCGCACACCGCCACGCCCGGCAACCCGAGCACCGCGCCATCGCACGAGCTGGAGGAGGCGCTCGAGGGCGAGATCGAGGCCGAGATCATCAGCAGCAGCGAGCGAGCCGGACAACGACGCGCTGCTCGAGCGGTACGGAACGCTGCTCGAGGTCTACGTGCCGATCCTGTACGGCGACGACCCGGAGCCGGCTGGTGTCTTCGAGCTCTACCTGCCCTACGAGCCGGTGCAGGCCAGCATCCGCGCCGACACGACCCGGGCGATCGCGCTGCTGTTCGCCGGCCTGGTCGTGCTGTGGCTCGGCCTGTTCCGCACCGTCGCGACCGCGTCCCGCCGGCTGCGGCAGGAGGCGCGACCGCAACGAGCACCAGGCCCTGCACGACGGCCTGACCGGGCTGGCCAACCGCTCGCTGCTCGACGCCGAGCTGCGCGGCCGCGGTGGTCAGCCCGGCCCGTTCGGTGGCGCTGGTGCTGCTCGACCTGGACCGGTTCCGCGAGGTCAACGACACCCTCGGGCACGCCCGCGGCGACGAGCTGGTCTGGAGATGGCCCGCCGGCTGACCGCGCTGGCCGGCCCGGACGACCTGGTGGCCCGCCTCGGCGGCGACGAGTTCGCCGTGCTGCTGCGCGACGTGGACGGCGCGGAGTCCGCGATGCTGCACGCCGAGGTGCTGCGCGCGCGCCCTGCGCGCCCCGGTGCAGGTCGGCGGCCTGGACGTGGCGCTGGACGCCCGGGCAGGCGTGTCGGTGCACCCGGCGGACGCAGCGGACGGACCGGCACATGCTGCGGCACGCCGACGTCGCGCCGAGCTCGCCAAGCGCACCCATGCGGGTTCCTGTGCCTACGACCCGGCGCTGACGACCAGCACAGCCCCGAGCGGCTGGGTCTGCTGGCCGACCTGGCGCGCGCGATCGACCGCGGGCGAGCTGGTCCTGCACTACCAGCCCAAGTGCGACCTGGACGGTCGGGTGCTGGGGCGTCGAGGCACTGGTGCGGTGGCAGCACCCGCAACGCGGCCTCTTGCCGCCGCTGACCTTCCTGCCGGTCGCCGAGCGCACCGGGCTGATGCACCCGCTGACCGACCTGGTGCTCGACCTGGCGCTGGCGCAGGTCCGTCGTTGGCGCGACGGGGGCCGCGAGGTGCCGGTCGCGGTGAACGTCTCGACCCGCAGCCTGCTCGACAACCGGGCTTCGCGGAGCAGGTGCTGACCGCGCTCGGGCGGCACGGCGTCCCGGCGACGCTGCTCGGCCTGGAGATCACCGAGACCACGATCATGGAGGACCCCGAGCGTGCGCTCGCGGTCCTGACCCAGCTGGCCGATGCCGGCGTCCGGCTGTCGATCGACGACTTCGGCACCGGGTACTCCTCGCTGGCCTACCTGAAGAACCTGCCGGTGCACGAGTTGAAGATCGACCGGACCTTCGTCGCCGCGCATGACGACCAGCGAGCGGGACCGGGTGATCGTCGACTCGACGGTGGCGCTGGGCAACCGGCTGGGGCTCGACGTGGTGGCCGAGGGAGTCGAGGACGAGGCGACCCTGGCCGCGCTGGCCGAGCTCGGCTGCCGAGCTGGCGCAGGGCTACTTCTTCAGCCGTCCGGTGCCTGCCGACCAGCTCGTCCTGGGCGCCGTGGTGAGCGTGCCGGGTGGCCCCGGTTGAGGGGGCCGAGCGGGTGGTCTGACCGTCCCCCCTTTCCCACGAGGCACTTCCGCACCTACTCTGTGCCTCAGAGCGCGTACGCCTGGTGTGCTCCGGTGGGGAAGCCGGCGCCCGTCACGTGCTGAAGGTCCGGTGCGTCATGGTTGCTCAAGGTCCTCAGGACCGTCCTCCTGTCCGAGGTCACGTTCCTCACCGTCGCCGAGGTCGCCTCGGTCATGCGGGTGTCGAAGATGACCGTCTACCGCCTGGTGCACGCGGGCACGCTGCCCGCCGTACGCGTCGGGCGGTCCTTCCGGGTCCCCGAGCAGGCCGTGCACGACTACCTCGACCACGTCCTACGTCGAGACGGCCTAGCTCGACCTAGGAACGCGAGAGCCCCCGCCCATCCCCCTGCCGTCGGGATGAGCGGGGGCCGTTTCCCCCGAGCTGGCCGCCTCTCGGGTCAGCCGGCGTCGGTCGCCGTGAGCGTGAACGGCACGTTCGCGCCGGTCCACAGGTGGGTCAGGACGTAGGCCGTGCCGCCGGGGATGACCCCGGACTCGTCGGCGCCCGAGTGGCGGTCGACCCGATCACGTGCGCACGACGCGTCGTAGAAGTACAGGTCGATGTCGTGCCCGGCCGGCGTCTCCCCGCCCTTGACGGTCGATCGATGTGCACCCCGTCACCGAACCCGCTGGGCAGCGTGGACTGACCCAGCCGTCGGCGCCCTGCGAGGCCGGCGGCGCCGTGCAGGTCTGCTCGAACTCGTTGGCCGTGACGCCGACCGACGTGCTGCAGACCGGTCGGGTCGCCCGCCGCCGGGTTGCCGACCGCGATGGTGCCCGAGTCGGTGAACGGTGCGTCCGGCGCCGGCGGCGACCGGCGTCGATGCTCTTGCGCCGGCGCCGAACACCTGCAGCTCGGCCGCCTGCGCGTAGGTCATCGTCTCGCCCTGCACCGAGTCGACGAAGAACCGCACGTAGGCTGGCCTTGGTCGGGCGTGGCCAGCGTGAACGTCTTGTAGTTGAGGTCCGGCGCGGTCGGCCGCGGAGCCTGGTAGCCGAAGCCGCCGGTCTTCACGGTCTTCCAGAGCACGCCGTCGGTCGGACACCTGGAAGGTGAAGTCCTTCAGGGCCGCGAACCGGCTGGCGGTGGTGTTCTTGAACGCGCTGACCTGCAGCCGGCTGATGGTCGTCGGCTTGGCCAGCTTGACGGTCACCCGCTGGTCCGGCCCGGCGTTGTACGGCGGTGCCGGCCTTCTGGGTGCTCCACACGCTCGCTGCGGTGTCGTCGAGGAGGAACTTGGCCGGCAGGCCGGCGTCCTCGCTCGAGGCGCACGACCAGCGTGGCGCCGGAGGCGAGCGACGCGAGGTTCGGCGCGAGCTAGAACGTCAGCGACGGTCGTCCGCCCGGCGGTCACCGCGACGTCCTTGAACGTCTGGGCGCCGAAGCCGGGCGCCTGGACGAGCAGGTCGTAGGTGCCGGCCGACCATCCGGGCGCCGAACCCGCCGGTGTCGGAGGTGCGGACCAGCGGCGTGACGCGGGCCTCGAACTCGCCCACGATCACCTTGGCGTTCGTCGACCGGCTGCGCCGGTGGAGGAGTTGACGACGGTGCCGGCGAGCGGTGCCGTTGCGCGCGGCCGACGCGTGGTCGAACGCCGGGCTGTCGGGTCGGTGTCGTCACCGGTGGCTGAGGACGCCGAGGCGCCGGCGCCGCGGTGTGGCGAAGACGGTCCAGATCGTGTCGGTGTTGTCGCCGTGGTAGCGGTCGGTGTCGGCGGCGAGGATCGCGTCGCGCATGTCGAGGAACGACGGGTCCGGGGCCGACAGCGGCATCGCGTCGGTCACCAGGCGTGCGGCGACCTCGGAGCCCTGCGCCTGGCCGTACTGCGCGACGAGCTTCTTGCGCAGCTCCCACAGCGTCGCGGTCCAGATCTCGCCGTCGGCGTGCACCTCGGGCCCGGTCAGGTCGTAGCCGATGTCGCCGAAGCGTGGTCGGGTTGGCGTCGTAGGCCCAGTTGCGGATGCCGCGGACTCGGGTTGCCGGTCGCGTACTCGCCGACGACCGACTTCGCGTACAGCCCTTCGCGGTGCAGGTAGTTCAGGGCGTACCAGTCGCCCCAGCCCTCACCCATCGAGCCGGACTGGTGCGAGCCGAGCGCACTCGCCGCCCGCGACGTAGCGGTTGGACAGGCCGTGCGCGTACTCGTGCTCGATGACGCTGATGCGTCGAAGTTGCCGTCGGAGTACGGGCCCTCGAACGCGTCGTTGATCGGCTCCCAGAGGAACATGCCGCTCCACGGCGGGATGCCGTCGGGCAGCGTGAGCATGTAGGCGTTGTCCCGGCCGGTGTAGGTCGGGGCGCCGCCGCTCGCGGCACCGGCGTGCACCAGGCCGAGGATCGGGTCGCCGCCGTCGGTCTGGAAGTTGCCGGCGGTCTCGGTGAAGCCGAAGTCGTAGAACTCGTCGTGGATCCGGTTGTGGTGGAAGAACAGGTTGGTCGCGGCCGGGTTGAGGTCCAGCGCGTACGACGGCGGCACGGTCGGCGCCGTTGGTCCGCTGCCAGTTCTTGTCGTAGGTGTAGTTGAACTGGCTGGTCGGGCTGACCGGGCGCGGGCCCTGGTCGGCGGGGACGAGGAAGTTCGAGTAGTTGGCGTAGGTGCTGGCGTTGTTGCCCAGCGTCGTCGGACCTGCGGCGCCGGCGACGCCGGTCGGGTCGACGTAGCCCAGGGCGACTCGGCGGTCGGGCCGAAGCTACTTGACGACCGGCTGGCCGCCCTGCGGGAGCGCCCGGGAAGTTCTCGTAGACCGTGCCCTCGCTCTCGTGGTCGACGAGGGAGTCCTTGCGGTAGAGACGCGCGCCGGACTGTGCGTCGACGACGGTCTCCCAGGCCTCGTCGAGCTTCTCGACGAACAACACGCGGTACGCCGCGCGGGCGCCGCTCTGCGGTCGGGAAGGCGGCCTTCTGCACGTACGACGAGGCCGCGAACGGACCCTTGGCGAAGGTCGTGTACCCGGCCTTGGTGCCGTCGGCGCGTCGGGCTGAACGAGGTCGCCGCCGGCGAGGCGCGCCGGCGACCTTGGCCAGCGCCTGGCCAGGAGTGAGCGCGTAGCTGCCGGCGAGCCCGGCGCCGCGGGTCGGGTTGCCGGCGTACGAGAGGACCTTGCCGTCCTTGGTGACGGCGACGTTGAGCCGGCCGCCGTGCACCGCCTCGACACCGTCGAAGACCTGGGTGAACGTGACGACATGGGTGCCGGTGCCGGGCAGGGCGTGGTCACGGTCGACCTTCAGTGCGGCGACCTGCGCAGCCGTCATGCCGAAGGCGGCCTGGTTGTCGGCGACCCAGGCGCGGGCCACGTCGACGGCGGACCCGGCGCGGGCCGCGGTCAGGTAGCCCGCCGGTGCCCACGATCGAGCGGGGGGTGCCGAACCGGGGGTCCCAGGTCGCGCGGGCGCCCTTGGGTGCGGCGGAGAGGATCGCGCGGACGGCGTCGACCTGCGCCTGGGTCGGGGACAGCGCCTGCTTCACGGCCGCTGCTGTCGGCGGTGCCGCCGCCGGAGCCGGCGCGCAGCGGGTCGGCCATCGTGGCGCCCGCGGGCATGGTCGGCAGGATCGCCGCCGCCACGGCCAGGGCTGCACCTGCGGCCAGCAGGTGTCGAGTTCGCGGTGTGTCTCCGCACAGGTTCCTCCACGGGACGGGTCGGGCCGGCGGCCCGGGACCTCGGGTGTTACGCGGCCTAACGAGCCGCCGTGAGGGAGGTCACGTTTCGGTTCAGGACGGCATCCGGCTCGGGGCGTCGCGCTGCGTGACGGGCGGAAGGTAGGCTCGGGCCCAGGCGTGGCGCACTGCGTGCGCCCCCGGCACCCGTGCCAGCTCCTCCGTCCCGTCCACCGAAGAGGTCCACCTCGTGGGTTCCGTCATCAAGAAGCGCCGCAAGCGCATGGCGAAGAAGAAGCACCGCAAGCTGCTGAAGAAGACGCGCGTCCAGCGTCGCAACAAGAAGTAGCCAGAACTCATCGAGCTGCCAGGGGAGGCGTGAGTGGGCCGGGTCGTCATGGTCACCGGCGTCTCGCGCTACCTCGGCGGACGGTTCACCCAGCTGCTGCAGGCCGACCCCGACATCTCCCGGGTGATCGGCGTCGACGTCGTGCCGCCCAAGACCGACCTCGGCGACGCCGAGTTCGTCCGCGCCGACATCCGCAACCCGATGATCGGCAAGGTCATCGCGCAGGCCGAGGTCGACACCGTCGTGCACATGGCGGTGCATCGCCACCCCGCTCGGCGCGGGCGGCCGGGCGACGATGAAGGAGATCAACGTCATCGGCACCATGCAGCTGCTCGCCGCGTGCCAGAAGGCACCCAGCGTGCGCAAGCTCGTGGTCAAGTCGTCCACCGCGGTCTACGGCTCGTCGCCGCAGGACCCGGCGATGTTCACCGAGGACCTCGAGCCCAACGCGATGGCCCGCACCGGGCTACGCCAAGGACTCCGTCGAGGTCGAGGGCTACGTCCGCGGGTTCGCCCGCCGCCGCCCGGACGTCGCGGTGACCACGCTGCGGTTCGCCAACTTCGTCGGCCCGAAGGTGCGCACGCCGCTCACGTCCTACTTCGCGCTGCCGGTCGTGCCGACCGTGCTCGGCTTCGACCCGCGGCTGCAGTTCGTCCACGAGCGCGACGGTCTCGAGGTGCTCTGGCGGACGACGCTCGGTGACCACGGCGGCACCTTCAACATCGCCGGCGACGGCGTGATGATGCTGTCGCAGGCCATCCGCCGGGCCGGCCGCCCGTCGCTGCCGCTGCCCGCAGCCGGCGGCTCCCTGGATCGGGCAGGCGCTGCGCCGGCTCGGGGTGGCCGACTTCTCCCCCGAGCAGATGCGGTTCCTGTCCTACGGGCGGGTCGTCGACACCACGCCGGATGCGGGACGTGCTCGGTTTCACGCCCCGCTACTCCACCCGGGAGGCCTTCGACGACTTCGTCGAGCGCCAGGGCCTGCGCGGGCCGCTTGTCGCCGGACGTCGTCGGCGCGGTCGAGACGAAGGTCGTGGACGTCCTGGACACCGTCGCCAGCCGGACCGGCAGCCGTGCCTGACGCCCGGGTGATCCCGATCGGTGGCGACGAGCCGCCCCGCCGGTCCGTCGGCGGCGCGACGCGGTGGCGGCCGGGGCGTCGCGGGCCTCCGGCGAGCGGTCCCGGCGCCGTCGGGCCACCCCGCTGCTCGACGAGGCAGCCGCGGCGGCCGAGCCGCAGCCGGCCGGCGCCGTCGCCGCCCCGTCGGTACGCCGAGGGTCAAGGCCAGCACACCGCACCGGACCGACCGGACCGGCGATCGAGGAGCTGCTCGACGCGGTGCCCGAGCCGGAGCCGGCCCCGGCCCGACGAGCTGCCGGAGTGGGAGCGCAAGGTGGCCGCCGGACTGGCGTTCGTCCGCCGCCGGCTGACCGGCGACGTCGAGGTCGACGAGTTCGGCTTCGACCCCGAGCTCACCGAGCACGTGCTGCTGGCGGCGCTGCGGCCGCTGTACGAGCAATACTTCCGGGTCGAGGCGCGCGGCCTGGAGAACATCCCGTCCGACGGCGGCGCGCTGGTCGTGGCCAACCACTCGGGCACCATCCCGCTCGACTCGGTGATGACCCAGATCGCGTTGCTCGACCACCATCCCGCCCACCGGCACCTGCGGATGCTCGGCGCCGACCTGGTGTTCCAGACGCCGATCATCAGCGAGCTGGCGCGCAAGAGCGGCACGACGCTGGCCTGCAACGCCGACGCCGAGCGGCTGCTGCGCGCGCGGCGAGCTCGTCGGGCGTCTGGCCGGAGGGCTTCAAGGGCATCGGCAAGCCGTTCTCCGAGCGCTACAAGCTGCAGCGCTTCGGCCGCGGCGGGTTCGTGTCGGCCGCGCTGCAAGCGCGCAGGTGCCGATCGTGCCGTGCTCGATCGTCGGGGCCGAGGAGATCTACCCGATCCTCGGCAACATCAAGACGCTGGCCCGGCTGCTCGGGCTGCCCTACCTGCCGGTCACGCCGACCTTCCCGTGGCTCGGGCCGCTGGGCGCGATCCCGCTGCCGAGCAAGTGGATCATCGAGTTCGGCGAGCCGGTGCCGCACCGACGGCTTCGGTGTCGGCGCCGCGGACGACCCGATGCTGGTGTTCAACCTCACCGACCAGGTGCGCGAGACGATCCAGCACACCCTCTACCGGCTGCTGATGCCCCGGCGCTCGATCTTCTTCTAGGGCAGCCGGTCAGTCCTCAGCAGCTGGTCAGCGGCGGCAGGGGGACGCAGGCCGGGGCCGTCGGCGCCGGCGGCAGCGGCACGGCACTGGTCGCGGAGCCCACCGGGTCGCTGACCACCGGTGGCGGGGTCGGCAGCGGCAGCGGCACCGAGACCGTCGGCACCGGGGCGGACGCAGCCGGGGGCTTCGGACCACTGGTGGTGCTGCCACCGCCGATCACGTCATCGACGACGCCGCCGATCGGGCCGGTGCCGGTTCCTCCCGGCGTGGCTGTCGTGTCGCCGCCGCTCGCGGCGCCTGACGCGTCGCCGACCGCGTCGACGACGTCCCCGACACCGGTGCCGCTGCTGGTCCGGTCGCCGCGGGCGCCGACCCCGCCGTCGTCGAGCGCGGCACCGGTGCCGGTCGCCGTCGCCCTTGCCCGGTCGACCAGCCGGCCGACGGCCCAGCCGTCGCCGGACGCGGTCAGGCCTTCTGCCGCGAACGCGCGGGCGGAGTCGGCCGGCAGGCCGAGCAGCGCGGAGATCTGATGGTCGACGCCGGCGAGTCGCTCGGCGATGGCCTCCGCACGGGCCCGCAGCGACGGGTCGAGCAGCTGCATCAGGTCGGTCAGCCGCTCGCGCTGCTCGGTCACGAAGCGCTCGAGCACGAGCAACGGCTCGTCGTCCCCGGTCTCGCGATAGGCAGTCGTTCAGCTCGTCCACGCCGAGGACGACAGCGGTGTCCATCTCGTCGAGGGTCGTCATCACCAGGGCGCGGGTGGCGGGGTCCGAGCCGTGCTCGGAGGCCGTGAGGGCCTCGGCCTCGGACAGTCGGGCGTCGGCCTGCTGGAGGTGCTCGCGGCCGTGCCCGAGGTCGCCCCGGGCGAGGTCGAGCTGGACGTTCTCGATCTGCCGCTTGAGCCCGTAGAGCGAGTCGCCGGGCAGCGCCTGGGTGCTCGCCGCCGCGGCTCCGACGCCGGTGACGACCGAGGCGAGGGCGACGGCAGCGACCGCCTGCCGGACCCGGGTGGGAGCGCTGGGTCGGGCCCGCTGCGCCGGGACGGCGGGCGCCGGCACCCGCGCGGTCGCCTCGGCGACCAGCTGCGCGCGCAGCGCGGACCGGAAGTCGGCCGACGGTGCGTGCTGGGCAGGCACCAGGCTGAGGGCCAGGTCGGCCAGCGGCGCCAGGTCCTGGGCCGCCTGGGGCGTGCTCGCCCGGCCGCCGGACAGGAGCCGCTCCAGGTCGTCCGCCTGCCGTCGCCGTGCCGACACGATCATGGTCATCTGCCGGCCCCCCTCTGCTCGTCGTACCGGTCGTCCCCGTGGACGCGACCGACCTGACAACGATCAGCCGGGGCGGCGGTTACGGCCTGGCGGCGCGGGGTCATGACGCCTGCTCCGGGAGCAGCTTGGCCAGCGCCCGGACGGCCCGCAGCTGCAGCTGCTTGACCGCTCCCTCGGACCGGCCCATCACCTCGGCGGTCTCGGCGACTGTTGAGCCCCTGCAGGAAGCGCAGGACGACGCACTCCTGCTGCTCCGGCTTGAGCCGGCGCACGGCGTCGAGCAGCGCCGCGTTCTGCAGCTTGTCCAGCACCTGCTGCTCGATGCCGTCGTCGGCCCGGTCGGCGTCCAGCATGTCCGCGGTGGTGACCTCGAGCTTGAACCGGCTGGACTTCACGTGGTCGGTGACCAGGTTGCGGGCGATGGTGGTGAACCAGGCCCCGATGTCCTTTCCGGTGTAGGTGAACGAGTCGATCCGCCGCAGCGCCCGCAGGAACGTCTCCGAGGTGAGGTCCTCGGCCAGGGCGTGCGAGCCGACCCGGTAGTAGAGGTAGCGGAAGATCTGGTCGACGTAGCAGTCGTAGACCATCCCGAAGGCCTCGGCGTCGCCCTGCTGGGCCAGGGTGACCAGGCCGGCGATCCGGTCCTGCTCCGGGTCGTCGGCGACGTCGCCGCCGCCCGACCCGCCGCTGGGTGCGGCGCCCGCGAGCCCGGTCGTGGCCATCGCCAGGACCAGCCCCCGGGGCCCGGTCGGCGCCGCCACCCGGGCGTGCAGGTCGGCCAGCGCGACCGGGGCGAGCAGGCGGCGCACGTCGACCCCCTTCCGCGGGCGGGCGAAGCGGCGTTGTGGACGGCATACCCGCGGGTCCGGTGTGACGAACGTCTCGGGCGGCGGTCCGACGTTACCGATCGGTATCCCCAGGACCAAATCGGCCCAGATCGCCCTCAGCGGCCCTTCCGGCGGGCCGACGCCGCCGCGGCCAGCGCCCCGGCCAGCGCCCCGGCGGCGGCCGCGGTCGGGACCCCGACCTTCACGGCCTTGCGTCCGGTCCGGTAGTCGCGCACCCGCCAGCCGTGCTCCCGGGCGTGCGCCCGCAGCCGGGCGTCGGGGTTGATGGCGCACGGGTGGCCGACCAGGCTGAGCAGGGGGATGTCGTTGGCCGAGTCGCAGTACGCCGAGCAGGCGCCCAGGTCGAGCCCCTCGCGCTCGGCGAGCGCGCGTGACGGCCTGCGCCTTGGCCTGCCCGTGCAGGATCTCGCCGACCAGCCGGCCGGTGTAGACGCCGTCCTCGGTCTCGGCGACCGTCCCCAGGGCCCCGGTCAGGCCCAGCCGCTCGGCGATCACCGAGGCCACCTCGACCGGGGTGGCGGTGACCAGCCAGACCCGCTGCCCGGCGTCGAGGTGCATCTGGGCCAGGGCGCGGGTGCCCGGCCACACCTTCGCGGCCATCACCTCGTCGAAGACCTCCTCGCCGATGGTCGTGCAGCTCGGCGACGGTGTGCCCGGCGGCGAAGGACAGCGCGGTCTCGCGCGCCTCGTGCACGTTGTTCATGTCCTCCCGGCCGAACAGCCGGAACTTCCCCTGCTGCCAGGCGAACCGGCCGATGTCGCGGGCGGTGAAGAAGTCCCGGGCGTACAGGCCGCGAGCGAGGTGGAAGATCGACGCACCCTGCATCACGGTGTTGTCGACGTCGAAGAAGGCGGCCGCGGTGGGGTCGAGCGGCACCAGCAGCGAGGCCTCGACCTGCGCGGCGGCGGCCGATGCCTGGCCGGCGGCGACCGCGTCGGCGTCGGGAGCGCCGTCGCCGGTGGAACGTCGCAGCCGCATGTCGGGTGAGCGTACGGCGGTAGCAGCCGGTTGCCCTACCTGGCTGTGCCAGACTGCGCCGGTGGGCGCCGCCGGCAGCGAGAACCCGACCAACCTCGCATCCGTCCTGCGCGCCACCGCAGCCCGTCGCCCTGAGAGCACCGCGCTCGTGCACCAGGCGCGCGGCGGCGAGCGGACGACCACGACCTGGCGGTCCCTCGACGCCGACGTCGACGCCACCGCAGCGGGGCTGCGCACCGATCTAGGCCTGCACGTCGGCGACCGGGTCGCGCTCGCCATGGCGAACACGCCCGCCTTCGTCACGTCGTACTTCGCCGTGCTGCGCGCCGGCCTGGTCGCCGTACCGCTGAACACCGGCTACACCGCGCCGGAGACCGCGCGACTGCTCGGCGAGGCCGATGCCAAGGCCGTGCTCTGCGACGACTCGACGCTGGGCGTCGTCGAGGAGGCGGTCGCCGGCACCCACCGGGTGCTGGTCGACCCGGCCGGTCTCGACTCGGTCACCGCGGCCGGCCGACGGGCGGGAGCAGCCCCGGCGCAGGACCGCGGCGGCGAGGACCTCGCCGTCCTGATGTTCACCTCGGGCACCAGCGGGCAGCCGCGCGCCGCGATGCTCAGCCACCGCGCGCTGCTGGCCAACCTCGAGCAGTGCCAGGCTCTCGAGCCCAGCCCGATGGGCCCGGACGACGTCGTCCTGCTCGTGCTGCCGCTGTTCCACATCTACGGCCTCAACACCGGCCTCGGCATGGTCGTCGCCACCGGCGCGACAGGAGTGCTGGTCGAGCGCTTCGACCCGGTGGCGACCGCGGAGCTCGTCCGGGCCGAAGGCGTCACGAACATCCCCGGTGCACCGCCGATGTACGTCGCCTGGGCAGCCGCCGAGACCTACGAGTCCCTGCGCGGATGTCCGGATGCTCGCCTCCGGCGCCTCCCCGCTGCCGCCCGCGGTGCTCGAGCAGGTGCAGACCGAGGTCGGCCGCCCGATCTACGAGGGCTACGGGCTCACCGAGACGGCCCCGGTCGTCAGCAGCACGCTGGCGTCGGGGCGGGTCAAGGCCGGCTCGATCGGCCGGCCGGTGCCCGGTGTCGAGGTGCGGCTGGTCGACGAGGCCGGCACCGAGGTCACCGACGACGACCCGGGCGAGATCGTCGTCCGCGGGCCGAACCTGTTCTCCGGCTACTGGCCGGACGGTTCGGCCGGGCCGGACGCCGACGGCTGGTGGGCCACCGGCGACGTGGCGTACGCCGACGACGACGGCGACCTGTTCCTCGTCGACCGGCGCAAGGAGCTGGTGCTCGTCAGCGGCTTCAACGTCTACCCGCGCGAGATCGAGGACGCGCTGGCCGAGCACCCGGACATCGCCGAGGTCGCGGTGATCGCGGTGCCGCACCCGTACACCGGTGAGGCCGTGAAGGCCTTCGTGGTGGCGCGGGCCGGAGCCGCCCTGCGGCCGGAGGACGTCACCGCGCACGCCGCCACCCGGCTGGCCCGCTTCAAGCGCCCGACGATCGTCCAGCTGGTCGAGGAGCTGCCGCACTCGGCGACCGGCAAGGTCGCGAAGGGCCGGCTGCGAGAGGGCGAGGGGATCGCCGAGGAGTCGCGGTGAGCCCCCGGGTCACGCTGATCGGGAAGCCCGGCTGCCACCTCTGCGACGAGGCCCGTGAGGTGGTGGCCCGGGTCACCGCCGAGCTGGCGGAGGACTACGAGGAGCTGAGCATCCTGGACGACCCCCAGCTGCGGGCCCGGTACTGGGAGCAGGTGCCGGTCATCCTGGTCGACGGCGAGCAGCACGACTTCTGGCGGGTCTCGGAGGCCCGGCTGCGGGCGGCGCTGACCGGCTGACCCGGTGGGCCGGATCACTCACTTTGTGCTCTCGTTCACAAGCGCCTAACCTGGCGGGCGCCACGGTGGCATCCGGTCACCGGCGAGTGGGAGTCCCGTGACCAGCCCTGAGACGAGTGCGCAGCGGTCGAACCTCGACCGCGCCGCCAGCAGCGTCTCGCGTGCGCGTGCCACCTCCCGGGGCATCCCGGACGCCACCGTCGCCCGGCTGCCGGTCTACCTGCGGGCGCTCGGGGCGCTGGCCGACGAGGGCGTGTCGACGGTCTCCTCCGAGGACCTCGCCGCCGCCGCCGGGGTCAACTCCGCCAAGCTGCGCAAGGACCTCTCCTACCTGGGGTCCTACGGCACCCGCGGCGTCGGCTACGACGTCGAGTACCTCGTCTACCAGATCTCCCGCGAGCTGGGCGTCACCCAGGACTGGCCGGTCGTCATCGTCGGGCCTCGGCCACCTCGGGCACGCCCTGGCCAACTACGGCGGCTTCGCCTCCCGCGGGTTCGAGATCAAGGCTCTGGTCGACGCCGACCCGGCAATCGTGGGCACCGAGATCGCCGGGCTCACCGTCGCGCCGCTGGCCCAGCTCGAGCGGCTGGTCCGCGACCTCGGGGTGGCCATCGGCGTCATCGCCACCCCGGCGGCGGTGGCCCAGAGCGTCTGCGACCGGCTGGTCGGCGCCGGCGTCAGCAGCATCCTCAACTTCGCGCCGACCGTCCTCGTCGTCCCGGACGACGTCGAGGTGCGCAAGGTGGACATGTCCATCGAGCTGCAGATCCTGGCGTTCCACGAGCAGCGCAAGGTCGGCCGGCGCCATCCCCGAGCTGGCGCGGGTGATGAACCCGTGAGCGTCCTCGTCGTGGGCCTGTCCCACCGCACCGCCCCGGTCGACCTGCTCGAGCGCGCCGCACTGACCAGCGACGCGGTCACCAAGCTGCTCGCGGACGTGCTGGCCAGCGACCACGCGACCGAGGCGATGGTGCTCTCCACCTGCAACCGGGTCGAGGTCTACGCCGAGGTCGACAAGTTCCACGGCGGCCTCGCGCAGGCCTCCGAGCTGCTGGCCCGGCGGGCCGGGGTCGACCTGGACGAGCTCACCCCGCACCTCTACGTGCACTACGAGGACCGCGCCGTCTCGCACCTGTTCTCGGTCGCCTGCGGCCTGGACTCGATGGTGGTCGGCGAGAGCCAGGTGCTCGGGCAGGTCCGGGTCGGGCTGCGCACCGCGCAGGACGCCGGCAGCGCCGGCCGCCAGCTCGGCGCGCTGGCCCAGCAGGCCCTCCGGGTCGGCAAGCGGGCCCGCACCGAGACCGGCATCGACCGCGCCGGCCGCTCGCTGGTCACCGCCGGCCTGGAGGTGGCCGGCCGGGTCCTCGGCCCGCTGGACGGCGCCGAGGTGCTCGTCGTCGGAGCCGGCGCGATGAGCGCGCTGTCCGCCACCGTGGTCGCCCAGGGCGGCGCCGCCCGGGTGGTCGTCGCCAACCGCACCCTCGAGCGCGCCGAGCGGGTCGCCGCCTCGGTCGGCGGCGAGGCCGTCCCGCTGACCGAGCTGCCCGGGGCGCTGGCCGGGGCCGACCTCGTGGTCTCCTGCACCGGCGCCGTGGGTCACCTGCTGTCGGCCGAGCTGCTGGCCGCCGCGGTCGCCGTCCGCCCGGACCGGCCGCTCGTGGTGCTCGACCTTGCGCTGCCCCGGGACGTCGACCCCGCCGCGCACCAGATCCCCGGGGTGACGGTCGTCGACCTCGAGTCGCTGGCCCCCGTGCTCGCCACCAGTGAGCACACCGCGGACATCGAGGCGACCCGCGAGATCGTCGTCGAGGAGGTCGCGGCGTTCCTCGGCTGGCAGCGCGCGGCCAGCGTCGCCCCCACCGTGGTCGCCCTGCGCGACATGGCCGACGCCGTGGTGCAGGCCGAGCTGGTGCGCCTCGGCGGCCGGCTGCCGGAGCTCGACCCCCGCGCGCGGGCCGAGATCGAGCAGACCGTCGGACGGGTCGTCGACAAGCTGCTGCACGCCCCGACGGTGCGGGTGAAGCAGCTCGCCGAGGAGCCCGGCGGCCAGTCCTACGCCGACGCGCTGAACAAGCTGTTCGGACTCGACCCGGCGGCCGTCGAGGCTGTCACCCGGGCCGACGTCGGGGCCGAGATCCCGCCCGCCGGAGCCGCCTCGTGACTGCCCTCCGGCTCGGCACCCGCCGCAGCGCGCTGGCCACCGCGCAGGCGCAGCTGGTCGCCGACGCGATCACCGCGCGCACCGGCCGGGCCGTCGAGCTCGTCCCGGTGACGACGTACGGCGACACCAGCCGGGAGGCCCTCGCCCAGATCGGCGGCACCGGCGTCTTCGTCTCCGCGCTGCGCGACGCGCTGCTCGCCGGCGAGGTCGACGTCGCCGTGCACTCGCTCAAGGACCTGCCCACCGCCGAGGCCGAGGGCATCCTGCTGGCCGCTGTGCCGCCGCGCGAGGACCCGCGCGACGTGCTGGTCGCCCGCGACGGGCTCTCGCTGGGCGAGCTGCCGGACGGCGCCCGGGTCGGCACCGGGTCGCCCCGACGGGCCGCCCAGCTGCGCGCGCTCGGCTACGGCCTCGAGGTCGTCGAGATCCGCGGGAACGTCGACACCCGGCTGCGACTGGTCGAGGACGGCGTGGTCGACGCCGTCGTGCTGGCCCGCGCGGGGCTGGCCCGGCTGGGCCGCCTCGACGTCGTCACCGAGGTGATCGACCCCCTCCAGATGCTTCCCGCCCCCGGCCAGGGGGCGCTGGCGATCGAGTGCCGTGCTCCGGACAACGCGGAGAACGCCTCCCTCGCCTCGCTGCTCGAGGTGCTCGACGATGCCGCGACCCGGCACGTCGTCACCGCCGAGCGCACCCTGCTCGCCGCCCTGGAAGCCGGCTGCTCGGCCCCCGTCGGGGCCTACGGAGAAGCAGCCGAAGGCGAGCATGTCCCCGAGCTGTACCTGCGAGCCGTCGTCAGTGCTGTCGACGGCTCGGCCAGCGTGCGGCTGTCCGCCACCGGACCTCTCGACGAGGCTGTACGGATCGGCCGCGACCTCGCGGCCGACCTGCTCGCCGAGGGTGCGGCTGATCTGATGTGGGAGCGCGTCCTGTGACACGCCCGAAGACAACCGGCAAGAGCACCAGCCGGAAGCCCAGGCCGATCGGTTGCGTCGCCTTCGTCGGCGCCGGCCCCGGCGATCCCGAGCTGCTGACCGTGCGAGCCGTCGAGCTGCTGTCGAGAGCCGACGTCGTCGTCACCGAGTCCCAGGACGCCGACTTCGTCCGGCGGTTCTGCCGCGACGACGTCGAGGTCGTCGACGGGTCGCTCGGTGACGACGGCCAGCCGCTGAGCCATGCGGTGCGGGCCCGGCTCGTCGTCAAGGCGGCGAAGGGCGGCGGCAACGTCGTCCGGCTGCTCGACGGCGACCCGTTCCTCTACGCCACCGGCTCCGAGGAAGCAGTGGGCTGCGCGAAGGCCGGCATCCCGTTCGAGGTGGTGCCCGGAGTCTCGGCGATCAGCGCGGTCCCGGCGTACGCCGGCATCCCGCTGACGTCGGCGAAGAACCGCGAGGTGCGGGTCGTCAACGTCGCCGAAGGTGCCGTCGACTGGGCCGGGCTCGGTGCCGGCAAGGCCACCCTCGTGCTGCTCTCCTCGACCAAGGGCATCGGTGACGCCGCCAAGGCGCTGGTGGCCTCCGGGCGCGCGCCGGAGACGCCGGTGGCGATGACCCAGCTCGGCACGACCACCTCGCAGCGCACCGTCACGTCGACGCTGGCGAACATCGCGGCCGACGTGAAGGCCGCCAAGCTCGCCCCGCCGACGATCACGGTGGTCGGCGACACAGTGGCGCTGCGCGAGACGCTGTCGTGGTTCGAGACCAAGCCGCTGTTCGGCTGGCGGGTGCTGGTGCCGCGCACCAAGGAGCAGGCCGGGGCGCTGTCCGAGCGGCTGCGGGCCTACGGCGCGGTGCCCGAGGAGGTCCCGACGATCGCCGTCGAGCCGCCGCGCACACCTGCAGCAGATGGAGCGGGCGATCAAGGGCCTGGTGACCGGTCGCTACGAGTGGGTCGCGTTCACCTCGCGCAACGCCGTCAAGGCCGTCCGCGAGCGGTTCGAGGAGTACGGCCTGGACGCCCGCGCGTTCGCCGGCATCAAGGTCGCGGCGGTCGGCGAGCAGACCGGCGCCGACCTGCTGGCCTGGGGCATCAAGCCCGACCTGGTGCCCAGCGGCGAGCAGTCGGCCGCCGGGCTGCTGGAGGACTGGCCGCCGTACGACCCGGTCTTCGACCCGATCGACCGGGTCTTCCTGCCGCGCGCCGACATCGCCACCGAGAACCTGGTGGCGGGGCTCGTCGAGCGCGGCTGGGAGGTCGACGACGTGACCGCCTACCGGACCGTGCGCGCCGCGCCGCCGGCCGCGCCGATCCGCGAGGCGATCAAGAGCGGCGGGTACGACGCCGTCGTCTTCACCTCGTCGTCCACGGTGCGCAACCTGGTCGGCATCGCGGGCAAGCCGCACACCTCCACGGTGATCGCCTGCATCGGGCCGGCCACGGCGAAGACCGCCGAGGAGCACGGCCTGCGGGTCGACGTCCTCGCGCCGACCCCGTCGGTCGCCGATCTGGCGTCGGCGCTCGCGGAGTACGGCAACTCGCTGCGGGCGGCTGCGGTCACGGCCGGCGAGCCGGTGCTGCGCCCGTCGCAGAAGCGCGCCACCGCCCGTCGCAAGGCCACCTGAGGCACGGCGTGCACCCTGCACAGTTCCCGGCCGGCCGGCCGCGCCGGCTGCGTGGCTACGGCGGCCTTGCGCCGTCTGGTCGCGCAGACCCGTCCCGCGGCGGCCGACCTCGTGCTGCCGATGTTCGTGCGGGAGGGGCTGCCCGGGCCGGCGCCGATCGCGTCGATGCCGGGTGTGGTGCAGCACTCCCGCGACTCGCTGCGCAAGGCGGCGGTCGAGGCGGTGCAGGCCGGCGTCGGCGGGCTGATGCTCTTCGGGGTGCCGGAAGGGCGGGACGCCACGGGCAGCGGCGCCACCGACGACGACGGTGTGCTGAACGTCGCGATCCGCGACGTGGTCGCCGAGGTCGGCGACGCGACGGTCGTGATGAGCGACCTGTGCCTCGACGAGTTCACCGACCACGGGCACTGCGGCGTGCTCGGCCCGAACACGACGGAGTCGACAGCGTCGACAAAACGACGCGACCCTGGTGCGCTACGCCGAGATGGCGCTGGCCCAGGCGTCGGCGGGCGCCCACGTGCTCGGCCTGTCCGGGATGATGGACGGCCAGGTCGGTGTGGTCCGGTCCGCGCTGGACGCCGACCGCCGGCAGGACACGTCGATCCTCGCCTACACGGCGAAGTACGCGTCGGCGTTCTACGGACCGTTCCGCGAGGCCGTCGAGTCGACCCTGCAGGGCGACCGGCGGACCTACCAGCAGGATCCCGCCAACGCCGACGAGGCGCTGCGCGAGCTGGCGCTCGACCTCGCCGAGGGCGCCGACATCGTGATGGTCAAGCCCGCGCTGCCCTACCTCGACGTGCTGCGCCGGGTGGCCGACGAGGCGGCGCTGCACGGGGTCCCGGTCGCGGCCTACCAGGTGTCCGGCGAGTACGCGATGGTCGAGGCGGCCTTCGCCCAGGGCTGGCTGGACCGGGAGCGCACCATCGTCGAGACGCTCACCTCGGTGCGTCGGGCCGGCGCCGGGATCGTCCTGACCTACTGGGCCGTCGAGGCCGCCGGGCTCCTCGCATGACGTACCCGTACGACGCGCCGGCCTCCGACGCGCTGATGGCCCGGGCCCGCGCGGTGATCCCGGGTGGGGTCAACTCGCCGGTCCGGGCGTTCCGGGCGGTCGGCGGCACCCCGAGGTTCATGGTCCGCGGCCACGGCGCGTACGTCGTCGACGCCGACGGACGCGAGTACGTCGACCTGGTCTGCTCGTGGGGACCGCTGCTGCTCGGGCACGCCCACCCGGCGGTCGTCGACGCGGTGCACGCGGCGGTGTCCCAGGGCACGTCGTTCGGCACGCCGACCGAGGGCGAGGTTGCTCTCGCCGAGGAGATCGTGGACCGGGTCGAGCCGGTCGAGCAGCTGCGCCTGGTGTCCAGCGGCACCGAGGCCACCATGTCCGCGATCCGGCTGGCTCGCGGCTTCACCGGCCGCACCAAGGTGGTGAAGTTCGCCGGCTGCTACCACGGGCACGTCGACTCGCTGCTGGCCGCGGCCGGGTCGGGCGTCGCGACGCTCGGGCTGCCGGACACCCCGGGCGTCACCGGTGCGTCCGCGGCCGACACGGTCGTGGTCCCCTACAACGACCTGGCCGCGGTGGCCGAGGCGTTCCGGGTGCACGACGGCCAGATCGCGTGCGTCATCACCGAGGCGGCCGCGGGGAACATGGGCGTCGTCCCGCCGCTGCCCGGCTTCAACGCCGGGCTGGCCGAGCTGTGCCGGGCGCACGGCGCGCTGTTCGTCAGCGACGAGGTGATGACCGGCTTCCGGGTCAGCCGGGCCGGCTGGTTCGGCCTCGAGGGCGTGACCCCCGACCTGATGACCTTCGGCAAGGTGATGGGCGGCGGGCTGCCCGCCGCGGCGTTCGGTGGCCGGGCCGACGTGATGGCGCCACCTGGCCCCGGCCGGGCCGGTCTACCAGGCCGGCACGCTGTCCGGGAACCCGGTCGCGACCGCCGCCGGGCTGGCGACCCTGCGGGCCGCGACCGACGACGTCTACGCCCACGTCGACAAGGCAGCGGCCCAGCTCGGCGCGCTGGCCGGCGACGCGCTGTCGGCGGCCGGGGTTCCGCACCGGCTGCAGCACGCGGGCAGCATGTTCTCGGTGTTCTTCGGGCCGGACGCCGTCGTCGACTACGCCGGTGCCCGCCGTCAGGAGACCTTCCGCTACACCGCGTTCTTCCACGCCATGCTCGAGCGCGGCGTCTACCTGCCGCCGTCCGCCTTCGAGTCCTGGTTCGTCTCCGCGGCGCACGACGACGCCGCCCTGGCGCGGGTCGCGGACGCCCTGCCGCACGCCGCGCGAGCCGCCGCAGCCGCCACCCCGGAGGACAACGGATGACCGAGACCACGGTGGTGCACGTGCTGCGCCACGGCGAGGTGCACAACCCGAACGGGGTGCTCTACGGCCGGCTGCCCGACTTCCACCTCTCCGACCTCGGCCAGGAGATGGCCGAGCGGATCGCCGAGCGGATGCGCGGCACCGACGTCACCCACGTCGTGGCCTCGCCGCTGGAGCGCGCCCAGGAGACGGCCCTGCCCAGTCGCCGAGGCGCTCGGCCTGTCGGTGGCCACCGACGACCGGCTGATCGAGGCCGGCAACGTCTTCGAGGGCAAGACCTTCGGTGTCGGTGACGGCTCGCTGGCCCGGCCGGCCCACTGGGTGCACCTGCGCAACCCGTTCCGGCCGTCCTGGGGCGAGGCCTACACCGAGATCGCCGAGCGGATGCTGGCCGCGATCGCGGCGGCCCGCGACGCCGCGCGCGGCCACGAGGCGCTGGCGGTGAGCCACCAGCTGCCGATCTGGACGGCGCGGTCCTTCGCGACCGGGCGGCGGCTCTGGCACGACCCGCGCAAGCGCCAGTGCTCGCTGGCCTCGCTCACCTCGTTCACCTACGACGGCGACGACCTGGTGTCGGTCTCCTACGAGGAGCCGGCCCGCGACCTGCTGCCCGTGCCGGCACCCGGCACTGGCAAGAAGTTCGTCGCCGGAGCCTGATGACCAGACCTGCCCGCCGTGCAGCCGTCGCCCTGGTCGGCGCTGCCCTGCTGGCGCTGACCGGTTGCTCGGGCGGCTCGGCGTCCGCCGTGCCGGGCCAGGGCTTCATCTCCGGCGACGGAACGGTCACCCAGGTGGCGGCCGGCGACCGCAAGGGAGCCGTGCGCTTCAGCGGCAGCACCCTCGACGGGCAGCCGTACGACGTGCGGGACGACCGCGGCCAGGTGGTCGTGGTGAACGTGTGGGGATCCTGGTGCGCGCCGTGCATCGCGGAGGCGCCGGCCCTGCAGGCCGTGCACGAGCAGACCCAGGACGACGGGGTGTCCGTTCGTCGGCATCAACGCCAAGGACGGCGCGGCCGCGGCGCGCGCCCACGAGAAGCGCTTCGGCGTCACCTATCCGAGCATCGACGACGACGGCGGGCGGGTGCTGCTCGACCTGCGCGGCACGCTGTCGCCGTCGGCGATCCCGTCGACCCTGGTGCTGGACCGGGAGGGCCGGGTCGCCGCCCGGATCCTGGGCAAGGCCAACCGGACCGTGCTGCAGGGCGTCGTGGACGACGTCGTCGCGGAGGGCGCCTCGTGAGCGTCCAGGGCACGATCACCGACGGCTCGCTGGTGCTCGCGCTGCCGCTCGCGGTGACGGCCGGGCTGGTCTCCTTCCTCTCGCCGTGCATCCTCCCGCTGGTGCCCGGCTACCTCGCGTACACGACAGGGCTCTCGGCCGCCGAGGTGTTCGACGACGCGGGTCGCCGGCGCGGCCGGCTGGTCGCCGGGGCGCTGCTGTTCGTCGGTGGCTTCACGCTGGTGTTCGTCAGCGCCGGGGTGCTGCTCGGCGGCTTCGGCGGGTTCCTGCTCGAGAACCAGGACGTGCTGCAGCGCTGGCTGGGCGGCATCACGATCGTGCTCGGGCTGGCGTTCATCGGGTTCCTCCCGTGGATGCAGCGGGACGTCCGGCTCGACCGCAAGCCGGCCGTCGGCCTGGCGGGGGCCCCGGTGCTGGGGATGCTGTTCGGGCTGGGCTGGACGCCGTGCATCGGGCCGACCCTCGGCGCGGTGATGGCGCTGGGCCTCAACGAGGGGACCGCGCTCCGCGGCGGCATCCTGGCTGTCGCCTACTGCCTCGGGCTGGGGCTGCCGTTCGTGCTGACGGCGCTGGCGTTCAGCCGGGCGATGACCGCCTTCTCGTGGGTGAAGCAGCACTACGTCGCGATCATGCGCACCGGTGGCGCGATGCTCGTCATCATCGGCGTGCTGCTCGTGACCGGTGCCTGGAACGACCTGGTGGTCGGGATCCAGGTCTGGGCCAACCGCTTCGCGCCGGCGGTGTAGCCGGTGGCCGACCAGACGCTGACCAGCGCGCCGGCGAGGGACGTCCCGCCGGAGCCGCGGCCGCCCGCGCTGCAGCCGGTCGAGCTGGCCCGATGGGCCTGGCGGCAGCTGACGTCGATGCGCACCGCGCTGGTGCTGCTGTTCCTGCTCGCGCTGGCGGCTGTGCCGGGCTCGCTGGTGCCGCAGCGCAGCGTCGACGCCGCCCGCGCCGCGCAGTTCGCCGCGGAGCACCCGACGCTCGCGCCGTGGTACGACCGGCTGTCGCTGTTCTCGGTCTACTCCTCGCCCTGGTTCGCGGCGACCTACCTGCTGCTGTTCGTCTCGCTGGTCGGCTGCGTGCTGCCGCGCAGCCGGGCGCACCTCGCGGCGTCGCTGGCCCGGCCGCCGCGGGCGCCGCGCAACCTCGGCCGGCTGCCGGTGCACGCGACCGCGACCACCGACCGAAGCCCGGACGAGGTGCTAGCGCACGCGCAGGCAGCGTTGCGCGGCCGGCGGTTCCGGGTCGACCTGGTCGACGGCGCGGTGTCGGCGGAGAAGGGCTACCTGCGCGAGACCGGCAACCTGGTCTTCCACCTGTCGCTGCTGCTCCTGCTGGTCGCCGTCGCGCTCGGTCACCTGCTCGGCTACAAGGCCAATGTGCTGCTGGTCGAGGGGGAGGCCTTCTCCAACACCGTGTCGGCGTACGACTCGTGGACGCCGGGTCCGCTCGCCGACGAGAACGCGTTGGCGCCGTTCACGGTCGAGCTCGACGACCTCTCGGTGCGCTACCAGGAGAGCGGCCAGCAGCGAGGGGCGCCGCGGGACTTCCGGGCCGCGGTCCGCTACACGGCCTCGCCGCGGTCGGCGGAACGGTCCTACGACCTGCGGGTGAACCACCCGCTCAAGGTCGACGGCGTCAAGGTCTTCCTGCTCGGCAACGGCTACGCGCCGGTGTTCACGGTGCGCGACACGAGCGGCGAGGTCGTGTCGCAGGGACCGGTGCCGTTCCTGCCGCGGGACGGCAACAACACCTCGACCGGTGTCGTCAAGGTGCCGGGCACCTCGCCGCAGCTCGGCTTCGAGGGACTGCTGCTGCCGACCGCGGTGCTGGACCCGGACGCCGGCCCGATCTCGGTCTACCCCGACCTGAGGCTGCCGCGGGTCGTGCTCACCGCCTTCACCGGCGACCTCGGCGTCGACGACGGCACACCCCAGTCGGTGTACTCGCTGGACAAGCGCGAGATGACCCAGGTGACCGGCACGGACGGCCGGTTCCTCGTGCAGTCGCTGGCTCCCGGGTCGACGATGACGCTGCCGACGGGGGAGTCGTTGACCTTCGACGGGGTCCGGCGCTGGACCTCGCTGCAGGTGTCCCGCGACCCGGGCATCGGGCCGGCGCTCGGCGCCGCGGTGCTCGCGCTGACCGGCCTGATGCTCTCGCTGTTCGTCCGTCGTCGGCGGGTCTGGGTGCGCGCCGTTGCCGGGGACGACGGGCGTACGCTCGTCGAGGTCGCCGGCCTCGCGCGCACCGAGCCCGAGGGCGGCGAAGGCCTGTCCGACGAGGTTCGTGAGCTGACCGAGGAGATCGCACGTGAGCGCTGACGCCCTGGCTCAGCTCAGCAACAACCTGCTCTACTCCGCGATGGTCGTCTACGCCGGTGCGATGTACTGCTACACGGCCGAGCTGGCGTTCGGGTCACCGCGGCGCAGCAAGCGGCCGGCGGGCAGCGTGGCCGAGCTGCGTGAGCTGGCGGCCGTGGGCAGCGCGGCGGGTCACGTCCCGGCCGGTACGCCGGTCGACGCGCCAGCCGGCGAAGTGCCTCCGGTGGCTCCGATCGACGGGGACCAGGCGCGCGAGGCGCGGGCCGGTCGGCTGGGCCGGATCGCGGTGTCGCTCACCGTGCTGGCCTTCGCGCTGCACCTGGCCTCGATCGTGGCCCGTGGCGTCTCGGCGGGTCGGCCGCCGTGGGGCAACATGTTCGAGTTCTCGACGACCGGGGCGCTCGCGGTCACCGGGGTCTTCCTCGTCCTGCTCACCCGCAAGGACGTCCGCTACCTGGGCACCTTCGTGGTGCTGCCGGTGCTGCTCACCCTGGGCCTCGCCGTCTCGGTGCTCTACACCGAGTCCGCCCAGCTGGTGCCCGCCCTGAAGTCGGTGTGGCTCGTCATCCACGTCTCGGCGGCGATCATCGCCTCCGGCATCCTCACCATCGGCTTCGCGCAGTCGGTGTGCTACCTCGTTCAGGAGAAGCGCGAACGGGTGCCGGAGGAGTCGCGTCAGACGTCGTTCATGGACCGGCTGCCGGCCGCCTCGGTGCTGGACCGGTCGGCGTACAAGATGCACGCGTTCGCCTACCCGATCTGGACCTTCGCGGTGATCGCCGGCGCCATCTGGGCCGAGAACGCCTGGGGCCGGTACTGGGGCTGGGACCCCAAGGAGACCTGGGCGTTCATCACCTGGATGGTCTACACGGCGTACCTGCACGCGCGGGCCACGGCGGGCTGGAAGGGCCGGAAGGCGGCGTACCTGGCGGGACTCGGGTACGCGACGTTCCTGTTCAACTACCTGGTCGTGAACATCTGGCTGGTGGGCTTCCACTCCTACGCCGGGGTCGGCTGAGCTACCGAGCGGTCAGCGCACCGGCGGGGGCTCGTCGTCCTCGGGCGGGTGCGGCGGGTTCAGGCCGCGCAGGAAGTCGGGGTCGTCGTCGGGTGCCGTCGTGCGGCGGCCCGGGGTTGCCCGCGGGCCGTCGGTGCGCGGCATGAGGCCGGGCAGCGTCCGGCTGCGGCTGCCGGCCAGCAGCCAGGCCAGCGGGCCGACGACCCAGACCAGGACGATGAGCAGGACCCAGACCAGCTTGGGCAAGCCCTGGACGTCCTCGTCCCGGGTCTGGACCAGGTCGACCAGCGCGTAGACGGCCAGCACGATCGGCAGGGCGAGCAAAAAGATCTTCAGCATGGGTGTCGCGGCTCCTCCGTCGTCAGGGTACGTCGACGGCCGCGCGGTCGCCGTGCCGCGCGCAGGTCAGCGACCGCGAGCGGCCCGCCGGGCGGCCCGGGCCTCGTGGCGGTTGGCGCGGCGAGACTTGTCGGCCTCGCGGGTGAGCTCGCGGATGTGGGCACGGGCCAGGTCGAGCGCGAACACGGTGGTTCCTCTACTTTCCAGGTCTAGCGAACGATGTACCTACGATACTAAGGTCAGAACAGTTGTCGACCAAGTTTTCTTCCACTTGAGGGACGGACGGCCGTGGATGACATCGACCGGGTGCTGATCGAGGCGCTGCGCCGGGACGGCCGGGCCTCCTGGGCCGAGCTGGGCCGGCTGGTCGGGCTGTCCGGGCCCAGCGTCACCGACCGGGTGTCCCGGCTGGAGGCGAGCGGTGTGATCACCGGCTACCACGCGGCGGTCGACCCGGTGGCGCTCGGCCGATCCGTCGCGGCGCTGGTGGGCGTGTACCTGTCCGACACCTCCGACCAGGACGCCGTCACCTCGGCCCTGCAGCGCCTCGACGAGGTCGAGGACTGCTGGTTCGTCGCCGGCGACGAGAGCTTCCTGATCAAGGTCCGGGTCCCGGACGTCGCCGGGCTGGAACGCACCTTGTCGCGGCTGCGCCGGATCCGCGGGGTGGCTCGGACCCGCACCACCGTCGTGCTGTCGACGAAGTGGGAGGGCCGGGCGGCGCCGGCCGATGCGGTCGGTGTCAGGACCTGATCCGCCGTGTCTCATAGGCCCACATGGCGATCTCGACCCGGTTCCTCGTGCCGAGCTTGTTCGTGAGGCTTGCGAGGTGGGTCTTGACGGTGCTGAGACTGATGTGCAGCTCGTGCGCGATCTCGGCGTTGGTGAGGCCCCGAGCGACGGTGACCAGGACCTCCTCCTCCCGCGCGGTGAGAGCTTCGATCGGCTGGGGCGGCGGCTCACTGGTCCGCAGGTCGGCGAACGCCGCCAGCAGGCGGACCGTGACGCTCGGCGCGATCAACGCTTCACCGTTCGCGGCCGCGTGGACCGCCTGGGTGAGCAGTTCAGGTCCTGCGTCCTTGAGCAGGAATCCGCGGGCACCCGCCTTGAGCGCGCCGTGGACGTACTCGTCGAGGTCGAACGTCGTGATGACCACCACGGCGAGCGGATCCTCGACGTCCGGCCCGGCCAGCTCACGCGTCGCCTCGAGCCCGTTGACCTCGGGCATCCGGATGTCGAACAGACAGACGTCCGGTCGCAGCTCGCGGGCGAGGGAGACGGCCTCCCGGCCGTCCCGCGCCTCGCCGACCACGTCGATGTCGGGCTGGGCGTCGAGGATCATGCGCAACCCGGTGCGGACGAGCTCCTGGTCGTCGGCGACGAGGACGCGGATGTTCATCGGCGCGGCCCGGCCCGAGGAAGCGTCGCGTCGACCAGCCAGCCATGGTCGGGCCCGGGGCCGGCCGCGAGGGTCCCGCCCAGGAGTGCCGCCCGCTCCGTCATCCCGACGACGCCGTAGCCGGGAGCGACGCTGGTTGCGTGGACCGCCTCGCCGTCGTCGCTGACCGTCAGCCGTACGGCGTGATCGCCCCCGACGACCTGCACGTCGATCCGGGTGGCGTGGCGTGCGTGCCGCAGGGCGTTCGTCACTGACTCCTGGGCGATGCGATACGCGGCTGCCCCGGTGGCCGGGCTGAGCGCGTCGAGATCGCCGGTGAGGTGCACGTGCACTCGAGGTCCGTCGTCGAGGCTCCCGGCGAGCCGCTCGATGTCGGCGATGCCGTTCTGCGGGGCGAGGTCGGCATCCTCGCGCTCGCGCAGCGCGGCCACCATGGTCCGCATCTCGGCGAGGGTACGGGAGCCTTCGTCCTCGATGACCCGGAGTGCATCGAGAGCCGCTCGGGGGTCCGACGGGGCGACCACCCGGCCCGCCTGCGCCCGGACGACCATCGCCGAGACGTGGTGCGCCACCGTGTCGTGCAGCTCCCGCGCGAGCTGCTCGCGCTCGCGCAGCCTCGCCTGATCGATCTCGCGAGTTCGCGACGTCGTCCAGAAGCGGACCAGGGCCCCGAGTACCGCGGGGAACATGAGGAACACGAAGCCCGCTGCCGCTTCGCCGAAGCCGTTGAAATCGCTTGCGATCCCGAGCAGGCCGGCGACCACGATGATCGACAGCCCCATGATGACCTCGCGACCAGAGCCCCATCGGACCAAGGAGTAAGGGAGCAGCACCACGTAGATCATCGTGTACAGCCCGACGGACTCGGCAGGACCGTCGATCAGCGTGGCGATGTTCAGCGCGATGACCGCGCCGAAGACGACGGCGACGACGGCAAGTGGGTGCGTCCGCCGCCAGAGCAGCGGGAACACCAGCGCCACGGCGAGCACGAGCGATACCAGCCGCCACGGGACGTCGGACCGAAAGATGCCTTCGAGTACGGCGGTCAGCAGCAGGACAGCGACCAGTGCCCAGTCCCGCCAGACCCGCGGTGGGGGCGCGGCAGCTCGCGGCTCGTCTCGCAGAGACCTCACCACGCTGCTGATCACGAGCCCAGCCTAGGGATCCAGCGGCGTTGCGCTTCGGCCGAAAGGACGAGACGCGCACCCTTCCGGAGGACGGGAAACCAGCCGCCCCGTGGCCGATGTGCCACCCGCGTCGCGTCACCACGCTGACGGGCAGGCAGGCGCGCTGACGCCACAACCGTGGAGGACGTCCGATGATGTCGAAGTCTTTGTACCGTCTCGGCCACCTGGCTGCTCGCCGCCCCTGGGTCGTGATCGGCTCATGGCTGGTCCTGGCGGTCGTCGTCGTGGGTGCTTCCCACGCGTTCGGGCACCGTCTCAAGGACTCCATGCAGGTGCCGGGGCTCGACTCCCAGCAGGCGAGCGAGCTGCTGGCCACTGCCGGTGCGAGCGATGCCGGCCTGACGGCTCAGGTAGTGGCGACCCCGCTGGACGACGACGCGACGTTCGTCGACTCGGCGGAGGCACGGTCTGCGCTCGACACACTGCAGAGCGGCGCCGCAACCCTGCCCCACGTCCTCAAGACCACGCGGGTCGTGTCGCCGGACGGGCGGGTCGGGCTCATCCGCCTGCAGTACCCGCTCGTGGACGAGCTCTCCGCCCAGGACCTCAGCAACCTCAAGGCGTTCGGTGCCGAGGCCGAGGCGGGGTCCCCGCTGCGGCTCGAGCTGGGTGGCGACCTCTTCTTCGCGTTTGAGCAGCCACAGCCCGCCGTGGGCGAGCTCATCGGGCTGCTGGTTGCGGCGCTCATCCTGTTCCTCGCGTTCGGGTCGCTGATCGCCACCGCCCTCCCCCTTGGCACCGCGGTGCTCGGGCTCGCCGTCGGGGTCAGCTCGATGTCCCTGATCGCCCACGTCATCGACATCCCGACCTGGGCGCCCGTCCTCGGGGCCATGGTGGGACTTGGGGTGGGGATCGACTACGCCCTGTTCATCGTGACCCGGCACCGTGAGCACCTTGCTCGCGGCCTCCATGTCGCAGAGGCCGCCGGCTCGGCGCTCGCCACGGCCGGCAAGCCCGTGGTGGTCGCCGGCGGCATCGTCGTCGTGGCGATCCTCGGCCTGGCGGTGGCCGGCGTCCCGTTCATGACCGCGGGTGGCATCGCGGTCTCTGTGGTCGTCCTCGTCATGGTGGGCGTGTCGGTCACCCTGCTGCCTGCGTTCCTGGGCCTCGCCGGCCAGCACGTCAACCGGCGCGGGCACCGTTCCGCCCGCGGCGCCGAAGGCTCCGTCAGCCCGGGCTGGTCACGATGGGTCCGGCACGTGACCCGCAACCCGTGGCCGTACGCGGTAGGCGTCTCCGTGCTCTTGCTCGCTCTCGCCGCGCCGGTGGTCGCCCTGCGTGCCGGCATCCCCGACGACGGCGCGCTGCCCGAGAGCCGGACCGAGCGCCAGGCCTACGACCTGGTGGCCCAGGGTTTCGGTCCGGGCAGCAACGGGCCGGTGGTGGTCGCCGTCGACATCGCCGAAGATCCGACCGTGGTCGATCCGCTGGTGGAGGCGGTCAAGGCCGACCCGGGGATCGCCTCCGTGCGTGCCCCGGAGCTGCACGCCGGCGCGAGGGTTGCCGTCATCGTTGCCATCCCGACGACGGGCCCCCAGGACGCCGCGACGCACGCGACGGTCGAGCGGCTCCGGGCGGACGTGCTGCCCAGCGTGCTCGCAGGCAGCCCCGCGAAGGCACACGTCGGTGGGCAGACGGCGAACTTCGCCGACGTCGGCGCACGCGTCAACGAACGGCTCCCGGTGCTGATCGCCGCGGTCCTCGCGATGTCCTTCGTCCTGCTCATGCTGGTCTTCCGGTCGGTGCTCGTGCCGCTCAAGGCCGTGGTCCTCAACCTGCTCAGCATCGGTGCGGCGTACGGCGTGATGGTCATGGTGTTCCAGTGGGGCTGGGCCGCCGGTCTGATCGGCCTTGAGTCGACCGTGCCGATCGTCTCCTTCATCCCGATGTTCATGTTCGCGATCCTGTTCGGGCTCTCGATGGACTACGAGGTGTTCCTGTTGTCCCGGGTGCGTGAGGAGTACCTCGCCACCGGCGACAACAAGACATCGATCGTGCGCGGCATCGCCTCGACAGGGCGGGTCATCACGTCGGCTGCCCTCATCATGATCTCGGTGTTCCTCGCCTTCGTCCTCGGCGCGGACCCGTCGACGAAGATGTTCGGCCTGGGCCTGGCCACGGCGATCTTCGTGGACGCCACGCTCGTCCGCATGGTGCTCGTGCCGGCGACCATGACTCTCCTCGGCGACGCCAACTGGTGGATCCCGAGGGTGCTCGGCCGACGGAACCTAGGCCTGCAGCCCTCGGCGGACGACCTCCAGCGCCCGGCTCACCAGGTCGAGCTCCTGCCGGCTGGCTCCCTCGAGCACCGCGGCTAACGCCTCGACCCGGCGGCGGCGGGCCTCCTCGAGGATGTCTCGGCCGGCGGGCGTGGCGCTGACCAAGACCGTGCGGCGGTCGGCGGCCACCGGCTCGCGGCTCGCCAGTCCCTCCGCCTCCAGCGCGTCCACGATGCGGGTGATGGCCGGCCGGGTGACCTGCTCGATCCGGGCCAGCTCGCCCATGGTGCGCGGACCGGCGTAGACCAGCACGGACAGCAGTGAGAGCCGTTCGGGGCTGAGCCCGCTCTGGAGGTCGGAGACCCGGGCCCGGCGCAGGGTGTGGATCGCCGTCGTGTTGAGCTCGTTGGCCACCCGACGTCGGGGTGTCGCGCGGAGGCCGGGGGGCAGCGGCGGCACGTCACGAGCGGGCATGGTGACAGTTAACACCATGAAGGGATAGTGTGCTTCACACCCTGAACCATCGTGTTGCGAGGAGCACATCATGTCGTCACCGTTCACCGGCATCGGCCAGCTGCACATCACGGTGTCCGACCTGGACGCCTCGGTGCGCTTCTATCGCGACGTCCTGGGTCTGCCGCACCTGTTCACGGTCGAGGGGCAGCCGATGGCGTTCTTCCAGGCCGGACCGGTGCGGCTGTACCTCGGCGTCACCGAGGACGAGAAGTTCCGCTCGCGGCCGGTGGTCTACTACTCGGTCGACGACGTCGAGTCGGCGTACGCCGAGGTGACCGGGCGGGGAGCCGTCAGTCTCGCGAGACCACACGTCGTGCACCGGGACGCCGGGACCGAGCTCTGGATGGCCTTTGTCAGCGACCCGGACGGCAACCCGGTCGGGATGATGGCCGAACGGCCCGAGGCCTGAGCGTCTGTTCCGGCTCCAAGCGGGGTACGCCCTGACCATGACAAGTCGGCTGAGCTCCTGGGCACGCGACGGGCTGTTGTTCGATGTCCGGGACAGCGGTCCGGTCGACGGCGAGGTCGTGGTCTGCCTGCACGGCTTCCCCCAGGACGGCACGGCGTACGACGGCGTCGCCAGGCAGCTCGCGGCCGGCGGTCTGCGGGTGCTGGTGCCGGACCAGCGCGGGTACTCGCCCGGGGCGAGACCAGGCGGGCGGTCGGCGTACGACCTGGAGGCGTTGGCCGACGACATCGTGGCGCTGCTGGACGCCGCCGAAGTGCAGCAGGCGCACGTCGTCGGGCACGACTGGGGTGGGGCTGTGGCCTGGTTCCTGGGCTCGCGGCGCAGCGCCCGAGTGCGCTCGCTGACCGTGCTGTCGACTCCGCACCCTGCGGCGATGCGCGCCGAGTGGTGGCGCAGCTCGCAAGGTCTGCGGTCGTCCTACATGGCGGGCTTCCAGCTGCCGGTGCTGCCCGAGCTGATGGTCAGCCTCGCCGGCGGTCGCGGCTTCGCTGCCGGGCTGCGGCACTCAGGGCTGAACGGGGAGCGGGCGGCGCACTACACGACGAGGATGCGTGAGCCCGGAGCGATGGCGGGCGCGCTGGGCTGGTACCGGTCCATCCCGGTATCCCGGGGACGTGGCGCCGGCCGGGTCGCGGTTCCGACGACGTACCTGGTGGGTCGACGTGACCCGTTCTTCAGCGCAGCCTCGGTGCGTCGCACGGCTGACCTGGTGACCGGTCCCTACCGAATCGTGGAGCTCGACGCCGGCCACTGGTTGCCCGAGAACTGCGCCGAGGACGTCGCCGAGGCAGTTCGTGCTCAGGTCGGTGAAGGCGTCACACCGGGACGTTGAGCGTCGCGGTCACGCCGGTGTTGACGTCGCCCGAGACGGTGGCCAGCTGGAGCGAGTAACCGTCGCTGAAGACCATGTCGGACTCGAGCGAGGTCCGGTCGAGGTTGCTGATGCTCGCCTGGTAGCCGTCGGTCGCGTAGACCAGCCGGCTCTGCTTCTCGGGGAGGGCGAGCTGTGAGGTGCGCAGCTTGCCGCTGGCACTCGTGGCATCGCCCAGGCTCGGGTAGACCTCGAAGTGGATGTGCGGCCAGCGGCCGTCATAGGCGGCGGGGTAGATGCTGCGGAAGGTCACCGTCCCGTCGGAGGCCGTCTCCTGGACGCCGCGCAGGTAGTTCTCCTGGGTGACGCCGTCGGAGTACATCGAGTAGCGGCCTTCCCGGTCGCAGTGCCAGATGTAGACCGCCGCGCCCTTCAGGGCAGTGGCGCCGTTCGCGGTGTCGAGCACCTTGAGAGTGACGGTGAGCGGAACCCCGTCCGCCACCCCGGAACCGGTGCCGAAGCTCTTGGTCAGGTCGCTGCGGACGATGCCGCTCTCGGTGAGGACGTTGACCCCGTTCGAGCCGTCACCGGGGAACGGACCAGCGGTCTCCTCGGGGATCTCGGTGCCGGCGGCTGCGGTCGTCTCCGCGGTGCTCGGGGTCGCAGCCGCGCTGGTGGTGGTGCCGGTGGCCGACGAGGTCGATGTTCCGTCCGAGCTGCAGGCGGCCAGGGCCGCGGCGAGGCCCGCGCCGGTGAGCAGGCCGAGGGCCCGGCGCCGGTTCAGCAGGGTCGGCAGGTCGTGCGAGAGGCCGCGGTCGTGGTCGTGCAGCTCATCCTCGTGGTCGTGGTGCATCGGTGCTCCAGGTGCGGTCGGCGTGGTCGGCTCCGTCGGCCGGTGTGCTGCTCGAAGCCTGGCGGAGCTTCCTGGGCGGTTGCTGTGAGAACGCTTTGAAGTGACGGTGGAGTTGCAGCCTTCGACGGCGTCAACGAACGGTTGTCGATGAGTGAAAACCCTTGTGGATAAAGGGTTCTCGGCGAAGGTTGTGTCCGACCCTGTCTCTAGGTTCGGGGCATGACCTCGATGGTGTCGGTGCAGCTGGACGGCCGGGTCGCCGGTGCGCTTGCTGCCGACCGGTGGGACCAGGTGGTGGCCTTGGTGGCCGACGGCGAGCTGGCGCCGGACCTGTCGATGGTGGGCCTGCTCGCCTCGGTGGACCCGCACGCGCTGGACGGCGACGGCCGGGTGGACCTGATCCGGGCCTGGGACCGGGTGGAGGCGATGGTCGCCGGGCGCAAGCTGGCTGCCGTGGCCGCGGTGATCGACGCGACCGAGGGCGCCGGCCGGCCGGCGGAGGAGGCCCGGTTCGAGATCGGCGCCGCGTTGCGGCTGTCGCCCACCACCGCCGGCGACCGGACGATGGTCGCCCTCGAGCTACGGGACCGGCTGCCCGCCGCGCTGGCCGCGCTGCGGGCCGGCGACATCTGCTACCTGCAGGCCGCGCACCTGGCCGGCGCGGTCCGCGAGCTGCCCGATCAGGAGGCCACCGCGGTGCAGGCCCGGGTGCTGGGCCGGGCGCCGGAGCAGACCCTGGCCGAGTTCAAACGGGCGGTCGCGGCGGGCGGTGCTGGCCGCCGACCCGGCCTCGGCCGCCGACCGGCACCGCCGGGCGGTCGCGGCCCGCACCCTCGAGGCGATGCCGCAGCCGGACGGCATGCAGTCGTTCTGGATGACCATGCCGGCCAGCGTCGCGAACGACGTGTGGGACACCCTGACCACCCGGGCCCAGGCCACCCAGCAGCTGCTGCGGGCCGGCGCCGGGGACGACCCCGGGCTGGACGCGCTGCGGGTCGACGCCCTGGTCGACGCCATCCTCGGCACCAGCCCGCCCGCCGGTGAGGGCACCCAGGAGCGCCTGCCGCGCTGCTCGTGCGGCGGCGCGCAGACCGCCGCCGTGGTGCTCGACCTGCCCACCCTGCTCGGGCTGGCCGAGCACCCCGGCGAGATCCCCGGCTACGGCCCGATCCCGGCACCGCTCGCCCGGCAGATGGCCGGTGAGCGGGACTGGGTCCGGTGGACCACCGACCCGGCCACCGGCCAGCTGCTGGACCGCGGCGCCAACACCTACCGTCCGTCCGAAGAACCTGCGGGCCTTCATCGCCGCCCGGGACCGGGTCTGCGGCTTCCCCGGCTGCAACCGGCCAGCGGCCCAGTGCGACTGCGACCACGTCGTGACGTTCGCGCACCACGGCAAGACGATCCGGGTCAACCTCGGCCCGCTCTGCCGACAGCACCACAACGCCAAGACCCACGGCCTCTGGAAACTCAGCTACCACCCCGGCACCGGGGTCAAGACCTGGACCAGCCCGCTCGGCAAGACCTACACCAAGGGCACCGACCCCGTGCTCGGGTGAGCACGGACAAGCATCGGAGCACGATCCCTGGCAGGTTCGCTCACGGGCTGCGATGCGGCCGCCACCACGTGTCACAGTTGTTGGCGTTTTGGGTGTTTTCTGTCACATTTGGAACGAGTTGTGACACTGCAAGCCGTGACCGATCGGTCGCCACGCCGTTGGTCCCTGTGCCGCCCACCCAGGAGGACCCCTCGTGCGCTCCCTCACTTCCGTCCGATCCCGAGCAGCCGGTGCCGCCCTAGCGGCTGCCGGCCTGACCCTCGGGGTCCTCGCTACCGCCCCCGCAGCAGCCGAAGGATCGACGACCTTCCCCGCGCAGCTGGTGCGGGTCGATACACCGACCCGTGCGGACAAGGACCGGCTCGGCACTCTGGGGCTGGACCTGACCGAGCACGCCGGGCCGCGCTTCGTCGAGGTCGTCCTGCACCGCGCGGACGACGCCGAGGCGCTGGGCGCTGCCGGGCTCAGCACCACGTCGAGATCCCCGACCTGGCGCTTCGAACGGCGCAGAACAACCGGGCCAGCAAGGCGTACGCCGCGAGCGTCACCACCTCGCCGCTGCCCAGCGGCCGCGACAGCTACCGCACGCTGGCCGACTACAACGACGACCTGCGCGAGCTTGCGGCGATCAAGCCCAACGTCGTCGACCGCTTCGCGCTGCCGCACACCACTCTTGAGGGACGCACGGTCTACGGAGTCGAGATCTCGGACAACGTCGGCAGTGCCGCCACCGAGTCCAAGCCGGTCTTCCTGATGATGGGTCTGCACCATGCCCGGGAATGGCCCTCGGGCGAGTCCGCGATGGAGTTCGCCTACGACCTGGTCAAGAACCACGGCCAGGACGCCCGCATCACCGACCTGCTGAAGAAGGCCCGGGTCATCGTGGTGCCGGTCGTCAACGCGGACGGCTTCAACCAGTCAGTGACCCAGGGCATGCTCCTGGACCTGAGGGAGGTCGACGAGGGCGGCACGGTGGCCATCCTCGGTACCCCGGGCAACGCCTACAAGCGCAAGAACTGCCGGATCGCCGACGGGGTCGGGAGCACCCCCGCGGGTGCGTGTGACGCGGCCGCCAGTCCCGGCGGCTACGGAATCGGCGTCGACCCCAACCGCAACTACGGCGGCTTCTGGGGCGGGCCCGGCGCGAGCGACCTGATGGCCGACCCGACCTACCGCGGTGCCGGCCCGTTCTCTGAACCGGAGACGCAGAACATCCGCGAGCTGGTCTCCGGCGAGCAGGTCACCACGCTGATCACCAACCACACGTTCAGCAACCTGGTGCTTCGCCCGCCTGGCTTGCGCTCGCAGGGCGACACTGCGGACGAGGCGATCTACGCCGACCTCGGCGCCCGGATGGCCGCCCAGAACGGCTACACCAACCAGCGCTCCTACCAGCTCTACGACACCACCGGCACGACCGAGGACTGGTCCTACTACGCGACCGGCGGCCTCGGCTACACCTTCGAGATCGGTGAGGAGTTCCACCCGCCGTTCCCGACCGTGGTGGACCAGTACTTCGGCACCGGCGCGTACGCCGGCAAGGGCAACCGAGAGGCCTACCTTCTGGCGCTGGCCAACACCGTGGATGCCAGCAAGCACTCGCTGGTGTCCGGCAAGGCGCCGGCCGGTGCGACGCTGCGGCTGCGCAAGCAGTTCGCGACACCCACCTACGACGGCTCGTCGTTCACCGACGAGCTGGACACGACGATGACCGTCCCGGCCAACGGCTCCTTCTCCTGGCACGTCAACCCCTCGACCCGCCCGCTGGTGATGAAGCACCGCCTGCAGGTGCTCTCCGAGGAGCCCACCCGCGAGGAGACGTTCACCGCCGGCACGGCCTTGCTCCCCGGCCAGCATGAGGACAAGGAGTTCGTGGTCACCGAGACCGACCAGGACCTGCTGCAGGTCGAGCTCGACTGGCCGACGCCGGACGACTACGACCTCGAGGTCTACTACAAGGAGGCCGACGGCTCGCTGACCGAGGTCGCCAGCTCCGGCAACTTCGTCGGCGAGAAGGAGCTCGCGACGGTGGACACGCCGAAGGCGGGGACCTACGTCCTGCGAGCGATCAACTTCGCGTCGGTGAGCCCGACCTGGACCATGACCGCCGGTCTGTACGACACGCAGGACACCATCGTCGGAGACGGGCTCGTCGAGAACTGGACACTCACCTGCGAGCGCCCTGACGGGACCGTGCTGCAAACCATCCCGGTGGTGGTCGACCGCGGGCAGCAGGTCAAGCCCGACCTGTCGGCCTGCCGGACCCGCTTCTGATCGCCCGAACGCACCACCGGATCACCCGAGGCAGGGCTAGCCTTCTCGTTGCGGATCCTGGACGAAGCACCGACAGAGGAGTCGGCTCATGGAGCTCGCGCTGGTGCTTGTCGTGATGGTGGCGGTGCCGGTCGTCGCGTTGGTCTGGACCCGGCGGGGTCGCGGCGACGGCGAACCCGGCACTGACCCGCAGGCGCATCGGGACATCGGGGCCGGCGGTCCGCCGCAGCACGCCCGGGGTATCGAGTGGGGCGGGAACGGCAGCAACGTCTGAGCCGCCCCGGCTAAGCGCGCACTCAGGACAGCGCGAGGGTGATGCCCAGCGCCAGGCCGTACACGAGCAGCAGCAGGCCGGTCTCCTTGAGCACCGGCACCAGGTCGCGGCCCTTGGCGCCGAACAGCACACCGAGCGTCGGCCGCACCGCGGGCAGCGCGCTGCCTAGCGTGACCATCACCAGCAGGTGCTGCACCGCGATCAGCACGACGACGGCGTACGCGGTGAAGACCAGCGCCACGTAGAGCAGCCGGGTCCGTCGGTCGCCCAGCCGGACCGCGAGCGTGCGCTTGCCGGCCAGCTCGTCGGTGGGGATGTCGCGCAGGTTGTTGGCCACCAGGATCGCGCAGGCCAGCGCGCCGCAGCCGACCCCGGCCAGCACCGATGCCGCCGTGACCTCCTCCGGCCTGCACGTACGTCGTGCCGACGGTCGCCACCAGGCCGAAGAAGACGAAGACCGACACCTCGCCGAGGCCGCGGTAGCCGTACGGCGAGCGGCCGCCGGTGTAGTACCAGGCGGCCACCATGCAGGCCGCGCCGACGAGCAGCAGCCACCACGCGACGAGCAGGGCCAGCACCAGGCCGGCGACGGCCGCCACCACGAACGACAGCAGCGCCGCCCGCTTCACCGCGCCGGGGGAGGCGACGCCGGACCCGACCAGGCGCAGCGGCCCCACCCGGTCGGCGTCGGTGCCGCGGACCCCGTCGCTGTAGTCGTTGGCGTAGTTGACCGCGACCTGCAGCGCGACCGCGACCAGCAGCGCGAGCAGCGCGCGCCCGAGGTGGAAGCCGTCGACGGCGGCCGCCGCCCCGGTGCCGGCGGCGACCGGTGCGACAGCGGCGGGCAGGGTGCGCGGGCGGGCGCCCTCGAGCCACTGGGCGGGCGTGGCCATCAGGTAGGTCCTCCGGGTGCCGGTCAGGAACGGTCGCGCAGGAGCGTACGCACCGCGACCTTGTCCGGCTTGCCCGAGGCCAGCACCGGCAGCAGACCCGAGCAGGACCACCTCGCGCGGCAGCGCGGCCGGCTCCAGCGCGTCGGCGGCGAAGGCGCGCAGCGAGTCGACGTCCGGCGGCGCCGCCCAGTCGGTCGGCTGCACCACGGCGACCACCCGCTCGCCCCACTCGCGGGTCCGGCCGGCCGACCACGGCGCAGGCCGCGACGCCGGGATGCCCGCCGAGCACCCGCTCCACCACGCCGCCGGCACGTTGACGCCGCCGGTCACGACCACGTCGTCGGCCCGGCCCACGCACCTCGAGCCGCCCGTCCGGGAGCGAGCGGCCGAGGTCCTGCGTCACGAGCCGGCCGTCGACCAGCGCCTCGGCCGTGAGGTCCGGCCGCAGCCGGTAGCCGGCGAACACCACCGGGCCGCCGAGCTCGACCCGGCCGTCGTCCCGCAGCCGCACCGTCACGCCGTCCAGCGGCTCGCCGTCGTACACGCAGCCGCCGCAGGTCTCCGACATCCCGTACGTCGTCACGACGGGCACCCCCGCGTCGACGGCCGCGGCGTGCAACGTCGGGGACAGCGCCGCCCCGCCGACCAGCACACCGTCGTACGACGAGAGGTCCGACGCCCGCGTCGAGCAGTCGTCGGAGCTGGGTCGGCACCAGCGACGTGTAGCGACGTACGTCGGGGTGCAGCCGTCCGGTCGCGGCGACGAACGCCTCCACCGAGAAGCCGCCGTACAGGTCGAGGACCTCCGGCCGGCGTGCGCGCCTCCAGCGAGCGCACCAGCACGGTCAGCCCGGCGACGTGGGTGACCGGGAGCGCGAGCAGCCACTGCCCCGGCCCGCCGAGCCGCGCATGGGTCGCACGCGCAGAGTGCCGCAGCGCGTCGGAGGTGAGCATCGTGCCCTTCGGCTCGCCGGTCGACCCGGACGTCGGCACCACCAGCGCGACGTCGTCGCGCTCCAGCGGCTGCGTCGGGTCCAGCGCAGCGAGCACAGCACCGCGGCCACCGCCGGTGGGTAGCGGCAGCAGCGCGGGCCCGGCCCCGTCGAGTGCGGCAGCCAGCGCGGGCACGAGAGTGGTGAGGACCGCATCGCCGGTCGGCGCGGTCAGCCCGCGCAGCTCACGGGGCACTCAGTAGTACCAGGGGAACGGCGACCAGTCCGGGTCGCGCTTCTCGAGGAACGCGTCTCGGCCCTCCACGGCCTCGTCGGTCAGGTACGCGAGCCGGGTCGCCTCCCCGGCGAAGACCTGCTGCCCCATCAGCCCGTCGTCGACCAGGTTGAACGCGAACTTCAGCATCCGCTGGGCGGTCGGGCTCTTGCTGTTGACCTCCGCCGCCACCTCGAGCGCCGTCCGCTCCAGGTCGGCGTGGTCGGCGACGATGTTCACCGCGCCCATCCGGTGCATGTCCTCCGCGGAGTAGGTGCGGCCGAGGAAGAAGATCTCGCGAGCGTTCTTCTGGCCGACCATCCGGGCGAGGTACGCCGACCCGTAGCCGCCGTCGAAGGACCCGACGTCGGCATCGGTCTGCTTGAACCGCGCGTGCTCGCGGGACGCGACGGTGAGGTCGCACACCACGTGCAGCGAGTGCCCGCCGCCCGCGGCCCAGCCGTTGACCACGGCGACGACGACCTTGGGCATGGTGCGGATCAGCCGCTGCACCTCCAGGATGTGCAGCCGACCACCGGCAGCCTTGACCCGCGCCTCGTCCACGGTGTCGGCGGTCTCGCCGCTGGCGTACTGGTAGCCGCTGCGGCCGCGGATCCGCTGGTCGCCGCCGGAGCAGAACGCCCAGCCGCCGTCCTTGGCCGACGGCCCGTTGCCGGTGAGCAGCACGCAGCCGACGTCCGGTGTCATCCGGGCGTGGTCCAGCACCCGGTAGAGCTCGTCGACCGTGTGCGGGCGGAACGCGTTGCGGACCTCCGGCCGGTCGAAGGCCACCCGCACCGTCCCGCGGGCCGGGCCGTCGACGACCGCGCGGTGATAGGTCACGTCGGTCAGGTCGAAGCCCGCCACCGGCGCCCAGACGTCCGGGTCGAAGAGGTCGGAGACGTGAGGTGCAGGCACGTCGGCGAGGATAGGCGCATGGCGGACGGGCCCGGCACGCTGCTCGACCAGGCGGTGCCGCGGTGGGACGTGCGCGAGCGCCACCAGCGAGTCGTTGCCGCGCCGGTCGACGCCGTCTGGCGGGCAGTGCTCGACCTCACGGTGGGCGAGCTCCCGGTGACCCACGCCCTGATGCGGGTTCGCACCCTCGGCCGCGTGCCACCTGGCGCGCACGACCGTCGGCTCGTGGACGCTCTGCCGCCGGGCGAGGTCGCCCGACGCGAGCCGACCGAGCTGCTCTTCGGCCTGGTGTCACCGACGTCCTGGCGAAAGCCGATGAGCGCAGGTCCGGCGCTGCAGCCCGCCACGCCGGCCGAGCTGGCCCGGCCGCTGCCGGACGGCTGGGTGCGCGTCGGCATGGACTTCCGGCTGCAGCAGGTCGCGGCCGGCACCTGGCTGGCCACCGAGACCCGGGTCATCGCCAGCGGACCGCGCGCCCGGCGGGTGTTCACGCCTCTACTGGCTGGCCATCCGGGCCGGGAGCGCCGCAACCCGCCGCGAGATGCTCCGGGCGATCGCCCGTCGGGCGGAGGGCACCGGTGGCTGAGCCGGTCGTCTGGTCGGTCCCGATGCGCACCCGGTTCCGCGGCATCGACGTCCGCGAGGGCGTCCTGCTGCGCGGTGCCGCCGGCTGGGGGGAGTGGTCGCCGTTCTGGGAGTACGACGCCGCCGAGTGCGTGCCGTGGCTCGCCGCGGCCCGCGAGGCCGCCGACCTGGGCTGGCCGGCGCCGCTGCGGACCTCGGTGCCGGTCAACGTCACCGTGCCGGCGGTCGGGCCGCAGGCCGCGGCCGACATCGTCCTCGCGTCGGCCGGCTGCCGCACCGCCAAGGTCAAGGTGGCCGAGCCCGGCCAGACCGAGGCCGACGACCTGGCGCGGGTCGAGGCGGTGCGGGACGCGCTCGGCCCGGCCGGCCGGGTCCGGGTGGACGCGAACGGCGGCTGGGACGTCGACACCGCCGTCCGGATGGTCGCGCTGCTCGACCGGGTCGGGCTGGAGTACGTCGAGCAGCCGTGCCGCACGGTCGAGGAGCTCGCCGCCGTACGCCGGAAGGTGGCCGTGCCGGTCGCGGCCGACGAGTCGATCCGCCGGGCCGACGACCCCCTGCGGGTGGCCCGGCTGCAGGCCGCCGACATCGCGGTGCTCAAGGTCCAGCCGCTCGGCGGGGTCCGGGCCTGCCTGCGGATCGCCGAGCAGATCGGCCTGCCGGTCGTGGTGTCCTCCGCGCTGGAGACGTCGGTCGGCATCGCCGCCGGGCTCGCTCTTGCCGCCGCGCTGCCCGGAGCTGCCCTACGCCTGCGGCCTCGCCACCCTGCAGCTGCTCACCGACGACGTGACCGCCAGCCCGCTGCGGGTCGTCGACGGCGCGCTGGCCGTCGTACGCCCCGAGCCGGACCGGGCCGACGCCGTCGCCGCCGACGACGCGACCACCGAACGGTGGCGGGCCAGGCTGCGCGACGTCGAGGCGCGGCTAGGGTCGCGCCCGTGAACCCGTCGACGGCGCTGGCCACCGTCGTCGTCGACGAGCTGGTGCGCGGCGGGGTGCGCGAAGCCGTTCTCTGCCCCGGCTCGCGGAACGCGCCGCTGTCCTTCGCCCTCCACGAGGCCGACCGGGCCGGCCGGCTCCGGCTGCACGTGCGGATCGACGAGCGCACCGCCGGCTTTCTCGCGCTCGGCTTGGCCAAGGCCTCCGGCCGCCCGGTCCCGGTCGTGACGACCTCCGGCACCGCCGCGGTCAACCTGCACCCCGCGGTCGTCGAGGCCGACTACTCCCGGGTGCGGCTCGTGGTCCTGACCGCCGACCGGCCGGCCGAGATGCACGGCACCGGCGCCAACCAGACCATCGACCAGCGGAATCTCTATGGCGGCTCGGTGCGGTGCTACGCCGACGTCTCGATCGAGCATGACCCGACGGTCACAGAGTGGCGGGCCGCGGTGGACGGCGCACTCGTCGCCGGGCTGATCGGCCCGGTGCACCTCAACATCGCCTTCCGCGAACCCTTGGTTCCCGACGGCGACCAGACGTGGTCCGAGCCGCTTGACCCGGTGGTCGAGCGGCAGCAGACGGGGACAGCGGCTTGGGGGTACGGCGATCTCGCGGCCGGTGGCCGGACCGTCGTCGTCGCCGGCGACCAGGCGTGGCCGACGCCCGCGCGCCTCGCGGAGGCGGGCGGCTGGCCGCTGCTGGCCGAGCCGTCGTCCGGTCACCGGGCCGGGCCGAACGCGCTGGCCACCTACCGGTTGCTGCTCGACCACCTCGGCGGCGACATCGAGCGGGTGGTCGTCGCCGGCCGACCCACGCTGTCCCGGCAGGTGACCCGGCTGCTGGCCCGCGACGACGTCGAGGTCGTCCGGCTGCGGGACGACCCGCGCACCCCGAAGGTCACCGGGGACAGCGACCCCGCCTGGCTGCACCGCTGGCTGGACGCCGACGCGCTCGCCGACGACGCCGTCGCCCAGGTGCTGGTCGCCGAGCCGATGAACGGCATCTCGGTGGCCCGCATGCTGGCGGCGGCCATGCCGGCCGACGGCCTGCTCGTCGCCGGGTCGTCCAGCGCGGTGCGCGACCTGGACCTGGCCGACCCGTGGGAGGCCGAGCCACCTCTGGTGCTCGCCAACCGCGGCGCCTCCGGCATCGACGGGACGGTGTCCACCGCGGTCGGTGCCGGCCCTCGCGCATGCCGGGCCGGCGTACGCGCTGATGGGGGATCTCACCTTCCTGCACGACAGCACCGGGCTGGTGATCGGCCCGGCCGAGCCGCGGCCCGACCTCACCGTCGTCGTGGTCAACGACGACGGCGGCGGACTGTTCAGCCAGCTCGAGCAGGGTGCGCCGGAGCATGCCGGGGAGTTCGAGCGGGTCTTCGGCACCCCGCACGGCACCGACCTCGACGCGCTCTGCGCCGCGACCGGCACGGCACACACCCTGGTCGACTCATGGGACGACCTGGCAGGTCAGCTCGGCCCGCCGTCCGGCATCCGGGTCGTCGAGGTGCGCACCGACCGCACCCGCACCCGCGACCTGCACGCCAGGATCCGCGCCGCGGTCGGTCAGGCGCTCCGCTGACCAACGATCATTGTTCAGTCGCGCGGGCCCTCGAGGGCGTCGCGGATCGGGATGAGCTTGGCCTGTGCCTCGAGCACCTCGGCGTCGGGGTCGCTGCCGGCCACGATGCCGCCGCCGGCGAACAGTCGGGCCGTCGGGCCGTCGAGCTGGGCGCAGCGCAGCGCGATGCCCCACTCGCCGTCGCCCACGGCGTCGACCCAGCCGACCGGTCCGGTGTAGCGCCCGCGGCTCATCAGCTCCAGCTCGGCGATCAGCTCGACCGCCGCGTTCGTCGGCGTGCCCCCGACCGCGGCGGTGGGGTGGACGGCGCCGAGCAGGTCCAGCACGTCGGAGCCGTCCTCGATGACGGCCGTCACGTCGGTGGCCAGGTGCGTGACGTTCGACAGCTCGAGCGGGTGCGGGGTTCCGGGCACCACGAGGTCGCGGACGTGCGGAGCCAGCGCCGCCACCACGGACTCGACGGCGTAGCGGTGCTCCTCGCGGTCCTTCACCGAGTGCATCAACGCGTCGATCCGCAGCTGGTCGCGCGTCCGCGTCGCCGCCGCGGGCCGTGGTCCCCGCCAGCACCCGGGAGACCACCTCGGTCGCCGGTGCGGCTGACGAGCAGCTCGGGAGTCGCGCCGACCAGCCCCGCGACGGCAAACGTCCAGCAGTCGGGGTTGCGCGCGGCGAGCCCGGCGAGGACGGCCCGGACGTCGATGTCGTCCTCCGCGACCGCGAGCAAGTCGTGCGCGAGCACCACCTTCTCCAGGTCGCCGTCCGCGATCCGGTCGACGGCCCGGCGTACGGCGTCGCGGAACTCGGTGACCGGCGATGTCGCCGTGGGCGTAGCGCAGCCCGCGGGTGCCCCGGACCGGCTCGGGCGACGCGAGCCGGGGCGGCTCGCCCACGGTGGTCCGCCAGGTGCGGCCCTCGGCCCGCCCGAGCACGACCTCCGGCACCACCAGCACCGACGGCTCGTCGTCGCGGAACGCGAAGCGAGCCGAACGCGACCGGCCCGCTGCCGCGCACCCCCACCTCGTCGTGGACCTCGGCGTGCGCGACCACGGTGCGCCACCAGTCGCGGGCCCGGGCGAACCGGTCCGGCCCGGTGACCTCGAGGCGGGCCGCCTCGCCCCAGCCGACCAGCCCGGTGCCGTCCCGCACCCAGGCCAGCGCGTCGCCGGCGTGCGGCAGCCGCTGTAGGAGGGTACCGACGAGGTCGACGGGCTGGGAGCGCACGGTGCGCGGGGCGGCGGCCGCCGACGGCCTGGCCTCACCCGGCTCGGTGCTCATGACGACCGAGCGTACGTCGGTGTCCGGCGCCCGCTCAGAGCCGGTCCACGATGTCGTCGCGATAGTCCGGGACGGCCCGGCCGATCTCGTCGAGGCCGAAGCGCTCGGGCACCGCGGCCGGCGAGTGCTCCATCAGGTAGCCCAGCGAGGCGCGCACCAGCAGCGGCTCCTGGGCCGCCGAGACCCTCAGGTCGGCGAGCAGCTCCTCGGGCACCGTGACGCAGTGCCGGGTCTCGGCCCCGCTCGGGTGGGTGATCGTGACGTCGTACTGGTGGGAGTCGGTGGCCTTGATGTCCAGCTTGGCCGGCTCGGGCAGGTCCAGGTCGTCGGGCATGCTCGCCCCCTACCCGGGTAAGCGCCGGCTCATGACGAGCAGCCAGGACCGATGGGTCTACCCCGCCGACGGCGACGACCCCCGCGACATCGACCGCGAGACGACCGACGCCGAGGCGATGGCCACGCGGGAAGCCACCCGCCAGGTGAGCCACGACCAGGACGTCGAGGGGACCAGCGGCCTCAGCTCGGACAAGCCGGGGGTGGACCCGTCGAACCGTCACCACCCGGACGAGGGCGGGACCCCGACCGACTGATCGGGCAACCAGGCATGCTGTGCCGGTGACCAGAGCCGACCTGGACAAGGAGCCGCACGAGGTCGCGGCGATGTTCGACGACGTCGCCGAGCGCTACGACCTCACCAACGACGTGCTCTCGCTCGGCCAGACCCGGCTCTGGCGCCGTGCCGTCGCCCGCGCGGTCGACGCCCGGCCGGGGGAGCGGGTGCTCGACCTCGCGGCCGGCACCGGCATCGTCGTCGCTGCCGTTCGTGCAGGCCGGTGCGCCGGGTCGTCGCTGCGACTTCTCCCTCGGGATGCTCCAGGTCGGCAAGCGCGCCCACCCGCGCGCTCGACCTTCGTCGCCGGCGACGCGCTGCGGCTGCCGTTCGCCGACGGCGTCTTCGACGCGGTGACGATCTCGTTCGGGCTGCGCAACGTCGCCGACGTCGGACGCCGGGCTCGCCGAGATGGCCCGGGTGACCCGGCCGGGCGGCCGGCTGGTCGTCTGCGAGTTCAGCCACCCGACCTGGACGCCGTTCCGCACCGTCTACACCGGCTACCTGATGCGCGCCCTGCCGTCGGTGGCCCGGCGCGGTCTCCAGCAACCCGGACGCCTACGTCTACCTCGCCGAGTCGATCCGGGCCTGGCCGGACCAGCCGGCCCTCGCCGCAGCGGATCGCCGCCGCCGGCTGGACGGCGGTCGGCTGGCGGAACCTCACCGGCGGCATCGTCGCGCTGCACCGCGCGCACCGGACCTGACGGGGTTTCGGCGCTCCAGCGGCGGCAAGGGGTCGGTCGGAACACGACTCTGACGTCGAGCGAAGAAACGGAGGCCCCGATGGGTGCCGACGACAAGACCAAGAACAAGGTCGAGGAGATCACCGGCGAGGCCAAGGAGCGGATCGGCGGCGCGACCGGCGACGACGAGTTGCGCGCGAGGGCAAGAACGACCAGACCGAGGCCAACCTCAAGCAGGCCGGCGAGAAGGTCAAGGACGCCTTCAAGAACTGATCAGCACCGCTCCGTCCGAACGCTGCCTGTACCGAGGGGCCCGTCCACCAGGACGGGCCCCTCGGCACGTCGCCCCGCCGGACCCGTAGACTGTCGCCGCAGCACCCTCGTGAACGATTCACAAGCGCACCACGACCCGTCCCCAGAGGTGGCCACGCCGTGCAGTCCGCCAGCGCCCCGAGACGCCGACGTCATCGTCGTCGGCGCCGGCCCGGCGGGCTCCGCCACCGCCTACCACCTGGCCCAGGCCGGCCTCGACGTGCTGCTGCTGGAGAAGACCGCGTTCCCGCGCGAGAAGGTCTGCGGCGACGGCCTGACCCCGCGCGCGGTGAAGCCGCTGGTCGCGATGGGCATCGACACCCGCCGAGAGGCCGGCTGGCTCCACAACAGGGCCTGCGCATCATCGGCGGCGGCATGCGGCTGCGAGCTGCCCTGGCCCGACCTCGCGAGCTACCCGGCGTACGGCCTGGTCCGGCCGCGCAGCGACTTCGACGAGCTGCTCGCCCGGCACGGCGGTCAAGGCCGGCGCGATCGCTGCACGAGCGACGTCAACGTGCACGGGACCGGTGCTCGACGAGCGCACCGGCCGCGATCGTCGGCGTGACCGCCAAGCGGCGAGCGACGGCGCACGGTCGACCTACCGCGCCCCGCTGGTCGTCGCCGCCGACGGCAACTCCAGCCGGCTGTCGCTGGCGCTGGGCCTGCGAGAAGCGCGACGACCGGCCGATGGGCGTCGCGGTCCGCACCTACTACACGAGCCCGCGGCACGACGACGACTGGCTGGAGTCCTGGCTGGAGCTGTGGGACGCGCAGCGACGGCCGGCGACCGGCTGCTGCCCGGCTACGGCTGGATCTTCGGCGTCGGCGACGGCACCAGCAACGTCGGCCTCGGCATCCTCAACACCAGCACGGCCTTCGGCAAGGTCGACTACAAGGACCTGCTGCAGCGCTGGCTGGACCAGACGCCCGAGGAGTGGGGCTTCCGCGAGGAGAACCGCACCGCAGCCGGTGCGCGGCGCGGCGCTGCCGATGGGCTTCAACCGCCAGCCGCACTACACCCGCGGCCTGCTGCTCGTCGGCGACTCCGGCGGCATGGTCAACCCGTTCAACGGCGAGGGCATCGCCTACGCGATGGAGTCCGGCGAGCTCGCCGCCGAGGTCATCGCGCCAGGCGCTGGCCCGGCCGACGGCCGACGTCGCGCGAGCGCGCGCTGCAGGCCTACCCGCAGGCCCTGAAGCAGGCGTACGGCGGCTACTACACGCTCGGCCGGCTGTTCGTGAAGCTGATCGGCGACACCGCGGTGATGAAGCTGGCGACCCGCCACGGGCTGCCGCACCCGGTGCTGATGCGCTTCGCGCTCAAGCTGCTGGCCAACCTCACCGACCCCCGCGGCGGCGACGCCATGGACCGGGTGATCAACGCCCTGTCCCGGCTGGCTCCGGCGGCGTGAGCGTGCGTCGACCGGACCCGCGTGGGGGCGGCCCTCGGCGCGCTCCTAGGATGGCAAGCCCGGTCGCGCGCCGGGCGTGCGAGCGACAGAGGGGAGTGAGCCGGCGATGAACGCCTACGTCCCGATCCTCGTCCTCGGCGGCCTCGCGTTCGGCTTCGCGGTCTTCTCCGTCGGCGCCGGCGCCCTGACCGGCCCCAAGCGCTACAACCGCGCCAAGCTCGACGCCTACGAGTGCGGCATCGAGCCGACGCCGCAGCCGGTCGGCGGCGGCCGGTTCCCGGTGAAGTACTACCTGACCGCGATGCTCTTCATCATCTTCGACATCGAGATCGTCTTCCTCTACCCGTGGGCCGTCGCCTTCGACTCGCTCGGCATCTTCGGCCTGGTCGAGATGGTGCTGTTCATCCTCACCGCTGCTCGTCGCCTACGCCTACGTCTGGCGTCGCGGCGGGCTCGAGTGGGACTGACCCTGCGCACGAGGGAGGTGACCGCCGATGGGCATCGAGGAGAAGCTGCCGAGCGGCGTCCTGCTGACCACGCGTCGAGAAGCTGGCCGGCTACATGCGCAAGGGCTCGCTGTGGCCGGCGACGTTCGGCCTGGCCTGCTGCGCGATCGAGATGATGGCCACCGGCGGCCCGCGCTACGACCTGGCGCGGTTCGGCATGGAGGTCTTCCGGGCCTCGCCGCGGCAGGCCGACCTGATGATCGTGGCCGGCCGGGTCAGCCAGAAGATGGCGCCGGTGCTGCGCCAGATCTACGACCAGATGCCCAACCCCAAGTGGGTGCTGTCGATGGGCGTCTGCGCCTCCAGTCGGCGGCATGTTCAACAACTACGCGATCGTGCAGGGCGTCGACCACGTCGTGCCGGTCGACATCTACCTGCCGGGCTGCCCGCCGCGGCCGGAGATGCTGATCGACGCGATCCTCAAGCTGCACGAGCAGATCGGCTCCGCGCCGCTGGGCGTCAACCGCGAGAAGGCCGCGCGCGAGGCGGAGGCCGCGGCGCTGACCGCGCAAGCCGACCGCGCAGATGAAGGGCCTGCTCCGGTGAGATCCCGACGACATCGCTCGCTCGCACCGATGACGCGGGGGCCCGATGACTGAGATCCGCACACCGGCGCCGAGGAGGACGTCACCCACGCGCCGCAGGTCGAGGCCGAGACCGTCGACGTGCGGCACGGCATGTTCGGCGCGCAGGGCACCGGCGACACCTCCGGCTACGGCGGGCTGGTCCGGCCGGTGCAGCTGCCGGGCGCCACGCCGCGGCCGTACGGCGGCTGGTTCGACGAGGCGGCCGACCAGCTCGAGCGGCTGCTGCCGGCGTTCGACGAGGCGGTCGAGAAGGTCGTCGTCGACCGCGGCGAGCTCACCTTCCACGTCGCGCCGCGAGCACCTGCTCGACGTGATGCGCGGCGCTGCGCGACGACCCCGCCCTGCGCTTCGAGATGTGCATGGGCGTCTCCGGCGTCCACTACCCGCACGAGACCGGTCGCGAGCTGCACGCGGTCTACCCCCTGCTCTCGGTCACCCACAACCGCCGGGTCCGCGTCGAGGTCGCCTGCCCCGACGACGACCCGCACATCCCGTCGGTCGTGTCGGTCTACCCGAGCAACGACTGGCACGAGCGCGAGACCTACGACTTCTTCGGCATCGTCTTCGACGGCCACCCGGCGCTGACCCGCATCGAGATGCCGGACGACTGGCCGGGCCACCCGCAGCGCAAGGACTACCCGCTGGGCGGCATCCCGGTGGAGTACAAGGGCGCCCAGATCCCACCGCCGGACGAGCGGAGGGCTACTCGTGAGCGACACGACCAGACTTCACGCTCCCCGGCCGCGTGAGACCACCGAGGGCACGCGTCTACACCGTCACCGGCCAGGACTGGGACACCCTCACCGCCGGGCTCGGCGAGCGCGCCGAGGAGCGCATCGTCGTCAACATGGGCCCGCAGCACCCGTCGACCCACGGCGTGCTCCGGCTGATCCTCGAGCTCGAGGGCGAGACGGTCACCGAGTGCCGGCTGCGGCATCGGCTACCTGCACACCGGCATCGAGAAGAACTGCGAGTACCGCAACTGGACCCAGGGCGTCACGTTCGTGACGCGGATGGACTACCTGGCGCCGCTGTTCAACGAGTACGCCTACTGCCGCGGCGTCGAGAAGCTGCTCGGCATCGAGGACGAGATCCCGGAGCGGGCCACCGTCATCCGGGTGATGATGATGGAGCTCAACCGGATCTCCTCGCACCTGGTCGCGCCTCGCCACCGGCGGCATGGAGCTCGGCGCGCTGACGCCGATGACGTTCGGCTTCCGCGAGCGCGAGCTGGTCCTCGACATCTTCGAGATGATCACCGGCCTGCGGATGAACCACGCCTACATCCGGCCCGGCGGCGTCGCGCAGGACCTGCCCCGCGGCGCGGTCGACGAAGGTCCGCGACCTGCTCACGCTGATGCCCAAGCGGCTGTCCGACATGGAGAACCTCCTGGTCGGCAACAAGATCTGGATGGAGCGCACGGTCGGCGTCGGCTACCTCGACCTGACCGGCTGCATGGCGCTCGGCATCACCGGCCCGATCCTGCGGGCGACCGGCCTGCCGTACGACCTGCGCAAGTCGCAGCCGTACTGCGGCTACGAGACCTACGAGTTCGACGTCCCGACCGAGACCACCTGCGACGCCTACGGCCGCTTCCTCATCCGGATCGCACGAGATGAAGGAGTCGCTGAAGATCGTCGAGCAGTGCCTCGACCGGCTGCAGCCCGGCCCGGTCATGGTCGCGGACAAGAAGATCGCCTGGCCGGCGCAGCTCGCCCTCGGCGGCGACGGCCTCGGCAACTCCCTCGACCACATCCGGCACATCATGGGCCAGTCGATGGAGGCGCTGATCCACCACTTCAAGCTGGTGACCGAGGGCTTCCGGGTGCCGGCCGGCCAGGTCTACACGGCGATCGAGTCGCCGCGCGGCGAGCTCGGCGTGCACCTGGTCAGCGACGGCGGCACCCGGCCCTACCGGGTGCACTTCCGCGACCCGTCGTTCAACAACCTGCAGGCGGCCCCGGCGATGTCCGAGGGCGGCATGGTCGCCGACGTCATCGCGGCGGTCGCCTCCATCGACCCGGTCATGGGCGGAGTGGACCGTTGACCCGACCAGCGCAGTCGCAGGACCGGTTCGACGCCGAGACGTCGGCCCGGCTCGAGGTCGACGCCAAGGAGATCATCGCGCCGCTACCCGCAGGCCCGCTCGGCGCTGCTGCCGCTGCTGCACCTCGTGCAGTCCGAGGAGGGCTACGTCAGCCCGCAGGGCATCGAGTTCTGCGCGGAGCAGCTCGGCCTCACCACCGCCGAGGTGGCCGCGGTCGCCACGTTCTACACGATGTACAAGCGCCGGCCGAACGGCGAGTACACCGTCGGCGTCTGCACCAACACGCTGTGCGCGGTCATGGGCGGCGACCAGATCTTCGCCACCTGAAGGAGCACCTCGGCGTCGGCCACGACGAGACCACCGACGACGGCAAGGTCACCCTCGAGCACCTCGAGTGCAACGCGGCCTGCGACTACGCGCCGGTCGATGATGGTCAACTGGGAGTTCTTCGACGACCAGACGCCGGAGTCGGCCGTCGCGCTCGTCGACGGCCTGCGGGCCGGCGACCTGCCGACCCCGACCCGCGGCGCCGCCGCTGTGCACCTTCAAGCAGGTCTCGCGGGTGCTGGCCGGCTTCGCCGACGGCCGGGCAGGCGAGGGCCCCGCGGCAGGTCCGGCCACCCTGGCCGGGCTGGAGATCTACCGCGAGCAGCAGAACGCGGGCAAGCGCCGGCGGGCTGAACACGACGCCGAGGCAGACTCGGCCGCGCCGAAGAAGCGGGCCGCGAAGTCGGCCAGCACCGGCAAGGCGTCCTCGGCGAAGCCCTCGCCGGAGCAGGGCTACGCGCGCCCGGAGAGCACCAGCGGCTCGGACGCCCCGGCGACCACCGCCGAGTCCGACCCGGCGAACCCGACACCCCCGGCGACGGAGAAGGACGGCGACCAGTAATGGCCCTCACCCTGACGCCGGTGCTCAGCCGCACCTGGGACGTGGACGAGTCCTGGACCCTCGCCGGTCTACGAGCGAGCACGACGGCTACGCCGGCCTGCGCGCCGCGCTGGAGAAGACGCCGGACGCAGGTCATCCAGCTGGTCAAGGACTCCGGGCTGCGCGGCCGCGGCGGCGCCGGCTTCCCGACCGGCAATGAAGTGGGGCTTCATCCCGCAGGGCGACGGCAAGCCGCACTACCTCGTGGTCAACGCCGACGAGTCCGAGCCGGGCACCTGCAAGGACATCCCGCTGATGATGGCCAACCCGCACGCGCTGATCGAGGGCGTGATCATCGCGTCGTACGCGATCCGCGCGAGCCACGCCTTCATCTACGTCCGCGGCGAGGTCGTGCACGTCCTGCGCCGGCTGCAGGCCGCCGTGGCCGAGGCCTACGAGGCCGGCTACCTCGGCAAGGACATCCTCGGCTCCGGCTTCGACCTCGAGCTCACCGTGCACGCCGGCGCCGGCGCCTACATCTGCGGCGAGGAGACGGCGCTGCTCGACTCGCTGGAGGGCCGCCGCGGCCAGCCGCGGCTGCGCCCGCCGTTCCCGGCCATCGCCGGCCTCTACGCCTCGCCGACCGTCATCAACAACGTCGAGTCGATCGCCAGCGTCCCGGCCATCGTGCGCCACGGCGCCGACTGGTTCCGCGCGATGGGCACCGAGACGAGGACCCGCGCAAGCGCTCCAAGGGCATGACGCTCTACTCGCTGTCCGGGCACGTCACGCGGCCCGGGCAGTACGAGGCGCCGCTGGGCATCACGCTGCGCGAGCTGCTCGACCTGGCCGGCGGCATGCGCGAGGGGCACGAGCTGAAGTTCTGGACGCCGGGCGGCTCGTCGACGCCGCTGCTCACCGCCGAGCACCTCGACGTACCGCTGGACTTCGAGGGCGTCGCCGGCGCCGGGCTCGATGCTCGGCACCAAGGCGCTGCAGATCTTCGACGAGACGACCTGCGTGGTGCGCGCGGTGCTGCGCTGGACCGAGTTCTACGCGCACGAGTCGTGCGGCAAGTGCACGCCGTGCCGCGAGGGCACCTACTGGCTGGTGCAGATCCTGCGCCGGCTGGAGAACGGGCACGGGCACCGAGGAGGACCTCGAGAAGCTGCTCGACATCTGCGACAACATCCTCGGCCGCGTCGTTCTGCGCGCTCGGCGACGGCGCGACCAGCCCGATCACCTCGTCGCTGCAGTACTTCCGCGACGAGTACATCGCGCACTTCGAGCAGGGCGGCTGCCCGTTCGACCCGGCCGCCTCGACGCTGTTCGCCTCGGCCGCAGCGCCGGCAGCCGGGGGGAGCGACCCGATGACCGTCACCAGCGACGCCACCGCCGGCGCGGCGGTGCAGAAGCGCGACGACCTGGTCGCCCTCACCATCGACGGCTTCGAGGTGCGCGTGCCCAAGGGCACGCTGGTGATCCGGGCCGCCGAGCTGCTCGGCATCCAGATCCCGCGGTTCTGCGACCACCCGCTGCTCGACCCGGTCGGCGCCTGCCGGCAGTGCCTGGTCGAGGTCGACGGGCCAGCCCAAGCCGCTGGCCTCCTGCACCACCACGGTCGTCCGACGGCATGGTCGTGAAGACCCAGCTCACCTCGCCGGTCGCCGACAAGGCGCAGCAGGGCGATCATGGAGCTGCTGCTGATCAACCACCCGCTCGACTGCCCGGTCTGCGACAAGGGCGGCGAGTGCCCGCTGCAGAACCAGGCGATGAGCAACGGCCGCGGCGAGACCCGGTTCGAGGACGTCAAGCGCACCTACCCCAAGCCGATCAACATCTCCTCGCAGGTGCTGCTCGACCGCGAGCGCTGCGTGCTCTGCGCCCGCTGCACCCGCTTCTCCGCCCAGATCGCCGGCGACCCGTTCATCGAGATGCTCGAGCGCGGCGCGCTGCAGCAGGTCGGCATCTACGAGAGCCGAGCCGTTCGAGTCCTACTTCTCCGGCAACACCGTGCAGATCTGCCCGGTCGGCGCGCTCACCGGTGCGGCCTACCGGTTCCGGTCCCGGCCGTTCGACCTGGTCTCCTCGCCCGGCGTCTGCGAGCACTGCGCGTCCGGCTGCGCGCATGCGCACCGACCACCGCCGCGGCAAGGTCCTGCGCCGGCTGGCCGGCGACGACCCGCGAGGTCAACGAGGAGTGGAACTGCGACAAGGGCCGCTGGGCCTTCCAGTACGCCACCGCGCAGGACCGGCTGACCACCCCGCTGGTCCGCGACGAGGACGGCGCGCTGGTGCCGACCTCGTGGGCCGAGGCGCTCGACATCGCCGCCGACGGCCTGGCCGCGGCGCGCGGAGCGACCGGCGTGCTCGTCGGCGGCCGGTCGACCGTCGAGGACGCCTACGCCTACGCCAAGTTCGCCCGGGTCGCGCTCGGCACCAACGACGTCGACTTCCGGGCCCGCCCGCACTCCGCCGAGGAGGCGGCGTTCCTCGCCGCGCACGTCGCCGGCCGCGGGCTCGGCGTCACCTACGCCGACCTCGAGAAGGCGTCGGCGGTGCTGCTGGTCGGGCTCGAGCCCGAGGAGGAGTCGCCGATCCTCTTCCTGCGGCTGCGCAAGGCGGTGCGCGCAAGGGCCTGGCGGTCTACGCGGTCGCGCCGTTCGCCAGCCGCGGCCTGGAGAAGCTGTCCGGCCGGCTGATCGCCGACGGCGCCCGGCGCCGAGGCCGAGGTGCTCGACGCCCTGCGCCGCGACGACCAGGACGTCGCCGACGCGGCCGCGCGTGCACGGCGCGGGTCGTGATCCTGGTCGGCGAGCGGCTCGCCGCCGTCGCCCGGCGCGCTGTCGCGCCGTGGCCCGGCTGGCCGAGGCCACCGGCGCGCGGCTGGCCTGGGTGCCGCGCCGGGCCGGCGAGCGCGGCGCGCTCGAGGCCGGTGCCCTGCCGGCCCTGCTGCCCGGCGGCCGCCCGGTGGCCGACGCCGGCCGCCCGGGTCGACGTCGGCCACCGCGTGGGGCGTCGGCACGCTCGCCGAGACGCGCCGGCCGCGACACCGACGGCATCCTGGCCGCCGTCCACACCGGCGAGCGTCCGGGCCCTGCTGGTCGGCGGCGTCGACCCGGACGACCTGCCCGACCCGACCGCCGCGCTCGCGGCGCTCGACGCGGCACCTTCGTCGTCAGCCTCGAGCTGCGCGCAGTCCGCGGTCACCGAGCGGGCCGACGTGGTGCTGCCCGGTCGCGCCGGCCGTCGAGAAGGCCGGCACGTTCCTCGACTGGGAGGGCCGGGACCGGCCGTTCGCCGAGGTCCTGCGCGGCACCACGCGCTGCCCGACGTCCGGGTGCTGCACGTGCTCGCCGAGGCGATGGGCGTCGACCTCGGGCTGCCCGACGTCGCGGCCGCGCGGGCCGAGCTCGACGAGCTCGGTCACTGGGACGGCGACCGGGCGGCCGTTCATCGCCGTGCCGGCCGGCGCGCCCGCCCGGCCGGGCGTCGGGCGAGGCGGTGCTCGCGACCTGGCGCATGCTGCTCGACGCCGGCCGGCTGCAGGACGGCGAGCCGTTCCTCGCCGGCACGGCCCGCTCGGCCGGTCGGCCGGCTGTCCGCCGCGACCGCCGAGGCGCTCGGCGTCGCCGACGGCGACCCGCGTGACCGTGTCGCACCGACCGCGGCGCCGTCACGCTGCCGCTCGCTGGTCACCGAGATGCCCGACGGCGTCGTCTGGCTGCCCACCAACGCCGCGGCGTCCGCGGTCCGGCGCGACGCTGGCCGGCGTACCAGGCTCCGTCGTGCGGCTCGTCCGCCGGGTCCGCCGACGTCGAGCCGGGAGGTGCGCGATGAACGCCGCCACCGTGCTCGCCTCGCCCGAGGTGCCGGGCTTCGGCAACGACCCCTGGTGGCTGGTCTGGTGCAAGGCGCTGGTCGTCTTCGTGTTCCTGGTCGTCATGACGCTGTTCACGATCTGGTGCGAGCGGCGCGTCGTCGCCCGCATGCAGCACCGGATCGGCCCGAACCGGGTCGGCCCGTTCGGCCTGCTGCAGAGCCTCGCCGACGGCATCAAGCTGGCCCTGAAGGAGGACATCATCCCGAAGGCCGCCGACAAGGCGGTCTTCGTCCTCGCGCCGATCATCTCCGACCACCCCGGCCTTCATGGCCTTCGCGGTGATCCCGTTCGGGCCGGAGGTGTCGATCTCCGGCCACGCGACCAACCTGCAGCTCACCGACCTGCCGGTGGCCGTGCTCTACATCCTCGCGGTCGCCTCGGTCGGCATCTACGGCATCGTGCTCGCCGGCTGGTCGAGCGGCTCGACGTACCCGCTGCTCGGCGGGCTGCGCTCGTCGGCGCAGATGATCTCCTACGAGGTCGCGATGGGGCTGTCGTTCGTCGGCGTGTTCCTCTACGCCGGCTCGATGTCGACCTCGGAGATCGTCGCGGCGCAGGGCGACTACTGGTACGCCGTGCTGCTCGTTCCCGTCGTTCGCGATCTACGTGATCTCGATGGTCGGCGAGACCAACCGGGCGCCGTTCGACCTGCCCGAGGCCGAGGGCGAGCTGGTCGGCGGCTTCCACACCGAGTACTCGTCGCTGAAGTTCGCGCTGTTCTTCCTCGCCGAGTACATCAACATGGTCACCGTCTCGGCGCTGGCGACGACGCTGTTCCTCGGCGGCTGGCGGGCACCGTGGCCGCTCTCGCTGCTGGGACGGCGCGAACCAGGGCTGGTGGCCGATGCTGTGGTTCGTCGCCAAGGTGCTGCTCTTCATCTTCGTCTTCATCTGGCTGCGGGGGACGCTGCCGCGGCTGCGCTACGACCAGTTCATGCGGCTCGGCTGGAAGGTGCTGATCCCGGTCGCCCTCGGCTGGCTGCTGCTGGTCGCCACCGTGCGGGCGCTGAACGACGGAGTACGACGTTCGACACCCGCGAGGTGCTTCTCTACGGTGGCGCTGGTCGCGGTGGTGCTCATCGGCCTCACCTTCGTGTGGGACCTCGTCGCCGCCCGGCGGCAGACCGCCCGAGACTCCCGAGGTGGAGGTCGAGTTCGACCCGATGGCAGGGGGCCACCCCGTGCCGCCGCTGCCCGGCCAGCAGCTGCCCGCGCTCACCGCGGTCGGCGCCGGCGACGCCAGCACCAGCTCCGAGGAAGAGGACGACCGGTGACCGACCTGCTGAACCCAGCTCAAGGGGTTCGGCGTGACCTTCCGGACCATGTTCAAGAAGGTCGTCACCGAGCAGTACCCCGAGGAGAAGAAGGCCGACCGAGCCGCGCTTCCACGGCCGGCACAGCTCAACCGGCACCCGGACGGCCTGGAGAAGTGCATCGGCTGCGAGCTGTGCGCCTGGGCCTGCCCGGCCGACGCCATCTACGTCGAGGGTGCCGACAACACCGAGGGCGAGCGGTTCTCCCCGGGTGAGCGCTACGGCCGCGTCTACCAGATCAACTACCTGCGCTGCATCTTCTGCGGCCTGTGCATCGAGGCCTGCCCGACCCGCGCGCTGACGATGACCAACGAGTACGAGCTGGCCGACGACACCCGGGCCAAGCTCATCTTCGAGAAGCAGGACCTGCTCGGCCCGCTGCTGCCGGGCATGGTCGACGCGCCGCACCCGATGGTCGAGGGCACCGACGAGCAGGACTACTACCGGGGCCACGTGGCGCGCGCGACGCCCGCCCAGGAGCAGTACGCCGCGGACCGGCAGGCGCGCACCGTGGCCGACCAGGGGGAGGCCGACGTGACCGGCTCGTCGCAGCTGCTCGCCGCCGCCACCGACACCGGGCACCGGGGAGGCCGTCACCTTCTGGCTGCTCGCTCCGCGTCGCCGTGCTCGGCGCCGCTGGGCATGCTGTTCGCCAAGAAGGCGGTGCACTCCGCGCTGCTGCTCGCGCTGACGATGCTCTGCCTCGCCGTGCTCTACATCGCGCAGGACGCGCCGTTCCTCGGCGTCGTGCAGGTGGTCGTCTACACCGGCGCGGTCATGATGCTGTTCCTGTTCGTGCTGATGCTGGTCGGCGTCGACTCCGCCGACTCGCTGGTCGAGACGCTGCGCGGCCAGCGGGTCGCCGCGCTGCTCGTCGGCGCTCGGCTTCGGCGCGCCTGCTCATCTTCGGCCTCGGGCGACGTCGGTCGTCACCAACGTCGGCCTGACCGCGGCCAACGCAGGACGGCAACGTCGCAGGGGCTGGCCAACCTGATCTTCTCGCGCTACGTGTTCGCCTTCGAGGTGACCAGCGCGCTGCTCATCACGGCGGCGCTCGGCGCGATGGTGCTGGCCCACCGCGAGCGGCACGAGCGCCCGGCTCGACCCAGCGCGACCTGTCGCGGCAGCGGTTCCGCGGCGGCCAGCACCCCGCGCCGCTGCCCGGCCCCGGTGTCTACGCCCGGCACAACGCGGTCGACACCCCGGCGCTGCTGCCCGACGGCACGCCGGCCGAGGTGTCGGTGTCCCAGGTCCTCATCGCCCGCGGCGACGTCCGCCGCGGTGCCCGGGGTGCCGGCATCCGCGAGGCGAGATCGTGCCGACGAGGACGGGAGGACGACACGGTGAACCCGATGAACTACGTCTACCTCTCGGCGCTGCTGTTCTCGATCGGCGCCGCCGGCGTGCTGCTGCGCCGCAACGCGATCGTCGTGTTCATGTGCGTCGAGCTCATGCTCAACGCGACCAACCTGGCCTTCGTCACCTTCGCCCGCATGCACGGCAACCTCGACGGCCAGGTCATCGCGTTCTTCGTCATGGTCGTCGCCGCCGCCGAGGTCGTCGTCGGCCTCGCGATCATCGTGACGATCTTCCGCACCCGCCGGTCGGCCTCGGTCGACGACGCCAACCTGCTGAAGTACTGAGGACGCCACGTGACGACGACCTCCTCGCCGCGGCAGGCAGCCGAGTCGGCGGCCGCCGCCTCCGGCGTCTTCTCGCTCGGCCTGGCTGCTGGTCGCGCTGCCGCTGCTCGGGCGCGCGTGCTGCTGCTCGGCGGCCGGCGTACCGACCGCGTGGGGCCACCTGCTCGGCACCGCGATGCCGGCGCTGGCGTTCGTGCATCGGCGCTGCTGCAGTTCATCGCGCTGCTCGGGCGCGACGCCGAGGAGCGCGCGGTCTCGGTCAGCACCTGTTCAGCTGGATCGCCGGTCGGCGAGCTTCCAGGTCGACGTCGGCCTGCTGCTCGACCCGCTGTCGATGTGCTTCGTGCTGCTGATCACCGTTCGTCGGCTCGCTGATCCACGTCTACTCCATCGGCTACATGGAGCACGACCCCGACCGGCGGCGGTTCTTCGGCTACCTCAACCTGTTCGTCGCGGCGATGCTGCTGCTCGTCCTGGCCGACAGCTACCTGCTGCTGTACGTCGGCTGGGAGGGCGTCGGCCTGGCGTCGTACCTGCTGATCGGCTTCTGGAACTACAACCCGGCCTACGCCGCCGCGGCCAAGAAGGCGTTCGTGGTCAACCGGGTCGGCGACTTCGGCCTGTCCGTCGCGATCATGATCATGTTCGTCCACGTTCGGCGGCGTGAGCTTCGACGAGGTGTTCGCGCGCGCGCCGACGGCGCGAGCGAGGGCGACGCTCACCGCGATCGGCCTGATGCTGCTGCTCGGCGCCTGCGGCAAGTCGGCGCAGTTCCCGCTGCAGTCCTGGCTCGGCGACGCGATGGCCGGCCCGACGCCGGTGTCGGCGCTGATCCACGCCGCAACGATGGTCACCGCCGGCGTCTACCTCATCGTCCGGTCCGGCGCCGATCTTCGACGGCGCGCCCGACGCCCAGCTCGTCGGTCGTCATCGTCGGCGCGGTCACGCTGCTCTTCGGGGCGATCATCGGCTGCGCCAAGGACGACATCAAGAAGGCGCTCGCCGCCTCGACGATGAGCCAGATCGGCTACATGATGCTGGCCGCCGGGCTCGGCCCGGTCGGCTACGCGTTCGCGATCTTCCACCTGCTCACCCACGGCTTCTTCAAGGCCGGGCATGTTCCTCGGTGCCGGCTCGGTCATGCACGGCATGAACGACCAGGTCGACATGCGCCGCTTCGGCGGGCTGTCGCGCGTCATGAAGATCACCTGGGTCACGTTCGGCCTCGGCTGGCTGGCGATCATCGGCGTTCCCGCCGCTTGTCCGGCTTCTGGAGCAAGGACAAGATCATCGAGGCGGCGTTCGTCGGCGACGGCTGGCGGCCTGGGTGTTCGGCATGGCCGCGCTGATCGGCGCCGGCATCACCGCGTTCTACATGACCCGGCTGTTCTTCATGACCTTCCACGGCGAGCGGCGCTGGGCCGACGACGTGCACCCGCACGAGTCGCCGCTGGTGATGACGGTGCCGCTGATCGTGCTCGCCGTCGGCTCGGCGCTGCTCGGCCTGCTGCTCGGCCCGACCGGCGCGCATCGCAGCACTGGCTCGAGCCGGTCGTCGGCGAGCACGGCGAGGAGCACCCGGTGCTGCCGGTCCCGGTGCTGACCACGCTGACCGTGCTGCTCGTCGCTGCTCGGCGTCGGCGCTGGCCTGCGCGATGTACCTGCGCCGCGCCGGTGCCCGGTCGCCGCGCCGGCGGGCTCGGTCGCTCACCCGGGCCGCCCGCCAGCGACCTCTACCAGGACGCCGTCAACGAGGCGCTGTTCATGCGGCCCGGCCAGTACCTCACCCGGTCGCTGGTCTTCGTCGACAACCGCGGCGTCGACGGCGCGGTCAACGGCGCTGGCCGCGCTGATCGGCGGGACGTCCGGGCCGCGTCCGCCGGCTGCAGACCGGCTTCGTCCGCTCGTACGCCCTGTCGATGCTCGCCGGCGCCGCCGTCCTGGTCGGCGCCATGCTGCTGGTGAGGCTCTGACGTGACCGACTTCCCCTGGCTGACCACGCTCGGCCGCGGTGCCGCTCGTCGGCGCGGTCGTCGTCGCGGCGCTGCCCGACCGGCCGTGACGCTGCTCGCCAAGCAGGTGGCGCTCGCGCATCTCGCTGGTCGCCGCTGGCGCTGACGGTCGCGCTGGCCCTGCAGTTCGACGCCGACAGCAAGGCGCATGTTCCAGTTCGCCGAGACCCACGAGTGGATCCCGCAGTTCGGCGTCAGCTACGCGCTCGGCGTCGACGGCATCGCGCTGGTGCTCATCGCGCTGGCGACGGTGCTCACCCCGGTCTGCATCCTCGCGTCCTGGCACGACGCCGACGCCGACCGGCGCAGCGTCAAGCACCTACTTCGCGCTGCTGCTGCTGCTCGAGACGTTCATGATCGGCGTCTTCGCCGCCACCGACGTGTTCCTGTTCTACGTCTTCTTCGAGGCGATGCTCGATCCCGATGTACTTCCTCATCGGGTCGCTACGGCGGCGCGCAGCGGTCGTACGCCGCGGTGAAGTTCCTGCTCTACAGCCTGGTCGGCGGCCTGCTCATGCTGGCCGCGGTCATCGGGCTCTATCGTCGTCTCCGACGGCGGCGCCGCAGGCCTTCCTGTTCGAGAACCTGCTCGGCACTCGACATCGGCACCGAACACCGAGCGGCTGCTGTTCCTCGGCTTCTTCGTCGCCTTCGCGATCAAGGCGCCGCTGTGGCCGGTGCACACCTGGCTGCCGGACGCCGCCGCCGAGGCGCCGCCCGGCGGCGCGGTGCTGCTCGTCGGCGTGCTCGACAAGGTCGGCACGTTCGGCATGATCCGCGCTCTGCCTGCCGCTGTTCCCGGACGCGTCGCCGTGGGCGACGCCGGTGGTGCATCACGCTCGCCGTGATCGGCATCCTCTACGGCGCGCTGCTGGCGATCGGGCAGACCGACATCAAGCGGCTGATCGCCTACACCTCGATCTCGCCACTTCGGCTTCATCGTGCTCGGCATCTTCGCGATGACCACGCCAGGGCCAGTCCGGCTCGACGCTCTACATGGTCAACCACGGCTTCTCGACCGCCGCGCTGTTCCTCATCGCGGCTTCCTGATCAGCCGGCGCGGCTCGCGGCTGATCGCCGACTTCGGCGGCGTGCAGCGGGTCGCGCCGGTGCTGGCCGGCACCTTCCTGGTCGCCGGCCTGTCCAGCCTGGCGCTGCCCGGCCTGTCCAGCTTCGTCAGCGAGTTCCTGGTGCTGGTCGGCACGTTCACGCGCTACCAGGTGGCGGCGGTCATCGCCACCGCTCGGCATCATCCTGGCCGTCGCTCTACATCCTGCTGATGTACCAGCGCACGATGACCGGCGAGCCCAACGAGCGACATCGCGAGGCTGCGCGACCTCAGCACGCCGCGAGGCGTGGGTCGTCGCGCCGCTGATCGCGGTGATCATCGCGCTCGGCTTCTACCCGAAGCCGCTGCTCGACGTCATCAACCCGGCGGTCGAGCGGACGATGCAGCAGGTCGGCGCAGACCGACCCGAGCCCGTCGTACCCGTCGCGGAAGGGCAGGAGCCGGTGAGCGCCGTGAGCGCCGCACCGTGCAGCTCGCGGCCGACGTTCGACACGCCCGAGCGTCGACTACGGCGCTGCTCGCGCCGATGCTGATCGTCTTCGGCGTCGCCGTGCGTCGGCGTCCTGGTCGAGGCGTTCTGCGCCGCGCCGTGGCGGCACGAGGTGCAGCTCGGTGCTGGCCGCTCGTCGGCCTGGTCGCCGCGTTCGTCGCCGTCGTGCTGTCTGGCCGGCGACGTCGCGATCGTCGCCGCAGGGCGCGGTCGCCGTCGACGGCCCGGCGCTGTTCCTGCAGGGCACGATCCTGCTGCTCGCGCTCCCCGGCGTGCTGGCGATCGCCGAGCGGTCGCTCGACACCGGCGGCGCACTTCGCGCTCGGCCGGCTCGTCGATGCCGGGCTCGCGAGCACGAGCGCGCTGCTGACCGCCACCGGCGTGACCCAGACCGAGGTCTTCCCGCTGCTGATGTTCGCGGTCGGCGGCATGCTGCTGTTCCCGGCGGCCAACGACCTGCTGACGATGTTCGTCGCGCTCGAGGTGCTCTCGCTGCCGCTGTACCTGCTGTGCGGGCTGGCCCGCCGCCGCCGGCTGCTCTCGCAGGAGGCGTCGCTGAAGTACTTCCTGCTCGGCGCGTTCTCCTCGGCGTTCTTCCTGTACGGCGTCGCGCTGCTCTACGGCTACGCCGGCACGCGTCGGCTGTCGCGGCATCGCCGAGGCGGTCAGCAACAACGCGGGCGACGAGGCGCTGCTGCTCGTCGGCACCGCGCTGCTCGCGGTCGGCCTGCTGTTCAAGGTCGGCGCCGTGCCGTTCCACTCCTGGACGCCGGACGTCTACCAGGGCGCGCCCGACGCCGATCACCGGGTTCATGGCGGCCTGCACCAAGGTCGCCGCGTTCGGCGCCCTGCTGCGGGTGTTCTACGTCGGCGTCGGCGGGCTGGCCTGGGACTGGCAGCCGGTGCATGTGGGGCGTCGCGATCCTCACCATGGTGGTCGGCTCGGTCGTCGCGCTGACCCAGACCGACGTCAAGCGGATGCTGGCCTACTCCTCGATCGCGCACGCCGGGCTTCATCCTCGTCGGCCTGGTCGCCACCGACTCGGCGCTCGACACCGGCGAGATCCTCGGCGTCTCCAGCGTGCTGTTCTACCTGCTCGCCTACGGCTTCATCGACGATCGGCGCGTTCGCCGTCGTGACGCTGGTGCGCGACGCGGCCGGCGAGGCGACCCACCTGTCGCAGTGGGCCGGGCTGGCCGGCGCTCGCCGCTGGTCGCCGGCGGTGTTCGCGTTCTTCCTGCTCGCGTTCGCCGGCATCCCGCTGACCAGCGGCTTCACCGGCAAGTTCGCGGTGTTCTCGCGCGGCCGTGGACGGGCGGCGCCGGCGCCGCTGGTCGTCGTCGGTGTCGTGATGAGCGCGGTCGCGGCGTTCTTCTACGTCCGGGTCATCGTGCTGATGTTCTTCTCCGACGCCGGCACCCGGACGGGCCGACGCGTCGCGGTGCCCAGCCCGCTCACCACGATCGACCATCGCGCTCGGCGTCGGCGGTCACGGTGGTGCTCGGCGTGCTGCCGACCCAGGTCCTCGACCTGGCCGGCCAGGCCTCGCAGTTCGTCCGCTGACGCGAGGCTGAGGAGCACCGTGCCTCGCCGACCGCCGCATCACCGGCTCCCGCGGCCGACCCAGCCCTCGAGGCAGGCGCTGCGTCACGGCCTGGACGCCGGTCGAGGCAGCTGCTGCACGACGCGGTGAAGAGCGACTACCCGTTCGTCACCGAGACGTCGCGCCACCTGGTCGACGCCGGCGGCAAGCGGTTCCGGCCGCTGCTCGTGCTGCTGGCCGCGCAGTTCGGCGACCCGACGCGCCGCGGGTGTCGTGCCGCGGCCGTCGTGGTCGAGCTGACCCACCTGGCGACGCTCTACCACGACGACGTGATGGACGAGGCCGCGCTGCGCCGCGGCGCCGCCAGCGCCAACGCCCGGTGGGACAACACGGTCGCGATCCTCACCGGCGACTTCCTGTTCGCCCGCGCCTCGGACATCCTGGCCGACCTCGGCCCGGAGGCCGTGCGGATCCAGGCGCGCACCTTCGAGCGGCTGGTGCACCGGGCAGATCCGCGAGACCGTCGGGCCCGCGCCGAGGCGACGACCCGGTCGAGCACTACCTGTCGGTGCTGGCCGACAAGACCGGCTCGCTGATCGCCACCTCGGGCCGCTTCGGCGCGCATGCTCGCCGGTGCCGACGAGGCGACGGTCGACGTGCTGACCCGCTTCGGCGAGCGGATCGGGGTCGCGTTCCAGCTCTCCGACGACCTGCTCGACGTGCTCAGCGAGACCGCCGACGTCCGGCAAGACGCCCGGCACCGACCTGCGCGAGGGCGTCCCGACGCTGCCGGTGCTGCTGGCGCGCCGGCGACCGCGCCCGGCGGACGCGCGGCTGCTCGAGCTGCTCGACGCCGACCTCGAGCGACGACGCGCGACCACGCCGAGGCGCTGCGGCCTGCTGCGCGCGCACCCGGCGATGGCCGCCGCCCAGGCCGAGGTGCGCCGCTGGGCCGACGACGGCCCGCGCCGGCCTCGCCCCGCTGCCCGACGTCCCGGCCAAGGCGGCCCTGGAGCGCTCTGCGACCAGGTCGTCGGCCGCACCGCCTAGCGCGGCCGACCGGCCGGCGCAGCAGCGCGGTAGGTCAGCGCCAGGAGGCAGACGTCGTCGTCCGTGCGACCGGTGCCGACCACGGTGTCGGTGACGCCGTCGGCCACGGTGTCGAACGGGCGTTCCACCCAGCTGCCCAGCAGCTCCGCCAAGGCGTCGATGCCCTCGTCGATCGGCTGGTCCCGCCGCTCCACCAGGCCGTCGGTGTAGAGCACGAGCAGCGCGCCGTCCGCGAGTGTCGTGCTCGCCTCCGGCCGGGCGGCCGCACCGAAGTGGGCACCGAGCGGCGTGGACCGCCCGTCCCAGAGCAGGACGGCCTGTCCCGTCGGACCCACCACCACCGGCGGCATGTGACCCGCGCACGCGTAGCGGACGCTGCCGTCGCGCAGGTCCACCTCGGCGTACGCCAGAGTGGCGGTGTCGGCGGCCGGGACGCCCTCGACGAACCGGTCGAGGCGGCCCAGGAGCTGGGCCGGCCCGGAGTCGACCGTCGCCAGCGCGCGGACCGCGCTGCGCAGCTGTCCCATGACCGCCGCGGCGTGCAGGCCGCGGCCGACGACGTCGCCGACCACGACGGCCACCCGGTCGGCATCCAGGTGGAACGCGTCGTACCAGTCGCCCCCGACCTCCAGCCCGTCGACCGCCGGGCGGTAGCACGCCGACAGCCCAAGCCGCGGGTCCTCCGGCATGCTGCCGGGCAGCATGCTGAGCTGCAGGGTGGTGGCGACGCTGCGCTGCTCGTCGTACAGCCGGGCCCGTCCGAGGGCCAGCCCGGCCTGCTGACCCAGGGTCTGCAGCAGGCGGAGCTCCTCCGGGTCGGGCTCGCGTGATGCGCCGAGGCGCAGGGCCAGCACGCCGAGAGTCCGGTCCAGTGCGACGAGCGGGGCCAGGACGAGCACGCCCGGACCGGCGCCAAGAGCTGCGCGCAGCCGCGGGTAGTCCTCGGCGTCCTCCGGCACCTGGACGACCTCGCCGACGCGCAGTCGGGCGACCCCCGGCAGGCTGTTCTGCGCGGGGGGCAGGTCGTCCGGCTTTCCGACGGCCCCTGACGCCGCAGTCCAGGCCAGCTGGCTGGTGGCGGGATCGAGCGTCCACAGGACACTCGCGGCCGCGCTGAAGGCCGTCGTGCCGGCCTCGGCGACGACCTGGCCGACCTCGTCGACACCGGACACCGCGGCCAGATCGGCGACCACCTGCTCGACCGACCGAACCCAGGCGGTGGCCTGTTCGGCCCGGCGGCGGGCCGCGAGCAGCTCGGTCTCGTACTCCTTCCGGTCGCTGGCGTCGAAGACCGTGGTGCGTACGGCGAGCGGCCGGCCGTCAGTCGCGGTGCGCAGCTGTGAGTTGACCAGGACCGGCAGTCGGCTGCCGTCGGCCCGCACCAGGTCCATCGCGATCGCCCGCACCGAGCCCTGCATCCGCAGCAGCGGCGCGTAGTGGGTCTCGTGGTAGATCCGGCCGCCCGCAGTGAGCAGGTCGATGAACCGTCGCTCCCCGACGAGCTCCTCGCGCGAATACCCGGTCCAGGTGAGGAACGTCTGGTTCACCTTGGCGATCCGGCCGTCGGGGTAGGAGGACAGGTAGCCGCACGGGGCGTGCTCGTACAGGTCCTCCGCGCTGTCCTCGAGCAGTGCCGCGTCGTCGTCGGTCACGTCGGTCCAGGTGTCAGCGGGAGGCCAGGAAGGTCTCGATGGCTGCCACCGTCTCCTCCGGGGCGCTGAGGTTGGGGCAGTGCCCGGTGGCGTCCAGGCGGACCAGGGTGCTGCCGGTGATCTGGCGGTGCACGTAGTCGCCGACGACGTCCGGCGCGATGGCGTCCTGCGAGCACTGCAGGACCAGCGTGGGCACCCGGACGTCGGCCAGATCAGAGCGGTTGTCCGAGGTGAAGGTCACCCCGGCGAAGTGCCGGGCGATCTCCGGGTCGGTGCGGCAGAAGCTGTTCGTCAGCTCGGTGCCGAGCTGCGGGCGGTCCGGGTTGCCCATGATGACCGGGGCCATCGCGCTGGACCAGCCGAGGTAGTTGCTGTCCAGCGACTCGAGGAGGCCGTCGATGTCCTCGGCGGTGAACCCGCCGACGTACTCACCGTCGTTGATGTAGCGCGGCGAGGGTCCGACCAGGACGAGCCGGCTGAACCGGTCAGGCTCGCGGGTCGCGGCGAGCACGCCGATCATCGCGCTCACCGAGTGGCCGACGAACACGACGTCCTGCAGGTCCAGCGCCTGGCAGATCTCGAGCAGGTCGTCGGCGTAGCCGCGGAGGTCGGAGTACCGGTCCGGGTCGAAGGCCGTGAGGTCGGACCCGCCCGCCCCGACGAGGTCGAACAGCACGATGCGGTGGGTGGACTCGAAGGCAGGGGTGACGAAGCGCCACATGTTCTGGTCGCAGCCGAAGCCGTGGGCGAACAGCATGGGGGGACCGTCCGGGTTGCCCGACACGGTCACGTTGTTTCGCGCGAGTACGTCCACGCGGCTGACAGTACCTGTTGGCCACCCGGGGGCCGGTCTGGCAACCTCGCGCCATGGCCGCTCCCACGCACCGCCTCGTCACCGTGTCCCGCGACCCCTCCGGCGCCTTCAAAGCCGGCAACGTGCGCGGCGGCACGCTGACCGTCGGGGACGGAACCGGCGAGACGTTCACACCGACCGAGCTGCTGCTCGCCGCCATCGGTGCGTGCACCGCCATCGACGTCGACACGCTGACGTCGCGGCGGGCCGAGCCGGATGCCTTCGAGGTGCAGGTCGACGCCGAGAAGGTGCGCGACGACGGGGGCAACCGGCTGCAGGACCTGGCCGTCAGCTTCCGGGTCTCTTTCCCGGACGGGGCGGGCGGGAACGCCGCCCGGGAGCTGCTCCCCGAGGCTGTGCGCCGGTCGCACGACCGGCTCTGCACGGTCAGCCGGACGGTCGAGCTGGGAACCCCCGTCGCTACCCGGGTCGTGGGCTGACCCGGTGACCGAGGCTGTCGACCTGCCGGCGCCCTGCCTGGTCGTGCTCGTCGGCCCTGGCGCCTCCGGGAAGTCGACCTGGGCGGCAGCGCACTTCCCATCGGACGCCGTCGTCTCCAGCGACCGGCTCCGGGCCGTGGTGGGCGCCGGCGAGGACGACGTCACGGCAAGTGCAGACGCCTTCACCGTGCTGGACGAGGTGGTGCGGATGCGGGTCGGGCGCGGCCGCACGACCGTCGTCGACACCCTCGGGCTCGAGCCGGCCCGCCGCGCGCAGTGGCGCGAGCTGGCCCGCGCCCACCGGATGCCGTGCGTCGCCGTCGCGTTCGACACCCCAGCCGCCGAGTGCCGGGCCCGGAACCGCGGCCGGCCCAAGCGGATCCCGGCGGACGTGCTGACGGCGCAGCTGCGGGGCTGGCCGGCGGTGCGCGACGGGCTGGCTGTCGAGGGCTTCGATCGGGTGCTCACGCCGCAGCCGGTCCGGGTCGTGGCCGCGCCGTTCCGGCAGGCCGCGGCCGCCGCGCGGCGCCAGCGGGACGAGCCGACCGGGCTCCGGTTCGGGCTGCACCTGGGCGAGTTCGTCGCGCCCGGCGGGGCACCGGCGACGCGAGCCTGGCTGCGCGAGACGGCCGCTGCGGCCGAGCTGGCCGGGTTCGACGCGATCTACGTCATGGACCACTTCCGGCAGATCCCGCAGGTCGGCCGGCCGTTCGACGACATGCTGGAGAGCTGGACGACGCTGGCGTACCTCGCGGCCTGCACCGAGACCGTCCGCCTCGGCACCATGGTCAGCGGCATCACCTACCGCAACGTCGCCCACCTCGGGAAGATCGTCGCGACCCTGGACGTGCTCTCCGGCGGGCGCGCGGTGTGCGGCCTGGGCCTGGCCTGGTTCGCCGAGGAGCACCGGGCCTACGGGTGGCCGTTCCCGTCGACCGGTGACCGGTACGCCCTGCTCGAGGACGCCCTGCAGCTGCTGCCGGTGCTGTGGGGGCCGGGCAGCCCTGCGTTCCGTGGTCGGGTGCTCGACGTCCCGGAGGCGCTGTGCTACCCGCGGCCGCTGCAGGAACACGTGCCGCTGCTCGTCGGCGGTGGAGGGGAGAAGCGGACGCTGCGGCTGGCCGCGAGGTACGCCGACGCGGCCAACGTGATGGGCGGGCTGGACGTCGTGCGGCGCAAGGCGGCCGTGCTGCGCGCGCATTGCCTCGACGTCGGACGTGACCCCGCCGAGGTCGCGCTATCGCACCTCTCGACGGTCCTCGTCGGCCGCGACGACGCGCACCTGGCCGATCTCGTCGAGGCCGGCCGGCCGCGCCGCCGCAGCGCCGAGAGCTATGCCGCTGCGGTGAACGCCGGCACCGTGGCGGACCAGGTCGGTCGCTGCCGCGAGCTGGCCGAGGCGGGGGTGTCCGAGGTGGCGGTACGGCTGCCCGACCTCGCGGACCCGGGTTCGGTGGACCGGATGGGGCGGGTGATCGCTGCGTTCCGTTGATCAGCCGGGCAGGATCGGGGCATGGACCTCGCCGACGCGCGCGCCCTCTGGGACCCCGAGCCGGGCTGGCTCAACACCGCGAGCTACGGGCTGCCACCCGCTCCCGCCTGGGACGAGCTGCAACGGGCGCTCGAGGTGTGGCGGCACGGCTCGCAGAGCTGGGAGCCGTGGGGCGAGTCGACCGAGCGGGCCCGCCGGGCGTTCGCCCGACTCGTGCAGGTCGAGCCGACCCGGGTCGCCATCGGCGGCACCGTCTCCGAGCTGCTCGGCGTGGTCGCGGCCGCGCTGCCCGAGGGTGCGCGCGTCGTCGTACCGGAGGTGGAGTTCACCTCGAACCTGTTCCCGTGGCTGGTGCACGAGGACCGCGGGGTCGAGGTCGTCACCGTCCCGACCGACCGGCTGCTCGACGCGATCACGCCAGGCACCACCTTGGTGGCGTTCAGCCTGGTGCAGTCGTCGACCGGCGAGGTCGCCGCGCTGGACGAGGTCGTGGCCGCGGCCCGGGCAGTGGATGCGCTCGTCGTCGTCGACGGCAGCCAGGCGGTCGGCTGGCTGCCGACCGATGCCCGCGAGGTCGACGCGTTCGCCTGCGTCGGCTACAAGTGGCTGATGTCGCCGCGCGGATCGGCGTTCCTCGTGCTGTCCGAGCGGCTGCAGGAGCGGCTGCGGCCGCTCAACGCCGGCTGGTACGCCGGCGCCGACGTCCACACGTCGTACTACGGCCCGCCGCTGCGGCTGGCCACCGACGCCCGTCGCTTCGACGTCTCACCGGCCTGGTTCAGCTGGGTGGGCACCGCACCCGCCCTCGAGCTGATCGAGCAGATCGGCGTCGAGCAGATCAGGGCGTACGACGTGGCGCTGGCCGACCGGTTCCGCGCCGGCCTCGGCCTGCCGCCGGGCGGGTCGGCCATCGTGTCGACCACCGTGCCGGACGCCGCGGCCAGGCTGGAACGGGCCGGCGTCCGGGCCGCGACCCGGGCCGGTGCGCTGCGCGCCTCGTTCCACCTGTACTCCACCGAGGCCGACGTCGACGCCGCTCTGGACGCGCTGGTCGGCGAGGTGAGCCGACGTGCTGATGCGAGTGATCGGGTGAAGAAAGGTTGCTGCGACGTTGTCGTATGGCGGTCGACCTGTTCGTAGCACTGGTGAGGGCCCATGAGGGCGTCGTCACGACCACAGGAGATGACGCAATGCAGCATCGGGAGCCTGTCGCCCGCCGACTCTTCGAGCTCACCGAGCCGATCTCGCTGGTGAACTTCTTCGCCCCGGAGCCCAATGACTCGATGGCGGCGCTCGGTTTCCGCAACTACTGGGACGGCTACTTCGCGGGACGTTCTGCGCCGCTCGGCCGGGTCCCGGCCGAAGTGGTGCACGCTGCCTTCTACAGCTTCGCCGACGGTGAGGTGGCCCGCCACATCCCCAAGGTCTGGGACACGACCACACCCGAGGCGGCGCACGCCGCGCGTGAGCAGGGCTGCGTGGCGGCGCTGCACCGGATCCTCGGCGACCTGGTCGAGACTCCAGGGCTCGCCCGCGCCGCCGAGCTCCTCGCCAAGGCCTCGACCAGCGCCCCGACGGAGGGACGGGTCATGTACGCCGCGCTCCGTACGCTCCCGATGCCCGAGGAGCCGCTGCCCCGGCTCTGGCACGCGGCCAACATGCTCCGCGAGCACCGAGGGGACGGCCATGTCGCTGCCCTGGTCTCGGAGCGAGTCGGCGGGACCGAGGCCCACGTGCTCAGCGCCCTCGCCAGCGGCATCTACCCAGCGGAGTCGTTCGGCCGAATCCACCACCTCCCCGAGGCCCGCCTGGCCGAAGTCATGGACGGGCTGCGCGACCGCGGCCTCCTCGATGCCTCCGGTCGCCTCACCGACGCCGGGCGTGCGACGAAGGGCCGGATCGAGTCACTGACTGACGCCCTCGCAGAAGCTCCCTACGACGGGCTGGAGCCGCTCGACCTCGACCAGCTGGTCGCTCTGCTCGAGCCCATTTCCACCAGGCTCGAGGCCACGGGATCGAAGTAGGTCGTACGCCGACGAGCCGCGAGCCAGCACAGCACTCACCACCAAGACCGGGCACCCTGCTCGCTCGGTACATGGACACCGACGTGACGGAGAGCATCGTCTACACGCGGATGGCGGACAACGGCTAAGCGTCTGCCAGCAGGTGAGTGCTCACAGCCAGCGACGAACCCGCCGGGTGTAGTCGTCGTACGGCGCACCGAACCGGTCGTGCAGGAACCGCTCCTCGGGATGGATCGCGCCCCAGCGGACGAGCAGCACCGCGGCCGGGAACAGCACGAGCCCCCAGAACGTGGGTGCCAGCAACGCCAGCCCGAGGTAGAGCGTGAGCAGGCCGACGTACAACGGGTTGCGGGAGAGGCGGTACGGCCCCTCCTCGATCATCGCGTGGGTCGCCTGCCCCGGCAGCAGCCCGGTCTCGTGGCGGCGGAACAGCCACAGCGACCAGCCGTTCCACCCGACGAAAAGCAGCACCAGCGCCCAGCCGAGCGGCACTCGCCATCCGCCGAGGTCGACCGGGTCACCCCAGAGCAGGGTGGCCAGCCAGCCGACAAACAAGGGCGCGCCGATCGCGACCGGCGGCCAGAGCCGGAACGCGACAGTGTCCTCGGAACCGTGCAGCATGCCCTCATTGTCGTGGGTGGGCGGGCTGTCGATCCGGCGGTGCGCCGATCGTCGTCCAGGTGGAGAGCAACAGAGGCGCCGCACCGGCGGCGTCCGGCCTCCTAGCCCTTTCGAGGAGACGGTCGACATGGCGAAGTTCATCTTCCTGTACCGCGGTCCTGCCACCCCGATGGAGGACTTCACGCCCGAGCAGGGTGCCGAGCAGCTGGCGGCCTGGAACGCCTGGATGGAGACGGCCGGCCCGGCCATGGTGGAGTTCGGGAACCCGTTCGGCGAGCGGACGGCGGTGGTCGACGACGGCACTACCCGCGAGCCCGGCGACCTCAACGGCTACTCGATCGTCCAGGCCGACACCTTGGCCGCGGCCAAGGCGCTGACCGAGAAGCACCCGTTCCTCACCGAGGGGAAGGGCCGCTTCGCGATCGAGGTGTTCGAGCTCGCCCCGATGTAGCGAGCGCTGCCACACCGGTCGCGGCGCCGGCGGGCTCGAGCGCGCCGGCGTCGCGCCGGGACCGTCGGTGCTGGTTGAGGCCGTCCACCGACAGGATGACGAGCGCGGCCCAGACCAGCGCGAACCCGGCCAGCCGCGAGGCGGGCATCGGCTCGTCGTAGACCAGCACGCCGATGAGGAACTGCAGCACCGGCGTGAGGTACTGCAGCAGCCCGAGGGCCGAGAGCGGGACCCGGCGCGCGGCCGCGGCGAAGAACAGCAGGGGTACGCGGTGACGATGCCAGCGCTGGCGAGCAGCAGCCCGTGGCCCGCACCGGAGTGCCCGAGCTGGCCGTCGCCGCTGCACCTCGAGCAGGACCAGACAGGCCAGCGCCGGGACGAAGCAGCACCGCGGTCTCGACCGTGAGCGACTGCACCGCACCGACCCGGGCGACCGACCTGCTTCTTGAGCAGCCGTAGGTGGCGAACGAGAACGCCAGCCCCAGCGCGATCCACGGCGGCCGGCCGTAGTCGACGGTCAGCACGACGACGGCGACGGCTGCCGAGCCCGATCGCCACCCACTGCACCGGGCGCAGCCGCTCGTGCAGCAGCGAGCACGCCGATCAGCACCGTGACGACCGGGTTGATGAAGTAGCCCAGCGAGGTCTCGACGACGTGCTCGTTGTTGACGCCCCAGATGTAGAGGCCCAGTTGCCGGCGATCAGCACCGCGGCCAGCGACCAGCCGACGCCAGCGTCACGGCGGTCACGCAGCAGCGCGCCGAGCCAGCCCCAGTTCGGCTGACCGCCAGGATGACCAGCACGAACACCAGCGACCAGACGATCCGGTGCGCCAGGATCTCGACCGACCCGGCCGGCTTCGAGCAGCGGCCAGTAGAGCGGGAACAGCCCCCAGAGCAGGTAGCCGCGATGCCGTACGCCAGGCCCGCGCCGCGTCGTCATCGCCACCCGCGCGCACGCTAACCGGGTCGACGTCAGGAGTGTCGAGCCGTTTTGCTGCTGTCTCACAGCCTGGACGGGAACGGAGTGCTAGTCGACCGTCCAGGTGTCGCCGCCGGCGAGCAGGCCGGCCAGCGCGTCCGGCCGCTCGGGCCCTGGGTCGTCCCGGCCGCGGTCGAGCTGCTCGCGCATCAGGTCGTCGTAGACCGGGCGGTCGACGGCGCGGAAGACGCCGATCGGGCGTGCGGGCCAGCGAGGTGTCGGCGAGCCGGGACAGGTCGAACGCGTGCGACGGGTCGTCGGCGTGCGCGTCGTGCACGACCAGGTCGGCCGGGTCGACGTCCGCGGTCTCGACCACCTTGAGCGCGGCGTCGTGGTCGCGGACCACGCCGTGCTCGCCGCTGGCCCCCCAGACGATCGGCTGGCCGTGCTCGAGCCGGATGGTGAAGTCGTCGCGGGTCGCCGGGTCCTTGAGCGGCTCGAACGCGTCGTCGTTGAAGATGTTGCAGTTCTGGTAGATCTCGACCAGCGCGGTGCCGCGGTGCGCGGCGGCCGCCCGCAGCACCGACGTCAGGTGCTTGCGGTCGGAGTCGATCGTCCGCGCCACGAACGACGCCTCGGCGCCGAGCGCCAGCGAGACCGGGTTGAACGGGGCGTCCAGCGAGCCCATCGGCGTCGACTTGGTGATCTTGCCGAGCTCGGAGGTCGGGGAGTACTGGCCCTTGGTCAGCCCGTAGATCCGGTTGTTGAACAGCAGGATCTTCAGGTTCACGTTGCGGCGCAGCGCGTGGATCAGGTGGTTGCCGCCGATCGACAGCGCGTCGCCGTCACCGGTGACGACCCACACCGACAGGTCCGGCCGGGACGCGGCCAGGCCGGTGGCGATCGCCGGCGCGCGGCCGTGGATCGAGTGCATCCCGTAGGTGTCCATGTAGTACGGGAACCGCGACGAGCAGCCGATGCCCGAGACGAAGACGATGTTCTCCCGTGCGCAGCCCGAGCTCGGGCATGAAGGACTGGACCGCGGCGAGGATCGCGTAGTCGCCGCAGCCCGGGCACCAGCGGACCTCCTGGTCGGTCTTGAAGTCCTTGGCCGTCTGCGGCTCGTCGGGCCTTCGGGCACCAGGTCCAGGGCCGGGAAGCCCTGCGGCGTCCGGGGGTGGTCGGTCACTGGCAGCTCCTCGCTGACGTCCGGTGATCACGGCGGCGAGCTCGTCGGCCTTGAACGGCAGCCCGCGCACCTGGTTGTAGCCGATCGCGTCGACGAGGTACTTCGCGCGGACCAGCATCGCAGCTGGCCGCCGAGCGTGCCCGAGGTTCATCTCCGGGACCAGCACCTTGTCGTAGCGGCCGCAGGACGTCGCCGAGGTCGGCCGGGAACGGGTTGAGGTGCCGCAGGTGGGCCTGCGCGACCTCGGCCGCCGGCGGCGCGGACCCGCCGGCAGGCCGCGCCGATCGGGCCGTACGTCGAGCCCCAGCCGAGCACCAGCACCCGGGCCTCGCCCGGACGGGTCGTCGACCTCCAGCGGCGGGATCGTCGCGGCGATGCCGTCGACCTTGGCCTGCCGGGTGCGGACCATGAAGTCGTGGTTGGCCGGGTCGTAGGAGATGTTGCCGCGTGCCGTCGGCCTTCTCGATGCCGCCGATGCGGTGCTCCAGGCCGGCCGTGCCCGGCACCGCCCACGGGCGGGCCAGCGTCTCCGGGTCGCGCAGGTAGGGCCGGAAGGCCGGCTCGCCCTCGCCGTCGTCGACGGTGCGTTGGGCTCGGTGGCGAAGGTCACCCGCAGGTCGGGCAGGTCGTCGACGTCGGGGATCCGCCACGGCTCGGAGCCGTTGGCGAGGTAGCCGTCGGAGAGCAGGATCACCGGCGTGCGGTAGGTCGTGGCGATCCGGGCCGCCTCGAGCGCGGTGTCGAAGCAGTCGGCCGGCGAGCGCGGCGCGACGATCGGCACCGGCGCCTCGCCGTTGCGGCCGAACATCGCCTGCAGCAGGTCGGCCTGCTCGGTCTTGGTCGGCATGCCGGTCGACGGGCCGGCGCGCTGCACGTCGACGACGATCAGCGGCAGCTCGAGGGAGACCGCCAGCCCGATCGTCTCGGCCTTCAGCGCCAGCCCCGGCCCGGACGTCGACGTGACGGCCAGCGACGCCGCCGTACGCCGCGCCGAGCGCCGCGCCGACGCGCGGCGATCTCGTCCTCGGCCTGGAAGGTGCGCACGCCGAACCGCTTGTGCTTGCTCAGCTCGTGCAGGATGTCCGAGGCCGGGGTGATCGGGTAGGAGCCCGAGGAACAGCGGCAGCCCGGACCGCTGCGAGGCCGCCACCAGGCCGTAGGACAGCGCCAGGTTGCCGGAGATGTTGCGGTAGCGCCCGGCCGGCATGCGGGGCCGGCTTGACCTCGTAGGAGACCGAGAAGTCCTCGGTGGTCTCGCCGAAGCTCCAGCCCGCCTGGAAGGCGGCGATGTTGGCCTCGCAGGATCGTCCGGCTTGCGGGCGAACTTCGTGCTCGAGGAACGTCGACCGTGCCCTCGGTCGGGCCGGTTGTACAGCCAGGACAGCAGGCCCGAGGGCGAACATGTTCTTCGCCCGCTCGGCGTCCTTCTTGGTGATGTCGAAGTCCTTGAGCGCCTCGACCGTCATCGAGGTCAGCGCGACGGCGTGCACGTTGTAGGCCTCCAGCGAGCCGTCCTCGAGCGGGTTCGCGGCGTAGCCGACCTTGGCGAGGTTGCGCTTGGTGAACTCGTCGGTGTTGACGATGATGTCGGCGCCGCGCGGCAGGTCGCCGAGGTTGGCCTTCAGCGCCGCCGGGTTCATCGCGACCAGCACGTCCGGGGCGTCGCCCGGGGTCATGATGTCGTGGTCGGCGAAGTGCAGCTGGAAGGCCGAGACGCCGGGCAGGGTGCCGGCCGGGGCGCGGATCTCGGCGGGGAAGTCGGGCAGCGTCGACAGGTCGTTGCCGAAGGCCGCCGTCTCGGTGGTGAACCGGTCACCGGTCAGCTGCATGCCGTCGCCGGAGTCGCCGGCGAAGCGGATGATCACCCGGTCGAGCTGCTGGACGTCCTTGCTCGGCCACGACTTCCAGGCTACGTCGCCGTAGGTTGTCGGTGCGCCCTAGACTCGGCCGCTGACAGATCGACCCGCCAGACGATCGAGGAGGCGCGGTGGACGGCTTCTACGGCGGCTACGCCCTGGTCGGGCTGGTCCTCCTCGTCGGTGTCGCGTTCGTCACCGTCGCCTTCGCCGCCAACCGGCTGCTGCGGCCGACGCGTGCCCGGGCGGCGAGAAGCCGTCACCTACGAGTGCGGCGTCGACCCGGTCGGCGAGGGCTGGGCGCAGAGCCACGTCCGCTACTACGTCTTCGCCTACCTCTACGTCGTCTTCGCCGTCGACGCGGTCTACCTGTTCCCGTGGGCGACGGTCTTCGCCGCGCCCGGCTTCGGCGCGACCACGCTGGTCGAGATGTTCGTCTTCCTCGGCTTCCTCGCCGTCGGCCTGCTCTACGCCTGGCGCAAGGGGGTGCTGACGTGGGACGTGACCGACGCATGCCGCCGGTCGACCGCCGCAGCCGCCGACGCTCGGCGCCCTGCAGCGGCTGGCGCCCGAAGCCGATGCGCGCTGGTCCTCAACTGGGGCCGCCGCTACAGCCTCTGGGTCTTCAACTTCGGGCTGGCCTGCTGCGCGATCGAGTTCATCGCCACGTCGATGGCCCGGCACGACTTCATCCGGCTCGGCGTCATCCCGTTCGCCCCCGGCCCGCGGCAGGCCGACCTGATGGTCGTGTCGCGGCACGGTCACCGACAAGATGGCGCCCGCGGTCAAGCGGCTCTACGAGCAGATGCCCGAGCCGAAGTACGTCATCTCGTTCGGCGCCTGCTCCAACTCCGGCGGCCCCTACTGGGACTCCTACTGCGTCACCAAGGGCGTCGACCAGATCATCCCGGTCGACGTCTACGTGCCCGGCTGCCCGCCGCGGCCCGAGGCGCTGCTGCAGGGCATCCTCAAGCTGCAGGAGAAGATCGCGGCCGAGTCGCTGGCCGAGCGCTACCGCCGCCGCGGCGCCGCGCGGCCCGATCACGCTCGGTCCCCGGTGCGACGACGCCGTGACCGAGCCGGCACCGACGCGCTGGCCCAGCGCCTGCGCGCGGCGGTACGCCGAGCCGCGCGTCGAGTCGGCGTTCGGCCAGGTCACCGTCGACGTGCCGCCGGCGTCCTGGGTCGACGCGCTGACCGTCGCCCGCGACGAGCTCGGCTGCACCTTCTTCGACTGGCTGACCGCGGTCGACGAGCTCGACGACGCGACGACCCGGCTTCGACGTCGTCGCCCACCTCTGGTCGCTGGAGCGCCGCGAGCACCTGCTGCTGCGCACCCGCGTGCCGGCGCGCCGACCCGCGCGCTGGCCACCGCGACCGGCGTCTTCGCCGGCGCGCGCGTGGCACGAGCGCGAGACCTACGAGATGTTCGGCGTCGACTTCGACGGCCACCCGAACCTCGTCCCGCTGCTGCTGCCCGACGGCTTCGAGGGCCACCCGCTGCGCAAGGACTTCGTGCTCGCCGCCCGGGTCGCGAAGCCGTGGCCCGGCGCGAAGGAGCCGGGGGAGTCCGACGAGGGCGGCCCGCCCAGCCGGCGCAAGACCCGGCCGCCCGGCGTCCCCGACCCCGACGTGTGGGGTCCGCGCCCGTCCGGCCCGGCACCGGAGCTCGAGCCGTGACCGAGCTGCTCGAGGTCGTGCTGCGGCTGGTGCTGGTGCTCGGCGCGTTCCTCGTCGCTGCCGCTGCTCGTCGGCCAGACCGAGCACAAGGCGATGGCGCACATGCAGAGCCGGCTCGGCCCGATGTACGCCGGCGGCTTCCACGGCTGGGCGCAGCTCGTCGCCGACGGCGTGAAGTTCGCGCAGAAGGAGGACGTCGTCCCGGCGGCCGCCGACCGCGACGGTCTTCCGGCTCGCGCCCGGCGGTCGCGCTGATCCCCTACCTCGTCGTGCTGGTCGCGATCCCGGTCGGCGCCCGGCCTGGTCGGCGCAGGACCTCGACGCCGGCCTGTTCTTCGTGCTCGCCGTGATGGGCGTCGGCGTGCTCGGCACGCTGATGGCCGGCTGGGCCAGCGCCAACAAGTTCTCGCTGCTCGGCGGGCTGCGCGTCGCCGCCCAGCTGATGGCCTACGAGCTGCCGTTCGTGCTCGCCGCCGCCTCGGTCGCGATGGCCGCCGGCACGCTGTCGCTGACCGGCATCGTCGAGGCCTGGGAGCCGTGGTGGCTGCTGTGGCAGCTGCCCGGCGCGGTGGTGTTCTTCGTCGCCGGCCTGGCCGAGCTGCAGCGGCCGCCGTTCGACATGCCGGTCGCCGACTCCGAGATCATCTTCGGCGCCCTACACCGAGTACACCGGGCTGCGCTTCGCGCTCTTCCTGCTCGCCGAGTACGCCGGCATCGTGGTGCTCTGCGCGCTGACGCGGTGCTGTTCCTCGGCGGCTGGCACGGGCCGTTCGACGACGCAGCTCGGCTGGCTGTGGACGCTGGTCAAGACGTTCGCGCGTCGCGTTCGTGGTGATCTGGCTGCGGGTGGCCTACCCGCGGCTGCGCGAGGACCAGCTGCAGCGGCTGGCCTGGCAGGGGCTGGTGCCGGTGGCCCTCGCGCAGCTCGCACTGACAGGAGTGGTGGCGGTGGCGACATGAAGGTGCCCGGCGCCGGGCTGGCCAAGGGGCTGGCGGTGACGCTGCGCACGATGACCCGGCGCTCGGTCACCGCGCAGTACCCCGACGTGAAGCCCGAGCTGCCGCCGCGCAGCCGCGGCGTGATCGCGCTGATCGAGGAGAACTGCACCGTCTGCATGCTGTGCGCCCGCGAGTGCCCGGCCTGGTGCATCTACATCGACTCGCACAAGGAGACGATCCCGGCGACCACCGAGGGCGGCCGCGAGCGGCAGCGCAACGTGCTCGACCGGTTCGCCATCGACTTCTCGCTGTGCATGTACTGCGGCATCTGCATCGAGGTCTGCCCGTTCGACGCGCTGTTCTGGTCGCCGGAGTTCGAGTACGCCGAGCTCGACATCCGCGACCTGACCCACGAGAAGGACCGGCTGCGGCGAGTGGATGTGCGACCGTCCCGCCGCCGCCGGCCCTCGACCCGCACGCGCGCGCGACCGAAGGAGATCGACGCCGCGAGAAGGCCGCCGACAGGCAGCGACGCCGCCGGACCGACGGCGGCGCAGGACGGCGGCGTCGTGACGCGTGGTCGAGGTGCTCTTCGTGCCTGCTCGGCGCTGGTGGCGGTGGGCGTCGGCGCTGCTGGTCGTCACCACGCAGCCAGCTGGTGCACGCCGCGCTCTGGCTGGTCGTCACCCTCGGCGCGGTCGCCGGGCTGCTACCTGCTGCTGGCGGCCGAGTTCGTCGCCTGGGTGCAGGTGCTGATCTACGTCGGCGCGGTCGTCGTGCTGCTGCTGTTCGCGCTGATGCTCACCCGGGCGCCGATCGGTGTCTCGACCGACCTCGACGCGCCGCCGCTGCAGCGGCGTGGCCGCCGCGGTGGTCGCGCTCGGGCTCGCCGGCGTGCTGCTCGGTCGCTGTCGTCGCCGGCTTCGACGGCGAGCGCATCGAGCTGGGCGACGACCCGGTCGGCGGCTCGGCCGCGCGTCGGCCGGCGCGGCCATCTTCCGCACCTGGGTGCTGCCGTTCGAGGTGCTCTCGCGTGCTGCTGCTCGCGGCGCTGGTCGGCGCGATCGTGCTGTCCCGCCGCGACATCGGGCCGACGAGGCGCGACGGCGAGGACCGCTGATGCCGCTGCTGATGCCGGTGCGTGCTGTCGGCGCTGCTGTTCTGCATCGGCGTGTACGGCGTGCTGGCGCGGCGCAACGCGATCCTGGTGCTGATGGGCGTCGAGCTGATGCTCAACGCGGTCAACCTCAACCTGGTCGCCTTCGACGTCTGGCTGCGCGACGAGCTGCTGCGCCGGGCAGGTGTTCACGCTGTTCGTCATCACCATCGCCGCCGCCGAGGTCGGGCTCGGGCTGGCCATCGTGCTGCTGGTGTTCCGCAACCGCGAGACCGCCCAGCTCGACGAGCTGCGACGAGCTGCACGAGCCGGTCGAGGAGCCGGTGCCGTGACCGCCGGTCTACGTCGCGCTGCTCGCGCCGCGCGCTCGCCGCGCTCGTCGGGCTGCTCGGCGGCCGGCTGCGGCCGCGGCTGGTCGTGCCGGTCGCGATCGCCGGCACGGCCGTCTGCGCTGCTGGCCACCCTGGTGCTGGCGCGTCAGGGCGGTCGCCGGTGCCGGGGCTGGCCGAGCGGCCACTGGCTCGAGAGCGCGCCGCCGGGTCGTCCGGTCCAGCACCGGCCAGGTCGACTGATCGGTCTCGACCTGCGGCTCGACGGGCTGGCGCGCCGTGGTCGCGCTCGCGGTGACCGTGGTCGCGCTGCGCGGTGCAGGTCTACTCGATCGCGCTACCTCAAGGGCGACCCGCGCTACTCCGTCGTACGCCGCGTTCGTCTCGCTGTTCACCGCCGCGATGCTGCTGGTCGTCTTCGCCGACGACCTGATGGTGCTGCTGGTCGGCTGGGAGGTGATGGGCGTCTGCTCCTACTTCCTGATCGGCCACCACTGGGAGCAGGAGGACGCCCGGGCCGGTGCGGTCAAGGCGTTCGTCGATGACCCGGCTCGGCGACGTCGGCTTCCTGTTCGGCATCTTCGTGCTCGGCGTCGCGGCCGGCACCTACCGGATCAGCGACGTCATCGACGGCCGCGCTCGACGGCGGCATCGCCGACGCGACGGCCGACCGTCGCGACGCTGCTGCTGCTCGTGCGGCGTGGTCGGCAAGTCGGCGCAGTTCCCGCTGCACACCTGGCTGCCGGACGCGATGGCCGGCCCGACGCCGATCAGCGCGCTGATCCACGCGGCGACCATGGTCGCCGCCGGCATCTACCTGGTCGCCCGGCTGCTACGACGTGTTCCTGCTCGCGCCGACGACGCTGGCCGTGATGGCGGTGATCGCCGGCATCACGATGCTCGGCGCGGCGCTGGCCGCGCTCGCCCAGGACGACATCAAGCGGGTGCTCGCCTACTCCACGGTCAGCCAGCTCGCCTACATGCTCGGCGGCGCTCGCCGTCGGCTCGGCCGCCGCGGCGGCGTTCCACCTGCTGACCCACGCCGCCTTCAAGGCGCTGCTGTTCCTCGCCGCCGGCTCGGTCATCCACGCGGTCGGCACCAACCTGATGCCGGACATGGGCGGGCTGCGCCGGCTGATGCCGGTCACGTTCGTGACGATGACGGTCGGGCTCGCCGCGCTCGCCGGGTGTGCCGCCGTTCGCCGGGTTCTTCTCCAAGGAGGCGGTGCTCGGCGCCGCCGAGGAGACCGCGCTGCACGACGGGGCCGGTCGCCTCCTGGGCCGGCTGGCTGGTGCTCGTCGTCGGCGCTGCTCACCGTCGCGGTCACGGCCGCCTACGTGACCCGGCTGTGGCTGATGACGTTCTTCGACCAGCCGCGCGGCGGCGGTGGCTGGCGCACGAGCCGTCGCCCGCGATGCGCTGGCCGCTCGTCGTGCTGGCGGTGCCCGCGGTCGCTGCTCGGTCTGGCCGGTCTGCCGTCGGGATGGCTGCCGGAGTGGCTGGCCCCGGTGCGTCGGACCGGCACCGCGTTGACCGACGCGGCAGAGGTCGCGCAGTCCGCGCTGCACGTCGGGCTGGTCACCTCGGTGCTGTCGGTCGCGCTGGCGCTGGTCGGCGCCGCTGCGGTCGGAGTCGCCTGGCGGCGGGCTCCTGGCACGCGACCCGACGCTCGCGCTGCGGCGGGCGGCCGGCGCTGGAGCACGCGTTCTACGTCGACGACCTGTACGACCGCGCGTTCGTCCGGCCGGTGCGGGCTGCGGCGCGGGCCGTCCGCTGGACCGACGACAGCGTGGTCGTGGCCGGCGTGCTGGGCTCCGGCCGCGGTGCGCGACTGCGCTCGGCCGGCTGGTGCGCGCGCACCCAGGCCGGCAACGTGCACGTCCTACCTCACCGGGCTGCTCGCCGGCGTCCTGCTGATCGTCGCCGGCGTGGTGGTGTTCGCATGACGTGAGCGACTTGCTCCTGCCGCTGCTGCTCGCGCTGCCGCTGGCGGGCTGCGGTCGCGCTGCTCGCTGCTGCCGCCGCGGCTGGCCGACCGGCATCGCGGTGCCGGCTCGGTGTCGCGTGTCAGCGCGGCGACCGCTCGGCGGTCGCGGTCTGGGCCGCGGTCGCGCCACGCCGTCGACCGACGAGGAGTGGGTGCCCGAGCCTCGGCCTGCGGTTCCACCTCGGCATCGACGGCATCTCCGTCGCCGCTGGTGCTGCTGACCGCGCTGCTCACGCTCCTGTGCCTGGTCTACCTGCTGCGGGTGCGGCCCGAGGCCGGCCGGCCGCGCGCGCTGGTCGGGCTGCTGCTGCTGCTCGAGGTCGGCATGCTCGGCACCTTCGTGGCGCTCGACCTGCTGCTGTTCTTCGTGTTCTTCGAGGTCGTGCTGGTGCCGATGTGGTTCGTCATCGCGCAGTGGGGCGACGACAAGGTGCCCGGCGGCCGGCGTGCGCGGCGGCGAACGGTTCATCCTCTACACGCTGCTCGGCTGCGCGGTGATGCTGCTCGGCATCCTGCTGGTCGGCGCGCCAGACCGGCACCTTCGACATGGTCGAGCTCGCGGCCGCGGGCCGGCGACGGGCATGACGCGCACCGCATCCAGGTGCTGGCGTTCCTCGCGCTGGCGCTCGGCTTCGCCGTCAAGACGCCGATGTGGCCGCTGCACACCTGGCTGCCCGACGCGCACACCGCGGCCCCGACCGTCGGCTCGGTGCTGCTGGCCGGCGTGCTGCTGAAGATGGGCACCTACGGCCTGGTGCGGATCGCGCTGCCGATCGTGCCCGAGGGCGCCGAGGTGCTGGCGCCGTACCTCGGCGCGCTCGCCGTCGTCGGCATCGTCTACGGCTCGCTCGCCTGCCTCGCGCAGCGCGACCTCAAGCGGCTGATCGCCTTCTCCAGCGTCGGCCACATGGGCTTCGTGCTGCTCGGCATCTCGACGCTCACCCCGGTCGGCATCAACGGCGCGCTCTTCGCCAACATCGCGCACGGCCTGATCACCGGCCTGCTGTTCTTCCTGGTCGGTGCGATCAAGGACCGGCACCACACCGCCGACCTCGACGTGCTCGGCGGCGGCCTCTACGAGCGGCATGCCGCGGCTCGGCGGGCTGCTCGCGTTCGCCGCGGTGGCCAGCCTCGGGCTGCCCGGGCCTGGCCGGGTTCTGGGGCGAGATGCTCGCGCTGCTCGGCGCCTTCGACCCGGCTCCCGGAGCTGCCGCGCGGCTACTACCTCGTGCTGATGGCGCTGGCCGGTGTCGGGCGTGGTGCTCACCACGACGTACTTCGTGATGGTGGTCCGCCGGGTCGCGCAGGGCACGTCGTTCCAGGCCTGGCAGGACGCCGTGCTGCTGCGCGACGCCACGACCGCACGAGCTGGTCGTCTGGTCCCCGATCGTGCTGCTCGTCGTCGTGCTCGGGCTGTGGCCGGGCTGGCTGCTCGACGCGACCGACCCGGTCGTCCGCCGGCTGACGGGCGGGTCGTGATGCCCACCTCGGCGCAGTCCATCGACTACCTCGCCATCGCGCGCGCCGCTGCTCGTCGCGGTGCTGGCCATGCTGCTGCTGGTCCTCGACGCCGTTCCTCGGCCGGCCCGTCGGCAGGTCACCGGCTGGCTCGCGGTGCTCGGCCTGGTCGGTGCGCTGGCGCTGCTCGTGCCGCTCGTCGGCGAGCGGCGCGAGACGTTCTGCGTCCCCGGTCGCGGCCTGGTGCTGCCGGCCTGCTCCTACGTCGTCGACGACCTCACCCTGGTCTTCCAGGCGCTGGTGCTCGCCGGCGCGGTGGTCGTGCGTGCTGCTCTCGCTGGACACCGTGCGGCGACGGCGGCATCCCGCCGGGGGAGTACTGCTTCCTGCTGCTGGCCTCGGTCTCCGGTGCGCTGACCCTCGCCGCCAGCCGCGACCTGCTCACCCTGGTCGTCAGCCTCGAGGTGGTGTCGCTGCCCGCGTTCGCGCTGGTCGCGCTGCGCCGCTACGACGGCCGGGCCAGCGAGGCGGCGCTCAAGCTGTTCCTGGTCTCGGTGGTGTCCACCGCCGTGATGCTGTTCGGCCTCAGCCTGGTCTACGGCGTCACCGGCGCAGGTGCACCTGGACCGGATCGCCACCGCGCTGGACGACCCCGGCGGCCGCGAGCCGCTGCTGCTGCTCGGCGTCGTGCTCGCCCTGGCCGGGTTCGGCGTTCAAGGTGGCCGCCGTGCCGTTCCACTTCTGGGCGCCGGACACCTACCAGGGCGCGCCGGTGCCCGGTGGCGGCGTACCTCTCGGTGGTCTCCAAGGCGGCCGGCTTCGTCGGCCTCGCGCTGCTGCTGACCCGCGGGCTTCGCGCCGTACGCCGACGTGTGGGGCCCGATGCTGGCGGTGGTGGCCGCGGTCACCATGACCGTCGGCAACCTGGTCGCGCTGCGGCAGCGGCAGGCCGTCCGGCTGCTGGCCTGGTCGTCGGTCGCCCAGTCGGGCTACATGCTGGTGCCGCTCGGGCTCGGCGTCGGTCGGCCACGTCGACGACGTGCTGCCGGCGACCGTCGCCTACGTGCTGGCCTACGGCGTGATGAACCTCGGCGCGTTCGCCGTCGTCACCCTGGTCGGCCGGCACCGCAGGCGAACCTGCTCGACCGACTACCGCGCGCTGGGGCGCACCGAGCCGCTCACCGCGTTCGCGCTGGCGTTCTCGCTGGCCTGCCTGGCCGGGCTGCCGCCGGGGCTGCTCGGCCTGTTCGCGAAGGTCGTGGTGTTCCGGGCGCCGGTCGACCAGGGCGTCGGCTGGCTCGCCGTCGTGATGGCGGTCAACGTGGTGATCGGTCTCGTACTACTACCTGGCGTGGGCGGCGAGCGCTGTACACGCCGCACCGACCGGCGAGGCGCCGCCCGCCGTCGTACCGCATCTCCTGGTCCGACGGCCTGGCGATCGGGCTCACCCTCGGTGCCGCCCTCTGGCTCTCGGTGGCCCCCGGCCTGGTGCTGCGGTTCGGCTGACCGGCCGGCGGGAACGCCCTCCCTGGCGCGGTCGTTTCCCTGTCAGGAACTCACTGCCCGCCGCTCGACCCCTGTCCGAGGAGCTTCCGTGCACCGCCACGCCAACGGCGTGAAGACCGCCGTCCTGCTCGCCCTGCTGTCCGGGCTGATCCTGCTCGTCGGCCGCTGGCTCGGCGGCCCGACCGGCCTGACCATCGCCATCGTCATCGCGCTCGGGACCAACGGCTTCGCCTACTTCTTCAGCGACAAGCTCGCGCTGCGCTCGATGCGGGCCCGGCCGGTGAGCGAGGCCGAGCAGCCCGCGATGTACCGGATCGTCGCGCGAGCTCTCGACCGCCGCCCGCCAGCCGATGCCCCGGCTCTACGTCTCCCCGACCAACGCGCCCAACGCGTTCGCCACCGGCCGCAACCCGCGCAACGCGGCGGTCTGCTGCACCGAGGGCATCCTCGGCCTGCTCGACGAGCGCGAGCTGCGCGGCGTGCTCGGCCACGAGCTCTCCCACGTCTACAACCGCGACATCCTGATCTCCTCGGTCGCCGCCGGCCTGGCCAGCGTGATCATGTACCTCGGCTACCTGGCCTACCTGATGCCGATCGGGCGCGGCGACGACGACGACGGTCCCGGTCCGCTCGGCGCGCTGGCGGTGCTCATCCTCGGGCCGGTCGCGGCCGGCGCTGATCCAGATGGCGATCAGCCGGTCCCGGGAGTACCAGGCCGACGCGTCCGGCGCCCAGGTCACCGGCGACCCGCTGGCCCTGGCCAGCGCGCTGCGCAAGCTCGAGCTGGGCACCCGCGCGCTGCCGCTGCCGCCGGAGCCGGGCCTGCAGACCACCAGCTCGCTGATGATCGCCAACCCGTTCCGCGGCGAGGGCGTCGCGAAGCTGTTCTCGACCCACCCGCCGATGGCCGAGCGGATCGCCCGCCTCGAGCAGATGGCCGGCTACCAGCGCTGAAACCGGTGCGGGCGGCCCCGTGCTCGCCGCCTGAATCCGCATGATCGGAGCATCCGGGCTCAGGCCTGGTCCGAAACGCCTCCGATCACGAGAAAAGCGCTTCGGAAGGGATGGCCTGAGCGACGGCGGGGCAGGGTTTCTCCGAGATCGTCCTGCGGCCACACAGTGGAGGCAGCACACGTCAGCCGGCCGTGTTGGCCCAGCGTAGGAAACAGGTGTTCGGCCCAAAGCCCTGACCAACGTGTGGCTGCAGCACAATCTTGACCGCTGCCGTCATCTGCCGATTGCTGTCGCTGACTGGGGGACTCCAACGGTGATGCTGTCGCCTCGTGCAGCGCTTGAACCGACTCACCAGTCTCTGCCGCCCCGTTGGTGTGGTGGGGTCAGAGCGGCGTCGACCGCGTGCGCTCAGCGGTAGTTGACGAACTGCACCGCGAAGTCGAGGTCGGCGCCCTTGACCAGCGCCTGCACGGCCTGCAGGTCGTCGCGGCTCTTCGAGCTGACCCGCAGCTCGTCGCCCTGGATCTGCGCCTTGACCGACTTCGGGCCCCTCGTCGCGGATGAGCTTGGAGACCTTCTTGGCGTTCTCCGTCGAGATGCCCTGCTCGATCTCGCAGACCAGGTAGTACTCCTTGCCGGACAGCGTCGGGTCGCCCTTCTTCAGCGACTTCAGCGAGATGCCGCGCTTGATGAGCTTGGTCTCGAAGACGTCGAGGATGGCCTTGACCCGCTCCTCGCTGTTCGCCTCCATCCGGATCGCCTCGCCGGACCACTTGATCGAGGCGCCGACGTTCTTGAAGTCGAACCGCTGCGAGATCTCCTTGGCGGTCTGGTTCAGCGCGTTGTCGACCTCCTGGTGGTCGACCTTGCTCACGATGTCGAAGGAGGAGTCAGCCATGGCCCGCACCGTATACGACGCCCTGGCAGGCCTCACGACGGCTCCGATAGGGTCCGCAGACCGGACATTTCGACACGGGGGACCGAGCATGCGGCTGACCGGACGACGTACCTCCTTGACCGCCCTCGCGGCTGCCGTCCTTGCTGCCTGCGCCGTGCTGGTCGCACCGACGAGCGCCGAGGCAGCGCCGGTCCCGCTGTCCGCCCGCGAGCGCGGCAACGACGTGTCCTACCCGCAGTGCGGCGGTCCGCTGCCCACCGGCGGCGACTTCGGCATCGTCGGGGTCGACGGCGGCAAGCCGTTCGACGCCAACCCCTGCCTCGCCGAGCAGATCGTCTGGGCAGGTACGGCGGGCCGCCCGGCGTACTACGTCAACACCGCCAACCCGGGGCCCAAGCTGTCGGGTTTCTGGCCGCTCGGGCAGCGGTCACCGCAGGTCTGCACCCGCAGCCGTCCCGACTCCGCCGGCTGCGCGTTCGACTACGGGTGGAACGCCGCGAAGGACTCGTTCGCCCGAGCCCGCGCTGCCGCCGCCTCGGTCGGCGCTCCGGACGTCACCCGCACCAACTGGTGGCTCGACGTCGAGATGCACAACACCTGGGAGTCGCTGGAGTACGGCGGGCGGCCCAAGTTCCTGCGCAACGACACCGCCGTGCTGCGCGGCATGACGGCCCTGCTGCACCGCCGCGGGGTGCGCACCGTCGGCGTCTACAGCACCGCCCACCAGTGGCAGCGCATCACCGGCGGGGCCAGCCTGGACCGAGCGCCGGTCTGGTACGCCGGCGTCGGGACGGCCCGGTCCGCCCACCAGCACTGCGCGCGGTCCTGGTCGTTCACCGGCGGCCCGGTCCGGCTGTCACAGTTCCTGCGCAACGGCTACGACGCCGACTTCCGCTGCTGAGCCTGCTCAGACCAGGCGGCGGGCGGTGGCCCACCGGGTCAGCTCGTGCCGGTTCGACAGCTGCAGCTTGCGCAGCACCGCGGAGACGTGGGTCTCGACCGTCTTCACCGAGATGAACAGCGCCTTGCCCACCTCCTTGTACGTGTAGCCCCGGGCGATCAGCCGCAGCACCTCGCGCTCCCGCTGCGAGAGCCGGTCCAGGTCCTCGTCGACCTCGGCCACGTCGGTCGTGGCCGCGAACGCGTCGAGCACGAAGCCGGCCAGCCGGGGCGAGAACACCGCGTCGCCGTCGGCCACCCGGCGCACCGCCGCCGCGAGCTCCGGCCCGGTGATCGACTTGGTGACGTAGCCGCGCGCCCCGCCGCGGACCACGGCGATGACGTCCTCCGGCGCGTCGCTGACCGACAGCGCGAGGAACTTCACGTCGGGCAGCTCGACGACCAGCTCCTGGAGCACCGCCCGGCCCCCGCCGCCAGGCAGGTGCACGTCGAGCAGCACGACGTCGGGCAGCATCGCCCTGATCACCGTCACCGCCTGCTGCGCGTCCTCGGCCTCCCCGACCACCTCGACGGTGTCGTCGACCGCGCCCAGCTCGGCGCGCACGCCGGACCGGAACATCCGGTGGTCGTCGACGAGGACGACCCGGACCGGGCCGGTGGGCGACGCCTGCTGGTCGGTCACGGTGCGCTCCTGGTCTGGCGGGGCATCTCGAGCTGGATCTCGGTGCCGTCCCCCGGGGAGGAACGTACGACGGCGGAGCCGCCGTTGCGGTCCATCCGGCCGCGGACCGACTGACGCAGGCCGAGCCGGTCCTCGGGCACTGCGTCGGGGTCGAAGCCCGGACCGCGGTCGCGCACGAAGACGGTGACCTGCTCCGGCTCGACCTCGGCGTACAGCGACACGGCGGCGCCGTCGGCGTACTTCGCGGCGTTGACCAGCGCCTCCCGGGCGGCGTCGCGCAGCGCCCCGAGCCGCTCGTCGACCGGACAGTCGCCGACCACCACGACCTCGATCGCCACGCCGTGCGCGTCCTCCACCTCGGCGGCGGCCCGCTCGAACGCCGCCGCGAGGTTCTGCGCCGCGTCCGGGGACGGCCGGTACAGCCAGCCGCGCAGCTCGCGTTCCTGGGCCCGGGCCAGCCGGGCCACCTCGCGCGGGTCGTCGACATGGCGCTGGATCAAGGTCAGCGTGTGCAGCACCGAGTCGTGCACGTGCGCGGCCACCTCGGCCCGCTCCTGCTCCCGGATCCGCGCGTTGCGCTCGGCCGTCAGGTCGCGCGCCATCCGCACCCACCAGGGGCTGCTGACGAGCGCCAGTCCGGCCGCGACGACGAGCGCAGCCACCAGGCCGCCGGTCGTGCCGCCCAGGTCGGCCGGTCCGACCAGGATGGCCCCGCCACCCAGGAGGACCAGGGCCACGCCGACGCCCGCTCGGGCGGCCCCGGACAGCCGATGGGTTCCGGTCGCCGCCCGCCAGCGGGCCCGTGAGTCGTCGTCGGCCTGCCGCCACAGGATGCTGACGCCGATGCCGACGGCGACGAGCGGCACCGCGACTCCGAGGCTGAGGCCGATGCCCAGCGCCGAGAACAGCAGCAGGCCACCGACGGTCAGCGAGCCGAGGGCGAGCAGCAGCGTCAGGTCGCGCTCGCGGTCGCGCGGCCCCTCGACCTCGTAGGGGTTCTGGGGTGCGAACACCCAGAACAGCCCGTACGCCGCGACGCCCGCGCCGCCGGCGGCGGCCAGCAGCACGAACGCCAGCCGGATGACGAGCACATCGACGCCGAGATGGTCGGCCAGCCCGCGGGCGACGCCGGCCAGCACCCGGCCGTCGCTGCTGCGGTACAGCCGCGGCGGCGCCCCGGGCAGGGGCTGCGTCGCGTGCGGTGGCGTGCTCACCACCCGATCATCGCCTGTGCGCGGGCGCTCGGGCATCAGGTGGGCACCGGAGGGTCGCTCAGGGTGCGACCAGGGTGGCGCCAGGGGCGTCACCTGATGGCAGGCGCCGGTCCAGCGACCACGATGGCGGCATGTCCACAGACTTCAGCTCCCCGTCCCAGCAGGAGCGGCGCGGCTACCCGCCGTTGTCCGCCCTGCGCCGCAGCCGCGACGATCGGAAGGTCGTCGGCGTCGCCGGCGGCCTCGGCCGATGGGCCGGCGTCGACCCCCTCGTGTTCCGCATCCTGTTCGTCGTCCTCACCGTCTTCGGCGGTTCGGGCCTCCTGCTCTATGCGCTCGGCTGGCTCCTCGTCCCCGACGAGGGCGAGGACGAGTCCGAGGGCCAGCGACTGCTCAACGGCCGCTCGCGGAGCTCGGGGGTAACCGTCCTCGGCATCATCGTCGTGCTCGTCGTCGGCATCGCCGCGACCGGCTGGCTCTATGACAGCGGGCCCGGCTTCGGCGGTCTCGCGGCTCTCGTGGCCGTGCTGGCCATCGTCGTCCTGATCAGTCGCAACCACCGCGGGCCCGGGCCGGTCGCCCCGCCGTTCCCCGACCCGCAGGTCCGGACGCCGGGCGAGCCGGGTGCCTACGGCCAGACGCCGGGGACGGCGTACTCCGCGCCCGCGGCCTACACCCCACCCGCGGCCTACGCCGGACCCGCGCCGTCGTACGCGCCGACCGCTCCGCTCCCGCCGCCGCCGCCCGGGCAGCACTATCCGACGTACGGCCCGCCGCTGCCTCCGCCGCCGCCGAAGGAGCGGTCGATCCTCGGCCGGGTCACCCTCAGCGTCGCCGCGATCGTCGTCGGGGTGCTGATCGGCTGGAACGCAGCCACCGACTCCGACGTGCCGGCCCAGGCGGTGATCGCCTCGGCGCTCGCGGTCGTCGGCATCGGTCTGGTCGTCGGCGCCGTGATCGGCCGGGCCCGGTGGCTGGTCGTGTGGGGCATCGTGCTCGTCGTGCTCGCCTCAGCGGCCGCCTTCGCCGACGTCCAGCTGCGCGGTGGCGTGGGAGACCGGACCTGGACGCCGCGCACCGTGGCCGACCTGCACACGCCGTACCGGCTGGGGGTCGGCGAGTCGACCCTCGACCTGTCCGAGCTGGACCTGGGCTCGACCGACCGGCAGCGGGTCGAGATCCGCCAGGGCATCGGGCACCTGCTGATGGTGGTGCCGGCGGACGTCACCGTCCTGGTCGACGCCGACGTCCGGGCCGGCGAGATCCGTTGGGACGTGGACGACGCCTTCGGAGTGCAGCGGAGTCAGGACGGCACCGAGGTGTCGGAGCGGTTCACCGTGCCGGAAGGATCGCGGGCGTCGTCCGCAACCCTGGTCATCGACGCCGAGCTCGGGCTCGGCAGCCTGGAGGTGCGTCGTGCGACGTCATGAGCTCGATCTGTTCTCCCTCATCGCCGGTCTGGCCTTCGTCGCGGTGGCGGCCGGTCACCTGCTCGACGTCGCTACCGACCTGGACTTCGACGGGCGGTGGGTCGCACCGATCGTGCTGGTGACCCTCGGCCTGGCCGGCCTGGCGGGCATCCTCGGCAGCCGGCCCGAGCGGGCGCCGGAGGTGCCGGCGGAGGAGGGCGAGGACGCCAGCAGCCGGTGAGTTGTCGGCGCTCCCTGGCCTCGCGCTATCCTCTCCGGGTCCCCGCGCGGGACCCGGCAGGTTGCCCGAGCGGCCAATGGGAGCGGACTGTAAATCCGTCGGCGATGCCTTCGAAGGTTCGAATCCTTCACCTGCCACGCGTGACGACCCCTGACCGGTGCACCGGTCGGGGGTCGTCCGCGTCCGGGAGGTGAGGGTCGCCCCTACCGATTGGCAGGCGGCGCTCACAGGCCTGTATTCTTCTCGGGCTCGCGCCCCCTTAGCTCAGTCGGCAGAGCGTCTCCATGGTAAGGAGAAGGTCTACGGTTCGATTCCGTAAGGGGGCTCTGGACGGCCCGCCCGCCCGAGGCATCTCGTGCGGCGCGGTCCGCTCGGCGGAGTAGCTCAGCCTGGTAGAGCAAACGGCTCATAATCGTTGTGTCGCCGGTTCAAGTCCGGCCTCCGCTACGCGTCACGCACCCGCTGCACCTCGACAGCGACCGGGCCCTCCGGCCCGCCGAACAAGGCTAGGAGCCAGCACGATGGCCAAGCAGACCGATGTCCGACCGAAGATCACGCTGGCATGCGTCGAGTGCAAGGAGCGGAACTACATCACCCGCAAGAACCGGCGCAACGACCCCGACCGGCTCGAGCTGAAGAAGTACTGCCCGCGGGACCGCCGTCACACGGTCCACCGCGAAACGCGCTGACGTCCACCCCGATGCCGATCGACCCGTCGTACGCCGGGCGCACCTACCCGCCCACCGACCCCTACGAGGTCGGCGTGGAGAAGATCCGCGAGTTCGCCGACGCCCTCGGCGACCCCAACCCGGCCTATCGCGACCGGGCGGCCGCCGCGGCTCTCGGGCACCCGGAGGTCATCGCGCCGCCGACCTTCCCGTTCGTGCTGACCTTCCAGGCCTCCCGCCGGCTGATCGACGACCCCGACCTGGGCATCGACTACAGCCGGGTGGTGCACGGCGAGCAGCGGTTCGCCCACACCCGACCGGTCCGCGCCGGTGACTCGCTCACCGTCACGGTGACCCTGGAGACCGTGAAGTCCGCCGGCGGCCACGACATGATCACCTCGCGCAGCGACGTCGCCACCGTCGACGGCGAGCACGTCGCCACCGCCTGGTCGACCCTCGTGCGTCCGCGGGGAGGGCTGATGGCCCCCGGCTACGACGACGTCGAGGTCGGCACCGAGCTGCCGGCCCGGACCTTCCCCATCCGCCGCGCCGACCTGGTGCGCTACGCCGGAGCCTCCGGCGACTTCAACGTCATCCACTGGAACCAGCGGGTGGCGCAGTCGGTCGGGCTGCCGGACGTGATCGCCCACGGCATGTTCACCATGGCGCTGGCCGCCCGGGTCGTCACCGACTGGGCCGGCGACCCGGGCGGGTCGTCGAGTACGGCGTCCGCTTCACCCGGCCGGTCCCGGTGCCCGACGACGACGAGGGCGCGCTCCTCGAGGTCACCGGCGTCGTGGCCGCCAAGCTGGACGACGGCCGGGTCCGGGTCGACCTCACGGCGACCCACGCAGGGCGCAAGGTGCTCGGCCGGGCCCAGGCCGTCGTCGCGCTGGCCTAGCCGCGTGCGCGAGCAGACCGACGTCCCGCTCGCGGGGCTCACCACCCTGCGCCTGGGCGGCCCGGCCCGCCGTCTGGTCGTCGCCGAGACCGACGACGGAGGTCGTCGACGTCGTCCGCGGACGCCGACGCCCGCGGCGAGCCGCTGCTGGTGCTCGGCGGCGGCAGCAACCTGGTGGTCGCCGACGAGGGGTTCGACGGGACCGTCGCTGCAGGTGCGCCACCCGCGGCCTGGCCTCGGCGCCGCTCGCCGAGCACGCGCTGCAGGTCGAGGCCGGCGTCGACTGGGACCACGTGGTCGTGCTCGCCGTCGACGAGGGGTACGCCGGCATCGAGGCCCTCTCCGGCATCCCCGGCCTGGTCGGCGCCGGCCCGATCCAGAACGTCGGGGCCTACGGCCAGGAGGTCGCCCAGACCGTCGGCTGGGTGCGCGCGCTGGACCGCACGCACCGGCGAGGTCGTGCTGCTCGACGGCGCCGCAGTGCGGGTTCGCCTACCGCGACAGCGTGTTCAAGCGCGTCGAGCCGGTACGTCGTGCTGGCGGTCGCGTTCGCGCTGGAGCACTCACGGCTCGGCGCTCCGGTCCGCTACGCCGAGCTGGCCGGCCGGCTCGGCGTCGAGGTCGGCGACCGGGTGCCGGCGGCCGACGTCCGGGCCGCGGTGCTCGAGCTGCGCCGCGGCAAGGGCATGGTGCTGGACGCCGGCGACCACGACACGTGGAGCGCCGGGTCGTTCTTCACCAACCCGCTCCTCACCGCGCGAGGACGGCAGCCCGGCTGCCCGACGGCGGCGCCGCGCTGGCCGGCCGCCGACGGTCGGGTGAAGGCCTCGGCGGCGTGGCTCATCGAGCAGGCCGGGTTCGGCAAGGGCTACGGCGACCGGGCGCGGCCCGGATCTCCACCAAGCACACCCTCGCGCTCACCAACCGCGGCGGCGCCACCACCGCCGACCTGCTGGCGCTGGCCCGCGAGATCCGGTCCGGGGTGCTGCGAGCGGTTCGGCGTCGCGCTGCAGAACGAGCCGGACCTGGTCGGCGTCGAGCTCTAGCCGGCTAGCGGAGTCGCCAGCCACCGGTCGATGCCGGCGAGCAGCCGGGCCCGGACGTCGTCGGGCGCCGCGGAGCCACGCACCGAGCAGCGGGCCAGCTCGGCGAGCTCGCTCGTCGTCGAAGCCGTGCACCTCGCGGGCCAGCCTCGTACTGGTCCAGCAGCCGCGAGCCGAACAGCAGCGGGTCGTCGGCGCCGAGCGCGACCGGCACCCCGGCCGCCCGCAGCGTGCTGCAGCGGCACGTCGGCCGGCCGTCGGCGTAGACGCCGAGCCGCGACGTTGGACGTCGGGCACACCTCGAGGGTCACGCCGGCCGCGGCCAGCCGGTCGAGCAGGGCCGGGTCCTCGACCGCGCGCACCCCGTGGCCGATCCGGTCGCGCGCCCGAGCGCGTCCAGGCAGGCCGCGACGCTGCGCCGGCCCGCCGAGCTCGCCGCCGTGCGGCACCGGCGAGCAGGCCGGCCCGCGCCGCGATCCGGAAGGCCGGCGCGAAGTCCTCGGTGCGGCCCGCGCCGCTCGTCGTTGGACAGCCCGAAGCCGACCACGCCCGCCGCCGGCGTACTGCGCGGCCAGCCGGGCCAGCGTCCGGGCGTCCAGCGGGTGCCGGGTGCGGTTGGCCGCGATGATCGACGCCGACGCCCGACGCCGGTGGCCGCGGCCGCCTCGCGGGCGGCGTCCAGCACGAGCTCGACGGCCGGGGTGAGCCCGCCCAGGCGCGGCGCGTACGACGTCGGGTCGACCTGGATCTCCAGCCAGCCCGAGCCCTCCGCGCGGTCGTCCTCGGCGGCCTCGCAGCACCAGCCGGCGGACGTCGGCCTCGCCGCGGACCACCGAGCGGGCCGCGTCGTAGAGCCGCTGGAACCGGAACCAGCCCCGCTCGTCGGTGGCCCGCAGCTCGGGCGGGTGGGCGCCGTCGACCTCGCAGCGTGTCCGGCAGCCGGACCCGGTGCTGGGCCGCCAGGTCGCGCAGCGTCGCCGGCGCGCAGCGACCCGGTGAAGTGCAGGTGCAGGTGCGCCTTCGGGCAGCGCCCGCAGGTCCCGCCGGCTGCGCCACGTCACCCGGTCGCCGTCGTCGGCTGCGATGACTGGCCTCGGCGAGCAGCTTGTGCAGGCGGGTCACGCCCTCGACCAGGTCGTCGTCGCCCAGCGCGTAGGACAGCCGCACGTAGCCGGGCGTGCCGAACGCCTCGCCGGGCACGATCGCGACCTCGGCCTCCTCGAGCACCAGCTCGCACAGCTGCCGCGCTGGTCGCCGGTCGCCGGCCGCGGATCTCGCGGCCGAGCAGCGCCCTTGACCGAGGGGTAGACGTAGAACGCCCCGAACGGCTCGGGGCACGTCGACGCCCGGGATGTCGCGCAGCAGCCGCGACGATGGTCTGCCGGCGCCGGTCGAAGGCCTCCCGCATCGCCGCCACCGCGGACAGGTCGCCGCGCACGCGCGGCCAGCGCCGCCACCTGGCTGACGTTGGCGACGTTCGAGGTCGCGTGCGACTGCAGGTTGGTGGCCGCCTTGACGACGTCGCGCGGGCCGATCAGCCAGCCGACCCGCCAGCCGGTCATCGCGTAGGTCTTGGCGACGCCGTTGACCACGACGCACCGGTCGGCGAGCTCGGGCACGAGCGCCGGGATCGAGGCGAAGCGTGGCGTCGCCGTAGACGAGGTGCTCGTAGATCTCGTCGGTGACCACCCAGAGGCCGCGCTCCAGCGCCCAGCGGCCGATCTCCGCCGACCTGCTCGGGCGGAGTAGACCGCGCCGGTCGGGTTGGACGGGGAGACGAACAGCAGCACCTTGGTGCGCGGGGTGCGGGCCGCCTCGAGCTGCTCGACGCGTGGCCAGGTAGCCGCTGTCCTCGTCGGTCATGCACCTCGACCGGGACGCCGCCGGCGAGCCGGATCGACTCGGGGTAGGTCGTCCAGTAGGGCGCCGGGCAGCAGCACCTCGTCGCCGGGGTCGAGCAGGGTGGCGAACGCCTCGTAGACCGCCTGCTTGCCGCCGTTGGTGACCAGCACCTGGGCGGCGGACACCTCGTAGCCGGAGTCGCGCAGCGTCTTGGCGGCGATCGCCTCGCGCAGCTCGGGCAGCCCGCCGGCCGGGGTGTAGCGGTGGCAGCGCGGGTCGCGGCAGGCCGCGGCGGCCGCCTCGACGATGTAGTCGGGGGTGGGGAAGTCGGGCTCGCCGGCGCCGAAGCCGATCACCGGCCGGCCGGCGGCCTTGAGCGCCTTCGCCTTGGCGTCGACGGCCAGCGTGGCCGACTCGGTGATGGCGCCGATGCGGCGGGAGACCCGGGGTGCCTGCTGCGTCATGCGCGCCATGCTGCCCATCGTCGCGAGCGCACCGCGCCGCGGTTTCGCCGGTTCGACCGGCGCGGCGTCCTGTGCGTAGACTCGGCTGCTTCGGTGGCCTGACGCCCCTGCGCCAGCGCGCCCGGAACCGCGGGTCTGGCCGCAGCGTCGCGGGCGTGCGTGCCGGCGACCCTGAAGGGTCGTAGCTCAATTGGTAGAGTTCCGGTCTCCAAAACCGGCGGTTGGGGGTTCGAGTCCCTCCGGCCCTGCGAGACATCTGCGTGAGCGAGCAGTGCCTCAGGCGCATCATCAGGTGCGTGACGAACCGACCGACAGGTGGATGACGTGACAGAGACGCGGGAGACCCCGACCCCCGCTCCGGGCGGTGGGCCTCGCAAGGCTGCCCAGCCGCTCCCGGCACGCATCTCGCTGTTCTACCGGCAGGTCATCGCCGAGCTGCGCAAGGTCATCTGGCCCACGCGCAAGGAGCTGGTCACCTACACCTCGGTCGTGATCGTGTTCGTCCTCGTGGTCATCGCCTACGTCACCGTGCTCGACTTCGTCTTCAGCAAGGCGGTCCTCGGGATCTTCGGCTGAGCCCGCAGCCCCGACCGCCAGCACCACCCCGCGACAGACCCCAGCCAGGAAGTGACCGTCACCGTGTCCGAGACCCACAGCGCCGACCGACGCGACCCGAGCGTCGACGCAGTCGAGGCTGCCGACGCCCCGAGGCGCCGCTCGTCGAGACCGACGCCGTCGAGGCGACCGAGGCGCCCGCCGCCGAGACCGCCGTCGACGCCGAGCCTGCGCCGAGGTCGAGGCGCCGAGGCCGCCTGGCCGAGACGCCGCCGCCGAGCCGGCGGTCGAGGCCGAGCCCGACCCGGTCGAGGAGATGCGCGCCGCGCTGCGGCGCGCCCCGGCGACTGGTACGTCGTGCACTCCTACGCGGGCTACGAGAACCGGGTGAAGACCAACCTCGAGACCCGCACCAGCTCGCTGAACATGGAGGACTACATCTTCCAGGTCGAGGTCCCGCAGCGCGAGGAGATCGGTCGATCAAGAACGGCCAGCGCAAGAGGTCAAGCAGAACCTGCTGCCCGGCTACGTGCTGGTCCGGATGGAGCTCACCGACGAGTCCTGGGGCGCCGTGCGCAACACCCCGGGCGTCACCGGCTTCGTCGGCCACACCCACCGGCCCTCCCCGCTGTCCCTCGACGAGGTCATGCAGTTCCTCGCGCCCGGAGCAGGAGAAGAAGGAGAAGGTCGTCGAGACCAAGGCCGCCGACTTCGAGGTCGGCGAGTCGGTCACCGTCATGGACGGCCCGTTCGCGACGCTGCCGGCGACGATCAGCGAGATCCACGCCGACTCGCAGAAGCTCAAGGTGCTCGTCTCGATCTTCGGCCGGGAGACCCCGGTCGAGCTGTCGTTCAGCCAGGTGCAGAAGATCTGACGCGACGCGACGGACCGCGGAGCGACCCCCCGAAGAGAAGCCAGCAGAAGCAGGAGAAGGACCCGACATGCCCCCCAAGAAGAAGCTCGCAGCCGTCATCAAGCTGCAGATCCAGGCCGGCGCGGCCACCCCGGCGCCGCCGGTCGGCCCGGCGCTGGGCCAGCACGGCGTCAACATCATGGAGTTCTGCAAGGCGTACAACGCCGCGACCGAGTCGCAGCGCGGCCAGGTCGTGCCGGTGGAGATCTCGGTCTACGAGGACCGCTCCTTCACCTTCATCACCAAGACGCCGCCCGCCGCCCGGCTGATCCTGGCGGCCGCCGGCGTCGAGAAGGGCTCCGGCGAGCCGCACAAGACCAAGGTCGCCAAGCTCACCCGCGCCCAGGTCCGCGACGATCGCCGAGACCAAGATGCCCGACCTCAACGCCAACGACCTCGACGCCGCCGAGAAGATCATCGCCGGCACCGCCCGCCCGATGGGCATCACCGTCGAGGGCAAGTAGCACCAGCGCCACCAGCACCACCAGCACGACGTGGGAGGGCCAGCGCGGCCCGACGTACCACGACTCCCGCGGGCACCGGCCCGCACGATTCACAGGAGCAGACATGAAGCGCAGCAAGGCCTACCGCGCCGCCGCCGAGAAGATCGACGCCGACACGCTGTACACCCCGCTCCAGGCCGTCCGGCTGGCCAAGGAGACGACCACCACGAAGTACGACGCGACCGTCGAGGTCGCCATGCGCCTGGGCGTCGACCCGCGCAAGGCCGACCAGATGGTCCGCGGCACCGTGAACCTGCCGCACGGCACCGGCAAGACCGCCCGGGTCCTGGTCTTCGCCACCGGTGAGCGTGCCGAGCAGGCCCGCGCCGCGGGCGCCGACATCGTCGGCGACGACGCCCTGATCGACGAGGTCACCAAGGGCCGGCTCGACTTCGACGCCGTCGTCGCCACCCCCGACCTGATGGGCAAGGTCGGCCGGCTCGGCCGGGTCCTCGGCCCGCGTGGCCTGATGCCGAACCCGAAGACCGGCACCGTCACCACCGACGTCGCCAAGGCCGTCGCCGAGATCAAGGGCGGCAAGATCGAGTTCCGGGTCGACCGCAACGCCAACCTGCACTTCATCATCGGCAAGGCCTCGTTCGACGACGCGGCAGCTGGTCGAGAACTACGCCGCCGCCCTCGACGAGGTGCTGCGGCTCAAGCCGTCGGCCGCCAAGGGCCGCTACATCCGCAAGGCGACCATGACCACCACCATGGGCCCCGGCATCCCGCTCGACCCGAACAAGACGCGTCGGCTGCTCGAGGACGCCGAGGAGGTCTCAGCCTGATCATGCGCCGACGTGTGACTCTCGTCCTGTCGTCGCTGCTGGCTGTCGTCGCCCTGGGTTGCGGCGGCTGGCTGCTCGACCCGGCCGGCTCCCGCCAGCCGTTCGGGCTGCAGAGCCAGGCGCACCCCAACCCGACCCAGTCGGGATCGGTCCTCTACGCCGGCCGTCACCCGTCAGATGGTCGCGGAGGGCACCGCGACCTACACCTACTCCGGCAGCAGCGGCGGCGGCGAGACCCAGTCCGGCTCGGGCTCCCTGCGCTTCCTGCCCTCGGGGCCGGACGCGCGGACCTTCGACGCGGACGTCACGGTCACGTCGCCGACCACGGGGCGGATGCGCGCCGTCCTGCTGCCCGGCGCCGTCTACCTCGCGCTGCCACCGGCCAAGGGGCTGCCCCGCAGCAAGCCGTGGCTCAAGGTGTCGGCCACCGCCCAAGACGCCCTCGGCCGCCAGCTCACCCCGGTCGCGGAGCAGATGCGCACCGCGTTCGACCCCGGCCAGGGCCTGGGCCTGCTCCGGGCCGCCGGGCCGGTCGCGGAGGTCGGTCCCGCCACCGTCGAGGGCGTGCCGACGACCCAGCACCGGGCGACCATCGAGCCTGCGCAAGGCCAGCCGGCTGGCCGAGGACGCGGCGACCCGCGAGCAGTACCGGGCGATGCTGGCGGCCGGCGTCCGGACCCTGCAGTACGAGCTGTGGCTGGACACCAGACGGGCTGCCGCGCAAGATCCAGCGCCGCTGTCCCGACCACCCAGGGGCTGTTCTCGGTGACCGGGGTCTACCGCGCCTGGGGCGAGCCGGTGAAGATCAACGCGCCGGGGCCGAAGCAGGTCTACGACGCCGACTCGATCAAGGGCTGAGCCCAGCAGGCGATTTGCCGCGAGCCGGTCCGCCGACGTACGCTCGCCGCTGCCACAGACCGCCGGTCGCTGCTCCCGCAAGGGGGTGGCCGAAGGCCCCGCGAGAGCGGGCGGCCCGCGTAGGTGCAGCAAGGCCAGCTGGACGGCTCCCCTCGGAGCCGGACCGCCACGCCCCGTCGCGCCTGCGCCGGGGCGTTCGTGCTGTCAGGGCGACCGGCGCACGACGACGGAAGGAGGGCCAGCCAATGGCGAGGCCTGACAAGGCGGCCGCGGTCGCCGAGCTGACGGAGGAGTTCCGCAGCTCGAGCGCGGCAGTCCTCACCGAGTACCGCGGGCTCACCGTCGCCCAGCTCAAGGACCTGCGCCGGTCGCTCGGCGCGGACACGTCCTACGCCGTGGTGAAGAACACGCTGACCAAGATCGCGGCCAAGGAGGCCGGTGTCGTCGCGTTCGACGACCTGCTCCAGGGACCGTCGGCGATCGCCTTCGTCAAGGGCGACCCGGTCGAGGCCGCCAAGGGCCTGCGTGACTTCGCCAAGGCCCACCCCCTGCTCGTGATCAAGGGCGGCGTGCTCGACGGCAAGTCGCTCACACCCGCCGAGATCACGAAGCTCGCCGACCTCGAGTCGCGCGAGGTGCTGCTCGCCAAGCTGGCCGGCGCGCTGCAGGCGTCGTTGCAGAACGCCGTCTCGCTGTTCGCTGCGCCGCTGGCGCAGACCGCACGCGTCATCGAGGCGCTGCGGCAGAAGGCCGAGCAGGACCCCAGCGTCCTGCGGGGAGGCGCCGGTACGCCGGTCGCCGCCCAGCCCGAGGAGGAGACCGCGGAGCCTGTCGCTGCGCCGGTCGAGTCCGAGGAGGCCACCCCCGAGGTTGCCGCCGAGGAGAGCACCACCACCGAGGCAGCCGCCGAGGAGACCACCGAGGGCTGATCGGCCCCACCGCCACCACGCCTGACACAGAAGGAAGGACCGCCACCATGGCGAAGCTCAGCACCGACGAGCTCCTCGAGTCGTTCAAGGAGATGACCCTCATCGAGCTCTCCGAGTTCGTGAAGCAGTTCGAGGACACCTTCGGCGTCACCGCGGCCGCTCCGGTCGCCGTGGCTGCCGCCCCCGGCCGCCGGCGGCGGCGCGGGTGCCGCCGAGGAGGAGGCCGCGCAGGACGAGTTCGACGTCATCCTCGAGGCCGCCGGCGACAAGAAGATCCAGGTCATCAAGGAGGTGCGCTCGCTCACCAGCCTGGGCCTCAAGGAGGCCAAGGACCTCGTGGACGGCACCCCCAAGCCGGTCCTGGAGAAGGTCAACAAGGAGGCCGCCGACAAGGCCAAGGCCGCCCTCGAGGGCGCCGGCGCCACGGTCACCGTCAAGTAGCACACGCCTGCCGCCGCGCCAGGCGGCAGCAGCACGCACCACCCGCAGGGGCGGTGCGGCCGGGAGACCGGCCGCACCGCCCCTGCGCGCGTCCGGAGGTGGCCGCGGCGCCGGCAAGGTTTCGCGGCGTGTCCGGCGACGCAGACTCGCGATCAGCGGCCGGCGCAGCCCCATCGTCCCCTGCCGGCATGTCTGCTACGTGCGCGTAACTCGGCGGCCACGCGCTCGTTAGCCCGTGGGAGGGCCGGTCTGCCGAGCGGTGAGGTGTGCCACGTGGGTGTCGAGATCAGCGTCGAGGGGCTGACCAAGTCCTTCGGGCGGCAGGTCATCTGGCAGGACGTCTCCCTGACCCTGCCCGCCGGCGAGATCTCGGTGATGCTCGGCCCGTCCGGCACCGGCAAGTCGGTCTTCCTCAAGACCCTGGTCGGGCTGCTCAAGCCGGAGCGCGGCTCGATCATGATCCAGGGCCGCGACCTGACCACGCTGCAAGCGAGCACGACCTCTACGAGGTCCGCAAGCTCTTCGGCGTCCTGTTCCAGGACGGCGCGCTGTTCGGCTCGATGAGCCTCTACGACAACATCGCCTTCCCGCTGCGCGAGCACACCAAGAAGAGCGAGTCGGACATCAAGAAGATCGTCCTGCGAGAAGATGGACATGGTCGGCCTGATCGGCTCCGAGGCCAAGCTGCCCGGCGAGATCTCCGGCGGCATGCGCAAGCGGGCCGGCCTGGCCCGGGCGCTGGTGCTCGACCCCGAGATCATCCTGTTCGACGAGCCCGACTCCGGGCCTCGACCCGGTGCGCACGGCGTACCTCAACCAGCTGATCATCGACCTCAACGACGCGATCCAGGCGACGTTCCTCATCGTCACCCACGACGTCAACACCGCGCGCACGCGTGCCCGACAACATCGGCCTGCTCTACCACCGGCACCTGGCGATGTTCGGCCCGCGCGAGATGCTGCTGTCCAGCGAGGAGCCGGTCGTCCGGCAGTTCCTCAACGCCCAGCGGCAGGGCCCGATCGGGATGGCGGAGGAGAAGGACGCCGACGAGCTGGCGCAGGAAGAGGCCGAGGGCCACGAGATGCCGCCGCTGCCCCCGATCCCGCTGCAGCTGCTCGACCAGCGACGGCAGGGCCCGCCCGACCCAGCGCGAGCCGCGGCGACTGGTGCCGCGAGAACGGCGTCACCCCGCCGCCCGGGTCGTTCGAGTCGCACAGCACCGGCCGGCGCCCCGCGACGGCGACCGACGAGCCGCCTCCGGGCACGCCCAGGCGCAGCCGTGGCGCACGTGAGCAACCCGGCGGTCGGCGCGCTGCGGCAGAGCGGCAACCTGTTCGCGCTCGGCCTCGACTCGCTGCGCGCGCTGCCGCGACGCCCGTTCCAGACCAAGGAGTTCATCCAGCAGAGCTGGTTCATCGCCAGCGTCACGATCCTGCCGACCGCGCTGGTGAGCATCCCGTTCGGCGCGGTCATCGCGCTGCAGCTCGGCAACCTCACCCGGCAGCTCGGCGCGCAGTCGTTCACCGGGTCGGCCAGCGTGCTCGCCGTCATCCGCGAGGCCAGCCCCATCGTCACCGCCCTGCTGATCGCCGGCGCCGGCGGCTCGGCGATCTGCGCCGACCTCGGGTGCGCGCAAGATCCGCGAGGAGATCGACGCGATGCAGGTGCTGGGCATCGACCCGATCCAGCGCCTCGTCGTCCCGCGGGTGCTCGCCATCGATGCTCGTCGCCGTCCTGCTCAACGGCCTGGTCTCGGTCGTCGGCGTCGCCGGCGGCTACTTCTTCAACGTCGTCCTGCAGGGCGGTACGCCCGGTGCCTACCTGGCGTCCTTCACCGCGCTCGCCCAGCTGCCCGACCTGTACGTCGGCGAGCTCAAGGCGCTGGTCTTCGGGGCCATCGCCGCCATCGTCGCGTCCTACAAGGGGCTGAACGCCGGTGGTGGTCCCAAGGGCGTGGGCGACGCCGTCAACCAGTCGGTCGTCATCACCTTCATGCTGCTGTTCGTCGTCAACTTCGTCATGACGGCGGTCTACTTCCAGGTCGTCCCGCAGAAGCTCGGCTGACGACATGACGCTCCAGTCCACGCTGAAGAAGCCGGTCGCCGCGCTCGACGACCTCGGCGGCCAGCTGCGCTTCTACGTCCGGTCGATCGGCTGGAGCGGGCGGACCATCCGTCGCTACAAGAAGGAGGTCCTCCGCCTGCTGGCCGAGGTCAGCCTCGGCACCGGCGCGCTGTCGGTGATCGGCGGCACCGTCGGCGTCATCGCCTTCCTCGCCTTCTTCACCGGCACCGAGGTCGGCCTGCAGGGCTACTCGGCGCTCAACCAGCTCGGCTCCTCGGCGTTCACCGGCTTCGTCTCGGCCTACTTCAACACCCGCGAGATCGCCCCGCTGGTCGCCGGGCTCGCGCTGGCCGCCACCGTCGGCTGCGGCTTCACCGCCCAGCTCGGCGCCATGCGCATCAGCGAGGAGGTCGACGCGCTCGAGGTCATGGGCGTCCCGAGCCTGCCGTTCCTGGTCACCACCCGGATGATCGCCGGCTTCGTCGCGGTCATCCCGCTCTACGTGCTGGGACTGCTCTCGTCCTACGCCGCGACCCGGCTGATCGCGACCGGCTACTACGGCCAGTCGAAGGGGACCTACGACCACTACTTCCACCTGTTCCTGCCGCCCGGCGACGTGCTCTGGTCGTTCGGCAAGGTGATGGTCTTCGCCGTCGTGATCATCCTGATCCACTGCTACTACGGCTACACCGCCAGCGGCGGCCCGGCCGGCGTGGGCATGGCCGTCGGCAAGGCCGTCCGCACCTCGATCGTGGCCATCAACATCGTCGACTTCTTCCTCAGCCTCGCGATCTGGGGCGCCACCACCACCGTCCGGATGGCGGGGTAGCGCCGTGCTGATGAAGGCGCGCTCGCGCAGCGGCATCGGCCAGAGGGTGATGCTGCGGACCTACGGCGTCGTGTTCCTGCTCGTGCTCGCCCTGCTCGTGGGGCTCAGCGTCGCGATCTACCAGAAGAAGTTCACCGACGTCGTACGCGTGACGCTCGAGACCGACCGGGTCGGCAACCAGCTCGCGCCGCCGGCCGACGTCAAGCTGCGCGGCATGATCGTCGGCGAGGTGCGCTCGGTCTCGCTCCGACGGCCGCAAGGCGACCATCGACATCGCGCTGAAGCCGCGCACCGTGGGGCTCATCCCGGCCAACGTCGTCGGCGCGGCTGCTGCCCAAGACGCTGTTCGGCGAGAAGTTCGTCGACCTCGTGCTGCCCAGCCGGCCCTCGCAGCGCCGGCTCGCCGAGGGCGACGTGATCCCGCAGGACCGCTCGACCGACGGCCATCGAGCTCGAGAGCGTGCTCGACGACCTGCTGCCGCTGCTGCGCACCATCCAGCCGGCCAAGCTCAACGCGACCCTCAACGCCCTCGCGACCGCGCTGGAGGGCCGGGGCGAGCGGCTCGGCGAGAACCTCGAGCTCGTCGACGGCTACTTCACCCAGCTCAACCCGGAGCTGCCGGACGCATCAAGGAGGACATCTCCGGGCTGGCCGACGTCACCGCAGATCTACGCCGACGCGGCCCCCGACCTGGTGCGGATGCTGCGCAACTTCTCGGTGACGACCAGACACGATCGCCGAGCCAAGGCCGACGCCTACGCCGGCTTCCTCGCCGGCACCGCCGGCTTCGCGACGACGACCCGCCAGCTGCTGCGAGGAGAACGAGAGCCGGATCATCCAGCTGGCGGCGGTCGGCCGGCCGATCCTCGGCGTCCTCGCGAAGTACTCGCCCGAGTACCCGTGCCTGCTCCAGGGCCTGGCGCAGTCCAACGACTTCATCGGCGACACGTTCGCCAACGGCGAGCTGCACATCACCCTCGAGGTGACCAAGGCCCGCCACGGGTACCAGCCGGGCGAGGAGCCGCGCCTGGGGCGAGAACCGCGGCCCGAACTGCTACGGCGCTGCCGAACCCGCCGCGGCCGTGGCCGGGCAACCGGTTCCGGCGACGGCACCAAGGGCGACGGCAGCGGGCGCAGCGGTGCCCGGCTTCCTGGTCGACCCGCAGAGCGGGCTGTCCGGCAGCGCCGAGGAGCAGCAGGTCGTCGACGCGCTGCTGGCCCCGCAGATGGGCGTCCAGCGCGGAGCAGGTCCCGGACCTCGCGACGCTGCTCTTCGGCCCGATGGCCCGCGGGACGGCGGTGGGGCAGTCGTGAAGACCGGACCCTCGCTGATCAAGCTGATCGTGTTCATCGTCGTCACGGTGATCGCGACCGGCACGCTGGCCGCCACCATCGGCAACATCCGGTTCGGCGGCACGACGTCCTACCGCGCCCTGTTCACCGACGCCACCGGGCTGCTCAAGGGCGACGACGTCCGGATCGCCGGCGTCCGGGTCGGCGAGGTCGACGCGGTCGCCGTCACCGAGCGAGCCGGCCGCTCGCTGGCGCAGGTCACGTTCACCGTCGACTCCGACCGCGCCGTCGCGGTGAGCACCAGGGCGCAGATCCGCTACCGCAACCTCGTCGGCCAGCGCTACGTCGCGCTCACCGAGGGCGCCGGCTCGAGCCGCCGGCTCACCGAGAACGGCACGATCCCGCTGCGCCAGACCCAGCCGGCGCTGGACCTCACCGTGCTGTTCAACGGCTTCAAGCCGCTGTTCGCCGCCCTGAACCCCAAGGACGTCAACTCGTTCGCGATGGAGATCATCAAGACGCTGCAGGGCGAGGCCGGCAACATCAACTCCCTGCTCGGCGCACACGGCGTCGCTGACCTCGACGCTGGCCGACCGGGACGCGGTGATCGGCCGGACGATCGACAACCTCAACACCGTGCTCGGCACCGTCGACCAGCGCGACCGGCAGCTGTCCACGCTGATCACCGAGCTGCAGCGGTTCGTCAGCGGGCTGTCCGAGGACCGGGAGGCCATCGGCGCCTCGCTGACGAACATCGCGAACCTGGCCGACGCCACTGCCGGCCTGGTGAAGGAGCCCGGCCGGCCATCCGCACCGACGTGCAGCGAGCTCGGCGAGGTGGCCGGGACCCTCGACGACAACAAGCAGGTCGTCGACGGGGTCCTGCAGCGGCTGCCCGACAAGCTCAACACGATCACCCGGACGGCGACCTACGGCTCCTGGTTCAACTTCTACCTCTGCGACTTCACCGGCCGCGTGATCCTCTCGAACGTCATCACGTACACGCCGAACTACCACTCCGCGGCGGCGAGGTGCCGGTGATGGCGAAGAAGCGGCGGATGGGCGGCGGGGGCACCCCGTTCCGGGAGCGCAACCCGGTGGTGATCGGCGCCGTCGGGCTCGGCGTCATCGCGGCGATGCTGCTGCTGGCCTTCAACATCGACAGCATCCCGCTGCTCGCCGGCCGGTCGCACGCGGCCGCGCTGTCGGAGGCCGGCGGTCTCAAGTCCGGCGACGACGTGCGCATCGCCGGCGTCAAGGTCGGCAAGGTCACGACCGTCGACCTCGACGGCGACCACGTCCGGGTCGACTTCCGGGTCAACCGCTCCACCGAGCTCGGCTCGGAGACCTGCGGCGACCGTGCGGATCAAGACGATCCTCGGGCCAGAAGTTCCTGGCGCTCGAGCCGGCCGGCAAGGGCGAGCTGGCGAAGGAGATCCCGCTGTCCCGCACCACACCGGCGTACGACGTGGTGGAGGCGTTCAGCGACCTCGGCCACGACCACCGAGGCGATCGACACCGACCAGCTCGCCGACGGCGCTGGACACGATCGCCGACACGTTCCGGGACTCTCCGGACGAGGTGCGGGCCGCCGTCGACGGTCTCGGCCGGCTCTCGCGCACCATCGCCTCCCGCGACGACCAGCTGCGCGAGCTGCTCGACCACGCCGACGGCGTCACCGGCGTCCTGGCCGACCGCAACAAGGAGCTCGTCGCGCTGCTCGCCGACGGCGACCTGCTGCTGCAGGAGCTCCGGAAGCGCCGGGAGGACATCCACACGCTGCTGGTGAGCACGGTGACCCTCTCCCAGGCAGCTCACCGGCCTGGTGCGCGACAACCGCCAGGCGATCCGGCCGGCACTGGAGAACCTGAAGAACGTCCTCGCGACGCTGCGAGGCCAACCAGGCCAACCTGGACCGCAGCATCGGGCTGCTCGCGCCGTTCGTCCGGGTCTTCGCCAACACCACCGGCAACGGGCGCTGGTTCGACACCTACATCCAGAACATCGTGCCGGTCCCGGGCGGACCGGGGAGCCGCGTCATGAGCCGCCGTGTCGATCGTCGCCGCGGGACTGGCCCTCGCTGCTGGTGGTCGCCCTCGCGGTCGTGCTCTGGCCGGGTGGCGGCAGCCGCCACGGTGCGCGCCGAGTTCGTCCGCGCGGTGGGCCTCTACGAGGGCTCCGACGTGCGCATCCTCGGCGTCAAGGTCGGCGAGGTCACCAAGGTGACACCGCACGGTGACCGGGTCGTCGTCGACATGCAGTACGACGACAAGTACGCGGTGCCGGCGGACGCCAAGGCCGTCGTCGTGGCGCCGTCGGTCGTGAGCGACCGCTACGTCCAGCTGACGCCGGTGTTCGACGAAGGGCGCCGAGCTCGCCGACGGCGCGAAGATCCCGCTGGACCAGACGGCGGTGCCGGTCGAGCTGGACCGGATCTTCTCCAGCCTGAACGACCTCAACGTCGCGCTCGGGCCGGAGGGCGCCAACAAGACGGCGCGCTGTCCCGGCTGCTCGCCGGTCGGCGCCGACAACCTCGACGGCGAGGGCGCGAACATCAACCGGACCGTCTGACCGACTTCTCCACAGGCCATCAGCACGCTGTCCGACGGCCGCGGACGACCTGTTCGGGACGGTGCGCAACCTGCAGGTGTTCACCACGGCGCTCGCGACCAGCGACAGCCAGGTGCGGGCCTTCAACACCGACCTCGCCAGCGTCGCCGACCAGCTCGCCGGCGAGCGCGACGAGCTGGCCCTGGCGCTGAAGCACCTCGCCGTGGCGCTGGGCGAGGTGGCCTCGCTTCGTCAAGGAGAACCGGGCGAACCTCACCACCGACATCGCCGGGCTGGCCGACATCACCGGCACCCTGGCCAAGCAGAAGGACGCGATGGCCGAGGTCGCTCGAGGCCGGCCCGGTCGCGCTGTCCAACCTGCAGAACGCCTACAACCCCGCGCTCCGGCACCCTCGACACCCGCGACAACGCCGAGCAGCTCGAGGACCCCGGCGCGTACCTGTGCTCGCTGCTGACCTCGCTCGGCGAGCCGCAGCGGGTCTGCGACGCAGCTCGACCGACGCGCTCGAAGAACGAAGAAGTTCCCGGAGCCCGGCCAGCTCCTGCCCAGCGGCGGCGGCGGTGGCGGCGGCCCGGACCTCACCCTCGGCGGCATCCTCGGGAGGCTCGCGATGAGCGCCGCGCGGCCGCTGCGTCACCAGCCGTCACTGCCGCGGTGCTGGCCGGCACCCTGACCGGTTGCGAGGGCGTCTACGACCTGCCGCTGCCCGGCGGCGCTGCGACCGGCAGCGACGACGTCTACCGCGTGACGGTGGAGTTCGCCGACGTGCTCGACCTGGTGCCGCAGTCGGCGGTGAAGGTCAACGACGTCACGGTCGGCGCCGTCGAGGAGGTGGAGCTCGACGGCTGGCACGCGCGGGTCTCGGCTGCGGCTGCGCAAGTCGGTGCAGCTGCCGGACAACGCCATCGCCGAGCTGCGGCAGACCAGCCTGCTGGGCGAGAAGTTCGTCTCGCCTGTCACCGCCCGAAGGCGGCGGAGCCGCGCGGCCGGCTCGGCGACGGCGACACCATCCCGCTGCCCCGGTCCGGCCGCAACCCCGAGGTCGAGGAGGTGCTGTCGCGCCCTGTCCCTGGTGCTCAACGGCGGCGGTGTCGCCCAGCTGAAGACGATCAACGTCGAGCTGACCCAGGCGATGGAGGGCCACGAGGACGACATCCAGGGCGCGATCCGGCAGCTGGACACGTTCATCGGCGGGCTGGACGAGCACAAGGCCGAGGTGGTGCGCGCCCTCGACGGCCTGGACCGGCTCAGCGCCCGGCTCGCCGCGCAGAAGGACGACATCGCGGACGGCCATCGAGGACCTCGGGCCCGGGCCTGAAGGTGCTCGCCGACCAGCGCGAGCAGCTGACCACGATGCTCACCGCGCTGTCCGACCTCGGCAAGGTCGGCACCCGGGTCATCAACGCGTCGCAAGGACGACACGGTCGCCAACCTGCGCGCCCTCGACCCGATCCTCACCCGGCTCGCCCAGGCCGGCGCCGACCTGCCGAACGCGCTGGAGATGCTGGTCACCTACCCGTTCCCGCAGGCGGCCACCGGCGCCGTGAAGGGCGACTACACGAACCTGCGGATCACCGCCGACCTCGACCTGCGGACCATCCTGACCAACCTGAACGGCGGCAAGGACCCCGGCCTGCCGACCCTGCCGCCGGTGCCGAACCCGCTCCCTCCCGCCGGTGCCGACTCCCACGGCGTCGGTCCCGAACGTGCCCGCTGCCCGACGGTGTCGGTCCGCCGGACTCCCCGTCCCCACGCCCACGCTCACCGCGCCCGGCGGTGGCGGCGGTGGCGGTGGACCGGTCTGCGTCCCGGGTGTCGTGTGCCTGAACAACGCCTCGTCCCGCACCCCCTCCGGCGGCGCGTACGACACCAACCTGGCCCGCCTGATGCTGGGGGGCTGGCATGATCCGCCGCGGCGTCAAGGTCCAGCTGGCCGTCTTCCTGCTGATCACCATCTCGGCATCAGCTACGTCAGCGCCCGGTACGTCGGGCTGGGCGACCTGCTGCTCGGCGCCGGCTACGTGGTCACCGCCGACTTCGACGAGTCCGGCGGGATCTTCGAGAACGCCGAGGTGACCTACCGCGGGGTCGCGGTCGGCCGGGTCGACCGGCTCCGGCTGGCCGACGACGGCGTGCACGTCGACCTCCGGATCGACAGCGGCGTCGAGGTCCCGAAGGACACCATGGCCGTGGTCGAGAACCGCTCTGCGGTCGGCGAGCAGTACGTCGACCTGCAGCCGCGCACCCAGGGCGGCCCGTTCCTGGCCGCCGGCGACCGGATCGACGACGACGCGACACCGCACCCCGCTGCACACCGAGGACGCTGCTGCTCAACCTGGACCGCCTGGTGAACTCGGTCGACAAGCGCGACCTGGTCGTCGTCATCGACGAGCTGGGCCGGGCCTTCGCCGGCACCGGGCCCGACCTGCAGCGGCTGCTGGACTCCGGCGACGCCCTGACCAGGGCCGCCGTGGACGCCCTGCCGGAGACCATCCGGCTGATCGAGGACGGCCAGACCGTGCTGGCCACCCAGCGCGAGTCCGGGTCCGCCATCAAGAGCTTCGCCGACGGACCTGGCCGACCTCAGCGACACCCTGCGCACCAGCGACGGCGACCTGCGCAAGGTGCTGCGACAGCGGGATCGTCGCCTCCCAGGAGCTGCAGCACGCTGCTCCGGGACAACCGGGCCGGCCATCTCGGCGCTGCTCGCCAACCTGCTCACCAGCGGCCAGGTGACCGTGGCCCGGCTGGACGGCCTGGAGCAGGTGCTGGTCACCTACCCGGACAACGTCGCCGGCGGCTACACGGTGGTGCCGGGCGACGGCACCTCGCACTTCGGCCTGGTGCTCAACGCCAGCGACCCGCCGGTCGTGCACCCAGGGGTACGGCGGGACCACCAAGCGGCAGCCGGAGGACACCAGCGACAACCCGGCCAACACCGACGCCCGGTGCACCCTGCCGCGCGGCAGCAAGAGCGCGGTGCGCGGCGCCCAGAACGCGCCGGCGCCTTCATCCCGGTCGGCCAGGACGGTCCCGGGGGCGCCGGCCGGCACCAACGGGACGTACGGTGACGAGTCGGGCAGGGCCGTTTCGCCGTCGTACCTCACCGGGTACGACGCCACCAGCGGGCTGGCCCTCGGCACCGGCGGCATGCCCGCTGGTGATCGGGCACGCCCGGCGGACAGGCGCAGGCTTTCGGAGAGGACTCGTGGACAGTGGCTGTTGCTCGGACCGATGAGCCGCTGACCCGGCCGGACGAGGCCACCTCGCCCGCCGGCCGCCTGGGCCGCCGGACCCGTGCCGTCGTGCTCGCGGTGCTCGCGGTCGTCGCCGTGGCGGCGGTGGCGCTGGCCGCCACGACGGCCACCCGGCTGTCCGCCGCCTCGGACCGGCGACCAGCGCCGGACCGACGTGCTGGCCGCGGCGCGCCAGCAGGCCGTCAACTTCACCACGCTGGACTACCAGCACCTCGACCGGGACCTCGGCGCGCGTCCTGCGCGGCGCCACCGGTGACTTCCGCAGCCAGTTCCGGGCCGGCACCAAGGACCTCTCGGACCTGGTCACCGAGAACAAGGCGGTCTCGCAGGGCGAGGTGCTCGAGGCCGGCATCGTGACCGACGACGCCGACTCGGCCCGGGTGCTCGTCGTCGCCGACAGCACCGTGACCAACGCGGCCGACCCGAAGCCGCAGAAGCGCCACTACCGGATGCAGCTGGACCTCGTCCGCGAGGGCGGCCGCTGGCTGGTCTCCGACCTGCAGTTCGTGGGCTGAGGAGGATCTGGTGGCACGTCAACGACCCGTCGCGGGGCAGCGCAACCGGACCCGGCTGGGCACCGGTCCGGAGCTCGGAGGCGCCGGCCGTCCAGCCGGCCCGGCGGACCGCCGTCCTGGACCGGTCGCCCGCCTCCGCCCCGCCCGGCCCCCGTCGGCGCGCAGCGACCAGCCGGTCGCGACCTCGCTGGTCCTGGTCGCCGGCCTGGTCGTGGTGGCCCTGGTGCTCACTGCCGGCGCTGCTGGCCCTGCGGGCCCGCAGCGAGGACCGGGTCGAGCAGGCCCGGACGGCCGCGCTGGCCGCCGCCGAGGCGCACGCGGTCGACCTGCTCTCCTACGACTACCGCCACCTGGACCGGGACTTCGCCCGGGCCGGCAAGGCGCTGACCGGCGGCTTCGCCGACGACTACGCCACCACGACCGAGAAGGTCGTCGAGCCCGACCGCCGAGGAGGTCAAGGCGGTGGTGACCGCCGAGGTCGCGGCGTCCTCGGTGGTCCGGGCCGCGGAGAACCAGGTGGTGGTGCTGCTGTTCGTCGACCAGACCACCACCTCGACCCGGCTCGAGGGGCCCAAGGTCGACCTCAACCGGGTCCGGCTGACGATGACCCGGGTGGACGGCGACTGGCTGGTCAGCGAGGTCGTCGCGCTGTGATCGAGCAAGATTTGTCGCGCTCGTAGCCCCTCAGGTCCTTGACGGCAGCGCCCCGGGTCCATCCTGCTCGCGCCGTGACAACTGCAGCGACGGCCCCGTGCCCGAGAGCGGCACCGCGAGGGCCACTTGAGGTCGGCGTGCCCTGCGGGTATGCTGTCGCTTTGCGCTGCCATCTGACCTGACCCAGGGCATTTGCCCCGGGCGGTCCGGCATGCGCGCACGCAGAGAGTCCGGCAGCCCTCGGAAGGACCCCTCTTGGCCGCCCCGCGCACCGCCAGCAAGCCCACCCGCAGCACCACAGAACAGGCACCAGCAGCACAGCGCCCCGCGCGCATCTCCTTCGCGAAGATCCGCGAACCGCTCGAGGTCCCGAACCTCCTCGCCCTGCAGACCGACAGCTTCGACTGGCTGCTCGGCAACGACGTGTGGCGAGCCCGGGTCGAGCAGGCCCAGAAGCGAGCGGTCGCGACGACGTCCCCGCCACGTCCGGCCTCGAGGAGATCTTCGAGGAGATCAGCCCGATCGAGGACTTCCAGGGCACCATGTCCCTGTCGTTCCGCGACCACCGGTTCGAGCCTCCGAAGTACTCGATCGAGGACTGCAAGGAGCGCGACATCACCTACTCGGCGCCCCTGTTCGTCACCGCCGAGTTCATGAACAACACCACCGGCGAGATCAAGAGCCAGACGGTCTTCATGGGCGACTTCCCGCTGATGACCGACAAGGGCACCTTCGTCATCAACGGCACCGAGCGTGTCGTGGTGTCCCAGCTGGTCCGCTCGCCCGGCGTCTACTTCGACAAGAGCGTCGACAAGACCTCCGACAAGGACGTCTTCGGCGCCAAGATCATCCCGTCCCGCGGCGCCTGGCTCGAGTTCGAGATCGACAAGCGCGACCAGGTCGGCGTCCGCGTCGACCGCAAGCGCAAGCAGTCGGTCACCGTGCTGCTCAAGGCCCTCGGCTGGGACGACGCCAAGATCCTCGAGGAGTTCGGCGACTACGAGTCGATCCGCGCCACCCTGGAGAAGGACCACACCACCGGGCAGGACGACGCGCTGCTCGACATCTACCGCAAGCTGCGCCCGGGCGAGCCGCCGACCCGTGAGGCCGCGCAGACGCTGCTGGACAACCTGTACTTCAACCCGAAGCGCTACGACCTCGCCAAGGTCGGCCGCTACAAGGTGAACAAGAAGCTCGGGCTGGACCTGCCGCTGCGCTCCAGCGTCCTCACCGATCGACGACATCGTCGAGACGATCCGGTTCATCGTCAAGCTGCACGCCGGCGAGACCGAGATGCCGGCGATGGCCAAGGACGGTCACACCGTTCGGGTCGAGGTCGACGACATCGACCACTTCGGCAACCGGCGCCTGCGCACGGTCGGCGAGCTCATCCAGAACCAGGTCCGCACCGGGCCTGTCCCGGATGGAGCGCGTCGTCCGCGAGCGGATGACCACCCAGGACGTCGAGGCGATCACGCCGCAGACCCTGATCAACATCCGCCCGGTCGTGGCGAGCATCAAGGAGTTCTTCGGGACCTCCCAGCTCAGCCAGTTCATGGACCAGACCAACCCGCTGGCCGGCCTCACCCACAAGCGCCGCCTCTCGGCGCTCGGCCCCGGTGGCCTGTCCCGCGAGCGCGCCGGCTTCGAGGTCCGCGACGTGCACACCAGCCACTACGGCCGGATGTGCCCGATCGAGACCCCGGAAGGCCCGAACATCGGCCTGATCGGCTCGCTGGCGACCTACGGCCGGATCAACGCCTTCGGGTTCGTCGAGACGCCGTACCGCAAGGTCAAGAACGGCAAGGTCACCGACCAGGTCGACTACCTGACCGCGGACGAGGAGGACGAGCACGTCATCGCCCAGGCCAACGCGCCGCTGACCGATGACGACACGTTCGCCGAGGCCCGCGTGCTGGTCCGCCGCAAGGGCGGCGAGGTCGAGTTCATCCCGGCCGACGACGTCGACTACATGGACGTCTCGCCGCGCCAGATGGTCTCGGTCGCCGACCGCGATGATCCCGTTCCTCGAGCACGACGACGCCAACCGCGCGCTGATGGGCTCGAACATGCAGCGCCAGTCGGTGCCGCTGCTCCGCTCCGAGTCGCCGTTCGTCGGCACCGGCATGGAGTACCGCGCGGCCGTCGACGCCGGCGACGTCATCATCGGCCACCAAGGCCGGTGTCGTCCAGGAGCTGTCCGCAGACCTGATCACGATCATGAACGACGACGCCACGTACTCGACGTACCGGCTGGCGAAGTTCCGCCGGTCGAACCAGGGCACGTCGTTCAACCAGAAGCCGATCGTCGACGAGGGCGACCGCGTCGAGGTCGGCCAGGTCATCGCCGACGGCCCGTGCACCGACCACGGCGAGATGGCGCTCGGGCGCAACCTGCTCGTGGCGTTCATGTCCTGGGAGGGCCACAACTACGAGGACGCGATCATCCTCAGCCAGCGCCTGGTGCAGGACGACGTCCTCTCCTCGATCCACATCGAGGAGCACGAGGTCGACGCCCGCGACACCAAGCTCGGCGCCGAGGAGATCACCCGGGACATCCCGAACGTCTCCGAGGAGGTCCTCGCCGACCTCGACGAGCGCGGCATCATCCGGATCGGCGCCGACGTCGTGCCCGGCGACATCCTGGTCGGCAAGGTCACGCCCAAGGGCGAGACCGAGCTGACCCCGGAGGAGCGCCTGCTCCGCGCGATCTTCGGCGAGAAGGCGCGCGAGGTGCGCGACACCTCGCTGAAGGTGCCGCACGGCGAGTCCGGCAAGGTCATCGGCGTCAAGGTCTTCGACCGCGACGAGGGCTACGAGCTGCCGCCCGGCGTCAACCAGCTGGTCCGCGTCTACGTGGCCCAGAAGCGCAAGATCACCGACGGCGACAAGCTGGCCGGCCGGCACGGCAACAAGGGCGTCATCTCCAAGATCCTGCCGGTCGAGGACATGCCGTTCCTCGAGGACGGCACCCCGGTCGACATCGTCCTGAACCCGCTCGGCGTGCCCGGCCGGATGAACGTCGGCCAGGTGCTCGAGACCCACCTCGGGTGGGTCGCCAAGACGGGCTGGGACGCGACCGGCGGCGAGGCGAAGAACGCCCCGCACTGGAAGCAGAGCCTGCACCGGATCGGCGCCGACCAGGGCGAGCCCGGCACCAACGTGGCGACCCCGGTCTTCGACGGTGCCCGCGAGGAGGAGATCACCGGCCTGCTCGGCTCGACCCTGCCCAACCGGGACGGCGTCCAGCTGATCGGCGAGAGCGGCAAGGCGCAGCTGTTCGACGGCCGCTCCGGCGAGCCGTTCACCGCCCCGGTCTGCCGTCGGCTACATCTACATCCTGAAGCTGCTGCACCTGGTCGACGACAAGATCCACGCACGGTCGACCGGCCCGTACTCGATGATCACCCAGCAGCCGCTGGGCGGTAAGGCGCAGTTCGGTGGGCAGCGGTTCGGCGAGATGGAGGTGTGGGCCCTCGAGGCCTACGGCGCCTCCTACGCGCTGCAGGAGCTGCTGACGATCAAGTCCGACGACGTCCTCGGCCGGGTGAAGGTCTACGAGGCCATCGTCAAGGGCGAGAACATCCCCGAGCCCGGCATCCCCGAGTCGTTCAAGGTGCTCATCAAGGAGATGCAGTCGCTGTGCCTCAACGTCGAGGTGCTGTCCAGCGACGGCATGTCGATCGAGATGCGCGAGACCGACGAGGACGTCTTCCGGGCGGCCGAGGAGCTCGGCATCGACCTGTCGCGGCGTGAGCCGAGCAGCGTCGAAGAAGTCTGATCCCCGGACCGGGGGCCGCGGTGACGCGGCCCCCGGCGCCCGGGCCCGAATCAACAGAGTTCGAACTCTGAAAGTAGGAAATCTTGCTCGACGTCAACTTCTTCGACGAGTTGCGCATCGGCCTCGCCACCGCGGACGACATCCGTCAGTGGTCGCACGGTGAGGTCAAGAAGCCAGAGACCATCAACTACCGCACCCTCAAGCCGGAGAAGGACGGGCTCTTCTGCGAGAAGATCTTCGGTCCGACCCGGGACTGGGAGTGCTACTGCGGCAAGTACAAGCGGGTCCGCTTCAAGGGCATCATCTGCGAGCGCTGCGGCGTCGAGGTCACCCGCGCCAAGGTGCGTCGTGAGCGGATGGGCCACATCGAGCTGGCCGCGCCGGTCACCCACATCTGGTACTTCAAGGGCGTCCCGTCCCGGCTGGGCTACCTGCTCGACCTCGCCCCGAAGGACCTCGAGAAGGTCATCTACTTCGCGGCGTACATGATCACCTCGGTCGACGAGGAGGAGCGCCACCGCGACCTGCCGTCGCTGGAGGCCAAGATCGGCGTCGAGCGCAAGCAGATCGAGTCCCGGCGCGACTCCGACGTCGAGGCCCGCCAGAAGGTCCTCGAGACCGACCTGGCCGCGCTGGAGGCCGAGGGCGCCAAGTCCGACGTCAAGCGCAAGGTCCGCGAGTCCGCCGAGCGCGAGATGAACCAGATCCGCAAGCGGGCCGACGCCGAGATCGAGCGCCTGGACCAGGTCTGGGACCGGTTCCGCAACCTCAAGGTCCAGGACCTCGAGGGCGACGAGATCCTCTACCGCGAGATGCGCGACCGCTTCGGGATGTACTTCCAGGGCGGCATGGGCGCTGCGGCGCTGCAGCGCCGGCTCGAGTCCTTCGACCTCGAGGCCGAGGCCGAGTCGCTGCGCGAGATCATCCGCACCGGCAAGGGCCAGAAGAAGACCCGCGCCCTCAAGCGGCTCAAGGTCGTCTCGGCGTTCCTCAACACCCGCAACTCGCCGATGGGCATGGTCCTCGACTGCGTCCCGGTCATCCCGCCGGACCTGCGCCCGATGGTGCAGCTCGACGGTGGCCGGTTCGCCACCTCGGACCTCAACGACCTGTACCGCCGGGTGATCAACCGGAACAACCGCCTCAAGCGGCTGCTCGACCTCGGCGCTCCCGAGATCATCGTCAACAACGAGAAGCGGATGCTGCAGGAGGCCGTCGACGCGCTGTTCGACAACGGCCGCCGCGGCCGGCCGGTCACCGGCCCGGGCAACCGCCCGCTGAAGTCGCTCTCGGACATGCTCAAGGGCAAGCAGGGCCGGTTCCGCCAGAACCTGCTCGGCAAGCGCGTCGACTACTCCGGCCGGTCGGTCATCGTGGTCGGCCCGCAGCTCAAGCTGCACCAGTGCGGGCTGCCGAAGCAGATGGCGCTCGAGCTGTTCAAGCCGTTCGTCATGAAGCGGCTGGTCGACCTCAACCACGCGCAGAACATCAAGAGCGCCAAGCGCATGGTGGAGCGGGCCGGTGGCAACAACGCCCGCTACGGCCACGTCTGGGACGTGCTCGAGGAGGTCATCGCGGAGCACCCGGTGCTGCTCAACCGGGCGCCGACGCTGCACCGCCTCGGCATCCAGGCCTTCGAGCCGCAGCTGGTCGAGGGCAAGGCCATCCAGATCCACCCGCTCGTCTGCACGGCGTTCAACGCCGACTTCGACGGCGACCAGATGGCGGTGCACCTGCCGCTGTCCGCGGAGGCGCAGGCCGAGGCCCGCATCCTGATGCTGTCCTCGAACAACATCCTGTCGCCGGCGCACGGCCGTCCGATCACCTCGCCGACCCAGGACATGGTGCTGGGCATCTACTTCCTCACCGCGTCCCGCGAGGGCATGGTCGGGGAGGGCCGCGCGTTCGCGTCGGTCGCCGAGGCGATCATGGCGCACGACCAGCACCAGCTGGACCTGCAGGCGCCGATCACCCTGCGCCTCGCGGACGCCGTCCCGCCGCGCGACTGGGACGCGCCCGAGGGCTGGGAGCAGGGTGACGCCGATCACGCTGAAGACCACGCTCGGCCGCGCGCTGCTCAACGAGGCGCTGCCCGATCGACTACCCCTTCTTCGACAAGCCGGTCGACAAGAAGGAGCTCTCGGCGATCGTCAACGACCTCGCCGAGCGCTACCCGAAGGTCGTGGTCGCCGCGACGCTGGACGCGCTGAAGGCGGCCGGGTTCCACTGGGCCACCCGGTCCGGCGTGACGATCTCGATCGAGGACGTCGTCACCCCGCAGGCCAAGCAGGGCATCCTCGAGCGTCACGAGGGTCGGGCGGAGAAGGTGCAGAGCCAGTACGAGCGAGGCCTGATCACCGACGACGAGCGCCGCCAGGAGCTCATCAACATCTGGACCGAGGCGACCAACGAGGTCGCCGACGTCGATGCAGGAAGCCTTCCCGAAGACCAACCCGGTCTTCATGATGGTCAACTCCGGCGCGCGCGGTAACTGGATGCAGGTGCGTCAGATCGCCGGCATGCGTGGACTGGTGGCCAACCCCAAGGGCGAGATCATCCCGCGGCCGATCAAGTCGAACTTCCGCGAGGGCCTGTCGGTGCTCGAGTACTTCATCTCGACCCACGGCGCCCGGAAGGGTCTGGCGGACACCGCGCTGCGGACCGCCGACTCCGGCTACCTCACCCGTCGGCTGGTCGACGTCTCGCAGGACGTCATCATCCGCGAGGAGGACTGCGGCACCGACCGCGGCCTGATGATGCCGATCGCCCGCGAGGTCAAGGGCAAGGACGGCAAGCCCAGCTGGTGCGCCTGGACAACATCGACACCAGCGTCTACTCGCGCAACCTGGCCGAGGACGTCGTCGTCGGCAAGCAGACCGTCGGCACGGCAGGCGGTGACATCGGTGACGTGCTCATCGACGCGCTGATCGCCGCCGGCGTGCCGCGAGGTCCGGGTGCGCAGCGTGCTGACCTGCGAGAGCAAGGTCGGCACCTGCGCGGCCTGCTACGGCCGCTCGCTGGCCACCGGCAAGGTCGTCGACGTCGGCGAGGCCGTCGGCATCATCGCGGCCCAGTCGATCGGCGAGCCCGGCACGCAGCTCACGATGCGTACCTTCCACACCGGTGGTGTGGCCGGTGACGACATCACCCACGGCCTCCCGCGCGTGGTCGAGCTGTTCGAGGCCCGGCAGCCCAAGGGCGTCGCGCCGATCTCCGAGTCGGCCGGCCGGGTGCGCATCGACGAGACCGACAAGAAGCGCGAGATCGTCGTCGTGCCGGACGACGGCTCGGAGGAGACGTCGTACGCCATCTCCAAGCGGTCCCGGCTGCTCGTCGCGGACGGCGACCACGTCGAGGTCGGGCCAGCAGCTCATCGTCGGCGCGATCGACCCGAAGCAGGTCCTGCGCATCCTCGGCCCGCGCCGGGTGCAGCAGCACCTGGTCAGCGAGGTCCAGGAGGTCTACCGCTCGCAGGGCGTGTCGATCCACGACAAGCACATCGAGGTCATCGTCCGCCAGATGCTCAAGCGGGTGACGATCATCGAGTCCGGTGACGCCGAGCTGCTGCCCGGCGAGCTCGCGGAGCGCTCGCGCTTCGAGGAGGAGAACCGGCGGGTGGTCGCCGAGGGCGGCACCCCGGCGTCCGGTCGTCCGGAGCTGATGGGCATCACCAAGGCCTCGCTGGCGACCGAGTCGTGGCTGTCGGCGGCCTCCTTCCAGGAGACCACCCGGGTGCTCACGGACGCGGCGATCCACGCCAAGTCCGACCCGCTGCTGGGCCTGAAGGAGAACGTCATCATCGGCAAGCTCATCCCGGCCGGCACGGGGCTGCCCCGCTACCGGAACATCCGGGTCGAGCCGACCGAGGAGGCCAAGGCCGCCATGTACACCATGGGCGGGCTACGAGGCCGACGCCAATGCCTTCGACTACAGCCCGTTCGGGTCCGGCTCCGGCCAGGCGGTGCCGTTGGAGGACTTCGACTACGGGCCCTTCCGGACCTAGTCCGAGCGCCTGTCGGTTCCGTCCGGACGCCGGTCACCTGCTCGAGGTGACCGGCGTCCGGCGTGCTGGGGCCCGGCGGCGAGCTGGGCCCGGCGCCGGCCCAGGTGATCGCTTTTGACCTGTGCCCACGCGCTGGGTAATCTCTTCCTTCGTGCCTGGGGCTCCCTGGGCCCTCGCGCGTGCGCCGCGCCACCCGGTTCCTCGGAACCGGACGGTGACGAGTACGACCGGCGCGCCGCGAGCAGCACGACCGACCCGGTGCGGCCTGACGGCCGCAGCAGGTCGGGCCGGGGCGACACGCCCGACCGCGTGGGTCGGACAGCGTCGGTCGGTCCGGTCCGCAGCCACCACACGACCCTCACCCAAGCACCACGACAGCGCAGCACGAGACGGAGACGCGGCGAATGCCCACCATCCAGCAGCTGGTCCGCAAGGGCCGGCAGGACAAGGTCGAGAAGACCAAGACGCCGGCCCTCAAGGGCAGCCCGCAGCGTCGCGGCGTCTGCACCCGCGTCTACACGACCACGCCGAAGAAGCCGAACTCGGCGCTGCGCAAGGTGGCCCGCGTGCGGCTGACCGCGGCATCGAGGTCACCGCCTACATCCCGGGCGTCGGGCACAACCTGCAGGAGCACTCGATCGTGCTCGTCCGCGGCGGCCGGGTGAAGGACCTGCCCGGCGTCCGCTACAAGATCATCCGCGGCTCGCTCGACACCCAGGGCGTCAAGAACCGCAAGCAGGCCCGCAGCCGCTACGGCGCGAAGAAGGAGAAGAGCTGAATGCCCCGCAAGGGTCCCGCTCCCGCAGCGGCCGGTCATCATCGACCCGGTCTACAACTCGCCGCTGGTCACCTCGCTGGTGAACAAGGTCCTCTCCGACGGCAAGCGCTCGGTCGCCGAGCGCATCGTCTACGGCGCCCTGGAGGGCTGCCGGGAGAAGACCGGCACCGACCCGGTGATCACGCTCAAGCGCGCCATGGACAACGTCAAGCCCGACCCTCGAGGTGCAGCAGCCGCCGGGTCGGCGGCGCGACCTACCAGGTGCCGGTCGAGGTGCCGCGGCTCGCGCTCGACCACGCTGGCGCTGCGCTGGCTGGTCAGCTACTCCCGGTCGCGCCGCGAGAAGACGATGACCGAGCGGCTGATGAACGAGCTGCTCGACGCGAGCAACGGCCTCGGCGCCGGCGTCAAGCGGCGCGAGGACACCCACAAGATGGCCGAGTCCAACAAGGCCTTCGCGCACTACCGCTGGTGAGCGGCAAGCGGGCGCTGCTCCGCCCGCACCGCACCCGGCGCCACAGACGACGACGAGACGACGAGAGAAGACTGAGCTAGCAGTGGCACTCGACACCGCCATCATCGACCTGGCCAAGGTCCGCAACATCGGGATCATGGCCCACATCGACGCGGGCAAGACCACCACGACCGAGCGGATCCTGTACTACACCGGCATCAACTACAAGATCGGTGAGGTCCACGAGGGCGCGGCCACGATGGACTGGATGGAGCAGGAGCAGGAGCGCGGCATCACCATCACGTCCGCCGCGACCACCTGCGAGTGGGACGACCACACCATCAACATCATCGACACCCCCGGCCACGTCGACTTCACCGTCGAGGTGGAGCGCTCGCTGCGCGTCCTCGACGGCGCGGTCGCGGTGTTCGACGGCGTCGCCGGCGTCGAGCCGCAGTCCGAGACCGTCTGGCGGCAGGCCGACCGCTACCACGTCCCGCGGATCTGCTTCGTCAACAAGCTGGACCGCACCGGCGCCGAGTTCCACCGCTGCGTCGAGATGATCATCAGCCGGCTGAACGCCGTGCCGCTGGTGCTGCAGATCCCGGTCGGGGACCGAGGCCGACTTCAGGGGCGTCATCGACCTGATCGCGATGAAGGCGCTGCTCTGGCCGGACGATGCGGAGAAGGGCGACGACCTACGACACCGTCGACATCCCGGCCTCGCACACCGAGGCGGCCCGTGAGTGGCGGGACCGGCTGATCGAGACGGTCGGCCGAGAACGACGACGCGATGATGGAGCTCTACCTCGAGGGCACCGAGCCCACCGAGGAGCAGCTCATCGCCGGCATCCGCCGGGCCACGCTGGCCAGCAAGGTCACCCCGTGTCGTGACCGGCTCGGCGTTCAAGAACAAGGGCGTCCAGCCGATGCTCGACGCCGTCGTCCGCTACCTCCCCTCGCCGATCGACGTCGGTGCGGTCGAGGGCCACGCGGTGGGCAAGGAGGACGAGATCATCGCGCGCGAGCCGGACAAGGACGCGCCGCTGTCGACGCTGGCGTTCAAGATCGTGAGCGACCCGCACCTGGGCAAGCTCACCTACATCCGCATCTACTCCGGCACGCTCGACGACCGGCTCCCGGTGCTGAACAGCACCAAGGGCAACAAGGAGCGGATCGGCAAGATCTACCGGATGCACGCGAACAAGCGCGAGGAGATCGAGAAGGCCACGCGCCGGCCAGATCGTCGCGGTGATGGGTCTGAAGAACACCACCACCGGTGACACCCTGTGCGGTCCCGAGGCCCCGGTGATCCTGGAGTCGATGAACTTCCCGGCGCCGGTCATCTCGGTGGCCATCGAGCCCAAGTCCAAGGGCGACCAGGAGAAGCCTCGGCACCGCGATCCAGCGCCTCGCCGAGGAGGACCCGACCTTCCAGGTCCGCACCGACGAGGAGACCGGCCAGACGATCATCGCCGGCATGGGCGAGCTGCACCTCGAGGTGCTGGTCGACCGGATGAAGCGCGAGTTCCGGGTCGAGGCCAACATCGGCAAGCCGCAGGTGGCCTACCGCGAGACGATCCGCACGCAAGGTCGAGAGGTCACGACTACACCCACAAGAAGCAGACCGGTGGGTCGGGCCAGTACGCCAAGGTGCAGATCGCGATCGAGCCCACGGGCGCCGGCGACGGCGGCTACGAGTTCGAGAACAAGGTCACCGGTGGTCGCATCCCGCGGGAGTACATCCCGTCGGTCGACGCCGGCTGCCAGGAGGCCATGGAGTTCGGCGTCCTCGCCGGCTACCCGCTGGTCGACATCAAGGTCACCCTGCTCGACGGCGGCTACCACGAGGTCGACTCCTCCGAGCTCGCCTTCAAGATCGCCGGTTCGATGGCGTTCAAGGAGGCGGCCCGCAAGGCCGACCCGGTGCTCCTCGAGCCGATGATGTCGGTCGAGGTGACCACGCCCGAGGACTACATGGGCGAGGTCATCGGCGACCTGAACTCCCGCCGTGGCCAGATCCAGGCCATGGAGGAGCGTTCCGGCGCTCGGGTCGTGAACGCGCTCGTCCCCTGTCGGAGATGTTCGGCTACGTCGGAGACCTCCGCAGCAAGACCCAGGGCCGGGCGAGCTACAGCATGCAGTTCGACTCCTACGCCGAGGTTCCGCGCAACGTGGCGGAAGAGATCATCAAGAAGGCCCGAGGCGAGTAGCAGCTCAGCACGACGGGAGCCCGCTCCCAACCGGCAAGACCCCCAGACATCACGTCGTACGGCGTAAAACTCTCAAGTCCTAGGAGGACCCCAGTGGCGAAGGCGAAGTTCGAGCGGACTAAGCCGCACGTCAACATCGGCACCATTGGTCACATCGACCACGGCAAGACGACGCTGACCGCGGCCATCACCAAGGTGCTGCACGACAAGTACCCGACCCTGAACGAGGCCTCGGCCGTTCGACCAGATCGACAAGGCGCCCGAGGAGAAGCAGCGCGGCATCACGATCTCGATCGCGCACGTCGAGTACCAGACCGAGTCGCGCCACTACGCGCACGTCGACTGCCCGGGTCACGCCGACTACATCAAGAACATGATCACCGGTGCGGCGCAGATGGACGGCGCGATCCTGGTGGTCGCGGCGACCGACGGCCCGATGCCGCAGACGAAGGAGCACGTCCTCCTGGCCCGCCAGGTCGGCGTCCCCTACATCGTCGTCGCGCTGAACAAGGCCGACATGGTCGACGACGAGGAGATCCTCGAGCTCGTCGAGCTCGAGGTGCGCGAGCTGCTCTCCGAGTACGAGTTCCCGGGCGACGACCTGCCGGTCGTGCGCGTCTCGGCGCTGAAGGCGCTCGAGGGCGACGCCGAGTGGGGCGAGAAGCTCATGGAGCTGATGAACGCCGTCGACACGGCGATCCCGCAGCCCGAGCGTGAGATCGACAAGCCGTTCCTCATGCCCGTCGAGGACGTCTTCACGATCACCGGCCGCGGCACCGTCGTCACCGGCCGCATCGAGCGCGGCGTCGTCAAGGTCAACGAGACCGTCGACATCGTCGGCATCCGCGACACCAAGCAGACGACCACGGTCACCGGCGTCGAGATGTTCCGCAAGCTCCTCGACGAGGGTCGTGCGGGCGAGAACGTCGGTCTGCTCCTCCGTGGCACCAAGCGCGAGGACGTCGAGCGCGGCATGGTCGTCATCAAGCCGGGCACCACGACGCCGCACACCCAGTTCGAGGCGAACGTCTACATCCTGTCCAAGGACGAGGGTGGCCGGCACACGCCGTTCTTCAACAACTACCGTCCGCAGTTCTACTTCCGCACCACGGACGTCACCGGCGTCGTCACGCTGCCCGAGGGCACCGAGATGGTCATGCCGGGCGACAACACCGAGATGACGGTCGACCTGATCCAGCCGATCGCCATGGAGGAGGGCCTGCGCTTCGCCATCCGCGAGGGCGGCCGCACCGTGGGCGCCGGCCGGGTCACGAAGATCCTCAAGTAGGACCTGCAGCAGCACCACCGCTCCACCAACACAACTGAATCCTCGATTCGCCATCGTCGTAGGACCTACGGCATACTGTGGCGAGTTGCTCGGCGGGGCGGCCGGGCACGGGAGACGCCTTCGGGGGTCGCCCTCCGGCCGTCCTCGCCGTGCGCCCGGGGCATCAGCCCCGCGAGCGCGACGAACGCCCCCGATCCGACCGTGTGACCGCCCTGGTGCTCCGAGGGTGCGCGACACGCCCGACCTCGGGGGTCGGACAAGCCCTCGGGCTCGCCTGGTTCTCCTCACGGGACCGGGTGCAGCCCGCCGCAGCGGTACGAACGAGAAGGAACGAAGCGAAGCCATGGCGGGACAGAAGATCCGCATCAGGCTCAAGGCCTACGACCACGAGGTCATCGACTCGCTCGGCGCGCAAGATCGTCGAGACGGTGACGCGTACGGGCGCTACGGTCGCGGGCCCGGTGCCGCTGCCGACCGAGAAGAACGTCTACTGCGTCATCCGCTCGCCGCACAAGTACAAGGACAGCCGCGAGCACTTCGAGATGCGCACGCACAAGCGGCTCATCGACATCATCGACCCCACGCCGAAGACCGTCGACTCGCTGATGCGACTCGACCTCCCGGCCGGCGTCGACATCGAGATCAAGCTGTAAGGGACGACGACAGCCATGGGTAAGCAGATGAAGGGCCTGCTGGGCGAGAAGCTCGGCATGACCCAGGTCTTCGACGAGAACAACCGGATCGTCCCGGTGACCGTCGTCGAGGCCGGGCCCTGCGTGGTGACCCAGGTCCGGTCCGCCGACGTCGACGGCTACGCCGCCGTCCAGATCGGCTTCGGCGCCGATCGACCCGCGCAAGGTGAACAAGCCGCGACAGCGGGCACTTCGCCAAGGCCGGCGTCACGCCGCGCCGGCACGTCGGTCGAGCTGCGCACCGACGACGCCACCGAGTACACCCTCGGCCAGGAGATCACCGCCGAGCTGTTCGAGGCCGGGCAGCGGGTCGACGTCGATCGGCACCAGCAAGGGCAAGGGCTTCGCCGGTGTCATGAAGCGGCACGGCTTCCAGGGCCTGGGCGCCTCGCCACGGCTCGCAGCGCAAGCACCGCTCGCCCGGCTCGATCGGCGGCTGCGCCACGCCCGGCCGGGTGTTCAAGGGCATGCGGATGGCCGGCCGGATGGGCGGCGTCCGCGTCACGACCCAGAGCCTGACCGTGCACGCGGTCGACGCCGACAAGGGGCTGCTGCTCATCAAGGGCGCCGTCCCCGGCCCCAAGGGCGGCCTCGTGCTGGTCCGCACCGCGGCCAAGGGCAACGCCGCGAAGGGAGCCGACCGTGAGCACGCACCGACGTGACCACCGAGCCGATCGACGTCGAGCTCGACGTCCGCACGCCGACGGCAAGACCGACGGCACCGTCGACGCTGCCCGCCGACGATCTTCGACGTGCAGGTCAACGTCCCGCTGATCCACCAGGTCGTCGTCGCCCAGCTCGCCGCGGCCCGCCAGGGCACGCACTCCACCAAGACCCGCGGCGAGGTCCGCGGCGGTGGCCGCAAGCCGTACCGCCAGAAGGGCACCGGCCGGGCCCGGCAGGGCTCGACCCGCGCGCCGCAGTTCGCCGGCGGTGGCGTCGTGCACGGCCCGCACGCCGCGCGACTACGCCCAGCGCACGCCCAAGAAGATGAAGGCCGCCGCCCTGCGCGGCGCCCTGTCCGACCGGGCGCGCAACGGCCGGGTCCACGTGGTCAGCCGGCCTGGTCGACGGCGACGTGCCGTCGACCAAGACGGCGCGTCGCCGTCGCTCGCCGGCCTCTCCGAGCGCAAGCACGTGCTCGTGGTGGTCGCAGCGCGACGACGAGCTGACCTGGAAGAGCCTGCGCAACGCCGAGCGCGTGCACCTGCTCGTACGCCGACCAGCTCAACACCTACGACGTGCTCGTCTCCGACGACGTGGTCTTCACCCGCGGCGCCCTCGACGAGTTCCTGGCCGGCCCGGCGACGGGCCGCTCGGCCAAGGCCAGCGCCACCGAGAGCGAGGTCGACGGAGGCCATGAGCTCGACGTCCACAAGGACCACCGCGACGTCCTGCTCGCCCCGGTCGTCTCCGAGAAGAGCTACGGGCTGCTCGACGAGAACAAGTACACGTTCCTGGTCCACCCGGACGCCAACAAGACCGAGATCAAGATCGCGGTCGAGAAGATCTTCGGCGTCAAGGTCGACGGGCGTGAACACGCTCAACCGCGAGGGCAAGCGCAAGCGCACCCGTACGGGCTTCGGCAGCCGCAAGGACACCAAGCGCGCGATCGTCACCGTCGCCGAGGGCGACCGCATCGACATCTTCGGAGGGCCGGTCTCTGACCCATACAAGACTAACCATGGGCATCCGCAAGTACAAGCCGACGACGCCGGGCCGCCGCGGCTCGAGCGTCGCCGACTTCGTCGAGGTCACGCGCTCCGAGCCGGAGAAGTCGCTGGTGCGTCCGCTGCACAGCAAGGGCGGCCGCAACAACGCACGGCCGCATCACCACCCGGCACCAGGGCGGCGGCCACAAGCGCGCCTACCGGGTCATCGACTTCCGTCGCCACGACAAGGACGGCGTGCCGGCCAAGGTCGCGCACATCGAGTACGACCCCAACCGCACGGCCCGGATCGCGCTGCTGCACTACGCGGACGGCGAGAAGCGCTACATCATCGCGCCGAACCGCCTCAAGCAGGGCGACCGGATCGAGAACGGTCCCGTCGGCCGACATCAAGCCGGGCAACAGCCTGCCGCTGCGCAACATCCCGGTCGGTACGGTCATCCACGCGATCGAGCTGCGGCCCGGCGGCGGCGCGAAGATCGCCCGCTCCGCCGGCGCCAGCGTCCAGCTGGTCGCCAAGGACGGGCCGTACGCCCAGCTGCGGATGCCCTCGGGCGAGATCCGCAACGTCGACCTGCGCTGCCGCGCCACGGTCGGCGAGGTCGGCAACGCCGAGCAGTCGAACATCAACTGGGGCAAGGCCGGCCGCATGCGCTGGAAGGGCAAGCGCCCGACCGTCCGCGGTGTGGCCATGAACCCGGTCGACCACCCGCACGGTGGTGGTGAGGGCAAGACGTCCGGTGGTCGCCACCCGGTGAACCCCAAGGGCAAGCCCGAGGGCCGCACGCGCCGCGCCAACAAGGCCAGCGACGCGATGATCGTCCGCCGCCGCAAGACCGGCAAGAAGCGCTGATCGGAGACCTGGAACCATGCCGCGCAGCCTGAAGAAGGGCCCCTTCGTGGACGACCACCTGATCAAGAAGGTGGACGTCCAGAACGACAAGGGCACCAAGAACGTCATCAAGACGTGGTCCCGGCGGTCGATGATCGTGCCGGCCATGCTCGGCCACACCATCGCCGTGCACGACGGTCGCAAGCACGTCCCGGTCTTCGTCACCGAGGCGATGGTCGGCCACAAGCTCGGCGAGTTCGCCCCGACCCGCACCTTCCGCGGGCACGTCAAGGACGACCGGAGGGCACGCCGTGGCTGACCGCACGCAGTCCCGCGGCCGTCGAGCCGGCGATCTCGCCACCGGGCCCAGGCGCAAGCTACGTCCGGGTGACGCCGATGAAGGCTCGCCGCGTCGTCGACCTGATCCGCGGCATGCCGGCCGAGGAGGCCCTGGCCGTCCTGCGTTCGCCCCGCAGGCGGCCAGCGAGCCGGTCTACAAGGTGCGTCGCCAGCGCCGTCGCCAACGCCCGGTTCCACGCCGAGCGTGACAGCCGTCGCCTCGACGTCGCCGACCTGGTCGTCAGCGAGGCGTACGTCGACGAGGGCCCGACGCTGAAGCGGTTCCGTCCGCGGGCCCAGGGCCGCGCGTTCCGCATCCGCAAGCGCACCAGCCACATCACGGTGGTCGTCGCTCCCCGTCCGGAGAGCGACAAGTCCACCAGCAGCCAGAAGGCCGCCAGCACGAAGAGGAGGACCCGATAGTGGGCCAGAAGGTCAACCCGCACGGGTTCCGCCTGGGCATCACCACCGACTACAAGAGCCGTTGGTACGCCGAAGACAAGCCGGCTAGCGTACAGCGACTACGTCAAGGAAGACGTGGCGATCCGCCGCCTCATGTCCAAGGGCATGGAGCGGGCCGGCATCAGCCGAGGTCGAGATCGAGCGCACCCGGGACCGGGTCCGCGTCGACATCCACACCGCCCGTCCGGGCATCGTCATCGGCCGCCGCGGCGCCGAGGCCGACCGCATCCGCGGCGACCTCGAGAAGCTGACCGGCAAGCAGGTGCAGCTCAACATCCTCGAGGTCAAGAACCCCGAGGTCGACGCCCAGCTCGTCGCGCAGGGTGTCGCCGAGCAGCTCTCCAGCCGGGTCTCGTTCCGTCGCGCGATGCGCAAGTCGATGCAGACGACGATGAAGGCCGGCGCCAAGGGCATCCGGGTGCAGTGCGCCGGCCGCCTCGGTGGCGCCGAGATGTCGCGCTCGGAGTTCTACCGCGAGGGCCGGGTGCCCCTGCACACGCTGCGCGCCAACATCGACTACGGCTTCTACGAGGCCCGGACGACGTTCGGCCGGATCGGCGTGAAGGTCTGGATCTACAAGGGCGACGTCGGGCGGCAGCAAGTCCGAGCGCGACGCCGCCCAGGCCGCTGCCCGGCTGGCCCAGCGTCAGCGTCCGGCCCGGGCCACCCGCCCGCGCCGCGACGACGGCCCGGCCGACGGCGGCGCCGCCCGTGGCAGCCGCCCCGTCGACCAGCGAGGCCACCGCCACCGAGGCCACCGTCGGCGCCGGCGGCAGCGCCCCGAGCCAGCGGAACGGAGGCCTGACCATGCTGATCCCGCGCAGGGTCAAGCACCGCAAGCAGCACCACCCGGGCCGCACCGGTGCGGCCAAGGGCGGCACCCGCGTGACGTTCGGCGACTACGGCATCCAGGCCATCGAGCCGGCGTACGTCACCAACCGGCAGATCGAGTCGGCCCGTATCGCGATGACCCGTCACATCAAGCGTGGCGGCAAGGTCTGGATCAACATCTACCCGGACCGTCCGCTCACCAAGAAGCCGGCCGAGACCCGGATGGGTTCCGGCAAGGGCTCACCGGAGTGGTGGATCGCCAACGTCAAGCCGGGACGCGTCATGTTCGAGCTGTCGGGCGTTCCCGAGCCGATCGCCAAGGAGGCGATGCGCCGGGCGATGCACAAGCTCCCGATGAAGTGCCGGTTCGTCCGGCGCGAGGAGGTGCTAGATGAGCAGCGTGCAGAACAAGCTCGTGGCCCCCATGCGCTCCTTGGAGGACGACGAGCTCGCCACCAAGCTGCGGGAGGCCAAGGAGGAGCTGTTCAACCTCCGCTTCCAGGCGGCCACCGGCCAGCTCGAGAGCCACGGCCGGCTCAACGCCGTCCGCAAGGACATCGCCCGGATCTACACGATCATGCGCGAGCGCGAGCTCGGCATCAGCACCGTCGAGACCGACGGAGGCCACCGCATGAGCGAGAAGGCAGACATGAGCAATAGCAGCACGAGACCACGACCGACGACGCGCGCGGCTTCCGCAAGACCCGCGAGGGCCTCGTCGTCAGCGACAAGATGGACAAGACCGTCGTCGTCGTCGTCGAGGACCGCGTCAAGCACGCGCTGTACGGCAAGGTCATCCGCCGCACCAGCAACCTCAAGGCGCACGACGAGGCCAACGCCTGCGGCGTCGGCGACCGGGTCCTCCTGATGGAGACCCGGCCGCTGTCAGCCACCAAGCGCTGGCGCGTCGTCGAGGTCATCGAGAAGGCGAAGTAGCGGAGGCCTCCGCTACGGAGGCCGAAGCCCCATCCGACCCATCCGTTCCGCAAGGCTCGTCCAGAGAACCGGCGCGACGATCAGGAGAATGAAGTGATCCAGCAGGAGTCGCGACTGCGTGTCGCCGACAACACGGGTGCCAAGGAGCTGCTGTGCATCCGTGTGCTCGGCGGCTCCGGGCGGCGCTACGCCGGCATCGGTGACGTCATCGTGGCGACCGTCAAGGACGCCATCCCGGGCGGCAACGTCAAGAAGGGCGAGGTCGTCAAGGCGGTCGTCGTGCGCACCCGCAAGGAGCGCCGTCGGCCGGACGGCTCGTACATCCGCTTCGACGAGAACGCTGCCGTCCTCATCCGGGACGGCGGGGACCCGCGCGGCACCCGCATCTTCGGCCCGGTGGGCCGCGAGCTGCGCGACAAGCGCTTCATGCGCATCATCTCGCTGGCACCGGAGGTGCTGTAACTCATGGGCATGAAGATCAAGAAGGGCGACCGCGTCATCGTGGTCTCCGGCAAGGACAAGGGCGTCAGCGGCAAGGTCATCGAGGCCTACCCGGACACCCAGCGGGTGCTCGTCGAGGGCGTCAACCGGATCAAGAAGCACACCAAGGTCGGCCAGTCGACCCGTGGCGCCAAGACCGGCGGCATCGTGACCCAGGAGGCCTCGGTCCACGTCAGCAACGTGATGCTGCTGGTCGAGGTCGACGGCAAGAAGGTCGGCAGCCGGGTCGGCTACCGCGTCGAGACGGTCGAGCGCGACGGCCGCGAGAAGACCGTTCGGGTCCGCGTCGCGAAGCGGACCGGTGAGGACATCTGATGAGCACGACTACCGAAGAGAAGGCCACGAGGGCCGAGAAGACCGTGCCGCGGCTCAAGGCGCGCTACCGCGAGGAGATCGTCGCCCAGCTGCGCGACGACTTCAGCTACGGCAACGTCATGCAGGTGCCCGGTCTGGTCAAGATCGTGGTCAACATGGGCGTCGGCGACGCGGCCAAGGACTCCAAGCTCATGGACGGCGCCATCCGCGACCTCGCCACCGTGACCGGCCAGAAGCCGCAGGTCACCAAGGCGCGCAAGTCGATCGCCCAGTTCAAGCTGCGCGAGGGGATGCCGATCGGCTGCCACGTCACGCTGCGCGGCGACCGGATGTGGGAGTTCCTCGACCGCCTGCTGTCCCTCGCGCTCCCGCGCATCCGCGACTTCCGCGGCCTGTCGCCGAAGCAGTTCGACGGCAACGGCAACTACACGTTCGGCCTCAACGAGCAGTCGATGTTCCACGAGATCGACCAGGACCGGATCGACCGCGTCCGCGGCATGGACATCACGGTCGTCACCACCGCCACATCGGACGACGAGGGACGCGCCCTGCTGCGTCACCTCGGATTCCCCTTCAAGGAGGCCTGAGCATGGCCAAGACAGCCCTGGTCAACAAGGCCGCGCGCAAGCCGAAGTTCAAGGTGCGTGGCTACACCCGCTGCCAGCGCTGCGGTCGACCGCACTCGGTCTACAAGAAGTTCGGCCTGTGTCGCATCTGCTTCCGCGAGATGGCGCACGCCGGCGAGCTCCCCGGCATCACCAAGAGCAGCTGGTAACCCCACCGCACGTCACCGACGACACGTTCCTCCCAGAACGCCGTAGGTCCACCGGCCCGAGAGGGCAGCTGGAAACCCCGGCGAGAAAGCGGCAAACGCAGCCATGACGATGACCGACCCGATCGCAGACATGTTGACCCGTCTGCGCAACGCGAACACGGCGTACCACGACACCGTGGCGATGCCCCACTCCAAGCTCAAGACGCACGTCGCTGAGATCCTCCAGCAGGAGGGCTACATCTCGGGCTGGCACGTCGACGAGCCGGCCGAGGACGAGGTCGGCAAGACCCTCGTGCTCGACCTCAAGTACGGCCCGAACCGGGAGCGCTCGATCGCCGGCATCAAGCGGATCAGCAAGCCCGGTCTGCGCGTGTACGCCAAGTCGACCAACCTGCCGAGGGTCCTCGGTGGCCTGGGCGTGGCGATCATCTCCACGTCCTCCGGGCTGCTCACCGACCGTCAGGCCGGCAAGAAGGGCGTGGGTGGGGAAGTCCTCGCCTACGTCTGGTAAGGGGCAGCTGACATGTCGCGCATCGGACGTCTTCCGATCCCCGTGCCCACTGGTGTGGACGTGGACATCGACGGTCGCGCCGTCACCGTGAAGGGCCCCAAGGGCACCCTGCAGCACACGGTGGCAGAGCCGATCGAGATCACCCGCGCCGAGGACGGCACCCTCCAGGTGACCCGTCCCAACGACGAGCGGCAGAACCGTGCCCTGCACGGCCTGTCGCGCACCCTGGTCGCCAACATGGTGCAGGGCGTCACCGACGGCTACACCAAGGTCCTCGAGATCGTCGGCACCGGCTACCGGGTCGCCGCCAAGGGCAGCGACCTGGAGTTCGCTCTCGGCTTCTCGCACCCCGTGGTGGTGAAGGCCCCCGAGGGCATCACCTTCGCCGTCGAGACCCCGACCCGGTTCTCGGTCACCGGCGTCGACAAGCAGAAGGTCGGCGAGGTGGCCGCCAACATCCGCAAGCTGCGCAAGCCCGACCCGTACAAGGGCAAGGGCGTGCGGTACCAGGGTGAGGTCATCAAGCGCAAGGCCGGAAAGGCTGGTAAGTAGCAATGGGATTGGCAATCAAGATCCGCCGCGGCGACAAGAACGTCGCCCGGTCCCGGCGCCACCTGCGGGTCCGCAAGAAGGTCAGTGGCACGACGGCGCGTCCGCGTCTGGTCGTGACCCGCTCGAGCCGGCACATGTTCGTGCAGGTCGTCGACGACGTCGCCGGTCGCACCCTGGTCTCGGCGTCGACCATGGAGGCCGACCTGCGCGGCTTCGACGGCGACAAGACCGCCAAGGCACGCAAGGTCGGCGAGCTCGTCGGTCGTCGTGCCAAGGACGCCGGTGTCGAGTCGGTGGTCTTCGACCGGGGCGGCAACCGCTACCACGGTCGGGTGGCCGCCATCGCGGACGGCGCCCGAGAGGCTGGACTCAGCTTGTGACGAAGTCACTTCAGGTAACTGCGAGCTACTCCTGTGAGTTTTTGATGAGCAACGAGATGAGGGAACTCTGATGCCCGGACCCCAGCGCCGAGGTGGCGCTCCCGGCGGCACCGACAGTGGTGGCCGCCGAGGCGGACGCGACGGTCGTCGCGACGGCGGTGCGGCGGAGAAGACCGCGTTCGTCGAGCGCGTCGTGGCGATCAACCGCGTCGCCAAGGTCGTCAAGGGCGGCCGCCGCTTCAGCTTCACGGCCCTCGTGGTCGTGGGCGACGGCGACGGCACCGTCGGTGTCGGCTACGGCAAGGCCAAGGAGGTGCCGGCCGCGATCGCCAAGGGCGTCGAGGAGGCCAAGAAGCACTTCTTCAAGGTCCCGCGCATCCAGGGCACCATCCCGCACCCCGTGCAGGGTGAGAAGGCCGCCGGCGTCGTGCTGCTCAAGCCGGCGTCGCCGGGTACCGGCGTGATCGCCGGTGGCCCGGTCCGCGCGGTGCTCGAGTGCGCCGGCATCCACGACGTGCTCTCGAAGTCGCTCGGGTCGTCGAACCCGATCAACATCGTGCACGCCACCGTCGCGGCGCTGCGCGGGCTGGAGCGGCCGGAGGCGGTCGCCGCCCGCCGTGGCCTGCCGCTCGAGGACGTGGCGCCGGCGTCGCTGCTGCGCGCCCGGGCTGCCGGGATGGGTGCGTGATGGGCAAGCGACTCAAGGTCACCCAGACCCGGTCCGGGATCGGTGGCAAGCAGAACCAGCGGGACACGCTGCGCTCGCTCGGGCTCAAGCGCCTCCACGACGTCGTCGTCAAGGAGGACCGCCCGGAGATCCGCGGCATGGTCAACACGGTGTCGCACCTGGTCACCGTCGAGGAGGTCGACTGATGGCGAACAACGGACAGCCCCTGAAGGTCCACCACCTGCGCCCGGCTCCCGGGTCCAAGACCGCCCGGACCCGGGTCGGTCGCGGTGAGGGCTCCAAGGGCAAGACCGCCGGTCGCGGCACCAAGGGCACCAAGGCGCGCTACCAGGTGCCGGCCCGCTTCGAGGGCGGCCAGATGCCCCTGCACATGCGTCTGCCCAAGCTGCGCGGCTTCAAGAACCCGTTCCGCACCGAGTACCAGGTCGTCAACCTGGACAAGCTCACCGAGCTCTTCCCGGACGGCGGCGAGGTCACCGTCGAGGCCCTGGTCGCCAAGGGAGCCGTCCGCAAGGGCGAGCTCGTCAAGGTGCTCGGCTCCGGCGAGGTCGGTGTGAAGCTGCAGGTCAGCGTGCACCGCTTCTCGGCGAGCGCGAAGGACAAGATCGCGGCTGCCGGCGGCACGGCGACCGAGCTGTAGCCGACGCTGCCCGCGCCGGCCCCGGACCCGGGCTGCTCCCCACCGCGGGAGCCGGCCCGGGTCCTGCCGTAGGCGGGGACCCCTCCGGCGAGACTGTTAGAGTCCGAGTCGGTCCCAGCTCGCGTAGCCGGCGTCCAGCAGACTTCCTGCGCCCCGCAGCCATGCGGGTGCGGAACGTGACAACCCGGAGGATCTCGTGCTCACCGCGTTCGCTCGGGCATTCCGTACGCCCGACCTGCGCAGAAAGATCCTCTTCTCGATGGGGATCATGGCGCTCTTCCGGCTCGGCTCGGTGATCCCGACCCCGGGCGTGTCGTACCAGGCGGTGCAGGACTGCATCGACAACAACGCCGACACCGGGCTCTACAGCCTGATCAACCTCTTCAGCGGCGGTGCGCTGCTGCAGCTGTCGATCTTCGCGCTCGGCATCATGCCGTACATCACCGCGAGCATCATCGTGCAGCTGCTCACCGTGGTCATCCCGCGGTTCGAGGCCCTCAAGAAGGAGGGCCAGTCCGGCACCGCGCGGCTGACCCAGTACACCCGGTACCTCACGATCGGCCTGGCGATCCTGCAGTCCACCGGGCTGATCGCGCTGGCCCGCCAGCCCGGCCAGCTCTTCAGCGGCTGCCAGAACGACATCATCTACTCCGACATCGGCATCTTCGGCATCGTGGTCATGGTCATCGTCATGACCGCCGGCACCGGCGTCATCATGTGGCTCGGCGAGCTCATCACCGACCGCGGCATCGGCAACGGCATGTCGCTGCTGATCTTCACCTCGATCGCGGCGGGCTTCCCGACCTCGCTCTGGCAGATCAAGCTGCAGCGCGGCTGGGGCCTCTTCCTGGTGGTCGTGGCAGCCGGCCTGGTGCTGGTCGCCCTGGTGGTCTTCGTCGAGCAGGCCCAGCGCCGCATCCCGGTGCAGTACGCCAAGCGGATGGTCGGCCGGCGGATGTACGGCGGCTCCTCGACGTACATCCCGCTCAAGGTCAACCAGGCCGGCGTCATCCCGGTCATCTTCGCCTCCTCGCTGCTGTACCTGCCCTCGCTGGCGGTGAACCTGGCAGACAAGCAGAACCCCCCGGGCTGGGCCGTGTGGTTGCAGGACTACCTCGTCCGCGGCGACCACCCGATCTACATGGCCCTCTACTTCGGCATGATCGTGTTCTTCACGTACTTCTACGTGGCGATCACGTTCAACCCGACCGAGGTCGCCGACAACATGAAGAAGTACGGCGGCTTCATCCCGGGCATCCGGGCCGGCCGGCCGACCGCCGAGTACCTCGACTACGTCCTGTCCCGCATCACCTTGGCCGGCGCCATCTACCTCGGCCTGATCGCGCTCATCCCGCTCATCGCGCTGGGGCTCTTCGGTGCCAACCAGAACTTCCCGTTCGGCGGCACCGCGATCCTGATCATCGTGGGCGTCGGCCTCGAGACGGTGAAGCAGATCGAGAGCCAGCTCCAGCAGCGCAACTACGAGGGCTTCCTCCGCTAGTGCGGCTCGTACTCGTCGGGCCTCCGGGAGCCGGCAAGGGCACCCAGGCGCAGTTCATCGCCTCGCACTTCGCCGTCCCGAAGATCTCCACCGGCGACATCTTCCGGGCGAACGTCAGCGAGGGCACCGACCTCGGTCTCGAGGCGAAGAAGTACATGGACGCCGGTGACCTGGTCCCGGACGAGGTGACCATCGGGATGGTCAAGGACCGGCTTGTCGCACGACGACGCGACCGAGGGCTTCCTGCTCGACGGGTTCCCGCGCACCGTGCACCAGGCCGAGGTCCTGGACGGCATGCTGGTCGAGCAGGTCGCCGCCCTCGACGTCGTGCTCGAGCTGGTCGTCGACGACGAGGAGGTCGTGCGTCGGCTGTCCGGCCGCCGGACCTGCCGCCAGTGCGGCCACGTGTGGCACCTCGACTTCGACCCGCCCGCCAGCGACGGCGTCTGCGACCGCTGCAGCGGCGAGCTGTTCCAGCGGGACGACGACAGCGAGGACACGATCCGGCACCGGCTCGAGGTCTACGCCGATCAGACCTCGCCGCTGATCGGCTACTACGGCGACCGGGGGCTGCTGCGCGGCGTCGACGCGACCGGCCCGGTCGAGGACGTCACCGAGCGGGCGATCAACGCGCTGCGGCGCTTCGGCGTCTGAGCGGGCAACCAGATGTTTCGGAAGCGGGACAGCATGATCCAGATCAAGACCGACGACGAGGTCGCGCTGATGCGCGCCGCGGGCCTGGTCGTCGGCCGGACGCTGCGGGTGCTGCGCGGCCGCCGTCGGGCCCGGCGTGACCACCGGCGAGCTCGACGCGCTCGCGGAGTCCGAGATCCGCAGCGCTGGTGCCATCCCGTCGTTCAAGGGCTACCAGCCGCACCCCTCGGTGCCGCCGTTCCCCGGCTCCATCTGCGCGTCGGTGAACGACGAGATCGTGCACGGCATCCCCGGCTCCCGGGTGCTCCAGGACGGCGACATCATCTCGATCGACTGCGGCGCCATCCTGGCCGGCTGGCACGGCGACGCCGCCGTCACCGTCCCGGTCGGTGAGGTCACCGAGCCGGCCCGCGAGCTGCTCCGGGTGACCGAGGAGTCGATGTGGCGCGGGTTCGCCGCGGCTCGCCTCGGCGGTCGGGCTCAGCGACATCAGCCACGCGGTCGAGAGTCACGCGCGCTCCCAGGGCGACTACGGCATCGTCGAGGAGTACGGCGGTCACGGGATCGGCACCGAGATGCACCAGGAGCCGCACGTGCTGAACTACGGGCGACCCGGGCCGCGGCCCGAAGCTGCAGAAGGGCCTCGCGCTGGCGGTCGAGCCGATGCTCACCCAGGGGGCCCGGTACACCCGCGAGCTGGACGACGGCTGGACGGTGGCCACCGCGGACGGCAGCCTCGCGGCCCACTTCGAGCACACCTTCGTGCTCACCGAGCGCGGTCCATGGGTGCTGACGGCCCTGGACGGCGGCGCCGAGCGGCTGGCCGAATTGGGCGTGAGCGTGGCGTCCTAGTCTGAGCGGCATGACTCCCGAGCCCGACCCGGCGCTGCGGGCCAGCGATGCCGACCGGGACGCCGTCGCCGAGCGGCTGCGCGAGGCCCACGCCGAGGGCCGGCTCACGGCCGAGGAGTTCGAGGAGCGGGTCGGCGCCGTCTTGGCTGCGCGCACGATCGGCGAGCTGACGGCGCTCACCGCTGACCTGCCGACGCCGGGTCGCCCGGTGGCCCGGACCGGCGACGAGGCGGAGGTGAGCCGCACAGAGGGTCGCCGGACGGAGGTGGAGCGCTCTGATGGGAGTCTCCGGGCCGCCTGGGGTACCTGGGCGTCAGCCGTGCTGGTCACGTCAGTTATCTGGTTCGCGAGCGGGCTGTCAGGCGACTGGGGCTACTTCTGGCCGGTCTGGGTGGCCGGGCCGTGGGGTGCGGTCTTGCTCGCCCGGACCCTGTTCGGGCCACGGTCGCGCCCCTGACCGCTCGGAGATCGGACGAAGGACCGCGGTTTGGCGCTGCAGCCGAGCGTGACGTAGACTCGCTCGCTGGCTCACGAGCCCCGTCTTGCATGCCCCGCGGCTGGCCCGGCATGCGCGACGACGTCACCAGTGAGCCACCCGTTGCACGACCGATCAGCACGACCTTGCCTGCCGGAAGCCACCGTCGGGTGAGCACCCTGACCTCATGACCGCAACCACCCGAGGCTGAGTACACACCGATGAAGGTCAAGCCCAGCGTCAAGAAGATCTGCGACAAGTGCAAGGTGATCCGGCGACACGGCCGGGTCATGGTGATCTGCGACAACGCACGTCACAAGCAGCGTCAGGGCTGACCTAGCCCGGCAGGTCCTCGAGACCGACACGACAAGCGCGCCGCGCCCTGTCGTCGCCCTCCGAAGGGAGGCGGACGACAGGTCACCCCCGGACCAGGCCGGGGCCATCCACCCCGGGCGGGGTGGGGGAGCGGCGGGCACGACCTGGGAATGTGAAGGAGTACCGCCCAGATGGCACGCCTCGTCGGCGTCGACCTCCCGCGTGAGAAGCGCGTCGAGATCGCCCTGACCTACATCTTCGGTGTCGGCCGCAGCCGCGCCGTCGAGACCCTCGCCGGCACCGGCGTGAGCCCGGAGACCCGGGTCCGCGACCTCGCCGAGGAGGACCTCGTCAAGCTGCGTGACTGGATCGAGTCCAACTACCGGATCGAGGGTGACCTGCGCCGCGAGGTGCAGGCCGACATCCGCCGGAAGGTCGAGATCGGCTGCTACGAGGGGATCCGGCACCGCCGCGGTCTGCCCGTCCGCGGCCAGCGCACCCACACCAACGCGCGCACCCGCAAGGGTCCGCGCAAGGCCATCGCCGGCAAGAAGAAGGTCGGCAAGAAGTAGTCGACTCGCACCGACCGACACTCGAGACTTTCCGCCAGCCGAATGATCAGGAGTTCGTAAACCGATGCCTCCGAAGAGCCGCCAAGGCGCGGGCACCAAGAAGGTGCGCCGCAAGGAGAAGAAGAACGTGGCCCACGGCCACGCCCACATCAAGAGCACGTTCAACAACACGATCGTCTCGATCACCGACCCCGTCGGGAACGTGATCGCGTGGGCGTCCGCCGGGCACGTGGGCTTCAAGGGCTCGCGCAAGTCGACGCCGTTCGCGGCGCAGATGGCGGCCGAGAGCGCCGCCCGCCGCGCCCAGGAGCACGGCATGCGCAAGGTCGACGTGTTCGTGAAGGGCCCGGGCTCGGGCCGCGAGACCGCGATCCGGTCGCTTCAGGCGGCCGGCCTCGAGGTCGGGACCATCCAGGACGTCACCCCCGTCCCCCACAACGGCTGCCGCCCTCCCAAGCGGCGCCGGGTCTGACGGGAGGAGCAAGGAACCATGGCTCGATACACAGGTCCCGACTGCAAGCGCTGCCGCCGCGAGAAGATGAAGCTGTTCCTCAAGGGCTCGAAGTGTGAGTCCCCGAAGTGCCCGATCGAGATCCGTCCCTACCCCCCGGGTGAGCACGGTCGCGGCCGGACCAAGGACAGCGAGTACCTGCTGCAGATGCGCGAGAAGCAGAAGTGCGCGCGCATCTACGGCGTCCTCGAGAAGCAGTTCCGCGGGTACTACGACGAGGCGAACCGCCGGCAGGGCAAGACCGGCGAGAACCTGCTGCGCATCCTCGAGACGCGTCTCGACAACGTCGTCTACCGCGCCGGCTTCGCGAAGAGCCGCGACATGGCGCGCCAGCTGGTGCGCCACGGCCACATCAAGGTCAACGGTCACAAGGTGGACATCCCGTCCTACCGCGTGAGCGAGAACGACATCGTCGAGGTGCGGGAGAGCTCGCTCGAGCTCACCCCGTTCGTCGTCGCGCGCGCCGAGGTCGGCGAGCGCGGCGTCCCGGCGTGGCTCGAGGTCATCCCGAACCGGATGCGCATCCTCGTGCACTCCCTCCCGGCCCGGCAGGTCATCGACACGCCGGTCCAGGAGCAGCTCATCGTCGAGCTCTACAGCAAGTAGCAGGACCCGGGGGCGGTAGACAGACGCCGCCCCCGGTGCACATCGCGAGGCGTCATATGGCGGACGCCCGTGGGAAGGAACTGACGTGCTCATCGCACAGCGCCCCACCCTGGCCGAAGAGGTCGTCGACGACTACCGTTCGCGGTTCGTCATCGAGCCCCTCGAGCCCGGTTTCGGATACACCCTCGGCAACAGCCTCCGGCGCACGTTGCTCTCCTCCATCCCCGGTGCCTCGGTCACGAGCATCCGGGTCGACGGCGTCCTGCACGAGTTCACCACCGTGCCCGGCGTCAAGGAGGACCTGACCGACATCATCCTCAACATCAAGGGGCTCGTCGTGAGCTCCGAGGTGGACGAGCCGGTCGTCATGTACCTGCGCAAGCAGGGCCCCGGCCCGGTGACCGCCGCCGACATCGCGCCCCCGGCCGGTGTCGAGGTGCACAACCCGGACCTGCACATCGCCACGCTGAACGCCAAGGGCAAGCTGGAGATGGAGCTGACGGTCGAGCGCGGCCGTGGCTACGTCTCCGCGGTGCAGAACAAGCAGCAGGGCCAGGAGATCGGCCGCATCCCGGTCGACTCGATCTACTCGCCGGTGCTCAAGGTGACCTACAAGGTCGAGGCGACTCGTGTCGAGCAGCGCACCGACTTCGACAAGCTCATCGTCGACGTCGAGACCAAGCGCTCGATGCTGCCGCGCGACGCCATGGCGTCGGCCGGCAAGACCCTGGTCGAGCTGTTCGGCCTGGCTCGTGAGCTCAACGTCGAGGCCGAGGGCATCGACATGGGCCCGTCGCCGACCGATGCGGCGCTCGCGGCAGACCTCGCCCTGCCGGTCGAGGACCTCGAGCTGACCGTGCGGTCGTACAACTGCCTCAAGCGCGAGGGCATCCACACCGTCGGCGAGCTCGTCTCGCGCAGCGAGGCGGACCTGCTCGACATCCGCAACTTCGGTGCGAAGTCGATCGACGAGGTCAAGGCCAAGCTGCACTCGATGGGCCTGGCGCTCAAGGACAGCCCGCCCGGGTTCGACCCGAGCACCGCTGTGGACAACTACGGCTCCGACGACGACACGGCCTACGTCGAGGACGAGCAGTACTGAGCGGAGGGATCGTTCCACGCCCTCCCTCTCGTACTGATCGTCGACCGAGAACTGGAGAAGTCTGACCATGCCTACCCCCACCAAGGGAGCTCGCCTCGGCGGCGGCCCGGCGCACGAGCGGCTGATGCTGGCCAACCTGGCCACGGCGCTGTTCGAGCACGGCAAGATCACCACCACCGAGGCGAAGGCCAAGCGGCTCCGTCCGCTCGCCGAGCGGCTCATCACCTTCGCCAAGCGCGGCGACCTGCACGCCCGTCGCCGGGTGATGACGGTCGTGCGCGACAAGGGTGTCGTGCACGAGCTGTTCACCGAGATCGGCCCCCGGTTCGAGAACCGGCAGGGCGGCTACACCCGGATCACCAAGATCGGTCCGCGCAAGGGCGACAACGCCCCGATGGCGGTCATCGAGCTGGTCGGGGCGCTGACCGCGAAGGTCGAGACCGTCCGGGAGGCCGAGGCGGCCACCAAGAAGACCGCCAAGAAGGCGCCGGCCAAGAAGGCGGCGTCCACCGACGCGGCCAAGGCGGCCGCAGCTGCGGAGGCGGCCGAGACCGCGGCCGCGGAGGCCGCCGACGACGCCGCCGAGGGTGACGTCGAAGGTGCCGAGGAGGCCGCAGCCGAGGCCCGTGCCGCGGCGGACAAGGCAGCGAAGGCCGCTGAGGGCTCCGAGGACCCGAAGGTGGACGAGGCAGCCGGTGACGCCGAGGCCTTCGCCGAGATCGCCGAGGACGCCGCCGACGAGGCCAAGAAGTCGGAGTAGGGCGCGCCCTGACCGTCCGACCTCCGTCCGACGACGGATCCGAGCCCGCCGCCCCCGACACCGGGGACGGCGGGCTCGTCCGTCTGCGCCTCGACCTGGGGTACGACGGCACCGACTTCGCCGGCTGGGCAACCCAGCCGGGCCGCCGCACGGTTCAGGCCGAGGTCGAGGCCGCGCTGGCGACCGTGCTGCGGCTGCCGCACCTGCGCGTCGTCTGCGCCGGCCGGACCGATGCCGGCGTGCATGCCCGTGGCCAGGTCGTGCACCTCGACGTGCCCGCCCCGGCGTACGACGGTGACGCGAACGCGCTGGGGCGCCGGCTGGCCGGCGTACTGCCCCAGGACATCGGTGTCCGCGCGGTCGGCCTCGCGCCGCCCGGCTTCGACGCCCGCTTCTCGCCGCTCTGGCGGCGCTACACCTACCGGGTCTGCGACCACCCGTTCGGGCCGGACCCGCTGCGGCGGCACGACGTCCTCGGCCACCGGCGGCGGCTGGACGACGCTGCGATGGACGAGAGCACCCGCAGCCTGCTCGGCGTGCACGACTTCGCGGCCTTCTGCCGACGTCGCGAGGGTGCGACGACGGTCCGCAGCCTGCTGGCCCTGTCCTGGTACCGCGAGGAGGACGGGCTGCTCGTGGCGCAGGTGGTCGCCGACGCCTTCTGCCACAGCATGGTGCGCGCGCTGGTAGGCGCCTGCCTCGCGGTCGGCGAGGGGCGGCGGGGCGTGACCTGGCCGGGTGAGGTGCTGGCGGGCCGGCATCGGCTGCCCGACGTCTCGGTCGCCCCGGCCCGCGGCCTGACCCTGGAGGAGGTCCGCTACCCCACCGTCGATGAGCTGGCAGACCGGGCGGCGGCGGCCCGCCGCAAGCGGGAGGTCCCGTCGTGAGCGCCGCCGGCCGGCCGGTGATGACCCGCGAGCAGCTGGTGGTGACGCTGGCGGCCCACGTCCTTGCGTTGCCGGACGACGCCCCGCGAGCGGTGGCCCTGACCGGGATGTCCTGCACCGGGAAGACGACGCTGGCCGCCGAGGTGGCGGTGGTCGTCGCGGGCGCCGGCCGGCCGGTGGTCGCAGCGGCCTACGACGACTTCCACCAGCCGCAGGAGCGGCGGTACCGCCTGGGCCGCCTGTCGGCGCAGGGCTACCTGGACGACGCCTTCGACCCGGCCGCGCTGCGCCGCCTGGTGCTCGAGCCGGTGGCCGCCGGCGGGCCGGCCGTGACCACGGCGTCCTACGACCTGGCCGCCGACGAGCCGGTCGAGGTCGAGCCGGTGCCGGTGGGGCCGGGCACGGTGGTGCTCGTCGAGGGGTCGTTCCTGCTGGTGCCGGAGCTGGCCGGGCTGTGGGACCTCGCCGTGGTGGTGGTCGCCGACCCCCAGAGCGTGCTCGAGCGGGCCGTCGTGCGCGACGCCGACCTGGGCACGCCCGAGCAGGTGCGCGAGATGTACCTCCGGCGGTACCTCGCAGCCGAGGCGCTGCACCACGAACGGGACGACCCGTGGTCGCGGGCAGACCTGGTGGTCGACCTCACCGACCCCTCGGCGCCGCGGATGCTGAGCGGGTCCGGCTAACTGGGTCGCACCGGCGGCGGGAAGCCCTCACACTCGTGACACGTGGGACACGTCGACGTCAACGGCATCAGCTACTACCTCCCGGACGGGCGCTGCCTGCTCTCCGACGTGTCGTTCCGGGTGGGTGACGGCGCCAAGGTCGCCCTGGTCGGCGCCAACGGTTCGGGCAAGACCACCCTGCTGCGACTGGTCGCCGGCGACATCGACCCCCACGAGGGGTCTCTCGGCCGGTCCGGCGGCCTCGGGGTGATGCGCCAGTTCGTCGGCTCGGTCCGCGACGACTCGTCGGTACGGGACCTGCTGGTGTCGGTCGCGCCGCCGGCGGTGCGGGCGGCCGCCGCCAGCCTCGAGCAGGCCGAGCTGGCGATGATGGAGCACGACGACGAGAAGACCCAGATGCGGTACGCGCAGGCGCTGTCGGACTGGGCCGACGCCGGCGGCTACGACGCCGAGGTCCTGTGGGACACCTGCACGGTCGCGGCGCTCGGCATCCCGTTCGAGAAGGCGCAGTGGCGCGAGGTGCGGACGCTCTCCGGCGGCGAGCAGAAGCGGGTCGTGCTCGAGGCGCTGCTGCGCGGGCCGGACGACGTGCTCATGCTCGACGAGCCGGACAACTACCTCGACGTCCCGGGCAAGCTGTGGCTGGAGGAGGCGCTGCGCGAGTCGCCGAAGACCGTGCTGTTCGTCAGCCACGACCGCGAGCTGCTGGCCCGCACGGCGACCCGCGTCGTGACGGTCGAGCTGGGCGCCGGCGGCAACACCACGTGGACCCACGGTGGCGGCTTCGCGACGTACCACGACGCGCGCACCGAGCGGTTCACCCGGCTCGAGGAGCTGCGTCGGCGCTGGGACGAGGAGCACGCCAAGATCAAGGCGCTGGTCCTCATGTACAAGCAGAAGGCGGCCTACAACGACGGGATGGCGTCGCGCTACCAGGCCGCGGTGACCCGGCTGCGGATGTTCGAGGAGGCGGGTCCGCCGCAGGCGATCCCGTTGCAGCAGGACGTCTCGATGCGACTCCGCGGAGCGCGCACCGGCAAGCGGGCGGTCGTCTGCGAGCGACTGGAGCTCACCGGACTGATGAAGCCGTTCGACCTCGAGGTCTGGTACGGCGACCGGGTGGCCGTCCTCGGCTCGAACGGCTCCGGCAAGTCGCACTTTCTGCGGCTGCTCGCGCGCGGCGGGTCCGACCCGGACGCCGAGCACCGCCCGGTCGAGGACCTCGTGATCGCACCGGTCGCGCACACCGGCCGGGCCCGGCTCGGCGCCCGGGTGCGGCCCGGCTGGTTCGCCCAGACCCACGAGCACCCGGAGCTGATGGGCCGCACCCTGCTCGACATCCTCTGGCGCGGCGACGAGCACCGGGAGGGCATGGGCCGGGAGCCCGCGTCCCGGGCGCTGGACCGGTACGAGCTGGCGCACGCCGCCGAGCAGCGCTTCGAGTCGCTGTCCGGCGGGCAGCAGGCCCGGCTGCAGATCCTGCTGCTCGAGCTCTCCGGGGCGACGATGCTGCTGCTCGACGAGCCCACCGACAACCTCGACATCGTCTCGGCGGAGGCGCTGGAGGAGGGCCTGGCCGCCTTCGACGGCACCGTGGTCGCGGTCACCCACGACCGCTGGTTCGCCCGCGGCTTCGACCGGTTCCTTGTTTTCGGCGCCGACGGCGGGGTCTACGAGTCGGACGAGGCGGTCTGGGACGAGGGCCGGGTGCAGCGCGCCCGGTAAAGGCTCCGCAAGGAGTTGCTGGGGGGTTTCACCGGCCTTGCTGACGCGTTAGCGTGCGAACCGGTCACCCCCTCGGCGCCGTCTGGAGATCCCGATGCGTGCATCCGCCCGCCCAGCCCTGCTCGCTGTCCTCGCCCTCCTGGTGGGCCTCGTGATCCCGCTCGCGGCGACTCCCGCGACCGCCGACCACACCCCGCTGCCGGCGCGGGTGACCCTGATGGGTTCGCTGATGAGCGAGCTCGGCTGCGGGGGCGACTGGGACGAGGGCTGCGACAAGACCGACCTGCCGCGGGTCGGTGACAGCACCGTGTTCGCGAAGGTCTTCGAGGTCCCGGCGGGGCCCTACGAGTTCAAGGTGCGTCTCAACGGTTCGTGGGACGAGAACTACGGCGACTCCGAGGGCACCTACGACAAGGGCGGCAACATCCCGCTGCCTCTCGATTCCGCGGCGAGGCTCCGGTTCAGCTACGACCACGCGACGCACGCCGTCCGCGTCGCTCCGGCCGACCCACCGGCGCCGCTCGGCCCGGCGGACCGCGCCCGCGCCGCGACCAGCCTGCGCAAGGACCTCACGCGGGAACGGTTCTACTTCGTGATGGCCGACCGGTTCGAGAACGGCCTGACCGCCAATGATCTCGGCGGCCTCTCCGGCAGCAGGCTCGCGACCGGGTTCGACGCCACGGACAAGGCGCTTCTACCACGGCGGTGACCTGCGCGGCCTGATCAAGAAGCTCGACTACATCGAGGACCTCGGGACGACGGCGATCTGGATGACGCCCTCGTTCAAGAACAAGCCGGTCCAGGGCACCCCCGGGGCAGAGTCGGCCGGCTACCACGGCTACTGGATCACCGACTTCACCCAGGATCGACCCGCACCTGGGCACCAACGACGACCTCAAGGAGCTCATCGGCAAGGCGCACAAGCGTGGGATCAAGGTCTTCTTCGACATCATCACCAACCACACCGCCGACGTTCTCGACTACCCGGCCGACGAGTACGTCGGCACGCCCGGCAACCAGTCGATCCCCTACGTCTCCAAGGCCCAGGAGCCCTACCGCGACGCGGCCGGCAACCCCTTCGACGACCGCGACTACGCCAGCGGGAACACCTTCCCGGAGGTCGACGCCGCCACGACGTTCCCCTACGTGCCGACGTTCCGCAGCGAGGCGGACAAGACCGTGAAGGTCCCGGCCTGGTTGAACGACCCGACGATGTACCACAACCGCGGAACGTCGTCGTTCACCGGTGAGAACAGCGAGTACGGCGACTTCCCGGGCGGTGACCGGCAAGCCCTCGACGACCTGTGGACCGAGCGTCCCCAGGTGGTCAACGGGATGATCGACGTCTACAAGACCTGGGTGCAGGATGCTGGGGTCGACGGCTTCCGGATCGACACCGTGAAGCACGTGAACATGCAGTTCTGGCAACGGTTCGGCCCTGCTCTCCAGGGCTACGCGGCCACGCTCGGCAATGACGACTTCTTCATGTTCGGCGAGGTCTTCGACGCCAACCCGGCGTTCATGTCGCAGTACACGACCGAGGGACGCCTGCAGGCGACCGTCGACTTCGGCTTCCAGTCCAACGCGTCCGGCTTCGCCAAGGGCGAGGAGGGCAAGTCTGCGTCGTCGGCCGACACCCTGGCGAAGTTCTTCGCCGCGGACGACTGGTACACCGACGCAGACTCGAATGCGTACTCGTTGCCGACGTTCCTCGGCAACCACGACATGGGGCGCATCGGGAAGTTCCTCACCGACACCGGCGTGACCGGCTCCCGGTTGCTCGAGCGGGACAAGTTCGCGCACTCCCTGATGTACGTCACGCGCGGCCAGCCGGTCGTCTACTACGGCGACGAGCAGGGCTTCACGGGAGACGGCGGCGACCAGGACGCGCGGGAGGACATGTTCCCGTCGCGCGTGGCGTCGTACAACGACAACGACCTGATCGGAACCGACGCGACCACCGCGACGGCCAACTTCGACACCAGGCACCCGCTGTACCGGCACATCGCCGCGCTCGCGGCGCTGCGGGAGAAGCACCCGACGCTGGCCGACGGCGCACAGGTCACCCGGCACGCCGACATCGGGCCAGGCGTCTTCGCGTTCAGCCGGATCCTGCCGAGCAAGAAGGTCGAGTACGTCGTGGCGGCGAACAGCTCCGACACCGCGAAGACGGCGACCTTCCCGACGTACTCGAAGCGGATGACGTTCACCAAGGTGTGGCCGACGCCGCGGCACAGCACGTCGTTGCGGTCCGACGGCGACGGCCAGCTCACCGTGCGGGTGCCGGCCAGGTCGATCAAGGTCTACCGGGCCGCCAAGGCGCTCCAGCCGGATCGGGTGTCGCCGACACCGTCGGTCGTGACACCACAGCTCGGGATGGTCGTGGAGGAGCGCACGCCGATCACGGTCGACGTGCCGCAGAACGACCTCCAGCAGGTCTCGGTCCTCTGGCGGCCGGTGGGCACCGATGGCTGGCGCACCCTCGGCACCGACGACAACGCGCCGTACCGGGTCTACCAGGACGTCCGCGGCATGGCGAAGGGCTCGCTGCTCGAGTACCGCGTCGTGGTCCGGGACCATGACGGCGACCTCGGAGTCGCGTCGTCGTGGGCCGTCGTGGGCAACGCCCCCGAGGTGACCTCCCCGGTGGGTGCGGTGCCACAGCCCAGCGCGGTCTCGATCCCTGGCCGGCACGGCTCGGAGCTGGGATGCCCGGACAGCCCCAACGACGACCCGACCAACGCGGGTGACTGGGACCCGGGCTGCGACGCGGTGCAGCTCGTCCGCGGAGCGGACGACGACATCTGGAGCCGCACCTACACGGTGCCCGTGGGGGACTGGGCCTTCAAGGCCGCGATCAACCGGTCGTGGGACGAGAACTACGGCGCGAAGGCGGTCCGCGGTGGCGCTGACATCGGCTACCAGACGACCACCGCGGGCCCGGTGACGTTCTACTACGACCACCGGACGCACTGGGTGACCAACGACGTGCTCAACGACATCGTCGTCGCCACCGGCACGTTCCAGTCCGAGATGGGCTGCCCGACCGACAATGCGGTCGACTGCATGCGCGGCTGGCTCCAGGACCCGGACGGCGACGGGATCTACAGCCTCTGGACGACCGAGGTGCCGGCCGGCACGTACGACATCCAGGCAGCCGTCGACGGCAGCCTGGTGGGGGTCAGCCAGTCCTTCACGGTGGCGCCGGGGGACGCCACCCGGTTCACCTTCGACCCGGCCAGCGGGGCGCTGAGCGTGGCCACCGACCCGCCGCCGCCGGCCCCCTAGCCGGGCCGGCGGGGCCGGGCGGCGCCGAGCGGGGGGCCGGGTGCCCAAGCGCGGCCGGGGCGTGCTTTTTGACCCCTCGGCAGGCGGCCCGGTATCGTGCGAGGTCGCCTGCGCCTGTCCGCCGGACCCGTTCCGGGCCGGGGCGCTGTGCCGAGCAAGACCGACCCGATCACGACCGACCCGAGAAGGCCTCACCGTGCGCACGTACAGCCCCAAGCCCGGCGACGTCCAGCGTCAGTGGCACGTCATCGACGCGACCGACGTCGTGCTCGGCCGGCTGGCCACCCAGGCCGCCACGCTGCTGCGCGGCAAGCACAAGCCGATCTACGCCCCGCACGTCGACACCGGTGACTTCGTCATCGTCATCAACGCCGACAAGGTCGCCCTGACCGGCAACAAGCGGGAGAAGAAGATGGCCTACCGGCACTCCGGCTACCCGGGCGGCCTGCGCGGCCACGTCCTACGCCGAGCTGCTCGAGAAGCACCCCGAGCAGGCCGTCGAGAAGGCCATCAAGGGGATGCTGCCGCACAACACCCTCGGCCGGGCGATGCTGCGAAGCTCAAGGTCTACGCCGGCCCGGAGCACCCGCACCAGGCCCAGCAGCCCGCCCCGTTCGAGATCACCCAGGTCGCGCAGTAAGCGCCCGATCGATGCCGAGCCCACGACGAGAGAGACCGAGAGACACCGTGGCTGAGACCACCGCACCAGCCCATCGACGACACCGCCGACGACGTCGTCGGCGACGACGTCCCCGAGAGCTTCACCACGGAGTCCTCGGCCGAGTCGTTCACCACGGCCACGCCGCGCGAGATCATCACCGCACCCGGCCGCGGCGACCGGTCGCCGCAAGCAGGCCATCGCCCGGGTGCGCATCGTGCCGGGCACGCGGCCAGTGGGTCGTCAACGGCCGCACGCTCGACGACTACTTCCCGAACAAGGTGCACCAGCAGCTCGTCAACGAGCCGTTCGTGACCCTGGGCGTCGAGGACCGCTTCGACGTCATCGCCCGCATCCACGGCGGCGGCGTCTCCGGCCAGGCCGGCGCGCTGCGCCTGGCCATCGCCCGCTGCCTGAACGAGATCGACGAGGACGGCAACCGCCCCGCGCTCAAGCGGGCCGGCTTCCTCACCCGTGACCCGCGGGCCAAGGAGCGCAAGAAGTACGGTCTGAAGAAGGCCCGCAAGGCGCCGCAGTACAGCAAGCGCTGACCACGCGCTCACCGTGGGACGCATCTTCGGCACCGACGGCGTGCGGGGCTCGCCAACCGCGACCTGACGGCCGAGCTGGCGCTGGACCTGTCCGTCGCGGCTGCCCACGTCCTCGGTGACGCCGGCGCGTTCGCGGGGCACCGGCCGACCGCCGTCGTCGGCCGCGACCCGCGGGCGTCCGGTGAGTTCCTCTCCGCCGCCGTCGTGGCCGGGCTGGCCAGCGCCGGGGTCGACGTGCTCGACGTCGGCGTGCTGCCGACGCCGGCCGTCGCCTTCCTCACCGCCGACCTCGGCGCCGACCTCGGCGTGGTGATCTCGGCCAGCCACAACCCGATGCCCGACAACGGCATCAAGTTCTTCGCCCGCGGCGGCCACAAGCTCGCCGACGACCTCGAGGACGCCATCGAGGGCCGGCTGCGCGAGGCCTGGGAGCGGCCCGACCGGCGCGGCCGTCGGCCGGGTCCGGCAGGACACCGCGCGCCGTCGAGCGGTACGTCGAGCACCTCGCTCGACGACGCTCCCGCACCGGCTCGACGGCCTGAAGGTCGTCGTCGACGCTGCGCACGGCGCCGCCTACCGGGTCGGCGCCGGAGGCGCTGCGCCGCGCCGGCGCCGAGGTCGTCGCGATCGGCGACCGAGCCGGACGGGCTGAACATCAACGACGGCTACGGGTCCGACCCACCTCGACCGGCTCCAGGCCGGCCGTGCGCGAGCACGGCGCCGACGTCGGGCATCGCCCACGACGGCGACGCCGACCGCTGCCTCGCGGTGGACGCCGCGGGCGAGGTCGTCGACGGCGACCAGATCCTGGCCGTCCTCGCCCTGGCGATGCGCGAGGCCGGGCGACTGCCGCACGACACCGTCGTCGCGACCGTGATGTCCAACCTCGGCTTCAGGCTGGCGATGGAGCGCGAGGGCGTCGCCGTCGTCGAGACCGCGGTCGGCGACCGCTACGTCCTGGAGGCGATGAAGGCCGGCGGCTTCTCGCCTCGGCGGCGAGCAGTCCGGGCACGTGATCATGCTCGACCACGCCACGACCGGCGACGGCATCCTCACCGCCCTGCACCTGCTGGCCCGGGTCGCCGCGACCGGCAAGCCGCTCGCCGAGCTGGCGGCGGTGATGGACCGGCTGCCGCAGGTGCTGGTCAACGTCCCGGACGTCGACAGCGCCGGCGTCGACGACTGCGCGCCGCTGCAGGCGGCGGTCCGTGCCGCCGAGGCCGAGCTGGGGACCACCGGCCGGGTGCTGCTGCGCCCCAGCGGCACCGAGCCGCTGGTCCGGGTGATGGTCGAGGCCGCGGACGAGACCCAGGCGCAGGCTGTCGCTGCCCGGCTGGCCGAGGTCGTCAAGACCGAGCTCACCCTGCGCTGACCGCTGCAGCTAGCCGCGACACCCGTCACGGTCGGGCCGAGGTACCGCGAATGCCAGCCGAGGACCCTGCTAGCTCGGCCTCGTCAGCAGCCCTCATTCGTGCCGATTCCCCAGTGCTCACGAGAGCAGAAGTACAGCACCGCCCTGTCCGGACGCCATCCGGGATGCAGCGGAACCACTGGTTGCGAACAACGGCTCGGCGGACTACGGCAGTACCGCACAGATCGTTGCTTCACAGGAGCGAATGCTTCCCAGTCGCGCAGCCCGGCCGAATCTGGCGATTCGCAGCTAATCGGGACTGCCACGTACGGCCGAGTGTGCCGTGCCGCCCACGGTGCCGTCCGTTCCGATGGTCGACCGGCCGCCTGGATCCGGCGTGCCGTCATGTCCGTACGCCGCTCGCCGTAGGCTCGGATCGTGCGCGAGCTGGTGCGGACCGAGATCGGTCTCGTGGTGGCGTTCACCGCGGCGGTGCTGGTCGCCTACGTCGGCCTGGCCGTGTTCATTTCCGGTCGAAACCGGTTCGCCGGCGGTCTGGTGCTCCTCCTCGGGTTGTGGTGGATGGTGTCTGCGCCGGTCGTTCATGACCGCCTTCATCGCGAGCGGGGCGAGGAGAGTCACGCGCTCTGGGGCAGGGGAGACCGCAGGAAGCCGCCCTGGTGGCCGACCAGGTAGCAGCGAGCTAGAGCTTGCGGAGCCGGACCCGGCGTACGGCGTGGTCCGGGCCCTTCTGCAGCACCAGCGTGGCCCGGCCCCGCGTCGGGCGGATGTTCTGCACCAGGTTCGGCTCGTTGACCTCGGCCCAGATCGACAGCGCGGTCTCGGTGGCCGCGTCGTCGGAGAGCGAGGCGTACCGGCGGAAGTACGACGCCGGGTCGGCGAACGCGGTGCGTCTCAGCCGCAGGAACCGCTCGACGTACCACCGCTCGATATCGCTCGGTCGCCGCGTCGACGTAGACCGAGAAGTCGAAGTAGTCCGACACGCTCATCCGGGTCCGCCCGTCGGCCTTCGGCGTGGCGGCTGGAGCACGTTGAGCCCCTCGACGATCAGGATGTCGGGGCTGCGCACCACGACCGACTCGTCCGGCACGACGTCGTAGATCAGGTGCGAGTAGACCGGCGCCTCGACCTCCGGCTTGCCCGCCTTCACCTCGGCGAGGAACCGGAGCAGGCCGCGCTGGTCGTAGGACTCGGGGAAGCCCTTGTGGGCCAGCAGGCCGCGCCGCTCGAGCTCGGCGTTGGGCAGCAGGAAGCCGTCGGTGGTGACCAGCTCGACCCGCGGGTGGTGCGGCCAGCGGGCCAGCAGCTCGCGCAGCACCCGCGCGGTGGTGCTCTTGCCGACGGCGACACTGCCGGCGATCCCGATGACGAACGGCACCCGGGCCGACTCCTCCCCGAGGAACGTCGAGGTCGCCCGGTGCCGTTCGTGGGCCGCCGTCACGTGCAGGCTGAGCAGCCGGGACAGCGGCAGGTAGACCTCCTCCACCTCGGCCAGGTCGATCGGCTCGCCGAGCCCGCGCAGTCGGGTCGAGGTCGTCGTCGTCGAGGGTCAGCGGGGTCGTCGCGCGCAGCGCACTCCAGCGGTCCCGGTCGAACACGACGTACGGCGTCGGGGTCACCGGGGCCGGACCGGAGGGCGGCTGCTGCACGCCGGATACCCTGTCACCCATGTGCGGCATCGTGGGCTACGTCGGCCAGCAGTCGGCTCTCGGGGTCGTGATCGAGGGTCTGCGGCGGCTCGAGTACCGCGGCTACGACTCGGCGGGGGTCGCGCTGATCAGCGACGGCAAGCTGGTCACCGAGAAGCGGGCCGGCAAGCTGGCCAACCTCGAGGCCGCGCTGGCGGAGGACCCGCTCGGCCCGGCGACCACCGGCATGGGCCACACCCGGTGGGCCACCCACGGCGCGCCCAACGACCGCAACGCCCACCCGCACCTCGACTGCACCGGGTCGGTGGCGGTCATCCACAACGGCATCATCGAGAACTTCGCCCACCTGCGCGCCGAGCTCGAGGCGCGCGGCCACCAGCTCACCAGCGAGACCGACACCGAAGCGGTCGCGCACCTGCTGGAGGAGGAGTGCCGTGACGGTGAGGGCGGCGAGGTCGACCTGGCCGCGGCGATGCGGGCCGTCTGCAGCCGGCTCGAAGGTGCCTTCACGCTGGTCGCCACCCACGTCGACGCGCCTGACCTCGTGGTCGGGGCCCGCCGCAACTCACCGCTGGTCGTCGGTCGCGGCGACGGCGAGAACTTCCTCGCCTCCGACGTCGCCGCGTTCATCGCCCACACCCGTGAAGCGGTCGAGCTGGGTCAGGACCAGGTCGTCGAGCTGCGCCGGGACAGCGTCACAGTCACCGACTTCGACGGCAACCCGGGCGACGTGCACGAGTACCACGTCGACTGGGATCTCTCGGCCGCCGAGAAGGGCGGCTACGACTTCTTCATGCTCAAGGAGATCGACGAGCAGCCGCAGGCCGTGGCCGACACCATGCTCGGCCGGCTCGACGACGACAACCGGCTCGTCCTGGACGAGATGCGGCTCTCCGACGACGACCTGCGCGACATCGACAAGATCATCGTCATCGCGTGCGGAACCTCGTTCCACGCCGGCCTCGTCGCGAAGTACGCCATCGAGCACTGGACCCGGATCCCGTGCGAGGTCGAGCTGGCGTCGGAGTTCCGCTACCGCGACCCGGTGCTCACCCGCTCGACGCTGATCGTCGCCATCTCGCAGTCCGGCGAGACGATGGACACCTTGATGGCGCTGCGGCACGCCCGCGAGCAGAAGGCCAAGGTGCTCTCGATCTGCAACACCAACGGCTCCACCATGCCGCGCGAGTCCGACGCCGTGCTCTACACCCACGCCGGGCCCGAGGTCGCGGTCGCGTCGACCAAGGGCTACCTCACCCAGATCGTCGCCTGCTACCTGGTCGGCCTGTACCTCGCGCAGGTGCGCGGCACGAAGTACGGCGACGAGATCGCCAAGGTCGTCGACGACCTGCGTGCCATGCCGGCGAAGATGGCCACCGTGCTGGAGCAGCTCGAGCCGGTGCGCGAGCTCGCCCGCGAGCTGGCCGGCGCGACCTCGGTGCTGTTCCTCGGCCGGCACGTCGGCTACCCGACCGCCCTCGAGGGCGCGCTCAAGCTCAAGGAGCTCGCCTACATGCACGCCGAGGGGTTCGCCGCCGGCGAGCTCAAGCACGGCCCGATCGCCCTGATCGAGGACGGCGTGCCGGTCATCATCGCGGTGCCGTCGCCACGCGGCCGCAGCATCCTGCACGACAAGATCGTCTCCAACCTGCAGGAGGTGCGGGCCCGCGGCGCGCGCACCATCGTCATCGCGGAGGAGGGCGACACCGACGTCGAGCCGTACGCCGACGTCATCTTCCGGATCCCGGAGTCGGCGACCTTGCTGCAGCCGCTGCTCTCGACGATCCCGCTGCAGGTCTTCGCCTGCGAGATGGCCAAGGTCCGCGGCCACGACGTCGACCAACCGCGCAATCTGGCCAAGTCGGTCACCGTCGAGTAGTGGTCCCGGCACCGCGTGTGACGGGTGCTCGGCAGGGGGCTTCCCGCGACTTCCGCCCGGGGATAGCGTGACACGCATCCGCACAACCGGGGACAGGGAGACACATCCTCATGACTGAACTCGATCGTCGAAGCTTCCTCAAGACCGGTGCTGCCGTCGCTGCGAGCACCGCCGTGGTCGGCGGGCCGTTCGCCGGCTACCTCGTGGCGCCAGCCGTCGCGGGTCAAGGTCGGGACCGTCAGAACGCACTTCGCCCCATCGCCGACTTGCGAGACGGCGTGGAGCGGTTGCAGCTCCCGGAGGGCTTCCAGTACCGCTCATTCCAGGAGAGCGCGCGCGCGTCGACCGTCGTGCCTCCACTGGTGCTGGACGACGGATCGCGAATGCCGGGCGCGTCACGACGGCATGGGCGCTTTCCGCGGCGCCGGCGCCGACGAAGTGATCCTGGTCCGCAACCACGAGGAGAATGGCTCGGCCGCGGGCGGCGCGTTCGGTGCGAGCAGCACCCCTGTCTACGACACCGCGGCCCTCGGCGGGACCTCGACCGTGCACGTCACCCACGACGGGTTGTGCTCGCAGCTCGTACGGCAGCCTGGCCGGAACCCAGATGAACTGCTCCGGCGGCCGCATGCCGTGGGGCTCGTGGATCACCTGCGAGGAGACCGTCAACGGCCACGACGTCGGCGACGACTTCACCCGGACCCCACCCGGAGGCCCCGACCCGGGCCCCCTCACCTACCGGACAAACGCCCGACTCAGCAGACGGCACGGCTACATCTTCGAGGTGCCGGCCGACGGCGGGGCCTCCGCCGAGCCGATCACGGTCGGCCGGGCGCTTCGCGCACGAGGCGGTGGCTTTCGATCCCAAGGGTGGCGCCCTCTACCTCACCGAGGACAACTTCGCGTTCCCGTCCGGGTTCTACCGCTACGACCCGCCGCAGGACGCGATGACAGGCCGGCCGGCTGGTCGACGGGGGCACGCTTGTGGATGCTCAAGGTCGTCGGCGTCAACCAACGCCGACCTCGCCCGAAGCAGCCCGAACGGAACGACGTACCAGGTCGAGTGGGTCGAGATCGACCAGCCGGACGTTCGACTGTCGGGCCACCAGTCGGCGGCGTGCCGACGCCATGACCAACGACCAGGCGATCCGGTACGTCGGCGAGCAGGGCCTGAGCCCAAGGGGCGGCGCTATTCTCCCGGCTCGAGGGCGCCGTCTACGACCACGGCATGGATCTTCTTCACCTCGACCCAGGGCGGCGGCGCCGCCGAACCCAGCGGTGTTCGACACCCGTCACCGGCGGCTTCGGGCAACGGCAACGGGCAGATCTGGGGCCTACGACATGCAGGCGCAAGCGGCTGCACATGCTCTACGAGTCGCCCGGAGCCGACGTGCTCGACTTCCCGGACAACGTCACGACCAGCGCGCGCGGGCACCTGGTGCTCTGCGAGGACGGGACGCAACGACAACTTCATCCGTGGCGCTGACCCGGCAGGGCGACCTGTTGACCATCGCGCAAGAACAACTTGCCGCCACAGCCAGTCGCCGACCTGCGCCGTGCGCGGCCCGACCGCAACGACGAGTTCGCCGGGTCGACTTTCAGCCCGGACGGGCGCACGCTGTTCGTCAACATCCAGGAGCTCGATCGGCATGTCCTTCGCGATCTGGGGACCCTGGGGACGGCATCGGCGTCTGAGCCGGGCCAGGACCGACGAGGCGGCGTGCCGGGGCTGACCCGGCACGCCGCCTCGTGCCACATTGGGGCAGTGATCATCGGTGTCGGGATCGACGTGGTCGACGTCGAGCGCTTCACGCTGTCGCTGACCCGGACCCCGCGGCTCGCGGAGCGGCTGTTCACCGACGCCGAGCAGCAGCTGCGGCCGGCATCGCTGGCCGCCCGGTTCGCCGCCAAGGAGGCGCTGGCCAAGGCGCTCGGCGCGCCGGTCGGGCTGCTGCTGGCGCGACGCCGAGGTCCACCGCGGCCGGACGGCCGGCCGCACCTCACCCTGCACGGCACGGTCGCCGCCCGGGCCGAGCTGCTCGGCGTGCGCGCACACGCACCTGTCGCTCAGCCACGACGCCGGCATCGCCTCGGCCGTCGTGATCGCGGAGGGCTGAGCCGTGCGCGCCGCCTACGACGCGGCCACCGTCCGAGCTGCCGAGGAGCCGCTGCTGGCCGAGCTGCCGGCGGGCGCGCTGATGGCGCGCGCCGCGGCCGGCCTGGCCCGGGTCTGCGCCGGCCTGCTCGACGGCGTCTACGGCGCCCGCGTGCTGCTGCTGGTCGGCGCCGGCGACAACGGCGGTGACGCGCTGCACGCCGGTGCCCTGCTGGCCCGTCGCGGGGCGCGGGTCGAGGCGCTGCTGCTCGCCGACCGGGTGCACGAGGCCGGGCTCGCCGCGCTGCGCCGGGCCGGCGGCCGGGTCGTCGACCAGGTCGGGTCGCCCGACCTGGTGGTCGACGGCATGGTCGGCATCGGCGGTCGCGGCGGGCTGCGCGCTCCAGCCGCCGACGTGGTCCGGCAGCTGCCCGCGGACGCCCTGGTCGTCGCCGTCGACGTGCCCAGCGGCGTCGACGCCTCCACCGGCGAGGTGGCAGGAGACGGCGGTCCGCGCCGACGTCACGGTGACCTTCGGGGCGCTCAAGACCGGCCTGCTGGTCGACCCGGGCGCCGAGCACGCCGGGGTCGTCGAGCTGGTCGACATCGGGCTGCACCTGCCGCCCGCCGACGTCGAGGTGCTGCAGGCCGACGACGTCGCCGCGCTGCTGCCCCAGCCCGGACCGGGAGTCGGACAAGTACCGCCGCGGCGTCGTCGGCGTCGCGGCCGGCTCCGCGCAGTACACCGGGGCGGCGGTGCTGTGCACCGGCGGTGCGCTGCGCGGCGGGGCCGGGATGGTGCGCTACGTCGGCGCCGACGAGCCGGCCGACCTGGTGCGGGCGCGGTGGCCCGAGGTGGTCGTGGGGGAGGGCCGGGTGCAGGCCTGGACGGTCGGCTCCGGCGGCGGGGACGACGCGGCCGGCGCGGCTCGAGCGGGCGGTCGCCGACGGCGTACCGACCGTCGTCGACGCCGACGCGCTCGCCGCGTTCGAAGGCCACCGCGGCAGCTCGGCGCCGATCCTGCTCACCCCGCACGCCGGCGAGCTGGCCCGGCTGCTCGGCGCCGACCGCGGCCGACGTCGAGGCCCGGCGGCTGCACCATGCCCGCGCCGCTGCGCGCGACCTCGGCGCGGTGGTGCTGCTCAAGGGCTCGACCACGGTGGTGGCCGGGCCGGACGGGCGGGTCCGGGTCAACCCGACCGGCACCCCGGCGCTGGCGACCGCCGGTTCCGGCGACGTGCTGGCCGGGCTGTGCGGCGCGCTGCTCGCCGGCGGGCTCGACCCGTTCGACGCCGGCTCGGTCGGTGCCTGGCTGCACGGGCTGGCCGGCCGGCTCGCCGTCGGACGGGCGGACCTCGCTCATCGCGGGCGACCTGCTCGAGGCGCTGCCGCGGGCACTTGGCAGACTGGTCAGGTGAATCGCCAGCACGCCGTCGCCCGGATCGACCTGGGTGCGATCCGCGCCAACGTCGCGGCGCTCAAGGCGCGCACCACCGCCGAGGTGATGGCGGTGGTCAAGGCCGACGGCTACGGCCACGGCCTGGTGCCGTCGGCCCGGGCCGCCGTCGAGGGCGGCGCGACCTGGCTCGGGACGGCGCTGCTGGACGAGGCGCTGGCCCTGCGGGCGGCCGGCATCACCGAGCCGCGGGTGCTGGCCTGGCTGCTCGGCCCGGGGGAGGCCTGGGCCGAGGCGCTGCGCGCCGACGTCGACCTGTCGGTGAACGCCGGCTGGGCGCTCGACGAGGTGCTGACCGCGGCCCGGGAGACCGGAGCGACGGCCCGGGTGCACCTCAAGGTCGACACCGGCCTCAGCCGCGGCGGAGCCGCCCTGGCGGACTGGCCGGACCTGGTCGAGGCCGCTCGCAAGGCCGAGGCCGAGGGCGCCGTCCGGGTGGTCGGCCTCTGGTCGCACTTCGCCTACGCCGACGCGCCCGGCCACCCGACGATCGCCGCGCAGACCGCGGTCTTCCGCGAGGCGGTGGCGCATGCGGAGGCAGCCGGGCTCGACCCCGAGGTCCGCCACCTGGCCAACTCGGCCGCGACCCTGACCGCGCCCGAGCAGCACTTCGACCTGGTGCGGCCCGGCATCGCGGTCTACGGGCTGTCGCCGGTGCCCGACGTCGCCGGGCCGTCGGCGTACGGCCTGCGCCCGGCGATGACGCTGGCCGCCGAGCTGGTGCACGTGAAGCGGGCGCCGGCCGGCGCCGGGGTCAGCTACGGGCACACCTACACCACCGACCGGGAGACCACGCTCGGCCTGGTGCCGCTCGGCTACGCCGACGGCGTGCCGCGGGCCGGCGGGAACGTCGGCCCGGTGCTGGCCGCCGGCCGGCGTCGCACGGTCGCCGGCCGGGTCTGCATGGACCAGCTCGTGCTCGACCTCGGCGACGACGACGCGGCGGTCGGCGACGAGGTGGTGCTGTTCGGTGCCGGCGACGACGGCGGCCCGACCGCGCAGGACTGGGCCGAGGCCACCGGCACCATCTCCTACGAGATCGTCACGCGGGTCGGGCCGCGGGTGCCGCGGGTCTACGTCGACGGCGGCCGCGAGGTGACCCCGTGAGCGGCCTGCCGACCTGGGGCAGGCGCGCCGCCGTGGTCGCGGGCGCCGCGGGCGTCGTCGTGGCCGGCGCGGCGGTGGGCCTGGCGGCCGAGCGGTACGCCGTGGGCCGCTCGTTCCGCGGCGACGACCCCGAGGCCGACGAGCCGTTCGGCGAGCTGCGCGGCACGGTCGTCCCGGTCACCGCCACCGACGGCGTCCGGCTGCACGTCGAGGTCGACGGCCCGCAGCCGTCCGCGCGCCAGGTGCCGCCGGTGACCGTGGTGTTCTGCCACGGCCTGGCGCTGAACCAGGACAGCTGGCACTACCAGCGACGCGACCTGGCCGACCTGGCCGAGGACGGGTCGCGGCTGGTGTTCTGGGACCAGCGCGGCCACGGCCGGTCGGGTCGCGGGACGGCCCGAGCACGCCACCATCGACCAGCTCGGCCGCGACCTGCGGTCGGTGCTCGACGGCCACCGCCCCGAAGGGTCCGGTGGTGCTCGTCGGCCACTCGATGGGCGGCATGACGATCATGGCGCTGGCCGACCAGGAGCCCGAGCTGTTCGGCGACCGGGTGATCGGCGTCGCGCTGATCTCGACCTCGCCGGGCCGGCTGGCCGAGGTGACGTTCGGTGCGCCGGCGGCCGCCGTCCGGGTGCTCCGCCGGGCCGCGCCGAAGGCCCTGACCGCGCTCAACCGTCGTCCGGCCCTGGTCGCGCCGCGGCCGGTCGCTGGGCGCCGACATCGAGTTCGTCCTGACCAAGCGCTACTCGTTCGCGACCGACGTGCCGCCGTCGCTGGTGCGGTTCGTCTCCCGGATGCACGACGCGACGCCGCTGGACGTGCTGGCGCGAGCTGTTCCCGGCGTTCGACGCGCACGACAAGCTCGACGCGCTCGACGTCCTGAACGGTGTCGAGACGCTGATCCTCGGCGGCGAGCGCGACCTGATGACTCCGGCCGACCACAGCCGGGCGATGGTCGAGCAGGTGCCCGGTGCCGAGCTGGTGATCCTGCCGGAGGCCGGCCACCTGGTGATGCTGGAGCACCACGACATCGTCACCGACCACCTGCGCGATCTGGTCGAGCGGCGCTGTGCGTCACCGTGCGCGTCTCCTCGGCGTGACGCACCGACCCGGCGCTGGCCGCGGCCGCCGCCACGAGCTGGGAGGACCTCGTCGCCCGGGTGCAGGGCTGCGTGGCGTGCGAGGAGCTCGCGGCGAGCCGCACCCGGGTGGTGCCCGGGCAGCGACCGCCGGGGGCCGACGTGCTGCTCGTCGGCGAGGCGCCGGGCGCGCAGGAGGACGAGACCGGGGTGCCGTTCGTCGGCCGGTCGGGACAGCTGCTCGACGGCCTGCTCGCCGAGGCCGGGCTGCGGCGGGAGCAGGTGGCGGTCGCCAACGTGCTCAAGTGCCGGCCGCCGGCGAACCGCAAGCCGCGCCGCGCCGAGGTGGCCCGCTGCCGGCCCTGGCTGGAACGGCAGGTGGACCTGGTCGACCCGGTGGTCGTGGTGGCCCTCGGCGGCACCGCCGCGGAATGGTTCTTCGGGCCGGGCGCCCGGATCGCGGTGCTCCGCGAGCAGGGCCGGGCCGCACCGCTGTGGCACCAGGGTCGCCGGCTGCTGGTGACCTACCACCCGTCGGCTGCGATCCGGTTCGGCCCGCGGGGGGCGCCGGTGGCGGCACTGCGCGAGGACCTGGTCGAGGTCGCGCGGCTGGTCCGCGAAGGCACCGGCGGATGAGTGGCACCGTCGACGTGGTCCTGCCGACCGCGGCGGACACCGCAGCGCTCGGCCGCCGGCTGGCGGGGCTGCTGCGGGCCGGGGACCTGGTGCTGCTCAGCGGAGACCTCGGGGCCGGCAAGACGACGCTCACCCGAGGACTGGGCCAGGCCCTCGGGGTCCGCGGTGACGTGACGTCGCCGACGTTCGTGATCGCCCGGGTGCATCCGGCTCTCGGTGACGGTCCGCCGCTGGTGCACGTCGATGCCTACCGGCTTGGGTCGCTGGCCGAGGTGGACGACCTGGACCTGGACGCGACCCTCGACGGAGTCGGTCACCGTTGTGGAGTGGGGCGCCGGCAAGGTCGAGGGGCTCTCCGACGACCGACTCGAGGTCGTGTTGCACCGCGGCAGCGACCCGGCCGACGAGACCCGGACCGCGACCCTGCGCATGGTCGGTCCGCGATGGTCGGATGTCGAGCTGCCCTGAGACCCGCCGCGGCTGGTCATTCCCTGGCGGGTGGTGGTCGGTTGTGGCCGGGTGGGTGGGGTTCCGGGCCGAGGGTGCGGCCGGTGGCGGGGTGGTGGGCGAGGTAGCGGCCGTCGGGTAGTCGGTTCAGCTGCCAGCCGCCTTCGTGCAGGTAGAGGTGGTGGGCTTCGCAGGGCAGGGCGCCGTTGGCCACGGTGGTCGGGCCGCCGGCCTCGACCGGGGTGAGGTGGTGGGCGTCGGACCAGGCGATCGGCCGGTCGCACCAGGGCCAGCCGCAGCGGTCGCCGTCGCGGGCGATGATGGCCCGGCGTTGGGCGGGGGTGAAGAACCGTCGGCTGGTGCCGGCCTCGGTGACCTCGCCGTCCGGGCCGATGGTGACGAAGGTGGCCATCGCGTCGCAGCCGACCCGGCCGGCGGTGGTGCCGGCGATCCGGCCGACCCAGGACAGGGTCGCGCCGGGTGAGCCGTTGACGCCGACCGGACCTTGACCACTGCCGGCGTGGCCACCGGCCTCGTTGCCGGCTTCGTTGCCGGCGGCGGCGCTGCCGGTGGTGCGCAGGGTGGTCTGGTCGACGGTGACGATCAGGTGCGGGTGGCCGCCGCCGCCGCGGCGCGGAGCGTCGGGGTCGGCGAGGTAGCGGCGGGCGATCTCGGCCAGCCCGTCCAGCCGGCGCCGGGCCGCGGTCCGGGTGTCGCCGCTGACCTGGGGTGCGGCGGTGTCCACCGCGGTGGCGATCAGGGCACCGGTGACCTCGTCGGCCAGCCCGCTGATCGCCATCGACCCGTCCAGGGTCGGGGAGAAGGTGACCCCGGCTCGGTCGTAGCGGCGGACCGCGGCCGCGTCGGCGGCGTCGGGGTCCAGGGCGTGACCGAAGGCGCGCATCAGGTTGGCCACCGCCCGCACGTCGGCCTCGGCCGCGGCGGCCACCGCCTCGGGCTCGATCAGCGCGACCGCACCGGCCGGGGCGTCGAGCACCGCGTCGGCGATCACCTGGGCGTGCCGGCCGGTGATCGCCCCGTCGGCCAGCGCCGCCCGAGTGCCAGGCAGCACCCCGGCGCGCAGCACCCGGGCGGTCCGCACCGCCCCGGCCGCCTCGGCGGGGGTGGCGCGGGTCAGCATCCGCAGCCACGCCGCCGCGGTCAGCGCCCCGCCGTGGCGGTGGCTGCCGCGGGCGTCGACCTCCCCGACCGCCTCCAGCTGGACCGACTCCAGCCGGGCCAGGTCCCGGCGCACCGAGGACACCAGATCACCCAGCTGCTGGTGGGTCAGGTCCCGGACCGCGCCCGCGGACACCGACCCGACCAGCGCACCGACCGCGTCCTCGACCGCCGCGGCGGCGGCCACCGGACTCACCATCGTCGAATGCATGTTCGAAAGACTAGCGCCCACCGTGGACACAACCCCGGCCCGAAAACCCTTTGTGGACGACAGATCCGCCGTCCACAGACCGCCTGATTCACAGGAGCATGAGTTCCCTGACGAATGTCGAGTCGTCACCGGATCCCGTCTCCGCACGAAACGTCAAGATGTGTTCAAGCGTGCACGGTGGGTGACGGGCCGGGCCTAGCCTCGACGAGTGTTGTCCAAGCCAGCGCACTGGGCCGGTTGCCTCGAGTTCGTGTTCGGAACCGACCTGTCCGGCCACGTCAGGCACCGACTCCCCGCCGAACACTCCGTGCACGCTGTCCCGACAGGTGGGTCATTCGCCCGCTGTGGCGTCGACGTGCGCAGCCTGCAGCAGCTGGAGAAGCCCTGGCCCGAGTGGTTGGACCACTACCGCTGCCCGATCTGCCATGCGCGGGCCGAGGTGAGCTAAACGCCTTCCGCGTGGGCATTCAGCCGCGAGCAGGCTAGGCAGAAGCGGGGCCGTCGGGTTGGGCGTCCGGCCCGGGGAACGGCGGTTTACAGCCCTGCGGGAACCGCAGGAGATAGTCCTGATCTTCAGGTCCCATCTCCCAGAACACCCCCGCCTCACTGACGTTGGTCACCGTCTTGCCGGGCCAGTGGCTAGACGCGTCGACGTCGCGGATCATCTCCTCGGCCACTCGCCGCTGCTCCGGGCTAGTGCAGAAGATCTCGGAGCGGTACAGCGAACCCACGGTGGGCTCGTCGAGGTCGGGTCGGTGAACCTGGAAGAACACCTCCAGCAGCCCTCGATAGGAGAGCCGCTCGGGATCGAAGACGACCTCGACAACCTCGGCATGACCGCCGTTGTTCTCCTCGGTCGGGTTGTCGTTCGTGCCACCCATGAACCCAGTCCGAGTGGAGACAACTCCTTCGGGGTGGCGCAGCAACTGCTGCATGATCCAGGCGCAGCCCCCGGCGAGAACCGCAGTCTCGGCGTTGTCGCTCATCTCCAGTCTCCGCTCTATGGCAGGGCCTTCGAGGCTACGTCCAGGTCTTCAAGCCCATCAATGGACGCGGGTACTTCCGTCAGCGGCATCCCGACGACCTAGGCTCGCGACCGTGCTGCTGGCCCTGGACACCGCGACGCCTGCGGTCACCGTCGCGCTGGCCGACGGCGACCGGCTGCTGGCCGAGCGCAGCACGGTGGACGCCCGCCGGCACGGCGAGCTGCTGGCCCCTGCCATCGCGGCCGTGCTCGCCGAGGCTGGAGTCGACCGCACCGCGCTGACCGGCGTGGCGGTGGGCGTCGGTCCGGGGCCGTTCACCGGGCTCCGGGTCGGGTCTGGTCACCGCCCGCACCCTGGGGGCTGTGCTGGCCATCCCGGTGGTCGGCGTCTGCACCCTCGACGTGCTCGCGCTGGGCAGCGGTCTCGACGGCCAGTTCCGCGTCGTCACCGATGCCCGGCGGCGCGAGGTGCACTGGGCGGCCTACCGGGCCGAGGACGTCGGCCCGGTGCGGGTCGACGGGCCGCACGTCGCGGCGCCCGCCGACTCGGCGTACGACGGGCCTGCGGTCGGCGCCGGTGCCGAGCTGTACCCCGACGCCTTCCCCGGCCACCGCGACCCGCTGCACCCGCGGGCCGCCGACCTCGCGGCCTGGGTCGCGCGCGGCCTGCCCACGGTCGAGCCCGAGCCGCTCTACCTGCGCCGACCGGACGCCGCCGAGCCCGGCGCCCGCAAGTCGGTGCTGAGCCGGCCGAGGCCGTGAGCGACGAAGCCGTCCTGCGCCCGATGCGGTGGTGGGACGTCGAGGCGGCGCACGCGCTGGAGACGGTGCTGTTCCCGGACCCGTGGTCGGTCGAGACGTTCTGGTCCGAGCTCGCGCACGTGCCCGAGTCGCGGCACTACCTGGTCGCCGAGCGACGACGGCGAGCTGGTCGGCTACGCCGGCCTCGTCGTCGGTGGGCCGGCAGGCCGACGTGCAGACCCTGGCGGTCGCGCCGGCCGGCCAGGGTCGGGGGCTGGGCCGGCGGCTGCTGGACGCCCTCGTGGCCGAGGCCCGGCGCCGGGACGCCGGCGAGGTGCTGCTCGAGGTCCGCGCCGAGAACGCGGCCGCACTGGCGCTCTACACCGGCGCCGGGTTCGAGCGGATCGGCGTGCGCCGCGGCTACTACCGACCCGGCGGCACCGACGCGCTGGTCCTCCGGTTGCGTCTCACTAGGCTCTGACGCCGTGACCGCACGCATCGCCCTCGCCACCGCCGCCGAGTTCCCCGACCTCGACGAGGACGGGCCGGCGCTGCTCGCGGCACTCGCCGAAGCAGGGCATCGACGCGGAAGCCGCGGTCTGGACCGACCCGCAGGTGGACTGGTCGGCGTACGACCTGGTCGTGGTGCGGTCCACCTGGGACTACCAGGACCGGCACGCCGAGTACCTCGACTGGGCTCGCCGGGTGGCCGCCGCCACGACGCTGGCGAACTCCGCCGACGTCCTGGCCTGGAACACCGACAAGACCTACCTGCGCACCTTGCAGCAGGCCGGGCTGCCCGTCGTGCCGACCGACTGGCTCGAGCCGGGCGACGCGTTCGTGGTGCCGGAAGTCGGCGAGTACGTCGTGAAGCCGGCGGTGTCGGCGGGGTCGAGGGACACCAACCGCTACCGGTCCGGTGACCACGACGAGGTGGCCGTCGCGCACGCGACCGCGCTGCTCGCCGCCGGGCGCACCGTGATGGTGCAGCCCTACCTGCAGCAGGTCGACACCTATGGCGAGACGGCGATGTTCTTCTTCGGCGGCGACTTCAGCCACGCCGTGCGCAAGGGGCCGCTGCTCACGCCCGCGATGGAGCTGGTCAGCGACGCCTACAAGCCGGAGACGATCGAGCCGCGCGAGCCGTCCGAGGCCGAGCGCGACGCCGCCGAGCTGGTGCTGGACGCCCTCGCCCAGGTGTCGCCCGCGTCCCGCGACCAGCTCGTCTACGCCCGGGTCGACCTGGTACCCGGGCCGGGCGACGCCCCGGTGCTGCTCGAGCTGGAGCTCACCGAGCCCTCGATGTTCCTCATCTACGACGGCACCGGCGGCACGGCATCGGCGAAGCGGTTCGCCACCGCCATCAGGACGGCGCTGGGTGGCTGACCAGCCGCTGGTGCTCGGCATCGAGACGTCCTGCGACGAGACCGGCGTCGGCATCGTCCGCGGCCACACCCTGCTCGCCGACGCGGTCGCGTCCAGCGTCGAGGAGCACGCCCGGTTCGGCGGTGTCGTGCCCGAGGTCGCCAGCCGGGCGCACCTCGAGGCGATGGTCCCGACCATCGAGCGGGCCGCCGCCGACGCCGGGGTGCGGCTGTCGGACGTCGACGCGCTCGCGGTCACCAGCGGCCCGGGACTCACCGGCGCGCTGCTCGTCGGCGTCGCCGCGGCGAAGGCGCTCGCGATCGGGCTCGGCAAGCCGCTGTACGGCGTCAACCACCTGGCCGCGCACGTCGCCGTCGACCAGCTCGAGCACGGCGCGCTGCCGGCGCCGTGCATCGCGCTGCTGGTGTCCGGCGGCCACTCCTCGCTGCTGCTGGTGCGCGACGTGACCGGCGACGTCGAGCCGCTCGGGGCCACCATCGACGACGCCGCCGGCGAGGCGTTCGACAAGGTGGCCCGGGTGCTGGGGCTGCCGTTCCCCGGCGGCCCGCACATCGACCGCGAGGCGAAGGACGGCGACCCGGCGTACGTCGACTTCCCGCGCGGCCTGACCGGGCCGCGCGACCTGCGCGAGCACCGCTACGACTTCTCGTTCTCCGGCCTCAAGACCGCGGTGGCCCGCTGGGTGGAGACCCGGGAGCGCGACGGCGAGCCGGTGCCGGTGGCCGACGTGGCCGCGGCGTTCCAGGAGGCCGTCGTCGACGTGCTGACCCGCAAGGCGGTGCTGGGCCTGCACCGAGCAGGGCGTCGACCACCTGCTGATCGGCGGCGGGGTGGCGGCGAACTCCCGGCTGCGGGCCCTCGCCCAGGAGCGGTGCGACGCGGCGGGCATCGCGCTGCGGGTGCCGCGGCCCGGGCTGTGCACCGACAACGGGGCGATGGTCGCGGCGCTGGGCTCGGAGCTGGTGGCCCGCGGGGTCGACCCGTCCCGGCTGGACCTGGCGGCCGACTCGTCGATGCCGGTGACCGACGTCGTCGCTCGGTAGCCGGCGTGCTCGGCTGGCTGCTGCTGGGCGCCGCGGCCGTGCTGCTGCTCGGCGGCGCCGAGCTGTTCGTCGGAGAACGCGGCCGGGGCCGCGCGCCGGCTCGGCGTGACGGTGATCGCGGTCGGCATCCTGCTCGCCGGGGCCGAACCGGAGGAGCTGCTCACGGCGGTGATCGCGGCCCTGCGCGACCGGCCCGGCCTGGCGGTCGGCGACGCGCTGGGCGCCAACGTCACGATGCTCACCGCCTGCCTCGGACTCGCCGCGCTGGTCCGGCCGCTCGCGGTCGGGCACCGGGTGCGGCAGTACGCCGGGATGGCCGCGGTGGCCGCGGCGCTGGCCCTGCTCACCCTGCTGGACGGCCGGGTCGGCCGGGTCGAGGGCGGCCTGCTGCTGTCGGCGTACGTCGGTCTGGTGGCCCTGGTCTGGTGGCGGGAACGCGAGCCGCCGGCGCTCGGCGAGCTCGCCGAGCTGGACGACGACGACGCGGACCCGGACCGCTCGCCCGCGCTGTCCCTGCTGCTCGCAGTCGTGGGCATCGGGCTGATGCTGGCCGGCGGCGACCTGGCGGTGCGCGGCGCCGAGCGGGTGGTCGACAGCCTCGGCCGCACCGACTCGGCGGTCGGCCTGACGGTGCTCGCGCTGGCGACCACCGCCGAGCTGTTCGCGCTGGTGCTCACCGCGGCGCGGCACGACGTGCCGGAGATCGCGGTGGCCGGCGTGGTCGGCTCGGCCGCCTATAACGCCACGGCGACCCTCGGTGCGGCCGCGCTGGCCCGGCCGCTGGTCGTCGACGACGTGCTTCCGGCTGCGTCGCTGGGGGTGGCCTTGCCGGTCGTCCTGCTGCTCGTGACCCGCGGCGGCCTGCTGGGCAGGCTGGCCGGGGCCGGCCTCGCCGTCACCTACGTCGGCTACCTCGTCGCCGTGCTCGCCTGAAGCCGCTCGACGACGAGCACCGACTGCTGGCCGGCGATCCGGGTGAGGACGACGGTGGCCTCGGCGTCGCCGCTCAGCCGCAGCTGCTTGCGCAGCACCTCGGGCTGCACCGCCGTCCCGCGCTTCTTGACGGTCAGCCGGCCGACCCCACGCTCCCGCAGCAGGGTGCGCAGCCGCTTGAGCCCGAACGGCAGCACGTCGGTCACCTCGTACGCCGTGCCGAACGGCGTCGCGGGCAGCTGGTCGCAGGTCAGGTAGGCGATCGTCGGGTCCAGCAGCCGGCCGTCGACCAGGTCGGCCGCCTCCGCGACCAGCCCGGCCCGGATCACCGCGCCGTCCGGCTCCACCAGGTAGCGGCCGACCGGCCCGGCCACCCCGGCCCGGGTGCCGTCGCCGGTCAGCGTCGCCCCGGAGGGCAGCAGGGTGGCCCGGCGCCGTACGCCGGTCGCCAGCGGCCCGCACCACAGCGCGCACTCGACCACGTCGCCGCCGTCGGACACCCACTCGGCCTCGGCGTCGGCCGGCAGCACCCCGTGCGGCACCCCGGGCGCGAGCTTGGCCCCGGTGGCCGGCAGCCGCCCGGCCAGCCCGAGCACGAACCCCAGCGGCGGCGACCACGAGCGCGGGTCCAGCGCCCGCCCGCTGCTGCTCCGCCGGGCCGGGTCCACGAAGGCGGCGTCCACCCCGGCCAGGTCGGTGGCCGTGACGTCCGCGCAGCGCACCTCGACCCGGTCGGCCACGCCCAGGGCGGCGGCGTTCGCCGCGGCGACGGCTGCGGTGAGCGGGTCGCGGTCGACACCGAGGACGCCCCCGGTCGCCGCGCCGGCCAGGGCCACCAGGTCGCCGCCGATCCCGCAGCACAGGTCGGCCACCCGATCCGGGGTCAGCGCCGCGAACCGCTCCGCGTGCCGGGCGGCGACAGCGGGCCGGGTCGCCTGCTCCAGGCCGTCCGCGGTGAACCACATCCGGTCGGCGGCCGCACCGAGCTTGCCCCGGGCCCGGGCCCGCAGCCGGGCCTGGGTGAGCGCGGCGGCCGCGAGCCCGTGGTCGACGCCGGCGCGGCGCAGCTGCTCGGCCGCCGCCAAGGCCCGCTCCTCGTCGTACGGCGTGATCCGAGCGAGCAGCGCGGCACCCTCCGGCGTGCGCAGCGCCTGGAACGCCGCGACCTCGGGGTGCGGGTCCACCGGGCGATCATCGCAAGCCGGGGCTGAAGGTGTGGACTCCCGGTGCCGATGCAGGCAGGAGCTGCCCTGACGGAGGACCCCCATGACCGCATCCGTGCTCGACCCCGCCGACCTGCCCGAGGAGGAGCGGCCCGCCAGCTGGCCCGTCCCCGCGGACGAGCCGGCCCGGGTCGCCGCCCTGCGGGCGTTCGGCGTCCTGGACCAGCCCCGGCAGGGCGACCTGGATGCCGCGGCCCGGCTGGCTGCCTACGTCTGCGGCACCCCCACAGCGGCCATCAACCTGATCGACGCCGACCGGCAGTGGCAGGCGGCCGCCCACGGCACCGAGCCGAGCGAGGTCTCGCGCGCCGACGCCATGTGCCAGCACACCGTCGTCGGCACCGAGGTGGTCTACACCCCGGACGCCCGCGACGAGGCGCTGTTCGCCGAGAACCCGTTCGTCACCGGCCGGATCGCCAACGTGCGTCTCTACGCCTCGGCCCCCCTGGTCACCAGCGACGGGCACTCGGTCGGCACCATCTCCGCGTTCGACGAGCGGTCCGGGCAGCTCGACGCGGTCCAGCTCGGCCTGCTCCGGGACATCGCCGACCAGGTGATAGCGCTGTTCGAGCTGCGTCGGCTCTCCGCCGGCCTGCGCCGGGCAGCCACCCGCGACCCGCTCACCGGCCTGGCGAACCGCCGCGCGGTCGAGACCGCGATGGCCGGCGCGATCGCCCGCGCCGAGCGTGGCCTGGGCACCCCGTCGGTCGTAGTGGCCGACCTGGACGGCTTCAAGGCCATCAACGACGCGCTGGGGCACGCCGCGGGCGACGCGGTCCTGGTCTCGGTCGCTCAGCGCCTCCTCGCGACCGCCCGCGGCGTCGACACGGTCGGCCGCCTCGGCGGCGACGAGTTCGTGGTGCTCCTCGAGCACACCGGCGGCCCCGGAGCGACCGCGGCGCTGAGCCGGCTCCGCCGCAGCCTCGAGGGCGGGTGGTCGGAGCTGACCGGCGCGCACGACGTGGGCTCGTCGCTGGGCATCACGACCTACCGGGCCGGGGACAGCGTCGCGACGCTGCTCGCCCGGGCCGACGCCGAGATGTACGCCGACAAGGCCCGCCGGGCCGGCTCGTTCTGAGCCTCCGCTGGCACTCGGGTTGACCGAGTGCCAGGTCTCGCCTAGATTTCGTCTTGGCACTCTCGAGGTGAGTGTGCCAACCAGAGCAGCTACGGCGAGGTCAAGGCGTTCCGGCCCCCGCGACGGCGGACCGTCACCGAACCCGCCCCACGCTCGTGAGATTCGTGCGAGAGGGAGTCACCAGTGACGACGGCCACCAAGGTTGCCATCAAGCCGCTCGAGGACCGCATCGTGGTCCAGCCGTCCGACGCCGAGCAGACCACGGCGTCGGGCCTCGTGATCCCGGACACGGCCAAGGAGAAGCCCCAGGAGGGGACTGTCCTGGCCGTGGGTCCGGGCCGCTTCGAGGACGGCGCACGCGTGCCGCTCGACGTTGCGGTCGGCGACACCGTGATCTACAGCAAGTACGGCGGCACCGAGGTCAAGCACGGCGGCGAGGAGTACCTCGTCCTGTCCGCGCGTGATGTCCTCGCCGTCATCGAGAAGTAGGACGGCCCAGGTCACCCTCGGGTGACCTGACGACGCCCCGGGTGGCCCCGGCTCCTCCCGGAGCCCCGGCTCCTGGGGCGTCGTCGTCCCGTCCCTCGTGCACACCCGACCGAAGGAAGCTAGAGACCAGATGGCCAAGACCCTCCAGTTCGACGACGCGGCCCGCAAGGCGCTCGAGACCGGCGTCAACAAGCTCGCCAACGCCGTGAAGGTGACCCTCGGCCCGAAGGGCCGCAACGTCGTCATCGACAAGAAGTGGGGCGCCCCCACGATCACCAACGACGGCGTGACGATCGCCAAGGAGGTGGAGCTGGACGACCCGTACGAGAACCTCGGCGCCCAGCTCGCCAAGGAGGTCGCCACCAAGACCAACGACGTCGCCGGTGACGGCACCACCACCGCGACGGTGCTCGCCCAGGCCATGGTCCGCGAGGGCCTGCGCAACGTCGCCTCCGGCGCCAGCCCGGTGCTGCTCAACCGCGGCATCAGCAAGGCCGTCGAGGCCGTGTCGGCCCGGCTGCTCGAGATGGCGCGTGACGTCGACGGCAAGGACGACATCGCCAAGGTCGCCAGCATCTCGGCCCAGGACCCCGCCGTCGGCGAGCTGATCGCCGACGCCTTCGACAAGGTCGGCAAGGACGGCGTCATCACTGTCGAAGAGGCCAACACGATGGGCCTCGAGCTCGAGTTCACCGAGGGCATGCAGTTCGACAAGGGCTACATCTCGCCGTACATGGTGACCGACCCGGAGCGGATGGAGGCCGTCCTCGAGGACGCCTACGTGCTCATCCACCAGGGCAAGATCTCGGCGGTGGCCGACCTGCTGCCGCTGCTGGAGCAGGTCGCCAAGGCCGGCAAGCCGCTGGCGATCATCGCCGAGGACGTCGACGGCGAGGCGCTGTCGACCCTGGTCGTCAACAAGATCCGTGGGCTGTTCGTCTCGGTCGCCGTCAAGGCGCCGGGCTTCGGCGACCGCCGCAAGGCGATGCTGGAGGACCTCGCGGTGCTCACCGGCGGCCAGGTCGTGGCGCCCGAGGTCGGGCTCAAGCTGGACCAGGTCGGCCTCGAGGTGCTGGGCTCCGCCCGGCGGGTCGTCGTCACCAAGGACGACACCACGGTCATCGACGGCGGCGGCAAGCGCGACGCGGTCGAGGACCGGGTCCGCCAGATCCGCAGCGAGATCGAGAACACCGACTCGGACTGGGACCGCGAGAAGCTGCAGGAGCGGCTGGCCAAGCTGGCCGGCGGCGTCTGCGTCATCGGCGTCGGCGCGGCCACCGAGGTCGAGCTCAAGGAGCGCAAGCACCGCATCGAGGACGCCGTCTCGGCGACCCGCGCGGCCATCGAGGAGGGCATCGTCGCCGGTGGCGGCTCCGCCCTCGTGCACGCGGTCGCCGTTCTCGACGACCTCGGCCTGTCCGGCGACGAGGCGACCGGGGTGAACATCGTCCGGCGGGCCGCCGACGAGCCGCTGCGCTGGATCGCGGAGAACGCCGGCGCAGAGGGCTACGTCGTGGTCAACCGGGTCCGGGAGAACGGCGTGGGCACCGGCTGGAACGGCGCCACCGGCGAGTACGGCGACCTGGTCGCCCAGGGCGTGCTCGACCCGGTCAAGGTGACCCGGTCGGCGCTGCAGAACGCCGCCTCGATCGCCAGCATGGTTCTCACCACGGACACCCTCGTGGTGGAGAAGAAGGAAGAGGAGCCCGAGGCCGCCGGCGGTCACGGGCACGGGCACGGTCACGCGCACTGACCTGACCTGATCGCCCGAACGCACCAGGGCCCGGCTCCCACCAAGGGAGCCGGGCCCTCGCGCGTCTGCGTCAGGGGCCACAATCGTCGGCATGCCGATCCGACGCCGACCGGCGCGCCCGCTGCCCGAGGCCGTGCCGGCGTCGCTGGGCGTCGCCGCGGTGGCCCGCCGGCTCGGCGTGGCGACCGGCACCCTGCGCACCTGGGACCGCCGGTACGGCCTGGGGCCGAGCCTGCACGAGGCGGGCACCCGGCGCCGCTACACCGCCGCCGACCTGGCGCGGCTCACCCTGATGCGCCGCCTGATGCTGGAGGGCGTCGCGACCGCCGACGCGGCCCGGACGGCGACCGAGATCGGCGCCGACGACCTGCCCGGGTCCCACGACGCGCTGCCCGAGCCTCCGGTGGCTGCCGCCCGCGAGCGCCGCGGCGCCCGCTCCGGTGGCGGCCGGGTGGTCCCCACCCGCGACGCCGGCCCGGCCGCCCGCGGGCTCGCCCGGGCGGCGATGGGGCTGGACAGCGACGCCTGCACCGAGCTGCTGCGCGCCAGCCTGGCCCGGTCGGGCGTCGTGCCCACCTGGAACGACCTGCTGCTCCCCGTCCTGGGCGGAGTCGGCGACCGCTGGCGCAGCACCGGGGCGGGGGTCGAGGTGGAGCACCTGCTCAGCGAGTGCGCCGAGGTCGCCTTGCGCTCCGTGCCGGCCCCGGCCGGCCGGGCGCTGAACACCAGACCCGTGCTGCTCGCGGCCCTGGAGCCGGAGGACCACCGGCTGCCGCTGGTGGCGCTCGCGGCGGCCCTGACCGAGCGCCGGGTGGCGACCCGGCCGCTGGGCGCCCGGCTGCCCTCACGGGCCCTGGTCGACGCGGTGAGCCGTACCGGCGCGCTGGCCGTCTTCCTCTGGGCGCAGGGCGCGACCGGACCGGCCCGGCTGCCCGACGGCGACGCGCTGGCCGTGATCCGGCCGCGGCCGGCCGTTCTGCTGGGCGGACCCGGGTGGGACCACCACGGCGACCGGGCCGGGGTGACCCGGGTGACCGACCTCGCGTCGGCGGTCGCCGCGGTCCTGGCGGTCGTCTCGGGCGGCGTGCCCGCACGGTAGCCTCGCGCCCGACGTACCGGGCGAGGATCAAGGGGGCAGGCGTGGCCGACGACCTCGCGGGGCTGCTGGCCGAGGGGGAGCGGGCTGCCTTCCACGGCCGGCCGTCGGCCGGCGTCGCCCCGCTGCGCCGAGCCGTCGAGCTCGCGACCGAGGGCGGGCTGACCGCGGAGGCGGCCGCGGCGGGCTGGCTGCTCGGTGTCTGCCTGGCGTCCGCCGGCCGGTACGGCGGCGCGCTGGAGGTGCTCGACCCGTTGGTCGCCGGCGACCGGTCGGCGGAGAGCCGGATGCTGTCGGCCCTGGCCAGCGCAACCGTGGCCAGCGTGCACCGCCAGCTCGGCCGGCATCCGGTGGCCCAGGGCTACGACGAGCGCGCGCTCGAAGGCTCCGAGGGGGCCGGGGAGGCCGGCTTCGACGCCCTGCTGGGCCTGGCCGCCGACGCGGTCGGCCTCGGGGACGGCAGCACCGCCACCGGCCGGCTGGCCGAGGCCACCGCCCTGGCCGACGGCCGGGTCGACTGGTGGCGCCAGCGGGTCCGGCTGGGCTGGGTGCGGGCGGAGGTGGCGCTGCTGGAGGAGCGCGCCGAGGACGCTGTCCAGGCGGCCTCGGAGGCGGTCGACCTCGCCGAGCACTCGGGAGCGCCGCGGCACGTGGCGAAGGGGCTGCTCTTCCTGGGGGTTGCCCAGCTCGAGGCCGGCCGGCCCGCGGAGGCCGGCGGCGTCCTGCGCCGCGCCGGGCTGCTGGCCGAGAGCCTGGGCACCCTGCCCCTGCAGTGGCCGGTCCGCGCCGTCCTGGGGGCCCTGCTGGCCGCCGACGCGCCCGACGAGAGCGCCCGGGCCCTCGACTCGGCCCGGCGGGCCGTTACCGCCATCGCCGACGACCTGCCCGAGGAGCTGCGGGCCGAGTGGCTCGGCCGCCCCGACGTCGAGGCCCTGCTGGAGGCCTGAGCGCGAATCTCGCCAACTGGGGGTCAGGCCGGGCGCTACACCTGCCGATGAGAACGGGGTGCGCCGGGACCGACCCGGCCGCCGGAGGTGACCCACGCCCATGACCACCGTCCTCGTCTGCGACGACTCACCGCTGGCCCGGGAGGCCCTGCGGCGTGCCGTGGCCACGGTTGCCGGGGTGGAACGGGTCGTGGTGGCCGGCTCGGGGGAGGAGTGCCTGGTGCGCTTCAGCGCCGAGCGGCCCGACCTGGTGCTGGTCGATGTACGGATGCCCGGCATCGGCGGAGTGGAGGCAGCTCGGCGAATCCTCGGTGCGGCCCCCCGGACTGCCGTCATCATGATGACGATGGCCGAGGACGTCGACGGCGTCGCCCGCGCGGTCAGCTCGGGTGCGCGGGGCTACCTGGTCAAGGACGCGTCCCGGGAGGAGCTGACCGCCATGGTCACCCAGGCCCTCGCCGACGTCGCCTCCCGGCACCTGCCCCGGCCGCGTCCGGACGCCGAAGGCCTGCCGCCGCTGACCGAGCGCGAGCTGCAGGTGCTGCGCGGCATGGGCCGCGGCCGCAGCAACTCCGAGATCGGTCGTGAGCTGTACCTCTCCGAGGACACCGTGAAGACCCATGCGCGCCGGCTGTTCCGCAAGCTGGGCGCAGCCGATCGGGCTCAGGCCGTGGCCATGGGGTTCCGGTGGGGGCTGGTCCGGTGACCGGGTGACCGTAACGTCCGGGCACCCGGGAGCGATCTCCAGAGGCACGGAGGTCGAGGACCGGGTCGACATGGGAGGCCTGGCTGCTCGGGCCGTCGCGGGTGACACCGCGGCGCGGGACACGCTGCTCGGACAGGTCCGAGTTGTGGTCCACCGGTACTGCCGTGCACGACTGGGGCGGCTGCCCGGGAGCGAGCACGCCGCCGACGATGTGGCCCAGGAGGTATGTCTCGCCGTGCTGTCCGCCCTGCCGCGCTACCGGGACGAGGGACGCCCCTTCGAGGCGTTCGTCTTCGGCATCGCCGCGCACAAGGTCGTCGACGCCCAGCGGGCCGCCGTCCGGGCCGCCGTGCCCACCGAGGACCTTCCGGAGACCGCCGACTCCGGTCTCGGCCCGGAGGACTACGCCGTGCGCAGCAGCGAGGCGGACACCGCCCGCCGGCTGCTCGACCTCCTTCCGGCGCACCAGCGCGAGCTGCTGCTGCTGCGCGTCGTCGTCGGGCTCTCCGCCGAGGAGACCGGTGCCGCGCTCGGGATGACCCCCGGCGCCGTCCGGGTCGCTCAGCACCGGGCGCTGTCCCGCCTGCGCACTCTCGCCACCGCGGAGGTGGCGTCATGATCAGCCAGGGCGGCGGCAACCTCGACCTCGCTGCGGTCGCTGCCGACGACGCGCTGCTCGACCTGCTCGCCGCGCGCGCCGACGTGCCCGCGGACGACGCGCTCGCCGGACTTCTGGCCGCGTTCGCCGACGAGGTCGACGACGGTCTGGCAGCGCTGCTGTCCGAGGCCGGCGAGGACCAGGCCCGGCCCGGGCTCGTCGCCGTACCCGCCGAACCGATCCGGCGCGGCCACGGGCTGCGCGCCACCACCATCGCCCTCGTCGTCGGCGCGACACTGTCGGTGAGCGGGGTGGCTGCTGCCGTCACCGGCGACCCGTTCGCGCCCTACCGTGGCATCGTCTCGGCTGTCACCGGCGGCGACGACGAGGCGGGCGCCCACGCCGCCCGGATGGCATGGCTGCAGCGACAGCTGGTCGGTACCCGCGCCAAGGTGGCGCACGGCGACCTCGCCGGGGCGGATGCGGACGTGTCGCGGATGCGCGCCCGGCTCGCCGCGACCGATGACCTCAGCCACGGCCAGCGGACCGCCATCGAGGCCCGGATCGACGCCCTGGAGGCGGCCGTGGCCCGCGCCCGGGACCGCGCGAACGACGACAAGAAGCAGCACGGGACACCTGGCGCGGGACCGGCGGTCACGCCGGGGCCGCACAGCTCGAAGCCAGCCGAACCGCAGAGCACCAAGAAGCCGGACCCCCAGAACACCAAGGCGCCGGAGCCGCGGAACCGCACGACGCCGGGGCCGCGGAACAGCAAGACACCGGACCCCCAGAACACCAAGAAGGCAGCGGCGGGGAGCACGGCGCCAGCGCCCGAGCCCGAGAGCACCCCGGCGCCGGAGCCGCAGCACACCAAGAAGGCGACGCCGCAGAACACCAAGAAGGCGACGCCGACTGTGAGCTCGACCGCCGTGTCGACCGAGGCCGAGCAGCCGTCGTCAACCGACTCGCACGGGTCAGCCAAGGCCGGGCGGTCCGAGCACTGACTCGTGGCGCAGCCGGGCGGCACGGGTCCCGCCGGTAGCATGGGCCAGGTGACGGCGATGGGCTCCTCCGAGGACCTGGCCCCGCTGGGCCTCACCTTCGACGACGTCCTCCTGCTGCCGGACGAGACGGATGTCATCCCCTCCGAGGTCGACACCACCTCGCGGCTGACCCGCGAGATCACCGTGTCCGTCCCCCTCCTCTCGGCGGCGATGGACACGGTGACCGAGGCGCGGATGGCGATCGCCATGGCCCGCGAGGGCGGCATCGGCGTTCTGCACCGCAACCTCTCGGTCGAGGACCAGGCGCACCAGGTCGACCTGGTGAAGCGATCCGAGTCGGGGATGGTCACCGACCCGGTGACCGTCGGCCCGGACGTCACCCTGGCCCAGCTGGACGCGCTCTGCGGCACCTACCGGGTCTCTGGCCTGCCGGTGGTGGACGCCGATCGCCGGCTGCTGGGCATCATCACCAACCGCGACCTGCTGTTCGTCCCCGCCGAGGACTTCGACACGCGCACGGTCCGCGAGCTGATGACGCCGATGCCGCTCGTCACCGCCCCGGTCGGCATCTCGAGCGCGGACGCCGCGGCGCTGCTCGCCAAGCACAAGATCGAGAAGCTGCCGCTGGTCGACGGCGCCGGTCGACTTGCCGGGCTGATCACGGTCAAGGACTTCGTCAAGACCGAGAAGTACCCGCAGGCGACCAAGGACGGCGAGAGCCGGCTCCGGGTGGCCGCGGCCATCGGGTTCTTCGGCGACTCCTGGGAGCGGGCCACCGCGCTGGTCGACGCCGGCGTCGACGTCCTGGTGCCGGACACCGCCAACGGACAGGCCCGGCTGATGCTGGAGATGGTGCGACGGCTCAAGGCGGACCCCGCCACCCGGCACGTGCAGGTGCTCGCCGGCAACGTCGCGACCCGCGCCGGCGCCCAGGCGCTGCTCGACGCGGGCGTCGACGGCGTGAAGGTCGGCGTCGGCCCGGGTTGCCTGGGTGCCGGCACCCGCGTCCTGATGGCCGACGCGACATACAAGAACATCGAGGACGTCGTCGCCGGTGACCGGGTCGTCAACATGCACGGAGGCGCCGGTGACGGTGGTGAAGGCCTGGTGCACCGGGGTACGCGAGGTGCATGGCCCTGCGGCACACGCAGTCCGGGCGCCCGACCGTCGTCACCCCTGATCACCGCTACTGGCTCGGTGACCTGTCGTCGATGAGCCGCCGCGTCGGTGACGAGCAGGGGTACGCCGCGGCGCTGGCCCAGCCGACTCGGTACGGCGAGAGCAAGCTGGGGCTGGCAGGAGATCGGAGCAGACGGCCGGGCGGTTGCGCTCGCGCCGCGCCGCATCGCTTTCGAGCTGCCGGAGCACATCCGCATCGACCTGCACGACTTCGCGGTGCGGCCGTCCCGGCTTGAAGCGGTACCACACCGACCTGAGAGGACTCGTACGACCTCGGCTTCCTGTTCGGCACCTTCCTCGGTGACGGGCACGCGTTCCTCAACCAGCGAACGGCCGCTCGAGCATCGGCAACGTGTCCTGGTCCTTCGGTGGCGACGAGGACGACCTCGCCGACAAGCTCGCCTCCGTCGTCCAGCGGGTGACCGGCGTACCCCCACGGTCCAGCGGGTGAACAACTGCTGGATCGTGCGGCTCTACTCGTTGCAGTGGGCGCGCCTGCTCGGCCGAGTTCGGCAAGCGCAACGGAGAAGCACCTGCCGAACACGTACCTCTGCCGCAACGACGACTACCTCGCTGGGCCTGCGCGACGGGCTGCTGGCCAGCGACGGGCACGTCGAGCCGGGTGGGCGGAAGTGCTTCCGCAACACCTCGCCGCGGCTAGTCGAGCTGTCGGAACGTGCTGACACTTCTGGTGCACGGGTCGTTCCCCAGCGTCTCGTGCGAGCCGGGCGGTGCCGGCGGCTTCGGGACGCCGTCGTCGCCAACTGCGCCGACAGCTACCGGTCACGGCTCGACACCAGCCACCAGAAGCGCCATCTCGGCGACCTGCAGTGCGTCAAGATCTCTGTCGCGCGAACCCATGCCGGTGGCGGTCCCTGTTTACGACATCGAGGTCGACTGCCCGACCCACAGCTTCATCGCCGACAACGTGATCGTGCACAACAGCATCTGCACCACCCGCGTCGTCGCCGGGGTCGGCGTCCCGCAGATCACCGCGATCCACGAGGTCGCCAAGGCGTGCAAGCCGGCCGGTGTGCCGGTCGTCGGTGACGGCGGCCTGCAGTACTCCGGTGACATCGCCAAGGCGATGGTCGCCGGCGCCGACACGGTGATGTTGGGATCGCTGCTCGCCGGCTGCGACGAGAGCCCGGGCGAGCTGGTGTTCGTCAACGGCAAGCAGTTCAAGCGCTACCGCGGCATGGGGTCGCTGGGTGCGATGGCCTCCCGCGGCAAGGTGTCCTATTCCAAGGACCGCTACTTCCAGGCCGACGTCGGCTCGGACGACAAGATCGTGCCCGAGGGCATCGAGGGCCAGGTCCCCTACCGCGGCCCGCTGCGCGCGGTCGCCCACCAGCTGATCGGTGGTCTCGCGCAGTCGATGTTCTACGTCGGTGCGCACACCATCCCCGAGCTCCAGCAGCGCGGCCGCTTCGTCCGGATCACCTCGGCGGGGCTCAAGGAGAGCCACCCGCACGACATCCAGATGACCGTCGAGGCACCCAACTACCACTCCCGCTGAGCACCACAGCCACAATCGCCGGTGATCATGCGCAAGTGGCGAACCAGTTGCGCATGATCACCGACAGAAGAGGGTGACGTGACCGAGATCGAGATCGGCAAGGGCAAGCGCGGCCGGACGGCCTACTCCTTCGACGACATCGCGATCGTCCCGAGCCGGCGTACCCGCGACCCCGAGGAGGTCTCGGTCGCCTGGCAGATCGACGCCTACCGGTTCGAGATCCCGGTGCTGGCCGCGCCGATGGACTCGGTCGTCTCGCCGGCGACCGCGATCGCGATCGGCCACCTGGGCGGCCTGGGGGTGCTCAACCTCGAGGGTCTCTGGACCCGCTACGAGGACCCGGAGCCGTTGCTCGCCGAGATCGCCGGCCTGGACGACGCCGAGGTCACCCGGCGGATGCAGGAGGTGTACGAGGCACCGATCCAGCCCGAGCTGGTGACCGCCCGGATCGCGGAGGTCCGGGCCGCCGGCGTGACGGTGGCGGCGGCGCTGTCCCCGCAGCGCACCGCGCAGCTGTGGAAGACCGTGGTCGACGCCGGCGTGGACCTGTTCGTCATCCGCGGTACGACGGTCAGCGCCGAGCACGTGTCCGGCCGCGCCGAGCCGCTGAACCTCAAGCAGTTCATCTACGAGCTCGACGTCCCGGTCATCGTCGGCGGCTGCGCCACCTACCAGGCGGCGCTGCACCTGATGCGCACCGGCGCCGCCGGCGTCCTGGTCGGCTTCGGCGGCGGCGCGTCGCACACCACCCGGTCGGTGCTCGGCGTCTCGGTGCCGATGGCGTCCGCGGTGGCCGACGTGCACGCCGCCCGGCGCGACTACCTGGACGAGTCCGGCGGCCGCTACGTGCACGTCATCGCCGACGGCGGGGTGGGTGTCTCCGGCGACATCTCCAAGGCGATCGCCTGCGGGGCCGACGCCGTCATGGTCGGCTCGCCGCTGGCCCGGGCGACCGAGGCACCCGGCCGCGGCTTCCACTGGGGCTCGGAGGCGCACCACGGCGAGCTGCCGCGCGGCGAGCGGGTCCGGGTCGGGACCATCGGCTCGCTGGCAGAGATCCTCAGCGGCCCGTCCCGGGTCTCGGACGGGTCGATGAACATGATCGGGGCGCTGCGCCGGGCGATGGCGACCACCGGGTACTCCGACCTCAAGGAGTTCCAGCGGGTCGAGGTCACGGTCGGCCACTGAGCCGCGGGGATCGCCTGGTCCGTCATGGCTAGTCCGGATACGGGTCAAAAGTCCGTCATGTTCTGTTCGTGGCTCTTGACCGTGTGACCTGCGCCACACCACGCTCCTCGGCGGCCCACCGCAGGGCCGCACCACCACTCCTCGAGGAGCTCGATGACCCCCTCCCGTTCCCGCCTGCTGGCCGGCCTCGCCACCGTGGCGACCGTCGGCTTGTTGGCCACCGGCCTTGGCGCACCCACCGCCTCGGCCGCCGGCCGCGATGCCCGCGACCAGGCCCGTGCCGCCCTCGCCGCCCACCCCGCGGCGATGCGCACGAGCCCCGACGACAGCTTCACTGCCCGCGGCGCCACCGTCCACGACCAGGACGGCGGCGCGCACGTGCGTTACGACCGCAGCTACCGCGGGCTCCCGGTCCTCGGCGGCGACGTCGTCGTTCACCTGGCCGAGGACGGCTCGTACGACGGCTCCTCGCTGACCCTGCAGCGACCGCTGCAGCTGGACCCGGCCGCCAAGGTCTCCCGGGCGGACGCGGTCGCCACCGCGACCCGGACCTTCGAGGGCACCGTGTCGTCGACCGACGCCCGGCGCGTGGTGGACGCGATCGGCTCCCGGCCGGCCACGGCCTGGGAGGTCACGTTGACCGGAGTCCGCGCCGACCAGACGCCCTCGGTGCTGCACGTCGTCGTCGACGGCGTCACCGGTGAGGTCCTCCGCTCGGCCGACGAGGTGCGCACCGGAACGGGCAACAGCAAGTACTCGGGCACGGTCTCCATCGCGACCTCGGGCACCGCCGGCGCGTACAAGCTCAGCGACCCGACACGCGGCAACAACAACACCACCGACCTCGGCGGCGCGACCGTCGGCAACGGGACGCTGTTCAGCGACGCCGACGACGTATGGGGCAACGGCACCACGTCGGACCGGGCGACTGCTGGTGTCGACGCGCACTACGGCTCCCAGGTGACCTTCGACTACTACAAGAACGTTCTTGGCCGGAACGGCATCTTCAACAACGGCACCGGGGTCCGCTCACGCGTGCACTACGGCAACGCGTACTCCAACGCCTTCTGGGACGGCAGCCAGATGACGTACGGCGACGGCGCGGGCAACACCCGCCCGCTGACCTCGATCGACATCGCCGGTCACGAGATGAGCCACGGCGTCACCGAGAACACCGCCAACCTCACCTACTCCGGCGAGTCCGGCGGTCTGAACGAGGCCACCAGCGACATCTTCGGTACGGCCGTCGAGTTCTACGCGAACAACGCCAGCGACGTCGGCGACTACCTGATCGGCGAGAAGGTCGACATCAACGGCAACGGGACCCCGCTGCGCTACATGGACAAGCCCAGCCGGGACGGTGCCTCGCCGGACTGCTGGTCCTCCGGCGTCGGCGGCCTCGACGTGCACTACTCGTCCGGCCCGGCAAACCACGTGTTCTACCTGATGGCCGAGGGCAGCGGCGCCAAGACGATCAACGGCGTCAGCTACAACAGCCCGACCTGCAACGCGTCCACCGTGACCGGGATCGGCCGGGACGCCGCCGCCAAGATCTGGTACCGGGCGCTGAGCGTCTACATGACGTCGTCGACCAACTACTCGGGCGCGCGCACCGCGGCCGTCAAGGCAGCGACGGACCTCTACGGCGCGAGCAGCAGCCAGTGCGCCGGCGTCGCCACCGCGTTCAGCGCGATCAACGTCGCCGGGACGACCTGCGGCACCACGCCGCCGCCGCCCGGTGGCAACAAGATCGTCAACCCGGGCTTCGAGTCCGGTGCGACGTCGTGGACCCAGACGTCCGGCGTGATCAGCAACGACCCGGCCCGGGCGCGCACCGGGTCGTGGCTCGGCTGGCTGGACGGCTACGGCACGACCCACACCGACACGCTGTCGCAGTCGGTGGCCATCCCGTCGGCCAGCAGCGCCACCCTGTCGCTGTGGCTGAAGGTCACCACCAGCGAGTCGGGCACGACGCCCTACGACACCCTGAAGGTCCAGGTGGTCAGCGGTACGACGACCACGACGCTGGCGACCTACTCGAACGCCAACGCGTCGAGCGGGTACGTCCAGCGCACGTTCAACCTGTCGTCGTACGTCGGGAGGACGGTGACCATCAAGCTCGTCGGCGCCGAGGACAGCACGCTGGCCACCAGCTTCTTCGTCGACGACTTCTCACTCACGACCGCCTGACGCACGGCTGGGCTCGATCCGGCGCCGCCACCCTCGACGGGCAGGTCGAGGGTGGCGGCGCCATCTTGTTGCCAAGAACCTCGCCGGAGGATGTCGAGCCGGCGCGGCCGGCTCCGACCCCGTGCTGAGAGCGTCACCCGGACGCCGGCAAGGGAGAGGACGAGTCATGGACTGGAAGCTTGAGGTCGTGGTGGTCCCGGTCACCGACGTGGACCGGGCGAAGACCTTCTACGTGGACACCCTCGGGTTCCACCTGGACGCCGACACGCAGCCGACCGACTCGCTGCGGGTCGTGCACATGACCCCTCCGGGGTCGGCGTGCTCGGTCGTCGTCGGGCCGACGGTCGTGCCTGCCGGCACCGACCTCTCCGCGGGGGCCAAGCTGCAGCTGGTGGTGACGGACCTGGCGGCAGCACGTGCCCAGCTCGTCGAGCGCGGCGTGGACGTCACCGAGATCCAGCAGCTTGACCCGCGGGACGGTGGCTCGTTCGTCTTCTTCGCCGACCCCGACGGCAACGGCTGGGCCGTGCAGGAGATCCGCGACCAGGTCGGCGCGACGCTCGACGTTACCGCCGGGTAACCTCGGGCCCATGGGCCCGCTCGCCGAGCACGCGGAGCTGACCGGGGCGGTCGTCGCCGGAGCCGACGCGCTCCGGACGACGACGTACGCGCCATTCACCGGCGAGCCGCTCGCCGAGCTCCCCGTCTCGACGCCGGTCGACGTCGACCGCGCCTACGACGTGGCCCGCGAGGCGCAGCAGCGCTGGGCCCGGGTGCCCCTGCCCGACCGGACGGCGGTGTTCCTCCGGCTGCACGACCTGCTGCTGGACCGGCAGGCCGAGGTGCTCGACCTCGTGCAGCTGGAGACCGGGAAGGCGCGGCGGCACGCCCTCGAGGAGCTGGTCGACGTCGCGATCACCGCCCGCCACTACGCGCGCAGTGCCCGCCGCTACCTCGCGCCGGTGCGGCACGCCGGCCTGGTGCCGCTGCTGTCGTCGGCCCGCGAGCTGCGGCACGCCAAGGGTGTCGTCGGTGTGGTGTCGCCGTGGAACTACCCGTTGACCCTGGCGGTCAGCGACTCGATCCCGGCGTTCCTCGCGGGCAACGCGGTGGTGCACAAGCCGGACACCCAGACAGCGCTGACGGCGCTGTGGATCCGGGCGCTGGCGATCGAGGCCGGGCTGCCCGCCGATCTGTGGCAGGTGGTCGTCGGCGACGGTCCGGTGGTCGGCCGCGCGGTCGTCGACGGCGGTGACTTCGTCTGCTTCACCGGCTCGACGCCGGTGGGCCGGGAGGTCGCCGAGCGGTGCGCGCGCCGGCTGGTGGGCTGCTCGCTCGAGCTCGGCGGCAAGAACCCGATGCTGGTGCTCGACGATGCCGACCTGGACCGGGCCGCCGAAGGCGCCGTGCGCGACTGCTTCAGCAACGCCGGCCAGCTGTGCATCTCGATGGAGCGGCTGTACGCCGTCGACAGCGTGCACGACGCGTTCCTCGACCGGTTCGTCGAACGGGTCCGCGCCCTGCGCCTGGGCAGCGACCTCGACTACGGCCCGGACATGGGCTCGCTGATCTCGGCCCGGCAGCTCGACCGGGTGCAGGCGCACGTCGAGGACGCGGTCGCCAAGGGCGCGACGGTGCTGACCGGGGGCCGGGCCCGGCCCGACCTCGGGCCCTACTTCTACGAGCCCACGGTGCTGACCGGCGTGACCGAGGACATGGCGCTGTGCCGCGAGGAGACCTTCGGCCCGGTCGTCTCGGTACGCGCAGTGCGGGACGAGGACGAGGCCGTGGCACGGGCCAACGACTCCGCGTTCGGTCTCAACGCGTCGGTGTGGACCCGGGACATCCGGCGCGGCCGGGCCGTCGCCGCGCGGATCCGCACCGGGACGGTGAGCATCAACGAGACGTATGCCGCGGTCTGGGGCGCCACCCGTTCACCGATGGGCGGCGTGAAGGACTCCGGGCTCGGCCGGCGGCACGGCCGCGACGGCATCATCAAGTACACCGAGCCGCAGACCGTCGCGGTGCAGCGGCTGCACGGGTTCGCGCCGCCGCCGTCGGTGTCCTGGGACGCCTGGGCCCGCGGCTACTCGACGTCGCTGCGGGCGCTCAAGGTGCTCCGACAGACGATGACACCGCCCGACTACGACGTCGTGGTGGTCGGCTCGGGGTTCGGCGGGTCGGTCAGCGCGCTGCGGCTGGCCGAGAAGGGCTACCGGGTGCTCGTGATCGAGGCCGGCCGGCGGTTCGCCGACGACGAGTTCGCGCGCACCTCGTGGGACCTGCGTCGCTGGCTCTGGGCGCCCCGGCTGGGCTGCTTCGGCATCCAGCGGATCCACCGGCTGCCCGACGTCACGATCCTCGCGGGTGCCGGCGTCGGCGGCGGCTCGCTGGTCTACGCCAACACGCTCTACCGGCCGGACGAGGCGTTCTACGACGACCCGCAGTGGCGCGGCATCACCGACTGGCGGGCCGAGCTCGCCCCGGCGTACGACCTGGCCAGCCGGATGCTCGGCGTCACCCGGAACCCGACCACCACGCCGTCCGACCTGGCGATGAAGGACGTCGCCGACCAGATGGGCGTCGGCCACACCTTCGCCCTCACGCCGGTCGCGGTGTTCTTCGGCGACGCGCCGGGCCGGACCGTGCCGGACCCCTACTTCGGCGGGGCCGGCCCGGACCGCACCGGGTGCATCCAGTGCGGCGAGTGCATGACCGGCTGCCGGCACGGCGCGAAGAACACCCTGGTGAAGAACTACCTCTACCTCGCCGAGCGGCTCGGGGTCGAGGTCCGGCCGCGGACGACCGTGTCCGGCCTGCGCGAGGTAGCCGGCGGGTGGCAGGTCGAGACGGAGCGGACCGGCGCCTGGTTGCCCGGGCGGACCCGGGACACCGTCACCGCCGCGCAGGTGGTGCTCGCCGCCGGCACCTGGGGAACCCAGCGGCTGCTGCACCGGATGCGCGACACCGGGCGGCTGCCGCACCTCTCGCCGCGGCTCGGTGAGCTGACCCGCACGAACTCCGAGTCCCTGGTGGGTGCGCTGTCGCGGCGCCCGGACGTCGACTTCACCCGCGGCGTCGCGATCACGTCGTCGTTCCGGCCGGCACCGGACACCCACGTCGAGCCGGTGCGCTACGGCCACGGCTCGAACGCGATGGGGCTGCTGTCCGTCACCCTCACCGACGGCGACGGGCCGCGGCCGAGGTGGCTGACCTGGCTGCTGGACCAGCTGCGCGACCCGCGCGCCTTCCTGCGCACGCTGACCGTCCGGCGCTGGTCGGAGCGCACCATCATCGCGCTGGTCATGCAGTCGATCGACAACTCGCTGGTCGTCTCCGGTCGGCGACGCCTCGGCCGGTGGGGGCTGACCAGCCGGCAGGGGCACGGGGTGCCCAACCCGACCTGGATCCCGGCCGGCAACGAGGTCGTCCGCCGGCTCGCCGAGGTGATCGACGGCGACCCCGGGGGCAACGCCGCCGACCTGCTCGGCTCCACGCTGACCGCGCACTTCCTGGGCGGCTGCCCGATCGGCGCGGACCGCGAGCACGGTGTCGTCGACGGCTGGCACCGGGTGTTCGGCCACCGGGGTCTGCACGTCGTCGACGGTGCCGCCGTGTCGGCCAACCTCGGCGCGAACCCGTCACTGACCATCACCGCGCAGGCCGAGCGGGCGATGTCGTTCTGGCCGGTGCGCGGCACGACCGACCCGCGCCCGCCGCTCGGCTCGCCGTACGAACGAGTTCCTGCCGTGCCGGCGTCGACCCCAGCCGTACCGAGTTGATCACGCGCGCGTGATCAACGGGTCCCGACCGCGCTCTGTACGCCGCTGTCGGGCACGGTTCGGCGCGGTCGGTCCCTCGGGAGCACCGTCGACGTCGGTCACGCGCAGGTAGGCGGAGGCCGGCTCCCCTGCTCCGATCACCGGCCCCCGCCCGAGGGAGGTTCGGTGCCGTCGGCCGGGTGGATGGGCGGCGCGGCGTCTTGTTGTTCGTGCTCAGTGCGCGGTGGCGGCCGGGTCGGCGGCGTCGCTGCGCCAGGAGCCCCAGAGCGCCGCGTAGGCGCCGCCGGCGGCGATCAGCTCGTCGTGGCTGCCGAGCTCGCTGATCCGGCCGCCCTCGACGACCGCGACCCGGTCGGCGTCGTGCGCGGTGTGCAGCCGGTGGGCGATGGCCACCACGGTGCGGCCGTGCAGGACGGCGGCCAGCGACCGCTCGAGGTGGCGGGCGGCCCGGGGGTCGAGCAGCGAGGTCGCCTCGTCCAGCACCAGGGTGTGCGGGTCGGCGAGCACCAGCCGGGCCAGCGCCAGCTGCTGGGCCTGCGCCGGGGTGACCGGGCGGCCTCCCGGACCCGACCTCGGTGGCCAGACCGTCCGGCAGCGCGAGCACCCAGCCCAGCGCGTCCACCGCCTCCAGCGCGGACCGCAGGTCGCCCTCGTCGGCGTCCGGCCGGGCCAGCAGGAGGTTCTCGGCGACCGAGCCGACGAACACGTGGTGCTCCTGGGTGACCAGCACGACGTGCTTGCGCAGGTCGTCCAGCGGCAGCTCGACCAGCGGCACCGCGCCCACCGTCACCCGGCCGGTGCGCGGCGGATGCACCCCGGCCAGCAGCCGGCCCAGGGTGGACTTCCCGGCGCCGGACGGGCCGACCACGGCGAGCCGCTCGCCGGGGCGCAGGTCGAGGTCGACGCCGTGCAGCACGTCGCGGTCCTGGCGGTAGGCGAACCGCACGTCGTGCACCTCGACGTGCTCGTCGTCCGGGACGCCGGTGCCCTCCTCGCGGTCCGGCGGCACCAGCTCGACGCCGAGGATGCGGGCCAGGGCGGTGGCCCCGACCTGGACCTCGTCCAGCCAGGACACCAGGCGGTCGACGGGGTCGACCATCTGCACGGCGTACAGCGTCACCGCGGTGACCTGGCCCAGGGTGGCGTTGCCGTGGGACACCAGCCACCCGCCCCAGATCAGGCTCAGCGAGATCGGGATCGCGTAGGCCAGCTCCATCGTCGGGAAGAACAGGGTGCGTAGCCGCAGCGTGTAGCGCTCGGCGGCGAAGGCGTCCCCGAGGTCCTCCTCGAGCCGGCGGATCCGTCGCGGGCCCGAGGCCCAGCGCCTCCACGGTGCGGGCCCCGTCGACGGTCTCGGCGAGCGAGCCGTTGAACGCCGCGTAGCACTCGCGCTCGGCCAGGTAGCCCTCCGGCGCCCGCCGCAGGTACCAGCGGGTCCCGGCGAAGATCAGCGGTCCGCCGGCCAGCAGCGGGAGCGCGACCAGCGGCCCGGTGAGGAACGCGGCGATGACCGTCAGGACGACGGTGAGCGATGCGACGAGCACCTCGGGAACGGCGAACCGCACGGTGCGGGCCAACGCCTCGACGTCGCCGGTGCTGCGGGTGACCAGGTCGCCGGTGCCGGCGCGCTCGACGGTCGACAACGGCAGCGCGAGGACCCGCTCCAGGAAGCGCTCGCGCAGCCGGGCGAACACCGTCTCGGCGAGCACGAAGGCGGACCGGCGGGCCCACCAGGTGAGCAGCGTCTGGGCCAGCAGCGCCGCCGCCAGCAGCATCGCGAGCCGGTCGATGTGCTCGGTGGTGGTGCCTTCGCGGACCGCCTCGACGATGTCGCCGAGCAGCCGCGGACCGGCCAGCCCGGCCAGGGCGGCGAGGCCGTTGAGGGCCAGCATCCAGATCAGCGGCCGGCGGTGGTCGGCCATCAGCAGCTTGGCCTGCTCCCGGACCTGGGCGGTGTTCGCGACCGGGAGGGTGGCGGTCGGCAGCCGACGGCGCAGCGGCGGGCCGCTCTTCCGGGGACTCATGACTCCTCCCCTCGGGTCACGGTGTCGCGGTAGCCCGGGTGCCGGGTGAGCAGGTCGCGGTGCGAGCCGGTGGCCACCACCCGACCGGACACCAGGAAGGCGACCTCGTCGCACCGGTCGAGCAGCAGCGGGCTGGCGCTGGTGACCACGGTGGTCCGGGCCTGGTCGGGCGTGCGGTCGGCGCCGTGCCGCGCCGCCTGCAGCCGCTCGGCGACGAGCACCTCGGTGTGCGCGTCCACCGAGCTGGTCGGCTCGACGAGCACCAGCACGTCGCTGTCGGCGAGCACCGCCCGGGCCAGGGCCAGCCGCTGGCGCTGGCCGCCGGAGAACCCGCGACCGGCCTCGTCGACCTGCGCGTCCAGGCCCTCCGGAAGGGCGTCGAGGACGTCGCCGGCCGAGGCCACCTCGAGCGCGGCTAGCAGGGCGGCGTCGTCGCCCGGCCCCGACCACGGGTCGAGCTCCTCGCGCAGGCCGCCGGTGAACAGCCGTGGCTCGGCCTCGGACACGAGCACCCGTCGCCGGACGGTCGCCAGCGGCAGGTCGGCCAGCCGGGTGCCGCCGAGCGTGACCTGGTCGTCGTCGATCAGCCGCCCGAGCCGCATGGCGACGGCGGCCGACTCGTCGGGGTCCCCGCTGACCAGCCCGACCATCGTCCCGGGGCTGACGTGCAGGCCGGACTGCGGGTCGGTCAGCGCCACGCGGTACGGCGGCTCGTCGGCCGGCTGCGCGGGGCTGGGGATCTCCGGCACCGTCACGAGGACGGCGACGATGCGCCGGGCGCCGACCAGTGCCCGGGTCATCTTGTCCGCGGCCTCCACCGCCGTCCTGATCGGGATGACCAGGAAGAAGGCGTAGCCGTAGAACGCGATGACGTCCCCGACGTCGATGGTGCCCTCCAGTGCGAGGCGGGCACTGAGCCAGGTGACGACCACCAGGAAGATGCTCGGCAGCAGCACCTGGGCCGCGTCGAGGGTCGCCTGCGGGGCAGCGACGTGCACACCCGCGCGCTGGAGCTCGGCGGACCGGGTCCGGTAGCGCTCGAGGAACGCCGGCTCGCCGCCGATGCCGCGGAGCACCCGCAGCCCGGCCACGGTGTCCGCGCCGAGCGAGGTGAGCTTCCCGGCGACCTCGCGCTGCACGTGCTGGCGGTGCTGCAGCGGCCGCAGCAGCGGTCCCAGCAGCAACACCATCGCCGGGACGCCGAGCAGCACGACGACACCGAGCAGCATCGAGGTGCGCAGCAGCAGCACCGCGACGACGACGTACGACGCCACGGCCCCTGCCAGCCGGGCGGTGACGTCGAACGCCCCGCCCAGCCGGAGCGCGTCGTTGGTGGCGGCCGAGACGATCTCGCCGGTCGGCAGTCGACGGCGGATCGCGACGCCGACGAGGGCGCTGTGCCGGCCGAGGAGCTGCATGGCCCGGAACGACCCGATCAGCCAGTTCGTGACCGCGACCCGGTGCCGCAGGATGCCGAAGACGGCCTGCACCAGGGCGAGCCCGAGGACGACCAGCGACCACCGGGCGGCCGCCGCCAGGTCGCCGTCGGCGACCCCGCTCTGCAGCCCACGGCCGATCGCTGCCGGCACCAGGGCCTGGGCGACCATCCAGATCACGCCGTAGACGACACCGATCAGCAGCGTGCGCCACTGCTGCCGGCCGGTCCAGAGCAGGAAGCGCGCCGCGGAGGTGACGTCCGGCTGACCGGGGTCGTCGAGGGGGAGGAGGCGCACGATGATCGACGGTACGTCGTGGACCACCTCGGAATAAAGCGGGTTTCGCGCCGTCGAGCCGGTCAGGCGGTCGTGGGAGGATCAGTGGCGTGACTGCGACGCCCGATGCTTCTGGCACCGTCCTCGTCGTCGACTTCGGGGCGCAGTACGCGCAGCTCATCGCGCGACGCGTCCGCGAGGCCCGGGTCTACAGCGAGATCGTGCCGCACACGATGCCGGTCGCCGAGATGCTGGCCCGGCAGCCGGCCGCGATCATCCTCTCCGGCGGCCCGGCCTCGGTGTACGCGCCGGGCGCCCCGTCGGTCGACCCGGCGATGTTCGAGGCGGGCGTCCCCGCGTTCGGCATCTGCTACGGCTTCCAGGCGATGGCGCTGGCCCTGGGCGGCACGGTTGCCCGCACCGGCAGCGCAGAGTTCGGCCGCACCGACCTCGAGGTGGTGGGTGGCGACCCGACGCTGTTCCACGGGCTGCCCCGTCGAGCAGCCGGTCTGGATGTCGCACAACGACGCGGTGTCCGAGGCGCCGGACGGGTTCGCGGTCGTGGCCCGCACCACCGACACCCCGGTCGCGGCCTTCGAGGACCTCGACCGGCGCCTTGCCGGCGTGCAGTTCCACCCCGAGGTCCTGCACAGCGAGCACGGCCAGGCGGTGCTCGAGCACTTCCTGTACGAGGTGGCCGGCCTCGCAGCCGACCTGGACGATGACCAACGTCATCGACGAGCAGGTCGCGGCGATCCGGGCCCAGGTCGGCGACCGCCGGGTGGTCTGCGGGCTGTCCGGCGGGGTCGACTCGGCGGTGGCCGCTGCTCTGGTGCACCGTGCCGTGGGCGACCAGCTCACCTGCGTGTTCGTCGACCACGGCCTGCTCCGCAAGGGCGAGGCCGAGCAGGTGGAGCGTGACTTCGTCGCGGCGACCGGCGTACGGCTGAAGGTGGCCGACGCCTCGAAGCGCTTCCTCGACGCGCTGGCCGGCATCAGCGACCCCGAGGAGAAGCGCAAGGTCATCGGGCGCGAGTTCATCCGGGTCTTCGAGGAGGCCGCCCGCGAGGTGGTCGCCGAGGCCGGTGCGCACGGCGAGACGGTCGACTTCCTGGTGCAGGGCACGCTCTACCCGGACGTCGTGGAGTCCGGCGGCGGCACGGGCACCGCGAACATCAAGTCCCACCACAACGTCGGCGGCCTGCCGGACGACCTGCAGTTCGCCCTGGTCGAGCCGCTGCGCGCGCTGTTCAAGGACGAGGTGCGCAAGGTCGGCCTCGAGCTGGGGCTGCCCGGAGGCGATCGTCTGGCGGCAGCCGTTCCCCGGGCCGGGCCTGGGCATCCGGATCGTCGGCGAGGTCACCATGGAGCGCCTCGACGTCCTGCGCGAGGCCGACGCCATCGCCCGCGAGGAGCTCACCGCGGCCGGGCTGGACCGCGAGATCTGGCAGTGCCCGGTGGTGCTGCTCGGCGACGTGCGGTCGGTCGGCGTGCAGGGCGACGAGCGCACCTACGGCCATCCCGTCGTGCTCCGGCCGGTGTCGTCGGAGGACGCCATGACCGCCGACTGGACCCGGGTGCCCTACGACGTGCTGGCGCGGATCTCGACCCGGATCACCAACGAGGTCCGCGAGGTCAACCGGGTCACCCTCGACATCACCTCGAAGCCGCCCGGCACGATCGAGTGGGAATGAGGGTCCACACCCGGACCGGGTGACGTTTTCCCCAAGAGAAGGTCACGTCGTCACCCGTTCGGTGGGTACCCGCGGCCCTCCCCGATGCCGATGCAAAGGCATCAGCGAAAAGGGCAAACCCGCCGCGAGGCGGGGACGCAAAGCCACGGGACCCTCGAGGTCAGCCGGGCTGCCGAACGAAAGGCCTCCTACGTGCACACCCTCGACAGGGCTGCCGTCGTGCTGCGCCGCACCATCGCCGTCTGCCTGGTCGCGATGGCCGTCGTCGCCTTCCTCCCCGGCTACCACGCCGGGGAGTCGTCCGTGGCCCGGACGCCGACCCACCCGCGGGTGCTCGGCGTCTCCCTCGCCACGCTGCCCGATGCCGGCACGGCGGTCCGGCTGCACCTGTCCGCGCCCCTGAGCTCCCCGGAGACCGTGTCGGTCAGCCTGGCCGGCGCGGACCGTCGCTGGGCGTGTGCCCGGCCGGAGGCCGGTCAGGTGCGGCTGACCTGCCCGGTGACCGTGTCCGTAGCCGATGGTGCCGGTCCGCTCCGGGTCGAGGTCCATATCTGACCGAACCGGGCGATCTCCCGGTGATCCGGGCTCACCCGAACGGCGGTAGCGGCGCACGACCGGGCGGTTCTCCGCCTCGAGCGGACCATCACGCTCCGAAGTGCTTCAGCGCGCAACGGCCCGCCCCGATGTACCGGCAGTAACCGCCGATCATCTTGGGAGCCCCGATGAACCGCATGTCCGCCCTCTGGCGCTCGTCCCCCCGCGCCCTGCTCCTGGGGCTGGGGACGATCGGCCTCGCCGCCGCCGTCACCGTCGGGTCCGGCGCCGACTTCACCTCGAGCACGGCCAACCCGAGCAACGTCTTCACCGCCGGGACGCTGTCGCACAGCAACAGCAAGGCCGGCGCGATCCTGACCGCGACGAACATGCGCCCCGGCGACACCGCCAGCGGCACCGTCGACATCCAGAACACCGGCACGCTCAGCGGCGTCTTCAGCCTGTCGAAGACGGTGACCGCCGACTCGACGCCGAGCTTCGCCGGCAAGCTGACCGTGGTGGTCACCGACAACGGCGACCCGGCCTGCGTCGTGGCCTGCCCGCCGCCAGCGACCATCTACTCCGGCACCGTCGCCGCGATGGGTGCCCGCCCGCTCGGCACCTTCGCGGCCGGCGCGACCCACCGCTACTCCTTCGTGGTCACCTTCCCGGACGGCGGCGCGAACGGTGCGGACAACGCTTACCAGGCCGCCAGCACGACGGTGACCTACAGCTGGACCGCAGCCTCCTGACCCGGAAGCCCCTAGCGAGAGTCCGACGATGAGCAGCAGCGCCGACGGCCCGTCGGCGGGGACGGCACCAGCCGTCCCCGCACCGGCGGGCCGCCGTCGTGTCCTCATGACGGTCGCGACCGTGCTCGCGACGGCGGCTCTTGCCGGCTACTGCTTGCTCCTCGTCGTCCCCAGCGTGCTGGGGTTCCAGCGCTACGTGCTCACCGGCGGTTCGATGGAACCCACGCTGCACCGCGGCTCCCTGGTGTTCGACCAGGTCACCCCGGTCGAGGAGCTGGTGGTCGGCGACGTGATCACCTACGTGCCGCCGGGGATGTCCAGCCCGCTGTCGCACCGCATCATGTCGATCTCGCCCGGCGACGACGGCGAGCTGGTATTCACCACCCGGGGCGACGCGAACGACGCGGTCGATCCCTGGCTGTTCGTCCTCGACGACGCGGGCCAGGCCCGGGTCTCCTTCGACGTCCCGTGGGCCGGGTACCCGCTGTGGGTGCTCGGCAGCCGGCTGTCCCGCTTCCTGCTGATCGGTGCACCCGCCCTTGTCGTCGCGGTCGTCACCGGCCGCCGGATGTGGCGGGAAGCCGGCGAGCTGGTCGCAGCCGAGGAGCGGGCCACAGCCGACGACGAGCGCGTGCCGGTGTCTCCGTGATGCGGCGACCACTGCCCGCCGGCGCGCTCCTCGGAGCCGTCCTGGTGCTCAGCCTCACCGTCCCTACCTCCGGGGCGAACCTCACCGCGGTGCGCACCAACCCCGGCAACACCATCACCGGGGACACGCCCGGCCGCTACCTGCACGGGTACAGCCAGGCGACCGACCCCACCGGCCTGACCAGCTACGCGACCAGGAGCGGGACCACGCCGGTGGTCCCGGCCACCACCGGGATCGACGCCACGCTGGTGTCGAACGTGGGGGACTACAAGAACAAGGGCGACACCGTGATCTCCCGGGTGCTCGTCGTCGCCGCGCCCAACCCGCTGCCGACCGGCATCACAGCGGTCACGGTCCGGGTGGCGCTGGCGCCGGACGGCCCGTCCGGGCTGCAGCCGATCGTGGGGACGACCTTCGCTGCAGCCAACGGCACCGGGACGTGCACGGGCAGCACGGTGAGCCTGGCCGCAGGTAACCGATGCCAGCTCAACCTGACGATCAACACCAAGGGCGCGATCGTCAACAACAGCAGCTACACACCGACGGTGTACCTCATCGCCAACTTCACCGGCTACACGGGCAGCAGCTTCCTCGACTACCCGGTGCCCGTGACGATCTCGACGTTCTGATCGCTGTTCCGGCCTAGGCTGCGTCGCCATGACCGACCTCGACCTGGAGACCGCCGGGGTGGCCGACGTGCAGGCCGCCATGGCTGCGGGTGCCACGAGCAGTGCCGACCTGGTGACGGGCTACCTGGCCCGGATCGACGACCTCGACCGGCACGGTCCGGCGGTGCACGCGATCCGCTGCCTGGCACCCGCCGCCGCCGCCCAGGCCGAGCAGGCCGACGCCGAACGCCGTGACGGCCGGGTCCGCGGCCCGCTGCACGGCGTACCGGTGCTGGTGAAGGACAACATCGATGTGGCCGGGCTGCCCACGACGGGTGGGTCGCTGGCCCTGGAGCACTCGGTGCCCGGGCGGGACGCCGAGCTGGTGACCCGGCTGCGCGAGGCCGGCGCCGTGGTGCTGGGCAAGACCAACCTCACCGAGCTGGCCAACTTCATGGCCGAGGAGATGCCGAGCGGGTACTCCTCGCTCGGCGGTCAGGTCCTCAACCCGTACGACGTGAGCCTGACGCCCTGCGGCTCGAGCAGCGGGTCTGGTGCCGCCGCTGCTCTCGGGCTGGCGACGGTCACCGTCGGGACCGAGACCGACGGGTCGATCCTCTGCCCGAGCGACGCGCAGAGCCTGGTCGGGCTCAAGCCGACCCTCGGGCTGGTCAGCGGTACCGGGATCCTCCCGATCGCCACCAGCCAGGACTGCGCCGGGCCGATGTGCCGCACGGTCGCCGACGCGGCCGCCCTGTTGAACGCACTGGCTGGCCGCGCTGTCGCGGGGCCGTTGCGTCCGGAGGCGCTGGACGGCGTGCGGCTCGCCGTACCTCCGCCGCCCGACGACCTGCACGCGGCCGACCGCGAGCTCCTCGACGCTGCCCTCCAGGTGATGCGCGACCTCGGCGCGACCACCGTCGAGGTGCCGGCGCTGCCGGAGACCGACGAGACACCGGTGCTGCACTACGAGTTCGCCCGTGACGTCGACGCCTACCTCGCGCTGTTGCCGGCCGATGCTCCGGCGCGCTCGATGGCCGAGCTCGCCGCCTGGAACGACGCGCATCCCGACGTCGCGCTCAAGTACGGGCAGGCGCACGTGCTGGCTGCGCTCGAGGTCGACCACGAGGCCGACGCCGTGGCCTACCGGGCGAACCGGGCGCGGGACCTGGCGATGGCCGGCGAGCACGGCATCGACGCGACGCTTCGCGCGGCCGGCGCAGCCGCTGTCGTCACGCCCTCCTGGCACGGCGCGGGGGTCGCCGCGCGAGCCGGCTACCCGAGTCTCGTCGTCCCGGCCGGCTACCGGCGCTCTGGCCGCCGGCCGTTCGGGGTCTCCTTCCTCGGGCCGGCCGGGTCGGAGGCCCTGCTGCTCGGCCTGGGCTACGCCTACGAGCAGGCGTCCCGGGCCCGGCGTCCGGTCTCCGTGGTGAACCCGGCGTTGCTGCGCTGATCACCCCCAACGTCAGGTGGCGACCGGCGCCCCGAGCAGCAGGGTGTCGAGACCGCGGACCAGTCCGGTGCGGCCGGCCGTGGCGCGGATCGCGAGCAGGGTGCCGGCCACGTAGGGCGCCGGTGTGGATCCCGCGTCGTGCCGGATCACCAGGCGTTCGTCGGGCAGCGCGAAGACCACCTCGGTGGAGACGACGAAGCCGGGCAGCCGGACCGAGTGGACCTGGGTGCCGGCCACGGTGGCGCCGCGCGCCTCGACGTGCCCACTGGTCTGGTCGACCGGTACGTCCAACAGCGGGGTGCTGACGGTGGCGAGTCGCTCGGCGAGCTCCCGCGCAGTACCGCTCGGCGCGTCCGGCTTGCCGGCGGAGGCGTAGTCGATGATCTCGCGGTTCGGAAGGTGGCGCGCGACGAGAGCGGCTGCGGCCTGGGCCATCGCGGCCGTGAGGGAGAAGTTGCCGGCAGCGATGACCGCGACCCCGGCGCCGCGCGCTGCTGCGTCGATCTCGGTGAAGTCGTCCGCGCCCAGCCCGGATGACCCGATCACCACGGAGACACCCCGGCGGAGCGCCGCAAGCGTGTTGCCGCGCACCGCCTCGTGGGAGGTGTAGTCGACGAGGACGTCGACCCCGTCGAGCGCTTCGTTGACGTGCTCGAACACCGGCACACCGGTGGCCTGGGCACCCCAGGCCAGGCCGAGGTCCTGGCCGGCCGCCGACCGGCTCACGGCGGAGCGGAGATCCAGGTCGTCGGACTCCGCGACCGCTTCTGCCACCGCGCGACCGGTCCAGCCGGTCGCACCCGCCACGCACACCGTCAAGGTCATGGCGTGACGGTACTGATCGACGAGTACCGTCGCCTGGGCGCCGTAAGCCGGTCAGGCGGTGGAGACGACGAAGAACCGTTCCGCGAGCCGGCCGGCCGGCAGTCCGGCCGCCTCGGCGTTGATCCGGCCCCACTCGCGCAGCCGGGACTCCAGGTCGTCCAGGTGGCCGGTCTGGCTCTGGTGCGCGCGCAGCGCGGCCAGCTTGGTGTCGAACCGGTCGGTGACGTCCACCACGTGGTTGCTGTCCGGGTGGGCCATCAGCCAGGTCTCGGCGGCGGCCCACTCGGCGAGCTCCTCGTCGGCCAGCAGCGACGGGTGGGCGAACGGGTTGCGCGCGTCCGGGTAGATGGCTGCCATCGCGGCGACGCCGGCGGCCAGGTGGTCGGGGTGGCTGGCGCCGATCCGGGCCCAGTTGCGCTCCGGGCTCTGGATGAGCATCCGCTGCGGGCGCACCTGCCGGATCACCCGGCTGATGTCCCGCCGCAGCTCCTGGGTGGGTTCGAGGGCACCGTCCCGGTAGCCGAGGAACCGGACGTCGGTGACGCCGACCGTGGCGGCCGCTGCCTGCTGCTCGGCCCGCCGGATGCCGGGGATCTCGGCGCGGTCCACGGCGGGGTCGAAGCCTCCCGCGTCGCCATCGGTGCAGATGCAGTACGCCACCTCGACCCCGGCTGCCGTCCAGCCCGCGATCGTGCCCGAGGCGCCGAAGTCGACGTCGTCCGGGTGGGCGGTCACCACCAGGGCGCGCTGCACCTCGCTGTCGTCCAGCACCGGTCTGCTCCCCTCGTCGGCGGTCATCGTAGGCAGGCGGTCGCCGCGATCGCTCAAGACGGGCCACCGGCAAGTCGATCACTCGGAGGTGACGACCTCGTGGCCGGCCCGTACCGGCCCTCCTGGTGGCCCTGGTCCTCGTCGGCCTCGGCCAGGCGGGACCGGCGTCCGCTGCTGCCGTGCCGTCGACCGCCAGGCCGTTCGGCATCAGCATCGACGCGTACCCCACCTGGCAGCGCGAGAGCACCTGCAGCCCGACCGAGAAGCCCGGAGCGCGGTTCCTGCGCAAGCTGCTGCTCGCGACCTACGGCCCGGTGGGGTCGAACATCGTCCGTGCCTGCACCCGGTCCGACTCGGGCCACGAGGAGGGCCGCGCGCTGGACTGGATGACCAACGTCCGGGTGCCCGAGCAGAAGGCGATGGCGGATGCCTTCATCGCCTGGCTGCAGGCGCCCGACGAGTTCGGCAACCCCGCGGCGATGGCTCGCCGGCTCGGCATCTCCTACGTCATCTGGAACAACCAGACCTGGCGGGCCTACGACCCCGCGCGCGGCTGGACGGACTACAACGGCTGTCGCGCCAAGAAGAAGGCGAAGCGGGCTCTCGACAACACCTGCCACCGCAGCCACGTGCACATCAGCTTCACCTGGGACGGCGCGCTCAAGCGGACGTCGTACTACACCGGCTTCGTCGCCTGCCCGGTCCCGCTGCCCGTCGTCCCGGACCCGGTCGTCCCCCCGGTCCCGCCGGTGCCTCCGGTGCCGGGCTTCCCGGTGCCGGTCGTCCCCGTCCCCGTCCCCGCTCCCGTCGTGCCGGTGCCGGTGACCGGGCCGGTGCTGCCGCTGGCCCCGGCCCGGATCCTCGGCACCAAGGCCGGCACCGGCTCGGTCGCCGGGCCCTGCCGGGTGCACCCCGACGTCCGGTTCGACCTGCACGTCCTCGGTGCCGGCGGCGTGCCGGAGACCGGGGTCGCCGCGGTGGTGCTGCGGGTCCAGCTGGTCGGTCCGGACGCGCCGGCGACCCTGCAGGTCTGGCCGGCCGGGAGCCTGCCGCCGCTGGAGACCGTGCAGCTTGACGCCACCGGCCGGGTCGCCGTCGTGACCGTGCCGGTGGGTACGGCGGGCAGCGTCAGCCTGCAGCTCGGCGGGGCGATGGCGCACCTGCGCGCCGACGTCCTCGGCTACGTCGCCGCTCCTGTGGTCTGACCCCGGATCCGTCCGGCCCGACGCCTAGACTCGTCGGGAGATGAGCACCCTCTTCGACGACGCCTACCCGCTCCCGTCGGGCCCTGCTGCGCCCCCTGCCGACCGGCCGCGACGACCCGACCCCGCGGCCCTGCTCGAGGGACTCAACCCCCAGCAGCGCGCCGCGGTGGTCCACGAGGGCGGCCCGCTGCTCATCGTCGCCGGCGCCGGCTCGGGCAAGACCCGGGTCCTGACCTCCCGGATCGCCTACCTGCTGGCCGAGCGCAAGGTGCATCCCGGCGCGGTGCTCGCCATCACCTTCACCAACAAGGCCGCCGGCGAGATGAAGGAGCGGGTCACCGCTCTGGTCGGCGGCCGGGCCAAGGCGATGTGGGTGAGCACCTTCCACTCCGCCTGCGTGCGCATCCTGCGCCGCGAGGCCAGCCACCTCGGGATGAAGTCGACCTTCTCGATCTACGACCAGGCCGACTCCCAGCGGCTGATGACCCTGGTCTGCCGCGACCTCGACCTCGACCCGAAGCGCTACCCGCCCCGGTCGTTCTCGACGCAGGTGAGCAACCTCAAGAACGAGCTCATCGACCACGAGACCTTCGCCCGACGGGCCGAGACGCACATGGAGCAGACCCTGGCCGAGGCCTACGGGCTCTACCAGCGCCGGCTGCACGAGGCCAACGCGTTCGACTTCGACGACCTGATCATGACCACCGTGCACCTGCTGCAGGCGTTCCCCGACGTCGCCGAGCACTACCGGCGCCGGTTCCGGCACGTGCTGGTCGACGAGTACCAGGACACCAACCACGCGCAGTACGTGCTGGTCCGCGAGCTGGTCTCGGGCGGCGAGCCGTCCCTCGGCGTGCCACCGGCCGAGCTGTGCGTCGTCGGTGACGCCGACCAGTCGATCTACGCCTTCCGCGGCGCGACGATCCGCAACATCCTGGCCTTCGAGCAGGACTACCCGGACGCCTCGACGATCCTGCTGGAGCAGAACTACCGCTCCACCCAGACCATCCTGTCGGCCGCCAACGCGGTGATCTCGCGCAACGCCAGCCGCAAGCCGAAGAACCTGTGGTCCGACGCCGGCGAGGGCGCGCCGATCGTCGGCTACGTCGCCGACAACGAGCACGACGAGGCGTCGTTCGTCGCTCAGGAGGTCGACCGGCTCGACCGACGAGCGAGGGGGTGCTGCCCTCGCAGGTCGCGGTGTTCTACCGCACCAACGCGCAGTCCCGGGTCTTCGAGGAGGTGTTCATCCGGGTCGGCCTGCCGTACAAGGTCGTCGGCGGCGTGCGGTTCTACGAGCGGCGCGAGGTGCGCGACGCGCTGGCCTACCTGCGGGTGCTCGCCAACCCGGCCGACACGGTGTCGCTGCGCCGCATCCTCAACGTGCCCGAAGCGCGGCATCGGCGACCGCGCCGAGGCGTGCATCGAGGCCCTGGCCCAGCGCGAGCGCATCACCTTCAACGTCGCCCTGCAGCGCTGCGAGGACGCCTACGGCCTGGTGTCGCGGTCGCTGACCGCCGTGCAGGGCTTCCGGACCCTGATGGACGAGCTGGGCACGCTGGTCGAGGCCGGACGCCGCCGGCGACCGTGCTCGAGGCGGTGCTGGACCGCACCGGCTACCTCGCCGAGCTGTCCGGGTCCGCCGACCCGCAGGACCAGACCCGGATGGAGAACCTCGCAGGAGCTCGTCGCGGTGGCCCGCGAGTTCGAGGAGGCCAACCCGCGAGGGCACCCTCGTCGACTTCATGGAGACGGTGGCGCTGGTCGCCGACGCCGACCAGATCCCGGACGAGCCGGCCGAGGGCGAGGACGGCGCGGTCCCGCCCGGTGTCGTCACGCTGATGACCCTGCACACGGCCAAGGGGCTGGAGTTCCCGGTCGTCTTCCTCACCGGGCTCGAGGACGGCATCTTCCCGCACCTGCGCTCGCTCGGTGACCCGGGCGAGCTGGAGGAGGAGCGCCGGCTGGCCTACGTCGGCATCACCCGCGCCCAGCAGCGGCTCTACCTGAGCCGGTCGACCGTGCGCAGCGCCTGGGGCGCCCCGCAGGCCAACCCGGCGTCGCGGTTCCTCGAGGAGATCCCGGACTCGCTGGTCGACTGGCGGCGCCTCGAGTCGTCGGTGTCCAGCACACCCGCGGTGGCCGCGGTCGCGGCCCGCCCCGGCGTGCGGTCACCGGGCAACCGGGTCGTGGTGCACCTCGAGCCGGGCGACCGGGTCACCCACGACACCTTCGGCATGGGCTCGGTGGTCGCCGTGGAAGGCTCGGGGGAGCGGGCGGTCGCCTCGGTCGACTTCAGCACCGGCGGGGTCAAGCGGCTGCTGCTGCGCTACGCCCCGGTCGAGAAGCTCTAGTCGTCAGACCCGGACGCCGTGCTCGCGCAGCCAGGTCAGCGGCGGCACCGGAGCGCCGTTGCCGGGCCGGACCTCGAGGTGCAGGTGCGGGCCGGTGGTGTTGCCGGTGGTCCCGATCCGGCCGATCGCCTCGCCGGCCCTGACCGTGCCGCTGGTCTTGAGGAACTCCGACATGTGGGCGTACCAGGTGACGGTGCCGTCGGGGTGCTCGATCGCGATCTTGTTGCCGTAGGCGCCTTCGTAGGCAGCGAAGACGATCGTGCCGTCGCCCACCGCGTGGACCGTGGTGCCGTACGGCGCGGCGAAGTCCTGGCCGGTGTGCGAGCTGCTCCACAGCCCGTAGTCGCCGAATCCGGCGGTCAGCCGGTAGCCGACGACCGGGACGACCCACTTGGGCCGGGCCGCCTCGCGGGCGGCGCGCTCCTTCTTGGCGATCTGCTGCAGCTCGCGCACCGAGGACGACATCGCGTTCCGGACCCGGCTGGCCCGCTGCTCCTGCTGGGTGACGAGGGTCTGCCGCAGCTGACCGGCGGCGATCGTGCGAGCCTGCTGGAGCTGCGGGGAGGCCTGGCTGCTGCTTCCTTCGCGAGCGTCGCCGATGGCGCCGGGCACGTTGATACCGCTCACGGCGAAGGCGGCCAGCGTGGCGGCAGTGACATACGCAGGACCGCTGTGGTGCGTCGGCTTGCGGTGTCGTCCGCGGGGCGGGCGGCGAGGTGGCACGGGGAGGATCGCCTCGTCGTCGGGGGGCAGGGGGACCGGGCGACGATAACGAACAGATCTCATGAGGGGCCAACCGGGGAGGTGTTCACACCTTGTTCAATCACCCGGTGTAGCCGGAACTGACGGGTTGTCGCGCTCAAGACGCCCCGTCCATGGGTCTTTGTCCGCGTTCGGGGACCGAAAACCTGGACCGTCGAACCCGCACCCGTCCGGCCCCGGTCAGCCGCTGGCCGGCCGTCCGGCACGCGGCGCCCGCCCGACCGGCCGGGCCGGGAGCCGCTCCGCCGCCCGGTCGCTGGCGATCGAGGTGACCCCCGGCAGGACCGTGCCGCCGTGCGGGTCGAGCTGGGCGAGGGTCAGGCCGATCTCGTGCACCGCGTGGCGGTGGATCGGCAGCGACATGTGCCCGACGCCGCGGATCATCACGTTGCGGGCGTCCAGGTCGGGGTGGTCGACCCGGGCCGCGCGCTTCGGCACGATCATCTGGTCCAGGTCGCTCCAACGGCGAGGAACCGGGTCCGGCAGCCGGGCGCCGGCTCGCGCAGCTCGGCGACCAGCTCGCTGTGCGGGCGCAGCTGGCGGGCCAGCGGGTGCGGCACCAGGCGGGCCGGCCGGGTTCCGGCGTGCGGCGTGCCCGAGGGTCACCAGGGTGTGCACCCGCTCGTCGCCGCCGAGCCGCTGCACGTAGTAGCGGGCGATCAGGCCGCCCATGCTGTGGCCGATGACGTGGATGCGCTCGAAGCCGGTCTCCTCGCACAGCCGCTCGACCCGGGTGGCGAGGTTCGTCGCGGCGAGCCGGACGTCGGTGGTCAGCGGGCTGTAGTTGATCGACAGCACCCGCCGGAAGCCGCGGCGGCGCAGGCTGCGACGCAGCACCGTGAAGATCGACCGGTTGTCGACCATGCCGTGCACCAGCAGGATCGGCGTCCCGGACGCCTCGACGTCGCCGATGACCAGACCGCGCTGCACCGGCGACAGCTCGGCGAGGTCGCGCTGTCTCGTTGCCGCGGGCGCCGGCCCGTTCACGGGCCACGCCGAGCGGGATAGAGCGCGGCGTGCGCCGCCACCCAGGTGATCTCGAGCGCGGCGCCGCGCAGGCCGGTGGGAGACAGCAGGCTGACAGCGCCACGACGCAGACCGGTGCCGGCCCGCCCGATCCGCTTCCGCACCCGAGACCCCTTCTCGTCGTCCTGACCGGCCGTTGTCCGGCCCCGACTCCCAGGCACCGTAACCCTCACCTACCCCGTCACCGGCCCTAAGACGCGCCGGATCGGCTCGGTTAGTCTTTCGGCCGTGAGCCCCTCCGCCCCGGTCCGTGTCGTCGTCGCCAAGCCCGGCCTGGACGGGCACGACCGCGGGGCCAAGGTCGTGGCCCGCGCGCTGCGCGATGCGGGCGTCGAGGTCGTCTACACCGGCCTGCACCAGACCCCCGAGCAGATCGTCGAGACGGCCATCCAGGAGGACGCCGACGCGATCGGGCTCTCGGTGCTCTCCGGTGCGCACATGACGCTGTTCAAGCGGGTGATCGAGCTGCTCCGCGAGCGCGAGGCGGATGACATCGTCGTGTTCGGCGGCGGCATCGTGCCGCAGGCGGACATGCCCGAGCTGACGGCGATGGGCGTGGCGAAGGTGTTCACCCCCGGCGCGACCACCGGCGAGATCGTCGGCTGGGTGCGCGAGAACCTCGGCGAGAAGACCACCGCCTGACGGTCTGCGGGCCTGCTGGTGCTCCTACCTCGGGCCTGGGCCGGAGCGCAGGGGCAGGGTCAGCACCGCGGGGTTCCTCGGGTCGGCGGTGACGGTCACCGGGAGGACGGCTGCGTTGCCGGCGTACGCCGCGTCGCTCGCGGCCAGCACGAGGCGGACGCGATGTCCCTGCGGGATCCGCTGCACGACGCCGGGCAGCTCGATGTGCACCCGCTTGGTGACGTCCGCGACCCGCACCGGCGAGATCAGCCGGTTGTGCAGCGTCTGCGTCCCGTCCGGCGCCACGTCGTAGATCTTGGCGAAGAGCACGAGCTGTCCGGCCGGTCCGGCGCCCTGGGTGGCGGCTGCCGCCGGCGAGCTCAGCGTCACGTCCAGGGTCGGCGAGCCGACGAGGACGGTCGGCCCGGTGACCGGGGCCGAGGTCCACGCCGCGAACGTCCCCGGAGCGTCGGTCGGGGGCAGCGGGTCGGTGTCCTGGCCGCCCTGGGAGGAGGTCTCGGAGTAGCTCGTCGGCGAGCCGGCGGGACCGTTCGCCCAGCTCTGCGACCCGGCCCGCACCTTGTTGCGCGAGGTGACCAGGTCCTTCGCCCCGGACAGGTACAGCGGCAGCGCCTTGGCCACCGGGAACCGGTCCGAGCTGGCGTACGCCGGGGTGGCGATCCCGGCGTAGCTGACCCAGTCCTGGAAGTAGGCGAACTCCGGGCCGGTCGGCACCGCGGTGTCGCCCTTCACGTACCGGTTGAACCAGTCGAGGAACCGGCCGCCCAGGTAGGTGGACCGCAGGTCGGAGGTGCCGTCGAGGTCGAGCTCGCCGGGCGCCGGCTGGCCGCCCAGGCTGTGCCCCCAGGACTGCCAGATCATCTGCACCGGGGTGCCGCGGCTCTGCAGCCCGCGGTAGGTGGCGGCCGCCTCCTGCAGGTTGAACAGGGTGTCCTTCTGCCCCTGCACCAGCAGCGTGGGTGCCTTCACCGAGCCGAGGTACGACGACACCGACGCGTGCCGGGAGAAGTCGAGCGTTGCCTGGTCGGGGTAGCCGAAGGTCTCCAGCTGGGCCTTGGAGAGGCAGGCCTGGTCGACGAAGTTGGGGCAGCCGAGCAGCCGGGTCGGGTCGACGCCCGCGCCCTGGATGCCGTCGGTGATGCCGATGCTGAAGAACAGCGACGTCCACTGCTTCTTGTGCACGCCCGGGGTGCTGTAGGTGACGTTGCCGCCGGACGTGCCGATGCTGGTGTTGTTCGGGGCCAGCGAGTAGGAGAGGTCGTTCCAGGTGATGATCGGGATCAATGCGTCGATGCGCGGGTCCAGCGACGCGGCCGCGAACTGCACCTGACCGCCGTACGAGCCGCCGATCATGCCCACCTTCGGGTCACCCGCGGCGTTCGTGGCCACCATGTCGAGGACCCGGCCGGCGTTGTCCGCCTTCCGGCCGGCGAGGTAGTCGACCAGCTGGGAGGCGGCCTTGCCGTCGTAGTCGGGGTCGTCCAGGGTGATCTTGCAGCCGCTGTTCGGGAAGCCGAGCCCGGTGTAGGACAACGTGACGTAGCCCTCGCGTCCGAACGCCTCGGCGGCTCCGGCCTGGTCGTCCTTCGACCCGCCGAAGCCGTTGGTGGTGAGCACGGCGGGTGCGGGCGTGGCGGCCGTGACACCGTCGGGCACGTACAGGTCGGCGTCCACCAGGCAGGACGTGCCGCCGGTCGGGCCGACGTGCACGGTGAGCTGCACGGGCGTCTTGGTCACGGCCGGACCGGCAGCTGATGCCGGCCCGGCGAGCACACCGACGCCGGTGAGCAGCGTGGCGGCAACGACGACGACGGTGGCGCTTCTGCGCACGGGGGCCTCCTGGGTTCGCCCGGTACAACGGGCGGATGACGCTGCGGTTACGCTCGCGTACCGCGGGATGCCCCCCTGGACGGGCGCTAACCGCCGCACCGGACCACCACAGCGAGGCGAGGACTGACCCGTGGACCTCTTCGAGTACCAGGCCCGAGACCTGTTCGAGAAGCACGGCGTACCCGTGCTCGGCGGTGCCGTCGCCGAGACGCCTGAGCAGGCCCGGGCCGCGGCCGAGCGGCTGCTGCCGGAGGGCGACGGCAAGGTCGTGGTGAAGGCCCAGGTGAAGACCGGTGGCCGCGGCAAGGCCGGCGGCGTCAAGCTCGCGTCCTCGGTCGAGGAGGCCGAGCAGGTGGCCGGCCAGATCCTCGGTATGGACATCAAGGGCCACACGGTGCACCGCGTGATGATCGCGCCGGCCGCGGCGATCGCCGAGGAGTACTACTTCTCGGTGCTGCTGGACCGGGCCAACCGCACCTACCTGGCGATGGCCTCCCGCGAGGGCGGCATGGAGATCGAGCAGCTCGCGGTCGAGAAGCCCGAGGCGCTGGCCCGGGTCGCGATCGACGCCCTCGAGGGCATCGACGAGACCAAGGCGCGCGAGATCGCCGAGCAGGGCGGCTTCCCGGCCGAGGTCCTCGACGAGGTGGCCGCCGCGATCGTGAAGCTGTGGGGCGTCTTCGTCGCGGAGGACGCGACGCTGGTCGAGGTCAACCCGCTGGTCAAGACCGCTGACGGGCGCATCGTCGCGCTGGACGGCAAGGTCACCCTGGACGGCAACGCCGACTTCCGCCAGGCCGACCACCCCGGGCTCGAGGACGAGTTCTCCGCCGACCCGCTCGAGGCCAAGGCCAAGGCCAAGGACCTCAACTACGTCAAGCTCGACGGCGAGGTCGGCATCATCGGCAACGGTGCCGGGCTGGTCATGTCGACGCTCGACGTCGTCGCCTACGCCGGCGAGGAGCACGGCGGCGTGAAGCCGGCGAACTTCCTCGACATCGGCGGCGGCGCCTCCGCCGAGGTGATGGCCGACGGCCTGGAGATCATCCTCGGCGACCCCGACGTGAAGTCGGTGTTCGTCAACGTCTTCGGCGGCATCACCGCGTGCGACGCGGTCGCCAACGGCATCGTGCAGGCGTTCGCGCTGCTGGAGGAACGCGGGGACGAGATCAGCCACCCGCTCGTCGTCCGGCTGGACGGCAACAACGCCGAGGAGGGCCGGCGGATCCTCACCGAGGCCGCGCTGCCGCTCCTCGAGCAGGTCGACACCATGGACGGCGCCGCCGCACGCGCGGCCGAGCTCGCAGCCAAGTAAGGGACGAGGGACTACTGACATGGCCATCTGGCTGACCGAGAACTCCAAGATCATCGTCCAGGGCATCACCGGCTCCGAGGGCACCAAGCACACCCGGCGGATGCTCGCGTCTGGCGCGCAGGTCGTCGGTGGCGTCAACCCCCGCAAGGCCGGGACCACCGTCGACGTCGACGGCACGGAGATCCCGGTCTTCGCCACCGTGTCCGAGGCGATGAAGGAGACCGGCGCCGACGTGTCGGTCGTGTTCGTGCCGCCGGCCTTCGCGAAGGACGCGGTGATCGAGGCCGTCGACGCAGCGATCCCGCTCGTGCGTCGTGATCACCGAGGGCATCCCGGTGCACGACTCGGCTGCGTTCTACCAGCACGCGGTCAACGCCGGCACGACCCGGATCATCGGGCCCAACTGCCCCGGGCTGATCAGCCCCGGGAAGTCCAACGCCGGCATCATCCCGGCCGACATCACCCAGGCCGGCCGGATCGGGCTGGTCTCGAAGTCCGGCACGCTGACCTACCAGATGATGTACGAGCTGCGGGACATCGGCTTCTCCACCGCCGTCGGCATCGGCGGCGACCCGGTCATCGGCACCACGCACATCGACTGCCTGGAAGCCTTCGAGGCCGACCCCGAGACCGACGCGATCGTGATGATCGGCGAGATCGGCGGCGACGCCGAGGAGCGCGCGGCGGCCTACATCAAGGACAACGTGACCAAGCCGGTCGTCGGCTACGTGGCCGGGTTCACCGCGCCCGAGGGCAAGACCATGGGCCACGCCGGCGCCATCGTCTCCGGCTCGTCCGGCACCGCGCAGGCCAAGCAGGACGCGCTCGAGGCGGTCGGCGTCAAGGTCGGCAAGACGCCGTCCGAGACCGCCCGCCTGATGCGCGAGCTCATGACCTCCCGCTGACCGGCGTACCCAACGATCTCGGGTTAGTTGACGGCGCGGTCCAGCGCGGTCTGCAGGCGCTCGGTGGTCCAGGCCCAGTCGCCCTCGCCGTCACCTGCCGGGTTGCCCGACGCCTGCCACTCCAGGACGACGACGACGTTGCCCTGGTGGGCGGTCGCGACCTCGTAGTAGTTCGGCTCCGACGCGGCCTCGGGCACGAAGTACCGCGAGCTGCGCACGGCCAGGTCGAGGCCGGGAACGGCGCTCGAGTACCTGGTGGTCAACGTGCCCTCGCTGGGGTCGACCGTGGCGGGGCAGCTCGCCGCCAGGTCTGCGTAGGCGCGCTTGAGCGAGGCCTGCTCGGCGCTGCCCGTGTCGTCGAAACGCAGCACGTACTCGCGGATCTCCGCCTCGCTGCCGTCCTGGTAGTAGCGGGTGGCCTGGACCTGCGAGGCCCCCCAACCGCTGGGCCGCGTGGCGCACTGCTCCGGTGCGATGTCCGGCTCCTGGCCGGCGTCGATGAACGGCCCCGCCTGGTCGTACCCGCCGAACCCGGTGAGCGCCTCGACGGGAAGGAACGGGTCGGTGGCCAGGTCGAGGGTCGGCTCGGCGCTCGGCGACGGGCTGGCCGGGATCTCGGTCGCGCGCCGGTTGCCGTCCAGACCGCCGTAGATGCCGGCGGCACCGGCCACCAGGGCGACGACGGCGAGCGCGCCGCCGACGGCCTGCCGGCGGGTGCGCTGGTCGCCACGCCGACGCACGGTGAGCGAGTCGGCGAGCGGGGTGCGCTCCACGTCGCTGCGCAGCGTGTCCAGCGTCGAGCGTCATCCGGTCGTTGGTTCTCAGGCATTCGGGCTCACCTCCGCGAGCGTCGTGTCGGCGAGCAGCTCGGCGAGGGCGGCCCGGCCGCGCGACAGGCGCGCCTTGACCGTGCCCTCGGGGGCTCCCACTTCGTGCGCGACCTCGGCGACCGAGAGGCCGCCGAGGTGGTGCAGGACGATGGCTCGCCGTTGCGCCTCCGGGATCTGGCGGAGCGCCGCGACCAGCGCGACGTTGTCGACGCCGGGCTCGGGGGTGTCCTCGGGCGGGCCGTGCCGCAGCATCGCGGTGACGCCGTTCTTCGCCTTGCGCCAGCGGCTGGCCGCCAGCCGCCAGGCCACGGTCCGCACCCAGGCCTCCGGGTCGTCGTACGACGACACCGCCGACCAGCGCTGCCAGGCCCTCGCGTACGCCTCCTGGGTCAGCTCCTGGGCGTCGGCCAGGTTGCTGGTCATGGCGTACATCTGGTGCATCACCCGCCGGTTGGTGGCCACGTAGAAGGCGTCGAAGCCTGCGGCGTCCTTCACCGTGGTCCTCCTGCCTCCTGGTCGACCCGTCGAGCTGTCACGAAGGATGACTCGCGAGAGGCCGGCTGGGTTGCACGCCGCGTGCGACACCCCGACGGGCCTCGGGTGCGGGGCGGGGCGCCCGGCAGCGGCGACGATGGTCCGACGATGACCGAGCTGCTGTCCCGACCGCCGCGCCCGCCCCGGGGCCACGGCCCCCGGCGTCCCGGTGCCCCGTCGAGGACCCCGCCGTCGTCGCGGTCGGTCACCGTGGTCGGCGTGGTGGCCGCCCTGCGCTCGGCCGGCCTCGGCGTGCTCGCGGTGATGGTGCTCGTGCTCGTCGCTTGGGCCACCGCCTCGGACAGCGGGGCCGATGCGCCGGACGCGATCGCCACCGCTCTGCAGGCTTGGCTGGTGGGGCACCACGCGCACCTCGCGGTGCCCGGCGGCGAGCTGGCGCTGGTCCCGCTCGGCCTCACCGCGCTGCCGCTGGCGCTGCTGCACACCGCCACGCTGCGCGCCGGCCGGGCCGCGGGTGTCCGCGGCCGCACCGGTGTGCTTGCGCTGGCCTCCTCGGTCACCGCGACCTACGCCGTCGTCGCCACCTTCGTCGCGCTGGTCGCCCGCACCGACGCGGTGCAGGCGTTGCCGGTCAGCGCCTTCGTCGGGGCCGCAGGCGTCGCCGCGCTCGGGTCCGGCTCGGGCGCGGTCCGCGCCACCGGCAGCTGGACGGGTGTGACCCGACGGCTCCCGCCGCTGGTCCGGGCGGCCCTGCCGGCGGCCGCGGTCGCCCTGGCAACCCTCGTCACCGGCGGCGCCCTGCTCGCCGGCGGCTCGCTCGCGGTGCACCGCGAGCAGGCGGGCTTGCTGTTCGCCGGGCTGGACGCCGGCATCGGTGGCGGTGTGCTGCTCGCGGCGCTGTGCCTGCTCTACGTCCCGACCGCGGCCGTGTGGGGACTCGCGTACGTCGTGGGGCCGGGCTTCGCGGTCGGCGCCGGGACCTCGGTGTCGATGACCGGCACCGACCTCGGTGCGGTCCCGGCCTTCCCGCTGCTCGCCGCCCTGCCGCAGGAGCCGGGCCCGGCCTGGGGGCCGCTGGTGCTGGTCGTGCCGTTGCTGGCCGGCGGGCTCGCCGGGCTGCTCGCTCACCGCCGCGGCGCCGGGTCGGGGTCGGGGTGGCGGCCGGTGGCCGAGGTGTCGGCGGTCGCCGGCGGGCTGGTCGCCGCCGCGGTCACCGTGCTGTCCCTGCTGGCCTCCGGTCCGGCCGGCCCGGGCCGGCTGGCCGACACCGGTCCGACCTGGTGGGCGACCGGCCTGGCTGCCGGCCTCGAGGTCGCCGTGGTCATGGCTGCTGCGCTGCTGGTCCTGCGCCGCCGCGGCTAAGGTCGCCCCGTGCACCTCGGCCCCGGACCGCGCGTCGTCGTGCTGGCGTCCGGTAGCGGGTCCACCCTGCAGGCCCTTCTCGACGCGGCCGGCGACCCGGCGTACGGCGTGCAGCTGGTGGCCGTGGGGTCCGACCGGGCCGGTGCCGGCGCCCTCGACCGGGCCCGCGCCGCCGGCGTCGACACCTTCGTCTGCGCCCCCGGCGACCACGCCGACCGCGCCGCATGGGACGCGGCGCTGGCCGAGATGGTCGGTGCTCTCACCCCGCACCTCGTGGTCTCCGCGGGGTTCATGCGGCTGGCCGGGCCGGTGTTCCTCGACCGCTTCGGCGGCCGGTTCGTGAACACCCATCCGGCGCTGCTGCCGGCGTTCCCCGGGATGCACGGGGCGCGTGACGCCCTCGCCTACGGCGCCAAGGTCAGCGGCGCCACGCTGCACGTGGTGGACGCCGGCGTCGACACCGGCCCGATCGTCGCCCAGCGCGCCGTCCCGGTGCTGGACGACGACGACGAGGCCGCGCTGCACGAACGGATCAAGGTCGAGGAGCGCGCGATGCTCGTCGACGTCATCGGCCGGATGGCCCGTGAGGGCTGGACGGTCACCGGAAGGAAGGTCACCGTCCCGTGAGCGACATCAGTCCCGGTCCGCCGGGCCCTGCTCAGCGTCTACGACAAGACCGGGTTGGAGGACCTCGCCCGCGGGCTGCACGACGCCGGGGTGGCGCTGGTGTCGACCGGGTCGACGGCGGCCCGGATCGCCGCCGCCGGGCTGCCGGTGACCCCGGTCGAGGAGGTCACCGGCTTCCCCGAGTGCCTCGACGGGCGGGTCAAGACCCTGCACCCGGCGGTTCACGCCGGGATCCTGGCCGACCGGCGGCTCGCGAGCCACCGTGAGCAGCTGGCCGGGCTGGAGATCGAGCCGTTCGACCTGGTCGTCGTCAACCTCTACCCGTTCGCCGCGACGGTGGCCTCCGGCGCGACGCCGGACGAGTGCGTCGAGCAGATCGACATCGGCGGGCCCGCGATGGTCCGCTCGGCCGCCAAGAACCACCCGTCGGTCGCGGTCGTCGTCGACCCGGCCCGCTACCCCGACGTGCTGGCGGCCGTCGCCGCGGGCGGGTTCACCCTCGACCAGCGGCGCCGGCTGGCGGCTGCGGCGTTCGCCCACACCGCGTCGTACGACGTGGCGGTGGCAACCTGGTTCGCCACCGAGCTGGCGCCCGAGCCGGACGGCTGGGCCGCCTTCCTCGGCGCCGGGCTGCAGCGGGCGGCCGTGTTGCGGTACGGCGAGAACCCGCACCAGCGAGCCGCGCTGTACCGCGACCCGGCCGGCCCGGCGGGGCTGGCCGGCGCCGAGCAGCTGCACGGCAAGGAGATGAGCTACAACAACTACGTCGACACCGAGGCGGCGCTGCGCGCGGTCGACGACTTCACCGCGCCCTGCGTGGCGATCGTCAAGCACACCAACCCGTGCGGCATCGCTGTCGCGGCTGCCGATGCCGGCGACCCGGTGGCTGACGCACACCGCAAGGCGCTCGCCTGCGACCCGGTGTCGGCGTTCGGCGGGGTGGTGGCGACCAACCGGCCGGTCACGGTCGCGATGGCCGAGCAGGTGGCCGAGGTCTTCACCGAGGTGCTGGCCGCCCCGGACTACGAGCCGGGCGCGCTCGAGGTGCTGATGCGGAAGAAGGCGATCCGGCTGCTGAGGGTCGAGGACCACAGCGCCGGGCTGTCGGTGCGCCAGATCTGCGGCGGCTTCCTCGTCCAGGAGGCGGACCTGCTCGCCGAGGCCGGGGACTCGCCGGCCGGCTGGACCCTGGCGGCCGGCGACCCGGTCGACGACGCGACCCTGTCCGACCTGGAGTTCGCCTGGCGGGCCTGCCGCGCGGTGAAGTCCAACGCGATCCTGCTCGCCGCCGGGGGAGCGACCGTGGGGGTCGGGATGGGCCAGGTGAACCGGGTCGACTCGGCCCGCCTCGCGGTGTCCCGGGCCGGTGACCGGGCGACCGGAGCGGTGGCGGCCTCGGACGCCTTCTTCCCCTTCGCCGACGGCCTGCAGGTGCTGCTCGATGCCGGCGTGCGTGCCGTCGTCCAACCGGGCGGGTCGGTGCGCGACGAGGAGGTCGTGGCCGCGGCCGCGGCGGCCGGGGTCGCGCTGTACCTCACCGGGGTCCGGCACTTCGCGCACTGAGGCGAGGTAAAGACCTGGTCAAGGCATCCGGGTGATCCTGCTGCCCGACCCGCTTCCTGTCGAGACATTCCCCGAAGACCGGGAAGCATCGACGGAGGCAGGGGATGAGCGTGCAGCGGCTGGACCGCGCCAGCTCGGCCCTCGGCATGTCCGTGGTCGTGGTCGAGGCTGTGCAGCTCGCCCTGTGGCTGGTCGCGCCGCAGGCGCTGGCCCCGCTGCTGCTGGACAGTCCGCCCACCAGGCCGGTGACCCTCGTCTCCTTCCTGCTGCTCGGCGCCGTGCTCGGTTTCCGGCTGCCTCGTGCGGTCCGTGCGGTCGCGCTGTCCGTCGTCGTCCTGCTCGCTCTCGAGGGCTTGCTGTCCAGCCTGCTGGACCGTCCGCTGCTCTCTGCCGACGTGCTCTACCTCGTCGCGTGGCATCAGGCGGACACGACCGGCCAGATGGCGCTCTCGACCGCTCTGGTCCTGCTCGCCCTGGTGCTCGCCCTCGTCCTCGCGCCGCGCCAGCCGGGCGCTGCCTCGATGCTCGGCACCCTGGCTTACGGCCTCGGGTTCGTCAGCCTGGTGGGGCACCTCTACGGGGCCGACTCGCTCACCAACCTGCAGACCGCAACGGCGATGGCGGTGCCCACGGTCCCGGTAGCGTTGGCCAGCGCGGTCGCCGTGCTGCTGCACCGACCGGAGCTGCCGGTCATCCGCGCGCTCCGCGCGCAGGGCACCGCCGGGCTGCTTCTCCGACGACACCTCGGCTGGGCGCTGGCGGTGCCGCCGCTGGCCGGCTGGCTGGTGGTCCGGGGGGAGCGGGCCGGCTGGTTCGACCCGGCCTACGGACAGGGCCTGCTCGCCCTTCTCCTCACCGCCGGCACGGTGGTCGCCGTGGTGCTGGGCGCTCGGACGGCCGCGCGGGGTGAGCACGCCCGTTTGGCCGTCGAGGACCGTGAACGGCTGCAGTTCTTGCTGGACGGCACACCGGTCGGCATCTTCGAGACCGACGCCGACGGGCGACGTCGCTACGTCAACCAGCGATGGCGCGACCTGACCGGAGTGATCCACGACGTCGAGGCGGCCGTCGCAGGCGGCGCCTGGGGATCTGTCGTGCACCCCGACGACCGTGCCCGGGTGGCTGCCGAGTGGGAGTCGGCGTTGGCCGAGGGCCGGGAGTACACCGGCCGCTACCGCTACCTGCGGCCGGACGGCACGGTCGCCTGGGTCGACAGCGCTGCCACCGCGATCCGCGCCGATGACGGCACCGTGACGCGGTGGCTGGGCAGCGTGTCCGACGTCACCGGCCAGGTCGAGGCCAGCCAGCGGCTGGCGGACTCCGAGCGGCGCTACCGCTCGGTGGTCGCGACGATGGCCGAGGGGGTCGTGCTCCAGGATGCGGACGGCGTCATCATCACCGCCAACGAGGCCGCCTGCCGGGTGCTCGGCCTCGAGCTCGAGCAGATGCTGGGCGGCCGCTCGGTCGACCCGCGCTGGCGAGCCGTGCGCGAGGACGGGTCCGACTTCCCGGCCGCCGAGCGGCCGGCCCCGGTCGCGCTGGCGACCGGGACGTCCGTGCGCGACGTGACGCTGGGAGTCCACCGCACCGACGGGACGCTGGTCTGGCTCGAGGTCGCGGCCGAGCCGCTGCTCGAGACGCAGCCGGACGGGTCGTCGGCAGTCGTCGGGGTCGTCACGACGTTCAGCGACATCACCGCCCAGCGCGCGGCGTCCCGCGCCCTGGCGCGCAGCGAGGAGCAGTTCCGCTCGGCGATGGCGCACGCGCCGGTCGGGATGGCGTTGGTCAGCCTGGACGGCGCCTTCACCGAGGTGAACCGCGCCCTGTGCCGCTTGCTGGGGTACGACGAGAGCGAGCTGGTCGGCCGCAGCTTCCAGGAGCTCACCCACCCGGACGACCTCGGCTCGGACCTCGAGCTGCTGGACGAGCTGCGGGCCGGCTACGTCGACCACTACACGCTGGAGAAGCGCTACTTCGACAGCGACGGCGAGGTCGTCTGGGTGTCCCTCGCGGTCTCGATGGCCCGCGACGAGGACGACCAGCCGGCGTACTACATCGCGCAGATGCAGGACATCACCGTCGCCCGGGCGGCCAGGCAGAGCCTCGCGCACCGCGCGCTGCACGACCCGCTGACCGGGCTGGCCAACCGCGACCTGCTGATGGACCGGCTGTCGCACGCCCTGTCCCGCTCGGCCCGGAGCGGGCTCCCGACGATGGTCCTGTTCTGCGACCTGGACCACTTCAAGGCGGTCAACGACGAGCTGGGGCACGAGACCGGCGATCTGGTGCTCGTCACGGTCGCCGATCGGCTGCGTCAGGTGGTCCGGCCCAGCGACACGGTGGCCCGGCTCGGCGGCGACGAGTTCGTGGTCGTCGTCGAGGGCGTGGTCGGCTGGGACGAGCAGCGCGCGTTCGCCGAGCGGGTGCGGGTGGTGCTCGACGAGCCGGTGACGGTGGCCGGGCAGGTGGTCCGGGTGGGAGCCAGCATCGGCGTCGCCGTCGCGCGACCGGAGGACGACGCGCGGTCGCTGCTGCGTGAGGCGGACGCGACGATGTACCGGGCGAAGGCCCGGGGCCGCGGCCGGTTCGAGGTCAGCCAGGACAGCGAGGTGCCGGACCTCGGTCCTGTCGGGTCGTGACAGACTCGGCCCCCGTGAGTGCCACGATCCTCGACGGGAAGGCCGCCGCGGCCGAGATCCGGGCCGACCTGACGACCCGAGTGGCGCGGCTGCGCGAGCACGGCGTCGTGCCTGGGCTCGGGACGCTGCTCGTCGGGGACGACCCGGGCAGCCGCGCGTACGTCGCCGGCAAGCACCGCGACTGCGCCCAGGTCGGCATCACCTCGCTGCAGCGCGAGCTGCCTGCCGACGCCACCCAGGAGCAGGTCGAGGCTGTCGTCGACGAGCTCAACGCCGACCCCGCCTGCACCGGGTACATCGTCCAGCTGCCGCTGCCCGGCGGGTTGGACGCCGGCGCCGCGCTGACCCGGATGGACCCCGCGAAGGACGCCGACGGGCTGCACCCGACGAACCTCGGCCGGCTGGTGCTCGGGGAGCCGGGGCCGCTGCCGTGCACCCCGCGGGGCATCGTGCTGCTGCTCCGGCGGTACGGCGTCGAGCTGGCCGGGGCCGACGTCGCGGTGGTCGGTCGCGGCGTCACCGTCGGCCGGCCGCTGGGGCTGCTGCTGACCCGGCGTACCGAGAACTCGACCGTGACGCTCTGCCACACCGGCACCCGCGACCTGGCGGGGCACCTGCGCCGCGCCGACGTGGTCGTGGCGGCGGCCGGTGTCCCCGGCCTGGTGACCGCCGACATGGTGCGGCCCGGCGCGGCCGTCGTCGACGTCGGCATCACCCGGACCGAGGCGCGGTCTGGTCGGGCGACGTCGCCCCCGAGGTGCGTCGAGGTGGCGGGGCACGTCGCGCCGATGCCGGGCGGGGCCGGACCGATGACCCGGGCGATGCTGCTGCTCAACGTCGTCGAGAGCGCCGAGCAGACCTTGGCCGGCCGGACGGCGGCACTCGGCGCGTGAGCACCGTCCACCGGGAGCCGGTCGACGACCGCCCGCCGATCCGCGGCGGCTGGGTCGGCCGGCAGTGGCCGCTGCTCACCGTGCTCGGTGGCGGCCTGGTCGGGCTGTCCGCGGTCGCGCTGGACCATTTCCGCAGCGGCTGCCTGATCCTGGGGGTCTCGGTGCTCTTCGCGGCGCTGGCGCGGCTGGTGCTGCCGGCCCGCCGGGTGGGTCTGCTGGTGGTGCGCAGCCGGGCCTTCGACGTCCTGGTGCTGGCGTCGATGGGCACCGCGCTCGTCGTGCTCGCGGTCATCGTCCCGCCACCGCCCGGCTGAGCCCCGGCCCTCGCCCACGGTCGCGCGAGAAGTGCTGGGATAGCCTCGACCGCCGAGGTCTCTTGACGACGAGAGACCTGCCCTGCGCAGCACCACCGCGCGTGCCGTCGACGCGAAGGAGCGCCGCTCATGGCCCGGACACCCGTCACCGTCACCGTCACCGGCGCCGCCGGCCAGATCGGCTACGCGCTGCTGTTCCGGGTCGCCTCCGGCCAGCTGCTCGGCGCCGACGTGCCGGTGCGGCTGCGGCTGCTCGAGATCGCGCCGGCGCTCAAGGCCGCCGAGGGCACCGCGATGGAGCTGGACGACTGCGCGTTCCCGCTGCTCGACGGCATCGACATCACCGACGACGCCCGGGCGGCCTTCGACGGCGTCAACGTCGCGCTGCTGGTCGGCGCCCGGCCGCGCACCGCGGGCATGGAGCGCGGTGACCTGCTCGAGGCCAACGGCGGCATCTTCAAGCCGCAGGGCGAGGCGATCAACGCCGGCGCCGCCGACGACGTCCGGGTCCTGGTCGTCGGCAACCCGGCCAACACCAACGCCCTGATCGCCGCCGCGCACGCGCCCGACGTACCGGCGCGACCGGTTCACGGCGATGACCCGCCTCGACCACAACCGCGCGCTGAGCCAGCTGGCGAAGAAGACCGGCACGGCGGTCACCGACATCCAGCAGGCTCACCATCTGGGGCAACCACTCGGCGACGCAGTACCCGGACATCTTCGCACGCCGAGGTCGGCGGCAAGCCCGGCGCCGAGGTCGTCGGCGACGAGGAGTGGCTCGAGGACGACTTCATCCCGACCGTCGCCAAGCGCGGCGCCGCGATCATCGAGGCCCGCGGCGCCTCGTCGGCGGCCTCGGCGGCGAACGCCGCGATCGACCACGTCTACAGCTGGGTCAACGGCACGCCGGACGGCGACTGGACGTCGGCGGCGATCGTGTCCGACGGCTCGTACGGCGTGCCGGAGGGGCTCATCTCGTCGTTCCCGGTCACCTCCCGCGGCGGCGCCTGGGAGATCGTGCAGGGCCTGGAGATCGACGACTTCTCCCGCGGCCGGATCGACGCCTCGGTCGCCGAGCTCGTCGAGGAGCGCGACGCCGTCAAGGGCCTCGGGCTGCTCTAGCGCCCGGCCTCACCCGACCACCACCACAGACCAGGAGAGCAGCCCCGTGGCGAAGATCAAGGTGCAGAACCCGGTCGTCGAGCTCGACGGCGACGAGATGACCCGGATCATCTGGCAGTTCATCAAGGACCGGCTGATCCACCCGTACCTCGACATCGACCTGGAGTACTACGACCTCGGCATCGAGCACCGCGACGCCACCGACGACCAGGTGACCGTCGACGCGGCCAACGCCATCAAGCAGCACGGCGTCGGCGTCAAGTGCGCGACCATCACGCCGGACGAGGCGCGGGTCGAGGAGTTCGGCCTCAAGAAGATGTGGCGTCGCCCGAACGGCACGATCCGCAACATCCTCGGCGGCGTCGATCTTCCGCGAGCCGATCATCATCAGCAACATCCCGCGGCTGGTGCCGGGCTGGACCAAGCCGATCATCATCGGCCGTCACGCCCACGGCGACCAGTACAAGGCGACCAACTTCAAGGTGCCCGGCGCCGGCGAGCTGACCATCACCTTCACCCCGGAGGACGGCTCCGAGCCGATCCAGCACGTGGTCGCGAACTACGGCGCCGACGGCGGCGTCGCGATGGGCATGTACAACTTCAACAAGTCGATCGAGGACTTCGCGCGGGCGTCGTTCTCCTACGGCCTGCAGCGCGAGTACCCCGTCTACCTGTCGACGAAGAACACGATCCTCAAGGCGTACGACGGCGCCTTCAAGGACATCTTCGCGGAGGTCTTCGAGTCGCGAGTTCAAGGCCGACTTCGACGCGAAGGGCCTGACCTACGAGCACCGGCTGATCGACGACATGGTCGCCGCCGCGATGAAGTGGGAGGGCGGCTACGTCTGGGCGTGCAAGAACTACGACGGCGACGTCCAGTCCGACACCGTCGCGCAGGGCTTCGGCTCGCTCGGCCTGATGACCTCGGTGCTGATGACCCCGGACGGCAAGACCGTCGAGGCCGAGGCCGCGCACGGCACCGTGACCCGGCACTTCCGCCAGCACCAGAAGGGCAAGCCGACCTCGACCAACCCGATCGCCTCGATCTTCGCCTGGACCGGCGGCCTCAAGCACCGCGGCAAGCTCGACGGCACCCCCGAGGTCACCGGCTTCGCCGAGGCGCTCGAGCAGGTCTGCGTCGAGACCGTCGAGAGCGGCAAGATGACCAAGGACCTCGCCCTGCTCGTCGGTCCGGACCAGGCCTGGCTGACCACCGAGGACTTCCTGGCCGCCCTGGACGAGAACCTCGCCAAGGTTTTCTCGTGATCGTGAGGGCAGGAAGGCCTCAGATGGGCCGGATCGCCCTCACGATCACGGCTGGGGGAGACTGAGGAAGGCCGCGATCTCGCTGACCACGGCGTCCGGCTCGGTCCAGAGCCGGCGGGCCGCGATGCGGAGCAGGACCACGCCAGTCGACTGGATCGCGTTCTGCCGGACCAGGTCAGCCCGCCACGACGCCGGGCTGAGGTGCCAGGCCTGACCGTCAACCTCGATTCCCTTGCCGAGCAGCCGCCACAGGGCGTCGACGTAGCGCGTGCCGATCGCTGTCACCACCGCGGCGTTGAGCTCAGGCATCGGGAAGCCGGCCTGGCGCACCAGCCGCAGCAGCCTGGACTCGGATGCCGCGCGGGAGCCAGCTGCGAGGTCGGCAAGGGTCTGCCGCGCGAACGCCGAGCCGCGGCGAGGTGCCAGCGCTACCTCGTCGTCGAGCTGCTGGACGGTCACTCGGCCGCGCTGCACGGCTCGACCGAGCAGCTGCTGGACGGCGTCGAGGGTCCGCAGCTGAAGGCTGAGGTCTACTGCTGTACGGGCCGGTGGCGTGAGCAGGAGCTCCTCGATGAGCACCGGGTCGTAAGGCCGGCGAGACTGGTGCACGACGACGTCGTGCGTGGAGGCCAGGTGACGGCCGTGCGCCACCGTGATGTGTACCGGGCCGGTCGCCCGACCGAAGCCCCAGAACTCACCGGCCGTGGCGTGGCTCAATGCCGACCCAGAACCGCCGTACAGCAGAGACGCCACCCGCCACTGACCAACCGTCAGCTGTCCGTCGGTCCGGCAGACCACCCCGGGCAACGGCTCGCGCCAGCGGCCACGCCGGACTCGCCGGCGCACCGTCTGGCGGGGCACGCCGGTGGCGACCAGCAGGTCCAGTCGGGTCAGGTCGGCGGTCCACGGCCCCGCGTCGGCACCTGTCACCGGCCCAGCCTGGCCAGCGCGCCCAGAACCGCCGCCGCCGTCATCCACAATCGGTGATCGTGAGGGCGACGCGGCCTTGAACAGGCCGGATCGCCCTCACGATCACGTCACTGCAGCCGGTGGGCGCCGGGGGAGGGCGTGGCGACGAACGACGTCGGCTCCGCGTAGCCGTGCTTGGCGAAGGCCCTCCGCACCGCCGTCAGGACGCCGTGGACCGCGCCGGCTGGGGCCAGCACCACGGCGCAGCCGCCGAACCCACCGCCGGTCATCCGGGCCCCGAGCGCGCCGGCGTCCAGTGCGCTGGCCACCAGCACGTCCAGCTCGGGGCAGCTGATCTCGTAGTCGTCGCGCATCGAGGCGTGCGAGGCGGTCATCGCGGCACCGACGGCATCCCAGTCGCCGGCGCGCAACCCCGCGACGGTGGCACGGGTCCGCACGTCCTCGGTGACGACGTGCCGCACCCGGCGGCGCAGCACGTCGTCGGAGAGGCGTCCCAGCACGCTGCCCAGGTCGTCGACGGAGACGTCCCGTAGGGCGGGTACGCCGAGCTCGGCGCACGCCTGCTCGCAGGACCGCCGTCGGGCGCCGTACTCGCCTCCCGCGTGCTCGTGGTGCACCCGGGAGTCCACGACCAGCAGGGCCAGCCCCGCGGCGCCCGGGTCGAGCGGCACCTGCTGGGTGGACATGTCGCGGGTGTCCAGCAGCAGGGCGTGGCCCGCCGTGCACAGGACCGACGCGCGCTGGTCCATCGGCCCGGTCGGTGCACCGACAGCGTCGTTCTCGGCCCGCTGGGCCAGCTCGGCGAGCCGTTCGCCCGGCAGCGCCAGGCCGTGCAGGTCGGACATCGCGAGCACGACGGCGCACTCGACCGAGGCCGACGACGACAGCCCCGAGCCGAGCGGCACCTGGCCGTCCAGCACCAGGTCGGCACCGCCGACGTCCTGCCCGTCCTCGCGCAGTGCCCAGACGACGCCCAGGACGTACGCCGACCAGCCGGCCACCGTGTCCGGCCCGAGCTCGGCCACGGTCGACTCGACGACCTCGGCCGCCCGCTGCAGCGAAGCGACCCGCACGACACCGTCCGGGCGCCGGGCGGCGGCCACGGCGGTGCGCGCCGCGATGGCGAATGGCAGGACCAGGCCTTCGTTGTAGTCGGTGTGCTCACCGATCAGGTTGACCCGGCCCGGAGCCACCCAGACGCCGTCGGGTGCCCGGCCGGTGAGCTCCTGGAACGCGGTCACCACCGCGGCGGCATCACTCATCGCGGCGAGTTCGGCAGAGCGTCGCGCAGGGTGGCGGCGATCTGCTCCGGGGCGATGTCGTTGATGAACGCGTCCATCCCGGACTCGGAGCCGGCCAGGAACTTCAGCTTGTTCGCCGCCCGCTTGATCGAGAAGACCTCGAGGTGCAGTGCGGCCAGCTCGCGGTCGACCCGGACCGGCGCCTGGTGCCACGCCGAGATGTAGGGCAGCGGCGCGTCGTACAGGCCGTCCATCGCCTGCAGCACGTCGAGATACACCCGGGGGAAGTCGTCGCGGGCCGCGTCGTCCAGCGACGGCAGGTCGGGCACCCGGCGTCGCGGGTAGAGGTGCACCTCTACCGGCCAGCGGGCGGCGAACGGCACGAACGCCACCCAGTGCTCGCTGCTCGTCACGATTCGCGAACCGTCCGCCAGCTCCTCCTCCAACCGGTCGGCGAAGACGTCGCGGCCGGTTCGCTCGAGGTAGCGCCCGGCGGCGTCGAGCATGGTCCGGGTCCGGGGCGTGACGTACGGGTAGCCGTAGACCTGCCCGTGCGGATGGTTCAGCGTCACGCCGATCTCCTGACCGCGGTTCTCGAAGCAGAACACCTGCTCGACGAACGGCAGCCCGGCGAGTGCCGTCGAGCGGTCGATCCACGCATCGAGGACCAGCCGCACCCGGTCCGCCGGCAGCCGGCTCATCGGGGTGTCGTGGTCGCTGGTGAAGCAGACCACCTCGCAGCGCCCCAGTCCGGGGCGCCGCTCGTCCGTGGTGGCGAAGCCGGGGTCCGCGCCCTCCGCGAGCGAGGGGAACCGGTTCTCGAAGACCACCACGTCGTAGTCCTCCGCCGGCACCTCCGTCTGCCGGCCGTCGCGGGACGGGCACAGTGGGCACTCGTCGGCCGGCGGCAGATGGGTGCGGCCCTGCCGGTGCGACGCGATCGCCACCCACTCGTCCAGCACCGCGTCGTGCCGGATCTCCGACGACGTGGCGGTCGGCTCGAGGTCGCGCAGGTCGGTGACCTGGGTCCGGTCGGTGGTCGCCGCCACGAGGTCGGTGTCGAAGTAGATCAGCTCCCGGCCGTCGGCGAGGGTGGTGACGGTCCGCCTCACGAAGCGTCCTGGTCGGCCACCGGTGATGACATCGGGGCGAGCACGACCTCGCCGACTTGCTCGGTGAGCACGGCGGCAGCGTCGGGGTCGAGGCCTGCGTCGCTGATGACGACATCGGCCTCCGGCAGGGCGGCGATGGTGCTGATGCCGACCACGCCCCACTTGGTGTGGTCCGCGACCACGGCGAGCCGGCGGGCTGAACGGGCCAATGCCCTGCTGGTCTCGGCCTCGAGCAGGTTCGGGCTGGTGAACCCGGTCCGGTCGTCCATCCCGTGCACGCCGAGGAAGACGATGTCCAGGTTGAGCGAGCGCAGCGTCGCCACCGCGATCGGCCCGACCAGAGCGTCGGACGGGGTCCGCACGCCGCCGGTGAGCACCACGGTCTGGTCCGGCCGCGGCGACTGGTAGAAGACGGTGGCGATCTGCACCGAGTTGGTGACCACGGTGATGCCGCGGATGTCCAGCAGCCGGTTCGCGAGGGTCCAGGTCGTCGTCCCGGCCGACAGGCCCACCGCGCAGCCCGGGCGAACCATGCTCGCCGCGACTCCTGCGATCGCGTCCTTCTCGGCCCGCTCGCGGCCCGACTTCGTCTCGAATCCGGGCTCGTCGGTGCTCGTCCGGCCGGGCGCCGTCGCGCCGCCGTGAACCTTGTCCAGCAACCCCTTGCTGGCCAGCAGGTCGAGGTCGCGCCGCACCGTCATGTCCGAGACGTCGAGCGCCCTGGTCAGGTCGCTGACCCGCACGGCCCCGCGCTCGCGTACTCGCTCCAGGATGTAGGACTGTCGTTCCTTCGCCAGCACGTCAGGCCCCTCCCTCGCGGACGACGGCGACGCCGCCGGCCTCCACCCGCAGCGTCCCCACGCAAGCTCGGCCGGTGGTCAGTTCGGTGCCGGTCGTGGTGACGTCGGCGGGCCGGTCGGTGTGGTTGAGCACGAACAGGTACGTCGCCTGTGCACCGTAGCGCCGCACGACCTCCACCCCTGGCTGGTCGTGCACGGTGACCCCGGCGACGGCGCACAGATGGCGGACGAGAGCCGTCGTCCCGGCCGGGCCCAACCGGGTGGCCAGGTACCAGGCCTCGCCCTCGCCGGCCCGGTTCACGGTCAGCGCCGGTACGCCGGGCAGGGGACCGTCGGCGTACGTCGACACCGCCTCGGCGCCGCGCACGTCGAGATGTTCGGTCCAGACGTCTGCCGCCACGCCGTCGAGCACGCCACCGGCGAGCCTGACCTGCTCACCCTCTCGCAGTGGGTAGAACTCCTCTGTCCGCACGCCGAGGAGGTCCCGGAACGCGCCCGGGTAGCCCCCGAGCCGGACGTGGTCGTTCTCGTCGACGATGCCACTCCAGTAGGTGACCAGCGCCGTGCCACCCGACTCGACGTACCCGCGGATGTTGCCGGCGCCGGCGTCGGTGGTGAGGTAGAGGGTCGGTACCAGGACCAGCAGGTAACTGCTCAGGTCGGCCTCCGGGAGGACCATGTCGACGGTCACGCCGGCGTCCCACAATGCCCGGTAGAGCGCAAGGTGCCGGTCGAGGTAGGCGAGGTCCGAAGTGGGGTGGCTGTCGAGCTCGGCGGCCCAGCGAGCGTCCCAGTCGACGATGACGGCGACCTCTGCCCGCACCGTGGAGCCGGCCACCTCAGCGATCGCTGCGAGGGTGGTGCCGAGCTCGACGACCTCGCGCCACACCCGGGTGTCGGTGCCCGCGTGCGGCAGCAGCGCCGAGTGGAACTTCTCGGCCCCGGCGCGGGAGGCCCGCCACTGGAAGAAGCACACGGCGTCGGCGCCCCGAGCGACGTGCGCAAGGCTGTTCCTGCGCATCTGGCCAGGCGCCTTGGCGACGTTGCGCGGCTGCCAGTTGACCGCACTGGGAGAGTGCTCCATCAGGAACCACGGTCGCCCACGGGCCGTGCCACGGGTCAGGTCGGCGCTCCAGGAGAGCTCGACGTGCGCGTCGGGGTCGTGCGCCATCAGGTAGTGGTCCTGGGCGACCAGGTCCAGCTCCGGGCCCCAGGCCAGGTAGTCCATGGCGCTGACGTGCTCCATCACCATGAAGTTCGTGGTGACCGGGACACCGGGGCTGACCCGGTGCAGGAGGTCGCGCTCGGCCCGGAAGTGCTCCAGCAGCGCGTCGGAGCTGAACCTGGCGAAGTCCAGCTGCTGGGTGGGGTTGGCGAAGGTCGGTGCGGTCCGGGGCGGCAGCACCTCGTCGAACGTCGCGTAGCGCTGGCTCCAGAACGCCGTGCCCCAGGCCCCGTTGAGCCTGCCGACGTCGCCGTAGCGAGCCTGCAGCCATTTGCGGAACGCCGCCGCGGACACGTCGCAGTAGCAGTGCGCGTTGTGCCCCCCCAGCTCGTTGGAGACGTGCCAGAGCGCGAGTGCGGGATGGTCGTGGAAGCGCTCGGCCAGCGTGGTGACCAGGGCCAGGGCACGCTCGCGGAACACCGGCGAGCTGACGCACCAGGCCTGGCGACCTCCCGGTGACAGCACTGTGCCGTCGACGTTCCTGGGGAGCACCTCGGGGTACCGGGCGGTCAGCCACGGTGGCGGCGACGCGGTCGCGGTCGCCAGGTCGACCGCGACGCCGTGCTCGTGCAGGAGGTCCATGACCTCGCCGAGCCAGTCGAGCTCGAACCGGCCGTCCTCGGGCTCCAGCAGAGCCCAGGAGAAGACCCCCACGGTGGCCACCGTGACACCCGCGTCCCGCATCAGCCGGACGTCCTCTGCCCAGGTTTCCCGGGGCCACTGCTCGGGGTTGTAGTCCGCCCCGTAGGCGATTCCCGACAGTCGCTGAGGCCAGGCGCTCATGGATGGGACTGTGCGGCAGGCAGGCGGAAAAGTCAACAGAAACCAACGCACGATCAGCGTTCGACAGCGCCTGGCTGTGCGGCAACAGTCTTCCTTCCAGCCGCCGGATCCGGATGCGCACGAGAAACCTCGCGTGACCGAAGCGTGACGAGAACATTTCAGCCAACCCCCTTGACAGGCATTGTGACGGGGATCACTGTGGGCCCAGTGTTGAAATCTGTTCAATCGTGTTCTACCGCGCCACAGCACTACACACGCCTGTCCGCTGGTCCGTAGGTCCACCGATCGCCCCGGAGGGGAACAGATGCCCAAGCCCCGGTCTGAAGAGCACTACCTCGCCAGCCTCGTCCCGCCCTCCGTCCAGGCCACTGCCGGCCTCGGCATGGGACGACGCGGATTCCTCAAGGGGGCGGCGGGCGCGGGGGCTGCGCTGACGCTCCCCGCTCTGCTGGCCGCCTGCGGCGGCGGCGACGACGAGACCACCGGAGGTGGTGGTGGTGAAAAGGCCAGCGGCACCGTCTCGTTCGGGTCCAACGAGGCCGGCGGGGACGTCCCGCAGCTGCGGCGGGACGCCATCGCCGCGGCCTACCAGAAGTCTTCCGGGCTGAAGCTCAAGGTCAACGCGGTCGACCACAACACCTTCCAGGAGAACATCAACAACTACCTGCAAGGCAACGCCGACGACGTCTTCTCCTGGTTCGCGGGCTACCGGATGCAGTTCTTCGCCGAGCGTGGGCTGATCGGCGACATCAGCGACGTCTGGCCGATCGACGGCATCGGGGACGCCTTCAAGAAGGCGGCCACGGGCGCCGACGGCAAGCAGTACTTCGTGCCGGACTCCAACTACCCCTGGGTCGTCCTCTACCGGAAGTCGCTGTGGAAGGAGCGCGGGTACACCCCGCCGACCACGATGGACGAGATGGTCACCCTGGCCAAGAAGATGCAGTCCGACGGGCTCACACCGTTCGCCTTCGCCGACAAGCAGGGCTGGCCCGCCATGGGGACTTTCGACATCCTCAACATGCGGGTCAACGGCTACGACTTCCACGTCAACCTGATGGCCGGCGAGGAGGCGTGGGACTCCGCCGAGGTCAAGACGGTCTTCGACACCTGGCGCGAGCTCCTGCCCTACCACCAGCCCGACGCCCTGGGCCGCGACTGGGAGGAGGCGTCGCAGAGTGTCGTCGCCAACAAGTCCGGCATGTACTACCTCGGCCTGTTCATGTTCGAGCAGTTCCCCGAAGCCGAGCGCGACGACGTCGACTTCTTCAACTTCCCGGAGATCGACTCCAACGTCGGGGCCGACGCCATCGACGCCCCCATCGACGGCTACTGCATGTCGGCCGACCCGGCCAACGAGGCGGGGGCCAAGGACTTCCTCGCCTGGCTCGGGTCCCCCGAGGCTGCAGCAGCGGCGAACGACGCGGGCTACCCGCTGATCTGGGCCAACTCGAAGGCGGACCTGACCGGGCTGCAGCCGATCCAGCAGAAGGCCGGCACGTTCATCGCCGAGCAGACGTCGATCGCGCAGTTCCTGGACCGGGACACCCGGCCGGACTTCGCCTCCACGGTGATGATCCCGTCGATCCAGGAGTTCATCAAGAACCCGAACGACGTCGACGGGCTGACGAAGAAGATCGAGGAGCAGAAGAAGTCCATCTTCGTCTGACCTGGCCGTTGACGGCGCCCCATCGGCCGCGGATCGTCTGACTGAGGACGAATCGGGTCGCAGGGACCGTCCGGCCCAGCCCTGACCTGCTGTGTCACGCGGACGTGGGCCGCGGAGGAAAGGTGGTCGTTGCTCATGAGCGCTGTCGAGCTCCCCGTCCCGCACCCACCCGAGGTGGAGCCGCAGCAGCTCAGGCACGGCAAGGCGGCCGGCACGAGGCTGTCGACCGGCGACCGGGTCGCGGTCGTGCTGATGGTGCTCGTCCCGACAGCGCTCGTCCTATGGCTGGTGTGGGTGCCGGGAATCCTGTCGGTGGTGCTCTCGTTCACCCGGTGGGAGGGCATCGGCGGGGTCGACACGATCGAGTGGATCGGCACCGAGAACTACAAGAACATCTTCACGATCTACCCGCCGTTCGAGCCGGCGGTCACCCACAACCTCATCTGGCTGCTGGTGCTGTTCCTGGTTCCCACGCCGCTGGGGATGTTGCTGGCCGTGCTGCTGGACAAGGAGCTCACGGGTGGCCGGTTCTACCAGTCGGCGTTCTTCATCCCCATCGTCCTGTCCCTCGCCCTCGTCGGCTTCATGTGGCAGCTCATCTACTCCCGCGACCAGGGGCTGATCAACGACATCACCGGCGGGACCACCGACTGGTACGGCGACCAGGACGTCAACCTGTGGGCGGTCCTCGTCGCCACCTGCTGGAAACAGACCGGCTATGTGATGCTGCTCTACCTCGCGGGCCTGAAGGCGGTCGATCCCTCGTTGCGCGAGGCGGCCACCGTCGACGGAGCGACCGAGGTCCAGACGTTCTTCCGCGTCGTCTTCCCCGTCATGCGTCCCATCAACGTGATCGTCCTCGTCATCACCTTCATCGAGGCACTCCGGGCCTTCGAGATCGTCTGGGTGGTCAACAAGGGTCGCAACGGGCTCGAGCTCATCTCCACCCTGGTCACCAACAACATCGTCGGCGAGGCCAGCCGGATCGGCTTCGGCTCCGCGCTGGCCACGATCATGCTGGCGATCTCGTCCGTGTTCGTGGCCATGTACCTGCGCATCGCGCTGCGGGAGGACCGGCAATGAGCACCGTCGCCACCGATGTACCGACGACACCGACACAGCAGCTCAGCCACGGGAGGCCGGTCCGGAGCAGGGGACGCCGTGCCGTGCTCCACGGCTTCCTCATCGTCATGTCGCTGCTGTGGCTGTTCCCGCTGCTGTACGCGCTGATGAACAGCCTGCGCAGCTACGAGTACACCCAGAAGAACGGCTACCTGTCCTTCGGCGGGTGGACCTTCGACAACTACACGACCGCCTGGGAACGGGCGGGGTTCACCGGCAAGTTCATCAACACGATCTACATCACCGTGCCCGGTGTGCTCCTGACCCTGTTCCTGTCCTCGTGCATGGCGTTCGTGCTCGCCCGGTTCAGCTTCAAGTTCAACCTCGCGCTTCTCGGCGTCTTCCTGGCGGCCAACCTCCTCCCACAGCAGGCTCTGCTCATCCCGCTCTACCGGATGTTCCGCGAGATCCCGGTGCCGGAGTGGATGAACGCCGACGGTGGCACGCTGCTGAACAGCTACTGGGCGCTGATCCTCGTGAACACGGCGTTCCAGACCGGCTTCTGCACCTTCGTGCTCAGCAACTACATGAAGACCATCCCGAAGGAGATCTACGAGTCGGCGATGGTCGACGGAGCCTCGGTGTTCCGGCAGTTCTGGCAGCTGACCGTGCCGCTGTGCCGTCCGCCGCTGGCCGCACTGGCGACCCTCGAGGTCACCTGGATCTACAACGAGTTCTTCTGGGCCACCGTGCTGATGCAGACCGGCGACAAGTTCCCGATCACCAGCTCGCTGAACAACCTGCGAGGGCAGTTCTTCACCGATGTCAACCTAGTCGCTGCCGGCTCCCTCGTCGTCGCGCTGCCTCCCCTGATCGTCTTCTTCGTCCTGCAGAAGCAGTTCGTCTCCGGCCTCACCCTCGGAGCCACCAAGGGATGACCTCCTCGCCATCCCTGGCCGGCCCGGGGGGCGTCGCCCACCTGCGCTCCGGCGGTGTCAGCGTCCTCATCGACGCCTCAGGCACCGGGGTCCCCGCGGTCCTGCACTGGGGGCCGGACCTCGGTGATCGGGTGCCGGACCGGGCGAGCCTGGTGCCCGCGCGCCCGCACAGCGCCCCCGACCTCCCGGCTCCGCTCACCCTGCTGGCCGGCGGCTCGAGCCAGCACCAGCCGGCCCTTCGTGGCAGCCCGCCGTGGTCGCCGCGCTGGTCGCTGGAGGCCTTCGATGCCGGGACCCGCGAGCTGCGGCTCACGTGTCGCGACGACGCGGCTGGCCTGTCGCTGGTGACCGATCTCGCGCTGGACCAGCACGGCGTCCTGCTTGTCCGACACGAGCTGCGCAACGGCGGCACCACGGCGTACTCGCTGGGCCGGCTCGGCGTGGTGCTCCCTGTTCCCGCGGAGGCGACCGAGCTGCTGGACCTGACCGGCCGCTGGTGCCGCGAGCGCCACCCGCAGCGCCACGGCTGGACGGCTCAGGGGACCTGGGTTCGCGACTCCCGGCACGGACGCACCGGCCACGACGCGTCTCTGCTGCTGGTCGCGGGCACCCCGGGCTTCGGCAACCGCCACGGTGAGGTGCACGGCGTGCACCTGGCGTGGAGCGGCGACCAGTCGATCTGGGCCGAGCGCCGGCCGGACGGACGTGGGGTGCTCGGTGCGGCCGAGGAGCTCGGCCCCGGCGAGGTGGTGCTCGGCCCGGGCCAGACCTACCGCACACCCGACGTGCTGGCCGTCTGGTCGGATGACGGCCTGGACGGGCTGAGCCGGCGGCTGCACCACCACGTGCGGAGCCGGCCTGGACACCCATCCCGGCCGCGGCCGGTGCTGCTCAACACCTGGGAAGCGGTCTACTTCGACCACCGGCTGGACCGGCTGACCGGGCTCGCCGACGTCGCGGCGTCGGTCGGGGTGGAGCGCTTCGTCCTGGACGACGGATGGTTCCTGCACCGCCGGCACGACCGGGCCGGCCTCGGCGACTGGACCGTTGACCCGGACGTGTGGCCGGAGGGCCTGGGCCCGCTCGTCGAGCACGTTCGCGGACTCGGCATGGACTTCGGTCTCTGGGTCGAGCCCGAGATGGTCAACGAGGACTCCGACCTCTACCGCGCGCACCCCGATTGGGTCCTGCGCGCCAGCGACAGTCTGCCGGAAGCATGGCGGCACCAGCAGGTGCTCGACCTGGCGGTGCCCGCAGCCTGGGAGCACTTGCTGCAGCAGCTGGACGCGTTGCTGCTCAACCACGACATCGCCTACCTGAAGTGGGACCATAATCGCGACCTGGTCGACGCCGGCCACGACGGACGGCCGGGCGTGCACGGGCAGACCCTCGCGGTCTACCGGCTGCTCGACGAGCTACGCCGCCGCCACCCCGGCGTCGAGATCGAGTCCTGCGCCTCGGGCGGGGCGCGGGTCGACCTGGGCATCCTGGCGCGCACCGACCGGGTCTGGGCCAGCGACACCAACGACGCCCTCGAGCGGCAGACGATCCAGCGCTGGACCCAGCTGCTGCTGCCGCCGGAGCTGGTCGGCAGCCACGTCGGCCCGGCGAGGGCGCATACCACCGGCCGGACCCATGACCTCTCGTTCCGCGGCGCGACCGCACTGTTCGGCCACTTCGGGATCGAGTGGGACATCACGACGCTCGACGACGAAGGGCTGGCGGCGCTGACGGCCCTGGTCGCGACCTACCGCCGGTACCGCGCACTGCTGCACTCCGGTGACGTCGTGCACGCGGACCACCCGGACCCTGCCGCCGCGGTGCACGGAGTGGTCGCGCCGGACCGGTCCGAGGCGCTCATCGCCTACGTGAGCCTGGCCAGCCGGGCCGCCGAAGTCCCCGGACCGGCCCGGCTGCCGGGGCTGGACGAGGCGGCCGACTACCGCGTCGAGGTGGTCGACACCGGCGGTGCGCCGTTCGCCGTGCAGCACGAGGCGCCGGGCTGGTGGCCGGACGAAGACGCGCCCGGTCCTGTGCTGCCGGGGTCCTACCTCGGCCGGGTGGGGCTGCCGATGCCGGTGCTCGGCCCGGAGCAGGCGGTGGTGCTGCACCTCACGCGCGTCTGACCGTCCACCCCTCCCAGCGGTCGGGGTTGGGTGTGTCGGTGCCCGGTTCGTCTACCCTTGACCCATGGACGGCTGCTCCAGACCGGCGTGCCGCCTCGAACCCCCGGGGACGCGTGGCACGCCGTGAACGGAACGTTGCTCAACGCCCTGCTCGTGGGCTTCTTCCTCCTCTCGGGCGCCTTCTTCGCCGGCAGCGAGATCGCGCTGGTCTCGCTGCGTGAGGGACAGGTCAAGTCGATCGCCCAGCGCGGCCGCCGAGGCCAGAAGGTCGCCGAGCTGCACGCCGACCCGAACCGCTTCCTGGCCGCGGTCCAGATCGGCGTCACCCTCGCCGGCTTCCTGTCCGCGGCCTTCGGCGCGTCCGGGTTCGCCGACGACCTCGCGCCGGTGCTGCGCGGCTGGGGGATCCCGCGCGACTCGGCGGACTCGGGCGCGCAGGACCCGGCGTACTGGGTGGCCTTCATCGCGGTCACCCTCGTCATCACCTACCTGTCACTCGTGATCAGCGAGCTGGCCCCGAAACGCATCGCCCTGCAGCGCGCCGAGAGCCTGGCCCTGCTGGTGGCGCCGACCCTGGACCGGGTCGCCCGCGCGTCCCGGCCGGTCATCTGGCTGCTGTCGAGGTCGACCGACCTGGTGGTGCGGCTGTTCGGCGTCGACCCCTCGGCCACCCGGGACGCCATCTCCGAGGAGGAGCTGCGCGACATCGTCGCCGCCCACGAGACCCTGGGTCGCGAGGAGCGGCAGCTCATCGAGGACGTCTTCGAGGCCGGCGAGCGCCAGCTGCACGAGGTGATGGTGCCGCGCACCGAGGTCGACTTCCTCGATTCGTCGATGCCCGTCTACAAGGCGGTCAAGCTGTCGTCAAGCAACCCGCACAGCCGCTACCCGGTGGTCCGCGGCTCGCACGACGAGGTGGTCGGGTTCGTCCACGTGCGCGACCTGTTCGCCCCGGAGGTCGCGGGTACGTCGGTGCGGATCGGCGAGATCGCCCGCGAGGTCAAGATGATGCCGGGGACCAAGCGGGTGCTCTCGGCGATGTCGGAGATGCGCCGGGAGGGCCACCACCTGGCCATCGTCGTCGACGAGTACGGCGGCACCGACGGCATCGTCACTCTCGAGGACCTGGTCGAGGAGATCATCGGCGAGATCCACGACGAGTACGACGTCGCGGAGGAGCCGTCCCGGGCCCTGATCGACGGCGACCTCGAGGTCGACGGCCTGCTCAACCTCGAGGACTTCGAGGACCGGACCGGCCTGGAGCTGCCCGAGGGCCCGTACGAGACGGTGGCCGGCTTCGTGATCAACGAGCTCGGCCGGCTGCCCGAGGTCGACGAGAGCATCACCGCGCTCGGCCGGCGGTTCACCGTGACCGAGCTCGACGGGCGGCGGATCGCCCGGGTGCGCCTGACCCCGGAGCACGCACCGGCCCAGCAGGACCCGGCCGAGGACGCCGCACCGTCGGGCGGCTGACCGGACCCCCCTGGCAGGATGGGGCCATGCCCGACCAGCCCCAGCCGCGCGTCCTGTCCGGGATGCAGCCCACTGCCGACTCGTTGCACCTCGGCAACTACCTGGGCGCGCTGCGGCAGTGGGTCGACCTGCAGGAGCAGTACGAGACCTTCTTCTTCGTCGCCGACCTGCACGCCATCACCGTGGAGCACGACCCGGCTCTGCTGCGAGCCCGGACCCGGGCGACCGCCGCCCAGTACCTCGCCGCCGGTGTCGACCCCGAGCGCTCTGCGGTGTTCGTGCAGAGCCACATCGCCGAGCACACCGAGCTGCAGTGGGTGCTCGGCTGCCTCACCGGCTTCGGCGAGGCGAGCCGGATGACCCAGTTCAAGGACAAGGCCGGCCGGGGCGGCAGCGTCTCGGTCGGGCTGTTCACCTACCCGATCCTGCAGGCCGCCGACATCCTGCTGTACCGCCCGGAGCGGGTGCCGGTCGGCGAGGACCAGCGCCAGCACCTCGAGCTCAGCCGCGACCTCGCGGTGCGGTTCAACGGACGTTTCGGCGACACCCTCGTCGTTCCGGAGCCGCACATCCTCCCGCGGGTCGCCAAGATCTACGACCTCCAGCTCGTCGAGAAGCAGATGAGCAAGAGCGTCGGCGGCAGCGGTGTGGTCTGGATGCTCGACGACCCCAAGGTCGTGGAGAAGAAGGTCAAGAGCGCCGTCACCGACACCGGCCGGGACGTCCGGTACGACCCGGTCGACAAGCCCGGTGTGAGCAACCTGCTCGCGATCCTGTCGGCCTTCGGCGGCGGGAGCGTCCAGGACCTCGAGGCCCGGTTCGCTGGTGCCGGCTACGGCGACCTGAAGAAGGGAGTCGTCGAGGCGGTGCTCGACGTCGTCGTCCCGTTCCAGCAACGCGTCCGCGGCTACCTGGACGACCCCGCCGAGCTCGACGCCGTTCTCGCGCGGGGCGCCGAGCGGGCTCGCCGAGTCGCGTCGGGGACGCTGACCGACGTCCTCGACCGGGTCGGCTTCCTGCCGCGCCACGCCGGCCCGTGACGCCGACGATGAGCACCCGGACGATCGGCGTCGCGATCGCCATCCCGGAACCCCACGCCGGCAAGCTGCAAGGGGTCCGGGAGTCCTACGGCGACCCGTTGGCGCGCTCGATCCCCACCCACATCACCCTGCTCCCGCCGACCGAGGTGCAGGCCGACGACCTCGACCGGATCGAGAAGCACCTGCGCACCATCGGCGAGGCGGAGCAGCCGTTCGAGATCCACCTCCGCGGCTCGGGCACCTTCCACCCGGTCTCGCCGGTCGTCTTCGTCTCGGTCGTGGCCGGCATCGGCGACTGCGAGCGGGTCGAGGCGCGGGTCCGGTCCGGCCCGCTGCAGCGCGAGCTGTCCTTCCCCTACCACCCGCACGTCACGGTGGCCCACGACCTGCCGCACGACGTGCTCGCGCGGGCATTCGACGAGATGGCCGGGTACGACGTGCGCTTCCAGGTCTGGGGCTTCAGCCTGTACGAGCACGGCCCGGACGAGGTCTGGCGCCCGCAGCGCGACTTCCCCTTCGGCCAGCACCTTCCCGGGCCGCAGAGCGCCTAGCTGTCCCGGAAACAGGCAGGGCGTGTAACCCTCGGTGACCGGGGAAGGTCGCGGTCATGAAGGTTCTGGACCGGGTCCGTGAGCGCCTGCGCACGGCCCGCGCCCGCCGGCCGGCCCTCGACCACGCGGTGCGGGCCTACGACCGGCACAGCGAGGTGCGCGGCGGCCAGGTCGCCGGCGCGATCACCTACTTCGGGTTCCTGTCGTTCTTCCCGCTGCTCGCGCTCGCGTTCGCGGCCGTCGGCTACATCAGCGTCTTCTACCCCGATGCCCGCGACAGCATCACGACGGCGGTGGAGCAGGCCTTCCCCAGCCTGGTCGGGAGCGGGCCGAACCAGATCAACATCGACGACGTGGTGGCGGCCAAAGCCGGTGCCGGCATCGTCGGCCTGCTCGGACTCCTGTACGCCGGGCTGGGCTGGCTGGACGCACTCCGTGACGGCCTGCGTCGCGTCTTCGGGACCCTCGACGAGCCGTTGCCGTTCCTGAAGAAGAAGCTCGTCGACCTCGTCGTGCTCCTGCTCCTCGGTGCGGCGCTGCTCGCGTCGCTCGTCGTGAGCTCGCTGGCCACCAGCGCCACGGAGTACGTCCTCGACCTCGTCGGGCTGCAGGACTCGGTGGTCGCGGTCGTGCTGCTGAAGGTGCTCGCGGTGGCGGTGGCGCTGCTCGTCGACACCGTGCTGATCTCGATCCTGCTGTCCCGCCTGTCGGGGGCGCACCTGCCCTGGCGGCAGGTGCGGTCGGGCGCGCTCCTGGGGGCGGTCGGGTTCGAGGTCCTCAAGCTGCTCGGCACGTTCCTCATCGCCAGGACCACCGAGAACCCGATGTACGCCACCTTCGGCGTGGTGGTCGGGCTGCTGGTGTGGCTCAACTTCGTGTCCCGGGTGCTGATCTACGCGGCGGCCTGGACCGCGACCCAGCCGTACTCGTTGGAGCCGTCGGCGATCGGTGAGGACGGAGCGGGCCGCAGCACCGGGCTGGCAGCGGCGACCGAGCCGGTCCGGGTCGTCGCGCCGGCCGACTACGAGCCGGTGCCGGTCGGGGTGGACGCCGACGGGTCGTCGCGCAGGACCCTGACCGTGCGCGGTGTGGTCGTCGGTGCTGCCGTCGGGGCCGGGCTGGCCGGGGTCCTGACCCGCCGCGGCGAACGGGACTGAGGTAGCGGCGGCAGCGGGGCCCGGCGCCGGATCCTGCGGCGCAGCAGGACCCGCAGCCGGAGCAGCAGGACACAGGCCAGCAGCACCAGCGGGACGGTCACCCACCACGGCGGGACCCCGGAGGTGTCAGCGGCCGCACCGGCGGCGCGGGGCCCGGCGGCCGGCCCGGTCCGGTTGCGCGCCGTCCCCTCCTGGGTTGCAGCGATGGCGTCGAGCGTGCCCACCGGCCTGGCCACGGCGCCGTTGCGGAAACCCCAGGTGAGCAGGGCCGCCGACTCACGCCAGGTGTCGTTGCCCTCGCTGCGCAGCACAGTGGCGATCAGCGTCCGGCCGCCGCGGGTGGCCGCTCCCACGAAGGTGCCGCGCGCCTTCGTGGTCCAGCCGGTCTTGATCCCGATGGCGCCGCGGTAGTTCAGCAGCAGCCGGTCCTGCGTGTAGATCTCGAAGGTCTTGCGAACCTTGCCGGCCTTGGGCATCTTGCCGGGGAACTGCGCCTTGACCGTCGTCGCGTAGGCGCGGAAGTCCTCGCGAGCCATCGCCGTGCGGGCGATCACCGCCAGGTCGTAGGCCGACGTGTACTGCCCCGGCGCGTCCAGGCCGCTCGGGTTGCGCACCGTGGTGTCCAGCGCTCCCAGACCCTTCGCCGTCGCGTTCATGGCCGCGACCGTGCCGGGCACGCCGCCGGCCGCGTTCGCCAGCGCGCTTGCCGCGTCGTTGCCGGACACCAGGAACAGAGCCTGGAACAGCTGGTCGACGGTGTAGGTGGCATCCGGGACCAGGCCGGCCCGGCTGCCCTCGGCGTTCGCGTCCTCCCACTGCGCGGTGTAGACCGCGGCCGGGTCCAGCTCGGGCAGCAGGGTGAGGGCAGTGAGGATCTTCAGCGTGCTCGCGGGGCGCAGCCGGCCGTGCGGGTCCTGGGCTGCGAGCACCTCGCCGGTGGTGAGGTCGGCGAGCAGGTACGACGCGGCGCGGACCTTCGGCAGCGGCTCAGCCCCGGGCGCGTCGACCACCAGCCCGGCGGTGGCCAGCTGCTCGCCGCCGACGGTCGCCGGGGCGGTGTCGGCGACGGCCGGGCCGGCCACCGGAGCGACCAGCAGCACCGCCGCGGCCGCGGCGAGGACGACCGGTCGGACGGGTGCCCTCATGGTGGTTGTCCCGCTCCTTCGCATCGCAGGCCAGGCTATCCGCGGCTGCCGAGATGCCCGCCGTACGACAAGTCATCGGTGTGTCCACGGGTCCTCCTGAAGGACTTCGCGCCGCCCGTGGCCGGCCCCGTCGCGCCGGGGGCCGGACGTTAGGCTCCCCGCCATGGCGCGCGAGTCGGAGTCCGGCCTGCCGATCGAGGCGGTGTACGGCCCGGAGGTCCTCGCGGGCTGGGACCCGGACGAGCGGCTGGGGCAGCCGGGCGCGTTCCCGTACACCCGTGGCGTCTACCCGTCGATGTACACCGGGCGGCCGTGGACGATGCGGCAGTACGCCGGGTTCGGCACCGCCGACGGAGTCCAACGAGCGCTACCACCAGCTGGTCGAGGCCGGCACCGGCGGGCTGTCGGTGGCCTTCGACCTGCCGACCCAGATGGGCTACGACTCCGACGACCCGGTCGCCCACGGCGAGGTCGGCAAGGTCGGGGTGGCGATCGACTCGATCGAGGACATGCGCACCCTGTTCGACGGCATCCCGCTGGGCGAGGTGTCGACGTCGATGACGATCAACGCGCCGGCCGCGCTGCTGCTGCTGCTGTACCAGCTGGTGGCGGAGGAGCAGGGCGTCGACCCGGCACAGCTGACCGGCACGATCCAGAACGACGTGCTCAAGGAGTACATCGCCCGCGGCACCTACATCTACCCGCCGAAGGCGTCGCTGCGGCTGATCACGCGACATCTTCGCCTACTGCCACAAGGAGATCCCGCGCTGGAACACCATCTCCATCTCCGGCTACCACATGGCCGAGGCCGGGGCGACGCCCGCGCAGGAGGTCGCCTTCACGCTGGCCAACGCCATCGAGTACGTGCGGGCGGCGCTGGCGGCCGGGCTGGACGTCGACGACTTCGCGCCCGCGGCTGTCGTTCTTCTTCGTGGCGCGCACGACGCTGCTCGAGGAGGTCGCGAAGTTCCGGGCGGCCCGGCGGATCTGGGCACGGGTGATGCGCGACGAGTTCGGCGCGCAGGACCCGAGGTCGCTGATGCTGCGCTTCCACACCCAGACCGCGGGCGTGCAGCTCACCGCCCAGCAGCCCGAGGTCAACATGGTGCGGGTCGCCGTGCAGGCGCTCGGCGGCGGTGCTCGGCGGCACCCAGTCGCTGCACACCAACTCCTACGACGAGGCGATCGCGCTGCCCACCGAGAAGGCCGCCCGGCTGGCCCTGCGCACCCAGCAGGTGATCGCCTACGAGACCGACCTGACCGCGACCGTCGACCCGTTCGCCGGCTCCTACGCGGTCGAGGCGATGACCGACGAGCTCGAGGCGGCGATCCGCGAGCTGATGGCGACGGTGGAGGAGATGGGCGGAGCGGTCGCCGCCATCGAGCAGGGCTTCCAGAAGCGCGAGATCGAGAAGTCGGCGTACGACGTGGTCGCGCTCGGATCGAGGACGGCGCAGCGCACCGTGGTGGGCGTCAACCGGTTCGCCCGCGAGCGACCGGAGGAGCCGCTACGAGCCGCTGCGGGTCGACCCGGCGATCGAGGCCCAGCAGCGCGAGCGGCTGGCGCGCGCTGCGCGCGCGAGCGCGACGACGCCGCGGTCGACCGGCACCTGGAGGCGCTGCGGGAGGCGGCCGCGGGCACCGACAACGTGCTCTACCCGATGCACGACGCGCTGCGGGCCCGGGCCACCGTCGGCGAGGTCTGCAACGCGCTGCGCGACGTCTGGGGCGTCTACGTACCCGACCGACGCCTTCTGAGTCGCGGCGGTAGGGTCGCGCAGGTGAGCCCCGCTGACCTCGGACCGCCCCGCCGGCGGTGTCGTGCCGCCGGACGTCGCGGCTCGGGTCAAGGCCCACGCACGACGAGCTGGTCGGCGCTGCGGCGCGACCTGCACGCCCACCCCGAGCTGTCCTGGGCCGAGGTCCGCACCACCGCGGCTGGTCCGCGAGCGGCTGACCGCCGCCGGGCTGCAGCCCGCGACGTGCTGCCCGGCGGCACCGGCCTGGTCTGCGACATCGGCGACGGGCGACCGGATCGGTCGGCCTGCGGGCCGACCTCGACGCCCTGCCGGTCGTGGACGCGCAAGGACGTGCCCTACCGCTCCACGGTGCCCGGCGTCTGCCACGCCTGCGGGCACGACGTGCACACCGCGGCCGTGCTCGGCGCCGGGCTGGTGCTGGCCGAGCTGGCGCGCCGAGGGTCAGCTGCCCGGCGCGGGTCCGGCTGATCTTCCAGCCGGCCGAGGAGTCCGCCGCGCGCGGCGCGCTGGACGGTCATCGACGCCGGCGGTGCGCGACGGGCTCGAGCGGATCTTCGCCCTGCACTGCGACCCGCGCACCGACGTCGGCCAGGTCGGGCTGCGCAGCGGGGCCGATCACCGCGCTCCGCCGACCAGCTGCTCGGTGCGCCTGACCGGCCCCGGCGGGCACACCGCCCGGCCGCACCTCACCGCCGACCTCGTGTACGCGCTCGGGCAAGGTGGTCACCGAGCTGCCGGCGGCCCTGTCCCGCCGGGTCGACCCGCGGGCCGCCCTGGCGCTGGTCTGGGGCCGGGTCGGCGCCGGCCGGGCCGCCAACGCCATCCCCGACGACCGGCGAGGTCGAGGGCACGGTGCGCTGCCTGGACCCGGCCGCCTGGCGACGGCGCGCCCGAGCTGGTCGAGGAGCTGGTGGCCGACGCTCGTCGCGCCGTACGGCGTGCAGGCCGAGGTCGACCTACACCCGCAGCGTCCCGCCGGTGGACAACGAGGCCGACCAGCGTGGCGATCCTCGCCGCGGCCGTGCAGGCGACCGAGGGCCCGGACGCGGTGGTCGGCACCGAGCAGAGCCTGGGCGGCGAGGACTTCGCCTGGTACCTGCCCGAGCGTGCCCGGCGCGCTGGCCCGGCTCGGCGTCAGCCCGCCCGAGGTGCCGGCCGAGGACCGGCGGACCTGCACCAGGGGCGCTTCGACGCCGACGAGCGCGCCATCTCGGTGGGTGCCCGGGTCCTGGTGGGCGCGACGTACGTCGCCTTGCTCTCGTTCTGATAACGGGTTGTGTGACATCTTCGCTACCGGGTCGGATCACGGCGTCCGGTCGGCTAGAGTGCGCACCGCCCGCCGAACGACGGCTGGCTCCGGCGCACCGATCGCATCGATGGTGTCCGGCCCCATGGAAGGAGACACCCTTTGCGACGGGTGACCACACTTGCGTCGGCGCTTCTCGCCGGCGCCCTCGTCCTGACCGGCTGCGGTGGCGGCGACGACGACGCGGACGCGACTCCGGAAGCGCTCGGGCAGCAGCAGCGCCCCCGCCAGCGACATCAAGGTCGGCCTGGCCTACGACATCGGCGGCCGCGGCGACCAGTCGTTCAACGACTCCGCCGCCGCCGGCCTGGACAAGGCCAAGGCCGAGCTCGGCGTCGAGACCAAGGAGGCCGAGGCCAGCAACGGCGAGGCCGACGCCGCCAAGGAGGAGCGGCTGCGCGCTGCTCGCCGACGCGGGCTACAACCCGGTCATCGCGGTCGGCTTCGCCTACCGCGGCGCGGTCGGCCAAGGTCGCCAAGGAGTTCCCGGACACCAAGTTCGCGATCATCGACGACGCGTGCGTGCGCTCGGGCGACAACATCGCCAACCTCGTCTTCGCCGAGGAGCAGGGCTCCTTCCTGGTCGGCGCGGCCGCCGCGCTGAAGCCAAGACCGGCAACATCGGCTTCGTCGGCGGCGTCGAGGTGCCGCTGATCAAGAAGTTCGAGGCGGCTACACCGCCGGCGCCAAGGCCGTCAACCCGGACATCAAGGTCCAGGTCAAGTACCTCACCCAGCCGCCGGACTTCTCCGGCTTCGGTGACCCGGCCAAGGGCAAGAGCCGCGGCCAGGGCATGTACGACGCCGGCGCCGACGTCGTCTACCAGGCCGCGGGCGGCTCCGGTGGCGGCGTGTTCGAGGCCGCCAAGGCTGCCGGCGGCCTGGCCATCGGCGTCGACTCCGACCAGTACAACACCGCCGACCCGGCGGTCAAGGACGTCATCATGACCTCGATGCTCAAGAGGGTCGACGTCGCCGTCTACGACTTCATCAAGTCGGTCGCCGACGGACAACTTCACCGCCGGCCGACGATCGTCTACGACCTCGAGAAGGACGGCGTCGGCTACTCCACCACCGGTGGCAAGATCGACGACATCACGACCAAGCTCGACGACGTACAAGCAGCAGATCATCGCCGGCGAGATCAAGGTCCCGACCGAGTAGCACGACCGAGCAGACGTTGCTCGACCCGCGACCGGGTCCGAGGAGGCGATAGCGTCTCCCCGGGCCCGGTCGTCGTTCTGCGCCCACCCGCTACGTGCAGCCCAGATCGCCGTCCGACGCCGCTCGCAGCGTCGCTGGCCCAGGAAGGTGCCTCATCGCCACGACGAGTGCTCCCCCGCCGGTGGAGGCGCCGGCTGACGCCGCCGTCGAGCTGCGCGGCATCACCAAGCGGTTCCCCGGCGTCGTCGCCAACCGCGACATCAACATCGCGGTGCGCGCGCGGGCACGGTGCACGCCATCGTCGGCGAGAACGGCGCCGGCAAGTCGACGCTGATGAAGATCCTCTACGGCATGCAGCGCCCGGACGAGGGCACCATCGCGGTCGACGGCCGCGAGGTCAGCTTCTCACTCGCCCGGGCGACGCGATCGCCGCCGGCATCGGCATGGTGCACCAGCACTTCATGCTGGCCGACAACCTCACCGTCCTGGAGAACGTCGTGCTCGGCAGCGAGCCCGACAAGGGCGGCCGGCTCGACTTCGGCGCGGCCCGCCGGCGGATCCAGGAGATCTCCGACGCCTACGGCCTCGGCGTCGAGCCCGGACCGGCTGGTCGAGGACCTCGGCGTCGGCGACCGCCAGCGGGTCGAGATCCTCAAGGTGCTCTACCGCGGCGCCAAGATCCTGATCCTGGACGAGCCCACCGCGGTGCTCGTGCCGCAGGAGGTCGACGAGCTGTTCGACAACCTGCGCGAGCTCAAGGCCGAGGGCCTGACGGTCATCTTCATCTCGCACAAGCTCGACGAGGTGCTCGCGGTCGCCGACGAGATCACCGTCATCCGGCGCGGCACGACGGTCGCCACCGTCGAGCCCGCCGAGACGTCACCGCCCGGCAGCTCGCCGAGCTGATGGTCGGCAGCGAGCTGCCCGACGCCGGAGACCCGCGAGTCGACCGTCACCGACCGAGGCGATGCTCGACCGTCGCGGGCCTGACCGTGCGCTCGGCCGACGGCCGCGCGCTGCTCGAGGACATCAACTTCACGATCCACCGCGGCGAGGTGCTCGGCATCGCCGGGGTCGAGGGCAACGGCCAGGCCGAGCTGGTCGAGGCGATCATGGGCATGCGCGGCGCTCGAGGCCGGCACGGATCAGCCTCGGCGGCGCCGACATCACCGCCTGGGCGACCCGCGCGCGGCGCGAGGCGGGCATCGGCTACATCCCCGAGGACCGGCACCGGCACGGGCTGCTGCTCGAGGCGCCGCTCTGGGAGAACCGGATCCTCGGCCACCAGACCGCAGGCGCCCAACGTCAAGGGGCCGTGGATCGACCGCGGCCGGCGCCCGCGACGGACACCGAGCGGATCGTCGACGCAGTACGACGTCCGGACGCCGGGCATCGACGTCGCTCGCCGTCCGCGCTGTCCGGCGGCAACCAGCAGAAGCTCATCGTCGGCCGGGAGATGAGCGGCGAGCCCGATGCGTGCTGATCGCCGCGCACCCGACCCGCGGCGTCGACGTCGGCGCCCAGGCGGCGATCTGGGACCACATCCGCGCAGGCCCGCGCGCGACGGGCTGGCGGTGCTGCTGATCTCGCGCCGACCTCGACGAGCTGATCGGCCTGTCCGACACGCATCAAGGTGATCCTGCGCGGCCGGCTCGTCGCCGACGTCGACCCCGCGCGCGGTGACGCCGGAGGACGCTCGGCGCGGCGATGACCGGCGCAGGCGGAGCGGCAGGCATGACGGCGCGCATCGACCCGCGCCGGATCGCGCTCGTCGCTGGCCGCGCCCGCTGCTGGCCATCGCGTTCGCGCTGCTCGTGACCAGCGCTGGTGCTGGTCGCGGCCGGCGACCCGGTCTGTCAGCACGTCCGGCAGATCGTGCGGACTACGGCAGCCAGCGCCGCGGTCATCGCGCTGATCATCAACCAGGCGCACCACGTCTACTACCTGGCCGCGCTCGCGGTGGCGTCGGCTTCCGGATGAACCTGTTCAACATCGGCGTCGACGGCCAGTACCGCCTCGCGGCCTTCACCGCCGCCGTCGTCGGCGGCGCGGTGCACGCTGCCCGGGCCGCTGCACATCCTCGGTCATCGTCGCTCGTCGCCGATGCTGGTCGGCGCCATGTGGGCCGGCATCGCGGCGGCTGCTCAAGGTCGACCCGCGGCGTCAGCGAGGTCATCTCCACGATCATGCTCAACGCCATCGCCACCGTCGCTGATCGCCTACCTGCTGCGCCAGGTCGCGGTCGACGTCGCGGGCAGCAACAACATCGGCACCAAGCCGATCGCCGAGTCCGGCGCGCTTCCCCGGGCATCCCGCTGATCCCCGGCAGCACCCTCGACGGTCTACGGCTTCATCGTCGTCGCGGTCCTCGTCGGCGTCGCCTACACCGTCTGCTCGACCGGACCCGCTTCGGCTTCGACCTGCGGGCGACCGGCCGCTCCGAGACCGCCGCGGTGGCCAGCGGCGTCAACGTCAAGCGGATGGTCGCTGATCTCGATGCTGCTCTCCGGCGCGGTCGCCGGCCTGGTCGGCATGCCGCTGCTGCTCGGCGCAGTCCTACACCTACAGCCTGGACTTCCCCGCCGGCCTCGGCTTCACCGGCATCGCGGTCGCGCTGCTCGGCCGCAACCACCCCGTCGGCATCGCGCTCGGCGCGCTGCTGTTCGCCTTCCTCGACTCGTCGGCGAGCATCCTCGAGATCAACGACATCTCGCAGGAGATCGTCACGATCATGCAGGGCATCATCGTGCTGTCGGTCGTCATCGCCTACGAGCTGGTCCGCCGCTACGGCATCGTCGCCGAGCAGCGCCGGGTCAGCCCGCGAGCTGGCCGGGTCCGAGCCGCCGCGCCGCCGGACCGGCAGGAGGTGACGGCATGAGCACGGCCGGCACCGAGCCGCGGCCGAGTCGATGCCCGATGCGCACGCAGCGGCGTGACCGGCGCCGGGTACCTGCCGCTGGTGCTGCTCGCCATCGCCGGCCTGATCGTGCTGCTCGCATCGTCCGCGCGATCACCGGCGCCGACGACCTCACCTCCAGCGGCACCATCGGCGCCGCGCTCGCGCTGGCGGTGCCGATCGGCGCTGGCCGGCCTCGGCGGCCTGTGGGCCGAGCGCGCCGGCGTGGTCAACATCGGCCTCGAGGGCATGATGATCCTCGGCACCTGGGGCGCCGGCTGGGCCGGCTACCAGTGGGGGCCGTGGGCCGGCGTCGCTCGTCGGCGTCGCCGTTCGGCGCGGTCGGCGGGCTGCTGCACGCGGTCGCCACCGTGACCTTCGGCGTCGACCACATCGTCTCCGGTGTCGCGATCAACATCCTCGGCCTGGGCGTCGCGCAGTACCTCGTCGGCGATGGCCTTCGCCGGCGTGCGCGGGCGGCGGCGAGACCCAGTCGCCGCCGATCGGCGACCTGCCAGCCGTGTCCGTGCCCGGGGTCGGCGACCCGCTGCGGCGACGCTCGAGGAGCAAGGGCTGGTTCCTCGTCTCCGACGTCGCCGGCGTCCTGCGCGGGCCTGCACCACCGGCGTCTCGCTGCTCACCCTGATCGCGATCGCTGCTGCGTGGTCGGCTCGTACTTCGTGCTGTGGCGCACGGCGTTCGGCCTGCGGCTGCGCTCCTGCGGCGAGAACCCGGTGGCCGCCGAGTCCCTCGGCGTGAACGTCTACCTGCTACAAGTACATCGCGGTGCATCGCCTCCGGCGCGCTTCGCCGGGCTCGGCGGCGCGTTCCTCGCGATCGTCGCCGCCAGCATCTACCGGGAGGGCCAGACCGGCGGCCGCGGCTTCATCGGCCTGGCCGCGATGATCTTCGGCAACTGGCGGCCGGGCGGGCTGGCCGCCGGGCGCGGGCCTGTTCGGCTACGCCGACGCCCTGCAGCTGCGCAGCGGCGGCGAGTCGGTGCACGCCCTGCTGCTGCTCGTCGGCGTCGCTGCTGGTCGCTCGCCGCGCTGCTGGCTCGTGCGTCCGGCGGCAGCTGGTCGCGGCGGCCATCGTGCGCGGTCGTCGGCGCGGCGGTGCTCGGCGTGGTACTCGTCGACCGACGAGGTGCCGGGCGACTTCACCACGATGACGCCGTACGTCACCACGCTGCTGGTGCTCGCCCTGGCCTCCCAACGACTGCGGATGCCGGCCGCCGACGGGCTGGTCTACCGGCGCGGGCCAGGGTGGCTGACCGCGTCACCGAGGTCGACTGGGCGCGCGCTGCGCGAGGCGGCGCGCCGAGGTGATGGCGCGCGCCTACGCGCCGTACTCGCAAGTTCCCGGTCGGCGCCGCCGGCCTGGTCGACGACGGCCGCGTCGTGTCCGGCTGCAACGTCGAGAACGCGTCGTACGGGCTGGGGCTGTGCGCCGAGTGCGGCCTGGTCTCGGCGCTGCCGCGAGCGGCGGCGGCCGGCTGGTGGCGGTGGCCTGCGTGGACGGGCACGGCAACGCGCTGATGCCGTGCGGGCGCTGCCGGCAGCTGCTGTGGGAGCACGGCGGCCCCGACACTGCTGCTCGAGACCGTCGACGCGGCGTCCGGCCGATGGCCGAGGTGCTGCCCGACGCCTTCGGCCCCGACGACCTGGCAGCCTCGCGAGCATGAGCGAGCATCGACGCCGTCGACGTCATCCGGACCAAGCGCGACCGGGAGGCGCTCTCCGACGACCAGATCGACTGGGTGATCGACGCCTACACCCGCGGCGAGGTCGCCGACGAGCAGATGTCGGCGCTGGCCATGGCGATCCTGCTCCACGGCATGACCGCCGCGAGATCGCCCGCTGGACCGACGGCGATGATCGCCTCCGGCGAGCGGATGGACTTCTCCGAGCGCTCGGACCGGCCCACCGCCGACAAGCACTCCACCGGCGGCGTGGGCGACAAGATCACGCTGCCGCTGGCGCCGCTGGTCGCGGCCTGCGGCGCCGCCGTGCCGCAGCTGTCCGGGCGCGGGCTCGGCCACACCGGCGGCACGCTGGACAAGCTCGAGTCGATCCCCGGGCTGGCGGGCCACGCTGTCCGACGAGGAGATGCTCGGCGCAGCTGCGCGAGGTGCGGCGCGGTCATCTGCGCGGCCGGCGACGACCTGGCCCCGGCCGACAAGAAGCTCTACGCGCTGCGCGACGTCACCGGCACGGTCGAGGCGATCCCGCTGATCGCCAGCTCGATCATGAGCAAGAAGATCGCCGAGGGCACCGGCGCGCTGGTGCTCGACGTCAAGGTCGGCTCCGGCGCGTTCATGAAGGACGTCGACCGGGCCCGCGAGCTGGCCCGCGACGATGGTCGCGCTCGGCACCGACGCACGGCGTCACGCACCGTGGCGCTGCTCACCGACATGGCCGACCCCGCTCGGGCCTGACCGCCGGGCAACGCGCTGGAGGTCCGCGAGTCGGTCGAGGTGCTCGCCGGCGGCGGGCCCGGCCGACGTCGTCGAGCTCACCGTCGCGCTGGCCCGGGAGATGCTCGCGGCCGCCGGCCTCGACGGCGTCGACCCGGCCGACCGGCTGGCCGACGGCTCCGCGATGGACGTGTGGCGGCGGATGATCCGGGCCCAGGGCGGCGACCCGGACGCGCCGCTGCCCACGGCCCGGCGAGACCCACGTCGTGCTCGCGCCCGGCCGACGGCGTGCTGGTCCGGCTGGACGCCTACGCCGTCGGCGTCGCCGCCTGGCGGCTCGGCGCGGGCCGGGCCCGCAAGGAGGACCCGGTGCAGGCCGGGGCCGGCGTCGAGATGCACGCCAAGCCGGGCGCCGAGGTGCGCGCGCGGCGAGCCGCTGCTCACCCTGCACACCGACGAGCCGGACCGGTTCGCCCGGGCCGAGGAGGCGCTGGCCGGCGCCGTCACGGTCGCCCCGGAGGGCTCCCGGCCGGACCTGCCCGCCCTGGTCATCGACCGGGTCGGCTGACCCTGCAAGGAGCACTGTGCCCCAGCTGATCGAGGCCCCGACCCGGATCCCGGTGCCGGGCGGCAAGGTGATCGACGAGTACGTCGGCCGGGTGACGTCCGTCGACCAGTGCGGTCTCGGTGGCGCACATGCAGGCGCCGCCCGGGTGGTCCGAGCCGGCGCAGACGCCGGACTTCGACGAGGTCACGCTCGTGCTGCGCGGGTCGGTGGTCGTCGAGCACGACGGCGGCCGGCTCGAGGTGCCGGCCGGGCAGGCGGTCATCACCCGGTCGGGCGAGCGGGTGCGCTACCTGGTGGGTGACGAGGGCGCGGAGTACGTCGCGGTCTGCCTGCCGGCCTTCGACCCCGACCTGGCCCACCGCGACCCCGACGACTGACCCCGTGACGCCTGCCGAAGTTGATCACGCGAGCGTGATCAACCATGCCCGACCGCGGTGAATTCACCGCTGTTAGCAACCAATGATCACGCCAACGTGATCAACTGCGTGACCCGGGGAGCGGACGCTCAGGGGGCGCGGCGGCCGTCGCGGAGGCGGAACGGGTCGGACTCCGGCGGCGAGGTCAGCTCGGCGCGCGGGCAGGTGGCGATGGTCAGGCCGGCCCAGATCAGCGCGTCGTCGCAGAGGCTCTCGACAGTCCAGCCCTGGTCGAGACCGTTCGCGGTGACGGTGACCTTGTAGATGGTGATCTCGTGGCGGTGCGGGCTGTCGTACATGACGGCGATCGAGCCCAGCAGCTGCGCCTCGCCGCGGGTGCCGCCCACGCCGTCCCAGGGGGCGTCGTAGCGCTGCCAGAGGGACGAGGTGGCGTTCCAGACGCCGCCGGCGGACACGTCCAGCCGGCGGAGCTGCTGCAGAACCTGGGCAGCGGCCCGCTCGTCCAGGATCGCGGCAGGCCGGATGATCCGGACGTCCTCGCGTGCGCCCACCGTCATAACCCTTTCATCGTGCTCTGAGACCCCGAAGTTGAGAGTCTCCCAGACGGTAGCGTCCTCCCGTGACCAACTCTTTGACTCCCGATGATCTCCTGCGCGCCCCCAAGGTGCTGCTGCACGACCACCTGGACGGCGGCGTGCGGCCCGCGGACGGTGGTCGAGCTGGCCGCCGAGACCGGCTACGACGGCCTGCCCGACCACCGACGTGGACGCGCTGTCCGCGCTGGTTCTTCGACGCCGCCAACTCCGGCTCGCTGGAGCGCTACCTGGAGACCTTCGCCCACACCGTCGGGGTCATGCAGACCGCCGACGCGCTCGCCCGGGTGGCCGCGGAGTGCGCCGAGGACCTGGCCGCCGACGGGGTGGTCTACGCCGAGGTCCGCTACGCCCCGGAGCTGCACGTGGACGGCGGGCTGGCCCTGCCGGAGGTGGTCGAGGCCGTCAACGCCGGGTTCCGCGAGGGGGAGCGCCGAGCGGCTGCCGCCGGTACGCCGATCCGGGTCGGGGCCCTGCTCACCGCCATGCGGCACGCCGCCCGCTCGATGGAGATCGCCGAGCTGGCCGTGCGCTACCGCGACGACGGGGTCGTCGGCTTCGACATCGCCGGCGCCGAGGCCGGCTACCCGCCGACCCGGCACCTGGACGCGTTCGAGTACCTGCAGCGGGAGAACGCCCACTTCACCATCCACGCCGGCGAGGGCTTCGGGCTGCCGTCGATCTGGCAGGCCATCCAGTGGTGCGGCGCCGACCGGCTCGGCCACGGGGTGCGGATCATCGACGACATCACGGTCGGCCGCGGACGGCGAGGCGACCCTCGGCCGGCTCGCGGCCTACGTGCGGGACAAGCGGATCCCGCTGGAGATGGCGCCGACCTCGAACGTCATGACCGGCGCCGCCACCTCCATCGACGAGCACCCGATCGGGCTGCTGCGCCGGCTGCACTTCCGGGTCACGGTCAACACCGACAACCGGCTGATGAGCGGTACGTCGATGACGCGGGAGTTCGTCCAGCTGGAGGAGGCCTTCGGCTACGACCTGGACGACTTCCGGTGGTTCACGGTCAACGCGATGAAGTCGGCGTTCATCCCGTTCGACGAGCGGCTCGCGCTCATCAACGACGTCATCAAGCCCGGCTACGCGAAGCTGGCCTGACCCGGTCGGGTGCCGGTCAGGCCGCGACGAGCGGGCGGACCCTGGCCGGCGCCGGCTGCGGGGACTGCGCGTTGACGGTGGCGCAGCGGGTGCAGCGGTAGACCAGGTCTGGGCCGTGGTCGGTGTTGACGAGCAGCTCGATGGAGCGGGGGCCGCGCAGCTCGCGCAGGCCGCACGCCTGGCAGTCGGTGATGAACATGGACCTATCGTCGGCACTCTGGCACCATAAGTCCAACCACTGTTTCTGGAGATACCCATTAGTAGCCCTTATGTATCACGCGCTCGGATACCCGGCAGCTGCTGGCACTGCTCGCTGTGGTCGACACCGGCACGTTCAGTGCTGCCGCGGCGGAGCTGGGATACACCCAGTCGGCCGTGAGCCAGCAGGTGGCCGGCCTCGAGCGTGCGGTAGGGGAGCGCCTGTTCGACCGGCCGGGAGGTCCCCACCACGTCCGGCTGACGCCCATCGGCGAAGTCCTCGTCGGCCACGCCCGGGTGATCGTCGCCCGGTTGCAGGCGGCCGCGGCGGACGTGGCCGCCGTGCAGGCGGGTGACAAGGGGAGCCTGCGGGTCGGGACGATGCAGAGCGTGGGAACCAAGATCCTTCCCAGGCTGCTGCGCCGGTACCGCGAAGAGCATCCGGGAATCGCCCTGGTTCCCCAGGAGATCTGGGACCTCTCGGAGCTCGCGGCGGCGGTGGAGGACGGCCGGTTCGACCTGTCGTTCGCCCCGCTGCCGCTGCCTGAAGGGCCGTTCGCGGTACGCCGGGTCCTCGACGACCCCTACGTGCTGCTGGTCCCCGCCGACGCACCGGAGGCCGGCAACGAGTCAGTGACGTTGCGGGCTGTGGCGCGGCTGCCGCTGATCGGCTACACGGACCCTCACGAGTTCGAGGACCTGCTCCACCACCTCCGTCGTACCGGCGCCGACCCGTCGTTCGTCTTCAGGTCCAACGACAACCCGACGATCCAGGGCTTCGTCGCTGCCGGTCTCGGTTACGCCGTGATGCCCCGGCTCACCGTGGACGAGGATGACCCTGAGGTGTCGGTCGTGCCCACGGTCACTGGGCTGCCGCCGCGCAATCTTGCCGTGGTCTGGCACGCCGACCGCCAGCTCTCCCCGGCGGCGACGAGGTTCATCGAGCTGGCCGTCGAGGTCTGTGCCGACCTGGGCCGGGGCTGGGTCAGCGACAGCGGCTAGCGCGAATTCACGAAGTGGACCGGCTAGGGGTGCACAACGCGTCTCGCAAACCGGTCCACTTCCGCGAGCAGGTGACCTCAGGCATCGGCTGCTCGGAGCGCGGCCAGGGTCTCGGCCCGGTCGCAGGGGCGGCAGCCGAGCTCGATCTGGCGGGCCAGCACGCCGGGTTCGGCGCGCAGCAGGGCGAGCCCCCGGCGTACCAGCGTGAGGGGCGGCTTGCGGTGTTCGCGCAGGTCACGGGCGAGCCGGCGGAGGAAGTTCTTGACCCGGGAGCGCCGCACCACGACCGCGTCGAGCAGCAGCCCCCGCTCGCGGGCCCGGCCGACCAGCTCGGCGGCGAAGATGCCGGTGCCGACGAAGGCACGGTGCGCCCCGAGCTCGAAGCGGCGGCTGCCCACCCGGCCGTCCCGGGAGATGTCGTAGACGGGTACGTCGGCGGACCCGTCCCGGCAGATCGCCTCCAACGCCTGCAGGGCGCCCTCGGCGTCCCAGGACCGCGGGTCGTCCCAGTCGACGATCCCGAGCGTCGGGTGCCGTGGCGCGGTCGGGTCGTCGCCGTCCTTGTAGAAGTCGTCCAGGTCGAGCAGCGGCAGGCCGGACTCCTGCGCCAGGTGGGTCTTGCCGGACCCCGACGGGCCGGCGAGCAGCACGAGCCGGGCCTCCGGAGTCATCCGCCGGAGGCTACCTGGGCCGTGATCCGGCCGTGCAGTGCTACGGTCGGCGCAGCAGATTGCCACGTTTGACCGACTGATACCACTTCGGGCTCCAGACCGCGGCCACGGTGTCGAGAGACCGAGTGACATGTCCCGAACCGTGCCTGCCCGTCGTCCGCTGCGCCTCGGCGCTGTCTCCCTCACCTCGCTGGTGGCCGCCTCAGCGGCGGCTCTGCTGGTGACCATGGCCGGCACCGCCCAGGCCGCGGCGACCGTCGTGCCGCTGGGCACCGCCGGCAGCTTCGTGGTCCTGGCCGGAGCCGGCATCACCAACACCGGACCCACCACGCTGAACGGCGACCTGGGCACCTTCCCGACGACCTCGATCAGCGGCGCCGGCAGCCTGACGGTGACCGGCACCAACCACGCCGGGGACGCCGTCACCCAGGGCGCCAAGGGCGCGCTCGTCACGGCCTACGACAACGCCGCGGCGCAGGGGCCGACGAACCCGATCGCCGCCGACCTCGCGGGCCGGACGCTGGCACCCGGCGTCTACAACTCGGCGTCCTCGGTCGGGCTCTCCGGTGCGCTCACCCTGGACGCCGCCGGCGACCCGCGCGCGGTGTTCGTCTTCCAGGCCGGCTCGACGCTCATCACCGCCTCGGGCAGCCGGTCCTCCTGGTCAACGGCGCGCAGGCCTGCAACGTCTTCTGGCAGGTCGGCAGCTCAGCCACGCTGGGCACCGGCTCGGTCTTCCGCGGCTCGATCCTCGCGCTGACCGACATCACCGTCACCACGGGAGCGACCCTCGAGGGCCGGGTGCTGGCCCGCAACGGTGCGGTCACCCTGGACACCAACACGATCACCCGGCCGCAGTGCGCCGCGGGCACCGGCGCCTCGCCGTCGGCCAGCGCAGCCCCGACCGCCACGGCGTCGGCGACCCCGAACTCGACCCCGAGCTCGAACGAGACCAGCCAGGTCACCGACGTCCCCGAGGGCGGCGTCGACACCGGCAGCAGCTCGGGTGGTCTCGGCGCGGTGGGCTCAGGTGTGGTGGTGCTGAGCGTCGTCGGCGGCGCGACCGCGGTCGTTCTCCGTCGGCGGCACCGGAGCGTCTGAGCCCGGCGGCCTGATGCGACGCCACACCGACCGTCGGTGGGCGGTTCCCCTGCTGGCCGGCCTCGCCGTGCTGGTCGCGGGTGGCTGCGCGGCGGGACCGGCCGCAGCACCGCCGGCCGGCAGTGCCGCACCGGTCAGCCCGAGCGCGAGCGCCCTGCCGCCCAGCTCGACGCCGGCGCCGACTCCGATGGCGCGGTCGCGGCCGGTCCGGGTGCTGATCCCGGCGATCGGCGTCGACTCGCGCACGATGCGGCTCGGGCTGCAGCCTGACGGGACGATGCAGGTCCCCCCGGGTCCCTTCCCGGCCGGGTGGTACCGCGGGTCGCCGACCCCGGGCGAGCTGGGGCCGGCGGTCATCGTCGGCCACGTGAACTGGAACGAGCGGGCCGGTGTCTTCGCCGACCTGGCACGCCTGACGAGTGGCGACGAGGTCGTCGTGCGGCGCGCGGACGGTGGCGCAGCGGTGTTCCGGGTCACCCGGACCAGACGGTTCAGCAAGGACGCGTTCCCGACCGCGAAGGTCTACGGCGACCTCGACCACGCCGGCCTGCGGCTGATCACCTGCGGCGGGCGCGACCGGCTGACCGGGAGGTACGACGACAACGTCGTCGTCTTCGCCCGGCTGGCCGGCACCGGCTGAGCCAGCCGGACCGCTGACCGGTCAGACGCCGATCGGGTGCCAGACCGTCTTGGTCTCGAGGTGGGCGAGCAGCCGGCTCGTGTCGGGGGTCTTCGACCCAGTCGGTGCGCTCCGGGCGCAGCACCCGCTTGAGGTTGTCGGCGGCGGCGACCTGCAGGTCGGTGACGGTCGCCGCCGGGGCCCCGGCGAGGTCGATGCGCGTTGACGTCCATGTGCGAGGCCAGCCAGGGCGCGACCTCGTCGGTGCGACCGGTCAGCACGTTGACGACGCCGCCCGGCAGGTCGGAGGTCGCGAGCACCTCGGAGAGCGTGACGGCCGGCAGCGGCCGCAGCTCGCTGGCGAGGACGACGACGGTGTTGCCGGTGACGATCGCGGGTGCGACCACCGAGACGAGGCCGAGCAGGGAGGAGTCCTGCGGGGCGAGCACGGCGACGACGCCGGTCGGCTCCGGCACCGAGAAGTCGAAGTAGGGGCCGGCGACCGGGTTGGCCGAGCCCTGCACCTGGGCGATCTTGTCCGACCACCCGGCGTACCAGACCCAGCGGTCGATCGCGGCGTCGACGGCGGCCTCGGCCTTGCTGCGGGACAGACCCTCGCCGGCGCGCGACCTCGTCGACGAACTGGCCGCGGCGGCCCTCGAGCAGCTCGGCGACCCGGTAGAGCACCTGACCGCGGTTGTACGCCGTGGCGGCCGACCAGTCCGGCGAACGCCTTGCGGGCCGCGACGACCGCGTCGCGGGCGTCCTTGCGCGAGGCCATCGCGGCGTTGGCGAGGAACCTGCCCTTGCTGTCGGTCACCTCGTAGGAGCGGCCGCTCTCGGAGCGCGGGAACTTGCCGCCGATGTAGAGCTTGTAGGTCTTGCGGACGTCGAGTCGCTCAGACATCGAGGTAGGCCTCCAGCCCGTGCCGGCCGCCCTCGCGGCCGTAGCCCGACTCCTTGTAGCCGCCGAACGGCGAGGCCGGGTCGAAGCGGTTGAACGTGTTGGCCCACACGACGCCGGCCCGCAGCTGGCCGGCCATCCAGAGGATGCGCGAGCCCTTGTCGGTCCAGACGCCGGCGGACAGCCCGTACGGCGAGTTGTTGGCCTTCTCGACGGCCTCGTCCGGGGTGCGGAACGTCAGCACCGACAGGACCGGACCGAAGATCTCCTCGCGGGCGATCCGGTGCGCCTGCGTGACGCCGGTGAACAGCGTCGGCGGGAACCAGAAGCCCTTCTCCGGCAGGTCGCAGGCCGGCGACCAGCGCTCGGCACCCTCGGCCTCGCCGACGTCGGAGAGCTCCCGGATCCGGGCCAGCTGCTCGGCGGAGTTGATGGCGCCGATGTCGGTGTTCTTGTCCAGCGGGTCACCGAGCCGCAGCGTGCCGAGGCGCCGCTTCAGCGACGACAGCACCTCGTCGTACGCGCTCTCCTGCACGAGCAGCCGCGAGCCGGCGCAGCAGACGTGGCCCTGGTTGAAGAAGATGCCGTTGACGATGCCCTCGACGGCCTGGTCGACCGGGGCGTCGTCGAACACGATGTTGGCGGCCTTGCCGCCGAGCTCGAGGGTGACCTTCTTCTTGCTGCCGGCGGTGGAGCGGGCGATCATCTTGCCGACCTCGGTCGACCCGGTGAAGGCGACCTTGTCGACGTCCTGGTGCTCGACGAGCGCGCGACCGGTCTCGCCGGCGCCGGTGACGATGTTGACGACGCCGGGCGGCAGGTCGGCCTGCTGGCAGATCTCGGCGAACAGCAGCGCGGTCAGCGGGGTGGTCTCGGCCGGCTTGAGGACCACGGTGTTGCCGCAGGCCAGCGCCGGCGCGATCTTCCAGGCCAGCATGAGCAGCGGGAAGTTCCACGGGATGACCTGGCCGGCCACGCCCAGCGGCTTCGGGTTCGGACCGAAGCCGGCGTGGTCGAGCTTGTCGGCCCAGCCGGCGTAGTGGAAGAACCAGGCCGCGACCAGCGGGATGTCGACGTCCCGCGACTCGCGGATCGGCTTGCCGTTGTCGAGCGACTCGAGCACCGCCAGCTCGCGGGCCCGCTCCTGCAGGATGCGCGCGATCCGGAACAGGTACTTGCCGCGCTCGCGGGCTGGCATCTTCGACCAGACCTTGTCGTAGGCCTTGCGCGCCGCGGCCACCGCACGGTCGACGTCGGCCGTGCCGGCCTCGGTGATCTCGGCCAGCACCTCCTCGGAGGCAGGGCTGACCGTCTTGAAGGCGCGGCCGTCGATCGGTGTCGACGAACTCGCCGCCGATGAACAGCCCGTACGACGGCTTCAGGTCGAGGATCGCTCGGGACTCCGGCGCCGGTGCGTAGTCGAACTTCTTGGAAGTCAACGGAATCGTCAGCCTCTGCTAGTCGAGGGTGAAGTAGTCGGGACCGCTGTAGCGGCCGGTGGCGATCTTGGTGCGCTGCATCAGCAGGTCGTTGAGCAGGCTGGAGGCGCCGAGGCGGAACCAGTCGGGGTCGAGCCAGTCGTCGCCGACCGTCTCGTTGACGAGGACGAGGTACTTGATCGCGTCCTTGGTGGTGCGGATGCCGCCGGCCGGCTTGACGCCGATCTGCCGCCCGGTGGAGGCCCGGAAGTCGCGCACCGCCTCGAGCATGACCAGCGTCACCGGCAGGGTGGCCGCCGGTGCGATCTTGCCGGTCGAGGTCTTGATGAAGTCGCCGCCGGCGAGCATGGCCAGCCAGGACGCCCGGCGCACGTTGTCGTAGGTGACCAGCTCGCCGGTCTCCAGGATCACCTTGAGGTGGGCCGGCCCGCAGGCCTCCTTGACGGCGACGATCTCGTCGAACACCTCGAGGTAGTGGCCGGAGAGGAACGCGCCGCGGTCGATGACCATGTCGATCTCGTCGGCTCCGGCGGCGACGGCGTCCCGGGTGTCGGTGAGCTTCACCGGCATGCTGGCCCGGCCGCTCGGGAAGGCCGTCGCCACGCTGGCGACCTTCACCCCGCTGCCACGCAGCGCCTCCACCGCGACCGGGACCATGTCGGGGTAGACGCAGATCGCGGCGACCCGCGGCGTGTTCGGCTCGGACGGGTCGGGTCGCATCGCCTTGGCGCAGAGCGCGCGGACCTTCCCGGGGGTGTCCTGCCCCTCGAGCGTCGTGAGGTCGATCATCGTGATCGCGAGGTCGATCGCCCACGACTTGGCGGTGGTCTTGATCGACCGGGTGGACAGGGTGGCGGCCCGGGCCTCGGCGCCGACCTGGTCGACGCCGGGCAGGCCGTGCAGGAACCGCCGGAGCGAGGCGTCGGAAGCCGTGATGTCGGCGACGTCCGGGCTCGAGGAGCCGCTCGTGACCGGCGGGGAAGCGGTCGTTGTCACCCAGCGACTGTACCGCCGTCCCGGATCGTGGACGACTGGCCGTCCGGGGGCGCAGGCGCCTCGGTCCGTCCAAAAGCGATCCCGACCAGGACGACCGACAGCCCGGCGAAGAGCAGCAGGTCCCCGACGCTCAGAACCTTGCCGAGCGCTGCGACCGGCAGCACGTCGGCGAAAATGCGGAGGTCACCGGGTCAGCGGCCGCTCAGCGCAGGCCGATCCGGATGGTGTGATCCGGGATCCCGGCCGTGGCGAAGTGGATGCGGAGCACGTACCACTGGCCGGCGGCCAGGTTCTTGGTGCCGAAGTTGTACTGGAACTGGTCGGCCGAGGCGTCGTAGCGGAAGCACCCTCCCGAGTCGGGGGTGTCGGTGACGCTGTTCTCGTCCACCGGCGCGGCGACGCTGCCCACGGTGGTGAACGTCACGGTGGCGTCGCACGTCGCGACGATCGCTGCTCCCCGGGCGTCGGGGATCGGGAGGCCGTTGCTCCCCACGATCTGGAACTTCAACGGGATCGTCGAGTTCTTCTTGAACACGCTCGGGGTTGCGCCAGGTCCGTCGTCCACCGGCTGGAGCAGGCCGACGAACGGCGACCGCCGCACAACGTACGTCACGGACGCCGAAACCGGCGTGCCGGGGACGCCGCCAGCGGTGACCGTGTACGTGTGCGTCCCCAGAGTGTTATCCGGCACGGCCGGGCTGGCGGTGCAGGTCACGGCGCCGGAGCCGTCGCACCGGAAGACGGCCGGGATGTCTTGCCCCTCGGTGTACGACGTCGACGCCGACGGACTGGTGATCGTGACGACAGGTGCCGGTGCCGCGTCGATCGTGAACGAGACCGATGACGTACCGGCCTCGTTCGTCGCGGTCACCGTGTGCAACACTCCGGTGCCGGTCACTGTGAACGGCCCCGTGTAGGTGCGCGCCGCGCCGTCGAGCGTGACCGCGGTCGCGCCGTCGACGGTCACGACCTGCGGGCCGACGACGTGCCCGGCGACCGGGGTGCTGCTCAGCGTGATGCTGGGCCCGTCGCCCGCCGGCCGGGTCTCCGCGCTGAAGTCCTGGCCCTTCTTGCTCGACACGGACACGTTGTTCGCCTTGTCGAGCAGCTGGACGAAGTACTGCTCCACCAGCGTGGTGCCGGCCGGGACCGTGTCGGTCCCGGTGAACGTGCGACCACCGTCGCTCGAGGTGAGGGCGACCTTCTTCCAGGCCTGGAGGCTGGGACCACCAGCGACGAGGTACAGCACGGTGGCCGAGTCCGCGTCGTCCGACGGCGACGTGACGGTGAACCGCACCTGGGTGCCGGTGACGGCGCCGTCCACGGTGCTGATGGTCGGCGGCTGGGTGTCGTCGCTCGCGGAGTAGACGAGGTGGTAGCCCAGCTTGTCGGCCAGCTGCTGGAAGCCACGGCCAGTTGTGGGGCTCGCTGCGCGGAACTGGCCGGGTGTGAGCACCACGGCGTCCTGCAGACCGGCCCTGGTGGCACGCTCCACGACCGAGGCCAGGGTCGCGGGGAAGAACGCCCCGACCGTGCTGGGCTCCGGCGACAGCGCACTCGAGTCGGGGACGGCCACGGAGTAGACGGGGTCGAAGCCCCCGCCACCGATCACCCGGGTCGACAGGCTGTCGACGACGACACCGTGCGCCCGGAGGTCGTCGCCACGGCGCGGGACCAGGTCGGTCGTCTGCGGCTCCAGGGGCCGGCCGGGAAGCGCCAGCGGAGCCTCGGCGGCGCCGGTGCCGTTCTGCACCACGAAGTACGTCCCGCGGCCGGTGTCCTTCTGGACGAGGTGACGGCCGCTGGCGACGGTCAGGTCGAGGGCCTCGGCGACGCCGTTCGCGGTAGCGCCGTCTGCTGCTGTGGGCACGACGGGCACCATGGAGGTCAGTGAGCCGCCGCCGCTGCCGATGCGGTACATCGGCAGTCCGTAGAGCAGCGCCTCCTGCATCACCTTGACGTCGACCGCGCCGAGGGGCAGGTGAAGGTTGCTGTGCTTGGCGAGCATCAGCGCCTGTCCGACCGTCATCGAGCCGTCGAGGTTCCCGGCCAGGTCGGCCATCAGCTTCTCGCTGTAGGCCACCGCCACGGTGTCGCCGTAGCCGTAGCCCGTGTTGGCGGCGTAGACACCGCCGCGCGACGCGACGGACTGCACCCAGTCGGCCTTGCGGGCCGCCTCGGACGGCGAGGCAACGAACGTGTCGGCCACCGAGAGCCCCGCGTGGCAGCCGATCGTGAACAGCACGCTGCTGCCGAGGTCTGCCGGCAGGTCGCCCGAGGTCAGCAGCTGGGTCTGGGTCCCGCCGCTGTTCTGGTCCGCCGGCAGCGCCCGGAAGGCGTCGTAGTGCGCGTTCACAGAGACGAAGCCGTGCGCCGCCTGGATGATGCCCGCGATGGCGTCGGCCTTCGTCCACGTCGCGTTGATCGTGGTGCGCGCCGACGTGGCCCCCACCTTCGCGGCGAGGAGGTCGGCGACCCGCTGCGCCCCGTCGGCGTTGAAGTCGTAGCCGGCGGTGTAGGCCGTCGTCGGCGACCGGACGCCGCCGGAGGCGACGTACTGGTCGACCGCCTTGGTGATGTCCGCCGGCGTCTCCAGCAGGCGTCCGATGGCGACGTCCGGCACGAACGCCTGCGCGTCCAGCCAGGGGATCGGGTTGGCGTCGCCGTAGGCGTCGTCCGTGAGCAGGTAGCCGGCGCGGAGCGCCGCGCTGAGCGGGTTGTCGTTGCTGTTGTAGACCTGGTCATTCGCGTACGACGCCTCGTTGTCGAGGTCGACCCGGTCCCGCACCCGGGCCATCGGCAGGACGATGTCGCTGCCGGCGATGACGAGGTACTTGAGGCCCTGCAGGTTGTTGGTGGCGGCGTCCACGTAGCTGTTGATGGCGCGGACCACACCGTTGGCGGCGGCGACGGAGCAGGGGCTGGCGTCCCACGCGTTGTACGCCTGCTGGATTGCACCGACCGTCTCGACCGGGAGCACGACGCCGTTCACGTCCGGCCTGGCCGCGAACGCGGCCAGCTTGGTCATCACGTTCGCTGCGGCCGTGGCGCCGTAGAGGTCGCCGAGACGCTTCTGGTTCGTAAGGATCAACGTCTGCCTGCCGGACAACGAAGAAGGCGCTGTCCCCGGGACCCCGAGCCCGTTGACGGGAACGATCTGCGAGACGCAGGTCGGTGCCTTGTCCGGAGGGGTGACCGACACGAGCAAGGTGTACGGCGACGTCGCGTCCGCGGAGCCGTTGTAGCCGCTGGCGACGATCCGGACGGCGCCGCCCGACGTGCCGTCGGGGACCCGGTAGGTGACCGACTCGCCGCCGTCGCCACGGTTGGCGGACACGCCCAGCAGGGCCATGCCTGCCGGCGGGTCGAGCGGCACGTCCGGCAGCGGCTCGGTGGCTGAGGTCAGCGGTCCAGTGCTGGGATCGAGCGTCGTGTCGTCGACCGCCGATCCGCGCAGCGGGGAGCCGCGCAACGGCGATCCGCGCAGCGGCGAGGTCCGCAAGTCGGGGACTGCCGGCCCGAAGACGGTGAGGTCGTCGTCGCTGCCGGCAGGCACCCGACCGAGGCGCACCGTCAAGGTGGCGCCGGGTGCCAGCCCGGACAGGGTGTAGGCGTCGCGGTCCCCGGGGCTCGACACGTAGCCGAGGAACAGGGTCGACCTGGGCGAGGAGCCGCCGGGGACGGCGGTGTCCCCGTTGGGGTCGACGACGATGAGCGGTGCCGAGGTCGTGGCGCTGCTCGGAGGGTTGCCGCCGAGGGCCACGTCCACGGACGCCGTGGTCGCTCCGAGCCGGACTCCCGGCTCGACACCGATCGTGACGGTGCCGGTGGCGACGCCCGAGCAGTCGCTGGTCGCGCTGACCGTGACGTCCTGGCCGTCGACGGAGAGGTCGCCGCCCGAGGTGAAGGGGATCTGCACGTCGGGGTCTCCGACGACCCGGAAGCCGGTCGGCAGGTGGAACACCGCCGAGAGGTTGTTGCCCTGGGAGCAGTCGAGGGTCATGCGGGCCGTGTAGTGCACGGGGGCAGCATCCGGCGCGGGCGCGAGTCCGGCCAGTGTCGCGGTGCCGAGCTGCTCGTAGCCCAGCTGGTCGCGAGGCACCAGGCCGGGCAGCAGCTCGGCGACGGTCGGGTTCGGGCCGTCGCTGCGGGCGAGCAGGGCGCTGACGGTCGCCTTGTCGGTGAGCCCGGCATCGGCGTCGGTCGCCTGCAGCTCGGCGAGCGTCCCGCAGGGGTGGGTGGCGTCGCACTTGCTGCGGTTCGTCCAGTCGCTGGGCAGTCCGGTGGTGGACACCGCGCCGAACGGAGTCTGGGAGAGCCACATGTCCCCCAGCCGCACGTTGCTGATCGGGGCGTCGACCAGGGTCTTGCCCTTGATGCGCACTCCGTTGGCGTAGACCGCCGACAGGTCGGCACCGGCGAGCTCGAGGTCGATCAGGCTCTGCGTGCCGACGCCGGACGGGAGTCCGGTCAGGCCCAGGTTGACCGCGGGGGTGTTGCCGAGGAGGAATGCGACCAGGCTGACGTCGCGCAGCGGCGTCCGGCTGAGGTCGACGTCGGCCAGCGAGAGGCCGGCAAGGGTCTGGGGCACCGGGTCTAGCGCGAGGACCTGCTGCAACGTCACGTCCTGCAGCGGCTGGTTGGCCAGCGGCGTGCCGGAGAGCACGTCGGCCCAGGTGGCCGGCGGGTCGAGCGGGAGCTGCGAGAGGGGCAGCGGCGAGCCGCGCAGCGGAGACCCTCGCAACGGCGACCCGCGAAGCGGCGACCCGCGCAGGGGCGATCCGCGCAGGGGCGCACCCTCGACGCCGGACCCGCGGAGCGGGGAACCGCGCAACGGGCTCCCGCGCAGGGGCGAGCCGCGCAGGGGGCTGCCGGCCAGCGTGGCGAGCGATCCGGTGAGCGCGTCGGTGGGGATGCCGTCGACCGGGATCACCCGGTGGCCGAACGGCACCGTGGCCCGGTCCGCGGCGAGGGTCAGGCCGCTGACCGGCGCGTCGACCACGTTCACCTCGGCGAGGAACGTGCCGGGAGACGGCACGATGTTGTTGGACCAGAACCTGCCGTCACCTGCCCAGGTACCGCCACCGCCGGTGCAGCCGTTCTCGTACACCCGGCCGAAGGCGATGTAGTAGCGGCCCGGCCTGGCGGGCGCGGTGAGGGGGCCGCCGACGAGGGCCGAGCCGCCGTTGATCTCAGCCGTGCCAGCTCCGAAGCACATGTCCGGCCCTGCGTTGGTGAAGCCGGCCACCACTTGCGTGTTGCAAGCCACGGAGCAGATGTCATCGACGACCGGGTTGTCGAAGTGGTAGACGAACGCGAGCGCCAGAGGAGCGTTGGGCGCAACGGTGACCACGCGGCCGGCGCCGTTGACGCCGATGCCGGTGGCGTTGAGGACCGCGGACTGGGCGCCGCTGCCATGAGCGACGGGCGGCGTCGTCAGCGGTACCTGGTCGCTGCCGTCGATGCGCCAGACTGTGGCGAAGCTGCCGTTGCCGTCCGGCCGCGGGCAGGTGCCGGTCGCGACGATGTGCCCGTCGCCCTGCACGCTCACGCCGCCGGCCGCGCCGGTGCCGCCGGGACAGGCCAGCGTCTCGCTGCCGCTGCTGTTGAAGGTCGTGTCCAGCGCGTACCGAGCGTCGACGAGCCGGGTGACCCGTGGGCCGCCTCCGGCGCCGACGACCACGGCACGGTCGGCGCCGTCCACCGTGACACCGGCGTTGAACGACGCGCTGGAGGTGGTGGGCGTGAAGACGTGACCCGGACCTGCCGGCGTGTTCAGGCGCCCGAACTCGGTGTCGATCTCGCCGACGGTCCCGACGTGCAGGAGTGCGCCGGTTGAGCCGTCGCCGTTCTCGACGTAGGCCGAGATGTAGAGCCGCCCCAGCGAGTCCACGGCCACCGAACGGGCGCCGTCGTTGAAGCCGTTGCCGAGGTCGTACTCCGCGATGCCGCCAGTCCCGAAGCCGCTCGCGGTGGCGCCGTTGCCGTTGATCCGCCAGGCACCCACGTCGTCGTTGCCCTCGCTGGACCGCACGAACCCGACAGCAAGGATGTCGCCGCCCGGGACCACGGCGATGTCACGTACCGTGTCGTCGCTGCCGTTGAAGTCCTTCGTCCGGAGACCCGCCGGACCGAAGGCCGTGTCGCGAGCGCCCGTGGGTGTGAGGGCCAGGACGCCGAAGTCGGTGGTGCCGTCGTTGCCCTGCCAGAGACCGACGTAGACCCGCTGGGTGCTCGGGTCGATGGCGATCGAGGTCCCGTGCTGGTTGACGCTGGTGCCGAAGCGGCCGGTGACGAGCCCGTTGGTGCCCCAGGACGGGTCGGGTTGGCCGCTAGCAGTGAGTCGCAGCACTGCCACCGACTGGGCGTCGTCGACGACGTGACCCGACGTCACGTAGGTCCGCCCCAGGGCGTCCTGCGCGATGGCGCCGGTCGGCCCGAAGGCCGCGGAGGGGACGTTCGCGCCGGCCCAGTCGACCGGGCTCCCGCCGTTCCATCCGGGATCGGCCGAGCCGTCAGGGAGCAGCCGGTACACCGACACGCCGCCGGTCGTCCGCAGGTATCCCGCGACGATCTTGCCGTCCGGCTGGACGACGACCGAGTCGAACGCCTCGGCAACGCCCGCACCGAAGGTGACCCGTCCGTTGCCGCCGAACGTCGCGTCCGACGAGCCGGGGCCCGAGGCTGGCGGATCGGCGTGCGCAGACGTCTGCACGACGGTGGTCACGAGCGCGACGAGCAGCAACGCCGGTACGACGCGCGCCGTCCAGGTGTGGACGCGGTGCATGAGCATGCCTTCCCGGGCCTCGAATCCCCCGAGCCCTCGGGGAGCAGCCTTGCCCAGCCCACGCGCCACCACTACCACCCGCTCGGGCTATAGGGGTGTGGTCACCACGGGCCGGTCACATGCCTCGACAACGCCATAACCAGGTCAAACCGCCATCCCTGTCGCCGTGGGCGCCGCGCTGCCGCACACTGCACTGAGCAGGTGAGGGAGGTGCGGTGGAGGAGCAGTGGGTCGACCCCTTCGCGCCCTACCTCGCGCGCGTTGCGCTCGACTGGCTGGCGACCGACCCGGATGCCCGCCGGCGCACCGTCGACGGGACGATCCTGTTTGCCGACGTCTCCGGCTTCACGCCGCTGACCGAGCGGCTCGCTCGGCAGGGCAAGGTCGGCGCGGAGGAGCTTACCGACGTCCTCAACGACGTCTTCGGCCGGCTGCTGACCGTGGCGGCCGAGACCGGTGGCGATCTCGTCAAGTTCGGTGGCGACGCGCTTCTGCTCCTGTTCACCGGCGACGGGCACGCGCGCCGCGCTGCGGGCTGCGCCGAGGGGTTGCTCACGGCGCTCCGGCCGTTCCGGAGGTTCCGCACCGGGGGCGGGTGGGTGCGCCTCACCATGTCCATCGGGTTCGAGTCCGGCGACGTGCACCTGCTGCTCGTGGGAGACAGCCACCGTGAGCTGTTCGCCGTCGGTCCGGTCGTCTCGGCGGCGGTCAGCCTGGAGAACCTGGCGCAGGGCGGCGAGGTCTTCGTCGGGCCGATAGCGGCCGCCCAGCTCGACTCCGCCTGGCTGCGGGTGCCCGACGACGGCCCGGTCGTGCTGCGCGGCGCTCCGCTGGTGGCGGCCCCGAGCGTCGGCGCCGTCGCCGACGACGTCGCCGGGTACGGCCTCCCAGCGGTGCTGCGGGAGTACCTCGGCAGCGGTCGGGAGGACGGCGAGCACCGGGTCGCCAGCCTCGCATTTGTCCAGCTACGCGGGACCGACGAGCTGCTGGACGCCGGGGGACCGGACGCCGTCGCCGCCGCGGTGGAGACCGTCGTCGTGGCGGCACAGCGGTCCTGCGTCGCGCACGGGGTCACGTTCCTCGCCACCGACGTCGACGCCGACGGCTGCAAGATCCTGCTGGTCGCAGGTGCTCCCCGGCTCGGCGAGCGCGACGAGGAGCGGATGCTCCTCGTCCTCCGCGACACGGTCGCAGTGCACGGCCCCTTGCAGGTGCGCGCGGGGGTCAACCGCGGCCGTGCCTTCGCCGTCGACGTCGGCACCGACGCCCGGCGGACCTACGCCGTCATGGGCGACGCCACCAACCTCGCAGCGCGCGTCATGGGCCGCGGCGAGCCCGGCGAGGTCGTCGCGACCCAGGCGCTGCTCGACCACGTTGGTGGAGTCTTCGACGTCACACACCTCGAGCCGTTCCTGGTCAAGGGCAAGTCGCAGCCGGTCGCGGCCGCGGTGGTGGGAGCACCGACCGGTCGGCGCGCCACCGCGGTCACCGACGCCCTGCCGTTCGTGGGCCGCGACGGCGAACGCACCGCGCTGGGGGCCGCACTCTCGTCGGCGCGTGCCGGGCGCGGTGGCGTCGTGGTGATCTCGGGCGAGGCGGGCATCGGCAAGTCCCGCCTCGTCGCCGAGACGCTGCTCGACCACGACGGTGTCACCGTCCTACGCGTGGAGGGCGGCCGCTACTCCGCGGCGACCCCGTACTTCGCCGTGCGCTCCGCCATGCGCGGCCTCATCGGCTCCTCTTTGCGCGACGACGACGACACCGTCGTGGCCCGGCTGACCGCAGCGGTCCAGCAGGCCGATCCGGCTGCCGTGCCATGGCTGCCGCTCCTCGCCACCGTCGTCGGCGTCGAGCTGTCGGACACGCCCGAGGTGGCGGCCCTGGGTGCGGAGTTCCGGGCCACCGTGCGCCACGTCCAGCTGGCCAACCTGCTCGCCCGCACCCTCCCCGGCCCGACCGTCATCTTCGTCGAGGACGCCCACCGGCTCGACGACGCGACGGGAGAGCTGCTCGGTCACATCACCTCCCACGTCGCCGACCGCCCGTGGCTCGTGTGTGTCTCCCGTCGACCCGGCGACGAGGGCTGGGTGCCGGACGACGCGACCGAGCCCGTCGAGCTCGAGCTCGAGCCCCTGTCGGACGAGGAGAGCAGCCGCCTGCTGCGGCGCGTCGCCGAGGAGCGCCCGCTCGTCCCGAGTGCCCGGGCCGTGCTGGCCCAGCGAGCGGGGGGTAACCCACTGTTCCTCCGGGAGCTGCTGCAGGCGGTGGCCGACGGGAGCGACGGCACCGACCTCGCCGTCCTGCCGGACACGCTCGAAGAGGTCGTGGGTGCGACGGTGGACCAGCTCGGGCGCGCGGACCGCGAGCTGCTGCGCGTTGCTGCCGTTGTCGGGGCCAAGTTCGACGTCGACGTCCTCGCCGAGGTGATCGGCCAGCCGGTCGCCGTGGTCGAGTCGCGCCTCGCCGGCGTCTCGCGGTTCATCGTGGCCGACCCCAGCGGGACCGTGCGGTTCCAGCACGTGATGCTCCGCGACGTCGCGTACGAGGGCCTGCCGTACCGACGGCGCCGCGTCCTGCACGGCAAGGTCGGAGACGTGCTCGCGCCACGCGCGCATGCACAGGAGTCGCTCATCGACCTGCTTGCCCTGCACTTCCGCCTCGCCGACCGGCATGCCGACGCGTGGCCCAGCTGTCGGTCCGCCGGCGAGCGGGCCCGGCGCAACGGGGCACCCGTCGAGGCGGCCCGGTTCCTGCGCTGGGCGCTCGAGGCCGCCGTGCACCTGCCGAGCGTGGCGGCCACCGACCGGGCCGACGTCGGGGAGCACCTGGGCGACGCGCTCGAGCTCGACGGCCGCTATGACGAGGCCGCCGGAGCATTCGCGGCGGCTCGCCGCGCCGTTCACGGCGACGAGCTCCGACTAGCAAGCCTCTTGAAGAAGGAGGGGTGGCTGCGGGAGCGTTCCGGCCGCTACAGCAGTGCGCTCTCCTGGTACACGCGTGCCCTGCGGCACGTCGACGGACGAACGGAGGACGAGGCGGCCCGGCTGCATGCCCAGCTGACGATGTCGTACGGCGCCGCGCGGGCCCGGCAGGGACGCTATGCCGAGAGCCTGCCGTTCCTCGAGCTGGCAGCGGCCGAGGCCGAGCGGCTCCGCGACGAGGCGACTCTGGCGCACACCTACTACCTCCTCGACTGGGCGCTCACCGACCTAGGTAGGCCGGAGGCGGCCGACTACCGCGAGAAGGCACTGCCGATCTACGAGCGGCTCGGGGACCTCGTCGGGCAGGCGACGGTGCTGAACAACCTCGGCATCGACGCGTACTACGAGGGCAGATGGGACGTCGCCCACGAGTACTACGAACGCAGCCGTCAGGTGTGCCAGAGATCGGGCAACGTCGTCATGGACGGCACCGCGCTGAACAACATCGGCGAGATCCTGTCCGACCAGGGCGAGTTGGCGGCCGCCGAGGAGATGTTCCGCGAGGCGCTCGCCCTCTGGCGCTCGGTGACCTTCCCGGTCGGCCTCGGCCTCTGCCTGAGCAACCTCGGCCGGGTCGCGAGCCGCGGCGGCCGCTACGACGAGGCCCGCGAGCTGTTCGCCGAGGCGCGCCGGCACTTCGAGCGGATCGGTGCCGACGCGTTCCTCGTCGAGCTCGACAGCCGCGAGGCCGAGCGCCTCGTGCTGGCGGGGGAGTCCGCCGGTGCGCTCGCCGTCGCCGACGACGCGGCAGCGAAGGCCGGGGCGCTCGGCGGGATGCCCGTGGTGCTCGCGATGCTCGACCGGATCGCCGGCGTCGCGCTTGTGCAGAGCGGTCGGCGAGAGGCCGGCATCGAGCGGCTGAAGGCGAGCCGTCAGCGTGCCACCGCTGCCAACGCCGACTTCGAGCTGGCGCTCACCCTGCGTACCTGGGCGCGCGTCGAGGCGCTCACCTCCGAGCCCGCCGCGGCAGCGCTCGAGGTGGCGGCGACGACCATCCTCGAGCGGCTCGGCGTGCACCACCTGCCCGAGGCACCTCTGGCCGCGCCGACGATCGAGCTGCCCGCTCAGGGATCCGCGACCGAGCTGGTGCACTGAGCACCCCGCGGGGAGTACGGTCACCGCGTCCGGGCAGCCGACCGATCGAGGTATGCAGGTGCGCGTCCTCGTGACGTCTACGCCGGGGTACGGGCACGTGCTGCCGATGGTGCCGCTCGCCCGGGCGTTGCTCGCGGCCGGGCACGAGGTGCTGTGGGCGACCGCTGCCGACGCCGGCCCGCGGGTGGCGGCGGCGGGGTTCGAGGTCACGGCAGCCGGGCTCACCGAGGCTCAGATGGGCGACACCCGCCGCGCGATCGCCGCGGCGACAGCTGGGTTCCAGCCGGAGCAGGTCCCGCTCTACGTCTTCCCTCGGTTGTTCGGTGAGGCTCGAACACCCCCGATGGTGCGCGACCTCATGCCCGTCGCCCAGCGGTGGCGGCCGGACCTCGTCGTGCACGAGAACGCCGAGCTCGCTGCGCCACTGATCGCCCAGCTCGTCGGCGTACCGAACGTCACGCACGCGTTCGGTGGTGGGGTGCCGGCCGGGATCCTGGCCGACGCGTCGGAGCGTCTCGGGCCGCTGTGGGCGGAGCACGGCGTTCCGATCCCGCCGTACGCCGGGTGCTTCGAGCACCTGTACCTCGACATCTGCCCGCCTGCCCTGCAGACGGTGTCCCTCGAGCACATCGGCGCGATCCAGCAGCTGCGCCCGGTCGTCTACACCGGAGAGACGACCGCCCTGCCGCCCGGACTGGTTCGTGACGACCCGAGGCCGCTGGTCTACCTCACTCTCGGCACCGTGCAGAACCGGCCGGACGTGCTGCGCACCGTGGTGGCGGCGCTGGCGGAGCTGGACGTCAGGCTGCTGGTGACGGTGGGTCCGCAGGGCGACCCGAGCGCGCTCGGCGCCCAGCCGTCAAAGGTGATGGTCGAGCGCTGGGTCTCGCAGGCGGAGGTCCTGCCGCTGTGCGCCGTCGTCATCTCGCACGCCGGCTCGGGCACCGTGCTCGGAGCCGCGGGGCTCGGTCTGCCGCAGGTGTGCCTGCCCCAGGCTGCCGACCAGTTCCGCAACACCGCGGGTGTGGTGAGCACCGGCGCGGGACTCGGGCTGCACCCGGTCGACGCCACACCGGAGGCCGTCGCCGACGCCGTGTCGGCGGTGCTGAACGAGCCACAGTTCCGGGCGGCCGCGGCCGAGCTGAGCCAGCAGGTCGCGGCGATGCCAGGCCCGGAGCAGGTGGTGGCCCGGCTGAAGCAGCTCGGCACGCCGGCCTGATCGTGGATCATCGGAGGATGGACTCCGGCCGGTCGCTGATGGTGGTCGTCGCCCACCCGGACGATGACGCCTACGGCATGGCCGGCACCGTCGCGCTGCACGGGGACGACCCCGGCTTCCGGTTCGTCCTGGTGCACGCCACCGACGGTGCCGCCGGCGACATCCATCCCGAGTTCCCGGCGACCCGCGAGACCCTGGGGTCCGTCCGCCGGGCGGAGGACGAGCGTGCCTGGCAGGTGCTCGGCCGTCCCCCGGACCGGCACGAGTGGTTCGGGTACGACGACGGCGAGCTCGCGGCGGTGCCGTTCGAGGAGCTCGTCGACCGGATCGTCGAGCTGCTGCGAGAGGAGCGCCCCGACGTCGTCGGGACGTTCGGCCCCGACGGCATCACCGGCCACCCGGACCACGTCCGGCTCGGCGCGGCGACCGACGCGGCGTTCGACCGGGTCGCCGCAGAGCCCGGTCGTGGATTGCGCAGGCTGGTGCACGGAGCGCTGCCGCAGTCGGTCTTCGAGCGCTGGAACGAGACGCGGCGCCGCAAAGGGCTGACGCCATGGGACCCGGACGCGGTGTACCACCTGCGTGGCGTGCCCGATGAGCAGATCGGCATCTCCGTCGACACCAGCTCGGTGGCCCTCCGGGTGGTGGCCGGCCTTCGGGAGCATCGCAGTCAGCAGCACGTCATCGCCATGCCGGGTGTGACCGACGAGCAGTGGGCGCGCAGCACCTCGGTCGAGCACTACGTGGTGGCGCGGCCGCATCGTCCTGCCGGCACACCGGTGCTGGCGGACGTCTTCGAGGGCCTGGACTCCCCGTGATCAGCCCAGGGCGAGGACGGTGGCCAGGTCGGCCTTGATCGCCGCCAGCGCCTCGTCGGCTGTACGACGGGCCGCGGCGACGTCGTCGTCGACCACCGGGACCACCACCTCGAGGTAGGCCTTGAGCTTCGGCTCGGTGCCGGAGGGCCGGACGACCACCCGGCCGCTGTCGGCCAGCCGGTAGCGCAGCCCGTCGGTCGGCGGCAGCGTCTCGCTGCCGTCGGCGAGGTCCTCGGCCTGCTCGACCGCCCGGCCACCGAGCGAGGTCGGCGGCTCGGCCCGCAGCCGGGCCATCGCGTCCTCGATCAGCGCGAGGTCGTCGACCCGGGCCGACAGCTGGTCGGTGGCGTGCAGGCCGTGCTCGCGGGCCAGGTCGTCCAGCAGGTCGATGAGCTGGCGGCCGTCGCGCTTCAGGGTGGCGGCGAGCTCGGCGACGAGCAGCGCGGCCGACACGCCGTCCTTGTCGCGCACCCCGTCCGGGTCGACGCAGTAGCCCAGCGCCTCCTCGTAGCCGTAGCGCAGGCCGTCGACCCGGGAGATCCACTTGAAGCCGGTGAGCGTCTCGGCGTAGCCCAGCCCGTGCGCGGCGGCGATCCGGCCGAGCAGCGACGACGACACGATCGAGGCGGCGAAGACGCCGGACAGCGAGGGGTACCGGCGGACCAGGTGGGCGCCGAGCAGCGCGCCCACCTCGTCGCCGCGCAGCATCCGCCAGCCGGCGGCGGCCAGCGGGTCGGCGACCGCCACGGCGCACCGGTCGGCGTCCGGGTCGTTGGCCAGCACCAGGTCGACGTCGTGCTCGACGGCGCGCGGCCAGCGCCAGGTCGATGGCGCCCGGCTCCTCGGGGTTGGGGAACGCCACCGTGCTGGAACTCCGGGTCCGGCTCGGCCTGCTCGGGCGACCACCGTCGGCGCGGGGAAGCCGGCCCGGTCGAAGGCCGCGAGCACGACGTCGCGGCCGACGCCGTGCAGCGGGGTGTAGACGACGCGTCAGGTCGCGCGGGGAGTCGGCGTCGACCAGGCCGGCCACCCGGTCGAGGTAGGCGTCGAGGACCTCCTCGCCGAGGGTCTCCCAGTCGTCGCTGCGCGGGACGCCGGCGCAGCGGGCCGACCGCGTCGATCGCGGCGGAGATCTCGGCGTCGGCCGGCGGCACGATCTGCGAGCCGTCGCCGAGGTAGACCTTGTAGCCGTTGTCCTGCGGCGGGTTGTGCGAGGCGGTGACCATCACCCCGGCGTCGGCGCCGAGGTGGCGGATCGCGAAGGCCAGCACCGGCGTGGGCAGCGGTCGCGGCAGCACCATCGCGCGCAGCCCGGCCCCGGCCATCACCGCGGCGGTGTCGCGGGCGAAGACGTCGGACTTGTGCCGGGCGTCGTACCCGATCACGACCGAGCTGCCGCCGTGGGCGGTGAGGTAGGACGCCAGGCCGGCCGCCGCCCGGATGACGACGACCCGGTTCATCCGGTTCGGGCCGGCGCCGAGCGCGCCGCGCAGGCCGGCGGTGCCGAACTCCAGCCGGGAGCCGAACCGGTCGCGCGAGCGCCGGCCATGTCGCCGGCCTCGAGCAGTGCCTGCAGCTCGGCCCGGGTGTCCGGGTCGGGGTCCTCGGCCGAGCCACGCCTCGGGCGACCGTCGACCGCGTCCACGGTGTCCGCGCTGGTGCGGTGCTCGTGGCCCTGGCCCTGCCCGGCGGTGCGGCTGCCGGTCACAGCTGGCCGACCACCTTGGACGAGCAGCCCGCCCATCCGGGTCGGCCGCCGCCGGCCGGCCTCGAGGACCTCCTCGTGGTTCAGCGGCTCGCCGGTCATCCCGGCGGCCAGGTTGGTGACCAGCGAGATGCCGAGCACCTCGGCGCCGGCCTCGCGGGCCGCGATCGCCTCCAGCGTCGTCGACATGCCGACCAGGTCGCCGCCGATCGCGCGGACCATGCGCGATCTCGGCCGGCGTCTCGTAGTGCGGGCCCGGGGAACTGGACGTAGACGCCCTCCTGCAGCGACGGGTCGACCTCGCGGCACAGCGTCCCGCAGCCGCGGCGAGTAGAGGTCGGTGAGGTCGACGAAGGTCGGCGCCGACGATCGGCGAGGTCGCGGTGAGGTTGATGTGGTCGCTGATCAGGACCGGCTGCCCCGGGGAGTACGTCGGGCGCAGGCCTCCGCAGCCGTTGGTCAGGACGACGACCCGGGCGCCGGCCGCGACCGCCGTACGGACGCCGTGCACCACCGACGCGACGCCGCGGCCCTCGTAGAGGTGGGTGCGGCCGAGGAAGACCAGCGCCCGGCGCTCGCCGACGGCCACCGAGCGCAGCGTGCCGGAGTGGCCGACGACCGCCGGCGGCGTGGAAGCCGGGCAGCTCGGTCACCGGCACCTCGGCGGCCGTCTCGCCGAGCATCTCGGCGGCCGGCACCCAGCCGGAGCCCATCACCAGGGCCACGTCGTGGGTGTCGACACCCGTCAGCTCGCGCAGCCGGGCGGCGGCGTCCTGGGCGAGGGCGTAGGGGTCAGCAGTCGCGTCGCTCACGGCCGCGACATTAGCGCGAGTGGGCGGTCAGCCCTGCTGCCGGACGTAGGCGGCGAAGCTGTCCAGTGCGTCCTGCCAGAAGCCGTCCAGCCAGGACCGCAGCGGCTCGAGGCCCTGGGGGTCCAGGTGGTAGACGTTCCGGGTGCCCTCGGGTCGGTGGGCGACCAGACCGGCGTCGGAGAGGACCTTGAGGTGCTGCGACACCGCGGGCCGGGAAACGGGGAGCGCGGCGGCGAGGGTGCCGACCGAGGCAGGCCGGCCGCGCAGCTGCTCGAGGATCTCGCGCCGGGTGGCGTCACCCAGCGCGTCGCAGAGGACGGCGTACGACGTCACGACGGGTCCGACACCGCCAGCGAGGTCAGGTGCCCCAGCACGATGTCCCAGCCGGTGTCGTAGCCCGTCCGGGCCCGGGCGCCGTCCGGGCGCACCTCCCAGCCGGTGTGCACGAGCTGCACCTCGGTCTGGTCGCCCTGGGGCCGGAAGGTGACGGTGACCAGGGTCGCCTCGGGCTCGGGCTGGCCGGGGTGCCAGGTGAAGGCCAGCTGGGTGGACGGCGACCACTCGGTCAGCGTGCCCCAGACGTGCGTCGACCCGTCGTCGACGGTCTCGACGATGCGCCCACCGACGTGGCACTCCATGACCACCGAGGTCGCCGAGTGCTGCCCGACCGAGTGGGTCGCCAGCGGCCACCACTGACCCATCCCGGCGGTGAACAGGTCGAAGGCGCGCTCCGGCGGGGCGGCGACGATGACGGACTTGACCAGCGGCGGCAGGGCGGTGATGGCGGACACGGCAACCTCGCTTCGGTTAGCGGCGACTAACCGTAAGTTGCCACGAACCATCTACGCCGTCAAGGGCGCGGGCATTTCGTGATCCACACCGGATCGGTCACACGAGAGGTGACGGATTCGGTGTGGATCATGGAAGAGCGGGGGTCAGGCGGCGGCGAGCTCGGCGCGGCCGTGGCAGCGCGCCAGGACCGGGCCGCAGGCGGTGAGGAACGCGACGACGTCCTCGACCGAGCCGCTGACGATGCCGTCGACCCAGCGCACGGCGACGCCGCGGGTCTCGGCGAGCGCGATCCGGCAGTGTGCGGCGCCGGCCTGGGTGCGCAGCGCGTCCAGGATCGAGGGCCGGCCGCGGCTGCTGCTCGCGCTCAGGACCAGGCTCACCAGCTGGGACGGCGGGCAGGCGCGCAGGGCCGCGAGGACGGTGTCCTCGGCCGGGCTGCGGGTGTCACGGAGTAGCCACACACCTGCACTATCGGCAGCAGATGTTGCGTCCTGGAGAACAGAACGTGTCAGTCTGCTGAGCGTTCTTCGCCGGAGCCCGGCCCGACCGAGGTGCACGGCCGGGAGCGCAGCTCGGCGACGTAGTCGTCCGGGGCGCCGGCCGCCTCGGCCGCGTCGGCGATCAGCCCCAGGTACCGGGCCGACGGCAGCCCGCCCTCGTAGTCGTCCAGCACGTACAGCCAGGCCCGCACGTCGCCGTCCAGGGTGTGCACCCGGACCCGCAGCTTGCGGAACAGCGCCAGGTCGGCGGCCTCCCACCGGTCCATGCTCACCGCGTCCTGCTCGGTCACGTCGTACAGCGCGACGAACACCTGGTGCCCGGGGTCCTCGACCAGGGTCGCCAGCGGGCCCTCCCAGCCACGGTCCTCGCCGCCGAAGGTCAGCCGCCACCCGTCGAGCCAGCCGGTCCCGCGCAGCGGGGAGTGCGGCGCTCGTAGGGCCATCTGCCCGGGTTCCATGTTGCTGCCGTAGGCGGCGTAGACGGCCATGGCCGACAGGGTAGGGGCCGCGGGCTGCGGCGCCGCGCAGGCCGTGCGCCAGAATGCCCGCGTGACGCGCATCGGGATCATCGGCGGCGGGCCCGGCGGCTACGAGGCCGCGCTGGTGGCGGCCCAGCTCGGCGGCGAGGTCACCGTCGTCGACCGTGACGGGCTCGGCGGGTCGGCCGTGCTCACCGACTGCGTGCCGTCCAAGACGCTGATCGCGACCGCCGAGGTGATGTCGGACACCGCGGAGTCCGGCGAGCTCGGCGTGCTGCTCGGCTCCGGCGACAACCCGGCCGGGCAGGTCGGCGTCGACCTCGCCCGGGTCAACGCCCGGGTGACGGCACTCGCTCAGGCGCAGTCCGCCGACATCGCCGCCCGGCTCGACCGGGAGGGGGTGCGCGTCGTGCGCGGCCTCGGCCGGCTGGACGGGCCGTCCCGGGTGGTCGCACACGACCGAGGCCGGCGAGGAGACCGTCGAGGTCGACGCCGTGCTGGTCTCGACCGGCGCCCACCCGCGGGTGCTGCCCGACGCGCAGCCCGACGGCGAGCGCATCCTCACCTGGGAGCAGCTCTACACCCTGGCCGACCTGCCCGAGCACCTCGTCGTGGTCGGCTCCGGGGTGACCGGGGCGGAGTTCGCCTCGGCGTACACCGCGCTCGGCTGCGCGGTCACCCTGGTGTCCAGCCGGGACCGGGTGCTGCCCGGCGAGGACGCCGACGCCGCCCAGGTGCTCGAGGACGTGTTCAAGCGGCGCGGCATGACGGTGCTGTCGAAGTCCCGGGCGGGGGCGGTACGCCGGGCGGGCGACCGGGTCGTGGTCTCCCTCGACGACGGCCGCACGGTCGAGGGCAGCCACTGCCTGATGGCCGTCGGCTCGGTACCCAACACCGAGGGGCTCGGGCTGGAGGAGGCCGGCGTCCGCCTCGGCACCGGGCGGGTACGTCGAGGTCGACCGGGTCTCGCGGACCTCGGCCACCGGCGTCTACGCAGCCGGCGACTGCACCGGCGTACTCATGCTCGCCTCGGTCGCCGCCATGCAGGGCCGGATCGCGATGTGGCACCTGCTCGGCGACGCCGTCTCGCCGCTGAACCTGCGCGCCGTGTCGTCGAACGTCTTCACCGACCCCGAGATCGCCACCGTCGGCTGGACGCAGAACGACATGGACGACTCCGGCAGCACCGTGACGGTGAAGCTGCCGCTGGCCACCAACGCCCGGGCCAAGATGCAGGGGGTGCACGACGGCTTCGTGAAGCTGTTCGCGCGCTCCGGGTCGGGCACCGTGGTGGGAGGTGTGGTGGTCGCGCCGCGGGCCAGCGAGCTGATCTTCCCGGTCGCGCTCGCCGTCGACGGCCGCCTGACGGTCGACCAGGTGGCGCACTCGTTCACGATCTACCCCTCGATCAGCGGGTCGGTCGCCGAGGCCGCGCGCCAGCTGCACACCAAGGTCTGGCGCGACTGACGAGCCAAGTGGACCGGCTCGGAGGCGCGAAACGCCGCCGCCAGCCGGTCCACTTCGGCGTCAGGCCGACGGCGCAGTGACCTCTTCGCGCAGTCGGGGCTCGGTGCGCAGCTCGGGATGGATGCCGTGCTTGTCGGCGTAGAAGGCGCGCACCTTGTCCATGTCGGCGGTCACGTCGCCGGACGGCTGGAAGGTCGGACCGAAGCCCATCGTGCGGGTCGGCCCGTCGACGAAGCCGAGGGTGACCGGCAGCCCGGTCTGCTGGGACATCCGGTAGAAGCCGGACTTCCAGAACTCACCCTTGCCGCGGGTGCCCTCGGCGGCGAGCACCAGCAGGAACCGCTCGTCGCGCTCGGCCTGGGCGAGCAGGGCGCGCACCGTCGCGCCCGGGTTGCGGCGGTCGAGCGGGACGCCGCCGGTGGCCCGCAGCAGCGGCGCCAGCGGGCCGCGGAAGAGCTCGCGCTTGATCAGGACGTGGGCCTGTACGCCGTCGCGCCAGGTGAGCAGCAGCATCGCCACCCAGTCCCAGTTCGAGGTGTGCGGGGCACCGACCAGGATCCCGGACGGCGGCACCGAGCCGACGGCCTGCCATCGCGTCAGCCGGAGCACCGTTCGGGCGAACGACCGGCGCAGCACGGCGGTCAGAAGTCGCCACCGCCACCGAAGTCGCCCCCGCCGCCGCCCCAGTCGCCGCCACCGCCGCCCCAGTCGCCGCCGGCGAAGTCGCTGCCGCCACCGCCGTCACCGCCGCCGCCGTCCCCGCCGCCACCGTCACCGCCGCCGCCGTCACCACCGCCGCCGTCGCCGGAGCCGTCCTGACCGTCCTGGTAGCCGTCGGAGTACGAGCCGTCCCCGCCGCCGAAGCCGCCGGAGAGCAGCGAGCCGAGGAACAGGCCGGGCAGCAGCCCGGACATCGCGAACGGGGAGAAGTAGCCCTGGGCGTAGGGGCTGTAGTCGCGGCCGCCCTGCCAGTACGGCGCCCGGCCGGCGCCGACCGGCACCTTGCGGACGTCCGGCTCGGCGCCCTCGCGGACCCGCTCGGCGTCCGCCGGGCAGGCCGGGACCGAGCGCGGCACGCCGCCGGGGGGTGCCCAGTCGACGTTCTCGCTGGAGGGGCCGTGCTGGGGGTTGAAGAAGCACGGTGGCAGCCGGGCGGGCACCGGCTTGCCGGCCAGCCGGGCCTGCACGCAGGCCACCGCGTAGCGGCCGTCCTCGAGGATGCCGGTGATGCCGCGGATGTCGTCCGGGCGCTGCACCCGGTCCAGCGCGGCCTTGGCCGCGTCGTAGGAGTCGAGGGCCCGCCGGTAGTCCTGCCGGGTCGCCTCGTCGAGCTGGCGGCCGGTCGTGTCGTTGCCGAGCAGCGTGACGTCCTCGCCGAACCGGGTGACGTCCTCCTCGGCGGCCTTCTTCACCGACTGCAGCGCCTCGAGCTCGCGCGCCTTCTCCCGGCGCTGCGACCGGCTGACCACGAAGGCGATCACCAGTCCGATGATGACGAGCAGGATGAGCAGGTCCATGCCCGGTCAACTCCGTCCCTGGGCGAGCGGTTCCTCGCTCGCTAGTCCTTGATCTCGCAGATGACTTCGCCGTTGGTCACGGTAGCCCCGACCTCGGCGGTCAAACCCGTGACCGTGCCCGCCTTGTGCGCGGTGAGCGGCTGCTCCATCTTCATCGCCTCGAGCACCACGACCGGGTCGCCGACCTCGACCTGCTGGCCGTCCTCGGCGACGACCTTGACGATGGTGCCCTGCATCGGGCTGGTGAGCGCGTCCCCGCTGGCGGCGGCACCGGTCTTCTTGCCGCCGGTACGCCGGGCGGGGCGGGCCGCTCCGGTCGCCTTCGCCGGACCCGCCCAGGCCGGCCGGCAGGACCACCTCGAGGCGCCGGCCGCCGACCTCGACGACGACCCGCTCGCGCTCGCCCGGCTCCTCGGCGTCGGCGGCCGCGCCGCTCCAGGGCGGCACGGTGTTGTCGAACTCGGTCTCGATCCAGCGGGTGTGGACGGTGAACGGCTCGTCGCCGTCCGGGGCGAACGCCGGGTCGGCCACCACCAGCGCGGTGGAACGGCAGCACGGTCGGCATGCCGTCGACGACGAACTCGGCCAGCGCCCGGCGCGAGCGCTCGAGCGCCTGCTGCCGGGTCGCGCCGGTGACGATCAGCTTGGCCAGCATCGAGTCGAAGGCGCCGACGACCTCGCCGCCCTCCTCGACCCCGGAGTCGAGCCGGACCCCCGGACCGGTCGGCGGCCGGAACGTGCGTCACGTGCCCGGGGGCGGGCAGGAAGTTGCGGCCGGCGTCCTCGCCGTTGATCCGGAACTCGATCGAGTGCCCGCGCAGCTCGGGGTCGTCGTAGCCGAGCTCCTCGCCGTCGGCGATGCGGAACATCTCGCGCACGAGGTCGATGCCGGTGACCTCCTCGGTGACCGGGTGCTCGACCTGCAGCCGGGTGTTGACCTCGAGGAACGAGATCGTGCCGTCCTGGCCGACGAGGAACTCGCAGGTGCCGGCGCCGACGTAGCCGGCCTCGGTGAGGATCGCCTTGGACGCCCGGTAGAGCTCGGCGTTCTGCTCGTCGGACAGGAACGGCGCGGGCGCCTCCTCGACGAGCTTCTGGTGCCGGCGCTGCAGCGAGCAGTCGCGGGTCGAGACCACGACGACGTTGCCGTGGCTGTCGGCCAGGCACTGGGTCTCGACGTGCCGCGGCTTGTCCAGGTACTGCTCGACGAAGCACTCGCCGCGGCCGAAGGCGCCGACCGCCTCGCGGACCGCGGAGTCGAACAGCTCCGGGATCTCCTCGATCGTGCGGGCGACCTTCAGGCCGCGGCCGCCGCCGCCGTACGCCGCCTTGATGGCGACCGGCAGGCCGTGCTCCTTGGCGAAGGCGACGACCTCGTCGGCGTCCTCGACCGGGTCCTTGGTGCCGGCGACCAGCGGCGCGCCGGCCCGCTCGGCGATGTGCCGGGCCTTCACCTTGTCGCCGAGGGAGTCGATCGCGGCCGGCGGCGGGCCGATCCAGGTCAGCCCGGCGTCGATCACGGCCTGGGCGAAGCCGGCGTTCTCGGCGAGGAAGCCGTAGCCCGGGTGCACCGCGTCGGCGCCCGCCTGCGCCGCGACCTCGAGGAGCTTGTCGATGACCAGGTAGGAGTCGCCCGGCGTGCTGCCGCCGAGGGCGAACGCCTCGTCGGCGACCCGGACGTGCAGCGCGTCGCGGTCCGGCTCGGCGTAGACGGCCACGCTGGCGATCCCGGCGTCCTTGCAGGCCCGGGCGATCCGGACGGCGATCTCACCGCGGTTGGCGATCAGCACCTTGCGCACGATCGGGATCCCCTTCGTCGGCAGCGGACGGAGTCTAGGCGTAGGGCAACGATAGGGAGTTCGCCCGATGTCTCGGTCGGCCAGGCGGAGCAGGCTGTCGCCGAAGCCCAGACGGGCAAACTCCGTGGGAGGAACCAGAGATGCAGAGCGATGAAGCGGACGTCGAGCTCAAGGCGCGGCACCGGGCGATGTGGGGCAAGGGCGACTACCCGTTGATGGTGGACACCTTCCTGCTCCCCATCGGGCAGCGGCTTGCGGAGTCCGCCGGGATCACCCCCGGCGCCCGCGTGCTCGACGTAGGGGCGGGCACCGGCAACGCGTCGATCCCGGCCGCCCAGCGAGGCGCGCGGGTGACGGCAAGCGACCTGACCCCCGAGCTGCTGGCGGCGGGATCGCGCCGTCCCGAGGCCGAGGGGCTCGACATCGAATGGGCCGAGGCCGACGCGGAGAACCTGCCGTTCGAGGACGAGTCGTTCGACGTGGTCATGTCGGCGATCGGCGTGATGTTCGCGCCGCACCACCAGGCCGCGGCCGACGAGGTCGTGCGGGTGTGCCGGCCGGGCGGGACGGTGGCCCTGCTGAGCTGGACGCCGGAGGGCATGCTCGGCGACCTGTTCCGCACGATGAAGCCGTTCTCCCCGCCGCCGCCTCCGGGCGCTCAGCCGCCACCGCTGTGGGGCAGCGAAGAGCACCTCGCGGCCCTCTTCGGCAACCGGGTGGACTTCCACGTCCTCGAGCGCGACACCCTGGAGATCACCGCGTTCGTCCAGCCGCGCGACTACGGCGAGCACTTCAAGGCGTACTACGGGCCGACGATCGCGGCGCGGGCCAACGCGGTGAAGGAGGGCAGGGAGAACGAGTTCGACGAGGCACTCGACCAGTTCTGCGACAAGTGGGACCGGGGGGTACCCGGGCAGGGAAGGTTCGAGAAGGAGTACCTGGTGTCCGTCGGAACGAGGCGCTGACGGACCGAGCAGGCGCCGGCCTCCCTTGTGGGGCGGGGCGGCGCTGGTGATACTCGCAGGCGTGGAGGTGGTGCGAACGACTCAGGATGTTCGCGACGGGGCCCGCGCGATGGACGAGGCGGACTGGGAAGCGGCCCGGGTGGCCTTCCAGACCGCTCTGGACGCGGCGGACGAGGCGGGGGTGGCCGGCCAGCCCGAGGCGCACGAGGGCCTCGGGCTGGCGTTGTGGTTCCTCGGGAGCATCGCCGACGGCATCTCCGAGCGCGAGCGGGCGTACGACGGCTACGTGGTCGCCGGGCGCTGCGACGACGCGGCCCGCGTGGCGGTCTGGGTGTCCCACCAGCACCTGCTCGGCGGACGCGTGTCCGCCGCGCGCGGCTGGCTGGCGCGGGCGGAGCGGGCTGTCGACGGCAGCACCGCGTCGAGTCCCGGTCGCGGGTGGGTCGCGGTGGAGCGGGCGCGGCACACCGAGAGCGTGCAGGAGCAGGTCACCCAGGCGCAGCAGGCGGTGGAGATCGCGCGCGGCTCGGGGGACGGCGACCTCGAGGTGTTCGCACTCAGCCTGCTCGGACGGGCGGTCGTGAGCTCCGGGCGCCGGGAGGACGGGCTGCGCCTGCTCGAGGAGGCGATGGCTGCCGCATCGTCGGGGCGGGCGCGCAACATGCACACCCTCGCCGAGGCGTACTGCAACCTCATCGAGGGCTGCGAGAGTGCCGGTGAGTGGGAGCGCGGCGGCGAGTGGTGCGAGCTCGTCAGCGAGTTCGCCCGCAAGAACAACACCCAACCGTTGTTCGGTGCTTGCCGAACGATTCACGCCAACGTGCTGCTGGCCACCGGTCACTGGCCCCAGGCCGAGCACGCGCTGGAGGCCGCGCTCGCCATCCATGCCCGCTTCGTCCCGCAGCTGAGCGCCCCGGCTGTCGCGGCCCTGGCCGAGCTGCGCGTCCTGCAGGGGCGGCTCCTCGACGCGGAGCGCCTGCTCCGAGGGCGCGAAGAGCATCCAGCATCGCTGCGTGCCCTCGCCCTGCTCCGCATCGCCGAAGGGCACCCGCAGGAGGCGGCCGCACTGCTCGAGCGCGGACTGCTCGGCATCACCGACAACGCCGTCCGCGCCGCCGCACTCCTCGCGCCGCTGGTCGACGCGCGGCTGCAGTGCGGCGACGTCGACGGCGCGGCTGCCGCGGCGGCGGAGCTGTCCGCGCTGGCCGACGCGACGAGCATCCGCCTCATTCAGGCGTACGCCGACCTGGCCGCGGCCCGACTGGCCGTTGCCGCGGGACGGCCGCGCGACGCCGCCGAGCCGGCCCGGCTCGCGCTGACCGCTTTCAGCCGTCTCGCCATGCCGTTCGGCGCGGCACAGGCCCGCCTGGAGCTCGCGCGTGCCCTGGCCGACGAGGCTGTCGGGCTGGCGCGCGACGAGGCCCGCACCGCGCACGCAACCTTCCGGGATCTCGGCGCTGCCCGGGCGATGGATGCCTCGGCGCTGCTGCTGCGCGACCTCGGCGGCGGGACCGGCCCGCGGCGGGGCACCGTCGGCGCGCTCACGGCGCGTGAGCAGGAGGTGCTCGAGCTCATCGCGCTGGGGATGTCCAACGCACGCATCGGCCGGACGCTGTCGATCAGCGAGAAGACCGCGGGCCACCACGTGAGCCGCATCCTCGCCAAGCTCGGGGTGCGCAACCGGGCCGAGGCGGCGGCTCATGCCGTCCGCCCACCGTCGAGCAGCTGAGTCCGTCGAGCGCAGCTCCAGCAGCGAGCTGCCGACCTCGACGAGCAGCTGCCGCAGCAGGGGGAGTGAGAGCCCGACCACGTTGTGCGGGTCGCCCTCGATCCCGTCGACGTACGGCCCGCCGAGCCCGTCGATGGTGAACGCGCCCGCGACGCGCAGCGGCTCGCCGGTGGCCGACGTAGGCGTCGATCTCCTCGTCGGTCAGGTCGGCGAAGTGCACCGTGGTCGAGGCCACCTCGGCGGCGGACCGGCCGGTGCGGGTGTCGATCAGGCAGTGGCCGGTGCGCAGCACGCCGCTCCGGCCGCGCATCCGGCGCCACCGCTGCACCGCGTCGGCGGCGTCGGCCGGCTTGCCCAGCGCCTCGCCGTCCAGGTCGAGGACCGAGTCGCAGCCCAGCACGAGCGCGTCCTCGCAGCGATCCGCGACCGCTGTCGCCTTGCGCACCGCCAGGGTCAGCGCCACGTCGGCGGGCGGCCCGGTCACCGTGCTCTCGTCGACGCCGCTGACGACCACCTCGGGCGACATCCCGGCTTGTTGCAGCAGGCCGAGCCGGGCGGGCGAGGCCGAGGCCAGGACGAGCCGGCGGGTGTCGGTCACGGCGTCACCGTAGCCAGCGCGCCCGTTCTGCCCCTCGACGGGAGGGATCTTCGGGCGCACGATCGACTCCGGCAGTCACGTCCCCCAGGAGGTCGGATGTCCGGTACCACCGAGGTCGTCGACCTCTACGCCCGCGCGGTCGGAGAAGTTCCGGGACGCCGTCGAGCAGGTGCCGGACGAGGCATGGACGGCGGCCGACGCCGTGCGCCGACTGGGACGTGCGCGCGCTGGTCAACCACGTCGTCGGCGAGGACCGCTGGGTGGTGCCGTTGCTCGAGGGCAAGACGATGGCCGAGGTCGGCGACGCCCTCGACGGCGACCTGCTCGGGGCGGCGCCCGAGGCGGCAGCGGCGACTGCCGGCAAGGCGGCCGTCGCCGCCCTGGCCGAGCCCGGCGCGACCGCCCGCACCGTCCACCTCTCGTTCGGCGACTTCACCGCCGAGGAGTACGCCTGGCAGGTGCTGGCCGACCACGTCGTGCACACCTGGGACCTGCTGGTGGCCATCGGCGGCTCCCCGGGAGCTGGAGCCACGCCTGGTCGAGGTCACCACCGGCTGGTGGGACGCCTGGGAGGACGCCTACCGCGATGCCGGCGCGGTCGGCCCCGCGGTGCCGGTCCCGGTGGGCGCGCCGCCGCAGGACCGGCTGGTCGCGTCGTTCGGCCGGGACCCGGCCTGGACGGCGGTGCACGACGTCGTACGCCGGTTCGGCGCCGCGTGGGAGGCGTGGGACCTGGACGCGATCATGGCCCTGATGGCCGACGACGCGGTCTTCGAGTCGACCGGTCCGGCGCCCGACGGCGTCCGGGTCGAGGGTGCTGCGGCGATCCGGGCGGAGTGGGAGGCGATGTTCGCCGCCACCCGGGACGCCTCGTTCGCGTTCGAGGAGGCGTTCGTCTCCGGCGACCGGGCGACGGCCCGCTGGCGGTTCGCCTGGACGAACGAGGACGGCTCGGCAGGTCATGTCCGCGGGGTCGACGTGATCCGGGTCGCCGACGGCAAGGTCGCCGAGAAGCTCTCCTACGTCAAGGGCTGACGGTCACGCCGGTCGCGCCGAGGCGACCCAGCCGCCCGGCCCCGACGACACCGGCCGTCGGACCAGGCGCGCGGGGTCGTTCCACGCCGAGCGTCGGGCGCGCGCCGGGTGCTCGGTGCTCGCCGCCGAGCGGTGAGCACGGCGAGCAGCGCCGCCAGCTCCTCGGCCGTCGGGTCGCCGCGCACCACCCGGAGCAGCGGGTGCCTCGCTCACAGCGGGATGTTCCCGTGCTTCTTCGGCGGCAGGGTCTGCGCGCTTGGTGCGCAGCGCGCGCAGCGCCTTGACGACGTAGGACCGGGTGTACGACGGCGGGATCACCGAGTCGACGTAGCCGCGCTCGGCCGCGATGTAGGGGTTGGCGAGCGTGTCCTCGTACTCCTGCGACCAGCTCGGCCTGCGCAGCGCCTCCGGCTCGTCGGCGTCGGCCGAGCTCGCGTGCGGTAGAGGATGTTCACCGCGCCCTGCGCGCCCATCACCGCGATCTGCGCGGTCGGCCAGGCCAGGTTGATGTCGGCGCCGAGGTGCTTGGAGCCCATGACGTCGTAGGCGCCGCCGTACGCCTTGCGGGTGATGACGGTGACCTTGGGGACGGTCGCCTCGGCGTAGGCGTAGATCAGCTTGGCGCCGCGGCGGATGATGCCGTCCCACTCCTGGACGGTGCCGGGCAGGAAGCCGGGGACGTCGACGAAGGTCAGCACCGGGACGTTGAACGCGTCGCAGGTGCGCACGAACCGCGCGGCCTTCTCGGAGGCGTCGATGTCGAGCGTGCCGGCGAACTGCATCGGCTGGTTGGCGACCACGCCGACCGACCGGCCCTCGACCCGGCCGAAGCCGCAGAGGATGTTCGGCGCGAACAGCGCCTGCACCTCGAGGAACTCGCCGTCGTCGAGCACGTGCTCGATCACCGTGTGCATGTCGTAGGGCTGGTTCGCCGAGTCCGGGATGAACGTGTCGAGCTCGCGGTCGCTCGTCGGTGATCTCGAGGTCGGCCGTCGCTCGTCGTACGACCGGCGGCGTCCTCGAGGTTGTTGCTCGGCAGGTAGGACAGCAGCGCCTTGACGTACTCGATGGCGTCGTCCTCGTCGGCGGCCAGGTAGTGCGCGACGCCGGACTTGGTGTTGTGCGTGCGCGCGCCGCCGAGGTCCTCGATGCGCGACGTCCTCGCCGGTGACCGTCTTGATGACGTCCGGGCCGGTGATGAACATGTGCGAGGTCTGGTCGACCATCACGGTGAAGTCGGTGATCGCGGGGGAGTAGACGGCGCCGCCGGCGCACGGGCCCATGATCAGCGAGATCTGCGGGATCGACGCCGGAGGCCATCACGTTGCGGTAGAAGATCTCGCCGTAGAGGCCGAGGGAGACCACGCCCTCCTGGATCCGCGCGCCGCCGGAGTCGTTGATGCCGATGACCGGGCAGCCGGTCTTCAGCGCGAGGTCCATGACCTTGACGATCTTCTCGCCGAACACCTCGCCGAGGCGAGCCGCCGAAGACCGTGAAGTCCTGGGCGAAGACGCAGACCGGGCGGCCGTCGACCGTGCCGTAGCCGGTGACGACGCCGTCGCCGTACGGGCGGGTCTTCGTCCAGGCCGAAGGCGGTGGACCGGTGCCGGGCGAGCTCGTCGATCTCGACGAACGAGCCCTCGTCGAGCAGCGCGTCGATCCGCTCGCGGGCGGTCATCTTGCCCTTGGCGTGCTGCTTCTCGACCGCCCGCGCGGAGCCGGCGTGCACGGCCTCGTCGTTGCGCCGGTGCAGGTCGGCGAGCTTGCCGGCCGTGGTGTGGATGTCGATGTCCTCGGGGACCTCGGTCCCGACGGGCAGGCCCGCGGACCCGGCTGTGCTGCTCATCCCGGCAGCGTACTGAGTGCCGCCGGGCGGCCCGTCAGCGCCGAGAGCTGATCATGACCGGGACGATGCCGACCCGGACCTTGCTGCCCGCGCGGGCAGTCCGGACGGGTGCGCCCCAGCTGGTCACCGAGCGGGTGCGGACCGGGGCCGTGACGGTGATCGACCGGCTCGGGTTCCACACGATCTGGCGGACCTGCGTCGCGGTGGTGAAGGTGCACGTCCAGGTGTTCGTCTTGGCCCGCGTGCAGCCCACCGGGCGGGCGCCGAGCAGCCAGCCGCGGGTCGTGCTGAACGCCTGACCGGCCGGGGTGAGCGTGATCCGGTCGGCCTCGACCAGTTGGGTGTTGGTCGTCCCGAGCAGGTCCCAGGAGTACCAGTAGACGCGGCTGACCCGGTTCGCCGCGTTGAGCACGAACGTCCGCATGACGTTGCCGACCTGCCGCTCGGTCGAGATCGGACTGGCCAGGCCGGCCCCGATCCCGCCGACCATGCCGTAGTTCACCTCGGTGTTCCAGATCGGCTTGACCACCTTGTAGGTGGCCAGGATCTTGCGCACCGAGGCGAGCAGAGCCATCGACGCCTCCGGGGAGCCGGTCGCCGTCGGGTAGAGCTGGAAGGACAGCGCGTCGACGTACGCGCTGACGTTCTTCTTGGCCACCTTCTGCGAGTAGAACGCCTTGATCCACGTCTGCTGGCTGCTCAGCCGAGTGACCAGGGCCGGCGCGACGAGGCGAGCCTTCGGGTCCACCGCGCGCAGGGCGCTGCGGGTCCAGGCGGTCAGCGTCGCCATCTGCTTCGCGGTCCCGGTCCAGTAGCCGACGACGTTGGCCTCGTTCCAGACCTGGAACGAGGCGACGTGGCCCCACACGGTCAGGTTGCGCCGGGCGGTCTCCTGCACGTAGCGGACCCAGGCGGCCTGGTTCGGCATCGCCGACGCGCCGGGCCCGTAGGCGCCCGGAGCCGTCGGGTTGCTGGAGTGGAAGACCGGTGTCTGGCCGAGCACCAGCAGCACCGAGGCGCCGTTGGCGCGGGCCTTGGCCATCTGGGCGTCGATCCGGGTCCAGTCGAAGACACCGGGCGCGACCTCGACCTCGCGCCAGGAGACCTGGTTGTCCCACATCCGCACCGAGCCGACCGGTCCCTGCGGCCAGCCGGCCGGACCGTCGGCCTGCAGCCCCAGGTGGTGCGCCCCGAAGAACTCCGAGGTGATCGGGGGCTGCGGCGCCGGCCGCTTGGGCCTGGCGCTGGCGGCACCAGCCGGGAGGAGCGCGGTCGTGGCCGCGATCACCAGGACCCCGGCGAGCAGGTGCGAGAGACGAGTGGCAGGGCGGGAGCTGGTCATCGTGCGTTCCCCGGGTCGGCGGCCGCCGACCGCAGCAGGGCGGACGGCATGATGGCTTTGATCGACCCCCCGCAACGCCGAATTGACTCCCGAAGGCTCCCCAGCGCCAATGTTTGCCTTGTCGTGACCAGCCCCTGGCGTGACCTCGACCGACCGCCGCTGCGCGAGGCCGCGCTGCGGGCTGCGCTGGTGTCTCGTGGACTCGCTCTGGACCGACCTCAGGGTCGTCGCCGAGACCGGGTCGACCAACGCCGACGTCGCGGCGGCCGCCCGGGCCGGCGCCGCGGAGGGCCTGGTGATCGTCGCCGAGCTGCAGACGGCCGGCCGCGGCCGGGCCGACCGGACCTGGCAGGCGCCGCTGCGCTCCGGGCTCGCCGTCTCGGTGCTGCTGCGCCCGCCGTTCCCGCGCGACAGCTGGGGCTGGCTGCCGCTGCTCGCCGGCCTCGCGGTCGTCAGCCCGCTCGCGCCGATCTGCCGGCCTGGACCTGGGACTGAAGTGGCCCAACGACGTGCTGGTGGGGGAGCGCAAGCTGGCCGGGCTGCTCGCCGAGGTGGTCGACGACGCCGTGGTGGTCGGGCTCGGCCTGAACGTCTCGCTGCGCGCCGACGAGCTGCCGGTGCCCACCGCGACCTCGCTGGCGATCGAGGCCTCGACGGTCACCGACCGCGAGCCGGTGCTGCGCGCGGTGCTGCGCGACCTCGAGCGCCGCTACCGGGCCCTGGTCGCGGCCGGTGGCGACGCCGAGCGCTGCGGGCTGCTCGACGCCTACCGCGCGGTCTGTACGACGGTGGGCCGCCGGGTGCGGGTGCGCGCTGCCGGGTGACCGGGTGCTCGAGGGCACGGCCGTGGACGTCGACCCGGCCGGTCGGCTGGTCGTCGACGCGGCCGACGGCCGACACGCGCTGGCCGCGGGCGACGTCGTTCACGTGCGGTAGCACCCGGGGGCTGGCACGATCGGCCTCGTGCCCGGAATCCCGAAGCGTCTGCTCGCCGACGACGAAGAGGTCGTCATGGCCATGCGTCCGCACTGGAAGGAGATGGTCGGCCCGGTCCTGGTGCTGCTCATCACCTCCCCGGCGGCGACCTACCTGGCCAAGATCGTGCCCGACGAGCAGCGCCCAGGGCTGGCTGCGGCTGGCCATCGTGGTGGTCGCGGCGCTGATCGTGCTGCGGTTCAGCGTCTGGCCGTTCATCAAGTGGATCACCACGTCGTACATCGTCACCGACCGCCGCATCATCACCCGCGTCGGCGTGGTCGCCCGCACCGGCCGCGACATGCCGATCTCGCGGATCAACGACGTGACCTTCCAGCACAGCGGCATCCTCGAGCGGATGCTCGGCTGCGGCACGCTGGTCGTGGAGTCGGCCGGCGAGCGCGGCCAGCTCGTGCTGCGCGACGTCCCGCACGTCGAGGAGGTGCAGCGCGACGTCTACCGGCTGGCCGAGGCGGACGAGGAGCGCCGTCGCGGCGGCCGGGACGACCACGACGGTCGCGATGGCACCACCTCGACCGACATCCGGTGAGCGAGCCGCCCGAGGACACGCCTGCGCCGCTCGTCCGGGCCGGCGAGATCGAGGAGCGGCTGCTCGGCGGACCGCGGCGGCACACCCGTGAGAGCAGCCGCGGCCTTCGCCGACCTCGACGTCGACCTACCTGCGCCGGCTGTGGCGGGCCATGGGGTTCGCCAACGTGGGCGACGACCGCAGGCGTTCACCGACGGCGACCTGCTCGCCCTGCGACCGGCTGCAGGGTCTGATCCGCGGACGGCGTCCTCGACGAGGAGCTCGCCGTCGTCGGTGACCCGGGCGCTGGGCCACAACGCGGCCCGGCTGGCCGAGTGGCAGGTCGACGCCCTCGCCGAGCACCTGGCCCGCACGCCAGGACCTGCCGCAGGAGGAGGCGCTCCGGCAGGCGGTGGACCTGTCGACCGAGCACCTCGACGAGCTCGAGGCGCTGCTCGTCTACGCCTGGCGCCGGCAGCTGGCAGCGGTGGCCGGCCGGGTGCTGGCCGCGGGCGACACCGAGCCGGTCAGCGGCGTCCTCTCGGTGGGCTTCGCCGACCTGGTGTCCTACACCCGGCTCTCCCAGCGGCTCGAGGAGCGCGAGCTGGCGCTGCTGGTCGACCGGTTCGGGCGCCGCTCGTCCGACGTCATCGCCGGTGCCGGCGGCCGGCTGGTCAAGACCATCGGGGACGAGGTGCTCTTCGTCGCGGACACCCCCGCGGCCGCCGCCCTGATCGGGCTCGAGCTGGCCGAGGCGATGGCCGCGGACCCGGAGCTGCCCGACGTACGCGTCGGCATCGCCACCGGCACCGTCCTCACCCGGATGGGCGACGTCTTCGGCCGCACCGTCAACCTGGCGAGCCGGCTCACCGCGCTGGCCGCCCCGGGCACCGTGCTGGTCGACGCCGACACCGCCGACGCGCTGGCCGGCGACGACGGCTTCGAGCTGGACGTCGAGCGCACCCGGGCGGTGCGCGGGCTCGGGCCTGGTGCGGCCGGGGGTCGTGCGGCGTACGCGATGAGGCGCGCGGCGCACGCGTTAGCCTCGCCGTCGTGAGCGACCCGACGTACGACGACGTGCACGCGTGCGCCGGCACGGCGACCGCGGCCTGGTGGCCGAGCTGGTGCTCGACCGGCCCGAGGCGCACAACGCGCTGTCGACCGCGATGGCCCGCGACATCGCCGCCGCCACGGCCGCGCTGGCCGCCGACGACTCGCGTGCGCGCCGTGGTCGTGTCGTCGGCGTCGGAGAAGGCGTTCTGCGTCGGCGCCGACCTCAAGGAGCGCAACGCGTTCAGCGACGCCGACCTGCTGGCGCAGCGGCCGTACTTCCGCGCCGCGTTCGGCGGCATCCTCGACCTGCCGGTGCCGACGATCGCGGCGGTGCACGGGTTCGCGCTCGGCGGCGGGCTCGAGCTGGCGCTGTCCTGCGACCTGATCGTGTGCGACGAGACGGCGGTGCTCGGCCTGCCCGAGGTGACGGTGGGGGTGATCCCCGGCGGCGGCGGCACCCAGCTGCTGACCCGGCGGGTCGGCTCGTCCCGGGCCGCCGACCTGGTCTTCACCGGCCGCCGGGTCGACGTCGCCGAGGCCGAGCGGCTCGGCCTGGTCGACCGGCGGGTCGCGGCCGGCGCCGACGACCGCGACGGCGCGCTCGAGCTGGCCGCCACCATCGCGGCGAACTCGCCGGTGGGAGTGCGCAACGCCAAGCGGGCGTTGCGGCAGGGTGCGGACGTCGACCTGGCCACCGGCCTGGACGTCGAGGACGCGCGCGTGGCGCGCGACGGCCTTCTCCGGCGACCGGCTCGAGGGCGTGGCGGCGTTCAACGAGAAGCGCACGCCCGACTGGCCGGGGAAGTGATGGACGGCATGAGTGACCTGCCGGAGCGGCTGTCGCTGCGCGAGGTCGGCCCCCGCGACGGGCTGCAGAACGAGGCCCGGTGCCGACCGCGAGCAAGGTCGCCCTGATCGACGCGCTGTCCGGAACCGGGGTGTGCCGCATCGAGGCGGTGTCCTTCGTGCACCCGAAGGCGATCCCGTCAGATGGCCGACGCCGCCGAGGTCTGGGCCGCGGTGCAGCGCAACCCGGACGTCCGCTACTCCGCGCTGGTGCCGAACCTGCGCGGGCGCCGAGCGCGCGCTGGACGCCGGGTTCGACGAGATCGAGGTCGTCGTGTCGGCGTCGGACACGCACAACCGCAAGAACGTCAACCGCTCGACCGAGGAGTCGCTGGACGACATCGCCGCGATCATCGACCTGGCGCACGGCCGCGGCGCCACCTGCCAGGTCATCGTCTCGACCGCCTGGGGCTGCCCGTACGAGGGCGACGTGCCGGTCGAGCGGGTGCTGGCGGTGGCCGGCCGCGCGCTCGCGGACGGCGCCGACACCCTGTCGTACGGCGACACCACCGGCATGGCCACGCCCGGCCCGGGTCACCCGGCTGGTCGGCGAGACCCGGTCCGCCTTCCCCGACGTCGCGCTGAACCTGCACTTCCACAACACCCGCGGCACCGGGCCTGGCCAACGTCCTGGCCGCGCTCGAGCTCGGCGTCAGCGACTTCGACGCCTCGGTCGGCGGCCTCGGCGGCTGCCCCTACGCGCCCGGGGCGACCGGGAACATCGCCACCGAGGAGCTCGTGCACATGGTCGAGGACATGGGCGTCGCCACCGGCATCGACCTCGAGGCGATGATCGACGTGGCGGCCGCAGGCCGAGACGCTGGTCGGGCGCACCCTGCCGTCCCAGGTGCTGCGGGCCGGGCCGCGCACCCGGACCGTGGCCCGATAGGGCTATCCGGCTGGTCACGACCGGGTGCGATATGCCCGACCTGTCAGCAGCGACGGGTGCGCAGTAGGTCCGACAGTCGGGTGCCGTGACGACCTCCGGCGATGCGGTGCGGCTGCAGTCGCTGCTCGACATCGCCAAGGTGGTCGGCGCCGCGCGCCGGTTCGACGACCTCGTCGAGCTCACCGCCGAGGAGGCCCGGCGCGCGCTGGACGCCGCGTCGCTGTCGATCACCCGCTGGGAGGGTGAGCAGGGGCTGCTCCGGGTCCTGGTCAACGTGGGCGTGCTCGGCCCGGACGAGGTGCCGGTTCCCCGCCGACGAGGTCTACCCGGCGACCCGCGTTCCCCCAGGCCCACACCCTGGTCGAGCGACCGGCAAGGGCTACGTCGCCACCGCGGACGACGACGACGAGGAGGCCGCGCTGCTCGCCGCGCTCGGCAAGGACTGCAGCCTCGGCGTGCCGATCGTGGTCGACGCGCGGGTCTGGGGCGCGCTGTACGCGACCCGGCTGCGCCGGGCCAGCCGCGGTTCAGCCGGGCCGACCTCGAGTTCGCCGACCGCCGTCGCGACCCACGTCGCCGCCGGTGTCGTGCAGGCCGACCACTTCGCCCGCATCGAGCGGCTCGCGTTCCAGGACCCGCTGACCGGACTGGCCAACCGCCGCGCCGTCGACGACCGGCTCGAGAGCCGAGCTGGCGCCCGGCAGCGACCGCACCTTCCCGGTCTCCGTCGTGCTCGCCGACATCAACCGGCTCAAGCAGGTCAACGACTCGTTCGGCCACGAGGCGGGCGACCGGCTGATCGTCGCCGTCGGCCGAGGCCGTCAGCCGGGCCAGCGGGCTGGTGCCCGGCAGCCTGGCGGCCCGGATCGGCGGGGACGAGTTCTGCATCGTCGTGACCGGGGCGTCCGAGCGCGGACGCCGTCGCGGTCGCCGAGGAGGTGTGCCGCCTCGTCGACGGCCGCCCGATGAGCACCGGGGTCTCCTGCGGCGTCGCTTCCACCGACTCCCTCGCCGGGCACGTCGACTCGCCGGTCCGGCTGCTCCGGCTGGCCGACGCCGCCCAGTACCGCGCCAAGCGGGCCGGGCTGCGCTGGCCGGTGGTGGCCGGCCAGGTGGCGGCCGGAGAGAACGTCGACCCGGCCGGCCACGACCGCCGCCGGCGCCGCGGCCGGATCTCGGCGCGGGTCGCCCGAGACCCTCGAGTCCGGGCTCGGCCTGCTCGACGACCTGTCCGGCGCCGACACCCTGACCCGGCTCGAGGCGGTCGCCGAGCACATCGCGCACCTCGTCGACGCGGGCGGCTGGTGGGTGTCCGAGGCGCCGACCGGCGGACCGGACCTGGTCGTCGGTGGCCAGCTCGGTGCAGCGCTCCGGGAGACCCATCGAACGAGCGGTTCGCCGCGCAGGCCAAGATCGGCGCCGTCTTCGACCTGCGCGACTTCCCGGTCACCGAGCGCGCGATCCGAGAGGCACGCTCGTTCGCGCGTCGAGCTCGGCGTGCTCGGCAACGACCCGGACGAGGAGTCCGCACTGGTCATCGCCGGCTACCGCGCGGTCATCGGCGCCGGCGCGACGCGCGGCCGGAACCGGCTGGCTGGTCGAGGTCTTCGCCGACACCCTGAGCCTGGCCGCTGGTCGACTTCGAGCCGGTCCTGCACGCACTCGTGGCGGTGGCGGTCGTGGGTGCCGCAGACACGGCGGGGCAGGTCGGCGTACCGGCTGCTCGCGCCGCCGGGGAGGTCGGGCCGACCACGCTGGTCGCCGGCGACGGACGTTAGGCTCGCCCGCGTCCCGAGCCCCCGCACCCGAGGTGAAGCGTGTCGCCGGTCCAGTCGCAGGAGCACAACCCCCTCCCGGAGCACCCGCCGGCGCCCGAGCTGCGGGCCCGGGTCGAGCAGGGCGGCGCCACCAAGTACCACGAGGCGAACGCCGGCAAGGGCAAGCTGTTCGCCCGCGAGCGGGTGCGGCTGCTCGTCGACGAGGGCTCGTTCGTCGAGGACGGCGTGTTCGCCAACGTCGCCGCGAAGGACCTGCCGGCCGACGGTGTCGTCACCGGCACGGCGACCATCGACGGGCGCCCGGTCGCGCTGATGGCCAACGACTCGACGGTGAAGGCCGGCTCCTGGGGGGCGCGGACCGTCGAGAAGATCATCCGGATCATCGAGACGGCGTACCGCGACCGTCGGTGCCGATGGTCTACCTGGTCGACTCGGCCGGCGCGCGGATCACCGACCAGATCGACCTGTTCCCCGGCCGGCGCGGCGCCGGGAAGATCTTCTGGAACCAGGTCCGCGCCAGCGGCTCGATCCCGCAGGTGTGCGCGCTGTTCGGCCCGTCGGCCGCCGGCGGTGCCTACATCCCGGCGTTCTGCGACGTCGTCGTGATGGTCGAGGGCAACGCGTCGATGTACCTCGGCTCGGACCGGATGGTCGAGATGGTCACCGGCGAGAAGACCACCCTCGAGGCGATGGGCGGCGCCCGGGTGCACTGCGCGGAGTCCGGGCGTCGGGCACTTCCTGGTCACGACCGAGCAGGAGGCGCTGGAGACGGTGCGCGGCTACCTGTCGTACCTGCCGTCGAACTGGCAGGGCACCCCGCCGTCCGCCGAGTCCCGGCCCGCGCCGGCCAACGTCGACCTCGCCGCGCTGGTGCCGGACAGCGAGCGGCAGGCGTTCGACATGCGCCGCTACGCCAAGGGTCTGCTCGACGAGGGGTCGTTCTTCGAGATCCACGCGCTGTGGGCCCGCGAGGTCACGGTCGGCTTCGGCCGGCTGGACGGCGAGGTCGTCGGCGTCGTCGGCAACAACTCGATGTTCAAGGGCGGCGTGCTGTTCGTCGACTCGGCCGACAAGGCCACCCGGTTCGTGCAGCTCTGCGACGCGTTCAACGTGCCGCTGGTCTTCCTCTCCGACGTCCCGGGCTTCATGGTCGGCTCGGTGGTCGAGAAGGCCGGGCATCATCCGGCACGGCGCGAAGATGATCACCGCGATCTCCGAGGCGACGGTGCCGAAGATCTGCGTCGTCGTGCGCAAGGCCTACGGCGCCGGGCTGTACGCGATGGCCGGCCCCGGCTTCGAGCCGGACGCGACGCTCGCGCTGCCGACCGCGAAGATCGCCGTGATGGGCGCCGAGGCGGCCGTCAACGCCGTCTACGCGAACAAGATCGCCGCCATCGAGGACGACGAGGAGCGCGCCGAGTTCGTCGCGACCAAGCGCCGCGAGTACGACGAGGACATCGACATCGTCCGGCTCGCCAGCGAGCTGGTGGTCGACGACATCGTCACCCCGGAGACGCTGCGCGACGAGCTGGTCCGCCGGCTGCGCGCCTACCGCGGCAAGGACCGGCACTTCTCCCGCCGCCGGCACGGCGTCACCCCGGTCTGACCCTCGGTGGCGGCCCCACGTCGGGCGTACCCCCGGGTGCCCGACAGCGCCCAACCGTGCCCGACAGCGGCGAATTCACCGCTGTTGGGGCCAGTTGATCACGCGCGCGTGATCAACTTCGGTGGGCCGGCCAGGTGGGGCGCGAGCGTGGTGCTCAGGCGATCTGAGTACGCGTACGGGTACGGCGGGCAGCCGGCCGCGCCGATGATCTCGGCATGGAACCGACAGTGCTCGCCGGACCGGTCGAGTTCAGCCCGGCCGACATCGCCCTGATCGTCGCCGTGCTGGCCGCGATCTTCATCGCCCTGATGGTCCCCGGCTGGGCGGTTCTCTCGTTCGCCGCCTACCGCCGGCGCAGGGCCCAGAGTCCCGGCCCCGCCTGGGGGTCGGCCCTGGTCGGGGCGATCGCCGGTCTGGTGGTCTGCGCAGGCGTCGCCGCGCTGACCGGGTCCGTGGCGCAGAGCCTCGGGTTCGCTGGAGGGGTGCTCAGCGTCCTGGCCGCCTGGGCCACGTGCTGGGCGATCGCCTTCTGGCTGGCGCCGCCGTCAACCTTCCGGGCGTCCGGCAGCGCGGCGCCGGGTACCCCCGCTCCGCCTGCACAGCCGACGAGCGAGGGGTGGGGCCGATGAGCACCGACCAGTTCCGTGCCGAGTTCCTCGCCGACCCGACCCGCTGCCCCTCCTGCGGCTCGCCGCTGCCGTCCGAGCGGTACGCCTGCCGCGTCTGCGGGCTGCGGCCTCACCGGCCCGCTGGCCGGCCGGCTCTGGCAGGTGTCGGTGCAGGCTGCCGAGCTGCTGGAGACCCGGCGTCAGATCATCGACCAGCTCCGCCGCGTACCCGCCCCCACCGCTGCACCTGCCGGCGTACCGGCTGCCTTCCCTGCCACCGCCGCGCGCCGCGGCACCGCCGCCGCCCGCCGTCCCCGTCCGCCCGCAGCCCGAGTGGTCCCGCCGCCGGGTGCAGAACCTGCTGCTCGCCCTCGGCGTCGGCCTGCTGGCCGTGGCCGCGATCATCTTCCTCGCGGTCTCCTGGGGCCGGCTCGGCGTCGGCGGCCGCTCCGCCGTGATGGCCGGGGTGACCGCCCTGGCCGGGCTGGCCGCCGTCCGCACCCACCGCCGCGGCCTGGTGTCGACCGCCGAGTGGCTCTCGCTGCTCACCGTGATGCTCGCGGTGCTGGACTGCTTCGGTGCCCGCTCGGCCGACCTGGTCGGCCTCGGGTCCACCTCGGCCGACGCCTACTGGGCCGGCGCCCTCGCCGTGGTCGCGACGTTCGCCGGCGTGCTCAACGCCGTCCTGCCCACCCGCAGCCTGCGGCTGGCCACCGCCGGGCTCGGTCTGCTGCCGGTCCCGCTGCTGTCGGTGCACGTCTCCTCCGGAGTCGATCCCGAGCTCGCGCTGTTCGCGGTCGGGATGACCGCCCAGACCGTCGCCGCGCTCGCCCTCGTCGCCGTCTGGCCGTTCGGGGCCCGCACCCGGGACGCCCGCGTCGTCGTTGCCGTCGGCGGAGCCCTGTCGCTGGTGGTGGCGTCGATCGCGGCCGGCGGAGCGGCGTACGCCGAGGACGGCTCGCTCGTCGTCGGCACCGCCCTGCTTGCTGGTCCTGGCCGCCGTGCTCGCGGTGGGCGGCAGCCTGCTGGCCGACCGCCGGGCGGCCTACGCCCAGACGGTGCCGGTGCTTGATGGCGCGGCCGCGGTGCTCCTGGTGGCTGCCCTGTGGGCGCCGGCCTTCGTGGAGGTGCCGGACCGCTGGCAGCCCGGGGTGTTCGCCGCGCTCGGGGCGGCGCTGCTCGCCGCCGCCCGGCTGGTGCCGTCCGCCCGCCGCACCGCCGTCGCGGCGGTCGCGCTGGCCGCGGCCCTGATCCCGGCGCTGGCCGCCGCCGAGCCGGTCTCCCGGGCCGTGGAGGACATGCTCAGGCCGCTGCACATCCCCTGGGCCCACCGGGTGGCTGACGTCGCGGTGGTCACCGACCGGCCGGCGGTGCTCGAGCTGCTGGTCGCCGGCGTCGCCCTGCTGCTGGCGTCCTGGGTGCTCCGGGTCCGGCCGCTCGCCGCCGTGGCGGTCCCTGTGCTGCTGGCAGCGGCCGCGCTGACCGCGCCGGCGTTCGGGGCGGGCTACCCGATGGCGCTCGGAGTCTCGGTGGGGCTGGCGGCTGCCCTGCTCGTCGCCGGCGCCCTGCTCGACGCCCGCGGCCGGGTGGCCGTCGGCTGGGCGGCCCTCGGCTCGGCCGGCGTGCTGCTGGCTCTGACGACCACCTGGTCACTGGCAGCCGACCGGGCGACGCTGCTGGTGCTCCCGGCGGCGGCGTTCGCGCTGCTCGCCGGTGCCGCGGCGGCCCGCGGGTCCGAGGCGCTGCGACCGTGGCGGGTGGGCCAGGTCGTCACGGCCCTGCTGCTCGGGGTGGCTGAGGCGGCGGCACTGACGCGGTACGACGGCGCCGGCTGGCCGGCGGTCTGGACCCTCGCGCTGAGCCTGCTGCTGCTGGTGGCCGCGTCGGCCGCGGCCGCAGTGGCGCTGCGCACCGAGGCCGAGGACCCGTTCTGGGCGCCGCTGCACTCGACGGCCGTCGTGGTGGCGGCGGCCGCCCTGGTCGCCGACGCCGCCGCGCTGGCCCGGTTCTCCGACGTGTCGCTCGCCGGCTGCGGCCTCGCCGCGGCTGGTGCCGCGGGGGCCCTGCTCGCCCTCACCGGTGTGCCGGTGCAGCTCCGGCGGCCGGTGCGCGGCGTCCTGCAGGTCGTGGCCGGCCTGGCAGCCGTGCCGGCCCTCGCGGTCGCGGCGCTGGACGGCGAGCGGCTCTGGGTGGCCCTGCTGCTGGTCGGGCTGGGGGTCGCGGTGGTCGCCACGACGCCGTCCCGGCACCGGGTGGGCTGGGTCGCGGGTGCCGTGCTGGCGGCCAGCAGCTGGGTGCGGCTGGCGCTGGCCGACGTCGACGCGCCCGAGGCGTACACCGCGCCCGGCGGGGTGGCGCTGCTGGTCGTCGGCGCACTGCGGCGCCGGCGCGACCCGGCGTACGGGTCCTGGCAGGCCTACGGCAGCGGGCTCAGCCTGGTGCTGGTTCCCAGCCTGCTGCGCGCTGTCACCGATGCCGGCGACCGGCGGCCGCTGCTGCTGGCGCTCACCGCTGCCGCGGTGTTGGCGGTCGGCGCGGCCCGTCGCCTGCAGGCGCCTCTGGTGCTGGGCGGGGCTGCGCTCGGCGTGGACGCGCTGGTGCAGCTCGCGCCGTACCTCGCGGCGGCCTACGACGCGGTCCCACGCTGGGTGACCATCGGCCTGCTGGGCCTCGCTCTGGTGGGTGCCGGGGCGACGTACGAGCAGCGGGTCCGGGACCTGCGCCGTGTCGGGCGGCACGTCGCGCGATTGAGTTGACCCGCGAAACGCACTGCGCTGGTCCGCGGCGTCAACCCGGAATGTGCCACGATGCGGCTATGACCCGAGTGCTCCTGGCCGAGGACGACCAGGCGATCTCCGAACCGCTCGCGCGCGCGCTGCGCCGTGAGGGGTATGAGGTCGAGGTCTGCGAGGACGGACCGGGTGCGCTCGAGTCGGCGACCGGCGGCATGCCGGTCGACCTCGTGGTGCTCGACATCGGGCTGCCCGGCATGGACGGGCTCGAGGTCTGCCGGCGGTTGCGCGGCGAGGGCAGCGGGGTCCCGGTGCTCGTGCTGACCGCTCGCACCGACGAGGTCGACACCGTCGTCGGGCTGGACGCCGGCGCCGACGACTACGTGACCAAGCCGTTCCGGCTGGCCGAGCTGCTGGCCCGGGTCCGCGCGCTGCTGCGCCGCGGCGGCATCGAGGTCACCCAGGGCGTGCATGGCGTGCGGATCGACGTCGAGTCGCACCGCGCCTGGATCGACGAGCGCGAGCTGTCGCTGACCGCCAAGGAGTTCGACCTCCTGCGGGTGCTGCTCCGCGAGAACGGCAAGGTCGTGACCCGCGAGCAGCTGATGCGCGAGGTGTGGGACACGGCGTGGTGGGGGTCCACGAAGACGCTGGACATGCACGTCTCCTGGCTTCGCAAGAAGCTCGGCGACGACGCCGCCAACCCCCGCTTCATCACCACGGTGAGAGGTGTGGGGTTCCGCTTCGAGCGCGAGTGAGGATGCCGCGCGTGGTGGAGGTCCTCGGATGAGGACGCGGGTGTTGGCGTCGACCCTGGCGGTCGCCGCCGTCGCGGTGGTCCTGGTCGGCGCGCCGCTGCTCGTCCTGGCGCTGACCAATGACGCGCCCGAGACGAGCACGGTGATCATGGTCGCGGTGGCGGGCTCGGTGCTCGCACTGGCCGCGGCCGCCGGGATGGGCCTGCTGCAGGCGAAGGTGCTCGGCGCCCCGCTGGCCGGGCTGCAGCGGCGGGCCGAGACGCTGGGGTCGGGCCAGAAGCGCGAGCAGCTGCGGTCGTCCGGCATCGCCGAGGTCGACCGGGTGGCCGAGCTGCTCGAGCGCAGCGCCGACCGGGTCGACCGGCTGATCGCCGCCGAGCGGCAGTTCGCCAGCGACGCCTCGCACCAGCTGCGCACCCCGCTCACGGCCCTGTCCATGCGGCTGGAGGAGATCCTGCAGGCCGAGGACCAGCAGACCGTGCGCGAGGAGGCCGCCAGCGCGCTCGCCCAGGTCGAGCGGCTGGCCACCGTCGTCGAGCACCTGCTCGAGAACGTGCGGGAAAACAACCTGCGGGCCGGACCGGTGCCGCTGGACGACGTCGTGCTCCAGCAGGTCGTGGAGTGGGAGCCGGCCTTCGCCGCCCGCCAGCGCATCGTCAAGGCGACCGGCACCCGCGGCCTGGTGGCGCTCGCCACGCCGAACGGGCTGTCGCAGGTGCTGGCAACCCTGCTGGAGAACAGCCTGATCCACGGCGACGGCACCGTGACCGTCTCGACCCGGTCGACCGGCATCTCGCTGGTCGTGGAGGTCACCGACGAAGGCCCGGGGGTCCCGGCCGAGCTGGGAGCACGGATCTTCGAGCGGTCGGTCAGCGGACGCAAAGGCACCGGCCTCGGCCTGGCCGTGGCCCGCGAGCTGGCCGAGGCCGACGGCGGCCGGCTCGAGCTGGTGCAGCAGAAGCCGGCGATGTTCGCGCTGTTCCTCAGCGCGGCGGGGGCTGGCCCACGCTGACCTGCTCGGCCTCGTTGACGGCGGGAAACACCCACCGGCGGTAGGACCAGAACCGGAACGTCGCACCGAGCGCCAGGCCGACCACGTTGGCTGCGATGTTGTCGGCCAGCCTGCTGGTGAAGCCCAGCGCGTAGTGCGAGATCGCCAGGCAAGCCAGCGCGATCAGCAGGCCGACGCCGTTGAGCACGAAGAACAGCGCGTACTCGCGACCCACGCCGGAGCGGCTCCGCCGGCGGAACGTCCAGGTCCGGTTGCCGGCGTACGCGACGGTCGTGGCCACCACCGTGGAGATCGTCTTCGAGGTCAGCGGCTTGTCGGTGGCGTGCAGCAGCAGGTTGAACAGGCTGACGTCGACCAGGTAGGCGACCCCGCCGACCACGCCGAACTTCATCAGCTCACGGACCAGGTGGCCCAGCCGGTAGTACGCGGCGAGCAGCCCCCTCACGGGCGGGTCAGTGCAGCGGTGGTCACGTTGCGGAGCCTAACTGCCAGGTCCGCCGGGGGCCGCGGACGTGGCACCATGTCCGTCGTACGACGTGACAAGCGGGCGCGCACGCGCACCGCCGATGACACAGTCCGCAGGGAGAAGCCGTGAGCGCCAACCACCTCAGCGACGAGCTCGAGTCGCTGCGCAAGACCGTCGAGGAGTTCGCCCAGGAGGTCGTGGCGCCGACCATCGGTGACCTCTACGAGCGCAACGAGTTCCCCTACGACATCGTCCGGCAGATGGGCGAGATGGGGCTGTTCGGCCTGCCGTTCCCCGAGGAGTACGGCGGCATGGGTGGCGACTACTTCGCCCTCTGCATCGCCCTCGAGGAGCTCGCCCGGGTCGACTCGTCGGTGGCCATCACCCTGGAGGCGGGGGTGTCGCTGGGCGCGATGCCGATCTTCCGGTTCGGCACCGAGGAGCAGAAGCGCGAGTGGCTGCCGCGGCTGTGCTCGGGCTCGATGATCGGTGCGTTCGGGCTCACCGAGCCGGGCGCCGGGTCGGACGCCGGCGGGACGACGACCACCGCTCGGCTCTCCGACGACGGCAGCGAGTGGATCATCAACGGCACCAAGGCGTTCATCACCAACTCCGGCACCGACATCACCGGACTGGTCACCGTCACGGCGGTGACCGGGACGACCGCGGTCGGCAAGAAGGAGATCTCGACGATCATCGTGCCGTCGGGGACGCCGGGCTTCACCGTCTCGAAGAAGTACTCCAAGGTCGGCTGGAACGCCTCGGACACCCGTGAGCTGTCCTTCGGCGACGTCCGGGTGCCGGTGGCGAACCTGCTCGGCGAGCAGGGGCGGGGCTACGCGCAGTTCCTGTCGATCCTGGACGAGGGCCGGATCGCGATCGCCGCGCTGGGCGTCGGCCTGGCCCAGGGCTGCGTCGACGAGTCGGTGAAGTACGCGAAGCAGCGGCACGCGTTCGGCCGGCCGATCGGGTCCAACCAGGCGATCCAGTTCAAGGTCGCCGACATGGAGGTGCGGGCGCACACCGCACGGCTGGCGTACTACGACGCGGCGGCCCGGATGCTGCGCGGCGAGCCGTTCAAGAAGCAGGCGGCGATCGCCAAGCTGTACTCCTCGGAGATCGCGGTCACCAACGCCCGCGAGGCGACCCAGGTGCACGGCGGCTACGGGTTCATGAACGAGTTCCCGGTGGCGCGGATGTGGCGCGACTCCAAGATCCTGGAGATCGGCGAGGGCACCTCCGAGGTCCAGCGGATGCTGATCGCCCGCGAGCTCGGCCTCTGAGGCAGCCGCACTGCCCCCCGAAGCGGACCGGCTAGGGGCGGATCCCGCATGACGCCAGCCGGTCCGCTTCACACTGCTTCGCGTCGGCCTCGGCGGGCAAAGCCGAAGTGGACCGACTAGCGGCGGATCCCGCATGACGTCAGCCGGTCCGCTTAGGCGTCTGGTCAGGATGCTTTGAGCGTGTCCGGGTTCCAGCCGATCCGGTTCCGATAGGTCGCCAGCACCCTCACCGCTCTAGGGCTCGGTTGCCATCCGTGCGCCATGAGCGTCTCTGCGACCAACACCATGCTCTGCTCCCGCTGGTGACGCACCGCGTAGGAGCTCAGGTCCACCACGATGCGTCCCGAGATCTGCAGCACGGCTCGCTGGAAGTCGTCCGCCTCGCGTAGCAGCTGCTCATAGTGCTGCAAGCCGTTCACCTCGACGGTCACCAGGTAGGTGGTGAAATCGTTGTCCAGGTACCAGGTACCGTCAGCGTGCTGCAGCTTTCGTTGTCGAGAAGGCTCCGGAAGGCCGGCGGCACGGACGGCCCGGAGGAACTCGAGTTCGGGCAGCGAGTGTGCGCCCCCGGCAGCGTCGTTGATGGTCTCCAGGACGAGCCGTCGACCGGGCAGGGTCCGACGCGCCGCGGCGAAGGCCCTGAGGTCTTGGGGTCGCACGAGCCGCTGCTGCACGGCCGCCGCGATCAGAGCGCGAGTCCGGCCAGGTCGTTCGATGGCAACCTGGCTGGCACTCTCGACGACCGCGCGCGGCAGCCGCAGCCGGGCGGGCCGCAGGGTCGGGTGCACCTCAGATTGCTCCAGGTGCCGCGTCTGGTGCACCGTGACGCGGACAGCCGGGTCGTCGAGATCCTCAACCTCGCGTCCGTGTTCGACGGCGACGTGCACGACGCGAGTTTCGAAGCCAACCAGGCCGCCGGCTTCGGCCGCCGATAGCCCGGTCAACGCAGCGGCTGGCAGTTCGGGCGGCCTCTCGATGCCGGTGACCTCCCGCAGGTCGGCGTGCAAGACGCCTACCCACCATCGCTGCTCCCGGGTGAGAACGCCGCGGTGCAGCACGACCGCTCGCGGGCCCAGCGGTCGCCAGACTCGGTTGGCCTCCCGGCGGGCGACCATGTGGCGGTCGACTCCTAGGGCTGCCAGCTGCGCGCGGCTCACGACGTCGACCTGGCGGCGAGCCAGCCGATCGAGGCCGGGCGGGACTGTCGTCATCGGGGGATGCTGCCGCACCTGAGCGGGCCGGCCGGGCTTGTTACCCACAGGCAGCGCGGGGCGAGGAAGCGGACCGGCTTGCGGTCCGCGGAAGGCAACGCCGACCGGTCCGCGTTCGGGTGACGGGGAGGGGGCCTGGGCGGGGCCGGATGGAAGCGGACCGGTTGCCGTCACGTCGGGCGTGCCGCGTACCGGTCCACTTCGATCGAGGTGATGGGTGCGCGCCACCGGCGTGCCGCCTACCGGTGCACTTCGGGGGCCGTGTGGGCACGTCGTTAGGGTTGCCGCCGTGGGGTTCCCGGTGGTGGGTGTCGTGGGTGGCGGACAGCTCGCCCGGATGATGGCGGCACCTGCGATCGGGCTGGGCATCACGCTGCGGGTTCTCGCGCGCGACCCGCAGGACAGCGCCGCGCTCGTCGTCCCGGGCACCGAGGTCGGCGACGAGGACGACCTCGACGCCCTGCGCGCTTTTGCCGCCGGCTGCGACGTGTTGACCTTCGATCACGAGCACGTGCCGACCGAGCACCTGCGCACCCTGGAGGCCGAGGGGGTGGTGGTCCGCCCCGGCCCGGACGCCCTGGAGCACGCCCAGGACAAGGTCGTCATGCGCCGGCGGCTGACCGAGCTCGGCGTCCCCTGCCCACGCTGGGCCGTCGTGTCGTCGGTCGAGCAGCTCGCGTCGTTCGCCGACGAGGTCGGTCGGCCGGTGGTGCTGAAGACTCCCCGGGGCGGGTACGACGGCAAGGGTGTCCGCCTGGTCGACGACGCTGCCGAGGCCGCCGACTGGTTCCTCGCCGGCGATCCGCTGCTCGCCGAGGAGCGGGTCGAGTTCACCCGGGAGCTCGCCGTGCTGGTGGCTCGCAGCCCGCACGGGCAGGCGGCCGTCTGGCCGGTCGTCGAGACCGTGCAGGTCGACGGCGTCTGCCGCGAGGTCATCGCCCCCGCGCCGGTGCACGAGGACCACGCGCTCGCAGCCCAGGCGGCCGCGCTGCGCATCGCCGAGGGACTCGGGGTCACCGGGGTGATGGCGGTCGAGATGTTCGACACCCCGGCGGGGGTACTGGTCAACGAGCTCGCGATGCGCCCGCACAACAGCGGCCACTGGACGATCGAGGGCGCGCGGACCAGCCAGTTCGAGCAGCACCTGCGGGCCGTGCTCGACCTGCCGCTGGGCGACACCCGGATGACCGCGCCGCACCTGGTGATGGCCAACGTGCTCGGCGGTGACCTCGAGGACATGTACTCCGGCTACCTGCACTGCCTCGCCCACGACCCGGGAGTGCGCATCCACATGTACGGGAAGCAGGTACGCCCAGGGCGAAAGGTGGGTCACGTGACCACGTTGGGCCGCGATGCTGACGACGTACGCGACCGCGCCAGGCACGCCGCCGCCTTCCTCCGAGGAGACATCGATGAGTGACAACGCTCCTGTCGTCGGGATCGTCATGGGCAGCGACTCGGACTGGCGGATCATGCAGGACGCCGCGAAGGTGCTCGAGGAGTTCGACGTCGCGCACGAGGTCGACGTCGTGTCGGCGCACCGGATGCCGCGCGAGATGCTCGCGTACGGCGAGCAGGCCGCGGGCCGCGGGCTGAAGGTCATCATCGCCGGCGCCGGGGGAGCGGCGCACCTGCCAGGCATGCTCGCGAGCGTGACGCCGCTGCCGGTCGTCGGGGTCCCGGTTCCGCTGGAGCACCTCGACGGCATGGACTCGCTGCTGTCCATCGTGCAGATGCCGGCGGGCGTGCCGGTGGCCACCGTGTCGGTCGGTGGCGCACGGAACGCCGGACTGCTGGCGGTGCGCATCCTGGCGGCAGCCGACCCGGCGCTGCAGGAGCGGATGGTCGCCTTCCAGGAGGAGCTGGGGAAGACGGCGCGGGCCAAGGGCGACGCGCTGCGTCGGCACCGCACCGGCTCGGGCGTGGGCTTCGGGGTCTGACGTGCCGGTTCACGTCGCGTTGCTGCGCGGCATCAACCTGGGCAGCAAGCGGCGGGTGGCGATGGCCGACCTGCGGGCCCTGCTGGAGGGCCTCGGGTACGACGACGTGCGCACCCACCTGCAGAGCGGCAACGCGGTCTTCCGGGCACCCATCCGGTCGGCTGCGGCCGTCGAGAAGGCCGTGTCGGCGGCGATCCGGGCCGAGCTCGGGCTCGAGGTGGCGGTCGTGAGCCGCACCGCCGCGCAGCTGGCGGCAGTCGTCGAGGCCGACCCGTTCGCCGGTGTCGCGAAGGATCCGGCGCGCTACCTGGTGACGTTCCTGGAGAAGAAGCCGCCGGCCTCGTGGCTGGCGGCGATCGACCCGGAGACGTATGCGCCGGAGCAGGCCGCCGTGGTCGGCAACGAGGTCTACCTGTGGCTGCCGGCCGGGGTGCACGACAGCAAGCTGGCCCGCGTCATCACCGACAAGAAGCTCGGCGGCTCCGCGACCAGCCGCAACTGGAACGTGGTGCGCAAGCTGGCCGAGATGGCAGCTGAGTAGGCCGCTCAGGTTGCAGGGAGTAGGGCGCGCATCTCCTGCCAGTCCTCGTCGCCGTACGCCGTGTAGTGCCACATGCTCGCGCCGGTCACCAGGGCGTCGTTGCACGCCTGCACGAACGCCCGAGTCTCACCGCGGCCGGAAGCCCCCGCGTTGCCGCCGATCATGTGCAGCGAGACGTCGGCACCGAGCTGGCCCCGGAGGAACTCGATGTTGCCCATCGTGTAGTCGTAGGTCGCGCTCGCCCCGCTCACCCGGTAGGTCGAGTAGCTCATCGGCAGCACCACGTCGTAGAAGCGGCCGACGGTTCGGTAGGGAAACTCCGGCCAGAACCGCGGCGACAACGACAGCCCGATCGGCGACGGGATGATCGCCCCCAGCTCGTACCCGGGCCCGACGGCTGAGCGCAGCCGGTGGCTCAGCCGACGCAGGTTCTCGTCCCGCAGCGCACCCCGCGGCGTCGTCGCCGACGGCTCGATGTCCAGGGCGAAGGCGTCGAACCGCTGGCCGGTCGGCGTGCGGAAGTCGACCGCCGCCATCGCCCGGCGGTACTCGCGGCCGACGTCGCGCAGCGGCGGCAGGTACCACGCCACTACCCGCATGCCACGCGCGTGCGCTGCTCGCAGGAAACGCGCTACCTGCGACGGGCGGTAGACCTGGGCGTTCACCGGTGACGTGGAGCTCGCGGTCTGCAGATAGAGCGTGTGCACTCCCTGCCGGTGCATCCGGGCGACGTGCGCCCGCGGGTGGTCCCAGACCGCATCGCCGGAGAAGATCGACACCCAGGAACCGGACCCGCCGAACGATCGGCTGGTCGCAGCATCGGCGCTGGTGGCCGGCATGAGGTAGGACAGCGCAAGGGTGACGGTGCACAACAGCACCGCTGCCCGGCGTACCTGCACTGCGATCCCCCGCCCGCGTTACCGGCCCCACTCGATCGCGGGGCACCGGTCCATGACCATCAGCAGCCCGGCGGCCCGCACCCGCTCTGCAGCCAGGTGGTCGACGACCCCGAGCTGGAACCATACGGCCTTCGCGCCGACCGCGACGGCCTGGTCGGCGATGTCGCCGGCCAGGGCGGAGTTCACGAAGACGTCGACCACATCGACCGGGTGCGGGATGTCCGCGAGCCGCGGGTAGGCGGTCTCGCCGAAGACGTCCTCCGGCTGACGGTGCACCGGCACGATCTGCTTGCCCTGGCGCTGCAGGAAGCGGGCCACGCCGTACGCCGCCCGGGCCGGGTTCTCGCGGAGCCCGACGACCGCCCAGGTCTGCAGCGCCAGGACCTCCCGGACGGTGTCCTGCTCGGTCACGGCCGGCCGAGCGACCCGTAGGTCCAGCCCGCCTCTCGCCAGCGGTCCGGGTCGAGCGCGTTCCGGGCGTCGATGATCTTCCGCTGGGCGACCACGGCGGAGAGCACCGCCGGGTCCATCTCGCGGAACTCCTGCCACTCGGTGAGGTGCAGCACGAGGTCGGCGCCCTGGCAGGCCTCGACCGCGGAGTCGGCATAGCCCAGCGTCGGGAACAGGGCCTTGGCGTTCGCGTTGCCCCGCGGGTCGTAGACCGTGACCTGGGCGCCCTGCAGCTGGATCTGGCCGGCCACGTTGAGCGCGGGGGAGTCCCGTACGTCGTCGCTGTTGGGCTTGAACGCGGCGCCGAGCACCCCCACCCGGGTGCCGAGGAAGCTGCCGCCGAGGGCGTTGCGGGCCCGGTCGACGACGTGGCCGCGGCGCCGCATGTTGATCGCGTCGACCTCCCTGAGGAAGCTCAGCGCCTGGTCGACGCCGAGCTCGCCGGCCCGCGCCATGAACGCCCGGATGTCCTTGGGCAGGCAGCCGCCGCCGAACCCGAGACCGGCGTTGAGGAACTTCCGCCCGATCCGCTCGTCGTGGCCGATCGCGTCGGCGAGCTGGGTGACGTCCGCGCCGGTGGCCTCGCACAGCTCGGCCATCGCGTTGATGAACGAGATCTTGGTGGCCAGGAAGGCGTTGGCCGACACCTTGACCAGCTCGGCGGTGGCGAAGTCGGTGACCAGGAACGGGACACCGTCGGCGATCGCGTGCGCGTAGACCTCGCGCAGCAGCTTCTCGGCGCGCTCGGAGCCGGTCCCGACGACCAGCCGGTCGGGGCGGATGGTGTCCTCGACCGCGAAGCCCTCGCGGAGGAACTCCGGGTTCCAGGCCAGCTCGGCGGCCTCGCCGGCGGGGGCCAGCTCGGCGATCCGCTGCTGCAGCCGGGCTGCGGTGCCGACCGGCACGGTCGACTTGCCGACCACGAGGGTGGGCCGGTCGAGGTGTGGGGCCAGCCCGTCGACGACACCGTCGACGTAGCGCATGTCGGCGGCGTACTCGCCCTTGCGCTGGGGGGTGCCGACGCAGAGGAAGTGCACGTCGGCGGTGGCCGCCTCGGCGTACGACGTGGTGAACCGCAGCCGGCCGCTCTCGAGGTTCTTGCGCAGCAGCGGCTCGAGCTCCGGCTCGTAGAACGGCACCCGGCCGTCGGTCAGTGAGGCGATCTTCGCTTCGTCGACATCCATGCCGACCACGTCGAAGCCGAGCTCGGCCATGCAGGCGGCATGGGTGGCCCCGAGGTATCCGGTGCCGAGGACGCTGAGGCGCAGGGTCATGCGGGGTCCCCGCGGAAGCGTGAGCGCAGCGAGCGGTTTCGTGGGGTGCTCATGGCGGCAGGCTACCGAGTGCCCCGTTCCCGGCCGTGCGGGCGGCCGCCGATACCCTCGACGCGTGAGCGACTTCGACCTGTTCAAGCTGTCCGACGAGCACGAGATGCTCCGGGAGGCGGTGCGTGCCGTCTGCGACGACAAGATCGCGCCGCGCGCCGCCGAGGTCGACGAGAAGGCCGAGTTCCCGCAGGACTCCTACGACGCGCTGCGCAAGGCGGACTTCCACGCGGTGCACATCCCGGAGGAGTACGGCGGCGCCGGGGCGGACGCGCTGGCCACCTGCATCGTGATCGAGGAGGTCGCGCGGGCCTGTGCCTCGACCTCGCTGATCCCGGCGGTGAACAAGCTGGGCACGATGCCGCTGCTGCTCTCGGCGTCGGAGGACCTGCTCAAGCGCTACCTGCCCGCCGTGGCCGCCGGGGACGCGATGTTCTCCTACGCGCTCGTCCGAGCCGGAGGCCGGCAGCGACGCGGTGGCCATGAAGACCACCGCCGTCCGGGACGGCGACGGGTACGTGCTCAACGGGGCCAAGCGCTGGATCACCAACGCAGGCGTGTCGGAGTACTACACGGTGATGGCGGTGACCGATCCGGACGCAGGGGCGAACGGCATCTCCGCGTTCGTGGTGGAGAAGTCCGACGAGGGCTTCAGCTTCGGGGCGCCGGAGAAGAAGCTCGGCATCAAGGGGTCACCGACCCGTGAGCTGTACTTCGACGACTGCCGGATCCCCGCCGACCGGCTGGTCGGCGCCGAGGGCACCGGCTTCAAGACCGCGCTGCGCACGCTGGACCACACCCGGGTCACGATCGCCGCGCAGGCCGTCGGCATCGCGTCCGGCGCGCTGGCCTACGCGACGGCGTACGCCAAGGAGCGCAAGCAGTTCGGCAAGGCCATCGGCGAGTTCCAGGGCATCCAGTTCATGCTCGCCGACATGGCGATGAAGGTCGAGACGGCCCGGCAGATGACCTACGTGGCGGCCGCGAAGTCCGAGCGCGGCGACAAGGACCTCACCTTCTTCGGGGCCGCGGCGAAGTGCTACGCCTCCGACATCGCGATGGAGGTCACTACCGACGCGGTGCAGGTCCTCGGCGGCTACGGCTACGTCAAGGACTACCCGGTCGAGCGGATGATGCGGGACGCGAAGATCACCCAGATCTACGAGGGCACCAACCAGGTCCAGCGCCTGGTGATGGCTCGACAGCTGCTGAAGTAGGTAGGAACGGTGATGGGCAGCGAGTCTGCCAAGGTCCAGCGCACCTACCTGACGCTGACGCTGTTCACCACGCTGTCGGCGTCCCTGATCTGGGGCATCAACACGCTCTTCCTGCTGGACGCCGGCCTGAACAACCTCGAGGCCTTCGCGGCCAACGCGTTCTTCACCGCCGGGATGATGGTCTTCGAGGTGCCCACCGGCGTGGTGGCCGACCTGCGTGGTCGCCGATTCTCCTTCCTGCTCGGCTCACTGACCCTGACCACCTCGACGCTGGCCTACGTGCTGCTGTGGCAGACGAACGCGCCGTTCTGGGCGTGGGCAGCCGTGTCGGTGGTGATCGGGCTGGGGTTCACCTTCTTCTCCGGGGCCGTCGAGGCCTGGCTGGTCGACGCGCTGCGGCACACCGGGTACGACGGACCGCTGGACCCGGTCTTCGCCAAGGGGCAGGCCGTGCAGGGCGGGGCGATGCTGACCGGCTCGGTCCTCGGCGGCGTGATCGCCCAGGTCACCAGCCTCGGCGTCCCGTTCGTGGTGCGCAGCGTCCTGCTCGCTGTGACCTTCGTGCTGGCCTTCCTGATGATGCACGACCTCGGGTTCACCCCCCTGCGCGGCAAACGACCCGGACCCGAGGTGAAGCGGATCTTCAACGACTCGCTGCGGTACGGGCTGGGTCGACCTTCGGTCCGCTGGGTCATGCTCACGTCGCCGTTCATCGGCGGCGTCAGCATCTACGCGTTCTACGCGATGCAGCCGTACCTGCTCGAGCTGTACGGCGACGAGGGGGCCTACGGGATCGCCGGGCTCGCGGCGGCCATCGTCGCGGGCGCGCAGATCGTCGGCGGGCTCTCGGCGCCCCGGCTGCGCACGCTGTTCCGCCGGCGTACCTCGCTGCTGATCGCCTCGGCGACGGTGAGCGTCGCGGCTCTGCTGCTCGTCAGCCTGGTGCAGGTGTTCTGGGTGGTGGTCGGACTGCTGGTGGTGTGGGGCCTCGCCTTCGCCGTCTCGATGCCGATCCGGCAGGCGTACCTCAACGACCAGATCCCGTCCCAGCAGCGGGCCACCGTGCTCTCGTTCGACTCGCTGCTCAGCTCGGCCGGCGGAGTCGTCGTGCAACCCGCGTTCGGCCGGGTGGCCGACGTCAGCAGCTACGCGCTCACCTTCGGGCTCAGCGCAGCGGTGCAGGCCTGTGCCATCCCGTTCCTCGCGCTGGCCCGACGTACGGGGGTCGCCGCCGACATCGTGGTCGGGACCGCCGACGGCGCGCCCGCGCCGGTGCCGGCCGAGGAGGACACTGCATGACCGCGACCATCGACCCTGCGGACCTGGCCGTGACCCGCGAGTCGCTGCACCGGGTGGCCGAGCACCTGCTCGCCGGGGCGCGCAAGCGAGCCACCGGCGAGATCACCCTGCAGCCCGGCCCGGGCGGCTTCCGCACGCCGCCGCTGCCGGACGGCACGGTCCTCGGGGTCGACGGCGCCGATGTCGTGGTGACCGGCCCGGACGGCACGCGTCGGGAGCGGCTGACGACCCTCGCCCGGGCGGCAGCGTTCGCCGGCGTACCGGCCGGATTCCCGTGGACCAAGCATCAGCCGGCCACGCCGTTCGAGCCGGAGGCGCCGCTGGTCGTCGACCCGGCCACCGCCGCCGCACTGGCCGGGTGGTTCCAGCTCGGCCAGCGGGCCCTGGCGACCCTGGCCACCGAGCTGGCGGCGGAGAACCCCACCGAGCCGCAGCTTTTCCCCGAGCACTTCGACCTGGGTATCACCGCGGGCGCGGTCAACTACGGCTGCTCGCCGGGCGACGACGTGATCGGCGTGCCCTACGTGTACGTCGGTCCGCACCAGCTGCCGCCACCGGAGGGCAGCTACTGGAACGCCCCGTTCGGCGCATACCGAACCTGGGACGATGTCGGTGAGGTGGATCAGGCGCTGGACTTCCTGCGCACCGGGCACGACGCTCTGGGCGAGCGGCGATGAATGTGCCGGCCGCACCGGGTCAACCGTGGTGACTGATCCGGACCGACCGCGGAGGCAGGCATGATCGACAAGGAGTTCACGGCGAAGCTCCAGAAGAGTCCCGAGAAGGGCGGCTGGACCTATGTCGTCTGGCCGGAGTCCGCGACGTTCTTCGGCACCCGCGGCCTGGTCAAGGTCCGCGGCACCATCGACGGCCAGCCGTTCCGGAGCTCGTTCATGGCGCTCGGTGACGGCAACCACAAGCTGCCGGTCAAGGCGGCAGTCCGTACGGCGATCGGCAAGCAGGCCGGCGACGACGTGACCGTCCACCTGGACGAGCGCCTCGAGGACTGAGGGCACCGGCGCGGAACGTGGCGGTGATCGGACGCGTTCACCGCAGCGTGACCCAGCGAGCCCAGCCCGGCGTACCACAGGCGCCGCCGGCGGCACCGGTGCCCAGGCGGTGGCTCGTGCAGGAAGTCTGGCTGGTGTTCGCTCTCTCGCTCGGCGCGTCCGGCCTGCGGGCGCTGCTCCGCCTGATCGACGACCTGACCAGCGGCACCGCGCTGGACCAGCAGGCGGCGGTCCTCAACGCCTCGCAGGCGCCAGGGCGGCCGTGGCTCGACCTCGCGCTGCAGCTCACCTCCATCGGCTTCGGGCTGGTGCCGGTCCTTCTGGTCATCCATCTGTTGACCCGGTCCGGCGAGGGCCTGCGCACCCTTGGCATGGACACCAGTCGATTGCGCTCGGACATCGTGCGCGCTCTTCTGCTGGCTGCGGCCGTCGGTGGGGCGGGCGTGGCCTTCTACCTGGCGGTGCATGCGACCGGCGCGAACCTCACCGTGGTCGCCGAGAACCTGCCCGACGTGTGGTGGCGCTACCCCGTGCTGGTGCTGTCGGCCGTCCAGAACGGCGTGCTCGAGGAAGTCCTGGTCACCGGCTACCTGCTGCACCGGCTGCGCCAGCTCGGCTGGTCGGACAACCGGGCGCTGCTCGTGAGCGCCCTGCTGCGCGGCAGCTATCACCTCTACCAGGGCTTCGGTGGCTTCGCCGGCAACGTTGTGATGGGGCTGGTCTTCGGCCGGCTCTACCAGCGGTGGGGGCGCGTGACACCGCTGGTCATCGCCCACACGTTGATGGACGTGGTGGCGTTCGTCGGCTACGCCCTGCTGGCAGGGCGCGTCTCCTGGCTGCCGACGCCGTAGCGCCTCAGCCGGTCACCGCCTCGGCGACGGAAAGCACCGAGATCACGGCGGCGACCGCCTCGATGGCCTCAGGCCCCCGAGCGCGCACCCGGACCGACTGCCCGGCGACGGCACCGAGACCCATCACGGAGAGCACGCTGCGCGCGTCCACCTCGGGGCGGTCGGGAGCGGCCAGCCAGACCCGGGCGTCGTACGACGTCGCCGCCCTGGTGACCTGCCCGGCCGGCCGGGCGTGCAGGTCGGCCGGCAGCACGACGTACCCTTCGGCCGTCTGCTCAGAGCTTGCGGACATCACGCGCCCCTTCCGCTGCAGCGAGGACCTCGGCGAGCGTCGCACCGCCGGACGCCATGACTGCTGCCGCGACGGCGCCCTCGACGAAGGGCGCGTCGGCGAGGACGACGTCGGCCGCCTCGATGTCGGCCAGGTAGGCCTTCACGGTCAGCACCGCGCTGCCCAGGTCGGGGATGACGACGACACCGGCGCCGGCCGAGACCTTGTCGACGGCACCGGCGAGTGCCTCCAGCGAGGTGCCGAGCCGGCCGTCCTCGGTGCCGCCGACGCCGACGATCCGCACCGAGCCCGCGCTCACCTGCGCCGCCACGTCGGCCGCGCCCTCGGCGATCGCGCGGCTGTGCGACAGGAGCACGATGCCGACCGTGGCGTTCTCAGCCATTGCCTCTATCCTCATCTGTGTTCGACGATGCTGAACGGGGTCCCGGATCGGTCCGGCGCCCCTGAGGAAGGGGAGAGGCATGATCCAGTCGGTCGACCGGGCGGCGCGGATCCTGCACGAGCTGGGCTCGGGCAGCCCCACCCTCGGCGTCACCGAGCTCGGGGCCCGGCTGGGCCTGGCCAAGCCCACCGTGCACGGCCTGCTGCGCACCCTGGAGCAGAGCGGTCTGGTGAGCCAGGACGTCGCGACCGGCAGGTACTCGCTCGGGCCGCGGGTGCTGCAGCTCGGCAACGCCTACCTGGCCGGCTCGGAGCTGCGGGCCCGCTCGATGCTGCGCGCCGGCGCGCTGGCCCGGCAGGTCGACGAGGCGGTCTGGGTCTCGGTCCTCGTGGACGACGCGGTGATGGTGGTGCACCACGAGTTCCGCCCGGACGACGCCGTGCAGATCCTCGAGGTCGGCGCGACGATCCCGTGGCATGCCTGCGCGCTCGGCCACGCGATGGTCGCCGCCCTGCCGGACGGCGAGGTCGACACCCTGCTCGAGCAGCCGTTGCGCGCACTCACCGGCCGCACCCGCACGTCGCCCGAGGCGTTGCGCAAGGCGCTGGGAACGGTGCTGGACAAGGGTTTCGCGGTCGAGAACCAGGAGGCGAACGTCGGCGACGGTGGCATCGCGGCCGCCATCTTCGACCACGGTGGCCGCGCGGTCGGGTCGCTGGGCGTCGTCGGGCCGGCCGAGCGGCTGCTGCAACGCCAGGCGAAGGCGCGGCTGTCCCGAGCGGTCGTCGAGACCGCGCGAGCAGTGTCCCGCGACCTGGGTGCAACCCGAGCGCTGCACGCCGAGCCCCGCGCTACGCACCGGAACCGGCCGCCTGGCTGAGCACCCGGTCCCGGGCAACCGCGAATACGTCGTACTCATGACCCCGGACCTTCCAGGGCCGCGGCGAGCGCCGCCAGCAGCAGTGCGGTCGAGGTCGCGCCGGGGTCCTGGTGCCCGACGCTGCGGGCGCCCAGATAGCTGGCCCGGCCCTTGCGCGCCTGCAGCGGGATGGTCGCCTCCGCGCCCTTCTCGGCTGCGGCAGCGGCCGCCTGCGCCGCCGCCGCGATGGTCGCGCCGGTGGCGAGGGCGTGCTGGTACGCGCGGACCGCGGGAGCGAGCGCGTCGACCATCGTCTTGTCGCCCTCGGCGCGGCGCCCAGCTCCTGGACGCCCTCCAGAGCCGGCCTGCAGCGCCGCGCCGAGCTGCCTCCGGGGCGACGTCCGGCTCGCTCGCCCAGGGCCTTGCCGGCCTGCCGGAACGCCGTGCCGTACAGCGGGCCGGAAGCGCCCCCGACCTTGGTGATCAGCGTGTTGCCCACCAGGGTGAGCAGCGCGCCGGGGGTCGGCGGGCTGCTTCTCGTCCAGCACCGCGACCGCCGCGGTGAACCCGCGGCGCAGGTTGATGCCGTGGTCGGCGTCGCCGATCGCGGAGTCGAGGTGGGTCAGGTGGTCCTTGTTGTCCACGAAGTCCGAGCTGGCCTCGCGTGATCCAGGTCGGCGACGGTCGTGACGTCCACCAGCAGCACCTCTTCCATGACGGTCCTCAGCGCCCCCAGCGCAGCGCGGGGGTCTCCACCGGGGCGTCCCAGAGCGCGGTGAGGTCCGGGGTCAGCCGGCAGCACCGTGATCGAGGAGCCGGCCATGTCCAGGCTGGTGATGTAGTTGCCGACCAGGCTGCGCGCGATGGTCGCGCCCTTGGCCGGCGAGCCACCCGGCGACCTCGTCGAAGACCACGTACAGCTCGATCAGCGGGGTGCCGCCCATGCCGTTGACCATCACGAGCACGCTCGCCCTGGCAGCGGCAGGTCGTCGTGGATGGCGTCCAGCGCGAAGTCGACGATCTCCTGGCCGCGGACCGCATCGGGCCGCGCTCCCGACCGGGCTCGCCGTGGATGCCGACGCCCAGCTCGATCTCGTCGTCGGGCAGGTCGAAGCCGGGCTTGCCCCGAGGCCGGCGTGGTGCACGCGGTGAGCGCGACGCCGAACGACCGGGACCGCTCGTTGACCTCGCGGGCCGACGTCGGCCACCGACTTGAGCTCCGCGCCGCTGCTCGGCAAGCGCGCCGGCGATCTTCTCGACGAAGACCGTCGCGCCGGTGCCGCGCCGGCCGGCGGTGTACAGTGCTGTCCTCCACCGCGACGTCGTCGTTGACGACGACCGAGCGCGACCTCGATGCCCTCGTCGGCGGCCAGCTCGGCGGCCATCTGGAAGTTCAGCACGTCGCCGGTGTAGTTCTTCACGATGTGCAGGACGCCGGCGCCGCCGTCGACCGCCTTGGTGGCGGCAGGATCTGGTCCGGCACCGGCGAGGTGAACACCTCGCCGGGGCAGGCGGCGTCGAGCATGCCGTAACCCGACGAAGCCGCCGTGCAGCGGCTCGTGACCGGAGCCGCCGCCGGAGACCAGGCCGACCTTGCCCGGCGGTCGGCCCGCCGGCCCGCGTGATGACCTTGTCCTCGACGTCGACGGTCAGCGACGGGTGCGCGGCGGCCATGCCGCGCAGGGCGTCGGCGACGACGTCGTCGGGGGCGTTGATGAGCTTCTTCATGCGGACACCTCTTCTGCGACACGGGACGACTGGGCAGGGACGGTGGTCGTCGAGCGGGTCCGGGCCACCGTCAGGTAGGCGAAGGCACCGGCGATGGCGCCGAGGAACTCACCGATGAAGTACGCCGGCAGCTGCGACCACTGCACGGTCGCGTCGAAGCCCTCGCCGACGAACATCGGGCCGAGGTAGCGGGCCGGGTTGAGCGATGCGCCGGTCGCCGGGCCGACGACGATGATGATGGCGAAGACGATCGAGCCGATGGCCAGGCCGGCCCAGCCGGGTGCTGCCCGGCCGTCGATGACACCGAAGATGACGAACGCCAGCAGGGAGGTGCCGATCAACTCGGCGAAGGGGCGCGTGCGAACGGTGTGCTGTCGCCGTACGTCGTCATGCCGAGGCCGAGGTCGGCCGCGGTCTTGCCGAGGGTGCCCACGATGGCGAGCGCGCCGGCGGTCGCGCCGACGAACTGGGCCGCGACGTAGCCGGGCACGTCCGTCCAGGCGAACTTGCCGGTGGCGGCGAGCGCGACGGTGACCGCCGGGTTGATGTGGCAGCCGGAGATGTGGCCGATCGCGTAGATCATGCCGACGATCACCAGCATGAACGCGAACGAGATCATCCCGAGGTCGGCCATCGAGAACGGCGACGTCGCCGGCGTTGCCGAGGATCAGCGTCGCGGGGACCGACCCGGCGCCGATGAAGACGAGGAAGCCGGTGCCGAGTGCCTCGGCCAGCCATTGCTGCGCACGTGAGCTGGGTTCCATGCGGGTGTCCTGCCGCGGAGCCCGGAGACCGGGACGGGTGGACTCCACCTCCTGAGAAAATCGGACGATCCGGGAGAATCGTCGTCCCGTGGGTGTTCGACGATGCCGAACAGCGTTTCGGTGAAGTTAGGCCGGTGTGAGGCCGCTGTCAAGGGGTCTGCTCGCCAGCCGGGCACGCGCCGTCGCACTTCGCGAGGCGTACGGACACCTCGCTAGGCGTGCACGCCTTGCGAAGCGTCCGTCGACCACGTTTACGTGGTCGACTCCGCGGAGGCGGAGGCGGAGGGGGAGGCGGAGGCGGAGGGGCGGCGGGTCAGTTGGTGCGGAGGGTCAGTTGGTGCGGAGGGTCTGGAACAGCTCGAGGGCGCGGGCGCGGTCCCAACGGACGGCGGAGGCACCGCTCGGCGTCCGGAAGTTCGGGTCGGCCACCGGCACCGTGATCCGCTGGCCGCCGCCGCCCGCCACCGCGCGCATCGTCAGCGCGAACTGCACCAGCGACCACGGCCCGTCGCCCTCGTCGATGGTCAGCGCGGTGGTCGCGGCGTCGCCCAGCTTCAGGATGCGGAACGGGTTGAGCAGCGTGGCGGGGCTGGCCGCCTCGTCGAACACCGCGCCGAGGAACTCCTGCTGCCGCTGCACCCGGCCGAGGTCGCCCTGCGGGTCGAAGTAGCGGGCCCGGACGTAGGCCAGCGCCGTCGGGCCGTCCATCTCCTGGCAGCCCTTGGCGACGTCGAGCCCGCTCTTGCGGTCACGGATCTTGCGCTTCGGGCAGAGCTCGACGCCGCCGACCGCGTCGGTCATCCCGACGAAGCCGCCGAAGCCGACCTCGGAGTAGTGGTCGATGCGCAGCCCGGTCACCGTCTCGACCGTCTGGGCGAGCAACGGCGCGCCACCGAAGGCGTAGGCGGCGTTCAGCTTGTCGCGACCGTGCCCGGGGATCGGCACGTAGGAGTCGCGGGGGAGGCTGACCAGCGTCGGCTTCCCGCTGTCCGGCTTGTGCAGCAGGATGATCGTGTCGGTGCGTCGGCCGGCGATCTTGCCCAGGTGCAGGTCCTTGACCTGCTCGTCGCTGAGGCCCTCGCGGCTGTCCGAACCGACGATCAGCCAGTTGGTGCCGGACGCCGCCGCCGGTCGGCCGTCGTAGTCGCGCAGCGCGTCGACCTTCTCGATGCGGGTGTAGAAGAACAGCATCGTTGCCACCAGGAGCACCAGGACGAGCAGCAGCGCCAGCAGCACCCGCTTCGTCCAGCGCCCGGCCCCGCCACCGCTGCGCCGGCGCGGGTGCGCGAACTCCGGCGGCGGGTGGTCGCCACGGCGAGGTCGCGCGGTCTCGGGGTACGACGACGCCGCGGGCGAGCCTGGCCGGCCGGCAGCCGGGGGCAGCACCTGGGTGCGCTCCGAGTCACCGCCGGCCGCCGGAGCGGGGCGCGAGCCGCTCGCCGCGGGGCGCGGGCCGCTCGCAGCAGGCCGCGGGCCGGTCGGAGGCGGACGCCGGGTGCCGTCCTCGCGTGACCAGCCCTCCGGCCAGTCCCTGGGTCCGCTCATCCGACGACCGTACCCTTGCGCCTCATGACCGATGCCCCCCCGCTCGACGGCAAGCCGACCAGCGCCGCGCGCAGCACCCTCAGCCGGATCATGACCGTCCTCGACACGAACCTGCTGGGAACGGTGCACGGCGGCGTGGTGATGAAGCTCGTCGACGACGTGGCCGGCGTCGTCGCGCAGCGGCACTCCGGCGGCCCCGCGGTGACCGCGTCGATGGACGAGATGGACTTCGTCGAGCCGGTGCGGGTCGGCGACCTGGTGCACGCCGAGGCGCAGGTCAACTGGTCGGGCACCACCTCGATGGAGGTGGGCGTCCGGGTGCTGGCCGAGCCGTGGAACCGGGCCGGCGTGCCGCCGACGCGGGTCGCCACGGCGTACCTCGTGTTCGTCGCCGTCGACGAGAACGGCCAGCCGCGGCCGGTGCCACCCGTGCAGCCGGAGACTGCCGAGGACCGTCGCCGGTTCGCCGAGGCCGAGATCCGGCGAGCGCACCGGTTGGCCAGGCGGCAGGCGATCCTGCGGTCCCGGGAGGAGACCGGGGAACGCTGACGCCGCTCGAGGCGTCAGGGAGCGGGGACCGCGGCGGCCGACGCCGAGCCGGTCGGCTCGGCGGTCGGGCTTTGCGTCGTCCCGTCGCCGGTCGGCGTCGGCGACGGGGTGGCCTCGGGCGTGCTGGAGGCCGACGGCTCGCCGCTCGGTGTCGCCCCGCCCTCGGAGGCCCCGGACGGGTTGTCGCTCGGCGCGGCCGGCGGCGGCGAAGCCGTCGGCGTCTCGCCGGCCGACTCGGCCTGGACGATGTCCTTGATCTGCTGCTCGAAGCCTTCCAGCGTCGACTGGATCTGACCGGCCGGCACGTCCGCGATGGTGCCGCCGAACTGCTGGATCTGCGCCCAGACGGCCTCGATCGCCGCCATCCCGGCGTCGCTGAGCGGGCCGTCGAGGGTGAGGACGAGCTGCTTCGCGAGCGCGTAGGTCGCGCACGCCAGGCAGTTGTAGTTCACCGCTGCCGCGATGTTCTGCGGCACGACGACGTCGGCCTGGCCGAGCACCAGGATCACCTGGAACCCGATGGCGACCGCGGCACAGCCGGTGCAGCTGGCGAACGCGTAGGCCTCGTTGGCGTTCAGCACCTCGCCGTCGTCGGCCCACACGAGAGCGAAGGCGACGTCGTAGCGGATGGAGCCGTCGGTGGTGTTGACGGCGAGCGCCTGGTTGTCGCCCTCGAGCGGAGCGTCCGGCTTGTTGAACGGGAAGACCCAGGTCGGCGACTCGGCCGGAGCATCGAGGGCACCGGCAGCTCCCTGCGGCACGGCATCGGCCGGCACCAGCACCATCGCCAGCTGCGGCTCGTCCTTCGACGGCGGCGGCTGGTCGCTGGCCCACAGGGTCTGGGCGGCTCCGGTCTGGCCCTGCTCCAGCGACGGCGCGTCCGGGGCGGCGGCGGAGGTGGCCGGCGGCCGGAGGACCGGGACCCGGTCGGCGACTGCGGCCGGCACCGCGTCGAGCAGGGTGCCCTGCTCGTTCGCCTGGATCGGCCGGTAGGTGCCCTCGTTCGGCCACCAGGCCCACGCGAGGCCGGCGACCAGCGCGATCGCGGTCGCGACGGCCACGGCGCGGCGGACCGGCCGACCCTTGGTCGAGCGCGCCACCGAACCGACGGTGCGGCGCACCACCCGGACGAGCAGGTAGACCATCGCCAGCACCGGCAGGGCCAGCGCGAGGATCGACAGCACCCGCACGACCACCTCGGTCGCCGCGCCGTCGGACCAGGCCCCGGTCAGCGCGTCCCACTGGTTGCCGACGCTCTCCCACGCCGTGGCGGCGGCCCGGGGCAGCGCCACCACCATCAGCACCAACAACAGCAGCAGCAGCGGCACGACGAGCAGCACCCACACGGTGACCACGGCACGGGCCCACCAGGTCAGCGCCGACTCGTGCCGCCAGCGGTGCGGCAGCAGGCCGGCCAGCGTGGGCTTGATGTGCGAGTAGAGGTCGGGCACCCCGGTGAGGTCGGCGAGGATGTGGTAGCCGTCGAACCGGACGAGCGGCGCCAGCTGCCGGACCATCTGCACGACTTGCGCCGCGATGATGAGCAGCAGCGCCTCCCAGCGGGTGATCGCCCAGACCCCGAACATCGCGACCGCGAACAGCGCGTTGAAGTACAGCCCGCCGAGGTCGACGCGGACCCGGCCGGCTCGACCGAGGCGGTAGCTGTCGCCCACCTCGGTGTAGAACGCCGGCCAGACCAGGTAGATCCCGGCTCCCATCGCGCCGGGGGTCGCGCCGCCGTAGCGGCAGGCGGCAGCGTGGCCGAACTCGTGGAAGCCGGCCGAGAGCGCCGTCACCGCGAAGACCAGCAGGAACAGGCCGGGCTCGGTGAAGGCGTCGCGGGTGGCGGCGGCGAGTCCCTCACGGAACAGCACCCACCCGGCGGTCACCACGAAGGCCAGCGTGAAGGGCACGACCACGAGCGGATGGAAGAGCACCGCGAACGGTGCGGTGATCCGGCGGGTGACCACCGGGTCGGTGACGACCTTCTTGACCTTGACCGCCAGCAACGGGTTGGCCTTCTTGACCGCCGGCTCGGTCCCGTCGGCCAGCTTCAGCACGCCGAGCGGGCGGAGCTGGCCGTCGACGAGGGTGGCGACCTGCTCGGCGCTCACCGGACGTCCGAAGGAGCTGCTGACCGCGGCTGCGAGCTCGTCGTAGTCTGCGCTGGCCGTCGATCTCCTCGAGCACGATGAACAGCAGCCGGGTCAGCTGGACCGTCTGCCCGTCCGCTCGCCGTACGAGGGCTGGTGGCTTCTTGTACCCCGATCCGGGCAGCTCGCCCGATCAGCTCCACGCCAGCAGCCCGGGCGGGCACCTCCGCGGGGGAGGCGCCCGCCCGGGTCGGGGCGTCAGGCGTGGCAGTCACGGGTCGGCGTGACCTACTGGGTGATGTCGGACTGCTGGTCGGTGTTCGCCTCGGCGGTGACGTCGTCCAGGTGCTGGTTGATGACGACGTCCTGGTCGGCGACCGCAGTCGCCGAGGAGGCGACGGACCCGACGTTGGCCGCCACAGCGGCGTCGATCGGCGCGGCGACGTTGGCGTTGGCCGCCACCGCACCGGCGATCGGCGCGGCGATGTCGGCGTCCAGCGCGGCGTTCACGTCGACGTTGAGCAGGTCGCCGTCCAGCATCGAGGCCGGGTCGGACGTCACGCCGGTGGTGCCGGCATCGGCAGCAGGAGCGGTCGTGCCGTCGGCGGCCGGAGCCGTGGTGCCGTCGGCGGCCGGCGCGCCGGTGCCCGCGTCCACGACGTCGTTGCCCTGGTCGAGGGTGCTGTCCTGGGTGCTGTTGGCGACGGCCTCGCCGCTGATCCCCTGGTCGATGGACGCGTCCTGGGCAGCCAGTGCCTGCGCGGTGGAGCCGACCGAGAGGATGTTGGCGCCGACGGCTGCGTCGATCGGCGCGGCCACGTTGGCGTTGGCGGCGACCGCGAGGTCGATCGGGGCGGCCAGGTCGAGCGCGAGGTCGAGGTCGACGTTCAGGTCGAGCAGCGAGACCACTTCCTTCGGCGGAAGTGCGGTGCCGGCCTCGGCGGCCAGCTCGTCCGCCGACAGGGGTGTCAGGTCCTTCTCAGTCATGAGCGGTACCTCCCGCACGCTGCGCGTGCACTCTGGTCGCGCCGGAGGGGAGCCCCCCGACCGACGCGGTGGCGGCACGTCGTGCCGCCCGGTCGATGTCTCGGCGGGGGTCTTGCCCGAGGAAGACCCCGGGAAACGTCAGCTGCAGACGTGATCACTCGCGGTGCGGACGCCGGTATCGGAGGGTGACGGCGCCGACACCTGCACGGCCCGCGCCCCGTCGTACGACGACCCGACCACCACCTGCATCGTGCGGCCCAGTCCGGCCACCGCCTGCAGCCGGGCACCCGGCAGTGCCGCGGCGACCGTCTTGATGCTCTCGGTGTAGCGGGTGTCGAACCGCACCGTCGTGCGCTCGACGCCGGTGCGGCTCCAGTTCTGGGCCGGGCCTGCGGTCACGAAGCCGCGCGACGCCAGGTCGGCCGTCGCCAGCGAGCCGAGCCCGGGCGTGCCGGCGCCGTTGTAGACCTGCAGGCGCACCTGCGCCGGCAGCACCGTCGGGCGTCCGGCGGCGACCCCGCCGGCGCGGCGACGCGGACGCGAGGTGTCCTCGCGCATCGCGGTGAAGACTTGCTCCGCCGCCTGCTCGTCCCAGAGGGCGACCGAGCCGGCCGACGCCGTGCGGTGCGACGGGTCCGCCACCGGCACGGTGCGGAACCGGATGTCGCTGCCGGACACGTGACGCAGCCGGGTGCCCAGCCGGACCAGCTCGTCCTCGGTCAGCCCCGGGTCGGCCCGGACGGCCGCCAGCGCGGCGTCCAGGAAGCGGACCAGCGACCGCGGGTCCAGCAGGACGTCCCGGCTGGTGGCCCGGTCGACCATCGCGGCCAGGAAGCGTTGCTGCCGCTCGACCCGACCCAGGTCGGCCCGGGCGTCGAGGCTGCGGGCCCGGACGTAGGCGAGGCCGGCCTTACCGTCGACGTGGCTGACGCCGGCCGGCAGCCGCAGGCCGGCCTTGCGGTCCCGCAGCCGGACCGGGCTGCACACGTCGACGCCGCCGACGGCGTCGACCAGCCGGACGAAGCCGAGGAAGTCGACCTCGAGGTAGTGGTCGATGCGGACGCCGGTGCTGCGCTCGACGGTGGCGACCGCGAGGGCCGGCCCGCCGAAGGCGTACGCGGCGTTGAGCTTGTTGCGCCGCTCCGGAACCCGGTCGCCGTCGGCCGACAGGTGCTCGGGGATCGTCACGTAGGAGTCGCGGGGGAGGCTGACGGCCTCGACGGTTCCGTGCCTGGCCGAGACGTGCACCATCAGCATCGTGTCGGCCCGGCGGCCGGCGGCGGTGTCGGCGGTGCCGACGTGCAGGCGCTTCATGTCGGCGGTGCTCATGCCGGTGCGGCCGTCCGAGCCGACCAGCAGGAAGGTGGTCGAGCCGGCTGCGCTGGCGGGTGGCCGGTCGGTGACGCCGGCGAAGGCGTCGACCCGCTCGATGGACCGGCTGGACCAGGTGAGCAGGGTGTACCCCGACGCGCTGACTACCAGGACCGCCACCGCGGCGGCAGCTGCGATGACGACCAGTAGGCGGCGCATGATGCGGCTGATCCGGGTCGGCGGTCGGCGCCCGGTTCGCGGGCCCGGACGTGACCCGCTCGCGCGGCCGCGGGGGTCGAGCTGCGGCGGCAGCGGAGAGTGGACGCCGGACGGCGAGGACATGCGGGACACCTTCCGGCGCAGGAGTGACCGTCGCTGGCGATGCTAGGTGCGCTGCCGCCGTACGCCGGTCAGGCACGCCGGTAGCGTGTGGGCGCCATGGCCGCTCCCGATCCCGTCCCCGACCGCTCCGCGGAGCCTGCCGCCGACGTCGAGGGATGGCCCGGCGTCTCGGTCGTCGTCCCGGTGCTCGACGAGGAGCACCACCTGCGGGCCGCCGTGTCGACCATGCTCGGCCAGGACTACGACGGCCCGGTCGAGGTCGTGCTGGCCCTCGGCCCGTCCCGGGACCGCACCGACGAGATCGCCGCCGAGCTGGCGGCCGACGACGCCCGGGTGCGGCTGGTGCCGAACCCGACCGGTGCCACCGGAGCCGGCCTGAACCGGGCGGTGGCCGCGGCCCGGTACGACGTCGTCGTCCGCCTCGACGGGCACGCGCTGGTTCCCGAGGACTACTTGCGGGTCGCGGTCGAGACGCTCCAGCGGACCGGTGCGGACAACGTCGGCGGGGTGATGTCGGCCGAGGGCGTCACCGACTTCCAGCGGGCCGTCGCGGCCGCGATGACCAGCCCGATCGGGGTCGGGCAGGCCAGCTTCCATGTCGGCGGCGAGGAGGGCCCGGCGCTGACCGTGTACCTCGGTGCCTTCCGCCGCGAGGTGCTCGAGCGGCTCGGGGGCTACGACGAGACGTTCCTGCGGGCCCAGGACTGGGAGCTCAACCACCGGATCCGGGAGAGCGGCGGGGTGGTCTGGTTCACGCCCCGGCTCACGGTGTCCTACCGCCCGCGCTCCGACCTGCGCGCGCTGGCCCGGCAGTACCGCGACTACGGCCGGTGGCGCCGGGTGGTCATGCACGAGCACGAGGGGACCGCCAGCCTGCGCTACCTCGCGCCGCCGGCTGCGGTGGTGGCCGTCACGGCGGGCACTCTCCTCGGGCTGACCGCGTGGCGGCCGGCGCTGCTGGCGCCGGCGGGGTACGCCGCCGGGGTGCTGGCCGGCTCGGCCGTCGCCGGGCGTGACCTGCCGCTCCGGTCGCGGGCCTGGCTGCCCGTCGTCCTGGCCACCATGCACGGGGCGTGGGGAGTCGGGTTCCTCACCAGCCCGCGGAGGCTGCGCAGCGCGGGACGGTAGCGTCCACCGTTGCGTGCAACGAGTGCACGTCGACCAAGGGAGCCCACCTCAGATGATTGGCATGGTGCTGGCGGCAGGAGCCGGCCGGCGGCTGCGGCCCTACACCGACACCCTGCCCAAGGCGCTGGTGCCGGTCGACGGCGAGACCACGATCCTCGACATCGCGCTGCGCAACCTCGCCGCGGTCGGGCTGGCCGACGTCGCGGTGGTGGTGGGCTACCGCGCCGAGGCCGTCGAGGAGCGCAAGGCCGCCCTCGAGGAGCGGCACGGCGTCCGGCTCACCCTGGTGCACAACGACAAGGCCGAGGAGTGGAACAACTGCTACTCGCTGTGGCTCGCGCGTGACCACTTCGCCGAGGGCGCCCTGCTCGTCAACGGCGACACGGTGCACCCGGTCGACGTCGAGCGCACGCTGCTGGCCGCCCGTGAGCGGGACGGCGCCGCCGGCATCCTGCTCGCGCTCGACGACCAGAAGTCGCTGGCCGAGGAGGAGATGAAGGTCGTCCTCGACGGCGCCGGCCGGATGAGCCGGATCACCAAGCTGATGGACCCCGCCGAGGCGCGCGGGGAGTACATCGGCGCGACCCTGATCGAGGCCGCGTGCCGCCGATGCGCTGGCCGACGCGCTGAAGGCCACCTGGCGAGCGCGACCCCGACCTCTACTACGAGGACGGCTACCAGACGCTGGTCGACACCGGCGGCGAGGTCGGGGTCGCCCCGATCGGGACGCTGCCGTGGGTCGAGGTCGACAACCACGACGACCTCGTCAAGGCTCGGGAGATCGCGTGCCACTACTAGCCCGGATGCTGCTCAGCCCGCTGTTCATCGACATCCGGGCGGGCGCGGTGACCGGGCTCGGCGACCTGCTCTCCGACCGCCGGATCTCCGCCGACGGCCACGTCGCGGTGGCAGTCGGCCCGGGCCAGGGCGAGAGCGTCGTCGAGCGCGATCCGGCCGTCGCTGGCCAACGCCGACGTCTTCACCGTGCGCGGCGGCAGCCTGGAGGCGGCCGGCGACCTGCAGACGGAGCTGCGCGGCAAGAGCTACGACGCGCTGGTCGGCATCGGCGGCGGCCGCACGCTGGACGTCGCGAAGTACGCGGCCACGCGGCTCGGCGCTGCCGATGGTCGCCGTCGCCACCAACCTCGCGCACGACGGCATCGCCTCACCGGTGAGCTCCTTGCTGCACGAGGGCGGCAAGGGCTCGTTCGGCGTCGTCCCGCCGATCGCGGTGGTGGTCGACCTCGACTACGTGCGCACCTCGCCGCCGCGGATGGTGCTGTCCGGGGTCGGCGACGTGGTCAGCAACATCACCGCCTGCGAGGACTGGCGACTGGCGTCTCGAGAGCGCGGCGAGCCGGTCGACGGTCTCGCCGTGACCTTCGCCCGGACCGCCGCCGAGGCCGTGCTGCACCGCACTGACGGCATCGAGTCGGACGGCTTCCTCACCGCGCTGGCCGAGGCGCTGGTGCTCTCCGGCATGGCGATGGCGGCCGCCGGGTCGACAGCCGCCCGAGCAGCGGCGCCGACCACGAGATCATGCACGCCATCGACCAGCTCTTCCCGGGCACCGCCAACCACGGCGAGCTGGCCGGGGTGGGCGCGCTCTTCTCGGCGTTCCTCCGCGGAGAACGAGCGGCTGGCCGAGCAGATCGACCGCTGCCTGCGCCGGCACGAGCTGCCGCGGGTGCCCGCCGACCTGGGGCTGTCGACAGAGCAGTTCGCCGAGGCCGTCGTGCTCGGCCCCGAGCACCCGGCCGGACCGGTACACGATCCTCGAGCACCTCGACCTGGACGAGGCGGGTGTGCGCGCTCGGGTGGACGCCTACACCGAGGCGTACGGCGGGTGACCGCGCCCGGCTGGCGTAACACCCCCGGTGGTAGCGTTCCGCAGTCCGTGAGCGTGCAGACCGGTGGGAGTGTCGTGGCTGGTCAGGTAGTGCCGGCGACGGCTCGGCACCCTGTGGAACAGCCGACGGATCCTGGCCCTGCTGGTGACCCGCGACCTCAAGGTCAAGTTCGCCGACTCGGTGCTCGGCTACGTCTGGTCGGTCCTCGACCCGCTGATGATGGCCGGCGTCTACTGGTTCGTCTTCACCGTGCTGATGGAGCGTCAGCTCGGCGAGGACCCGTACATCGTCTTCCTGCTCTGCGCGATGCTCCCGTGGCAGTGGACCAACGCCGTGCTGCGCACCTCGATGCGGGCGCTGTCCAAGGACTCCAAGCTGGTGCGCTCGACCAACCTGCCGCGCGAGATCTGGGTGCTGCGCACCGTCGGCTCGAAGTTCGCGGAGTTCATGTTCGCCATCCCGGTGCTGGTCTTCTTCGCCGTGGTCAGCAAGGCGGAGGTCTCCTGGCACGTCGTGTTCGTCCCGCTCGCGATGCTGATCCAGGCGGTACTGCTGACCGGTGCCGGGCTGCTGCTCGCGCCGCTGGCCGTGCTGTACGGCGACGTCCAGCGGCTGATGCGCATCGTCATGCGGCTGCTCTTCTACTTCTCGCCGATCCTCTACGGGGTGCACGACGTCCAGGACAGGCTCGGGGGCGTCGCGGCCGACCTGTTCGTCCTCAACCCGCTCGCCGGGATCTTCGACCTGTACCGCGCGTCCTTCTTCCCGGACCAGTGGGCCGGCTGGGGCGCGGTGGCGGTCTCCGCAGTGTTCTCGGTGGTGGTCTTCGTCCTCGGCGTCGTCGTCTTCCGGCGCCTCGAGGGCGCCGTCCTCAAGGAGATCTGAGTGACGGCGGTCATCAATGCCGAGGGACTCGGCATCTCCTTCACGCGCAACCGGCGCCGGGACAAGCGGCTGCGTGACCTGCTCGCAGGCTCCAAGGCCCCCGAGAAGGCGCCGGGGAAGAAGAAGCGCAAGGGGGAGTTCTGGGCGCTGCGCGACGTGTCGTTCGCGATCAACGAGGGCGAGGCGGTCGGTCTGGTCGGCGGGAACGGGCAGGGCAAGAGCACGCTGCTCAAGCTCATCGCCGGTGTCCTGCTGCCCGACGAGGGGCGCATCGCAGTGCGCGGCGGGGTCGCTCCGCTGATCGAGGTGACCGGCGGCTTCGTCGGTGACCTTACCGCGCGCGACAACATCTGGCTGACGGCGGGACTGCACGGCCTGAGCAAGCGCGAGATCGCCCGGCGGTTCGACGAGATCGTCGACTTCGCCGAGGTGGGCGACTTCCTGGACACGCCGTTCCGGCACTTCTCGTCGGGGATGAAGGTGCGACTCGGGTTCTCGGTCATCACCACGCTGGACGAGCCGATCGTGCTCGTCGACGAGGTGCTGGCGGTCGGCGACCGGGCGTTCCGGGAGAAGTGCTACCAGCGGATGAACGACATGCTCTCCGCCGGTCGCACGCTGTTCCTCGTCTCGCACAACGAGGCTGACCTACGCCGGTTCTGCACCCGTGGCCTGTACCTGCGCGGCGGCTCGCTGGTCACCGACGGCCCGCTGGAGGACGCGCTCGCGACATACAACGACGACACGGCCGAACGGCGGAAGGCGCAGTGACGGCGCCGGTCGTCGTGGATCCGGCCCCGCCGGACCTGGCGGCCGGGCTCGACGCGCTGGCGGCCGCCGCGCGGTCCGGTACCGGTGCGCTGCTGCTCGTCGCGGCGGACCTCACGGTGCACCGGGAGGCGCTCGGCGACCTGGCCGAGGACCCGCGCCCGGCCACCGCCGTGCTCGTCAGCCGCGACGGCAGGACTGTCCCCGGTCTGCGGGTTCGCGCCGGCAGCGTGGTGGCGGCCGGGACTCCGGCGCACCGGGTGGCTGACGCCGACACCGCCTTCGCGGGTGCCCTGCGACTGGCCGGCGAGGACCGGGTGGCGGCTGCCGGGATCGCCGGTGACCTCGCCGGGCTGGCCCGTCGGGACGGCTGGGCCGGCGACCCGTTGGAGTACCTGGTCCTCGGCCTGGTCCGCACCGGCGTCCGGGTCGGCACGGTGCCGCTCGACCCCTGGCCGTGGCGACGCGGGCCGGCGGGCGCCGACGCACTGGCGCAGGCCGACCTGGACGGGATGGACGAGCGGGCGGTGCACGCGGTCCGGTTCGCGCGGGCCACCAAGTCCGACGACGGTTTCGTGGCGACCTTCCTCAGCCGTCCGCTGTCGCGGCTGCTGACGCCGTGGGCCCTGCGGCTCGGCTTGACGCCCGAACCAGGTCACGGTCGCGTCGGTGGTGATCGGGCTGGCCGCGGCCGCACTGTTCGCCGTCGGCGGCCCGGTCGCGCTCGTCGCCGGCGCGCTGCTGCTGCAGCTGTCCCTCGTCGTCGACTGCGTCGACGGCGACGTCGCCCGGTACACCCGACGGTTCAGCCCGCTCGGGGCCTGGCTGGACGCCTCGACGGACCGGCTCAAGGAGTTCGCCTGCTACGCCGGCCTGGCCTGGGGCGCCGGTGCCGGACGCACCGGCTGGGTGCTGGCCGCGGCGATGATCGCGCTGCAGACGACCCGGCACAGCATCGACTACACCTTCACCGCGGTGAAGGACCTGCGCGAGGCCGAGGTGGTGCGCGCGCCGCTGGACGACGGGGACGATCCCGGTCGCCGGGGTGTCGGCGACGAGCGGGCGGCCCGCGCGATCGAGCTGAGCCGGCGCAGCAGCGCCGGCCGGCCGGCGGTGACCTGGGTGAAGAAGGTGCTGCACCTCGGCATCGCGGAGCGCTGGCTGGTCATCTCGGTGCTCGCCGCCGCCGGCCGCCCGGTCGGGGCCCTCGGCACGCTGCTGGTGCTCGGCGCCGGGTCGTTGCTCTACACCTCCGCCGGCCGCACCCTGCGGGCCAGGTCGTGGCCGCCCGAGCCGGTGACCGACCGGGAGCGCGAGATCGTGCGGGCCCAGGTGGACGGCGGTCCGCTGCTGCCCGACAGCGCTCGCGGCGCGGATCGCCGGCCGACCCGGTGGCCGGGAGCGGTTCCTCTGGGTGCGCCCCGCGCTGATCCGGGCGGGGGAGTACGCCGGCGTCCTCGGCCTCACCGCGATGCTGCCCGGCGCTGGGCCGGGCGCCGCGACCTGTGCCCTGCTGCTGGTGGTCGCCTCGCACCACTACGACGACCTCTACCGGGTGCTGAACCGGCTGGCCGCGCCCGCCGCGGCGGCCGGGGTCGTGGGGCTCGGCTGGCCCGGCCGGCTGCTCGTGGTGGCCGTGCTGTCGGTGCTCGGCGGCACTGCCGGCGAGGGGGGCCTGTGGGTGCTGGCGGCGGGGCTCGGCATGCTCTACCTGGTGATCGAGCCGGTGCGCGTGCTCCGCGAGGTGCGGTCCCGCGCCGACATCCCGACCGGAGGAGCCGCAGGTGGCTGACCGCCCGACCATCGCCGAGCTGCGGGCCGTCACCCAGCCGCCCTCGGTGCGCGGCCGGCGCAACTGCCGAGCACTGGACCGGTGACCTCTACCAGCGGCGCCTGTCGCCGTACCTGACCCGGCTCCTGCTCGGCACCGCGATCACCGCCAACGGCGTCACGGTGCTGATGATCGTCACGGGCGCTGCCGCCGGCGCCGCCCTGCTGCTGCCGGGCCTGGTCGGCGCGGTGCTCGCCGCCCTGCTGGCCCAGCTGCAGATGCTTTGGGACTGCTGCGACGGCGAGGTCGCGCGCTGGCGGAGACGTTCTCCCCGGCCGGCTTCTTCCTCGACAAGCTGGGCCACACCGTCGCCGAGAGCGCCATCCCGCTCGCGCTCGGCGTCCGCGCCGACGGCGGCTTCGACTCGCTGGGCGGGTGGACCACCCTCGGCGCGGTGCTGGCGGTGCTGGTCCTGGTGAACAAGTCGCTCAACGACGCCGTGCACATCGCCCGCGCGGTGAACGGGCTGCCGAAGCTGGAGGACCGCGCCGAGGAGGTCGCCCCGCAGGTCTCCAGCGTCCGGCGGCTGCGGTCGCTGGCTCGGTTCGTGCCGTTCCACCGGGCGTTCCACTCCATCGAGCTGACGTTGCTCGCGCTGGTCGCCGGTGTCGTCGACGCGGCCACCGGCGGCGGGCTGGAGGCCACCCGGCTGCTTCTCGCGGTCGCTGGTGCCGGCCGCAGGTCTGACCGTCGTCGGGCACCTCGCGGCGATCCTCACGTCGAGCAGGCTGCGATGACCCGGCCGACGGTCGGTGCCGTCGTGCTCAGCATGGGCACCCGGCCCGCGGAGCTCCCCCGCGCCCTGGCGTCGCTGCTGGCCCAGCGAGGGCGTCGACCTCGACGTCGTGGTGGTCGGCAACGGCTGGGACCCGGTCGACCTGCCCGACGGCGTGCGCACCGTGCACCTGCCCGAGAACGTCGGCATCCCCGAGGGACGCAACGTCGGCGCGGCCGAGGCGCGCGGCGAGTACCTGTTCTTCTACGACGACGACGCGTACCTGCCCACCGACCGACGTGGTGGCGCGGCTGGTCGACGTGCTGGTGGCCGACCAGCGGGTGGGTGCCGTGCAGCCGCGCCCGGTCGACCCGACGGGGAAGCCGGCGCCGAAGCGGTGGGTGCCGCGGCCGGGCGGACGCGGGCCGCTGCAGCCCGGGTGCGGTGGGCTGGTTCTGGGAAGGCACCTTCGTCGTGCGCCGGCAGCTGTTCGAGCAGGCGGACGGCTGGCCCGGGCACTTCTTCTACGGGCACGAGGGCATCGAGCTCGCCTGGCGGATCTGGGACGCCGGCTACGTCACGTGGTACGCGCCGGAGATCGTGATGAACCACCCGGCGACGTCCCCGACCCGGCACGACACCTACTACCGGCTCAACGCCCGGAACCGGCTCTGGGTGGCGAGGCGGAACCTGCCCTGGCCGCTGGCCGTCGTCTACGTGGCGGTCTGGACCGCGCTGACCGTCGTCAGGTTCCGGTCGGTGCGGCTGCTGCGGCTGTGGTTCGCCGGGTTCCGCGAGGGGCTGGGGCCGGGTGCCGGGGAGCGTCGACCGATGCGCTGGCGGACCGTCTGGCGCCTGACCCGCGCCGGTAGGCCACCCGTCGTCTGAAACATCCCCGCCATAGACTTGGCGGTTGCTGCCGGCTGACGACGTACAAGATCGAGAGGGAGTCCGAGTGCCCCGACGGACCGTCTCCGGCCCGCCCGCCGAGCCTGACGTGTCGGTGGTGGTCATCGGGTACAACGACCGCAAGAACCTGCCGAAGGCGATCCGGTCGGTGCTCGGCCAGAGCCTGCGCAACCTCGAGGTGCTGGTCGTCGACGACTGCTCGACGGACGACTCGGTCGCAGCGGGCCGAGGAGATCGCCCGGGAGGACCCCCGGGTCACGGTGGTGCGGCTGCCGGAGAACAGCGGCGGGTGCAGCCGGCCGCGCAATGTCGGCATCGAGCGCGCGCGGGCGCCGTACGTGATGTTCCTCGACAGCGACGACGTTTACGAGCGGCATGCCTGCAAGAACCTGCTGCTCGCGGCCGAGCGGACCGGCGCCGACGTCGTCGCGGGGAAGGTGGTCCGGATCCACCTGGCGAAGAACCGCGAGTCGCCGTGGGCCAAGAAGCTGTTCACCGGCCGCGCCGTCTACCGCGGTGTGCGCGAGAACCCGCTGCTCTTCTTCGACCCGCTGTCGACCAACAAGATCTATCGCCGCGAGTTCCTGGACCGCAACGATATCCGGTTCCCGGAGGGCGTGCACTACGAGGACTCGCTGTTCTCGACCAAGGTCTACTGCCAGGCCGAGACCATCGCCGTGATCCCGAACGTCGTCTACTACTGGCGGGTGGTGGCCGACGCCGAGGAGGCGGAGGCCTCGATCACCCAGCGGCGCTACGAGTTCGAGAACTTCCGGGACCGGATCGCGGTGCACCGGATGATGGACGACTTCCTGCGTGAGCACGGCTCGGCCGACCTCAAGGTGCACAAGGACTTCAAGTTCATCCGGCACGACCTGAAGCTGTACCTGACCGACCTCCCGGAACGCGATGAGGAGTACCAGCGCAAGTTCATGCAGCTCGCCGCCGACTACCTCGCGACGGTCAGCGAGGAGACGCTGGCGATGGTCCTGCCGGTCGAGCGGGTGTGCGTGAACATGATCCGGCGACTCGACGTGGCGGGGACGCTGAGCACGGTCGACTACCTCCGGTTCGGCTTCAAGCTCTCGACCGACCTGGTCGAGCGCGACGGGCGGGTGTACTGGTCCGGGAAGTACCTCGACACCCCGGAAGACCGTGCCGCGATGGACGTCACCGAGATGGGGTTCCATCGGCTGCCGTTCGACCGGCTCGCCCTGCACAACCTCGTCACGGCCGTCCGGCTCAGGCGCTCGGTCCTGCACATCGAGGGCCGGGTCGTGATCCCGCTGGCCCGGATCCAGCCGGACGACGACCTAGAGCTCTTCGTCAACGTGAAGTCGCGGGCCGGTGGCGGGACGAGCCGGTCGCGGCCGGTGCGCGACTTCTCGATCGAGGGTGACCGGCTCTTCTACCGCACCGACATCGATCTGTCGGCCGCCGTCGGCGAGCTCGACCAGGAGAACCCGGTCTGGATGGTCACCCGCGGCGGCCAGCGCATCTGGCGCGAGGAGCCGCTCCCGCCGCCGTCGGCGGGCCTGCGGCTGTGGCCCGCCCTGCACCGCGTGACCCCGCTGCTGGTGGGCGCCAAGACGCTCTCCTACGCCGCCAACATGCAGGCCCAGCGCCAGGCCCGCGCCGCCGGCTACGACGACGCGCTGTTCGTGCGCGCCGACGACGACGCGATCCTCGAGGGGCCGGTCTGGTCCTTCGGCTGGCTCGAGGGCGACACGCTCGTGTTCCCGCCGCTCGAGGTGGGCGTGCTCGACTCGATCACGCGCCGGCTGGCGGCCGACGCGATGCCGGTCCGCACCCGCGAGGCCACGCTGGCCGACATGGCGGGCACCGACGGCGCGCTGCTGCTCTCGACCGTGCAGGAGGCCCAGCCGGTGGCCGAGGTCGCCGGCGCCGCGACCTGGGATCCCGCCTCGGCGGCGGTCCGGGACGCGATCGCGGCGATCCGCGCGGTCATCGCGGACCGCGTGGAGGACCTGGACTAGGCCCTGGTCAGCGGCCCGCTCGGGCCCGTCCGGCCACGCTCCTCCTCGCGACGCGGATCGCTCTCGGCCAGACGCAGCCGCTCGATCTCCTGCGCCCAGTCGTCGGTCAGCACGGGCCAGCGCGCCAGCGCGCCGGCGTGCCGCAGGTACCAGACAGCCTCGGCGCGGGCGAGGGTCCGGATCTCGGGTCCCGAAACTGCGGGTGTCGGCACAGCCCTCCGTGTTGTCGCCGCCGCGCGGCGGACGGTAACATCGAGCGGGTCCGATCCGGCCGGGTCTCCCATGTTCCGAGCGCGGCCGAACAGCTGGCCCTCCACGCATCGCCGGCGTGGTGAGCGTCAGCGAGCGTGCAGGGAACCGCGAGCGGGAGGAAGACTTGGCACGAAAGAGCGTGGTGATCCGGCTTGCCGGCGAGTCCGGCGAGGGGGTCATCTCCTCCGGTGACATCCTCACCCAGGCCGCCGCCCGGGGCGGCTACTGGACCCAGACCTTCCGCACGTATCCCGCGGAGATCAAGGGCGGGCCCTGCATGTACCAGGTCCGCATGGGCGACGAGCAGATCTACAGCCACGGCAAGTGGGTGGACCTGCTGGTCTGCTTCAACCAGGAGGCGTGGGACCTGCACTGGGACTCGCTCGGCCCCGAGGGCGTGATCCTCTACGACACGACCGCGGTCGAGATCCCGCAGGAGTACCTCCCGCGCGCGCGCCCGGTGCGGATGGAGCAGCTCGCCAAGGAGATCGGCGGCTCGCTGCGCGCCAAGAACATGGTGGCGGTGGGCGCCGTCGCCGGCGTCATCTCGTTCAACACCGCCCCCATCGAGGAGCTGGTGCTGCGCCGCTTCGCCCACAAGCAGGGCGTGGCCGACGCCAACATCGCGGCGCTCCACGCCGGCGCGGACGAGGGCGGCCGACCTGAAGGGCACGCTGGCATCGTGGAGCCCGGTCGAGGTCGAGGCCGACCGGGTCCTGATGTCGGGCAACCAGGCGATCGCCTCGGCGCCGTCGCGGCCGGGCTCGACTACTTCGCCGGCTACCCGATCACGCCGGCGTCGGACATCCTCGAGTGGCTGTCGGCGCAAGCTGCCCCACGGTCGGCGGCATCACGATCCAGTGCGAGGACGAGATCGCCTCGCATCTGCCTCGGTGCTGGGCGCGTCGTACGCCGGCGCCAAGGCGATGACCGCCACGTCCGGCCCGGGCCTCTCGCTCATGACCGAGGTGCTCGGCTTCGCCGGCACCGCCGAGATCCCGTGCGTGATCATCGACGCGCAGCGCGGCGGGCCCTCCACCGGCCTGCCCACCAAGACCGAGCAGTCGGACCTGCAGCACGCGCTCTACGGCGGCCACGGCGAGGCGCCGCGCGTCGTGATCGCGCCGATCTCGGTGGAGGACTGCTTCTGGTCCACGATCGACGCCTTCAACTATCGCCGAGCGCTTCCAGGTGCCGGTGATCCTCCTGACCGACCAGGGCCTGGCCACCCGGATGGAGGTCATCCACAAGCCCGACACGGGCAAGGTCGAGCTGTGGGACGCGCAAGACCCCGGCGCGGCGTCGACGGCGACTACAAGCGCTACGCGCTACACCGAGGACTCCGTCTCGCCGATGGGCATCCCCGGCGAGGCGGGCGGCCAGTACGTCGTCGACCGGCATCGAGCACGACGAGTTCGGCCACCCGGGCTACACGCCCGAGATCCACGTGGCATGCAGACCAAGCGCTGGGCGAAGCTCGAGCCGCTCGCCAACGGCGCTCGCCCGCCACGAGGTCACGGCGACGAGCACCCCGAGATCGCGCTGATCGGCTTCGGCTCCACCTACGGGCCGGTGCGCGAGGCGGTCGACCGGGCCCGCGCGGAGGGCCTGTCGGTGGGCGCCTTCTACCCGCGCGTGCTCGGGCCCTTCCCGGCCGAGCAGGTCAAGGCGTTCACGTCCAACGCCACGCCGCGTGCTGGTGCCCGAGGTCAACTTCACCGGGCAGCTCGCCCGCCTGATCCGCGGCGAGTGCGGCATCGCGGTCGAGAGCCACGCCAAGTGCGACGGCCTTCCCTTCACGGCCGAGGACATCCACGACTTCATCCTGCAGGAGGCCACCTCGTGAGCACCGCCCCCGCCAAGCCGGCAAGCCGACCGACTACAAGTCGGACCTGAAGCCGATCTGGTGCCCGGGCTGCGGCGACTTCGGCGTGCTGACGCCCTCTACCGGGCGTTCGCGCGAGCTCGAGCTCGACCCCGCACGAGACGGTCGTCGTCTCGGGCATCGGCTGCTCCAGCCGCCTGCCGGGCTTCGTCACGACCTACGGCTTCCACGGCCTGCACGGCCGGCCGCTGCCCGTGGCCATGGGCGTGCAAGCTCGCCAACCCCGACCTGAACGTGATCGCGGTCGGCGGCGACGGCGACGGCTTCGCCATCGGCGCGGGCCACTTCCCGCACGCCGCGCGCCGCAACATCGACATCACCTACATCGTGATGGACAACGAGATCTACGGCCTCACCAAGGGCCAGGTCTCGCCGACCTCGCTGAGCCGACCAGAAGGCGCCCTCCACCCCGTGGGGGAACCTCGAGACGCCGCTCAACACGCTGGCGTTCGCGGTCGCCTCGGGCGCCACGTTCGTGGCCCGCGGCGCCTCGTTCAACCGAAGGCGCTCACCGAGCTGATCGTCCAGGCGATCGAGCACAAGGGCTTCTCGTTCATCGACGCGCATGTCCCCCTGCGTGATCTTCAACAACCACCAGGAGGAGTGGAAGACGCTGGTCACCGACGTGGCGCCGGACCACGACGTGACCGACAAGGTCAAGGCGTTCGAGCTCGCCCTGCGCGGCGGCTTCTCGCTCGGCGTCCTCTACCGCGAGCAGCGCCCGACCCTGAACGAGAAGTACAAGGCGCTGGTCGAGGCCGCCAAGGACAGCGACGTCGACCGGATGCTCGAGACCTTCAACGCCCGCAAGGGCGCGGCGATCGGGAAGCCCGCGGCGCCTGAGGCGTTGGGGCGCGCGGCGGGGCCCGAGAGCGCCCCGCGCGCCAGGGGGGGGGATGGGCAGGGGATCACCGACGCGGACGTCGCCGGGGTGCTCCGGACGGTGGTGCGCGGCTGCGAGCCGGTCCTCGCCGGCCTGAGCGACCCGGGCCGGAAGGGCATCGCCGACCTGGTCGGCACCGGGGACATGGGCAAGCGGCTGGGCCCGCTGCTGGAGCGGCTGGCCGCCATGGAGGCGCCCGGCAGCGCCAGGTGGCAGAAGATGGACGCCGAGGCCCGCTGCGACTGGTGGCTGGAGCGCCTCGGCCGCGCGACCGCGCTGGCGGTGGCCGCGCCGGGAGCGGCCGGCGCGCTCGGCGGCGCCGGGATGCTGCAGGACCTGCTGGGCGCCGCGAACCAGGCCACCCTGCTGTGCGCGATCGCGCGCGAGCGCGGGCTGACCGGCGAGGACGACCAGGTGCGGCTGCTCGCCGCGGTGCTGGTCGACCGCGACCTGGACCGCGAGACGGTGGCCAAGGCCGGCGTCCGCGACCTCCTCTCCCTGGAGAAGGCGGCCGAGGATGGCGGGGACGAGCCCATGGCGGCGAAGGTCCTGCCCGGGAAGCTGCGGACCGCGATCGCCCAGGCCTGGCGCGTCGGCCGGCTCATGCGCGAGCTGGAGGGCGAGCTGGCCAAGCGCCCGCAGGGCCGCCTGCACCACCGGATGATGGGGAAGATCCCGGTGGTCGCGCTGGCCGGCGACTACCGCGGCGAGCGGGTGGCCCTGAAGCGCGCCGCCGAGGAGGCGCGCGTCTGGATCGCGCGGGAGAAGACCCCGGTCTGACTAGGTGGCGACGTCCCCGCGCACGGCCCGGTCGGCCGCGCGGGCGATCTCGGCCTGCGCCCGCTGGAGCTCGGCGACGCGCTCGGCCAGGGCCGGGTCGCCGAGGGCGAGGATCTGCGCCGCCAGCAGGCCGGCGTTGCGGCCGCCGTCGATCGCGACCGTCGCCACCGGCACGCCGCGCGGCATCTGCACGATCGACAGCAGCGAGTCGAGGCCGTCAGCGCGCGGCTCGTCACGGGCACGCCGATCACCGGCAGCGTCGTGACCGCGGCGAGCATGCCGGGCAGGTGGGCCGCGCCGCCGGCGCCGGCGACGATCACCTTCAGGCCGCGGGCGGCGCGCCTCGCGCGCCGTAGGCGATCATGTCGTGCGGCGTGCGGTGGGCGGAGACCACCCGCACCTCGTACGGCACGCCGAGCTCGCGCGAGCGGCCTCGGCGGCGCCGCGTCCATCACCGGCAGGTCGCTGTCGCTGCCCATCACGATCCCGACGAGCGGCGCGGCACGCTCACAGGCCGACCGCCCGGCGCCGCCGCGCGGCGCGCGCGCCAGCGGCCTCCTCCGGCGTCGTCGCCGAGCGCGGTGACGTGGCCCATCTTGCGGCCCGGGCGGACCTCGCGCTTGCCGTAGAGGTGCACGTGGGCGCCCGGCACCGCCAGCGCCGCGGCCGAGCGCCGGTCGCGCCGGGACCGGTCGCGCGTGCCGAGCAGGTTCACCATCGCCGCCGCCGGCGCGCGCATGCTCGACGTCGCCCGAGCGGCAGGTCGAGCACGCCGCGCAGGTGGTTCTCGAACTGCGAGGTCTCGCAGGCCTCGATCGTGTAGTGGCCGGAGTTGTGCGGCCGCGGCGCGAGCTCGTTGACCAGCACCTCGCCGTCGGCCAGCAGGAACAGCTCGACGCCGGTCACGCCGACGCCGCCGGCCGCGTCGACCGCCGCGCGGCGCGACCGCGCGCGCGCTCGGCGCAGCACGCCGGCCGGCACCGGCGCGGGCGCGACCACCTCGTGGCAGACGTGGTCGCGCTGCACGCGTCTCGACGACCGGGTAGCGCGCAGCGCCGCCGCTCGCGGCCGCGCGCGACCATCACCGCCAGCTCGCGCTCGAACGGCGACCCAAGCCCTCGACGTCAGCACGCCCGTCGCCGCCGGTCCGAGGCGCGGCGAGCGCCGCGGCCTCCGCCTCGTCGGGGCCGCGCAGGTGGCGTTGCCGTAGCCGTCGTAGCCGAGCGGCGCGCCTTCAGCACCAGCGGCCAGCCGAGGTCGCGGCCGGCGGCGGCGAGCTCGCGCGCCGTCTCGACCACGCGGAACGGCGCGGACCGGCAGGCCGGCGTCGCGCAGCAGCTCCTTCTGGAGCGCCTTGTCCTGGATCATCGCGCAGCGCCGCCGGCGCCGGGGCGCACCGGCGTGCCGGCGGCCTCGACCGCCGCCAGCGCGCCGGCGTCGACGAACTCGTTCTCGAGCGTGACCACGTCGCCGCGCCGCGCCGAGCGCCGCGACGGCGTCCGCGTCGCGCCAGTCGCCCTCGACCACGCCGGCGGCCATGGGCGCGGCGGGCTCGTCCGGCCGGCCGAGCACGGCCACGCGCATCCCGAGGGGCCAGGCGGCGAGGCAGGTCATCCGCGCGAGCTGGCCGGCGCCGGCGATGCCCACGTCGTACTTCAGCGCGCCGGCCGCGTCGGCGGGGCGGGCGCTGGCCGGGGCGGTGGCGGGCACGTCGCCACGCTACCAGCCCCTGCGGCGGCCTCCGGGCTCAGGCGCCGGCGGCCGCGCCGGGGTGAGCCCGTGCCGGCGCATGACCGTCGAGGATCGCGGCGATGTCCGGCGGCCCGCCGGCGGCCGCGGCGAGCACCTCGCCGAGCTCGAGGAAGTACGCCGGGCCGAAGATCCCGGGCGTCGCGACCGCCAGGAAGCGCGTGTCCTGCGCCCCCCGGTTGACGAAGCCGTGGACCGCGCCGCGCCGGATGCAGACGGCCTCGCCCGGGTCGACCTCGCGCTCCTCGCCGTCGATCGATCCAGGTCGAGACGCCCTCGAGGCCGTAGACCGTCTCCTCGAAGCCGTCGTGGCTGTGCGGCGCCGGGACCATCACTCCGGCGGGATCAGGCACTCGAACATCGTCGCGCTCCCGTCGGAGTCCTCGGCCTCGACGAGGAAGCGGATCTCGATCGACCCGAGGCGGATGGTGTTCTGGTGGCGGCGGCCATCGATGGCTCCCGTTCCCGGAACGGTAAAGGAACTTGACGCATCACCCTACCGACGCGTGTAGGTTGTCAAGTGACTTGACCAATCAGCGGCCGCGACCAGCCACCCGGGCCCCCGCTGATCGGCGCCCTCCTGCGGATCCCGGTCGACGCCGTGCGGGCACGGATGCTCGACGGGCTCCACGCGGCGGGGTTCACCGACCTGAACGCCGCCCACCTGCCGCTGCTGCGCTGGCCCGGCCCCGTCGGGCCGGCGACCGTCGGAGCTCGCCGCCGAGGCCCACATGACCAAGCAGGCATGAACTACCTGCTGGGCGAGATGGAGCGGCTCGGCTACTTCATCCGGCTGCAGGGACCCGGACGACCTGCGCTCCCGGCGCGTCCATCTCACCCCGCGCGGCGAGGCGGTCACGAGGACGATCCGCGCGACCGTGCGCGAGATCGAGGAGGAGCTCGAGCGCGAGCTGGGCGCCGAGCGCTTCGCCCAGCTGAAGCGGGGGCTGGCCGAGCTGAACGGCACCGCGTTCGTGCAGGGCCGCGGCGCGCCGCCGGCGGACGCGGCGACGGCTAGCCTTCCGGCGTGAAGGTCGCTCAGGTCCGCGAGGGCGCCTATTCGGTCACGGCGACGCGCCAGGAGATCGGCGCGCTGGTGGCGGCGGCGCGCATGGCGGTGAGCCTGCTGCGCCGACCCGAACGCGCCGAAGGAGGCGATCTCGCTGCTGCGAGGGCGTGCTGGCCGACTGGGACGCGGCGATCGCCCGGGGCGGCCGGAGCGCCTCCGGCCCTCCTCCGAACGCGAGTGACTCACGCCGGCGGGCTCGGCCGCCTGCGCCTTCACGTAGCTCGACGATCACGTCGAGCTCGGCGGTGAACGTGTCGTAGTCGATCTGGAGCGAGTTGAGGTACGTGCTCCAGCCCATCGTGTTCTTGGCCATGAGGAGGCCTCGACGATCTCCTCGTCGGTCGCGCCGAACAGGCGGGCCGCCTCGGCGTGGTAGTAGGCGCAGTACCGGCAGCGGGTGGCGCCCGAGACGGCCAGCCCGATCAGCTCCTTGTACTTGTTCGGGATGGCGGTCTCGCCGAGCTGGAGGGCCTTGAAGCTCGCCCACTCGGTGGCGATCAGGTAGTCGGGGACGGTGCGAAGAAGCTGGGCACGATGCCCAGGGTCTGCTGCGATGTCGGCCTCGACGACGGCGCGGCTGTCTGGCATGTCTCGCTCCTTTCGCGGCGCCGCGGGGCGCGGCGCCGTCGATGTGCTGGTGTGGTCCGATGGTCCCGGCCGGCGTTACCGGCCGTCACACGCGCCGTCACCCCTGCGCCACGGGGCGTGCGCGGCGCGCGGGAGCGGGAAGTAGGGTGGCCCCGCGATGCTCCGCGTGCAGCTCTTCGGCGGGGTCGAGGTGCGACATCGACGGCCGGCTCGGTCGAGGCGCCCGCCCGGCGGCGCGCGTGGTCGCTCCTCGCGTGGCTGGCGCTCCACCCCGGGCTGCACGGGCGCGGCGAGCTGGCGTCGCGCTTCTGGCCGGACGTGCTCGACGGGAGCGCCCGCGCGAGCCTGCGCAGCGCGCTCTGGGCGCTGCGCCGGGCGCTCGGGGCCGCCGGCGAGGCGGTAGCTCGTCACGACCGGCGACCGCGTCGGCATCGACCCCGCGCGACCCGTCTCGGGTCGACGCGCTCGAGTTCGACCGGCTGGTCGGCGGAGGGCCGGCTGGAGGAGGCCGTCGCCCTCTGCGCGGGCCGCTCGCTGGCCGGCGTGGACGAGGACTGGGCGATGCGGGCCGCCGACGAGCACCGCGAGCGGCTCGTCGAGGTGCTCGAGCGGCTGGCCGCCGCGGCCGAGGCGCGCGGGGACCTCGAGGAGGCGGTGCGCGCTGACCCGCCGGCAGACCGCCCTCGACCCGCTTCGGCGAGGAGGCCCACCGCCGGCTGATGCGCCGGCTGGCGCTGGCCGGCGACCGGCCCGCGGCGCTCGAGGTGTACGCGCGGCTGGTGGACCGCCTGCGCCGCGAGCTGCGGCTGGCGCCGTCGGCGCTGACCCGCGCGCTGGCGGCGCGGGATGCGCGGCGCCGAGCGCGCCGGTCGGGCGAGCCGGCGCCGGTCGCCGCCCCGCCGGCCGCGCGCGGCCGCCCGGCCGCGCCCCGCGGGCCCGCGCGGGCGGCCGCTGGTGGGGCGCGAGCGCGACCTCGCGCGCCTCGCCGACGCGTGGCGGGCGGCCCGCGCCGGCGTCCGGCGTCGGCGGTCGCGGTGGCCGGCGAGGCGGGCATCGGCAAGACCCGGCTCGCCGCGGAGCTGGTCGAGCGCGCGCGGGCGGAGGGCGCCCGGGTGGCCGCCATGCGCGCGCGCTCGACCTCGGCGGCTCGGCGCCGTTCGGGCTCTGGGCCGAGCTGGTGCGCGAGCTGGCCGCCGACCTGGACCCGCCCGCCGGACGCCGGCTGGCCGGCCGAGGTCGCGCGGCTGGCGCCCGAGCCTCGAGGGCCGGGCCGGTGGGCGGTGCCCCCGCGCGGCGCCGGCCGCGCCCGAGCTCGAGCGCGCGCGCCTGTTCGAGGCGGTGGTCGCGCTGGCCGAGTGGGCGGCGCGCGACCGGCCGCTGCTGCTGTGATGGAGGACGTCCACGCCGCCGACGGGGCCAGCCTCGAGCTGGCCGGCTACGTGGCCCGGCGGATCGCCGGCCTGCCCGCTGCTGATGGTCCTGACGATGCGCGACGCTGCCGGCGCGCGCCGAGGTGGACGCGCTGCTCGCCGCGCCTGCGCGCGCGGGGCGTGCTGGCCGACGAGGTCGCGCTCGTGCGCTGCCCCGGAGGCGATCGGCCGCCTGGCGCGCGGGCGTGGCGAGCCTGGACGCCGACGACGTGCTGCGGGTGATCGACGCGTCGGAGGGCAACCCGCTGCTGGCGGTGGAGAGCGCCCGGGCGCTGGCGCGCGGCGAGCGCGAGCTGGCGGCCGGCCTGCGCGGGGCGGTGCGGGCCCGCGCGGGCGCTCGGCGAGGGGGCGCGGGCGCTGGCCGAGCTGGTCGCGGTGGCGGGCCGCGGGCTCGACCCCGCGAGCTGGAGCGCTGCCCGCTCGACGACCCGCGCCGAGGCCGCGACGGCCGGCATCGCAGGCGGGCTGCTGGTCGCCGACGACGGGCGGCGCGGATCGGCTACCGCCACGCGCTCCTGCGCGACGCGGTCTACCGCGACCTGCCGAGCGCCGCGGCGGGCGCGGCTGCACGCGACCGTCGCCGACGATGCTGGCGCGCCGCGGAGGCCGGCGCCGGGCGCGCGCGGCCGAGATCGCGCGCCACCTGCGGCTCGCCGGGCGCGACGACCTCGCGGTCGAGCAGCTCGCGCGGGCGGCGGCCGAGGCGCAGGCGGTCGGCGCGCTCGGCCGAGGCCGTCGCCTTCCTCGAGGAGGCGGCGCGGATCGCGCCCGCACGACGCCGGCGCTGCTGCTCGAGCTGGCCGAGGCGCACGCCTGGCAGGGCCGGCGCGCGGAGGCGGGCGCGGCGCTCGAGCGGGCGCTCGGCGCATCGCCCGCGGGACGCCGAGCGCCCGGCTCGGCGCCCAGCTGCGGGCCGGGCGCTGGTTCCGCGGGCGCGCTCTGCGATCCGCGCGGGTCGCTCGCCGCCTACCGCGCGGCGCTGGACCTGCTGGCACCGCGCCGCGGGCCGGCCCCGGCGCAGCGGGCCGAGGCGCTCGTCGGCGCGGCCTGGTGCGAGGCGGTGGCGGGCGACCTGGAGGCGGCCGAGCGCCTGCTCGCCGAGGTCGACGCGCTGCTCGCGGCGGCGAGGCCGACCCCGCGCTCGCGCACGAGGCCGCCGCCGCGCGCGGCCACGCCCTGCTGCGCCGGGGCCGCTTCGTCGAGGCATCGGAGCTGCTGGTCGCCGCCGGCGAGGCGGCGCTGCGCGCCGGCCGGCCCGACCGGACCTACGACTGCTGGATCAACGCGGCGACCGCGATGGCCTGCGCCGGCCGGCTCGAGCGCGCGCTCGCGCTCGCGGACCGCGCGCTCGCGGCGATGCGGGAGAGCGGCTTCGCGACGCTCGAGCTCGACGCTGCTCGCCGGCCGGGCGCACATCCTCGCCCGCCTGGGCCGCGACGCCGAGGCCGTGGCCGCGGCCCGCGAGCAGCGCGAGCTGGCCCAGCGGCTCGGCGACCCGGCGCGGTGCGCGCGCGCCGACCACGACGCCGGGCCTGGTGGCCCTGGCGGCCGGCGACCACGCGGCCGCCGAGGCGCTGCTCGGCGGACGCGCTCGGGCAGCGGCCCGAGCCGGCGATCGGCCGCGCCCGCGGCGCGGCTCGCCCGCGCGGAGGCGCTCGTCGCGCCTGGGGCGGCTGGCCGAGGCCGAGGCCGAGCTCGACGCGGCCGCGCTGGAGCCGCTGCGGCCGAGCGACTTCCCGGACACCCTGGTCGCCCGCCTGACCCGCGTCGAGGGCCTGGTGGCGGCGGCCCGCGGCGACGCGCGCGCTCGGCCGCGCCGCGCGGCTGGAGGAGGCGGCGGCGCTCTGGCGCCGGCGCGGCGGCGACCTCGGCGCCGGCGAGCAGTACGTGGCCAACCTCGTCGACCTCGGCCGCCCGCCGGTCGCTCGGGCTGGTCGGAGCCCGACCTCGAGCTGCGCGCGCGTCGAGGCCGAGCTCGACGGCCCTGCAGGCCGCGGCCGCGATGACGGAGGCCGCGTGCTCACGTTCACCGACTCCCTCGTGACCGCCGCCCCGCCGCGCGCGGTCTGGAAGATCCTCCACGACCCCGGCCGCTTCCCGGAGTGGTGGGCGGGGCTTCGCGAGCGTCGAGGACGACGCGGCCGCGCCGCGGGCGCCAGGACGCGGAGGGCCGCTTCACGGCCTTCCTCGACCAGAGCCTCTACCAGGACATGGACCCGGACCGGCCGATGGTCCACAGCCTGCGCTCCGCGCGCGACGAGGACCGGGTGGTGATCTCGTGCCTGGTGGCCGAGATCGAGTACGACTGGCGGCTGGCGCCGCTCGACGACGGGCGCGGCACCCGCATCGAGGTGACCGTCGCGGTGCCCGAGCGGCGCGCGAACCGCTTCGAGCTCAGCGGGCGATCATCGAGGCCTCGATCCGCCGGCTCGCGAGCCTCGCCGAGGCCGCCGGCTGACTGAGCCGGCCGGCTCCGGGCCGCTGGTAGACTCCACCGCTCGCGGGCGCTTAGCTCAGTTGGGAGAGCACCAGCTCGACAAGCTGGGGGTCACTGGTTCGAGCCCAGTAGCGCCCACCTCGCGAAAGCCCCGCACACCGCGGGGTTTTCTTTTTGAAGCTCCGTCGGCGCCGGCGGCCGTGGTCCAATAGTGGCCCAAACGATTCCGTTCTCGGCCGCGAATGGGCGTCGAGCTTGGCCCGGGCGGCGTCCTCGGAGCCCTGCGCGAGGTGGCCGTAGGTGCGGTCGATCATCTCGACCGAGGTGCCCATGTAGCGGGCCAGCTCGAAGATCGAGAGGCCCGCGGCGAGCGCCCAGGTCGCGAAGCTGTGGCGCATGTCGTAGATGCGCCGGGGTGGCAGGCCCGCGGCCTCGAGGGCGGGATGCCACTCCCGGGCCCGCCAGTTGTGCAGGTCGATGTGGGCCCCGTGGCCGGCCTGGACGCCTCCGCCGCCACCCGGGGCGGGGAAGACGAGCGGCGAGTTCAGCCGCGCGGGAGCGCGCCGAGCGCCGCCAGGGCGCGCGCCGAGAGGGGAACGCGCCGGCGCGAGCGGTCGGTCTTCCCGTAGGCCTTGAGCTTGCCCTCTGGCGAACGTCCGCTCCACCAGCGCCACGCCCGCCGCACGGTCGATCGAGCGCCACTCGAGCGCGATCCACTCGGCCGGGCGCAGGCCGGTCTCGCTGGCGAAGATCGCCAGCGGTCCCCACGGGCCGAGCTCGACGGCCAAGCGGTCGACCTCGGCCCGGGTGAAGGGCTCGATCTCGGGTCGCTTCGGCTGCGGGTTGGAGCCGGCCAGCTTGGCCGGGTTGCGCGTCATGAGGTCCCACCGCACGGCGGCCTCGAGCGTCTGGCGGAGCGCCTGGACGATCCCGTAGCGCGAGCCCGCGGGCAGCGAGGCGCGCCAGGCGGCGATCTGCGCCGCCATCCGCTCGAGGTCGCGGAGCGGGCGATCGCCGAACGCGTCGATCGCGTGGGCGAGCCGCTGGCGGAGGGTCTCGATCGTCGACTCCTCTCGGCCCACCGCGTGGGCCAGGAGATAGCGCTCCACGAGCTCGGCGAGGGTCATGTCCTTGGCGCGGCCGCTCGCCGCGGATGCGGGCCCGCTCGACCTCATCGAACCAGGCGCGGGCGGCCGAGCGGGATGCGAACCCGCTCCGGCGCTTCCGTCGGCCGGTCTCGTCGCGCCAGCGGATGCCGTAGCCGTTTTTGGTCCGGTAGATCTCGCCGCGCTGCTCGGCCGGCATCGGCTAGCCGCTTCCCCTCCGAGACGACGGAGCGGCATCCTAGATCGGCGGCCGGTCCGCCGGCGCGCCTCCAGCCAGGCGGCGATCTCCGACTCGCGAAAGCGCAGGCAGTTGGTGCTGAGGCGAAACCCGGGAAGCTCTCCGGCCCGCCAGCGGCGCAGCACGCTCGCCACCGACACCCCGAGCAGGTCGGCGACCTGGCGGGCGGTCAGCAGTCGGTCGACGGCGGCGCGCATGAACGCGCTCCCAGGACGACGGAGGGTGGTGTAGCATATCTGCACACGTCAGCCAAACGACGACGTACGGCGAGGCCCCCATGGCGCGCCCCGACGCAGTGAGAAGCGCGGCCCTCATTCGGGAGGCCCGCCTGCGCGCCGGCCTCAGCCAGGCCCAGATGGCCGAGCGCTCGGGCAGGGACCGCGCCGTGATCGCCCGCTGGGAGCAGGGGGCGGTGGCGCCGAGCCTCGACACGCTGGTCGAGCTGGTGCGCTCCTGCGGCTTTGACATCCCGCTCGAGCTCGTGCCCTACGACGCCGAGCCGGACCGCCGGGTGGCCGAGCTGCAGGTGCTCTCGCCGGAGCGGCGGCTCGATCGGCTGCTGGAGCGGCTCGGCGGCGAGAGGCCTGAGCGTGGCCCGCCGAAACGAGACCTTCGACCCGCGCGGCATCCTCGCCGCCCTCGACCGCAACTACGTCGCCTACGTCCTGATCGGCGGCCTGGCGCGGGTGATCCGGGGGGCGGACGAGGTGACCGAGGGCGTCGACGTCTGCCCGTCGCTTCGGCCGGACAACCTCGAGCGGCTCGGGCGGGCGCTTGGCGAGCTGGAGGCGAACCGGCCGGCCGCGCGGCAAGCTCGTGCTGGAGGAGGCGATCGCGGAGGAGCCGGTGCTCGCCCTGCGAACGGCGAAGGGCGAGCTCAAGATCGTCGCCCGAGCCGGCGGGCACGCGCCGCGGCTACGACGACCTGCGCCGGGCGGCGACGCGCGAGCACATCGGCCACGGCCTGCGGCCGAGCGTCGCCTCGGTGCCCGACCTGGCGCGGATGGCGGCCGCGCTCGGGCGCGAGGCGGACCTCGAGCGTCTGCCGGAGCTTCGCCGGATCATGGAGATCGAGGCTCGCCCGCATCGGACGCTGGGCATCGACCCCTGAGAAGGGCTCCGGCCAAGTGGCCGGCGGGCTCCCACAGGACGGAAGGCTCGAACTAGCCGTTCGGTGAGCTAAAGAAGGACGCTCGTGCTCCGAATCGAACGGGAGGCGTTGCCATCGCCGGCGACAGACTCGATTGCGCGGGCCACGGCTGGCGCCACACGACCGCACGGAGGCTCGTCGGTCGACCCGCGTACTCTCGCCCGCGCTCGGGCGTCGCGAAGGCTCGCGGTCTGGTCCCTTCTCGCCGCCGCAATTGCACTGCTGCTCGGCGCGGTCGCACCGAGCTTCGGCTCTGCGGCTGCGCCACAGGTGCTCGCCGGCGCGGCGGATCCTGACGCGCGCGAGCTGAGCGGCCTGCGCACGGCTAACACGCGCACCTTCGACAACCCGGACGGCACCAGGGCGACCAGATCCGCGCCGGAGGCGGTCAACTACCGCACCCCGCGGGAGATGGGCGCCGATCGACAACCGCTCGTGCCGAGGCCGCCCGGGCGACGGCTATCGCAACGGGCCAACAGCTAGAGGTTTGCGGTCCCGCGCAGCATGCACGCGCCTGTCAGGGTGGAGGAGGACGGGGCCTGGATGAGCTTCGCCTCGACGGCGCGCGCGCCAGCCGGCGAGCGGTCGACGGGCGAGATCGCCCACTACCCGGCGTCTTCCCGGCGTCGACGTCGAGTACGCCCTGCGCGGTGGCCCCTCAAGGAGAACGTCGTCCTCGCCGGTCCCGAGTCCGAGACAGCTTCACCTACCGGCTGAGTATCTCGCGCCGGGCCTCTCAGGCGCAGCCTTGAGCGCCCGGGGGCACCGTCGAGATCCCGACGGCTCGGGCAAGGTCAGCTCCCCCTGGCCCCGCCGGTGCTCGAGGACAGCCGCCGGCACCCCGAGGGCCTCCGGCCCGGTCGACGTCAGCCTCGAGCGCCCGAGGGCGGCGGGTACCAGCTGACCTACGCCGCCGACGGGCTGGCTCGCCACACCCGAGCGGCCTGGCCGGTCCGCCTCAACCCGACGGTGCTCTTCAACAGCTACAACAGCTACATCGTTCAGGGCGGGATCACCTACGACCTGGACTGCTTCATCACCGACGCGCCCCCGAACCCAGCAGGTGCCCGAACACCACCAACGTGGTCGGGTTCAACGGCCTCACAGGTACCGACGCGCTCGCGATCTTCCCGCTCTCGAGCGGCGGCAACAGCGGAGCACGGTGATCCCGGCCGATGCCGAGATCCTCGACGCCTGGCTCCTGATGAAGCCGACCGGCACCGTCTCCGGCGCCGCTCTCGGTCCACGAGATGACCAGCAACTGGAACTCGAGCCTGGCGACCTGGAACAAGGCGACCTCGACCGCGAACTGGAGGCGCCGGGGGGAGACCTCAAGGCCGCCCCGGTCGACGGGCCGGCGCCACCCGGCCGAGCGTCAACTGCACCGCCCCCGGGAGCTACTGCGGCTGGCACGAGTGGTCGGTCACCGACGCGGTCCAGGGTGGATCCGGAGCGCCACCAGCAACCGCGGCCTCCTCATCAAGCAGGCCGACGAGGCCAGGCCGCCGCGCCGACGAACTTCGGGCTCGAGCAACGGCACCGCGGCCAACATTCCGACCGTCTGGGTGAACTACCGGCCGGCCCCGATCGGCGCCTACCCGGCGGACGAGTTCGTCGGCGAGGCGCTCAACGACCGCATGGGCATCCAGGTCAACGTGGCTACCGGAAATCTGATGGTCCAGGCGACGGACCTCGAGATCGCCGGCACGGGCCTCGATCTTGCGATCAGTCGCACCTACAACAGTGGCTCGGAGGGCTCGAAGCCCGAACTTGGGCAGGGCTGGATGCTCGACGCGGCTCGTCGAGTCGGCCTGTAGGTATTCCCCGACGGTGACGCCATCTTCTTGGGCCCTCGGGTACGCTGCCACTTTCATCGGCTGCCCCAACGGCAGCTACAGGGCCCCGGCGGCCTCAAGCGACGCTGGTCACGACCTGGCAAGCACCGGTACGCTCACCTTCAACGACACCGGCGAGATCTATCGGTTCCAAGGCGGGACCCTCCTGGCCCACGAGGATCGCTACGGAAACGCGATCACCTTCGGACCGCTGAGGCGTCCCGAGTCCTCAAGAAGATCACCGACACCCAGGGGCGCCGGGTGATCGAAGGGGCCCATGATCGACCGGCCGCATTCTGACGCTGATCATGCCTGGCGCCGACCCGCCGACCCGACGCCTCGCGTCAGATCGTCTATCGCTACGACGCCGACGGCCGCCTCGACCGCTCCACCGACGCCGCTGGCGACCACACCGACATACGCCTACAATCCGGCCGGGGGAGCTCGGCACGATCACGGATCCCTCGGAAACACGACGGAGATCATCTACACCACGATCAACGGCGTTCGGAAGGTCGTCTCGATTGAGCGCAGCGTGCTCAACCCAGACGGGTCCGGTGACTGCGATGACGTCACTTCAGCTATTCAAGCGACGTC
>CAWJWE010000003.1:0-30675 GCA_963846525.1 uncultured Actinomycetota bacterium
GGCGACACGGTGGTGTTCTGGGCGCTGGCCGATGCGGTGCTCGACGACCGGGTCGGCTTCGGTGCCGCCACGACGTACCTGCAAGCGGCCGTCGGCGCCAGCGCGATCGCGTTCGGTGGCCTGAGCTGGGCTCTCGACACCGCCGCCGCGCCCGCCGCGGCCACCCTGCGGCTGCCGCCGCTGATGGCGGCGGCCGGAGCCCTGCCCGGCGGTGCCGGGGGCAGCGCGCTGGGCACGACAGCGCCCGAGGTGCGGTTCCGCGACGTGACCTTCGGCTACCCCGGTGGTCCGGTCGTGCTCGACGGGGTCGACCTCACCGTCCCGGCCGGCACCTCGATGGCGGTCGTCGGAGAGAACGTGGCCGGCAAGACCACGCTGGCCAAGCTGCTCTGCCGGCTCTACGACCCCCAGGGCGGTGCCGTCGAGGTCGACGGTGTCGACCTGCGCGAGATGGCGCTGGCCGAGTACCGCTCGCAGGTCACCGCCGTCTTCCAGGACTTCGTCCGTTACGAGCTGCCGCTCGGGACAACGTCGCGCCGCTGGGCGCACCGGACGACGTCGTCACCGACTCTCTTGCTGCCGCCGGCGCCGAGCAGCTGGCGGCGCTGGACACCGTGCTCGCTCGCGGGTACGAGGGCGGCACCGACCTGTCCGGTGGGCAGTGGCAGCGGATCGCGCTGGCCCGCGCGCTGGCGGCCGTACGACAAGGCGCCGGGTGGTGCTCCTCGACGAGCCGACCGCCGCCCTGGACGTCCGGGGTGAGGCCGAGATCTTCGACCGGATCCTCACCGAGACTCGCGGGTGCACCACGATCCTGGTGTCGCACCGGTTCTCCACGGTGCGCAAGGCGGACCGGATCTGCGTGCTCGAGCACGGCCGGGTCGTCGAGCTGGGGACCCACGACGAGCTTATGGCGCTCGGCGGCCGCTACCGGACGATGTTCGAGCTGCAGGCCTCCCGGTTCACCGAGTACGACGAGCTGGGGGAGGAGGTCGTCGTTGAGTCGCTCGACTGAGGACGAGAAGGCACGCGACGCCGACCTGCCGCCGGCGATGGAGTCGCTGTGGCGGATGGTCAAGCTCGCCTACACGATCGAGCCACGCCTCCTCGTCGTGTCGCTGGTGATGACCCTGGCGGTCGCCCTGCCGCAGTCACTGGTCGGGCTGTGGCTGGCGCTGCTCGTCGATGGTGTGAACGACGACGCCCGCAACAAGGTGATGGTGGCCGCGATCGGCCTGGCGGTGTCCGCGACCCTGCTGTGGTGGCTGCAGGTCGTCTTCGACCGGCTCAGCCGTCGGTTCCGCGACCGGATCTCGATCGCGATGGAGGCCCACGTCGCCGAGCTGCACGCCACCGTCGCCACCATCGCCCACCAAGAACGGCGGGAGCACCTGGACCGGCTGGAGGTGCTGCGCCGGCACACCTTCGGGCTCGACCACCTGTTCATGTCGTTGTTCTCCACTCTCGGCTGGATCCTGCGACTGGCCATCGTCGAGGTGCTGCTGGTCACCCGGGTGCACCCGGCGCTCGGGCTGCTGGTGCTGTTCGCGGTGCCCACCGTGGTCGCCGCGACCTGGCGGCCGGGGGTGGAGCAGGCCGTGCTGCGGCGGGAGGCCCAGCACCAGCGGCGGGTGCGGCACCTGTTCGTGCTCGGGACGACTGCCCCGCCGGGCAAGGAGCTGCGGGTCACCGGCAACGGCCTCGACCTCGCCGAGCGCCGCCGGGCCGAGTGGCGGGCGCTGTACCGGCCGATGCGGCGGGCCAAGTGGGGCACCGCCCTGTGGAGCAGCCTGGCCTGGGCGGTGTTCGGGCTGGGCTACGTCGGCGCCGTGGTGTTCACGGCGAGCGTCGTCGACGCCTCCGCCGGGTCGGTCGTGCTCGTGCTGGTGGTCGGCAGCCAGCTCTCGCAGTTCGTCGGCGCGGCGGTCGGCGAGCTCGGCTTCCTGCGCAGCATCTGGCTGGACATCTCGCGCCGGCTGATCTGGCTCGAGGACTACGCCGCGGCGGTCGACGCCCGGTCCGACGGGACACCGCCGGCCCGGTTGACGCAGGGCATCAGCTTCGACCACGTGTCCTTCCGGTACCCGGGCACCGACCGGCTGGTGCTCGACGACGTCAGCGTCGAGCTGCCCGCCGGGGCCGTGGTCGCGGTGGTCGGCGACAACGGTGCGGGCAAGACCACCCTGGTCAAGCTGTTGGCCCGGCTCTACGACCCGGACTCCGGCCGGATCGAGGTCGACGGCGTCGACCTGGCCTCGATGTCGGTGCCCGAGTGGCGCGGCCGCCTGGCAGGGGCGTTCCAGGACTTCTTCCGGTTCGAGCTGCGCGCCCTGGACGGCATCGGGCTCGGCGAGCTCGGGCGCCTGGGCGACCGGGCCGCCGCCTCGACGGCCGTCGGCCGGGCCGGAGCGCACGACGTGGTCGAGCGGCTGCCCGCCGGCCTCGACACCCAGCTCGGGCCCAGCTGGGACGACGGCGTCGAGGTCTCCTTCGGCCAGTGGCAGAAGCTCGCGCTGGCCCGCGGCTTCATGCGGGACGAGCCGCTGCTGCTCGTGCTGGACGAGCCCACGGCCGCGCTGGACGCGGAGACCGAGCACGCGCTGTTCGAGCGGTTCGCCGCGGCGGCTCGCGAGCAGGTGTCCAACGGCCGGGTCACGGTGCTGGTGTCGCACCGCTTCTCCACCGTCCGGATGGCCGACCTGATCGTGGTCCTCGACGGAGCCCGGGTGGCCGAGGTCGGCAGCCACGCCGAGCTGATGGCGCTCGGCGGCCGGTACGCCGAGCTCTACGGCATCCAGGCCACCGCCTTCCGGTGAGCCGGCCGGAGCGAAACCGGGTCGGCCGCCCGGCGTACCCGTCGTTATCCTTCGGGCGACACCAGACCTTCGAGGGGATCACCAGTGCTGCTCCGCATGTCGACCCTGTTCCTCCGCACCCTTCGCGAGGACCCGGCCGACGCTGAGGTCCCGAGCCACCGGCTGCTCGTCCGCGCCGGTTACATCCGCCGGGCGGCTCCCGGCGGGTACACCTACCTGCCTCTGGGCTGGCGGGTGCTGCGCAACATCGAGGCGATCATCCGCGACGAGATGGACACGATGGGCGCCCAGGAGGTGCACTTCCCGGCGCTGCTGCCCAAGGAGCCCTACGACAAGAGCAACCGGTGGACCGAGTACGGCGACGACGTGTTCCGGGTCAAGGACCGCAAAGGCGCCGACTACATGCTCGGCCCGACCCACGAGGAGTTCTTCACCCTGCTCGTGAAGGACCTGTACTCGTCGTACAAGGACCTGCCGCTGTGGATCTACCAGATCCAGACAAAGTTCCGTGACGAGCAGCGGCCACGCGCCGGCCTGCTGCGCGGCCGCGAGTTCGTGATGAAGGACTCCTACTCCTTCGACGTCGACGACGCCGGCCTCGACCGGTCGTACGCCGCGCACCGCGACGCCTACGTGCGCATCTTCGACCGGCTCGGCCTCGACTACGTCATCGTGTCCGCGCTCTCCGGTGCGATGGGCGGCTCGAAGAGCGAGGAGTTCCTCACGCCGGCCGAGGTCGGCGAGGACACCTACGTCCGGTGCACGACCTGCGACTACGCGGCCAACGTCGAGGCGCTGCGCACCCTGGTGCCTGACACCCAGCCGTACGACGACGTGCCGGCGGCGCACGTCGAGGACACCCCCGACACCCCGACCATCGAGACCCTCGTGGCGCTGGCCAACAGCCGCGCGGACCTTCGCCGTGACGACCGGGAGTGGACCGCCGGAGACACGCTGAAGAACGTCGTCGTGAAGCTGCGGACGCCGGAGGGCAAGACCGAGCTGCTCGCCATCGGCCTGCCCGGCGACCGCGAGGTGGACGCGAAGCGGCTCGAGGCGGTCGTGCACCCCTCCGTCGTCCAGCCGTTCACCGAGGAGGACTTCGCGGCCACCCCCGGCCTGGTCCGTGGCTACATCGGCCCGGCGGCGCTCGGCACCGACAAGTCCTCGGCGATCCGCTTCCTGCTCGACCCCCGGGTGGTCGACGGCACCCGCTGGATCACCGGCGCGAACGAGCCCGGTCGACACGTCTTCGACCTGGTCGCCGGCCGGGACTTCACTGGTGACGGCACGATCGAGGCGGCGTCGGTCTTCGAGGGCGACCCGTGCCCGAACGGCGACGGCGGCACCCTGGTGACTGCTCGGGGCATCGAGATGGGCCACATCTTCCAGCTTGGCCGGAAGTTCGCCGACGCCCTCGACCTCAAGGTCCTCGACGAGAACGGCAAGCAGGTCGTCGTGACCATGGGTTCCTACGGGATCGGACCATCCCGTGCGGTGGCGGCGATCGCCGAGGCCACGCTGGACGACAAGGGTCTCTGCTGGCCGCGTGCGGTGGCGCCGGCCGACGTGCACGTGGTGGCCGCCGGGAAGGACGACGCGGTGCTCGAGGCCGCCCAGGCGCTGTCGGACGAGATGGTGGCGCGGGGCCTGACGGTGCTCTTCGACGACCGCCGGGGGGTCTCGGCGGGGGTGAAGTTCAAGGACGCCGAGCTGCTCGGCATGCCGACGATCGTCGTGGTCGGCAAGGGCCTGGCCGACGGCGTGGTCGAGGTGCGCGACCGGCGTACCGGGGAGCGGGAGGACGTTGCCGTCGCCGAGGCCGCGGCACACGTCGCCCGCGCTGCTCGCCCGTGACGGCGGTCGAGGCCGTCGTCTTCGACTGGGGCGGCACCCTCACGCCGTGGCACACGATCGACCTGCGTGAGCAGTGGCTGCGCTACGCCGAGGTCTACGACCCGGACCACGCGGACGAGCTGTCGGCCCGGATCCTGTCCGCCGAGGACGACGCCTGGCGGGCCGGTCGCGAGCACCAGCGTTCGGCGACCCTCGACGAGATCTTCCGCAGCGTCGGCGTCGAGACCTCGGCCGACCGGCACGACCGCGCGCTGGCGGCCTACCACGCGTTCTGGGAGCCGCACACGTTCACCGACCCGGACGTGCCGGCCCTCTTCGCCGGGCTGAAGGACCGCGGCATCCGGATCGGCGTGCTGTCGAACACGCTGTGGACCCGCGAGCACCATGAGCAGGTCTTCCGCCGGGACGGCGTCCTGGGACTGATCGACGGCGCGGTCTACTCCAGCGAGATCCCCTGGACCAAGCCGCACCCGGAGGCGTTCCAGGCCGCCTTGTCCGCGGTCGGCGTCGCGGACCCGGCCCGCGCCGTCTTCGTCGGCGACCGGCCGTTCGACGACATCCACGGCGCGAAGCAGGTCGGGATGCGCGCCGTCCTGGTGCCGCACAGCGCCATCCCCGACGCGCAGAAGGGGCACGTCGAGGGCGACCCGGACGCCGTCGTCACGCGGCTCGGCGACCTGCTCGCAGTCGTCGACGCGTGGCGGCACTGAGCCGGTGCCCGGTCTGCACGAGGTGCTGCTGCTCTGCGCGGCTGCGGCCTTCGCCGGCTGGGTGGACGCGGTCTCCGGCGGCGGCGGGCTGATCCAGCTCCCAGCGCTGCTGCTCGTGCTGCCGGGCGCCTCGCCGGCCGCGGTGCTGGCGACCAACAAGCTCTCGTCGGTCTGCGGCACGACGGCGGCCGCACTGACCTTCCAGCGACGGGTCCGTCCCGACCTGCGCACCGCCCTGCCGATGGCCGGTGTCGCTCTGGTGGGCGCCGCGGGCGGCGCGCTCTGCGCCTCGCTGCTGCCCCGCTCGGTGTTTCGGCCGCTGGTGCTGGTGCTGCTCGTCGCCGTCGCCGCCTGGACGGTGGCCCGGCCGCGGATGGGGCTCGAGGAGCGACTGCGCTTCGACGGTCACCGGCACCACCTGGTCGCGGCCGCGGCCGGCGGCACGATCGGCTTCTACGACGGCATCTTCGGCCCGGGGACCGGCGCCTTCCTGGTGGTCGCGCTGGTCGGGCTGCTCGGCTACGCGTTCCTGCCGGCCTCGGCGACCGCGCGCATCGTCAACCTCGCCACCAACGTCGGCGCGCTGCTGGTCTTCATCCCGCAGGGCGCTCCGCTGTGGCGGCTCGGCCTGGCGATGGGGGTGTGCAACGTGGCCGGCGGCTGGCTCGGGGCGCACACCGCGATCCGCCGGGGCAGCCGTTTCGTCCGGGTGGTCTTCCTGGTCGTCGTCGCCGGGCTGGTGCTGCGGCTGGGCTACGACATCCTGCGTGGGAACTGACGGACCGGGACGGAGGGTGCACCGTTTGACATCTCGGTAACTAAACCGCTTTATTAGACCCCAATGACCTCGCGTCGCCCCACCATCTCCGACGTCGCCCGCAAGGCGGGCGTGTCGAAGGGCGCGGTGTCCTTCGCGCTCAACGGGCGCCCGGGGGTGGCCCCCGAGACCCGGGACCGGATCCTCGCTGCCGCGCACGAGCTGGGCTGGACGCCGAGCCACCGCGCGCGGGCCCTGGCGGCGTCCCGGGCGCTCGCGGTCGGCCTGGTCATCGCCCGTCCGCCGGAGACCCTCGGCTCGGACCCGTTCTTCACCGGGTTCATCGCCGGCATCGAGTCGGCGCTGGCCCCGGTCGGCCAGTCCCTGCTGCTGCAGGTCGTGCCGGACCGCGAGCGCGAGCTGGCGGGCTACCGGCGGCTCGCCGCCGACGGCCGGGTCGACGGTGTCTTCCTCACCGACCTGCGGGTCGACGACCCACGCCCCGCGCTGCTCGCCGAGGTCGGCCTGCCGGCGGTCTGGATCGGCCCGGACTGCGTCGGCAGCAGCCTGCCGTGTGTCGCCGTCGACGACCGGCCGGGCATCGCGGCCGCCGTCGCGCACCTCATCGAGCTCGGCCACCGGCACATCGCCCACGTGGCCGGACCGGAGGAGTTCGTGCACGGTGCCTCGCGGCGCGAGGCCTGGGCCGGTGCACTGGAGGCAGCCGGGCTGCCCGAAGGGCTCTGCGTGGTGTCCGACTTCTCGGCCCAGGGCGGCGCGGACGCCACCAAGACGCTGCTCGACCGGTCGGACCCGCCGACCGCGATCGTCTATGCCAACGACCTGATGGCCATCGCCGGCATGGCCGCGGCCGCCGCCCGCGGTCTCGACGTCCCCGGTGACCTGTCCATCACCGGCTTCGACGACACCGAGGTCACCGCACACCTCCAGCCGGCACTGACCACGGTCCGCACCGACGCCTACGCCTGGGGCCAGGCCGCTGCCCTCCAGCTGATGGCCGTCATCGACGGCCGCGAGACCACCAACGTCGGACTGTCCCCGCCGCACCTCGTGATCCGAGCCTCCACCGCACCACCCCGCACGTCCCCGTCGTCGCACCGCCCCGAAACGGAGAACTGATGAACCGCACCGCTAGCGCAGCCGTCCTACTCGCCCTGGCTCTCGGCGCCTCCGCCTGCGGGGGCGACGACGGTGGCGGCGGCTCCTCGTCCGGAGGGGACCTCGCCACCAAGGGCGCGATCAAGATCTGGCTCTCGAACAACCCCGAGGAGCTCGCCTGGGGCAAGGAGATGGTGGCGGCCTGGAACGCGAAGAACCCCAAGGAGAAGGTCACCGCCCAGGAGATCCCGGCTGGCAAGACCTCCGAGGAGGTCATCGGCGCGGCCATCACCGCCGGCAACGCCCCGTGCCTGGTCTTCAACACCGCGCCGGCGGCCGTCCCGGGGTTCCAGAAGCAGGGCGGTCTGGTCGCGCTGGACGACTTCCCGGGCGGCAAGGAGTACGTCGAGTCGCGCACCGGCGACAACGCCGCGCAGTACAAGTCCCCGGACGGCAAGTACTACCAGCTGCCCTGGAAGTCCAACCCGGTGATGATCTTCTACAACAAGGACCTGCTGAAGAAGGCCGGGATCGACCCGGAGAACCCGCCGCTGTCGACGTACGACGAGTTCCTCGCGACGAGCGACAAGATCGTGTCGAGCGGGGCGGCCCAGGCAGCCATCTGGCCGGCTCCCAGCAGCGAGTTCTTCCAGTCCTGGTTCGACTTCTACCCGCTCTACGCGGCCGAGTCCGGCGGGAAGCAGCTGGTCGAGGAGGGCAAGGCCACCTTCAACGACGAGAACGGCAAGGCGGTCGCCAACTTCTGGGCAACGATGTACGAGAAGGGCTACGCGCAGAAGGAGAAGTACAACGGCGACTCGTTCGCCGACAGCAAGGCCGCGATGTCGATCGTCGGCCCGTGGGCGATCGCGGTCTACGGCGACAAGGTGAAGTGGGGCGCCGCACCGGTCCCGACCTCCGCCGGCATCTCGCCGGAGGAGACCTACACGTTCTCGGACGCCAAGAACGTCGCGATCTACTCCGCCTGCAAGGCGAAGGGCACCGCGTGGAGCGTGCTGAAGTTCGCCACCAGCAAGGAGCAGGACGGCTCGCTGCTGGACAAGACCGGCCAGATGCCGCTGCGCAGCGACCTCGAGGCCACCTACCCGGAGTACTTCTCCAGCCACCCCGACTACACCGCGTTCGCAGCCCAGGCTGCCCGCACCGTCGAGGTGCCCAACGTCCCCAACTCGATCGAGATCTGGCAGAAGTTCCGCGACGAGTACAGCGCGTCAGTGATCTTCGCCAAGACCTCGGTCGACGACGGCCTGGCGAAGGCCGCCACCGAGGTCGATGCCCTCGCCGGCCAGTCCTGACCGGTCCGCTGCCATGACGACAGCACAGCTCTCGCAGTCTGCGGGCAGTCCGCGCCGCAGCCGGCTGGCGACCGTTCTGGGTCGCCAGCCGCTGGGCATCGCGTTCGCGGCGCCCTATGCCGTGTTCCTCGCCGCGGTGTTCGCCTACCCCCTCGGCCTGGCCGTGTGGATCAGCTTCCACGACTACTTCTTCACCGCACCGGGCGCGAGCGTGCCGCGGCCGTTCGTCGGGTTCGACAACTACTCGACCGTGCTGAGCGACCCGGACGTGCGGCGCTCGTTCGTCAACGTGGCCATCTTCCTGGTCATCAACGTCCCGCTGACGGTCGGGCTCTCCTTGGTGCTGGCCAACGCCCTCAACGCGGCCATCGTGGGCCGGACCTTCTTCCGGGTCAGCTACTACGTGCCCTACATCAGCGCCAGCGTCGCGGTGGTCGCCGTCTGGTGGTTCCTGTTCTCCAAGGACGGCATGGTCAACCAGCTGCTCGGCAGCCTGGCACCGGACCCGTCCTGGCTGATCAACTCCACACTGGCGATGCCGTTGATCGCCTTCTTCGTGACCTGGAAGCAGCTCGGCTTCTACATCCTGCTCTACCTCGCCGCCCTGCAGTCGGTGCCCAAGGAGCTGTACGAGTCGGCGAGCGTCGACGGGGCCACCCGCTGGCAGCAGATGCGCAACGTCACCATCCCCGGCGTCCGGCCCGCTACCGCGCTGGTGGTGATCCTGGCGACCATCACCGGCGCCAACCTGTTCACCGAGCCCTACCTGCTCACCAACGGGGGCGGGCCGGACGGCGCCTCGGCGTCCCCGGTGCTGGTGATGTACCAGAGGGGGATCGAGCAGGGGAACCCTGACGTCGCGTCCGCCATCGGCGTGATGCTCGTGCTCGCGGTCCTGGCGATCTCGCTGCTCAGCCGCCGCATCCTGGAGAGGGACTGACATGAGCGAGTCCGCCCACACGGCCCTCACCGCCACCCGCACCGACGACGAGCACGGGACATCGCCTGCCCGCGGTGACGCCCGTGCCGGAGCGCCGACGCCTCGACCTGCCCTACCTGGCCCGCTTCGCGCTGCTCGGCTCTCGGAGCGGTCGTGTTCCTGTTCCCCTTCTACTACATGCTCGTCGGGTCGCTGCAGGCCGAAGTCCGACACGTCCATCGGGGGAGCCTTCCCGATCGGCGGCTGGACGCTCGACAACTACCGGCAGATCAACGAGCGGGTCGACCTGGCCCAGTCGCTGGTCAACTCCGGCATCGTGACCGGCGGCGTCATCCTGGGGACGGTCGTCTTCGGCGTCCTGGCCGGCTATGCCCTGGCCGTGCTGCACTTCCGCGGCCGGGGAACTCTGTTCGCGGTGATGCTGCTCGTGCAGCTGATCCCGTTCCAGCTGCTCATCATCCCGCTGTACGTGATGATCGTCCGCAGCTACGGGCTGGCCGACTCCTACCTCGGCATGATCCTGCCGTTCGCGATCAACTCGACGGCCGTCTTCATCTTCCGGCAGTTCTTCCTGCAGCTGCCCGAGGACCTGTTCTCGGCCGCTCGCATCGACGGCGCGGGCGAGCTGCGGATCCTCTGGTCGATCGCGCTGCCGTTGGTGCGCCCTGCCCTGCTCACTGCTGTGCTGCTCACCTTCATCGGGCCGTGGAACGAGTTCCTCTGGCCGTTCCTCATCACCAAGGACAACAGCAAGCAGCCGCTGGCCGTGTCGCTGGCGAACTACCTGGCCAACGTCGCCGGCCGGGCCAGCAACCCCTACGGCGCGATCCTCGCGGGAGCCGTCGTGCTCGCCGCGCCGGCGGTGGCGTTGTTCGTGTCCTTCCAGCGGCACTTCACCTCCTCCGAGCTCGGCTCCGGCGTGAAAGGCTGACCGTGCCTGCCCAGACCACCACCGTCCCGTACACGCTGACCCGGCTCGGCGTCGTGATGTCGCCACTGCCCGGCGACCCGCTGGAGGAGCTCGGCGTCCTCAACCCGGCCAGCGGGCGCACGCCGGACGGGCGGCTGCACCTGCTTCCTCGCCTGGTGGCCGCCGGCAACGTCTCGCGGGTAGGGCTCGCCGAGGTGGTGCTCGAGGACGGCGTCCCGGTGGGCGTCGAGCGCAAGGGCGTGGTCCTCGCGCCGGACGAGGGCTGGGAGCGCGGCGCGCACAACGCCGGCGTCGAGGACCCGCGCACCACCTCGGTCCCCTCGCTCGGCCTGCACCTCATGACCTACGTCGCGTTCGGCCCGCTCGGTCCCCGGCTGGCCCTCGCGGTGTCGGCCGACCTTCGTGAGTGGCGCCGGCTGGGTCCGGTGCAGTTCGCCTACCAGCCCGACCTCGACACCGACCTGTGCATGTTCCCCAACAAGGACGCGGTGTTCTTCCCCGAGCCGGTGCCGGACCCGCACGGCCGGCCGGCCTTCGCGATGCTGCACCGGCCGATGTGGGACCTCGGCTGGTTCCGCGAGGGCGAGACCGTGCACCTGCCGGCCGGCGTCACCGACGAGCGGCCCGGCATCTGGATCTCCTACGTGCCGGTCGACGAGGTGCTGGCCGACGTCCGGGCGTTGGCGCGGCCCCGTGACCACCGCTGCGTCGCGATGTCCGAGCACCCCTTCGAGGAGCTGAAGATCGGCGCCGGACCGCCCCCGCTGCGGGTGGACGAGGGCTGGCTGCTCATCCACCACGGGGTGACCGGCGAGATGCCGGTCGGCTTCGACCCGACCACCCAGCGGGTCGAGTACGCAGCCGGCGCGATGCTGCTCGACCCGGACGACCCGTCGCGGGTGCTGTCCCGCACGGCCGAGCCGATCCTTGCCCCGGAGACCGACGACGAGCGCGCCGGCACCGTTCCCAACGTCGTGTTCCCGACCGCGATCGAGCAGGTCGACGGAGTCCGGTTCGTGTTCTACGGGATGGCCGACTCCAAGATCGGCGTGGCGAGGCTCGACCACACGTGACACGTGCCCTCGGCCTCGGGATCGCGGGAGCCGGCCGCTTCGCCGGTTTCCTGGCCGGCGCCGTGGCTGACCTGCCGGGGCTCGAGGTGCGCGCGGTGGCCGACCCCGACCGGGGTCGCGCTGAGGCTCTCGCCCGCGAGCACAGCGCCACGGCGAGCGCCGACTGGCGCGCCCTGCTCACCGACGACAACGTCGACGTGGTGGCCGTGGTCGCGCCGCCGGACCGGCACGCCGAGATCACCCTGGCGGCGCTCGACGCGGGCCGGCACGTCCTGTGCGAGAAGCCGCTGGCAACCGAGCTCGGTACCGCCCGGACAGTGGCGGCCTTCGCCGAGGCCTCCGACCGGGTGCTCGTCGTCGACCACGTGCTGCGCTACAACCCCCTGCTGCAGGCGCTGGTCCGGCTGCAGGACGAGCTGCTCGGGCCGGTGCAGGTCTTCAGCTTCGACAACGACGCCAGCGACGAGGACCTGCCGGCCGGCCACTGGTTCTGGGACGAGGCGGTGAGCGGCGGGATATTCGTCGAGCACGGCGTCCACTTCTTCGACGCTGCGCACCTGCTGCTCGGCAGCACGCCGCACCTCGTGTCGGCAGTGGCCGCACGACGCCCGGACGGCACCACCGACCTGGTCAGCGCCTCCGCCGTGCACGATGGCGGCGCACTGGCCACCCATACCCACGGCTTCGCGCACGCCGCCCGGTGCGAGCGGCAGCAGCTGCGCCTCGACCACGGCGCGGCCGAGGTGCGGGTCGAGGGCTGGATTCCGCTGCGGGCCCGGGTGGAGGCGTGGACCGACGACGCCGGCGCCGCGACGGCGTACGGCCTGCCGGCCCGCGCCGCCGACCTGCTGCACGTGCCGGGCCACCGCCTCGGCCCGGGCAGCGGGGTGACCGCGGTCGTGCACCGCGACGCGGGTCCGCCCGCGGCCCGTGGACGGGGTCGCGACCTCGAGCTGCCGCACCGGGTGGTGCTCGAGCTGGTGCTCGGTGACGACGGCGCGAAGCAGCGGGTTTACGCCGAGAGCGTCCGGGCTGCTGCAGCCGACCTGCTCAGCGCCGCGGCCGATGGACCACCACCGCGGTCGGGCGCCGGCGAGGCGCTGGCCGCCGTCGCGGTCGCGGACGCTGCGCGCCGGTCTGCTGCTGAGGGACGACACGTCCGACCCGACCTGACCACTCCGACCATCGACCGAGACGACGTGAGGACCGCATGACCGAGACCAGTCGACAGAACCCGCCCAACGACACGATCGCGCCGTGACCCGCGCCCCGCGCCGCACCGTCGGCGCTCTCGTGCTCGCCCTGGTCTGCTCCGTCCTGGTGGCGGGGCAGGCGGCGTCGCCGGCGTCAGCCGCCGCGCCGCTGACGAACCTCGCCCACCTGGACTTCCTCGGCGAGACGGTCAGCCCGCCGCCCCAGGCGAACCACACGACCTACCAGCCGGACCAGCCGCTGCGGGTGCTGTGGACCTACGCCGACCGGCAACCCGACGGGCACTACGACCGGATCGGCGGCGGACGCGACGACGACGGCGACGGCGTCTGGGGACAGGGCGCCTTCAACGCCGACGACGTCACCCGTGCGGCCGTCGTCTACCTCCGGCACTGGCAGCAGACCGGGGACCTGACCAGCCGGTCCAAGGCCTTCGACCTGCTCCGCGCCGTGGCCTACTTCCAGACCTCCTCCGGCAGCAATGCCGGCAACGTGGTGCTCTGGATGCAGACGGACGGCACCCTGAACCCGAGCCCGGTGGTCCATGAGGAGCCCGATCCGTCGGACAGCGCCGAGTCGTACTGGCTGGCCCGCACGGTGTGGGCGCTAGGCGAGGGGTACGCGGCCTTCCGTAACTCGGACTCCGCCTTCGCTGGGTTCCTCAAGGACCGGCTGGACCTGAGCATCTCGGCGTTGCAGCGCCAGACCTTGGCGCGCTACGGGCAGTTCAGGAACATCGATGGCGAGCAGACGCCCGCCTGGCTGGTGGTGGACGGCGGCGACGCGACCGCGGAGGCCGTGCTCGGCCTCTCGACGTACGTCCGGACCGGGTCGGCCACACCCGCGGCGCGGGACGCGCTGGCGAAGCTGGCCGAGGCGGTGGCCGCCCTGGGTGGCGGCGACGCCCGCAGCTGGCCGTTCGGCGCCGTGCGGCCCTGGGGGCTGTCGCGCTCGATCTGGCACGGCTGGGGCTCGCAGATGCCCGCGGCCCTTGCCCATGCCTCGGTCGCGCTCGGTGACCCGTCGCTGGCCGCGGCCGCCACCCGGGACTCCGCGGTCTTCGACCCGTGGATGCTGACCTCCGGCGGGCCCGACAACGGGCGGCTGCCGACGCGGATCGACGGCTCGCAGATCACCTACGGCGTCGACTCGCGGCTGCAGTCGCTGCTCGCGACCGCGGACGTCACCGGCTCCGCCGGGCTCCGTCGGCTGGCCGGTGTGATGGCGGCCTGGTACTTCGGCGCGAACGCGTCCGGTCAGCCCGCCTACGACCCGACGACCGGCCGCTCGGTGGACGGCGTCGAGGGGAACGGCAACGTGAACCGCAACGCGGGGGCCGAGTCGACGATCCACGGGCTGCTCTCGATGCTCGCCCTGGACGCGCGTCCGGAGGTCGCCGAGCTCGCCCGGACCGCCGGGGTGCGGGAACGGGTCGGCAACCGCACGGTCCAGGTCGAGGGCGGGACGCTCGCCGGCGGCGCGCACGTGGTCAAGCCGCCGGGCGGCGGGTGGACCGGGGAGTCGTACTACGAGGGCGACGCCTACGCCGCGCTGCCCGCCGGGGGCTCGGCGCGGGTGACCGTCGGCAAGGGTGAGCGGCGGCTCGTGCTCGCCGTGGTGGACCTGCAGCCCGGCAGCACCGCGGTCACGACGTTCCGCGCCGGGGACACCGTGCTCGGCACGGTGCGTTCGGGCGACATCGGCACCCAGGGCGCCTCACCCGCTCCGGGGGCGCTGCTCCCGGTGACCCTCCCGGTCACCCTGCCGCCCGGCCAGCAGGTGGTGACCGCCACCACCACGGCCACCGGCGGGGACGAGGCCCGGCTGGACGCGCTGATGGTCGAGCCCCTGGTGTCCCGGCTGGTGCTCGGCGGCGCCGGCCACGGGACCGCCCTGCTGCGCAGCGCGGCCACCACCGACCAGCAGACCAAGGTCTCGGTGCCGGGCAGCGGCCCGGCCCGGGTCGAGGTCTACGACGGCCGGGGCCGGCTGGTGCGGGCCTCGACGAGCAAGGCGTCGGGCGACGTCCCGGCGTCCGTGGTGGCAGGAGGTTTCACCATCGTCCGTCGGTGATGATGGGCCGGTGTCGCCCGATCTCGAGCTGTCGTCGAACCTGGTCGAGGCGGCGGCCCAGGACCTGCACGACCGGCGGCGGGACTGGATCGGGCGGCTGCCGGACATCGTCGCGGGCCTGGCGGCGCGCTGGGAGCTGACCCTGGGTGCGCCGTTCCAGCCCGGCGGCCAGTGCTCGTGGACGGCGCCGGCCCAGGACGCCGCGGGCCGCGACGTGGTGCTGAAGGTCGGCTGGACGCACGACGAGGGCCGCGACGAGGCGGCCAGCCTGCGGGTGTGGGCCGGTCGGGGCACGGTGCTGCTGCACGCCGACCACGTCGACGGCGACACCACGGCCCTGCTGCTCGAACGCGCCCGCCCCGGCACCGAGCTCGGGAGCTCGCTGCCCGAGGAGGAGCAGGACATCGTCGTCGCCGGACTGCTCCGGCGGCTCTGGCAGGAGCCGCCAGCAGGCCAGCCCTTCCGGCCGCTCGCCGAGATGTGCGAGGCCTGGGCCCGGGAGCACGAGGAGGACCGGCGCCGGAGCCTCGACCCCGGCCTGTCCCGGGCCGGACTGGAGCTCTGGCGGTCGCTGCCGACGACGGCCGAGCGCGAGGTGCTGCTGCTCACCGACCTGCACGGGGGCAACGTGCTGGCCGCCGAGCGCGAGCCCTGGCTGGTGATCGACCCCAAGCCGTACGTCGGCGACCCGGCGTACGACCCGATCCAGCACCTGCTGAACTGCCTCGACCGGCTGCGCGCCGACCCGGCCGGGCTGGCTGACCGGATGGCCGACCTGTGCGAGGTCGACCGCGAGCGGCTCCGGTGGTGGCTGTTCGCGCGCTGCGTGGTCGAGTCGCCCTGGTGGCCCGACCTCGCACCGGTGGCGGTCGCGACGGCTCCCTGACGGCTACCGCTCGGGCAGGCCGGGGAACGGCACGCTGCCGCCGCGCCACCACGCGGCAGCGACCGCGGCCTCGGCCAGCCCGTCGACGGCCTGCCGCCGCAGGTCACCGGCCAGGTCGGCGACGGCATCGGCCCAGACCGCGGCCAGCCGCTCCTCCAGGAGTGTGAGCAGCGTCGCGGCATCCTCGGGGGTGACCACCGGCGACGGCAGGCCGTACGCCGGCGCCGGCGGCTCCGGGTCGGCGCCCAGGTCGCTCACCTGTTGCTCGAGGGCGTCCCGGCTGGCCCGGTGCCTCGTCCAGCCGCGCTCGGCCCGCCGCCGGGCCGCCCCGCGCAGCCGGGCACCGGCCACGCCGTACCCGTAGACGACGGCGTGCTCGGCTGCCAGCACCCGCTGGAGCACCGCCCGGTCCGCGCGCCGGGTCACCCGCGGACCCCGCGGTCCAGCAGCACGGCATGGGTGGTCTCGCAGGCGCCGACGGCCGCGAGGAGCCGGGCCAGGTCGGCACCGGCACGCAACGACTGCCGGGTCCGTCGGGTGGCGGCGGCGCGCTCGATCCCTGCCAGCCAGCCGACGGAAGCAGCCATCGTCGCCGGCACCGTCGGCGGAGCCTTCGCTGACGCCGACGGCGACTCCGACGGTGGTGTCGGCTGGGGACCGTCGAGCGCCGTGACGTGCGCCTCGTGCTCGGCGGCGAGGGCGCGCAGCGTGGCGAGCTGCCGGGCGTCGGCCTGCGGGAAGGCGGTCACCACAGCGGCGTAGGCGGCGACCAGGTCGCGCACCTCGGCGGCGGCGCGACGCCGGAGCCGGAGGTCCGGGTCGGGGGGCGAGGGCTCCGGGTCGGCGCCGGGCAGGCAGGCGGCCAGGGTGAGCACCGTGCCGGTCGCCAGCACCGCACGGCGTGGGAGGCGGTCCTGCACGCCGCATGATCGCATGCGCGGTACCCGCTACTCTCGGAGCAGGACGCACGGCGCCAGCGCCGGAGTGCGCCGGACGACAACAGCAGAGCGAGGAGGTCCGCATGGGCAAGGCATCGGACCGCGACTCGCTCGTCAGGCTGCTCGAGCCCGTGGTGGCTGCGGAGGGCCTGGACCTCGAGGACATCGTGATCACCCCGGCGGGCAAGCGCCGGCTGCTGCGCGTGGTCGTCGACCGGGACGGCGGCCTCGAGCTGGACACCGTCGCGGCCGTCAGCACCGCCGTCTCCGCCGTGCTGGACGAGCGCGACCCGATGGGCGGCTCGCCGTACGTGCTGGAGGTCAGCTCGCCCGGCGTCGACCGTCCGCTGACCGAGCCCCGGCACTGGCGGCGCAACCTCACCCGGCTGGTGAAGGTCGCGACCGTCGAGGGCACCTCGCTGACCGGCCGGCTGGTGGCGGTCGACGACGACGGCATCGGCGTCGAGTCCGACGGCGTACTGACCCGGCTGGTCTGGGACCGGGTCTCCTCCGGCCGGGTCGAGATCGAGTTCAACCGCCCGCGAGGGACCACTGACGAGACAGCAGAGGAGGACTGAGCCATGGACATCGACATGGGCGCACTGCGCGCGCTGGAGCGCGAGAAGGAGGTCTCCTTCTCGATGCTCGTCGAGGCCATCGAGTCGGCCCTGCTCATCGCCTACCAGCGCACCGAGGGACACCATCCCCGGGCTCGGGTCGAGCTGGACCGCAAGAACGGCCACGTCACCGTCTGGGCGGCGGAGACCGACGACGACGGCAACGTCCTGCGCGAGTGGGACGACACACCCACCGGCTTCGGCCGGATCGCCGCCACCACCGCGAAGCAGGTCATCCTGCAGCGGCTGCGCGACGCCGAGGACGAGCAGACCTTCGGCGAGTTCTCCGGCAAGGAGGGCGACATCGTCAGCGGCGTCGTCCAGCAGGGCAAGGACCCGCGCAACGTGTTCGTCGACCTCGGCCGGATCGAGGCCGTCCTGCCGCCGCCCGAGCAGGTGCCCGGCGAGAACTACGAGCACGGCAGCCGGCTGCGCTGCTACGTCGTCCAGGTCCGCAAGGGCGCGCGCGGCCCGTCGATCATGCTCTCCCGCACCCATCCCAACCTGGTCCGCAAGCTGTTCGCGCTCGAGGTGCCCGAGATCGCCGACGGCACCGTCGAGATCGCGGCCGTCGCGCGCGAGGCCGGGCACCGCACCAAGATCGCGGTCAAGTCCAACCGCCCCGGGGTCAACGCCAAGGGGTCCTGCATCGGGCCGATGGGCGCGCGGGCTCGGGCCGTGATGACCGAGCTGCACGGCGAGAAGATCGACATCGTCGACTGGTCCGAGGACCCGGCGCGGTTCCTCGCCGAGGCGTTGCAGCCGGCCAAGGTGCTGCACGTCGAGATCGTCGACCTGGCCGCCCGGTCGGCCCGGATCACCGTGCCCGACTACCAGCTCTCGCTGGCGATCGGCAAGGAGGGCCAGAACGCCCGGCTGGCCGCCCGGCTCACCGGCTGGCGGATCGACATCCGGCCGGACGTCACCCGCGAGCCGCCGGCCGCCTCCACCCCGGTCGGCGATGCCGAGAGCTCCGTCTGAGCCCGCCGGTCCGCACCTGTGTCGGGTGCCGGCAGCGCGCCCCCGCCGCCGACCTGCTGCGCGTCGTCGCCCGCGAGGGGCTCCTCCTGCCGGACCCGGCCCGCCGGCTGCCCGGGCGGGGGGCCCACCTGCACCGGGACCTGGCCTGCCTGGACCTGGCGGAGCGTCGGAAGGCCTTCCCGCGTGCGCTGCGCGTGCCGCCCCCGCTGGATGCCGATCTGGTACGCCGGGAGCTGGCCGGTGCGGAGACAAGCTGAGGCGCTAGTCCTGAAACACATCTGGTGCTGGTGAGGCTGGTGTGGTGCGTCGGTCGTATCGGCTCGCCCATCCGCCTCGGATGTGTCCCAGGGTCGGCGAGATGTTGCCGGGATGCTCCGGCGGGTGTGAGGCGTTAGACTGCCTGGGACCGCGAGCAGATCCCGCGCCCTTTTGGCGCGGATGTCGCACGCCAGCGGCCCGTTGAGCACGACCGTCCCTATCCGGAAGCGAGTCGAGACGCCATGAGCACCCGATGAGCATGCACCCATGAGTGCCCCCGTGAAGTAACGACGGTCCGACCCCCGGTCTCCATGATCCGGCCCGGACCGAGACAGGAGAGATGTGGCTAAGGTCCGGGTCTACGAGCTCGCCAAGGAGCTCGGGGTCGAAAGCAAGATCGTCATGGCCAAGCTGAACGAACTCGGTGAGTTCGTCCGGTCGGCCTCGTCGACTGTCGAGCCCCCCGTCGTACGCAAGCTCCGGGACGCCCTCCCCGCCGCGGCACCTGCCGAGGCCAAGGCGCCCGCGAAGAAGACCGCCGCGAAGAAGGCGGCCCCGGCCGCTCCCGCGGCACCCACCCCGGCGCCCATCGAGGCGCCCACCCCCGCACCTTTCGAGGCGCCCCAGGCGCCCGCGGCCGCCGAGCCGGCCGCCCCGGTCGCGCCCGCGGCTCCTGAGCCGGCCGCCCCGGCCGCGACTCCCGGTCCGCTGCCCGCGGCTGCCGCGGCGTCGGCACCCGAGGCCCCGGCCCGGCCCAGCCAGGCCCCGCGCCCGGCCGGTCAGCCCCGGCCCGGCAACAACCCGTTCACCTCCGGCGGCTCGAGCGGCATGGGCCGCCCCGCGGCACCTCGGCCGGGCAACAACCCCTACTCGACCGACGGCGCGACGGGCATGCCCCGGCCCGGCGCAGCCCCCCGCCCGCCCGCCGCGCGCCCGGGTGGCGCCAGCGGTCCGGCCGGTTCCCGTCCCAACCCGGGCATGATGCCGGCCCGGCCGGCCCCCGGCGTGGGTCGCACCGGCGGTCCCGGTGGTCCCGGCGGACGTCCGGGTGCCCCGGCCGGTCGTGGCCGACCCGGTGCCCCCGGCGGTGCCGGTCGTCCCGGTGCCGGTGGTGGTGGCGGCGGCTACGGCGGCGGCGCTCCCGGTGCCGGTCGCCCCTCGGGCGGCTTCGGTGGTGGCCGCGGCGGCGGTCCGCGTCGTGGTGGCACGGCCGGCGCGTTCGGGCGTCCCGGTGGCCCGCCCCGGCGCGGCCGGAAGTCGAAGAAGCAGCGGCGCCAGGAGTTCGACAACATGGCGGCGCCGTCGATCGGCGGCGTGCAGGTCCCGCGCGGCGACGGTACGACGGTCGTCCGGCTGGCCCGTGGCTCCTCGCTGACCGACTTCGCCGAGAAGATCGACGCCAACCCGGCGTCGCTGGTCACGGTGCTGTTCCACCTCGGTGAGATGGCCACCGCGACCCAGTCTCTGGACGAGGACACTTTCCAGCTGCTCGGCTCCGAGCTGGGCTACTCGATCCAGGTCGTCAGTCCCGAGGACGAGGACCGCGAGCTGCTCGACTCGTTCGACATCGACTTCCTCGGCGAGGAGTGGGACGACGACCAGCTCGTCTCGCGACCGCCGGTCGTCACCGTCATGGGTCACGTCGACCACGGAAAGACCCGCCTGCTGGACGCGATTCGCAAGACCGACGTCCTCTCCGGCGAGGCCGGCGGCATCACCCAGTCGATCGGTGCCTACCAGGTCCACACGACCCACGAGGGCCAGGAGCGGGCGATCACCTTCATCGACACCCCGGGTCACGAAGCCTTCACGGCCATGCGTGCTCGCGGTGCCAAGGTGACCGACATCGCGGTGCTGGTGGTCGCGGCCGACGACGGCGTCATGCCGCAGACCATCGAGGCGCTCAACCACGCCCAGGCGGCCGACGTCCCGATCGTCGTCGCGGTCAACAAGATCGACAGCGACGGGGCCAACCCGGCAAAGGTCCGCCAGCAGCTGACCGAGTACAACCTGGTGGCCGAGGAGTACGGCGGCGAGACCATCTTCGTCGACGTGTCGGCCAAGCAGGGCACCAACATCGAGCAGCTGCTCGAGTCGATCCTGCTCACCGCCGACGCCGCGCTCGACCTGCGAGCGGTCGCCGACGCGCCCGCCCGTGGTGTCGCGATCGAGGCTCACCTCGACCGCGGCCGGGGTCCGGTCGCGACCGTCCTGGTGCAGCGCGGCACGCTCGCCGTCGGTGACTCGATCGTCGCCGGCGACGCCTACGGCCGGGTCCGCGCCATGCTCGACGAGCACGGCGAGAACCTCGACGTGGCGCTGCCGTCGCGTCCGGTGCAGGTGCTCGGCTTCACCTCGGTGCCCGGCGCCGGCGACAAGTTCCTCGTCGCCGACGAGGACCGGATCGCCCGCCAGATCGCCGAGAAGCGGCAGGCGATGCAGCGCAACGCCACGTTGGCCAAGGCCCGCAAGCGGGTCTCGCTCGAGGACTGGCTGGAGCAGAGCAAGGTCGACACGCTCAACCTCATCCTCAAGGGCGACGGCTCGGGTGCCGTCGAGGCCCTCGAGGACGCCCTGCTGAACATCGAGGTGGGCGAGGAGGTCGAGCTGCGCGTCATCGACCGCGGTGTCGGCGCCATCACCCAGAACGACGTCAACCTGGCCGTCGCGTCCGATGCCGTCATCATCGGCTTCAACGTGCGGCCGGCCGAGCGGGTCTCCGACCTGATCGACCGCGAGGGTGTCGACGTCCGCTACTACTCGGTCATCTACCAGGCCATCGACGAGGTCGAGGCTGCGCTCAAGGGCATGCTCAAGCCCGAGTACGAGGAGGCGCAGCTCGGCAGCGCGGAGGTCCGCGAGGTGTTCCGGTCGAGCAAGTTCGGCAACATCGCCGGTTGCCTGGTGCGCAGCGGGGAGATCCGCCGCAACTCCAAGGCGCGGCTGGTCCGCGACGGCGCCATCGTGGCGGACAACCTCACCGTCGAGTCGCTCAAGCGGTTCAAGGACGACGCGACCGAGGTGCGTGAAGGTTACGAGTGCGGCATCGGCCTGGGGTCGTTCAACGACATCAAGGTCGACGACGTGATCGAGACGTTCGAGATGCGGGAGAAGGCCAGGGCCTGATCCACCCAGCGCGGGACGGATGTGCAGCGTGTTCACTGGCAGCGTCGCGTTCGACCTGTTGCTGGGCGACGTCCGGTCGCTGAAGCAGAAGCGCTCCCTCGTGCGGCCCCTGGTCGCCGAGCTGCGCAGGAAGTACGACGTGAGCGCGGCGGAGGCAGGTCATCTCGACCTGCACCGCCGCGCTCTCGTCGGGGTGGCGGTCGTCTCCGCGGACCGGGCGCACTGCGTCGACGTCCTCGACGCGTGCGAACGGCTGGTCGCGGGCCACCCGGAGATGGATCTGCTCTCCGCCCGGAGGCAGCTTGTCAAAGGCACAGACGACGAAGTCATGACCAGAGAGGACGAGTAGCCGTGGTGGATGCCGCGCGTGCGCGCAAGCTGGCCGACCGGATCAAGGTCGTGGTTGCCGAGACGCTGGAGATGCGCGTCAAGGACCCTCGGCTCGGGTTCATCACGATCACCGACGCCCGGGTCACCGGCGACCTTCAGCAGGCGACCGTCTTCTACACCGTCCTCGGCGACGAGACCCAGCGGGCCGACACCGCGGCGGCGCTGGAGAGCGCGCGCGGCGTGCTGCGCTCCGAGGTCGGCAAGCAGACCGGCGTACGGCTCACGCCGTCCCTGACCTTCATCGCCGACGGGATCCCGGAGAACGCCGCGCACATCGAGGACCTGCTGGCCAAGGTCGCCGCGGCCGACGCCGAGGTGCACCGCGCGGCCGCGGGGGCGACCTATGCCGGCGAGGCGGACCCTTACCGGGCGCCCCGGGTGGACGGGGACGAAGACGACGACGACTCGGACGTTGCCCAGCCCACCGTTTCCGTCGACGAGGCCGATGTCCGCGACCGGTGACGGGCTGGTCGTCGTCGACAAGCCGGCCGGCCTGACCTCGCACGACGTCGTGGCCCGGGTCCGCCGGCTGGCGGGCACCCGCAAGGTCGGCCATGCCGGCACCCTCGACCCGATGGCGACCGGCGTCCTGGTCGTCGGCGTCAATCGCGCCACCCGGCTGCTCGGCCACCTCACGCTGACCGAGAAGGCCTACGACGCGACCGTGCGGCTCGGCGCGACGACGGTCACCGACGACGCCGAGGGCGAGGTCGTCGCGACCTCCGACGCGTCCGCGGTGACGGCTGACGCGATCGCCGCCGCCGCGCGCGACTTGACCGGCGACATCCTGCAGGTGCCCTCGTCGGTCAGTGCGGTCAAGGTCGACGGGCAGCGGGCATACAAGCGGGTCCGCGCCGGAGAGGACGTCGAGCTCGCGGCCCGACCGGTGACGGTGAGCCGGTTCGACGTCGGTGAGCTGCGGCCCGGCTGCCGGGACGACGGTGGACGTCGACGTGCACGTGGTCTGCTCCAGCGGCACCTACGTCCGCGCGCTGGCCCGCGACCTCGGCGCGGCTCTCGGTGTCGGTGGCCACCTCACGATGCTGCGCCGGACCCGGGTCGGCCCCTACCGGCTGGACGTCGCGCACAGCCTCGAGTCGCTGGCCGAGGACTTCGTGCTGCTGCCGATCGCGGATGCCGCGCGGGCCGCGTTCGCCTCCCGGGACGTCGACGACGCCGCGGCCGTCGTCATCTCGCACGGCGGCCCGCTCCCGGCGAGCGGCGCGCCCGGTCCGGTCGCCGTCTTCGGCCCGGACGGCGGCTTCCTCGCGCTGGTGGAGGACCGCGGCGAGGTCACCAGGGCACTAGCAGTCTTCGTCTGAGTGCTCGGTAGCGTCAGCCAGCGTTGAACTTGGCCGTTTCGAGGCTGTAGCGGATGGCGTTTGGTGGGTGGGTGATCGACTGCAGTGTGGTCCATGCCGGGTGGTTGGTCATTCGGGCGAGTTGGATGGTGAGCAGGTCGTGCAGGCCGGCGACCGACCAGCGGCTGCCGCCGATGTCGGTGCGGGCGTTGAGTTCGCGCATGACGCGTTCCAGGACGCCGCTGCCCATCTCGGGTCCGCCCAGTGCGGCCAGGCGCCATCGCAGGTCGGGGCGCAGACAGGTGAAGGCCTGCTCGCGTGCGCCATCGAGGAGTTCGCTGGCGGCGTGGTGGGGGCTGATCGACGCGCGGAACCGGTCATAGTCGCGCAGGGCCTGCTCGGGTGTGTGGTGCTCGCGGGCGACTTCGGCGCAGGAGCTCGACGAGCTCGGCTCGTTTGGTGTTGGCCCAGCGGTGATCGGTCTTGTCGGCGTAGAGCGCCCAGCGCAGGGCGCGAGGAAGGTGCCACCAGCAGCGCTGGATCGGGACGTCTGGCCAGACCGACTCGGCCAGCCTGGTGATGGCCAGCTCGCCGTCGACGACCACCATGGCTGGCGGCTGGAGACCTTGCAGCTGCGGCGCCATCGCCTGCCAGCCCGGGCCGAGAGTCAGGCCGAGCAGCACGGTGTCGGCGCGTCGGCGTCGACGCGGCCCGCTGCGTCCGGTGATGCCCAGGGCGATGTTGCAGTCCACGCCCAACCGGCGCTTGCTGGCCCTCATGCCGGTGCCGTCGAGCACGACGACGGCAGCCTGGCCAGGACCACCGGCGTCGGGATCACCGACCGCGCCCAGCAACGGAGCGACGTCGGCGACGGCGTGATGGGCTCGGCCGGGCGACCCGGGCAGGCCGAAGTGTCGAGCCAGCGCCCCGGCGCGGGCGAAGGACATCTGGCTGGCCAGCTCGGCCAGTTCCACGCTGAGCCGGTCGGTGCGGCGCTTGCCCGACAGGTCGAGCATCAGCAGCAGCGGAGCGAACACCCGCCCGCACGACCTGCACCCCACGTTGGCCAACCGGACCCGGACCACGCCCGCCGCGGTGTCGAACCGTCGCAGCCGCGAGCGCATCCCCTTGCGGGCGAAGTCGCTCATCACCCCGCAGCCCGGACAGCCGAACGGCGCAGCCAGCTCACGCACCGGCAAGGGTAGTGAGCGGCACGGCGGTGGCTCCTCACGACGAGGTGTCTCGCCACCACTCCAGACCAAGATCTGCAAAGTTCAACGCTGCGACCCGCTACCGAGTGCTCAGAGCATGAGGTTCAGCATCGTCAGCTCGCTGACCACCTCGAAGCCCGCGCTCCGGTAGAGGTCAACGGCCCGGTCGTTGCCGACCTCGGTCTGCAGACTGATGCGGGCTGCGCCGGCAGCACGCGCGTCGGCGACCACGACGTCGACGAGGGCCCGTCCGACACCCCGCCGACGGTGGTCGGGTGCCACGTACAGGTCGCGCAGCTGCCAGAACACCGACAGCACCATCGACGCAGGGGAGACTGCGACGTTCGCCATCCCGGCGGGACCACCCTCGGGGCCGGTCCGGGCGAGGTAGCAGCGGTAGCGGCCGGCGTCGAGCTGCTCACGCAGCCACCGGTCGCACTCTTGCGGCTCGCGGCTCTGGCCGTAGTGGACGCGGTAGTCGGCGAAGAGTCCGACGTGGGCGTCCCAGCCGGGATCACCGGGGCGGACGGTCCGGACGTCGAGCGCGTTGTCTGTCACCCGCGGGATGCTGCCAGAGTCGCGGACCAGCACGGGCTGCTCAGGCGGAGAGGTGGCGCAGGCGCTGCCAGGCCTGCGCCCAGGAGCCGACCGGCCCGTCGCAGACCCACACGCCGGCGCCGTCCTCCTCGTTGTTGACGCCGGTCCGCAGGGTCGCCGCCTGCTGGCAGCCGGTCAGCGCTTCCTGGTCGCCGGCGAGGTAGCCGACGTACACGACCGGGCCGCGGGATCTCGGCGGGCCCCAGTCGCCGTACCCGTTGTGGCCGCTGAAGACCGGCGGCGTTCGGTCGTACCACTGCAGGGCCCCGGCCTCGCCGTAGTTCTGGGTGACGATGACCGCCGTACGTCGTTGGGCCGGCGGCAGGTCGGCGACGACGCTGCGCACCTGGGCCACCACCCCGGGCCAGCCGATGGTCTCCAGGCCGTCCTCGTTGAGTGCCGGGTAGAACGAGGCGTCGAGGGTGTCGGCAGGCAGGACCGGTAGCAGTGCAGGCACCGGGAACAGCGCGGTCACCGCGACCGCCACCGTGAGGAGCCGGAGCCGCAACGCTGACCATCGTTGCGCCACCACGACCGACCCGGCTGCGGCGAGCGGAGGCAGCAGGCCGAGCAGGTAGTAGTTCTTCCCACCTGTGACGACGAAGCCCACGAGCAGAAGCAGGTAGGCGACCGGCACCGGCCGGAAGAATGCCCAGCCCGGCCGGCGCAGCCCTGAGACGATGCCAACGAAGGCGAGCACGCCGCCGAGCGGGTTGATCATCAGGACCTGGAAGCCGACCAGCTCCATGGAGCCGCCGACTGTGCGGTACTCGTCGCGGATGTCACCGGCGAGCTCGAGCTGTGGCCAACCGTGGTCGGCCTGCCACATCAGGTTGGGCAGCCATAGGGCCAGCGCGATCGCCGCACCTCCCCAGGCCCACGGGGACCGCAGGTGGTGCCGCAAGGGCGGTGTGGTCGCGATCCCGACGACGAGACCGGCGGCGAGGAAGCCCACGAGATGCTTGTTCTCCAGCCCGACCCCGAGCGCCAGCCCCACCGCGGGCCAGAGCTGCGGCCGGTCGTGCTGCAGGGTCGCGACGAAAAGCCGGATGACCACTGTCCAGGCGAGCAGGTCCACGGTCGCGGTCGAGAGCAGGTGACCGATCGCCAGCAGTCCCGCCCCGGTGCCGGTCGTCACCGCTGCCAGCAGCTGCGCGCTGCGGTCGCCGCCGAGGGCACGTGCGAGGTCGGCCGTGACGAGGACCACGACGCCGACGATGACGGCCGACAGGGCGCGCAGGGGGAGCAGTGACCCGGGTGCGAGCGAGTCGGCCGCCGCGGCGATCAACGGGGTCAGCGGCGGCTGGTCCGGGTAGCCCCACTGCGGATGGTGCCCGGCTGCCACGAAGTACAACTCGTCGCGGTGAGGTCCGTAGCGCCCGGTCAGTGCGAGCAGCACCGCTGTTGCCGCGGCAGCGACGGCGTACGTGGCCGGGGCCAGAGCCGGGAGCCGCGCGGTTGCGACCGCCGCCCGCTGCTGCCCCACGCGACTCATGCTGGCACGGGTCCTAGGGTGCGGGGGTGGATGGACCTCACCGCCGCGCGAGCCCGCGCCGAGCAGCTCGACGCCGACGACCCGGTCGCCGCTGCCCGGGAGCGTTTCGTGCTGCCCGAGGGCCTCGTCTACCTCGACGGCAACTCGCTCGGCGCGCTGCCCGCCGCGGTGCCCGACGTGGTGCGCGACGTCGTGGAGCGGCAGTGGGGTCAGGACCTGATCACCTCGTGGAACACCCACGACTGGTGGGACGCGCCGCGCCGGATCGGTGCCCGGATCGCCCGGCTGGTCGGTGCCGAGGACGACGAGGTCGTGGTCGCTGACTCGACGTCGGCCAACCTGTTCAAGGTCCTCGTCGCGGCGGCCCGGCTCCGCCCGGGCCGGGACACGCTGGTGATCGAGCCGGGCAACTTCCCGGCCGACCTCTACGTCGCGGACGCGGTGAGCGATCTGCTCGGGCTGCGCGTGGTGCGTCTGGAACCGGGCGCGGTCGGGTCCGTGCTCGACGACGACGTCGCGGTCGTGTGCTTCGCCCAGGTCGACTACCGCACCGGGCGGGCGCACGACATGGCCGCCATCACTCGCACCGTGCACGACGTCGGCGCTCTGTCGGTGTGGGACCTTTCGCACTCGGCCGGGGCGATGCCGGTCGACCTCGGCGGCTGCGACGTGGACATGGCGGTCGGCTGCACCTACAAGTACCTCAACGGCGGCCCCGGCGCGCCGGCGTACGTCATGGTGGCCCGGCGTCATCACGAGACCGTGAGCTCACCGCTGGCCGGCTGGACCGGGCACGCCCGCCCGTTCGCGATGGAGGACACCTACCAGCCCGCGCCGGGGATCGACCGGATGCGCAACGGCACGCCGCCGATGCTGTCGATGCTGTCGCTCGAGGCGGCCCTCGGCGCGTTCGACGGCCTGTCGATGCGCGACGTGCGCACCAAGAGCCTGTCGCTGACGTCGTTGTTCCTCGAGCTCGCCGACGAGGTGCTGGCGCCGCTGGGCTTCGAGGCCGTCACGCCGCGGGCTGACCACGAGCGCGGCAGCCAGGTCTCGTTGCGCCACTCGTCGGCGTACGGCGTGGTGCAGGCGCTGATCGCCCGGCGGGTGGTCGGCGACTTCCGAGACCCCGACCTGGTGCGCCTCGGCTTCGCGCCGCTGTACGTGCGGCACGTCGACGTGGTGCGCGCGGTGGAGCAGGTGGCTGCGGTGGTTGCGGCGGGGGAGCACGACGACCCGCGGTACGCCGAGCAGACCAAGGTCACCTGAGGCCGGCTTGTCGGAGAGTCGTTGCCGGGCAACGGCAATCGGCTGTGCACAAGCCTTCCTTGGATGGCGGCTGGCTGCTAGGATTCGAACATACGTTCGAGTAGTCGGGAGGTGGCAGCCGTGGAGCCGTGACAGCGGCCATCGAGGCTCGCTGGCTGCCGACCTGCCGGTCGACCCGCTGGGGCAGGACTGGGAGCGGATCGTCGAGCTGATCCTGGCCGACGGGCCGCCGGACGAGTTCCCGGCGGGCCGCGGGCCCGGAGGACTAACTGGCGGTGCTGGGTGCTGGCGGTGCTGGCGGCGGCGGCCGCGCCGGAGAGGGACGCGGACCTGGATGGTGCGGCGGTGGCGGCCGCGCTGGCCGGTGCGGAGCTGGGGTCGCTGCCGGATGACGGGGTGGTGGCAGCGGTGGCGGCGGCGTCCCGGCTGGCGGCGTGGGCGGCCGGGGTGGAGCTGGCGGCCACCGCGGAGCTGACCCGGCGGGCGCAGGGCTGGCGCGGGGTCGGCGGCAACGGCGGGGCGCCGGAGCTGCTCTCGGCGCGGGACCTGGCGGCCGCGGAGGTGGCGGCGGCCTGCAGCGTGTCCCATCAGGGTGCGGTGTTCCGGGTGGACCTGGCCGCCGACCTGGTCCGGCTGCCCGGCACCCGGCTGGCGTTGGCCGGTGGCCGGATCGACCGGGCCAAGGTGCTGGCGATCGTGGACGCGGTCGCGGTGCTGGACGACGACGCGGCGGCGGCGGTGGAGGCCCGGGTGCTTCACCGGGCCCCGGGCCAGACGATGCCGGCGCTGCGGGCCGCGTTGCGCCGGGCGGTGATCGCCGCGGACCCGGCCGCGGCGGAGAAGCGCCGGGTGGCGCAGGTCGCGGCCCGCCGGGTGCTGCGCTACCCCGGCGAGGACGGCACCGCCACGGTGGCCTGGACCGGTCCGGTGCACGAGGTGGACGGGTTCTGGCTGTGGTTGACCGGCTGCGCCACCGCCGCCCGCGGCCCGGCCGGGGTCGACGACCGGACGTTGGACCAGCGGCGCTCGGACGTGCTGGCCGACATCGGCGCCCGCGGCCTGGCGCAGGGGTTGACCGACTGCGGCGCCGAGCTGCCGAAGGTGAAGGGCCGCCGCCCGCAGATCGGGGTGGTGGTCGCCGCGTCCACCCTGCTGGGTCTGGACGAGGAGCCCGGTGAGCTGCCGGGGTGGGTCCGATCGCCGCGCCGCTGGCCCGGAAGATCGCCGCCGAGGGCACCTGGCGGCGGCTGCTGGTCGACCCGCGGACCGGCCGGCTGGACGAGGTGTCGGTCGACAGCTACGAGCCGCCGCAGGACATGGTCGAGCACGTGGTCGCCCGGGACGGCACCTGCCGCGGCGTCGGCTGCCGGGTCCCGGCCCGCCGGTCCGACCTCGACCACATCCGGCCATGGCCGGCCGGGGCCACCGAGACCGCCAACCTGCACCCGCGCACCGGCTGCACCACCGGATCAAGACCCTCACCGACACAACGGTGCACGTCGACCCCGACGGGACCACCGTCTGGGCGCTGCCCTCCGGGCGCAGCTACCGGGTCCCGCCCCACCAGGTGATCGACCACCCGAACCTCGACCCACCCGCCCTCCGGCACGCCATGGGCGACCTGCGCGACGCGATCCGGCAGATTCGGCAGGATCGGCAGAGCCATCCGGACCGCGGACAGGCAGATCCCGACCCGCCTGCGGCCACCGGCACGTGGCCGATCCCGACCCGCCGATCGATCAGCAGTCAACCGATCAGCTCGACCTCCCACCCTTCTGACAGCGTCCTGATCGGTTGCCTGCGCACGAGTCTGTGCGCGGTTGCGGCACATCACGCGCACTGCCGCAGCTCCATCGAAATGGGTGGCGTCCTCGTGGAAGGCGTGGGGGTGGAACGGCGGTAACCAACACCATCCTCACCAACTGCTTTCGAGGCGACGTCATCAGCAGTCCCATGATGCCCGGGCACTGGTTCGACAACTACGAACGCGGTCATCCAGGATATCCCCCTGAGGCAGTCGCGCTCGCCGAGCTACCACCTACGGCAGCCGTGGCCGAATTGGGCGCCGGGACCGGAAAGTTGACACGCTGCTGGAGTCCACGTTTGAACGCGTGATTGCTGTCGAGCCGGACGATGGCATGCGCCGCTTGCTCACTCACCTTTGCCCTGCAGCCGAGGTTCTCGCCGGAAGCGCCGAGGACATCTCGCTGGACGATGCGTCGGTCGATGCCGTGTTCATAGCCGAGGCGTTCCATCGGTTCGACGGTGAACGCGCGCTCGCCGAGATTGGCCGCGTGCTCCGACCGCGGGGCGCGCTGATCCTGCTGTGGAATCTCCCAGCAGGCACGACGACACCGTCGATCGCCGCCGTAGAACAGCTGCTCGATGAGCGCGGTCCGAATCGAGCCGATCTTGGCTACGATCCGAAGGATCTCAATCCGAGTCTCTTTGAAGCGGACCAGTGGCGAGCGCCCTTCATCGAAGGAGCCTTTGAGGAGATGCGGGAGGTTCGGCTGGCCAACCCGCAGACTGTCAGCCCTGACGAGCTGGTCGCGTTCTTTGGCTCGATGGGGTGGATCGCCGAACTTCCCGACCTGGAGCGACTTGCCCTCTTGCACGAGTTGAGATCGCTTCTCACGGCTGACGAGTACACCTGTTCGTGGGAGACGCGTGCGTACTGGACGCGCGTTGCGTCACCAAACCCATCGGAGGGCTAACCCATTCGACCAAAGCGTCTCCTCAGTCGCGCATAGTGCGGGTTCCCGGTCGGTCGTGTCGGCCGCCGAGCGGGTGCTCGGGAAC
>CAWJWE010000004.1:0-92118 GCA_963846525.1 uncultured Actinomycetota bacterium
CACCGAGCGTGAGGCGCTCGCGGCGTATCTGGAGTTCTACCGAGCGACGGTGGAAATGAAGTGCCGGGGCCTGACCCCGGAGCAGGCCCGGACCCGGTCCATGCCGCCGTCCACCTTGTCGCTTCACGGCCTGATTCGACACCTCGCCGGTGTCGAGCGCTGGTGGTTTCAGCAGAACTTCGAGCGCCGCGACGTGCCGTTCCTCTTTGTCACCGCAGACAACCCCAACCTCGACTTCGATCCGCCCTCGGACGCCGACTTCGCCGCCGACCTGGAGGTCTGGCGCGCGGAGTGTGCCGTCTCCCGTGAGATCGTCGTCGCTCACGACCTCGACGACACCGCGCGGCCGCTGGATTGGTACGAGGACATCGATCTGCGCTGGCTGGTGCTCCGGATGATTAGCGAGTACGCCCAGCACTGCGGGCACGTCGACCTGCTTCGCGAGGGGGTCGACGGGAAGACCGGCGCATGAGTCCGGTGGCGGAGTGTCGACCTGAACCACCTGATCCGCGACTGCGCACATGCCGCCGACGGTGGAACTCCTGACTCGCCCGATGGATGCGCTAACCGCCATCCGAACGGTGGTCCGCCCGCATCTTGGGCATGACGGTGGTCGCGACTTCCTCGAACACCGCCTCCTCGCCAGGAGCGTCGCGCCAGGTCTGCGGCCAGTAGAGGACGAACTCGTCGATGCCGATCTCGCCGAAGCGTCCGACCATGTCGCGGAAGTACTCCACCGACTGCCAAGGGGTCAGTGGCGGGAAGCAGACCAGTGAGTGCCGAATCGTGGTCGGGTCGCGCCCGGCGGTGACGCAGAGGTCGTCGAATCGGTGACTGCGGTCGGCTGTGACGGCGTAGAAGTCCTCCTCGGTCGCCACGTCGTAACCGCCCCAGGAGCTCCATCCGTCACCGTGCTCGGCGGCGATGCGCAGCATCTTCAGGCCATGCGCTGCGATCGTGACCGGCGGGCGAGGCCGCTGCACCGGCAGCGGCACCGTCTCAGCCCCCTCGCACCGGTAGAACTGGCCGACGTAGGTGGTGACCTCCTGCCGCAGCAGCAGGTCGACCAGCTCGACGAACTCGACGAACCGGGCGACCCGTTCCCCGGGCGGCCAGTCCACGCCGGCGGCCTTGGCACCCGCCGAGGGGTCGCCGACCCCGAGTGCGAGTTCGACCCGCCCACCGCTGAGGTGATCGACGGTCACGGCGGCCTTGGTCAACGTGACGGGGTGCCGGAAGTAGAGGCTCGTGACCAGCGTCCCGACCCGGATGCTGCTGGTCCCGGATGCCATCAGAGTGAGCGTGGCCGGCCCGTCGAACATCGTGTGCCGCTCCCGATCCGGCTCCACGACCGTGTCGCAGTTCCACAGCACGTCGAATCCCAGCCGTTCCGCGTCCCGCCAGCGCTGGTGCAGGGCGGCGAGCGGTAAGTGCTGGTATTGGTAGGCGCAGAAGCGGAGATCCGCCATCCGAAAGCCTCCGAGTCTTCAGCCCGCCGACACCTAAGCCGAGCTCTCAGCGCATGGTGACACAGCCGCCGGAGCACGGGCCAGCCACCCAGTCACCGATTCGTCGCCAGTACAACGTCCGCTTCTGCCGCTGGTGGCGCGTTCGTAGCACATGCAGTGGAGCCTTGCCGCGGGTGCTGCCGAACGTCGAATAGTGCCAGCTGCAAAGCGCCCGGCTGACGCGGGAGTGCGCCAACCGGCATTGCCGAGCGGGACGAACGCATGCGAGGGTCCGCCGCAGTCCCCATAGGGATAGTTCGGTGCGGTACCCGGGAGCCGGAGGGGTCTGGTCCTAGTCCTACCCTCGGTTATGCGCCTTGCCCGGTGGCAAGTCGCGTTCCCGCTGATGGTTCCTCCAACCGAACGGCTCAACTGCCACCGTCGACGTGGATGTCGCCACCTGTCGTCAAGACGCCTGGCTCGCGCTGCCGGAGTGGGCGGACGCGTCGTACCAGCGCAGCACCCGCAGCGCCCTCAAGGTGTTCCACCGGCTAGGCGCGCCGTCGGGTTCCTCGAACCTGAAGTGGACCGCGCCGGAGTGGCTGTTCTCGAGCAGCCAACGCCCGTCGGGTCGGCGCTTTGCGCGGACGCGTTCGATCGCTTCGGCCAGCCGCGGATCCGGAGTGCCCCCACGCAGGGCGAAATACTCCGTGGCCTTGAGCAGGTCGTAATGCCAGCGTGGGGGGTAGGAGAACAATGCCCATTGCGGGTTGACCACCTCGCCCGTGCGTAACGACCGGAAGAGGTTGCGCCGGAGCAAGTACTCCTCTCCGTTCCGGCGAGCCCGGCGGACCTCCTCAGATCCGCCGGTATGGCGCTCCCACCTCAGCAGAGCGTCGATCACGTCCAGGGTGCTTGCGAAAGATGCCGGCGCTGGGCGCGTCTCGGCCCAGCAGTTCCAGCCACCATCCGGCATCTGGTCGGCCACGAGCCGCTGCACCACCGGGTCGACGTCGACGCCCAGGTAGGCACCGATCAGGATCGTGCCGGCGTTGATGCAGCAGTCCACCTCGCCGGCGAAGAACGGCAGCCCGTCGTACTCCCAGCGGCAGTTGCGGGCCACCAGGTGTGCGGTCTCTTGCATCACCGGACTGTCCGGGGGAATGCCCAGGTGGCACAGGTCGTGCAGGACCGGGTACGTCGCGGTCCACGGCTGGCTCGGCTCGGCACCCGATCCGTCGGTCGGTGCCTCGGCCGGTTCCGCGTCGGGCGACGGGAAAGGCGGCGGTGGGTCACCGGCAGCCAGAGCCCGCGCAGTGGCCGCTGCGAACGCCGCGGTGCCCGGAAAGTTGGCCCCGTTCGCCCACAGGCCATCAGGAGCCCGGAGCGCCAGCAGCCGAGCACCCCAGCCCTCGTGCTCCACCCGCGCTCGCTCGGTCGCCACCTCGGTCTCCGAGGCGTTGACGAGGTCGCGCAGCACCTGCCAGCGGATCGCCGGATCGCCCTGCAGCAGCCACTTCACAACCGGATCGTCCTCGGCCATCGGCGGCGTTCGCGGCTGGTAGGGGCCCTGATTCTCCGTCGGCTCCATCCCTACCCTCTCCTACGCCGATGCTACGAACGCCCGAGTCGCCTTCGCTGAGGGCAACCAACGCTTCCATGGCGCGGTTGCGCATGCGTTGCTCAACGAGTGGCTCACTGGGGTGTTCAGAATCGTCCACCCTCCGAAAGGTATCGGACCGTCAGGCTGATAGACGTTCGCTCATGCCGCGATGTGAATGTGCTCGGCAAGTGCCACTCCGCCACCCGTCACCTCTGGTGGAGAACAGCTCGGTAGTGCCAGCTCCCGCTCACTCGGCTTGCGGCCTCTTCCGGACGCCGGTGAACCCTGATACGACGCTATTGGTAGTCGGTGAAGGTTGGGAGCGCATCCGACTGGCTAAGACGCGAGCGGCACCGGGACAGCGGAGCGAGGGTTCCGCAACCCACCGGTCCAGCCGCGACGGCTGCCAGGCTGCCACATCAGTGGATCGCCGACAGTGAACGGCAAGCGAACTCTGGCAGGCTCCGACCATGGCGGCTCAACCCGGAATCTTCGCGTTAGGCACCTCGGAGCACTGCTACCTGGAGCTGCGGCTCGCGCCCGACGCCGATCCGGCGCGGCTGGTGGCCGCCATCGCCGGCCACACGGAGTCGTTGTCCACGACCGGGGGGGTGAACGTGGTCGTCGGCGTGCGCCCGGAACTGTGGCCCGGGCTGGCCAACAGCCGGCCCGAGGACAGCACCGGGATGAACACGGCGGTGGTCGGGCCGGATGGGTTCAGGATGCCGGCTACCCAGCGCGATGTATGGATCTGGGTGTCTGGCGGTTCCCGGACGACGGTCTTCGACGCCACAGCTGGGCTGACCACAGCGCTAGCACAGGTTGCGAGGGTCGAGAGCGAGCTCGACGGCTGGGTGTACCAGCAGGACCGTGACCTGACCGGGTTCGTCGATGGCACCGAGAACCCGTCGGCGTTCGACGCTCCGGAGATCGTGGCACCGGGCGGGGAAGGCAGCGTCGTCCTGGTGCAGGTGTGGGAGCACGACTCCGCGGCTCTGGCCGCCATGTCGATAGAGGCGCAGGAGGCGATGATGGGGCGCACCAAGGCGGGTAGCGTCGAGCTGGCCGAGGAGTTGATGCCGGCCAGCGCGCACGTGTCCCGGACCGTGATCACCGCGGTCAACGGCGAAGAACTGCCAATCTTGCGACGCAACACGGCGTACGGCACACCCTCGAAGCACGGCACGATCTTTGTTGGCTTCAGCGCCGACCGTGCCCGGCTGCAGCTGATGCTCGACCGGATGGCCGGCGCCGTAGATGGCGTCCGTGATGAGCTCACGCGGGTGACGAGGCCACTGACCGGTGGGTACTACTACGTCCCGTCGTTGGAAGAGCTCGCGTTGTACGCTCCGATCGTCGACCCCGAGGACTGAACCAGGCCGCTTGCAGCCCGACCACAGCACCGTCGAGCAGATGACCGCAGATTCGTAATCAGGTGTTCTTCGGGACTCCGCCGATGCCGACGACAAGCACCGCGCCGACGTCGAACGGAAGCGGCGTGCGGCGTATCCCGGCCTCCTATGACCTGCTTGGGCACTGGGCAGGGAGAGGTGCTGCTTGACCCCTCAACTCCGGTAGCCGCCGCCGCGAAACTCGTCGGCCATCCCGGGGTGGTTGGGGGACCAGCCGAGTTCTGTTCGAGCCTTGGTCGCGGAGGTGGCCTGATCGAGCAGGAGGACCTCCGCGAAGTAATCACCAAGGCGGGCCCTAGCCTCGTCATCGGAGCCGGGAACGGCTCCTGGAGCGCCGACCGCGACGGCGGCCGCCGCAGTGAGATCCGCAACTGTTGAGTTCTCTCCGTTGCCGACGACGTAGTAGCCACGCGCCGTTCCGGACTCCAGGGCGCGACGGAACACGTCCGCCAGGTCCGCCACATGGACGGTCGCCCAGTGCTGTTGCCCTGTGCCGAGCATGATCAGGTTGCCGTCGTCGTCTCGGGGCGAGCCGAGCAGCACTCCGGGGACCCCGCCGCCACCGTCCCCGTAGGCGACACCGGACACGATCACCACTCCGCGCATGTCCGTCGCGTCGAGCACTCGACGTTCGATCGCTTCCCGCCACGACACCAGCGCCGGCGAGTTGAAGGGGGACTGCTCGGTGATGGACCGGTTGTCGCCGAACACCCACCCACCGCTGATGTGCAGGTACGGCTTCCCGGTGCCGGCGAAGGCATCGATCGCGGCATCGACCACGGCAGCGTCAAGTGCTGCGCTGGTGGCGTCGCCCGGGCTGGCGGTGTGGATCGCTCCGTCCGTACTGCCGAGCACAGCCGCGACTGCCGGCCGGTCATAGAGGTCGACCACGTAGGGCTTGGCGCCACGGCCCGAGATGACGTCCGCCTGAGCGTCGTCGTGGACGAGCGCGGTCACCTCATGACCGTGCTCCCTGAGCTCGGTGAGTATGTGGGATCCGATGAACCCGGTTGCACCGGTGAGTGCCACGTTCATGACCGGTGACCTCCTGTCAGGGGTAGTCGTAGATGTCAGGCGGCGCGAGCAAGCATGCGAAGCGGCGCCAGCGCCTCGCTCCAGGCGATGACCTGGCCGAGCATCGTGTCCAGCGCCTCGACCTGGTAAGCGCCGGGGTTGAGGTCGGTGAAGTTCTCGAAGTCGGTGAACAGCGACAACGCCACGTTCGTGCGGACGTCTGCCATCTGCAGCTCACCGGCGATCAGGCGGAGGTGCTCGGCGGCCCTCGCGCCACCCACGGCGCCGTAGGAGACAACGCCCATCGCCTTGTTGTTCCACTCGGCGTAGACGTAGTCGATCGCGTTCTTGAGCACACCCGAGGTGGAGTGGTTGTACTCGGGCGTGACGAAGACGAACCCGTCGAAGCGCCCGATCGTCGCCGCCCAGTTCTGGGTGTGCGGCGTTCTGGTACTGACCCATGTTGGGGGGTAGCGGCTCGTCCAGGTGCGGCAGCGGGTAGTCGGCGAGGTCGACCAGCTCGAACTCGCTGTCGCTGCGCCGACTGGCGATGTCCATCACCCATCGGGCGACCTGCTCACCTCGCCGACCGGGGCGCGTGCTTCCGAGAATGACACCGATCCGGGGCATGTCGTCCGCCTCCTCACCGTCCGGCACGTCCCAGCCGGTCCGTGCTCCCTAGCGACTCCATAGACTCTGCCACAATTCATTTGCGTTGGCAAGCAAGTATTAGGGAGCATTGGCGGCAGCCTGGAAATGAAGGAGGTTCTAATGCTTCATGTCGGGTGCGCTGGAGGGCGCATCCCCCAGCTGAGCCGCCACGCCCGACATGGCCTGGGCTGCTCGCTTGACCGCGGCGGAGTCGATGTGGTCGAAGACGCGACGGCGCACGCTGGCCAGATGTGCCGGCCAGGCGGACTTCAGCTTCGCAAAGCCCTGGGGCGCGAGCTTGGCGACGTTCCCCCGCCCGTCGGCAGCGCTGGCTCGCTTGACCACGAAACCCCGAGACTGGAGGTCGTCGACCAGACGGGTCACCCGGCTCGCCGACAAGCCGGTGGCGTTCGCGAGCTCCGCCATCCGCAGTTCGCGGTTCGGCGCCTCGGACAGCGCCATCAAGGTCTTGTACTCGTTCGCCGTCAGCCCAGTGGCCCGCACCAGGTCGCTGTCCAACTCTCGAGGCAGGGCCACGACGATGCGCATGAGGGCTCGCCAGAGCACCTCCTCCTCGGAGGTGAGGGGCTCATCCTTCGGCACCGGGCCAGCCTACTTGCTTTCATAAGCATTGATGTGGTGAAAGCGTTGTGGCCCGCCCTTCAGGGGCGGGCCACAGCGCCGTTGAACGAATCTGCGGTCAGCTGCAGCCGCTGGTGCTGCCGCAGCCCTCGCAGACGTAGCAGGAGCCGGCCGGGCGCATCTTGATGCCGCAGGTCATGCACAGCGGGGCGTCGGAGACCTGGCCGGTGATGACCTCGAGCAGCTCGGCCGACGAGTGGGCGCCGCCGGGCGCCTCCTTGACCGCCGCCGGCGTTTCCGCCGGAAACGTCCTTGGCGGCTCAGTCGTCGGCGCCTCGGCCTTGGGCGCCTCCGTCACCGGCGCGGACTGGGCCAGCGTCTCGAGCTCCTCCTCGACCTCCTCGTCGGACTCCTCCGGCCTGGTAGGACCCGGTCTCGAGCTGGCGGGCCCGCTCCTCGGCCGTGTAGATGCCGTAGGCCGAGCGGGTGTCGAAGTCGAGGTGGTCCAGCGCCAGCCGGCGGAAGACGTAGTCCATGATCGACTGCGCCATCCGGACGTCCGGGTCGTCGGTGAGGCCGGCCGGCTCGAAGCGCATGTTGACGAACTTCGAGACGAACGTCTCCAGCGGCACGCCGTACTGCAGGCCGATCGAGATGGCGATCGAGAACGCGTCCATGACGCCGGCCAGGGTCGAGCCCTGCTTCGACATCTTGAGGAAGATCTCGCCCAGGCCGTCGTCCGGGTAGGACGACGCCGTCATGTAGCCCTCGGCGCCACCGACCGCGAACGACGTCATCTGCGCCGGGCGCTGCTTCGGCAGCCGCTTGCGGATCGGGCGGTACTCGACGACCTTCTCGACCACCGGCCTCGGTCGTCGCCGACTTGTCCTTGGCGTCGGACAGCGGCTGGCCGACCTTGCAGTTGTCGCGGTAGACCGCCAGCGCCTTCAGGCCGAGCTTCCAGCCCTGGAAGTGGACGTCCTCGATCTCCTCGACCGTCGCCGTCTCCGGCAGGTTGACCGTCTTGGAGATCGCGCCGGACAGGAACGGCTGCACCGCCGCCATCATCCGCACGTGGCCCATCGGCGCGATCGACCGCTCGCCCATCGCGCAGTCGAACACCTCGTAGTGCTCCTGGCGCAGGCCGGGGCGTCGATGACGTGGCCCTTCTCGGCGATGTACTCGACGATCGCCTCGATGGTCTCCTCGGAGTAGCCCATCCGGCGCAGCGCCCGCGGGATCGTCTGGTTGACGATCTGCATCGAGCCGCCGCCGACCAGCTTCTTGAACTTCACCAGCGAGAAGTCGGGCTCCACGCCGGTGGTGTCGCAGTCCATCATGAAGCCGATGGTGCCGGTCGGCGCGAGCACCGACGCCTGCGCGTTGCGGTAGCCGTTCTTCTCCCCGATCTTGATGGTCGCGTCCCACGCCTTGTTGGCCTCGCGCTGCACGTCCTTGTCCAGCGTCTCGAAGGTGCGGATCGCGTCGTTGGCGGCGGCGTGCTTGCGCATCACCCGCTTGTGGGCGTCGGCGTTGCGGGCGTAGCCGTCGTACGGGCCGACGATGCCGGCCAGCTCGGCCGAGCGCTTGTAGGAGGTGCCGGTCATCAGCGAGGTGATCGACGCGGCGAGCGCGCGGCCACCGTCCGAGTCGTAGCCGTGGCCGGTCGCCATCAGCAGCGCGCCGAGGTTGGCGTAGCCGATGCCGAGCTGGCGGTACTTGCGGGTGGTGTCGCCGATCGCCTCGGTCGGGAAGTCGGCGAAGCAGATCGAGATGTCCATCGCGGTGATGACGAGCTCGACGACCTTGGCGAAGGTCTTCGCGTCGAACGTGTCGTCGTCGCGAGAGGAACTTCAGCAGGTTCAGCGACGCCAGGTTGCAGGACGAGTTGTCCAGCGACATGTACTCCGAGCACGGGTTGGACGCGGTGATCCGGCCGGTCTCGGGGTTGGTGTGCCAGTCGTTGATCGTGTCGTCGTACTGGATGCCGGGGTCGGCGCACTCCCACGCCGCCATGCGCGATCTTGCGCCAGAGCTCGCGGGCGTCGACGGTCTCGATGACCTCACCGGTGGCCCGGGCCCGCAGGCCGAACTCGGTGCCCTCCTCGACCGCGCGCATGAACTCGTCGGTGACGCGCACCGAGTTGTTGGCGTTCTGGTACTGCACGGAGGTGATGTCCTTGCCGCCGAGGTCCATGTCGAACCCGGCGTCGCGCAGCGCGCGGATCTTGTCCTCCTCGCGCGCCTTGGTCTCGACGAACTCCTCGATGTCGGGGTGGTCGACGTCGAGCACGACCATCTTCGCCGCGCGACGGGTGGCGCCACCGGACTTGATGGTGCCGGCGGACGCGTCGGCGCCGCGCATGAACGAGACCGGGCCGGACGCCGTGCCGCCGGAGGACAGCAGCTCCTTGGACGAGCGGATGCGGGAGAGGTTGAGGCCGGCGCCGGAGCCGCCCTTGAAGATCAGGCCCTCCTCGCGGTACCAGTTGAGGATCGAGTCCATCGTGTCGTCGACGGCGAGGATGAAGCAGGCGGAGACCTGCTGCGGCGAGGACGTGCCGACGTTGAACCAGACCGGGGAGTTGAACGAGAACACCTGGTGCAGCAGCGCCTAGGTCAGCTCGTGCTCGAAGATCTCGGCGTCGTCGGGCGTGGCGAAGTAGCCGTGCTCCTCGCCGGCCCGGCGGTAGGTGAGCACGACGCGGTCGATGAGCTGGCGCAGGCCGGTCTCGCGGGCGTCGGTGCCGACGGCGCCGCGGAAGTACTTGGTGGTGACGATCGTCGAGGCGTTGACCGACCAGAAGTCGGGGAACTCGACCCCGCGCTGCTCGAAGATCGTCTCGCCGGTCTTCCAGTTCTGCTGGACGACGTCGCGCCGCTCCCAGGTCACCTCGTCGTAGGGGTGGACCCCCGCCGTGGTGTAGATGCGCTCGATCTTCAGGCCCTTGCTGCGCCCGCCCTGACGGACCACCTGGGGCTTGTCGCTGCGACGTCTCCGTCATTCCTTCTCCTCCCGAAACTGCTACTGAATTCAACACGTCTGCACCGACAGAAACGTCCGATATGGCGGACCTTCCCGGCGTACCTCTAAGGGGCTCTTCCGGTCGTCCTCGCAACGCCGGTCGCGCGAGCTCGTGCTCGGCCGCAGCAGCGCGATCTCGGACTCGAAGTCCTCGAGGTCGTCGAAGGCCCGGTAGACGCGAGCGAAGCGCAGGTAGGCCACCTCGTCGAGCTCGCGCAGCGGCGCCAGCACGGCCATGCCGACCTCGTGGGCCTCGATCTCGGCGACCCCGCTGGCGCGGACCGACTCCTCGACCCGCTGGGCCAGCAGCGCCAGGTCGTCCTCGGTGACCGGGCGGCCCTGGCAGGCCTTGCGGACGCCGACCAGGACCTTGTCGCGGCTGAACGGCTCGCTGGCGCCGGAGCGCTTGGTGACGCGTCAGGCGACGCCGTCTCGACCGTGGTGAAGCGGCGGCCGCACTCGGGGCACTGGCGGCGCCGGCGGATCGAGGTGCCGTCGTCGGACGCGCGGCTGTCGACCACGCGGCTGTCGCTGTGGCGGCAGAACGGGCAGTGCATGCGAGTGGGCTCCCCTCGAAGCGTGTCCTGTGGACCGATCTGTGCACCAACCTGTGCACGACCGGCCCTTTCCTGGGCACATCCTGTGAGGACCGTGTGGATAACTACAACGGTGTGATTCACAAGATGTGGGGGTAAGAATGCCCCTCGACCACCACATGTGCAAGGGCATCGGGAAAGTCGCCGAAACTGGCCCCGGCCGGGGGCAGCTTCCGGGACATCGCTGCAGGTCAGCGGGCCCAGGCAGTTGAGCAGACCACGAAAACGGCGCCGCCCGGTCGGGCGTGTCGGCGGCCGGTCACGGCTGCCGCGGCGCGTCGCCGCCGGCTCAGGAGGGCAGCAGCAAGGCCGTTCCCACCTGGACCTGTGCGGTCTGCAGGCCGTTGAGGTCAAGGATGCGCGCCACGGTCTCCCGCGGGTCAGTGCCGGGCGCGACCCGCTCGGCGATCTGCCAGAGGGTCTCCCCCGGCCCGACGGTGACCCGCTCGGCAGCGACCGGGGCGCCCCGGTCGGTCCCGGCGGTGGCCGGCACGCCGCCGGTCAGCAGGACGGCGGCCACCACGAGGAGCAGCAGCACCAGCCCGGTGACCAGCAGCCGGCCGCGCCGGGTGAGCCGGGCCGCCGGCCGCGGCGTGCGGACCGGGGCGGCAGCGGACCGGACCGGACGGCCGGCGGTACGGCGGCCCGGGTAACCGGCGCTGACGGTCATCGTGCTCATGGTGGCCTCCTGTGATCTGTCCGGACCGGCCCGGTCGAACACTCGTTCGATCGAACACCTGTACGAGTTGTACCCCATCGCGGGGACAAAATCCAGCGAAAGTTCGAACAGGTGTTTGAAACACCCGTGCGAGATCGCTAACGTTCGTCCCGGAAGACCGTCCCGCGAGGGTCGGACACAACCCCGCACCGGGCGCGCACCGTCGGGTGCGGACTCGGACACCTGAACGGCGCTGCGGAGCGCCCGAGAGCTGGAGGCACCGGTGGCGCGACGGGACACGGGCGAGCAGGACGCCAAGGTCGGCACAGGCGCCGCCCGGGGCAAGGGCGGCACGGTCGCCGAGATCCCGGACGGCCCGCCCGACGAGGCCGGCCTCACCCCCCGGCAGCGCCGGGTGCTCGAGGTGATCCGGTCCGCCGTCGAGCGCAAGGGCTACCCGCCGAGCATGCGCGAGATCGGCGAAGCGGTCGGCCTCACCAGCTCCTCCAGCGTGTCGCACCAGCTCGCCACCCTGGAGCGCAAGGGCTTCCTACGCCGCGACCCGAACCGGCCGCGGGCCATCGAGGTCCGCAGCCCGGAGTCCGGGCCGGTCGCCGCGTCGTCGTTCGACGGGGGCGGCAGCGCGCACGACCTGGAGACGGGCAGCGGCGACGCCCGCCCGGCCGCCGCCTACGTGCCGCTGGTAGGGCGGATCGCCGCCGGCGGCCCGATCCTCGCCGAGCAGGCCGTCGAGGACGTGTTCCCGCTCCCCCGCCAGGTGGTCGGCGAGGGGACGCTGTTCCTGCTGCAGGTGCAGGGCGACTCGATGGTCGAGGCCGCGATCTGCGACGGCGACTGGGTGGTGGTGCGCCAGCAGCAGGTCGCCGAACAGGGCGACATCGTGGCCGCCATGATCGACGGTGAGGCCACCGTCAAGACCTTCAAGCGCCGCGACGGCCATGTCTGGCTGATGCCGCACAACCCGGCGTACGAGCCCATCCCGGGTGACGAGGCCACCGTGCTCGGCCGGGTCACGGCGGTGCTGCGCCGGGTGTGATGCCCGGTCAAGGGATGGTCAAGGACCGGCGGCGGCGATCAAGGTCGGCCCCCCGGGACCCGATCTGCACGTGTGGGCAACCTTCTTGCAGGGCTCACGGGGGGATCTCCTGATGAGTCGGGGTCGGGTCGAGCCGGAGTGCTCGCCGACCTCGCGTACCACCATGTCGCCGCTGCCCTGCACGAGGGCGTCGCCGCTCTCGACGCCACCGGCACCCTGCTGGGCTGCAACCCCACCTTTGCCGACCTGGTCGGCCGGCTCGGCCGGCTCGCCGTCGTGCTCGACGAGCACGGTTCCGCGCTGGCACCCGGGCAGCACCCCTGGGCGGTCGCGCTGGCCAGCGGTCGGCCGGTCCTCGGTTCGGTGGTCGGGCTGCCCGGACCCGGATCCGGTGACGACCCCCGCTGGCTGCGACTCAACGTCACCCCGGCGGAGCTGGCCGACGGGACGGTCGCCGTCGTCACCGCCGTCGACGTCACCCCCGAGCGGCGCGCGGCCGCGGCCCTGGAGGCCGCCGAGCACCGGTTCCGGCTGGCCGCCGAGCACGCCCCGATCGGCATCGCGATCGTCTCGCTGGACGGCGTCCTGCTCGAGAGCAACGACGCGTTCTGCCGGCTGCTCGGCTACGGCCACGGCGAGCTGTCCGGGCTGACCTTCCAGGCGATCACGCACCCCGACGACCTCGCGCTGGACCTCGCCCACGTCGCGGACCTGCTGGCCGGCGGCGCCGAGACGTACAAGATGTACAAGCGCTACCTGACCCGGACCGGCGAGCCGATCTGGGCCCAGCTCACGGTGGCGCTGGCCCGGGACACCGCCGGCGACCCGCTCTACTTCATCTCAATGATCGAGGACGTCACCGCCGAGCGCACGGCGCACGAAGCGCTCGCGCACCAGGCCTCGCACGACGAGCTCACCGGCCTGGTCAACCGGACGACGCTGCTCGCGCGCACCACCGACGCGCTGGACCGGGCCGCGATCACCGGACGGCCGATGGCGCTGCTGTTCTGCGACCTGGACCACTTCAAGCTGGTCAACGACAGCCGCGGGCACGAGGCCGGCGACGCCGTGCTGGTCGAGACCGCGGAGCGGCTGCTCGCCTGCATCCGGGACGGCGACACTGCCGCCCGGCTGGGCGGCGACGAGTTCGTCGTGCTCTGCGAGGCGCTGCCGTCCCGGGGTCACGCCGAGCAGGTGGCGCAACGGCTGATCGACGAGGTCACCAAGCCTATGCAGCGGGCGCACGACGTCACGATGACGGTCAGCGTCGGCATCGCGCTCTCCGAGCCCGGCATCACCGCCGCCGACCTGCTGCGCAACGCCGACGCCGCCCTGTACCGCGCGAAGGAGAACGGCCGCGACCAGCACGCGCTGTTCGCACCCGAGCTCATCGAGCGGGCTACCCGGCGCCTCGGCCTGGAGCACGAGCTGCGTGAGGCGATGCGCGCCGGCTCGCTGTTCCTCGACTACCAGCCGGTCCGCCGGCTCGGCGACGGCACCGTGGCGGCGTACGAGGCCCTCGTCCGGTGGGACCACCCGGTGCGCGGCGTCCTCGCCCCGGACGCGTTCCTTCCCGTGGCCGAGGCCAGCGACCTGGTGCTGGAGATCGACCGGTACGTGCTGCAGCGGGCCTGCGACGACGCGGTGGCCTGGGGCACCGGGCCGGACGTGCCCAACGTCAGCGTGAACATCTCCGCGCGGCACGTCGGGCGCGGGCTGCTGCCGGGCCTGGTGGCCCGGGCCTTGGGCCGCAGCGGCCTCCCGCCGGCCCGGCTCACCCTCGAGCTGACCGAGACCGCGCTGCTGGGCGTCACGCCCACCGCGACCTCGGAGCTCGACACCCTGGTGCACCTCGGCGTCCGGCTGGCGATCGACGACTTCGGCACCGGGTACTCCTCGCTGACCCACCTGGTCGACGTGCCGGCGAGCTACGTGAAGATCGACCGCTCGTTCGTGGCCCGGATGGGCAGCTCGGACGCCAGCACCGCGATCGTCGAGGCGGTGGTGTCGCTGTGCCGCGCGCTGCACATCGATGTGGTCGCCGAGGGCATCGAGGACGAGGACCAGCGCCGGATGCTGTCCCGCCTGGGCTGCTCGTACGGCCAGGGCTACCTGCTCGGTCGGCCCGGCCGGATCGACCTCACCCCGCTGGAGCGGACCGGCGCGTAGCCGTCAGCTCTCCCGGCGTACGTCCTCCGGTGCCTTGTCCGGGCGCAGCCCGCGCCACGCCGGGTGCCGCATCCGACCGTCGCGGGTCCACTCCGAGAATCGCACCTCGCCGACCAGCTGCGGCGTGACCCAGTGCGCGTCCTTGGCGTGCGCGCGGGGAACCTCGTCGGCGAACGGCGAGGTCCTCCGCTCCGCGGCCCGCAGCCGGCGCCCGAGGTCGGTGAGCATCGCGTCGGTGAACCCGGTGCCCACGTGCCCGGCGAAGACCAGCCGCCCCTCGTCGTCGGGTACGCCGAGCAGCAGCGAGCCGATCCCGCCCTCCCGCCGGCCGGACCCGGGCGACCAGCCGCCGACCACAACCTCCTGCATGCGCTCGTGCTTGACCTTGACCCAGTACGGCGAGCGCCGGCCGGGCAGGTACGTCGAGTCGTGCCGCTTGGCGAGGACACCTTCCAGCCCCTGGGCCCGGGAGGCCTCCAGGGCGTCCGCGGCGTGCCCGTCGAAGGCCGGCGGGACCGCCCAGCGGTCCCCCGCCAGCCCGAGACCCTCCAGGGCCGCGCGGCGCTCGTCGTAGGCGCGGTCCAGCAGGGAGGTGCCGTCCAGGTGCAGCAGGTCGAAGACCAGCAGGCTGACCGGGACCCGGTCGAGCAGCGCCCGGCCGGGGGCGCGGACGTGCATCCGGGCCTGGAGCTCGCCGAAGCTCGGCCGGCCGGCCTCGTCGAAGGCCACCACCTCACCGTCCAGGACGACCCGGTGGCCGGCCAGCGCCGCGGTGAGCCCGGCCAGCTCGGGGTAGGTCGCCGAGACCTCCCGGTCGTTGCGGGTCAGCAGCCGCAGGTCGCCGCCGTCCAGGTAGACGACCGCCCGGATGCCGTCCCACTTCATCTCGAACGCCCACCGGTGCTCCTGCTCCGGGGAGGGCAGCTCACCCGGGCTGGCCAGCATGGGACGCACGAGCGGCAGCGGGTCGTGACCGGACACGCTCCATTCGTACCGCACGCCGGTTCGAGCCGGCGCGGGTGACTGTGCTTCACTCGTTCCTTCCGACTTGTCCCCCCTGCAACCGGAGCGTTCCTCTCTATGCCTACCGGCCGGCACCGCAGAACCCTGCCCTGGCAGGTCCGTCTGCAGCGCTGGGGGGTCCTGCCGGCAGCCGTGCTGGCGGCCACTGCGGTGGTCCCCGTCGCGGCCGCCCTCGAGCCGGCCGACGGGCGGACGCCTGCCCTGGCTGCGGCCTTCCAGCCGGCGGCGTGGGCCGCCGAGCGGGCCCAGGCCCGCACCGTGTCGCGGGACGCGGCCCGGCCGGAGCCGGCCGCCCCGCGGATGGCCGACGTCGTCGCCCTGGAGCTCCCCGGCGAGCGGGCCCCCCTGGACCTCTCGCCCCGGTGGGTGAGCGACGACCTCAAGGTCTGGAGCGACTCCGACGAGGGCAGTCGTCGGCTCACCGTGCTCGACGACGGCGACAAGGTCCAGGTGACCGGCGTGGTCCACGGTGACTGGGCGCAGATCTCCTACCGCAAGCAGCTGGCCTGGGTGAACAAGAAGTACCTGACCCGCAGCGAGCCGACCAGCGGCAGCGTGGCGTTCGCCAGCAGCCCCTCCGCACGGGTGTCCCTTGCGCCCTGCTCGGACGGCTCGTCCGTCGAGATCGGCCTGCAGGCCAACACGATCAAGGTGTATCGCTCGGTGTGCGCGGCGTTCCCGCAGGTCAGCTCGTGGGGTGGCCGGTCGGGCTCCGGCGACCACGGCGCCGGCCTGGCGCTGGACATCATGTGCAGTGGCTCCCTTGGCGACGCCATCGCGGCGTACGTGCGCGCCCACGCCGGCGAGCTCGGCGTCAGCGAGGTCATCTGGGCGCAGCACATCTGGACCGTGCAGCGCGGCGGCGAAGGATGGCGGCCGATGTCCGACCGTGGCTCGACCACTGCCAACCACTACGACCACGTGCACGTCTCGGTCTACTGACAATGTCGGAGTTAGGGGCCGGGGCATCGTCGGCTGACCACTCGCCACATCGGAGGTAGCCGTGTTCGCTCGAATCGCCGTGTGGGAGCCCATGCCCGACGACGAACGGCAATGGGTGATCGACGCCGCGAAGACCGTTCCCGGAGTCCTGGGCGCGTATCACCTGGTCGACCCCGCGACCGGGAACGGAATGTCCATCTCGTTCTTCGAAGATGACGTGGACGTCGCCCAGGTCAAGGCCGCGATCGCTGAGAAGGCGCTCGAGATCGGCTGGAATGACATTCCCCGCCCGGCACCTCTATCCGAAACCATCTACCAGGTCCTTCGGAGCGGCTGAGCCGCGTACCGGCAGCAATCTCGCTAGGGCTCTTCCGTCTCCTCGCCTCGACGGGTTACGGTCCTGTCGGCCCCAAGGGAGACCCCCGGCCGTCCCGTTATCACGGAGGATCTTCGTGTCGTCGTCTGCTCGCGTGCGCCGTGCGCCCGTCGCAATCCTGTCCGTGCTCGCCGTCCTCGCCGCAGGTCTCGTGGCCGCAGCTCCCGCTCAGGCGGCCTCACCGGACTTGGTGGTCAGCCAGGTCTTCATCGGCGAGATCCACTACGACAACGTCGGCACAGACTCGGGCGAAGCGGTGGAGATCGCTGCCGCGGGCAGCAGCAGACCTGTCGGCTTGGAGCCTCGTCCGGTGCAACGGCAACACTCCGACGGCGGCCGCAACCTACACATCCCCCGCGGCTCTCAATGGCCGGGTGTTGTCCCTGACTCGTGCAGCGGCTGGGGATTTGCACCGTTGTCAACTGACGCCGTCGACGGACGCAGAACGGCGGAAACGACGGTGTGGCCCTGGTGGGACACACCTGGGCTGCGGTTGTACAGCTACCTCAGCTACGACGGGGTGTTCACGCATCCAACGGAGCCGCCGCGTGGGATGACGTCCACGGACATCGGCGTTGCGGAGAGGGCGCGACCCCGCTCGGCGACTCCTTGCAGTCGACCGGCGGTCCTGGCTGACGGACCCCAGTGACTGCACGTGGCCGCCATCGTCAGCGGCAACACTCGAATGCCGCCAACTCGGGGGCCAGACCTTCCAGTCGACCGGCGACAGTGCGCCCAGCGTGTCGAGCACGAACCCCGCGAACGGCGCGACGGACGTGCCGGTCAGCAGCAACGTGAGCGTTACCTTCAGCGAGCCCGTCACAGTCACCGACGCGTCGTTCACCCTGAGCTGCGCGACCAGCGGCGCACATGCCATGACGCTCAGCGGTGGAGCGACCACCTACACCCTCGACCCGGCCGTCGACTTCGGCACGAACGAGCTGTGCACGCTCACCATCGTCGCCGCGAACGTCTCCGACGACGACGGCAACGACCCGCCGGACACCATGGCCGCCGACCATGTCGTGAACTTCACGACGGCAGCGCCGCCGCCGCCGACCGTGAAGATCCATCAGGTCCAGGGCCTGGCGCACACCTCCCCTTCAGCCGCCACATCGGTCACGGTGGAAGGTGTCGTCACCGCGAAACGGACCAACGCCTTCTGGCTGCAGGAGGAGGACGCACAGTCCGACGCCGACCCTGGCACCTCCGAAGGAATTCTCGTCTTCACGAACAGTGCCCCAGCCGTCAACGTCGGCGACCTGGCCAAGGTCTCCGGCACCGTCGTGGAGTTCCGGCCGGGCGGGGCGGCGGGCACCACCAACCTCACCACCACGGAGCTCAGCAGCCCTGGCCTCGCCGTGACGGTGCTCTCCTCAGGCAACACCCTGCCGAGCCCCACCGTCATTGGCGCCGGGGGCCGGGTGCCACCGGGTGCGGTCATCGATGACGACGCGACCGGCAGCGTCGAGACGTCCGGAACCTTCGACGCCACCACAGACGGCATCGACTTCTACGAGTCACTCGAGGGCATGCGGGTCCAGGTGAACAAGGCCGTCGCCACCGGCCCCACCAACGCCTTCGGCGAGTTCTGGGTCGTGAGTGACGACGCCGGTCTGCGCACGGCCAGGGGCGGCATCGTGGTACGGGAAGGCGACTTCAACCCCGAGCGCATCCAGGTCGACGATGGCATCCCCGGCGTAACCTCACCGTCCGTCAACGTCGGCGCGACGTTCGACGAGCCGATCGTCGGGGTCCTCGACTACAACTTCGGCAACTTCGAGCTGGTGCCTACGACGACCCCCGTCGTGGCCACCGACACGCTGGCCCGCGAGGTGACCAGGGCGGTTGAGGCCGACGAGCTCAGCGTGGCGAACTTCAACGTCGAGAACCTCTCGCCGAGCGACCCTCAGTCGAAGTTCGACGAGCTTGCCGACTTGATCGTCACCAACCTCCGGGCTCCGGACCTGGTGATCCTCGAGGAGATCCAGGACAACACCGGACCCACGAACGACGGCGTCGTGGATGCCTCGCAGACCCTGCAAAAGCTCATCGACACGATCGCCGGCGCCGGCGGTCCCACCTACGAGTTCCGGCAGATCGACCCGGCCAACAACCAGGACGGCGGACAGCCCGGCGGCAACATCCGGGTCGGCTTCATGTTCCGCACCGACCGCGGCCTGGCGTTCGTCGACCGTCCGGGCGGGGACGCAACGACGGCGACTGCCGTGGTGGACGGTACGGAGGGCCCGGAACTGTCGGTCAGCCCAGGCCGCATCGAGCCGGCAAACACCGCCTGGAACAGCAGCCGAAAGCCGCTGGTGGGCGAGTTCACCTACAACGGACACAAGCTGTTCGTCGTCGGCAACCATTTCAACTCCAAGGGTGGCGACGAGCCGCTGTTCGGTCGCTTCCAGCCGCCGACCCGCAGCAGTGAGGTCCAGCGCAACCAGCAGGCGCGGCTGGTCAAGGACTTCGTCGACGCGATCGTGGCCAAGGACCCCGACGCGAAGGTTGTCGTGGGCGGCGACCTGAACGACTTCGAGTTCTCCGACGCGGTCCAGCAGCTCACGTCCGACGGGTCGCTGACGTCGCTCATCGAGACCCTGCCGCCCGACGAGCGCTACAGCTACGTGTTCGAGGGCAACTCCCAGACGCTGGACCACATCCTGGCCAGTGAGTCACTGCTGCCCCTGGCGAACTTCGACGTCGTGCACGTCAACGCCGAGTTCGCCGACCAGGCGAGTGACCACGACCCGTCCGTGGCGCGGTTCTCGCTCCCCAATGCCGCACCGACCATCGACGACGTCAGCACCGTTTCGCCGGTCGCCTGTGAAGCCGTCAGCTCCGTCACGTTCACCACCTCCGACCCGAGCCTCGGCGACAGGGTCGACGCCACGGTGACCTGGGGCGACGGAATGACAACGGAGCTGGCCGACGTGGAGGGGACCGTCACGGCGGAGCACACCTACGCCCTGGCCGGCACCTACACCGTGACGATCGACGTGACCGACGGGATCTCGTCCGACAGCGAGACAGTCGAGCTCGTCGTGAACTACACGGTCGTGGGTGGAGGACTGGAGTCACCACGACCCGGCGCCACCGCCAAGTACGGGTCGACCACGCCCGTCAGAGTCGTGCTCGAGGACTGTGACGGGAGCCGGCCGAGCGACCTGGCGCCGACGCTGACCGTGACCCGAGCGAGCTACCGCCTCGACGCCGGAACGATGAAGTTCGACGACGGGCACTACATCCTGCCGTTCAAGACGTCGCGGCTGCCCGGTCGCGGGACCTACACCTACGTGGTGACGGTCCCTGAGACCGGCCAGGAGATCACGAGGTCGATCCGGCTGACCTGAGCCGGCGCAGGGCGCCGACCGCGACCTCGTGGTCGGTGGTCGGCCAGAAGGGCGGCAGCGAGGCCCGCAGGAACCCGGCGTACCGGGCGGTCGCCAGCCTCGAGTCGAGCACCGCGACCACCCCGCGGTCCGAGCTGCGGCGCACCAGCCGGCCGGCCCCCTGCGCCAGCCGCAGCGCAGCGTGGGCCGCTGACACCGTCATGAAGCCGTTGCCGCCGGCGTCGGCTACCGCCTGGGCGCGGGCGGACATCAACGGGTCGTCGGGCCGCGGGAACGGGATCCGGTCGATCACCACCAGCCGGCAGGCGTCGCCGGGGACGTCCACGCCCTGCCAGAGCGAGAGCGTGCCGAACAGGCAGGTCGCCTCGTCGGCCGCGAACGCCGCGACCAGGGCGGCGGTGCGCTCCTCCCCCTGGCAGAGCACCGGCACCTCGAGCCGCTCGCGCATCGCGGCTGCCGCGGCCTCGGCGGCCCGCATCGAGGAGAACAACCCGAGGGTGCGGCCGCCGGCCGCCTCGACCAGCGCGGCGAGCTCGTCCAGGGCCGCCGGCGAGGTGCCGTCCCGTCCCGGCGGCGGCAGTCGCCGCGCGACGTAGAGGATCGCCTGCCGGGGGTAGTCGAACGGCGACCCGACGTCCAGCCCGGTCCAGTCCGGCGCCTCCTCACCGGTGAGGCCGACCTGCCGGGCGACGGCCTCGAAGCTGCCGCCGACCTCCAGGGTGGCGCTGGTGAGGACCACCGACCGCTCGCCGAACAGCGCCTCGCGCAGCAACCCGTTCACCGACAGCGGCGCGACCCGCAGCACGGCGCCGCGCCGCGGGTCGCGGGAGACCCACGCCACGTCGTACGGCGAGTGGGCGGCGACCCGTTCGGCCGTGTCGTGCACCGCGTCGACCGCGGCGTGGGCCACCTTGCGCGCGCCGTCGTCGGCCTGCTTGGCCCGGGACAGCTCGGACAGGACGTCCCGCGCCGCGTCGCGCACCAGCGACACCGCGGTGGCGAGCTGCTCGGGGAGGGTGACCAGGCGCCCCTCGGGCAGGGTCTCGAGCGCCACCTCGAGCGCCTCGGCCGCTTCGGTGAGGTCCTCGGTCCCGTCGACCAGGCGACGCGCCTGCCTGGCTGCCCGCTCGGCCATCGGGGCGGTCAGCTCGTCGGTGGCCACCCCGGTGACCCGGTCGACCAGCTCGTGCGCCTCGTCGACGACCACCGCGTCGTGCTCGGGCAGCAGCGCGAAGCTCTCCAGCGCATCGATGGCCAGCATCGCGTGGTTGGTCACCACGATCTCGACCTCGGCGGCCCGGTTGCGGGACAGCTCGGCGAAGCACTCGGCGCCGTAGGGGCACTTGGCCGCGCCCAGGCACTCCCGCGCGGTGACGCTGACCTGGCGCCAGGCCCGGTCGGACACGCCCGGGTCGAGCTCGTCGCGGTCGCCGGTCTCGGTCTCGTCGGACCAGCCGCGCAGCCGGACGACGTCGCGCCCGAGCGCCGTGGTCGGCGACGGGTCGAACAACGCCTCGCCGTCGTCGTCCGGCATGCCGCCGTGCACCTTGTTCCGGCACAGGTAGTTGGACCGGCCCTTGAGGATCGCGTACGTCGGTCGCCGCCCGAGCAGCGGCTCGACCGCGTCGACGAGGGCCGGCAGGTCACGGTCGACGACCTGGTTCTGCAGCGCGAGGGTGGCCGTCGCGACCACCACCGGCCCGCCGTGCAGCAGCGCGGGGACCAGGTAGGCCAGCGACTTGCCGGTGCCGGTGCCGGCCTGGACGAGCAGGTGGCTGCCCTCGGCCATCGCCGTCGCGACCGCCTCGGCCATCTGCACCTGGCCGGGCCGCTCGCTGCCGCCGATGCCGGCCACCGCCGCCTCGAGCAGCTCGCGCAGCGACGGCGGCTCGGCGGGCGGCTCGGCGGTCTCCGAACGGGCGGCGGTCACCGACCGAGGCTAGTGCGGTCGGCCCACGGTCCGGCGTACCGCCTGTGCACAACGCGCCCACCCGAGGCCCCGACAGCGCTGAACGGTGCCCGACAGCGGCCCATTCACCGCTGTTGGGCACCGTTGATCACGTTCACGTGATCAACTCGGCAGCGCGTCAGCGGAGCGGGGCGGTGCTCGGCGCGAACGGCGCCAGCTCGGCGGCCAGGGCCGCGTTGACCAGCGCCCGCACCCGGGTTCCCTCGGCGCGGTGCTCCTGCTCGAGCAGCTCCCCGTCGTCGTGCACCCGCGAGACCAGGTCGCCCCGGTCGTAGGGGACGACCACGTCGACCGGGACCGACGGGCGGGGCAGCTCGCGGGCGATCACCTGACGCAGCTCGTCGATGCCGAGCCCGGTGCGCGCCGACACGACGATGCTGTGCTTCTCGCGGCGGCGCAGCCGGTCGATCACCAGCGGGTCGGCGAGGTCGGCCTTGTTGATGACGACGAGCTCGGGGACGTTCTGGGCGTCGACGTCGGACAGCACGGCCCGGACGGCGGCGAGCTGGGCTTCGGGGTCGGCGTCCGAGCCGTCGACGACGTGCAGGATCAGGTCGGCCCCGGCGACCTCCTCCAGGGTCGAGCGGAACGCCTCGACGAGCTGGTGCGGCAGGTGCCGGACGAAGCCGACGGTGTCCGCCAGGGTGTACGTCCGGCCGTCCGGGGTCTCGGCGCGCCGCACGGTCGGGTCGAGGGTGGCGAACAGCGCGTTCTCGACCAGCACCCCGGCGCCGGTGAGCCGGTTGAGCAACGAGGACTTCCCGGCGTTGGTGTAACCGGCAATGGCCACCGAGGGGACCTCATGGCGCCGGCGCTCCTGGCGCTTGGTGTCTCGGGCGGTCTTCATGTCGCGGATCTCGCGGCGGAGCTTGGCCATCTTGGTCCGGATCCGACGGCGGTCGGTCTCGATCTTGGTCTCACCGGGACCACGGGTGCCGACCCCGCCGGAGGCCGACCCGCCGGCACCACCGGCCTGCCGGGACATCGACTCTCCCCAGCCGCGCAGTCGCGGCAGCATGTACTCCATCTGGGCCAGCGAGACCTGCGCCTTGCCCTCGCGGCTGCTCGCGTGCTGGGCGAAGATGTCGAGGATCAGGGCGGTCCGGTCGACGACCTTGACCTTGACCACGGCTTCCAGCTGGCTGAGCTGGCCGGGCGTGAGCTCGCCGTCGGCGATGACCGTGTCGGCGCCGGTGGCCACGACGAGGTCGCGCAGCTCGCGCGCCTTCCCGGAGCCGATGAACGTCGCGGCGTCCGGCTTGTCGCGGCGCTGGATCAGGGCCTCGAGCACGTGGGAGCCGGCCGTCTCGGCCAGCGCCGCCAGCTCGGCCAGCGAGTTCTCGGCGTCCTGCGAGGACCCCTCGGTCCAGACGCCGATCAGCACCACCCGCTCGAGGCGCAGCTGCCGGTACTCGACCTCGGTGACGTCCTCGAGCTCGGTCGACAGCCCGGCGACCCGGCGCAGCGCCTGCCGGTCGGCCAGGTCGTACTGCTCGCCGTCGTGGTCGCGCGGGTCTGTCTGGTAGAGCGGGGCGGCGGGCTCAGGGGCCGGCGCCGCGGGGTCGAGGTGGTCGTCGAAGGCAGAAGTCATCGTGCTCCAGGGTGACACGGAACCGAACGGCCCGTCTTGCGGTTAACGCCGCGGGGCCGCTCAGGCTTCCGATCGGGCGGCGGCAGCCGCGGCGCCGAGCAGCCGCAGCAGGTCGTCCCGCTGACGGTCGTCGAGCACGGCGTACGCCGATCCGACCTGGGCGTCGGTGGCCTCCTCCGCCTGGGCCAGCCGGGCCCGCAGCTCCCCGGTGACCTCCGGCAGCGGCCCGGACCAGCCGAAGAACGCGGCGTTGCCCGGTCCCCCGGCACCGGCCACGATCGCCTCCAGCGGGCTGAGACCAAGGGTGCGCACCGCCCCGAGGTGTGCGCCGCCGCGGTGCTCGCGCAGCACGTGCAGCAGCTGCACGACCCGGCCGGGCCCGTCGTCGGGCAGCGGCTGGGCCCGCCAGGCGGCGAACAGCGGCCAGCCCGCGGCGTCGGCGGCGCCCACGACCCGCTCGAGCAGCTCGGCCAGCAGGTCGGCCTCGGCCAGCCCGGCGTACCGGGACCGGCCCCAGGCGCGGCACGCCTCGACGTACCGGGCGACGGTCTCGGGCAGCGGCGCGACGGCCAGCCCGCCCTCCCAGCCCTGACGCACCAGGTCAGGGTGCAGGAAGCCCAGCGCCGCGTCGACCACCTCGGCGCCGACGTCGCCGAGGACGCCGGCCCGGCCGGCCACGTAGAGCTGCCAGCCGCGGTAGCCGCCGTCCTTGCCCGCCGCCTTGGCCTCGGAGGAGATCATGAAGGCCCCGCCGAGCCCGGTCACCACCGGTTTCGCTGCCGCGGCGGTGCCGACGCCGTCGGTCAGGACGGTCACGCCGGTTCGCCCTCGATCGCGTCGACGGCGTCCTCGTAGGCGGCGATCGTGGCCAGCACGTCGAGAACCTCCTCGACGTCGAGCACGCGACCCTCGGTGATGGCCGGTCGCTGCACCGCGTCGCGGACCAAGGGTTCCAGCCGGGTCGACGCGGCGTGCGTCCAGCCGTAGTCCTGGCGGATCGTCGACAGCACGTCGATCAGCTCGGCCGGCCGGTCTCCGGCACGGTGGGCAGCACCGTCGTCGCCGCATCGAGCCAGGCCCACTCGTCGTCGCTGTCGTCGAGGACGTCGGTGACGAGGGTGAAGAGCGTCATGTGCACGCTCCACGAGCAGACGTCGACGTCCTCGTGGTCGTCGTGGCCCAGGGCCTGCGTCCGGCGCACCATCGCGCGCGCCTTGTCGCGGTCACCCTGGTGCAGTGCGACCGCGGCCTTCTCGAGCAGGTTCTCGGCGGCCAGCTGCTGTGCCTGCGAGGCCTCGGCGAGGACGAGGTTCGACTCCCGGCGGAGCGCCTCGAGCCGGGCCGCGGTCGGCGCAGCCCCCGGGTCGGTCACAGGTCGACCTGACCCGTCGCGACCAGCACGGCCGGCCCGGTGAGCTCGACGTGGCCGTCGGCCCGCTCGGTCACCGACAGCCGTCCGCCCGGCACGTCCACGACGTACGTCACGCCAGGGTCGGCACCGTCGGCGCGGGCGGACGCGACCATGACGGCGCAGGCGCCGGTGCCGCAGGACCGGGTCTCGCCGACCCCGCGCTCGTGCACCCGCATCGCCACGTGCCGGTCGCCTCGGCGTACGACGAACTCGACGTTGACGCCGTCGGGGAACGGCGGCTCCACCAGCGGCGTGACCTGCAGCTCGCCGGCGTCGGCGAGGTCCTCGACGAAGACGACCGCGTGCGGGTTTCCGGTGGTCACCTCGACGGCCGACCAGGTGTGCGCGCCCACGATCACCTTGCGGTCGGTCCCCGGCAGGGTCGCCGGCCCCATGTCGACGGTGACGTCGCCGATGACCGCCAGCCGCACCCGCTTCGCGCCGTCCCGGGTGAGCACGGTGAGCTCACCCGCCGGCTCCAGCCCCTCCTCGACCAGGTAGCGCGCGAACACCCTGATGCCGTTGCCGCACATCTCGGCGAGCGAACCGTCGGCGTTGCGGTAGTCCATGAACCACCGCGCGTCAGCCGCGCCCGGCAAGGCCCGGGCCTCGTCGTCGGCCTCGGTGCGGACGACGCGCAGCACACCATCGGCACCGACGCCGGCCCGGCGGTCGCACAGCCGGCGGACGAGGTCGGCCGTGAGGTCGAGCTCGCCCTCGGCGTCGGGCAGCAGCACGAAGTCGTTCTCGGTGCCGTGGCCCTTGACGAAGCGCATCACGGCACCAGCCTACGGCCGGGGCCGGGCGCGGCCCGCGCGGCTGTCTAGCGGATCGCAAGCGGCCACCAAGCGGGCTGCGGTTGACTTCGAGGGAGCCAGCGAGGATCAGGAGGACGCCATGACCGTGGAGACCGCGGAGCGGCGCGCTGACGTCGGGCCGAGCCGCGCCGTCCTGTACGGCGTCCTCACGCTCGCTGCGATCTCGGTGGCCGGCGCCGTGATCTCGGTGGCCGGCGACCTCAACCCGACCCTGCTCGATGCGATGGGCCCGGACGGGCACCTCTCGATCCCGCTGCCGATGATCGTCGTACAGGTCGCCCTGGCCGTCGCCGCGGGGTCCCGTCGCCGGCGGCTCGCGCTCATCGGTTCAGGGCTGCTCGCGGCCGCGCTGTCGATCAGCGTCGTCTCCGGGTTCTTCGACGGCGGGTACTCCGACGACCGGCTCTCGGCGTTCGAGCGGGCCTGTCAGATCACCCTGGTCGCTGCCCTCACCGTCGTCGCCGTCGTCGCCGCCGCCCGCTTCTGGCGGGTGCTGCGGTCGTCGGATCGCTGACGACAAGTCGTTCGCGCCGCGTCATGGGCTCGGCCAGGATGACCGGATGCCGCCACCCCGTCTGCACCACGACGAGGTCGACATCGACACCGCTCTGGCGCAGCGGCTGGTCGCCGAGCAGCTGCCCGAGCACGCACGGCTGCCACTGCACCGGGTCGCGTCGGGTGGCACCGAGCACGCGGTGTTCCGGCTCGGTGACGACCTCGCCCTCCGGATGCCGATGACCCCGGGCGCTGTCACCGGCCTGCTCAAGGAGGTGCGCTGGCTGGCCACGCTCGCTCCTCACCTGTCACTGGACGTGCCGGAGGTCGTCGCGATGGGTGAGCCCGCCGAGGACTACCCGTTCCCGTGGGCCGTCGTGTGCTGGCTGCCCGGCGAGGACGCCGTGTCCGGACGGCTGACGTCGCTGCACGAGACGGCTGTGCGGCTCGGCCGGTTCGTCGCCGAGCTGCAGGGCATCGACATGATCGACGCGCCCGCCCCGGGCTCGGAGGGGTTCAGCCGAGGGCTGCCGCTGGCGAGGGCGGACACCGCGGTCCGCCGGGTCCTGCCGCAGTGCGAGGGAATGATCGACGTACGGCGGGTGGTCGCGGCCTGGGACGACGCACTGGCCGCCCCGGTCTGGGACGGTCGGCCCGTCTGGCTGCACGCCGACCTGATCCCGCCGAACCTGCTGGTGCGGGACGGCAACCTGGCCGGAGTGCTCGACTTCGGGGCGATGGCCACCGGCGACCCGGCGTACGACGTCACCCCGGCCTGGCACCTGCTCGACCGGGACAGCCGACCTGAGTTCCTCGAGATCGTCGGGGCGGACGACGCGACCTGCCGTCGCGCGCGCGGGATCGTCGTGTCCTACGCCGTGTTCGCCCTGCCGTACTACCTGCACACGAACCCGACGATGGTGGCGATCGCCCTACGGGGGATCGAGGAGGTCCTCGCCGATGAGTAGCAGGCGTCGGCCCGGTCTTATCGGCAGCACACCACCGGAGCGAAGACGAGGAGCAGCACAGTGACCGCCACCGACTGGACCACCGACACGCATGGCACCGGCAGCTACGCCGAGGTCAACGGCCTCAACATGTACGTCGAGACCCATGGCGCCGGCCGGCCGCTGATCCTGCTGCACGGCGGTCTCGGGTCCGGCGAGATGTTCGGGGGCCCGGTCCTTGCGGCCCTGGCCGAGCGCCACCGGGTGATCGTCCCCGACCTGCAGGGGCACGGACGGACCGCCGACATCGATCGGCCCCTCGACCTCGGCCTGATGGCCGACGACATCGCAGCGCTGATCGACCACCTGGACCTCGACCGGCCGGACCTCGTCGGCTACTCGCTCGGCGGAGGTGTTGCCTTCCGGACCGCGGTGAAGTACCCCGACAAGGTCGGCAAGCTGGTGGTGGCGTCAGCGTACTTCCGGTCCGACGCCCCCTACTCCGACATCCTGGCGCAGCAGGGCCAGGTGAGCGCGGCGGCCGCCGAGTTCATGAAGGACACGCCGATGTACCAGCTCTACCACCGGGTCGCGCCGCGACCTGAGGACTTCGGCCAGATCCTCGACAAGATCGGCGCGTACATGGCGCAGCCGTTCGACTTCACCGAGGACCTGCGCGGACTCCAGGTGCCGACGATGCTCGTCTGCGCCGATGCCGACATGGCGCCACCGAGCCACTTCGTCGAAGCCTTCACGCTCCTCGACGGTGGCCTGCGGGACGGCGGCTGGATGGGCGAGACCCGACCCAAGGGCGGCCACGCGCTCGCGATCCTGCCCGGCCTGACGCACTACAACAGCTTCAGCTCGCCGCTCTTCGCCACGGCTACCCTCGCCTTCCTCGAGGAGCAGCAGAGCTGACCGAAGAGGTCGTCGAGTGGCGCGTTCCGGTTGATTCTGGCCGTGAAACACGACCGGAACGCGCCACTCGTGCAGTCTGCGGTTGCTCGGCTCAGCGCGGGTTCACGACCCGGGCGTCACCGCCGCCGCGGCGCACCGGCTCGGCCACCGCCACCATCCGGCCCCGGTTGCCGAACCGGATGCCGGTGACGGCGCCGATCTCGCCGAAGGCGGATGCCGGCGGGTCGACGAAGGTGTGCCCGTAGACCGCGAGGCCGGTCCGGTCGAACGCCGGCTCTGCCTGCACCGCCGCGGTGTTGCGCTGGCTGGCCCGCGGGGCGGCCACGGCGCGCGGCAGCGACATCCCGAAGTCCAGCCGGTTGAGCAGGACCTGCAGGACCGTGGTGATGATCGTCGAGCCGCCCGGTGAACCGAGGGCGAGCACCGGCCGGCCGTGGTCGGTGACGATCGTCGGCGACATCGACGACCGCGGGCGCTTGCCGGGGCCGGGTGCGTTCGGCGCGCTGGCCGACGTCGGCTCGAGGTCGAAGTCGGTCAGCTCGTTGTTCAGCAGGAACCCGCGGCCTGGCACGGTCAGCGCGCTGCCGCCGGTCTGCTCGATGGTCAGCGTGTAGGTGACCACGTTGCCCCAGCGGTCGGCCGTGGTGAGGTGCGTCGTGGACAGCCCCTCGCCGTCGCGCGAAGCCCCGCGGACGGTGTCGTCGGCGCCGTTGCAGTCGGTGTCGTAGTGGCCGTCCGGTACGCCGGCGGGGACCGGCTTGGGGGCGGCCTTGGTCTGGTCCAGCCGGCAGAACCGCTCGTCGGCGAACCCCTGCGACAGCAGCTGACCGAGAACACCTGCCTGCATGGCGCTCGGCGCCCCGACGTAGGCACCGCGGTCGGCGAAGGCCAGCGCGCTCGCCTCGAGGTAGGCGTGCAGCGCCTTGGTCGGGTCTGTCCGGAAGGTGCCGCCGAGGTCGAGGTTCTCCAGGACGTTCAGCGCCTCGCCGACGGTGGAGCCGCCGCTGGACGGCGGCGCCATCCCCCACACCCGCTGCCCGCGGTAGCCGACGCTGGTGGGCTTGCGGGAGACAGCGCGGTAGTCGGCCAGGTCGTCGCGGGTCATCAAGCCGGGGCGGACGTTGCGGGTGGCCGCCGGTTCCTTCGGCGGTGCCTGCACGGTGTGCACGATCTCGCGGCCGAGTCGGCCGTCGTACAGCCAGCCGACACCCTTGCGACCCAGCCGGTCGTAGGTGTCGGCGAGGTCCGGGTTGCGGAACACCGAGCCGACCGCCGGCAGGGCTCCGCCCGGCAGGAACAGGTCGCGGGTCGGGACGATGTCGCGGAACCGGGCCTCGTTGGACGCGGTCTGGTTGTAGAAGGTCTGGTCGACGACGAACCCGTGGCGGGCGACCTGGGCCGCCGGCGCGAGCGCCTGGGCGAGGCTCAGCGTGCCCCAGCGGCTCAGGGCGCGGGACCAGAGGCGCGGCGTCCCGGGCACACCGACCGACAGGCCGCTGTTCACCGCCTCGTCGAAGCTGATGCCGCGGTAGGTGTCGGCCGTGGTCGCCTTCGGCGCGGTCTCGCGCCCGTCGAGGGTGCGCACCTTGCCGGACTCCGCGTCGTACACGACGAAGAACCCACCACCGCCGATGCCGGCGGAGTAGGGCTCGGTGACCCCGAGGGTGGCGGCCGCGGCGACGGCGGCGTCCACGGCGTTCCCGCCGCGGCGCAGCACCCGCAGCCCGGCCCGGGTGGCCTCCGGGTCCACCGTGCTGACGGCGCCGCCGCGTCCCACCGCGGTCGGCTGCTTCGCGGTGGCGCGCTGCACGGCGTCCTCGGCGGCGCCCGCCTGCGGCGGCCCGGCGAGGAGGGCGACGGGGACGGCCAGGGCCGTCGCGGCGGCGAGCATGAAGTGGCGGCGAAGAATCATGCCGACATCTCTATCAGGAACGGGTCAATTCGCCCAGGGCCTGGGCCGTCAGGTCCGGATCGGCGGCATCCAGCCAGACCACCCGGGGGTCCCGGCGGAACCAGGACTCCTGGCGGCGGGCGAACCGGCGGGTCGCCCGCACGGTCTCGTCCCGCGCCTGCTCCTCGGTCCACTCCCCGGCCAGGTGCCGCAGCACCTGTGCGTAGCCCAGGGCCCGGGACGCGGTGCGCCCCTCACGCAGCCCGGCGTCGGCCAGCCGGCGCACCTCCTCGACCAGCCCCAGGGCCCACATCCGGTCAACCCGCGCCGCGATCCGCTCGTCGAGGGCCGGCCGGGGCAGGCTGAGCCCGAGCTGCACCGCGGGCACCTCGTACGCGGGCTCGGGCAGAGTCGCGGTGAACGGCCGGCCGGTCAGCTCCACCACCTCGAGGGCGCGGACCAGCCGACGGCCGTTGCTCGGCAGGATCGCCCGCGCCGCGGCGGGGTCGATCGCGGCGAGCCGCTGGTGCAGGGCGCCGGGACCTTCGGCGGCGAGCTGCGCCTCCAGGCGGGCGCGCAGCTGCGGGTCGGTGCCCGGGAACTCCAGCCGGTCCAGGGCCGCGCGCACGTAGAGCCCCGACCCGCCGACGAGCACCGGCACGGCTCCGCGCGCCCGAGCCGCGGCGAACGCGGCACGAGCCATTCGCTGGTAGCCGGCCACGTTGGCCTCGGTGCGGACGTCCCACACGTCCAGGACGTGGTGGACGACACCTCCCTGCTCGGCCTCGGTGAGCTTCGCGGTGCCGACGTCCATGCCGCGGTAGAGCTGCATCGAGTCGGCGTTGACGATCTCGCCGCCGAGCTGCTGCGCGAGGGCGACGCCCAACTCGCTCTTGCCGACCGCGGTGGCGCCGACCACCGCCACCACGGGGGACGGCTCTGCGGTGGGGGTCACGGGACCGCAGTCTCGCGCACCGCGCACTACGGTGGGCGCATGGGCATGTTCGACAACCTCAAGAAGAAGGCCACGGCTGCGGTCGACCAGCACGGCGACAAGATCGCGTCGGGCATCGACAAGGCGGCCGACCTGGCCGACAAGAAGACCAAGGGCAAGCACGGCGGCCAGATCACCAAGGGGGCTACGGCGGCCAAGGGCGCGCTGGACAAGCTCGACGGTCGCGACGACGACATCCCGAACGACCCGACGCCGAAGCCCGCCGACAGGCCGCCGCAGCCCTGACCTTGGCTCAGCCGGCCGGCCGCCAGGTCGCGACCAGGTAGGTCACGCCGTAGGGCGAGCCGACCCAGGTCACCGACCCGCGCCAGCGGCTGTCTCCGGCCGCGCCGGCCAGCACCTGCCACGGTGCCCGACCGGCCGCGAGCAGGTCGTCGGCCCGTCCTGGCTCGATGGCTGCGAGCGCGGCCGGGTCGCCAGCCCGCAGAGCCGCCTCGACCTCGGCGTCGAGCGCCTCGGCGTCGGGGTGCAGCCCGCCCGGCCCCTTGAGGCTGCGCCGGGCGCTGCCGTCGCCCATCACCAGCAGCGCCACCCGGTCGGCCCGGGCCGCCAGGGCCTCGCCCAGGGCCGCGCAGCGGTCCGGGGCGGCGTCCGGCTCGACGCCGAACAGCAGCGCGGGCAGCGCCGGGGCGGCGCGGTCGAGCAGCCAGCGGCCGAGGGTGAGGGCGAGCGGGAGGGTCGGAGGGCCCTCCCCCGCACCGACCGGCACCCGCACGCCGTACGGCGACAGGCTCCCCCACGCGGTCTCGGGGAACGGGCCCACCACCGGCGCGCCGCCGACCACCACGACCAGCGCCGGGTCGACCGCGAGCAGGTCGGCGACCGCCGCGTCGCAGGCCGCCCGCAGCTCGTCGAGCTCGCCGGAGGCACCGGCCCCGACACCCGGGACGAGCAGCGGCGGATGCGGGCACACCGCGGCGGCAACGAGCACGTCAGCCGCAGGTGGCGACGGAGGCCGCCGGGACCGGCGCGCCGACCCCCGGCATGCCGAGCAGCACGCCGGCCGGCATCGGCGTACCGACCTGCCGGGCCTGCCAGGCGTCGCCGGCCCGGGTACGACGGACGCCGCCGAACCTGCCATCGGCCACCAGGTGGTGCGGAGCCGCGTAGGTCACCTCGACCGTCGCGACGTCGCCCGGGCGGGGCGCGGTGACGTCCGGCGGGACCGCGAAGTGCACCAGCCGGTTGTCGGGTGCGCGACCGGACTGGCGGTGCGTGGCGCCGTCCTTGCGGCCCTCGCCCTCGGCGACCAGCACGTCGAGGACCCGACCGACCTGTCGGCTGTTCTCGGCCCAGGAGATCTCCTCCTGCAGCGCGAGGAGCCGCTCGTACCGTTCCTGCACCACGGCCTTCGGCAGCTGGTCGGGCAGCTCGGCCGCCGGCGTGCCGGGGCGCTTGGAGTACTGGAAGGTGAAGGCGCCGGCGAACCGGGCCTCGCGCACCACGTGCAGCGTCCGGGCGAAGTCGTCGTCGGTCTCGCCCGGGAACCCGACGATGATGTCGGTGGTGATCGCGGCGTCCGGCATCGCGGTACGCACCCGGTCGATGATGCCGAGGTACCGCTCCTGCCGGTAGGACCGGCGCATCGCCTTGAGCATCCGGTCCGAGCCGGACTGCATGGGCATGTGCAGTGAGTGCATGACGTTCGGTGTCTCGGCCATCGCGGCGATCACGTCGTCGGTGAAGTCCTTCGGGTGTGGGGAAGTGAACCGCACCCGCTCCAGCCCCTCGATCACGCCGCACGCGCGGAGCAGCTTGCCGAACGCCAGCCGGTCGCCGAACTCGACGCCGTAGGAGTTCACGTTCTGCCCGAGCAGGGTCACCTCGAGCACGCCCTCGGCCACCAGCGCCTCGACCTCGGCCAGGACGTCGCCCGGGCGACGGTCCTTCTCGGTGCCGCGCAGCGCAGGCACGATGCAGAACGTGCAGGTGTTGTTGCAGCCGACGCTGATCGAGACCCAGGCGGCGTACGGCGACTCGCGCCGGGTCGGCAGCGTGGAGGGGAAGACCTCCAGCGACTCGACGATCTCGACCTGGGCCGTCTCGTTGTGCCGGGCCCGCTCGAGCAGCACCGGCAGCGCGCCGATGTTGTGGGTGCCGAACACGACGTCCACCCACGGGGCGCGGCGGGTGATCTCGCCACGGTCCTTCTGCGCCAGGCAGCCGCCGACCGCGATCTGCATGCCGGGGTTGGCCTTCTTCACCGGCGCGAGATGGCCGAGGTTGCCGTAGAGCTTGTTGTCGGCGTTCTCCCGCACCGCGCAGGTGTTGAACACCACCACGTCGGGCTGCTCACCCTCGGCGGCCCGGACGTAGCCGGCCTCCTCGAGCAGCCCGGAGAGCCGCTCGGAGTCGTGCACGTTCATCTGGCACCCGTGGGTGCGGACCTGGTAGCTGCGGACGCTCATAGCGCCTCACAGCGTACGGGCTGGCGTCGGTCCCGGCCCGCGCTGCCGTGACGGTCCTGGCCCGGTCAGCGCCAGCCGTGGTCGCGGCGCAGGGCCGCGGCCACCGTGTCGAACCGCTGCCGGTCCAGGATCGCTCCCTCGCGCCGGATGCCGTCCTCGGGCAGCTCGATCACCCGGTCCAGCCGGACCCAGCTCGGCCGTTGCTCGCCGTCCCAGGCGCCCGAGCCGAGCCCGAGCCACTCGGGGTCGCCACGGTGGTAGTCCTGGCTGGACAGCATCAGCCCCAGCACCGTGTCGCCCTGGCGGCCGACGACCAGAACCGGCCGGTCCTTGCCCTGGCCGGCGTCCTCCTCGTAGGCGACCCAGGCCCAGACCACTTCTCCAGGGTCGGCGCGGCCGTCCAGGACGGGGCTGTACTCGAGGTGCCGGCCAGCCGGAGGGCCCGGCCGGACCGTCGTCCGTGCCGGGCGTCCGCCGGGGCCGCTGTCGGACCGCCACCCGCAGAGCGCGACGGGCCAGGTCACGCAACGGACTGCTCATCCCCCGACCCTACGGTTGCTCCTGCTCGTCCTCGCCCTCGGCGTCCAACGCCTCACGGACCACCGCCACCGCCATCCCGCCGGGATAGCCCTTGCGGGCCAGCTGCCCGACCAGCCGTCGGGTCCGCGCCTCCCGGGTGAGGCCGCGGGTAGCCGGCAGCCGGCGGGTCACCAGGGCCCGGGCAGCTGCGGCCTCGTCGTCGACGTCGATCGCGTCGACCGCGCCCGCGACGGTCTCGTCGTCGACGCCCTTGTCGCGCAGCTCGCGTCTCAGCGCGCTGCGCGACAGCCCCCGACCGGCGTGCCGGGTGCGCACCCAGGTCTCGGCGAACGCCGCGTCGTCGATCAGGCCCACCTCGACGAACCGGTCGAGCACCCGCTCGGCGACCTCGGCCGGAACCTCGCGGGCAGCCAGGTCGGCCGCCAGCTGCGCCCGCGTGCGGGGGGCGGCTGCCAGCCGGCGCAGCAGGATCGTGCGAGCCACCGACTCCGGGTCCGGGTCCGGACCGGAGTCGGCCAGGCTGCCGGGGGTCGGCCCGCTGGGGCCGCCCCCGACCCGCCGGGTCGGGCGGACGGTCACGGTCAGATGTCGGCCGGCACGACCGCCGGCGGGTCCGCCGGTACGTCGACCTGCGGGCCGATGCCGAGCTTCTCCTTGATCCGCTTCTCCAGCTCGTCGGCGAGGTCGGGGTTGTCGCGCAGGAAGGCCCGCGCGTTCTCCTTGCCCTGGCCGAGCTGGTCGCCCTCGTAGGTGTACCAAGCGCCGGCCTTGCGGACGAAGCCCTGCTCCACCCCGACGTCGATCAGCCCACCCTCACGGCTGATGCCGGTGCCGAACATCAGGTCCATCTCGGCCTGCCGGAACGGCGGGGAGACCTTGTTCTTCACCACCTTGACCCGGACCCGGTTGCCCACGGCTTCCTGTCCGTCCTTCAAGGTCTCGATGCGGCGCACGTCGAGCCGGATCGAGGCGTAGAACTTCAGCGCCTTGCCGCCCGAGGTGGTCTCCGGACTCCCGAACATGACCCCGATTTTTTCGCGCAGCTGGTTGATGAAGATCGCGGTCGTCTTGGAGTTGTGCAGCGCGCCGGTGAGCTTGCGCAGCGCCTGGCTCATCAGCCGGGCCTGCAGGCCGACGTGGCTGTCGCCCATCTCGCCCTCGATCTCGGCGCGCGGCACGAGCGCAGCCACCGAGTCGATGACGATGATGTCCAGCGCGTTGGACCGGATCAGCATGTCGGCGATCTCGAGCGCCTGCTCCCCGGTGTCCGGCTGGGACACCAGCAGCCCGTCGGTGTCGACGCCGAGCTTCTGGGCGTAGTCAGGGTCGAGCGCGTGCTCGGCGTCGATGAACGCCGCGATGCCGCCCGCCTTCTGCGCGTTGGCGATCGCGTGCAGCGCCACGGTCGTGTTGTGTGACAGCACGCCGTTGGCCAGGAAGCTGTGGGTCTCGGGCAGCATGACGTCGAAGGTCGGCTGGACGCCGGCGTCCTCGACGGTGACGACGCTCTCGTAGGTCACCTGGGCGACGGAGAGTGCCCGCAGGTGCTCGACCACCGCGGCCGAGCTGGCCGACAGACGACCAACACGCGCGTCGAACCACGCCACGATCTTCGCGAGCCGCTGACGAGAGCAGGACAGCTCGTAGTCAGCTCGGAACAGGTCCCCCGCGATCCGGTCGAACTCGCGGTCGCCACCGCAGTCGTCCCGCAGGTCGCGCAGCAGCGGGGCAAGGTGCGGGACGTTCTCGAACTGCGGGTCGCGGGTGGACGGGACGAAGTTGGCCTCGACCTGCTGACGCCGGCGCTCGGACCGGAACCCGACCTCGGCCAGGAACCGATGCGTCACCGACGGGTTGACCGTCACTGTCCAGTAGTCGCGCTCATAGATCGGGTTGAAGCTTGACGACACCGTCGCCGGGATGCCCAGACCGGTGAGCAGCATCTGCACGTCTCGCACGAGCTGCTCGGAGGCGCTGCCCAGCCCGACCGTCGAGGTGGTGTCGATCCAGCCGTCACCCTCGTACAAGGCGGACAGGAAGGCGCGCTGGATCTTGTGGCCCCCGACCCGGACGCACTGCGGCACCGTCTTGCCGGCCGCGTTGACGTAGTCCTGGCCGTACCGGTCGGCGAAGAGAGCCCGCAGCTTCGTGTCGAAGACGCAGTGCTCCTTGCCGTCGTCGTAGTGACGAACCGTGGCCCCGAACAGGCCCTCCATGAGGGCGGTGTACTCCGCCGCGACCTCCGGGTCCCAGTTGGTGAACCGGATCGCGTTGCGGCCCTTCATGCTGCCCTCGGCCACGAGGTAGCCCAGCAGCACGGCCTCGTCCTCGCTCAGCCCGTCACCGGACGCCGCCTCGACAGCGCCGAACAGCGCCGACACCAGGTGGTCACCGGGCTTGATCTCGCCGGCCTTGCGCCACACCACGAAGCCGCGCTCGTTGAGGACGCGCAGCGGGTGGTTGTGGGTCGCCGTCACCGCGCGGCCCGACCGGGTGGTCAGCCGCAGCACCGGCTTGCGGTTGTTGTGGGTCACGGCCGCGAGCGACTCGAGCTCACCGCGCTCGTTGACCAGCCGGATGCCTTGGTCGCTCACGTCGGTCACCCGCGAGGTGCAGCTCGCCTTCTGACCGCACCGGGCGAACAGCTCGGCGACTGTCTCGAGACCGTGGTCGGACCACACGTAGGTGTCCGAGGTCAGACACTTGCCGCTCGACTCCGGTCCGTATATCTCCACCACCCGGCCGCGCGGCAGGCCGCCGATGCCGAGAGCGATGTCGAGGGCGATGGAGCCGGTGGGGATCACCTCGATCGGGGCCCGGACGTCGTCGCCCAGCCGCATGACCGAGCCCTTGCCGAACTGGCGGTCGATGTTGGCGAGGGCGGTGTCGAGCGCCTTGTCGCGGTCTGATGAGGGAGCCATGGCTGCCGTCCCGGGAGAGGAGGATCGAGTCGTCTTCTTCGTCACGTGTCCGAACCTAGAGCCGACCCCGGACATGACCTGCGGGGCCGGACGAGTCTGTGGAGATCACTGATCGGGTCTGTCATCTGTGGACGCTACCCGAACACCTGTTCGACCTCTGGAGGCGCGCCGCGACACGCCGGAGAAGTCAGACGGTGGCGGTCACGCCGGGGATCTCGTCGGCCCGGAACGCCGACACGAACAGGTGATGGTCGGCCCGGGCCCGCTCCGCGTAGTCGCGGGCGAACCCGGTCAGGTCGGCCACCAGCTCGTCGACCCGATCGCCGACGGCCTCCGCCACGGCGTCCTCGGTCTGGAAGTCGACCAGCGGGGTCTCCTCGGAGTCCTGGTCGCTCACGCAGTGCACCTTCGCGGTCGCCCGCCCCAGCTGCTCGACCACCGGCCGGAGGTCCTCGGGCTCGGACAACGCGCTCCAGTCGAGGTCAGCCTGGTACGGCGACAGCTCAGCCACGACGTAGCCGGTGCCGTCGAGCTCGGTCCACCCGAGCCACGGGTCGGCGTGCGCCTGCAAGGCCGACTGCGACACCGCCGTCCGGTGCCCGTGGTGGCGGAAGAACGACCGTGCCTCCTCGTCGTCCACGACCCGGCTCGGCGCCGCGACGTTGCCCTGCTTCATCGAGAGCACGACGTCGTTCTCCAGTGCCTGCGTGTGCCCCTCGACCAGCAGGTTGTACGCCGGCAGCCCGGCGCTGCCGATGCCGAACTCCGAGGTGGCCACGACGTCCTTCAGCGTGTACGTCAGGCTGCCGAGCCGCTTGGACTCCGGGATCGTGTCGAGGTACTCGGCGTACGCCTTCTCGACCCGGCGTCGCTCGCGCCGCCCGAGCTCGCCCACGGTCCCGCCCCGGCGGAACCGCCGCTGGAAGTCCTCGACCACGGTCAGGCCCTCGAGGAGGTCGACCCGGGTGGACAGCTGGGCCCGCTGGAGCGCAGTGAGCACGGCGCCGGTCGCGGTGTCGAGCCGGAGCGCCCACTCGTGGTCGCGGTCGCTCTCGACGAAGCGGCGCACCTGGTCGACGTAGGCCCGCAGGTAGGTCGCGACAAGGTCGTCGATCACCTGATCGGGCAGCGCCTTCTGCCAGCACATCAGGGCCAGACTGGCCACGAACCGGCGCAGGTCCCAGGTCCACGGCCCGAGGTAGGCCTCGTCGAAGTCATTGACGTCGAAGACCAGCCTGCCCTCGCCGTCCATGTAGGTTCCGAAGTTCTCGGCGTGCAGGTCGCCCTGGATCCAGACCCTCCCGGTCCGCTCGTCGACCCAGGGGTCGTCCGCGCCGGCGAGGTCGGCGTAGAACACGCACGCGCTGCCCCGGTAGAACGCCCACGGGTCGGCGGCCATCTTGCGGAACCTGACCCGGAAGGCAGCGGCGTCGGCCTTCATCAGGTCGGCGAAGGCCTCCACCAGGGTGTCGACGATCAGCCGCTGTCGGTCGTCCTCGGTCGCCTGCGGGGTCACGGGGGCGGCTCCTCTCCTCGTCGTACCGTCGAAACTTCCCCCGCGCGCCGCCGAGGCAACCTTCCGGTCCCCCTCACGCGTCCAGGTCATGATGCAGTGAGGACCGGAGGGGGCACAGCGCGATGCAGGCCGACGAGCGGGAGGCGTTCGACGCGTTCGCCCGCGGCCGGATGCGCGAGCTGCTGCGGTTCGCCCACGTCCTCACCGGCGACCCGCACCGGGCCGCCGACCTCGTGCAGGACGCGCTCGAGCGCACCCTGCTGTCCTGGCACCGGGTCGAGCGCAAGGACGACCCGGAGGCCTACGTGCGGCGGGCCATCGTCAACCGGCACATCAGCGTCTGGCGGCGTACCCGCCGCGAGCAGCTCGTCGCCGAGACCCCGGACAGCGGTCACGACGAGCCGGCCGGCCGGGACGACGAGCTGTGGACGGCGCTGGCCGGCCTGCCGCCGCGACAGCGGGCCGTCATCGTCCTGAGGTACTACGAGGACCTCACCGAGGCCGACACCGCCGCCGCCCTGGGCTGCTCGGTCGGCACCGTGAAGAGCCAGGCGCACAAGGCCCTGACCCGGCTGCGTGCGCAGGCGACGTCCAGCGACGTCGCCGACCCCGGAGGGATGCCGTCATGGACCCGCTAGAGCGCGAGCTGCGCGACGTCCTCACCAGCGAGCGGCGCACGCTGCCTGCCTCCCTGGTGCCCCTCGAGCGGGTGCACGCCCGGGCGACCCGGCGACGCACCCGTCGCAGGGTCGCGGTCGGTGCGACAGCCCTGGTCGCGGCGGCCGCCGTCGCGGTCCCCGTCGGCATCGGGCTGAGCACCGGGCCGGACCGGGCACCGATCGCGGACAACTCCCCCACCCCGACCGCCAGTGAGACGCCGAGCCCGGCACCGTCCGCGATGCCGTGGGACGGCGCCCAGGTCACTTCCGTCACCGCGACGAGCACCCGCACCTTCGTCGCCCTCGGCGCGACCGGCAGCGGTCCGTGCCGGCCGACCTGCCTGCGCCTGACCGAGTCGCACGACGGCGGCGCCAACTTCACCCCGCTTCCCGTACCTGGATCGGCCCAAGCGGCCCGCCAGCAGGGACCGGCGGCCAGCCGCGCTACGGACGTCCGGTTCGGCAGCGGTGCCGACGGATGGCTGTTCGGCGGCGGCCTGTGGTCGACCCACGACGGCGGGCACCGCTGGTCAGCGGTCGACCTGCCCGGCGACGTCCACCGCCTCGAGGCCGCGGCCGGGACGGCCTGGGCGCTGGTCAGGACAGATCAGAAAGGACAGCAGCAGCTCTGGCGGTCGCCGGTGGGCGTCGACAGCTGGGAGCCGGTCCCGGCGGTCCTGGTCGACGGCCCCGCGGACCTCACCGTTCAGGGCAGCCGGGTGGTCGTGCTCGGCGCCCAGCTGTCACCGGCCTGGTCGAACGCCGACGGTGGGTTCGTGCGGATCGAGAACCCGTGCGCCGGCTCGCTGCAGGCCCGGGTGACCGGGTACGGCGACCTGTGGGCGACCTGCGTCACCGGGATGTCTGCCCGCATCGCCACGTCGGCCGACGGCGGTGTGAGCTGGACGACCGTGAACGTCGACACCGGCCAGGGCTCGCTGCCCAACTCCGTGTCTGTCGGGGCTCGCTCGAACGGGACGGCGGTCCTCGTGGTGCCGGGCGAGCCGCTCGCCCTGCTGTCCGCCGACGGGTCGCTCACCGCGGTGCGCCAACCACCCAGCGACAGCTTCGCGGTCGGCTACGTCGGCTTCACCAGCGGGGACGTGGGCTATGCGGTCATGGCGGACGACCTCTGGCGCACCGAGGACGGCGGAGACACCTGGCGGAGGCTCACGCTCGGCTGACCGGTCAGCGCTTGGCGGCCGGGACCTCGAGCCCCTCGCAGACCGCCCGCCAGACCTCGACGGTCGGCTCCCCCGCCGCGAGCGCCTGGGCTGGCGTACGCCCGCCGAGCTCGCTGAGCACGTGCAGGTCGACGACCGACTCGGCGTGCGGCCCGAAGGCCGCACGCATCCGGTCCCAGAAGTCCGTCACCCGCACCGGCCCAGTATCGCCGGTGTCACGGCGCGGCGCCGCCGGTGGGCTAGCCTCGCCGGCCATGACGGGGTTGACACCGGAGACGTTCGAGCGGCGGCTGCGCGACGCAGGGTTCGGCGACATCTCGCCGGTGCTCGCTGCGCTGGCCCGTCCCGGGTTCCGCCTCGGCACCGGGACCGGCGGCACCGACGAGGTCGGCGGCAGCCGGATCGGCGGGAGCCCGGACCTGCCGGACCACGAGGGCTGGCCCACCTGGCAGGACCGGTCGATGTCCTTCCTGGCCCAGGTGGACCTCGGGTCCCTTCCCGACGAGGGCGACCGCGCGGACCTGCCGGTGGACGGCCTGGTGTCGTTCTTCTACGACGCCGAGCAGCAGGCCTGGGGCTTCGACCCCGTGCAGACCGGCGCCTGGACGGTGCTGCACACGCCCCGCGGCACGACGCTGTCCCGCCGGGAGTTTCCCGCGGACCTGCCGGACGAGGCCAGGTTCGACCCGATCCCCGTCGCCGCCCGGACCGAGCTGTGCCCCGAGCCGTGGGAGTCACGGGCGATCGAGCGACTGGCGCTGGACGCGGACCGGACCGAGGTGTACGCCGAGCTGCTGGACGAGCTGGCCGGAGGCGACCTCGAGCCCAGGCACCTCATGCTCGGGCACCCGGACCCGGTGCAGGGCGAGATGCAGCTGGAGTGCCAGCTGGTGAGCCACGGCCTCTACTGCGGGGACAGCACCGGCTACAACCACCCGCGGGCGTCGGAGCTCGAGGGCGGCGCCGACGACTGGCGGCTGCTCCTGCAGGTGGACACCGACGACGACGCGTCGATGATGTGGGGCGACACCGGCAGGCTCTACTTCTGGGTCACCGAGGACGCACTGCGGCGGAGAGCCTGGACCGAGGTGCACCTCGTCCTGCAGTGCGGCTGAGTCAGCAGACCTGTCGCAGCCGGCCGGTGTCGAGGTCGAAGAGGAACCCGCCGACCGCCACGTCGCCGAGGAATGGCCACGAGCGCACCCGCTGGACGTCGTCGGCCAGGGCGGCCTCCTGGTCCGTGGTGGTGAGGAACGAGATGCTCCGGGTGTCCGGTCCGCCGGCGTCGCGGATCGCGTCGTGGATGTCCTCCTCGCTGCCGGTGGCCATCCGGCAACCGGTGTGCGCGACGACCATGACCCGTCGGACGCCCAGCAGGAACGACGCGAGCGCCAGGGTGCGCAGAACGTCGTCGGTGACCCGCGCGCCGGCGTTGCGCAGGATCTTGGCGTCACCAGGTGAGAGCCCGAGCATGTTCAGCGGGTCGATCCGCGAGTCCATGCAAGTGAGGACGGCCAGACCGCGGGCAGCGGTGGCCTCCAGGTCGCCGTGCTGGTAGCGCGCGGCGTACGCCTGGTTGGCGCCGAGCACGTCGGCGAACACGTCATCGGTCGTCACGTCCGGCAGCCTAGGGCGCGCGCCACCGGCTCAGGTCAGCAGGAGCTTCTCGAGCCGGCGGCCGGTGACCAGCACGCCCACCAGGCCGAGGCCGGCCAGCACCGCCACGTGCACGAACGACCCGAGCCCGACGGTGCCGGTCGTGAGCTCCCGCAGGAGCGTGGCTGCGTGGTAGAGCGGCGAGCAGCGCACCACCCACTGCAGCGAGTCGGGGTAGACGTCGATCGGGTAGAAGGTCGCCGAGAACAGGAACAGTGGCAGCGTCACCAGGGTGATGTACTCGAAGTCCTGCCACGACTTCATGTACGTCGTGCACGCGGTGCCCATCGCGGCGAACGCGAAGCCGATGAGCACCACCGCGGGGAGCGCAAGCAACGCCCACCACGACACGATGAGCCCCATCACCAACATCACCACGAGGAAGGCGCTGGAGTAGAACGCTCCGCGCATCAGCGCCCAGCCGATCTCTCCGGCAGCGACGTCGACAGGAGTGATCGGCGTGGCCAGCACCGCGTCGTACAGCTTGTTGTACTTCAGCTTGAAGAACAGGTTGAACGTCGCGTCATAGAGGGCGCCGTTCATCGCCGAGGACGCGAGCATCGCCGGCGCGACGAACACGGTGTAGCTGACCAGCTCGCCGCCGGGCAGCTCGACGTCGCCCACCAGCTGGGACACTCCGACACCGACCGAGAACAGGTAGAAGATCGGCTCGAAGATGCCGGAGATCAGCACCGCCCAGCCGGTGCGGTAGACCCGCACGTTGCGCTCGATCAGGTAGCGCGCGCCACCGGTGCCGACCAGCCGTCTGCCGAGACCGGGCGGTGCGACCCGCAGGTCGAGGGTCGACGCGCTCATCGGGGTGGTCATGTGACCAGCCGCCGCTCGAACGTCGACCGCGCCACGACGAAGCCGACGACAGCCCACAGGACCAGGTAGCCGATGTGCACCAGCGCCGAGCCGTAGCCAGGCGTCCCGAGGGCGAGCGCGCGGCACAGGTCGACGCCGTGCCACAGCGGCACCGCCCAGGCCACCGGCTCCAGCCAGTCGGGCAGCTGGGAGACCGGGAAGAAGGTTCCGGAGAACAGGAACATCGGCACGATCCCGAACCGGAACAGCATCGCGAACCCGCTGTCGTTCTCACGGGTCGCCGAGAAGGCGAAGATGGCCGGCGCGTAGGCGAGCCCGGTGAGGATGCCGACCGGGATGCACAGCACCGCCCACGGCGAGGAGATCGCGCCGAAAGCCACCATGATGACCAGGAACACGGCGGTGGTGATGAACAGCCGCAGCACGACGAAGAGCAGGTGCCCGGCCAGAACGTCGACGACGCGCAGCGGTGTCGCGAGCATCGCGTGGTACTGCCGGTTCCACTTGATCGCGCCCATCACGGGGTATGTCGACTCGAAGGCTGTCATCTGCATCGCCGAGGCCGCCAGCAGGCCCGGCGCGATGAACTCGAGGTAGCTGACGCCGTCGAGGGTGTCGGCCCCCGGCCCCTGGTCGACCAGCAGGCCGAGCCCGAGGCCCATCGCGGCGAGGAAGCCGAGCGGCTCGACGATGGTCGAGATCGCGGTGCCCCGCCAGGTCCGGCGGTACTGCGCCAGCCAGAAGCCGAACGCGCGCAGCACGAGCACCGGCGTCGACGGCGAGTGGCGACGGCGCGCCGGTCTGCGGGGTCGACGTGGTGTGAGCCATCAGTCGACCAGCGTCCGGCCGGTGAGGCGGAGGAACACGTCCTCCAGGCGTGCTGCGACGGACCAGCACCGACTGCGGCGCCAGGCCGCGGCGGTGCACCTCGGCTGCCGGCAGCGTCGCCGTCGTCGGCGTAGAGCAGGACGCGGTCGGGCAGCACCTCGACCCGGGACACGAGCGCGTGCAGAGGGCGCTCAGGCGAGGCGACCATCTCCTCGACCTTCTCGCCCGCGGTCTCGTTCTCTCCCGGCGGGAACCGCAGCTCGACGACCTCGCGGGTCGACCACTCGCGGATCAGCGCGGTCGGCGATCCCTCGGCCGCGATCCGGCCGCCGTCCATCACCACCAGCCGGTCGCAGAGCTGCTCGGCCTCGTCCATGTAGTGCGTGGTCAGCACCAGGGTGACGCCCTGCTGCTTGAGCCGGAACAGCCGGTCCCACACCACGTGCCGCGCCTGCGGGTCGAGCCCGGTGGTCGGCTCGTCGAGCAGCAGCATCTCGGGGTCGTTGATCAGCGACCGGGCGATGGTCAGCCGGCGCTTCATGCCGCCGGAGAGCGGCTCGACCTGGCTCGTCGCCGCGCTCCGCGAGCTGCACGAAGTCGAGCAGCCGGTCGGCCCGCTCGCCGACCTCGGACCGCGACAGCCCGAAGTAGCGGCCGTAGACGAGGAGGTTCTCGCGCACCGTCAGCTCGACGTCGAGAGTGTCGTCCTGCGGGCACGACGCCGAGCCGGGCCCGGATCCGCGCGCCGTCGACCGCAGGGTCGTGGCCCAGCACCCGCAGCGTGCCGTCGGCGACCGGCGAGACGCAGCCGATCATGCGCATCGTCGAGGACTTGCCGGCGCCGTTCGGGCCGAGGAAGCCGAACGCCTCGCCCCGGGCGACCTCGACGTCGATGCCGTCGACCGCGGTGAAGTCGCCGAAGCGCTTCACCAGGCCGCGGGCGAGGATCATCGGTTCGTCCGGCACGGTTCCCGACCCTAGACCGGGCCCCGACAGCGTTCGACCCGATTTGCGCGCCCCCCGTCTGGTGGCGAGGCACACTGGTGGCATGGCCGACGACGAGGACCGCGCAGCGCCCACGAAGGGCCGCTTCGCGGCGCTGCCGCCACGGGTCGACCCGGCCGACATCGTCGAGGAGCAGCCGGTCGAGCCTCCGGTGCCGCAGGCCACCCCGGACCCCAACACCGAGGTCGCCTGGCGCTGGGGCCTGGGCATCGCTCCGGGCGGCTGACACCTGCGACATCTGTCGGTGCCGTCGGCGAGGATGGCCCGGTGACCGGGTTCAGCGCAGCCACGCAGGCGTGGTTCGACGCGTCGTTCCGCGCGCCCACCGCGGCCCAGGAGGGCGCCTGGGACGCGATCAGCGCCGGCCGCAACGCCCTGGTCGTCGCGCCGACCGGGTCCGGCAAGACGCTGGCGGCGTTCCTGTGGTCGCTCGACCGGCTGGCCAGCGAGCCGGCTCCCGCCGGAGCCGCAGCGCCGCTGCCGGGTGCTCTACGTGTCGCCGCTGAAGGCGCTGGCCGTCGACGTCGAGCGCAACCTGCGCGCCCCGCTGGCCGGCATCCGGCACGCCGCGACCCGGCTCGGCCTGCCCGGAGCCGGACGTCACCGTCGGCGTCCGCTCCGGCGACACCCCGGCCGACGAGCGCCGCCGGTTCGCCGCGCACGCCGCCCGACATCCTCATCACCACGCCCGAGTCGCTGTTCCTGCTGCTCACCTCGCAGGCCCGCGAGTCGCTGCGCGGCGTCGAGACGGTCATCGTCGACGAGGTGCACGCGGTGGCCGGCACCAAGCGCGGCGCGCACCTGGCGCTGTCGCTGGAGCGGCTCGACGCGCTGCTCGAGCGGCCCGCGCAGCGGATCGGGCTGTCGGCCACCGTGCGCCCGGTCGAGGAGGTCGCCCGGTTCCTCGGCGGCGCCGCACGACGTCGAGGTCGTGCAGCCGCCGTCGAGCAAGACGTCGACCTCGAGGTCGTCGTGCCGGTCGAGGACATCGGCGAGCTCGGCCAGACCACCGGTGAGGTCAGCGGCTCGGCGGCCGGCGAGGAGCGCCGGACGTCGATCTGGCCGCACGTCGAGGAGCGCATCGTCGACCTGGTCGCAGGCGCACCGGTCGACGATCGTGTTCGCCAACTCGCGCCGGCTGGCCGAGCGGCTCTGCCGCCCGGCTCAACGAGATCGCACCAGCGAGCGGGTGACCGGCGCGCGAGCTGCCGCGAGCCCGGCGAGCGTCCAGCCCGCGCAGATCATGGCGCAGTCCGGAGCGTCGCCGCGGCGCCGTCCGCCGAGCTGGCCCGGGCCCACCACGGCTCGGTGTCCAAGGAGCAGCGGGCCAGATCGAGGAGGAGCTCAAGGCCGGCCGGCTGCCCGCGGTCGTCGCCACGTCCTCGCCTCGAGCTCGGCATCGACATGGGCGCGGTCGACCTGGTCATCCAGGTCGAGTCGCCGCCGTCGGTGGCCAGCGGCCTGCAGCGGGTCGGCCGGGCCGGCCACCAGGTCGGTGCGGTCTCGCGCGGCGTGCTGTTCCCGAAGTACCGCGGCGACCTGGTGCAGACCGCCGTCGTCGTCGAGCGGATGCGGGCCGGCGCAGATCGAGGCGCTGCGCTACCCGCGCAACCCGCTCGACGTGCTCGCCCAGCAGGTCGTGGCGATGGTGCGCGCTGGACGAGTGGGACGTCGAGGAGATGTACGACGTCGTGCGCCGCGCGGCGCCGTTCGCCACGCTGCCCCGCAGCGCGCTTCGAGTCGGTGCTCGACATGCTGGCCGGCCGCTACCCGCGCGACGAGTTCGCCGAGCTGCGGCCGCGGCTGGTCTGGGACCGGGTCGGCGGCACCCTGACCGGCCGCCCCGGCGCGCAGCGGCTCGCGGTGACCAGCGGCGGCACGATCCCCGACCGCGGGCTGTTCGGCGTCTTCCTCGTCGGCGACGACGAGAGCGCGCGGGCGCGCCGGGTCGGCGAGCTCGACGAGGAGATGGTCTACGAGTCGCGGGTCGGCGACGTGTTCACCCTCGGCTCGACGTCCTGGCGGATCGAGGACATCACCCACGACCGGGTGCTCGTCACCCCCGCGCCGGGCCAGCCCGGGCGGCTGCCGTTCTGGAAGGGCGACACCCTCGGCCGGCCGGTCGAGCTGGGCCGCGCGGTCGGCGCCTTCGTCCGCGAGCTCGGCGGCGCTCGACGGCCGGCGAGGCCCGCGAGCGGGTGATGGCCGCCGGGCTCGACGCGCTGGGCGGCCGACAACCTGCTCGCCTACCTCGCCGAGCAGCGCGCAGGCGACCGGCCACCTGCCCGACGACCGCACGATCGTCGTCGAGCGGTTCCGCGACGAGCTCGGCGACTGGCGGGTGGCGATCCACTCGCCGTTCGGGGCGCAGGTGCACGCGCCGTGGGCGCTGGCGCGTCGCGGCCCGGCTGCGCGAGCGGTACGGCGTCGACGTGCAGGCGATGCACGCCGACGACGGCATCGTGCTGCGGCTGCCCGACGTCGAGCTCGACGAGCGGCGAGGCGTCCAGCGCACCGGCACCGAGCTGGCCGTCGTCGAGCCGGACGAGGTCGAGCCGCTGGTCACCGCCGAGGTCGGCGGGTCGGCGCTGTTCGCGTCCCGGTTCCGCGAGTGCGCCGCGCGGGCCCTGCTGCTGCCGCGACGCAACCCCGGCCGGCGGTCAGCCGCTGTGGCAGCAGCGGCAGCGCTCGGCGCAGCTGCTCTCGGTGGCCAGCGAGTACGGCTCGTTCCCGGTCGTGCTCGAGACGGTGCGCGAGTGCCTGCAGGACGTCTTCGACGTGCCCGGGCTGGTCGGCGCTGATGCGCGACGTCGAGGACGCGCGCGGTGCGCTTCGTCGAGGTCGAGACCGCAGCAGCCGTCGCCGTTCGCCCGGTCGCTGCTGTTCGGCTACGTCGCGCAGTTCCTCTACGAGGGCGACTCACCGCTGGCCGAGCGCCGCGCGCAGGCCCTGTCCCTGGACCCGACGCTGCTGGCCGAGCTGCTCGGCCAGCAGGGCTACGGCGGGCTGCGCGACCTGCTCGACCCCGACGCGATCGCCGTCCCTCGCCCGCGAGCTGCAGCGGCTCGTCCGACGACCGCCGGGCGCGCGACGTCGAGGGCGTCGCCGACCTGCTGCGGGTGCTCGGCCCGCTGAGCACCGCCGAGGCCGTGCAGCGCGGTGCGACACCGAGCCTGGCTGGCCGCAGCTGGAGGAGGCCCGCCGGGCGATCCGGGTGCGGGTCGCCGGCGAGGAGCGCTGGGTCGCCGTCGAGGACGCCGGCCGGCTGCGCGACGCGCTCGGGCACCCCGCTGCCGGTGGGCATCCCGGAGGCCTTCCTCGAGCCGGTGCGCGACCCGCTCGGCGACCTGGTCGCCCGCTACGCGCGCACCCACGTGCCGTTCACGCCGGCGACGTCGCCGCCCGGTTCGGCCTCGGGCCGGCCGTGGTCGAGCAGGCCCTGTCCCGGCTGGCCGGCGCCGGACGGGTGGTCGGCCGGCGAGTTCCTGCCCGGCGGCACCGGGCCCGAGTGGTGCGACGCCGAGGTGCTGCGCACGCTGCGCCGCCGGTCGCTCGCCGCGCTGCGCAAGGAGGTCGAGCCGGTCCCGGTCGAGGCGCTGGCGCCGTTCCTGCCGGCCTGGCAGCAGGTCGGCGGCCGGCTGCGCGGGGCGGCGGGCGTGCTGCGCGCCGTCGAGCAGCTGCAGGGCGCCCTGGTGCCGGCGTCCGCGCTGGAGTCGCTGGTGCTGCCGGCCCGGGTGCAGGACTACTCCCCCGCGCTGCTCGACGAGCTGTGCGCCGCCGGCGAGGTGCTCTGGCGCGGCCACGGGTCGCTGCCCGGCGACGACGGCTGGGTGTCGCTGCACCTGGCCGACTCGGCTCACGCTCACGCTGCCCGCGCCGGACCCGGTGGCCGTGACCACGCCGCTGCACCAGGCGCGTCGCTCGACGCGCTGGCCGGCGGCGGCGCGTTCTTCTTCCGCCGGCTGGCCGACGCGGTCGGAGTCGACCGACGACGCCGACGCTGGTCGCGGCGCTGTGGGACCTGGTCTGGGCCGGCCACGTCACCAACGACACGCTCGCCCCGCTGCGCACGCTGGTCGCCAGCGGCGGCGGCGCACCAGTCCCGGCGCGCCGCCGCCACGCGGGCGCTACGGCCGGTCGCCGGCCGGCGATGCCCGAGCCGCACCGGCCCGCCGGTCGCCGCGGGCCGCTGGTCGCTGCTGCCCGAGGTCGAGGCCGACCCGACCCGGCGGGCGCGCGTCCCTGGCCGAGGTGCTGCTCGACCGGCACGGCGTCGTCACCCGCGGCGCGGTCGTGGCCGAGCGAGCGCCCGGCGGGTTCGCCGCGGTCTACCGGGTGCTGGCGGCCTTCGAGGAGGCCGGCCGCGTGCCGCCGCGGCTACTTCGTCGAGGGGCTGGGCGCGGCGCAGTTCGCACTGCCCGGCGCCGTCGACCGGCTCCGTGCGGTCGGCACCGGCCTGGAGCGGTCCCACGAGGGCCCGCGGCCCACCGGCGCCGACGTCCCGCGGGCGCTGGTGCTGGCCGCCACCGACCCGGCGAACCCGTTCGGCGCGCCGTTCCCTGGCCCGGCCGCGGGCGAGGACGCCGGGCACCAGCCGGGCCGCAAGGCGGGCGCCCTGGTCGTGCTCGTCGACGGCCGGCTGGTGCTGTACGTCGAGCGCGGCGGCCGCACGCTGCTCACCTGGGCCGACGAACCCGGGCTGCTGCAGCCCGCCGTCGACGCGCTGGCCCTCGCGGTCCGCGAGGGACAGCTGGGCCGCCTGACCGTCGAGCGGGCCGACGGCGCCGGCGTCCTCGACTCGCCCCTCGGCCGGGCGCTGGAGGAGGCCGGCTTCCACGCCACGCCGCGCGGCCTGCGGCTGCGCGGCTAGGCGCCCCGGTCAGTCGTCGTCCTCGTCGTGGTCGTGATCGTCGTCACCGAGCTGGCCGCGGATCTCGCCACCGGGACGCAGATCGGTGTGCACGTTGGCGTACGTCGCACCGGCCCGGATGGCCTGCACCAGCTCGTCGAACTCCCCGAGGCCGATGCCCTGCGCGGTCGGGCCGATCACGTTGACCGGCCGGATGGTCCCTGTCACCCTGCCGCTGGCCGGGCACGCCTGCGTGCCGACCGGCCCGTTGCCAAGGTTGGTGCAGAGGAACACCGAGATCCCGTTGGCGAGGGCCTTTCCGCCGAAGTGGATGTGCGCCTGCTGGACGGCGCCTTCCAGGCCTGAGTACGTCAGTGTGTAGCGGATCTCGTCCGCCGACCGCGAGATCGCTGCGCGGAAGGTGCCATTGCCTGTCGTGGAGAAGGTCGTCGGGGCCTCTTCGTAGCCGGTCAGGTCGGTCTCGAACCGGGAGCGGTCATCGCCTCCCGCAGCGACCGCGGCCGTCACACCACCTACCCCGACAAGCGCGACCACGATCAAGGCCACCTTCAGGCGCAGCAGAGCTGACATCTCGACCACCTCTCCAGGCGGGCGGTTCCCGCCTCGGTTCGAACTTCCTGCGGTCCCTCGGCCATATCAACGCCCCCGGATACCGAGGCGGTTCAACTCCGGCGCAGACTGCCGTCATGTCCGGAACCGAGCAGGGCGAGAGCTGGGCCGACCGGCGCGGCGAGGCCGCAGCCGAGCACGCCGCCCGGCTCGACCGGCAGCGCGCGGCGGAGGCGGAGCAGGCGTCCGCGCTGCTCGCGGAGTTCGTCCGGGAGGCCCGGGAGCGCGGTCTGCCCATGGTCGCGCTGCGGGCCCGCGCTCTCAACGGCCGGACGCTGTACCGGACCGGCCTGACCGGCTGGTACCTGCGGCGCAACGGCACGATCGCCGTCGACGAGCGCGGCGACTTCTTCGTGATGTCCGCACCGACCAGCCTGCAGTCGAGGCTGCGGGGGGCGACGCTCACGCCGAGCGACCCGCCGCTCGTCGTCGGAGCAGGCGGTCGCGACGGTGAGTCCATCCCGCTGCCCGACCTGCTCCGCCAGCGGCTGGATGCCGGGGAGACGTGGGACCGATGACGGCGCCGCTGACCAACTGGGCCGGCAACGTGACCTTCCGGGCCGCCCGGGTGCACCGACCCGAGACCGTGCAACAGCTGCAGGAGATCGTGCGGTCCAGCGGCCGGGTCCGCGCCCTGGGCACCGGGCACTCGTTCAGCCCGGTCGCCGACACCACCGGGGACCTGGTGTCGATCGGCCGGCTACCGGAGCGGTTCGAGGTCGCACCGGACCGGTCGGCGGTGACCGTCAGCGCCGGACTCCGGTACGGCGAGGTGGCGACCCGGCTGCACCACGCGGGTCTCGCCCTGCACAACCTCGGCTCCCTGCCGCACATCTCGGTCGCCGGAGCCGTCGCGACCGGCACCCACGGCTCGGGCGTCGCTCTGGGGGCCCTGCCGACAGCCGTCGTCAGCTTCGAGTTGGTCACCGCGACGGGCGCTCTGCTGCGGCTGGACCGCAGCGATCCGAGGTTCCCGGGGGCCGTCGTCGCCCTCGGCTGCCTCGGCGTGGTCGCCGCCGTCACCCTGGCGGTGCAACCGACGTACGACGTGGCGCAGACCGTCAACCTGGGCTTGCCGATGGACGCGGTCCGCGCCGGCCTGGACGAGATCCTGGCCGCCGGGACGAGCGTCAGCCTGTTCACCACCTGGGGCGAGGACGTCATCGACCAGGTCTGGGTTAAGCGGCGCACCGACGAGCCCGGGGCCGCTCCCGGCGCCGACTGGGCCGGCTCCCGCGCGGCGACCGGTCCCGTGCACCCGGTCCCCGGGATGTCGCCGGCCAGCTGCACCGAGCAGCTCGGCGTGCCCGGACCGTGGCACCAGCGGCTGCCGCATTTCCGGCTGGACCACACGCCGAGCAGCGGGACCGAGCTGCAGACCGAGTACCTCGTCCCCCGCGAGCACGCCGTCGACGCGCTGGACGCGGTGGCCGCGATCCGTGACGAGGTGGCGCCGGTGCTGCAGGTGTCCGAGCTGCGCTCGGTCGCCGCCGACGACCTGTGGCTGAGCCCGGCGTACGAGCAGGACTCGCTGGCGCTGCACTTCACCTGGGTCGACGACACCGATGCCGTCCGACCGGTGGTGGCGGCCCTCGAGGAAAGGCTGGACGGGCTGCGCGCCCGGCCGCACTGGGGGAAGGTGTTCGGCATCGCCCCCGAAGTGATCCGGGAGCTCTACCCGCGGCTCGCCGACTTCGCCGCACTGCGGCGCGAGCTGGACCCGGAGAACGTCTTCGGCAACGCCATGGTCGACCGCTACCTCAGCGTCGACTGACGCATCCGCCAGGCATCGGTCACGAGCTCGGCCAGTCGATCGACGTCCACCTCCGGCAGCCGCAGCATCACCAGCGGAGAGCCGTCGTAGCCGGAGGCGGTGAAGAACAGCGCCGGCTCACCGAGCAGCAACGCCTGCTTCTCGGCCTCGTCACCGACGAACAGCACCGCGACATCGGTCCGGATCAGCCGCCGCTGGCCGGGCCGGCGCTCGGGGTAGGACCAGACGAACCCCTTGTCGGCCACCCGGAAGTCGAAGCCTTCGCTCTCGATCTCCACCACGTGCGGGAGCGCCAGCGCCAGCCGCCGGACGTCGTCAGCGTCAGCCATCGACCGCCGTCACGCCTGTCCCTGTGCCCGGCGTTGCCGCTTGCTCAGTGGCGCCTGCGACAGGTCCTCGGCCTGCGACTGGAGCAGCTTGAACCCGAGGCCCCGCTCGTCCAGCCACGCGCGGGCGGCCGCCTCGGCCCGCTCCGTCGCGACCGCCAGGTCCTCCTCGGTCTCCCCGGACTCGGCGAACCGGAAGGTGAAGAAGGGCCGCGCGGCGAGGTCGTAGCTGAGGTGCCCCTCCGGCGTGAACGCGGCGCTCAGAGCGTCGTGCTCGGCCGCACGGGCCAGCAGGTCCGCCCGCTGGTCGTCGGTGAGGTCCTTGAACTCGCCCCGGACCTTGATGCGGAAAGCGCGGGTGCTCATCTCGTGACCGTAGCGAGCGGCTCCGACGGGGCGCCAGACCTCAGGGCAGCGGCCGCTCGAACCAGCGGACGTCCACCCACTGCCCGTGCTTGCGGCCGACCTCCCCGAAGGTCCCGAGGTCCCGGAAGCCAAAGCGCTCGTGCAGCCGCAGCGACGCGTCGTTCGGGAGCGCCACCCCGGCGTACGCGCGGTGCAGCCCCTCGCCGGCGAGCTCGGCGAGCAGCTCGCCGTACAGCGCCGAGCCGAGACCCCGGCCGACCACCCCCGGGTCGCAGTAGACCGTGGTCTCCACCGACGTCGCGTACCCGGGCTTGACCCGGAACCGGCTGCTGGTCGCGTAGCCCGCCACCGCGCCGTCCAGCTCGGCGACGAGCAGCCGGTGCGGTCCGGTGCCGGCGTAGTGGTCGAACCACTCGCGCCGCTGCTCGACCGTGAACGGCTCGACGTCGAAGGTGACCATGGTGTGCTCGACGTAGTGGTTGTAGATCGAGGTGAGCGACGGGAGGTCGGCGAGCACCGCCGGCCGGACGTGCGCCGGGCTCACCGAGTGGCGGACTTGACCGCGAGCACCGGGCAGTCGACCCCGAGCAGGATCTGCTGCGAGGTGCTGCCGACGATCAGCTTCCCGACCGCGGTCCGCCGGCGGAGCCCGATCACGACCACCTCCGGGGACGTCTCGGCCGCGACCGCCAGCACCCCGTCGGCCGGGTCGGTGCCCGCGGGCAGCTGGCGGAGGTCGACCGCGATCCCGGCGTCGGTGAACCGGGCCGCCACCGCGTCCAGGCTCACCTCGGCGGAGAACGGCGAGTCGACCTGCTCCGCCGGCCGGGTCACGTTGACCACCACCGCGTCGGTGGAGCGGCGCCGGGCCTCGTCGACGGCTGCGGCCATGGCGGCGTCACCCTCGGGCGTGCGGATGTAGGCGAGCAGGACGGTCACGGCGACTCCACTCGATCGGGTCGGTACGTCGGTCAGAAGACCTCGAGCGTCGCACGCCGGCGGCTCTCCCACTCGAAGTACGCCAGCATGGCCATGCCGGCGACGACGTAGAGCACGCCGACCCCGACCTCTCGCGCCAGGTCGCCCCCGACCGAGCTCAAGCTCGCCCCGTCAGCGAGGGTGCGTGCCGCCGCGATGCCGTGGGTGAGTGGCAGCCACGGCGACACCGAGGACATCCAGTCGGGAAGGGAGTCCAGCGGCACGTTGACCCCGCAGAACACCAGCAGCACCCCGAAGATCACGTTCGCGAGCACGGCCGTCTCGCGCACCCGCAGTGCCAGCGCCGCGCCCACCAGGCCGAGACCGGTGCAGGAGAACGACGCGACCAGGCTCACCAGCACGATCGGCAGGTACGCCGAGGCCGGCACGTCGATGCCGAAGATGAGGCCGCCGACGACCAGCGAGAACAGCGCCACCAGCCAGCCGTTGAGGATCACCGGCAGCGCCCGGCCCAGGAACAGCGGCACCCGCGGAGCGGGCGTGGACAGGATGATGCCCAGCGTCTTCTGCTGCCGCTCGTCGCCGATCGTGTTGCCCATCGCGAACAGGCACGGGATCGCGGCGTACTGGATCGCGTTGCCGATGACGAAGTACTCGTCCGAGCCGATGCCGGCGTTGCGGCCGAGATAGGCGAACAGCAGGATCTGGGTGACCGGGCCCACCAGGAAGGTGGGGATCAGGATCCACGGCGTGATCCAGTGGAACAGCGCCCGGTAGCTGGTGATGCCACCGAGGACGAAGATCCGGGTCGCGTTGGTCACCGACGTCATGACAGCGCCAGAGTGGCGTTCTGTCGCGCGGACCGCAGCACCGACTCGGCGGCGAGCACGCCGAGACCGAGGTAGCCGGCCCCGATCAGCAGGCAGAGCCCCAGCTCGGGCAGCGGGTTGCCCCCCAGCGCCGACTCCCGGATGGCCTGGACACCCCAGGTCGGGGCCAGCAGCCAGGACAGCGGGCGCACCCAGTCGGGCAGGATGCCGATCGGCACCAGGAATCCGCAGACCAGCCACACCGGCAGCTCGAGCGAGCTGCCCAGCGCCCACGCGCTGCGGTAGCGCACCACGGTCACGCTGAGCAGGAAGCCCACCGCGCCCACCGAGACAACCGTCACGGGCAGCGAGAGCAGGAACAGCAAGGGGTACGCGACGCTCACCTCGATGCCGAACAGGAACCGACCCCAGAGCAGCGTGACGACCATGCTGGCCAGCCCGATGGTCGCCATCGCCACGGTGATCGGCAGCAGCACCAGCGGCATCGGCACCGGCGCGGCCACCAGCAGCTCGAGGGTGCCCTGCCAGCGTTCTCGCTGGACGACACCGCTGCCCGACGTGCTGACCGACGACCAGACACCCATCACGCTGGCGCCGACCGCGGCGTAGAGCAGCGTGCGGTCGTCGGCGGAGATCCGGTACATCAGGAAGGCGACGGTCGCGAAGAACAGCGGCCAGAGGATGCCGAGGATCCCGTCGAAGGCCGAGCGCGACAGCATCTTGAGGTGGAACCACCAGCCGATCCCCAGCGTCCTGGCCACTTGTATCGCGGTCACGCCGACCCCACCAGCTCGACGTAGGCGTCCTCGAGGGTCGGCTGCCGGGCGGCGACCCGGCCCAGCGCGACCCCGTCGAGGCAGCCGAGCACCGGCTGGGTCACCTCCGCGCCCGGGTGGGCCCGCACGACAAGCACCTGCGCCTGGCCGCGTTCCTCGATCAGGGCCGAGCGCACTCCGGTCAACGCCTGGACCTGGCTGAGGGCTCCGTCGGCCGCGCCGAACACCTCGACCTCGACGACCGACCCCTCGCCCACCCGCGACTTCAGGTCGGCGGGCGTCCCTTCGGCCACGATGCGACCGTCGGCGATGACCGCGATCCGGTCGCAGAGCTCGTCGGCCTCGAACATGTAGTGCGTCGTGAGCAGCACCGTCGTCCCGGCGTCGCGCAGACCGGCCACCGTGCCGCGCAGCTCGCGGGCGCCGACCGGATCGATCCCGATCGACGGCTCGTCCAGGAAGAGCACCTCGGGGCGGTGCAGCAGGCCGCGGGCGATGTGCAGTCGTTGCCGCATCCCCCGCGAGTACCCCTCGACCTTCTCCTTCTCCCGACCGGCGAGACCGACCAGCTCCAGCAGCTCGCCGATCCGCGCGCGCTGCTCGCGGGCGGGGACGCCGTACAGCTCGGCGAAGTAGCGCAGGTTGTCCAGTCCCGACAGCCGCTCGTAGAGACCCCGGTCGCCGCCGAACACGTAGCCGACCCGGCGACGTACCTCTCGGGGCGAGGTCACCACGTCGTACCCGAGCACCCGCGCCGTGCCAGCCGTCGGTAGCAGCAGGGTGATCAGCATCTTGATGGTCGTCGTCTTGCCGGCGCCGTTGGGCCCGAGCAGGCCGAACAGCTCGCCGCGCTCGACCGCGAAGTCGACCCCGCGGACCGCCTCGACCTCCTTGCTGGCGCTGCGCCAGGGGCTGACCCGGGTGCGGTAGGTGCGGCGCAGCCCGGTGACCTCGATGACCGTCACTCGGCCAGCTCCTCGGCGGTCAGCGCGCGCAGCACGCACAGCTCGTTCCCGTCGGGGTCGGCGAGCACCACCCAGGACACGTCCGCGGCCTGCCCGACCGAGACCCGGCGGGCTCCGAGCCCCTCAAGACGCGCCACCTCGGCGGCCTGGTCGTCGGGGCGCAGGTCGATGTGCAGCCGGTTCTTCGTGGTCTTCTCCTCGGGGACCCGCAGGAAAAGCAGGTCCGGCGAGACACCGTCCGCAGGGCTGCCCTCCGGCGGCTCCAGCACGACCTCGTCGGCGGTGTCGTAGGTGCGCCGCCAGCCCAGCGCGGCCTCCCAGAACGGCGCGAGTCGCGCAGGATCGGTGGTGTCGACGCAGACGCACTGCCATCGGATGCTCATTGTCCGACCCAACCGGACGGCACCGACGATGTCGAACCGGTTCCGGCAGGGTCAGCCCTCGCTGACCGGTCAGCGACCGCCGTAGAGGAAGCGGCGGAACAGCCGGGTGATGCGCGGCATGACCAGCCAGGTCATCAGGCCGGTGAGGCTGCCGGAGAACACCAGGGTGCGGACGACCAGCGGCCAGTCCGACAGCAGGGGCAGCACGGTGAGGTTCATCAGCAGCACCAGCGGGATGATGGCCGCGAGGGTGACGAGGAACATCTTCCAGCGGGGCGGCGCGGGGGCCGTGCGCCCGGGCAGCGAGAACCAGGTCTCCAGTCCGGAGACACGTTCGACGCCGGTCTCCTCGCGCCAGGTCGTCGGCCTTGCGGAGCCATTCGGCCCGCTCGGGCGAGGTCTCCCACCGCTGCAGGGCTTCCGGGTCGGCGAACCGGTAGACCACGTGCCAGTCCTGGTCGACGGTGTGCGGCCGGAGCACCCCGGAGCCGAGGAAGCCGGGGAAGCGGCAGGCAGCGCCGATGATGCCGTCGTACCACTGCTCGAACTCGCGCTCGCGGCCGACAGCGACTCGCCGCGCCACCGTGACGGTGACCGGTTCAGCGGTCTGGGACAGCAGGCTCATCTCCTCGTTCAAGCGTCCGGCCCGGCGTGCATCATCCCGCCGGGACCGGAGACGATGGTCACACCATGCCCGAGGGAGACACCGTCTGGCTGGCCGGCCGCCGCCTGCACGACGCGCTGGCCGGTCGGCCGCTGACCCGCTCGGACTTCCGGGTGCCGCAGCTCGCCACGGCCGACCTCGCCGGACGCACCGTCACCGAGGTCGTGAGCCGCGGCAAGCACCTGCTGTTCCGCCTCGACGGGACGGCGGGCGACCCGCTGACCCTGCACACCCACTTCCGGATGGACGGGACCTGGCACCTGTACCGGACCGGCGAGCGCCGGCGCGGCGGTCCGGACTGGCAGGTGCGGGTGCTGCTGGAGAACGCCGACTGGCAGGCGGTCGGCTACCGGCTGCCGGTGGTCGAGCTGCTGCCGAGGGACGGCGAGGTCGACGCCGTCGGGCACCTCGGCCCGGACCTGCTCGGGCCGGACTGGGACCCGGCCGAGGCGGTCCGCCGGCTGGCCGCCGACCCCGAGCGCGGGAGATCGGTGCGGCCCTGCTGGACCAGCGCAACCTGGCTCGGGTATCGGCAATCTCTACAAGGCCGAGACCCTGTTCCTCGCCGGAGTGTCCCCATGGCGGCCCGTCGGTGAGATCGACGACCTGGAGGCGGTCGTCCGGCGCGCTCGTCGGCTGTTGTGGATCAACCGCGAGCACCCCTGGCAGGTGACCACCGGGGTCAACCGGCGCGGCCACGAGCACTGGGTCTTCGAGCGCGCCGGCCGTCCGTGCCGTCGCTGTGGAGGGCCGATCCGGTCGGCCCGTCAGGGCGCTCCTCCGTACGACCGGATCACCTACTGGTGCCCGGGCTGCCAGCCGTAGCGGGTGGCGCAGCGCCGGGTGCGGGCGACCGCGGGTCGGCGGTGCCGTCCTTGGCCCGCCGTCCGGACAGCGCCACCACTGCCACCATCGTCACCAGGACCAGCGCACCCACCGTCAGCCACGGCGTGGCGCTGCTGCCGCCCGACGCCGCGCTGCTGGTGCCGGTCGGAGTGAACGACGCGGACAGGACCGTCCGAGTCGGCTTGCCGGCGACCACGTCGAACTCGCCAGAGGCGGACCCGCTGGTCGCGGACGTCGCGGACACCACCAGCTGCCAGTGGCCGTCCGGCAGGTGCGCGGCAGACACGTACTCGCCCGCGACGCCGGGCCGTGGCCGGACCTGGAAGCTGCGGGTGCGTCCACCGCTGATGACCTCGGCGAGGACGTACTCCTCGACGACCGGCTGCCCGTCGCCCCGGTACACCACGAAGGCGTGCACGGTGGTGGAGCCGCCGGCGCCGTCGACGGCGAGCCGCACGACCGAGGTGCCGTCGTGCGCCGCGGCGGGCGGCACGGCGGCGAGGGCGGCCACGGCGGCCACGGTCAGGCCGGTGAGCAACCCCAGCAGGGCGCTCACCACTCGAGGCAGCGGCGCCGTTCTTGCACCGGCCCGGTCACCATGCGGCATGACGCCTCCCCCCTCGACACTCGCGGCCCGTCCCCGGCGAGGCCGTGACCTCCAGGATGCGGCCCGGGCGCGGGGGCAGGCAATGACTCGTTCGGCTCAGTCGATGCGGGCCGGAGGCCGGGTGTCCAGCCCGGAGAGTGCGAACGCCCGTCCACACCCCCGTTGACGATGGGGTGGACGGGCGACCGCTGAACAGGTCGTACCCGCGCAGCGGCGTGCTATGCGGCGACGTTGGTGACGTGCAAGGTCGGCGGCGCGGCGGCGGGCACCTCGGGCAGCATCTCGGCCAGCGCCAGGTTGTCGCTCACCTCGCGCAGCACCTCGGACAGCGGGACGTCCAGCGCCTCGCAGATGGAGCCCAGCAGCTCGGAGGACGCTTCCTTCTGGCCGCGCTCGACCTCGGACAGGTAGCCCAGCGACACCCGGGCCGCACCGGAGACCTCGCGCAGGGTCCGGCCCTGGTCGCGGCGGCGCTCGCGAAGGACGTCGCCGAGCAGGCGGCGGAGCAGGATCATCGCGGACGCCCTCCCTTGTCGTGCCGATCTCTCGGCGATCTCCACCGTAGTCGGTGGGACGGTCGGCCGGGGTGCGCGACCCGCGCGCCCCGGTCCCGTGGAGTGTAACGCTGTAATCACGGCGCTGCGTTCCCGGCGCCGACCAGGGCGTCCCGCAGCAGCGCCAGCGCGGCCCGCACCGCCGCCGCGCGGACCGCGGCCCGGTCGCCGGGAAGGTCCAGCCGGTCGGCGCGACCGCCGGCCGGGCCGGCGACGGCGAGGTGCACCTCGCCCGGCAGGTGACCGTCCTGCGGGTCCGGGCCGGCCACGCCGGTGGTCGCCAGCCCCCAGGTCGCGCCGAGCCGGGCCCGGACGCCGGCGGCCATCGCGGCGGCCACCTGCGCGTCGACCGGTCCCCGCTGCGCGAGCAGCCCGGCGTCGACCCCCACCAGCTCGGCCTTGAGGGCGGTCGCGTAGGCGACGACGCCGCCTCGGAAGGTCGCCGAGGCGCCTGGTACGTCGGTCAGCGCCGCGCCCAGCGCTCCCCCGGTCAGCGACTCGGCGACGGCCAGCGTCTCACCGCGGGCGAGCAGCAGGTCGTGGACCTCGACGGCCAGCGGGTGCAAGGTTCCCGGCGACGTCACCGTGACCGCCGACATCCGCGTGCGGTCACGGTCGCTGGGCGCGCCTGGCCCGTTTCAGGACGGTGCGCTCGGAGGTCCGGCGCAGCCGCACCGCGCGCGCCACGTAGTCGACGCCGGTCACCACCGTCACGACGACCGCGACGTACATGATGAGCAGCGCCAGGTCGTCCAGGACGCCGCCCAGCGGCAGGATGAGCAGGCCGATGCCCAGCGCCTGCAGCAGGGTCTTGACCTTGCCGCCGCGGCTGGCCGGCATCACCCCGTGCCGGATCACGAACAACCGCAGCAGGGTGATGCCGACCTCCCGCACGAGCACCACCACGGTGACCCACCAGGGCAGCTCGTCGAGCAGCGACAGCCCGATCAGCGCGGCGCCGATCAGCGCCTTGTCGGCGATCGGGTCGGCGATCTTGCCGAAGTCGGTGACCAGGCCGCGGCGCCGGGCCAGCTCGCCGTCGACCCGGTCGGTCACCGAGGCCACCGCGAACGCGACGAAGGCCAGCACCCGCCATGCGGTGTCCTCACCGTCGTCGTGGAACAGCGCGACGAGGAAGACCGGCACCAGCACCATGCGCAGCACCGTCAGCGCGTTGGCGATGTTCCACGCGCTCGCCTGCGGTACGGCCGTCACCGGCAACGTCACCTCGCCACCAGGTCGGCACCCTCGCTGGCGACCACGGTCGCGGTCACGACCTGCCCGACCCTCAGGTCCGCCGCCACCGAGCAGGGTGGTGGTGCCGTCGACCTCGGGACCCTGGTGCGCCGCCCGGCCCTCCGCGGTGCCGGCGTCGGTGTCGACCTCCTCGACGAGCACCTCGACGGTCTCGCCGATCCGCTCCTCCGCGCGCTGCGTGACCAGCTCGTCGGCCAGCCCGGTGATGCGCTCGACGCGGTCGTGGACGACGTCCTCGGCGAGCTTGCCGGGAAGCGTGGCCGCCTCGGTGCCGTCCTCGTCGGAGTAGCCGAAGACGCCGACGACGTCGAGCCGCGCCTCGACCAGGAACCGCTCGAGCTCGGCGAGGTCGTCCTCGGTCTCGCCGGGAAAGCCGACGATCACGTTGGACCGGATGCCCGCCGGCGGGTGCCGCGGCGCGGACGGCGGCGACCAGCTCGAGGAACCGCTCGGTGTCGCCGAAGCGGCGCATCCGGCGCAGCACCGGGCCGCTCGCGTGCTGGAAGGACAGGTCGAAGTAGGGCAGCACACCGGGCGTGGTGGTCATCGCCTCGATCAGGCCAGGGCGCATCTCGGCCGGCTGCAGGTAGCTCACCCGGACCCGGTCGACGCCGTCGAGCGCGGCCAGCTCGGGCAGCAGCGACTCGAGCAGCCGCAGGTCGCCGAGGTCCTTGCCGTACGACGTGGAGTTCTCGCTCACCAGGACGATCTCGCGGACCCCCTGCCCGGCCAGCCAGGCCGCCTCGGCGAGCACCTCGTGCGGCCGCCGGGACACGAACGAGCCGCGGAAGGTGGGGATCGCGCAGAAGGTACACCGCCGGTCGCAGCCGGAGGCGAGCTTCAGCGCCGCGGTCGGCCCGTCGCCGAGGCGCATCCGCAGCGGCTGCGGCCCGGAAGCAGGTGCCACCCCTACCGGCAGGTCGGGTCGCGCGGGGGTGTGTGCCGGCCGGCCGGTCGGCCGGGGCCAGCGGCAGCAGCCGTCGCCGGTCGCGGGGCACGTGCGGCACGTGCGCGTCGCCGTCGAGGATGCTGCCGAGCCGGGCCGAGATGTCGGCATAGTCGTCGAACCCCAGCACCGCGTCGGCCTCGGGCAGCGCTGCCGCGAGCTGCTCGCCGTACCGCTCGGCGAGGCAGCCGACCGCCACGACGGCCTGGGTGCGCCCGCCGCCCTTGAGGTCCGCGGCGGCCAGCAGGGTGTCGACCGAGTCCTTCTTCGCCGCCTCGACGAACCCGCAGGTGTTCACGACCGCGACGTCGGCGTCGGCGGCCTCGGGCACCAGCAGCCAGCCGTCGGCGGCGAGCCGGCCGGCGAGCTCCTCGGAGTCGACCTCGTTGCGGCCGCAGCCGAGGGTGACCAGCGCGACGCGCCGGCCCGTCGGGGCGGTGGGGGGCATTGCGCCAGCCTAACCGCGGGCGGGACCGCGAACTGACGCGTCAGCCTGCGGCGGGGTCCTCGGGGGTGAACTGCACCCGGGCGACCTGGCCGCGGTCGCCCGGCGTGCCGATCTCGGTGCCGTTGACGACCAGGGTGACGCCACCGGCGTTGCCGATCACCAGCCGGAGCCGGGTCTTGTCGGTGAAGCTCTGCTGGGCGCCCGCCTGCAGCAGGCCCTGGAACAGCTCCTGCCCGGTCGCTGTGGTGACCTGCACCCAGCTGCGGTCGGTGGCGTGCACCTCGACGGTGACCTTGCCGCGGGGCGCCTGTGCCACCGCGCTGCTGCCGCCGCCGGACGGGCTGGCCGACGCGCTGGGTGACGTGCTGGGCGGTGCGCTGCTGCTGGTGTCGGTGCCCGCCTGGTCGGCTCCGTCCGGGCCGGGGCCGGTGAACGCCTGCACCACGCCGTACACCAGGACCAGGGCCAGTGCGGCGCCCATCGCGGCGCTCCAGTTCGGCCCCCGGCGCTCAGCCCGGGCCGAGGTCTCGGACTCGAAGACCTCGGTCGCGCGCGGCGGGGCCGCCTCGGGGCGGCTGGCGTCGAACTCGGCCAGCAGCGGCTTCGGGTCGAGCCCGACCTTGGTGGCGATGTTGCGGAGGTGGCCGCGGGCGTAGAAGTCGCCGCCGCAGGCCGAGAAGTCGTCGTTCTCGATGCCGAGGATCAAGGTGCGACGGATCCGGGTGGCAGCCGCGACGTCCTCGAGAGAGAGCCCGGCAGACTCCCTCGCCTCAGCGAGGGTGGTGCCGATGGACAACGTGCGCTCCTCCCGTGGTGAGGCCTCAGTCTAGGGACCACCCTCACTGTCGGCCAGCCGAGGTCCCACCCTGAGTGATCACGTTGCTGCAACAGGATGAACCCGCGCGGCGACCGGGCCTGCTACTCGCCGCGCAGCGTGAACAGGACGCCGTCCAGCTCGTCCGGCTGGACCAGAACGTCGCGCGCCTTGGATCCCTCGGAGGGTCCGACGATGCCCCGGCTCTCCATCAGGTCCATCAGCCGGCCGGCCTTGGCGAAGCCCACCCGCAGCTTGCGCTGCAGCATCGAGGTCGAGCCGAACTGCGTCGTCACGACGAGCTCGGCGGCCTGGCAGAGCAGGTCGAGGTCGTCGCCGACCTCCTCGTCGACCTCGCGCCGGGTGCTCTGCGGGACGGTGACGTCGTCGCGGTAGGTGGGCTGCAGCTGCGCCTTGCAGTGCTCCACCACGGCCAGGACCTCTGGCTCGGTGACCCAGGCCCCCTGCATGCGCATCGCCTTGCTGGCGCCCATCGGCAGGAACAGCCCGTCACCCTGGCCGACCAGCTTCTCGGCGCCCGGCTGGTCGAGGATGACCCGGCTGTCGGCCAGGCTCGAGGTCGCGAACGCCAGCCGGGACGGCACGTTGGCCTTGATCAGGCCGGTGACCACGTCGACCGACGGGCGCTGGGTGGCCAGCACCAGGTGGATGCCGGCGGCCCGGGCCAGCTGGGTGATCCGGACGATCGAGTCCTCGACGTCCCGCGGGGCGACCATCATCAGGTCGGCCAGCTCGTCGACGACGACCAGCAGGTAGGGGTAGGGCGCGAGCACCCGCTCGCTGCCGGGCGGCGGTGTGACCTTGCCCGCCTTGACCGCCTTGTTGAAGTCGTCGACGTGCCGGAAGCCGAACGCCGCGAGGTCGTCGTAGCGCAGGTCCATCTCGCGCACGACCCACTGCAGGGCCTCGGCCGCCTTCTTCGGGTTGGTGATGATCGGCGTGATGAGGTGCGGCACGCCCTCGTAGTGCGTGAGCTCGACCCGCTTCGGGTCGACCAGGACCATCCGCACCTCGTCCGGCGTCGCGCGCAGCAGCAACGAGGTGATCATCGAGTTGACGAAGCTGGACTTGCCGGAGCCGGTGGCGCCGGCGACGAGCAGGTGCGGCATCTTCGCCAGGTTCGCGACGACGAACCCGCCCTCGACGTCCTTGCCGAGGCCGACCAGCATCGGGTGGTGGTCGTTGCGGGCCACCGGCGAGCGCATGACGTCGCCGAGGCTCACGACCTCCTTGTCGACGTTGGGGATCTCGATGCCGATGGCCGACTTGCCGGGGATCGGCGACAGGATGCGGACGTCGGCGCTCGCCACCGCGTACGCGATGTTCTTGCTCAGGGCGGTGACCCGCTCGACCTTGACCGCGGTGCCGAGCTCGACCTCGTAGCGGGTGACCGTCGGGCCGCGGGTGTAACCGGTGACCTGGGCGTCGATGTCGAACTGCTCGAGCACCTGGGTGAGGGACTCGACCACCGCGTCGCTGGCCTTGGACCGTGCCTTGTGCGGCGAGCCCTCGCGCAGGACGTCGGCCGGCGGCAGCGCGTAGGTGACGTCGCCGGACAGCAGCAGCTGCTCGACCCGGGCAGGCATCGGAGAGTGCGCCGGCGGCGGCTTCTCCTCGTCCGCCAGCTGCCCCGGGTCGGCAGCGGCCGGTCCGGCCTCGGTGCCGCGAGCGACCACCGATTCGTCGTAGGGGATGTCCGCGGGCTCGTCCTCGGTCATCGAGCCCTGGCGGCGCCGTGGCCGACGGCGCTTCAGCGGCTCGAGCGGCTCTACGCCGAGGTCGGCGACCTCGCTGTCGACGTCGGTCGGCTCCTCGCTCGGCCGGTGCATCAGCCAGGCGAGGACCGCCTTGGCCCGCTCGGGCAGCGCGTGCAGCGGCGTCGCGGAGATCACGAGCAGGCCGAAGAGCAGCAGCAGCACCAGCAGTGGGAGGGCGACGTACGTCGTGACCGCCGCGACCAGCGGGGAGGACACCAGGTAGCCGAGGTAGCCGCCGGCCTCGCGCAGCTCGTCGTGCATCGCTGGGTCGGGCAATCCGCGGGCGATGTGCACCAGGCCGATGACGGCGAGCACGACAGCGCCCAGGCCGATGCCGATCCGCCCGCCGGACTCGGCGTCCTGCGGGTGCCGCAGGATCCGCACGCCCAGCCCGAGCAGGACCAGCGGCAGCACCAGGCCGACCTGGCCGAAGGTGCCCGAGACGACGGCGTGCACGACCCGACCGACCGGTCCCTGCAGGTCCCACCACTCGACGGCGGCGACCACGGTGGCCAGCCCGATCAGGGCCAGGCCGATGCCGTCGCGGCGGTGCGCCGGGTCCAGCTCGCGCGCGCTGCTGCCGATCCGCCGGGCCAGCGCCCCGACCAGGTGGGCGATGCCGAGCCAGAGCCCGCGCAGCGCCCGCACCGGCCAGGGCGGTCCGACCCGTCGCGAGGCCGGCTTGCGGGCCGCCGGCTTGCGGGCGGCCGGCCGGCGGGTCGCCGGCTTGCGCGCCGCCGACTTCGCGGAGCCGCGGGGGCGCGTGGGCGTACGGGTGGCCATGGTGGGGAGGCTACCCGCCCGTCACGCCTGCACCACTGGTCACACGGCTCACAACGCCCGCGTGTCGCGCCAGCCCGCCGGTCGCCAGTGGCGCGTTCCGACAGGTTTGCGCGTCTGAAATCCGCGCGAACGCGCCACTGGAGGGAGCTCGGCGCTACGGCGAGCGGAGGGAGTCGACCCGGGCGCGCAGGGCGGCCACGGCCGCGGTGAGCCCGGCGACGTCGAGCTCGCCGTCCAGCTCCCGCTCGACGGCAGCCAGGTGCCGGGCGACGTCCTCGACGACCTCCGGGTCGCCGAGGCCGGACACCTGACCGGCCAGCAGCTCGGCCTGGTCCCGCAGTTGCCGGTTCTTCCGGTACAGATCGACGAAGACCGCGACCTTGGCGCGCAGCACCCACGGGTCGAACGGCTTGGCCAGGTAGTCGACGGCGCCGGCGGAGTAGCCGCGGAACGCGTGCTGCGGCTCACGGTTGATGGCGGTGAGGAAGATGATCGGGATGTCGCGGGTGCGCTCGCGGCGCTTGATGTGCGCCGCCGTCTCGAAGCCGTCCATGCCCGGCATCTGGACGTCGAGCAGGATCACTGCGTAGTCGTCGGCCAGCAGCGCCTTGAGCGCCTCCTCGCCGGATCCGGCGCGGACCAGGATCTGCCCGAGCGAGGACAGGATCGCCTCGAGGGCGAGCAGGTTCTCGGGCCGGTCGTCGACCAGCAGGATGCGAGCCGGCTCGACCTCGCCGGTGGGGGGCGGCACGGCGCCACTGTAACCAGGCGCCCTCACGGGTGCTGCGAGAGCCAGAGCCGCATGGTGGAGAGCAGCTGGTCGATGTCCACCGGCTTGGTGACGTAGTCGGAGGCGCCGGAGGCCAGGCTCTTCTCCCGGTCCCCCTGCATCGCCTTGGCGGTCAGGGCGATGATCGGCAGCGTGGCGAACCGTGGCGTCGCGCGGATCGCCTCCGTCGTGGCGTAGCCGTCCATCTCCGGCATCATCACGTCCATCAGGACCAGGTCGACGTCGGCGTTCTCGGCGAGGACGGCGATGCCCTCGCGGCCGTTCTCGGCGTAGACCACCGACATCCCGCGGCGTTCCAGGACGCTGGTCAGTGCGAACACGTTGCGTACGTCGTCGTCGACGATCAGCACCTTCTTGGCGGCGAACGCCGCGTCGTCGAGCAGCGCGACCTCGCGCGACGGCCGGGGGGTCAGCTCGTGCAGCGGGGTGCCGCCCTGTGCGGGAACGACGCCGTCCAGGCCACCGGGGAACGCGTCCACGGGCACCAGCAGGGTGAACGTGCTGCCCTCGCCCACTCGGCTCTTGGCCCGGATCTCGCCGCCGAGCAGGTGCGCGATCTCGCGACTGATGCTCAGGCCCAGACCGGTGCCGCCGTAGCGACGGCTGGTCGTGCCGTCGGCCTGCTGGAAGGCTTCGAAGATCACCCGGAGCTTCTCCGCCGGGATGCCGATCCCGGTGTCGACCACCGAGAACGCGACGACCTTGCCGGTCGCGTCACCCGGCTCGACCACCAGCCGTACGGTGCCCTGCTCGGTGAACTTCACCGCGTTCGACACCAGGTTGCGCAGGATCTGTTGCAAGCGGTGCTCGTCGGTGTGCACCGTCTCGGGCAGCTCCGGCGAGACGGTCAGCTCGAAACCGAGCGCCCGATCGGTCGTCAGCGGCCGGAAGGTGGCGTCGACGTACTCGACGATCTGGGTCAGCGACACCTCGCCGACGTGCACGTCCATCTTGCCGGCCTCGACCTTCGACAGGTCCAGGATGTCGTTGATGAGCTGGAGCAGGTCGGTGCCCGAGCTGTGGATCGTCCGGGCGAACTCCACCTGCTTGTCCGAGAGGTTGCCGTCGGAGTTCTCAGTGAGCAGCCGGGCCAGGATCAGCAGGCTGTTCAGCGGCGTGCGCAGCTCGTGGCTCATGTTGGCCAGGAACTCCGACTTGTAGCGGCTGGACTGGGACAGCTGCTCGGCGCGCTCCTCGAGCGCCTCCTGCTGGGACTGCAGCTCGGCCTGCTTCTCCTGCAGCTCGGTGGCCAGACGCTGCGACTCGGTCAGCAGCTCCTCGGTGCGCGAGCTGGCGAGGATCGCGTTGAGCGAGACGCCGATCAGCTCCATCAGCTGGTCGAGGAACGACAGGTGTACCTCGGTGAAGGGCATCAGCGAGGCCAGCTCGATCACGCCGAGCACCCGGTCCTCGAACGGCACCGGCAGCACCACGATGCTCACCGGGGTGGACCCGCCCAGCCCGGAGGAGACCCGGATGTAGTCCGACGGTGCCTGCGGGATGAGGATGCGCCGACGCTCCTTCGCGGCCTGGCCGACCAGGGCCTCGCCGAGCTGGAAGTGGGTCGGCAGGTCGCCGCGTGCGCTGTAGCCGTAGGTCGCCACCAGCCGCAGCCCGGCCTCGGCGTGCGGCCCCTCGGCCAGGAAGAACGCGCCGTGCTGGGCGGCGACCGAGGGCGTGAGCTCGCGCATGATGACGTCGGTGACGTCGGAGAGGTCGCGCCTGCCCTGCACCAAGCCGGTGATCCGCGCCAGGTTGGTCTTCAGCCAGTCCTGGTCCTCGTTGGCCCGGGTCGTCTCGCGCAGGTTCGCGATCATCTGGTTGATGTTGTCCTTGAGCTCCTCGACCTCGCCGCTGGCGTCCACAGCGACCTGACGGGTCAGGTCGCCGCGGGTCACGGCCGTGGAGACCTCGGCGATGGCGCGTAGCTGGTTGGTCAGGGTGCTGGCGAGCTGGTTGACGTTCTCGGTGAGCTTCTTCCAGGTGCCCGAGACACCCTCGACCTCGGCCTGGCCGCCGAGCTTGCCCTCGGTGCCGACCTCACGGGCGACGCGGGTCACCTCCGCGGCGAACGACGACAGCTGGTCGACCATGGTGTTGATGGTGTTCTTCAGCTCGAGGATCTCGCCGCGCGCGTCGACGTAGATCTTCTGGGTCAGGTCGCCCTTGGCGACGGCGGTGGTGACGTTGGCGATCGAGCGCACCTGGCTGGTGAGGTTGAACGCCATCGAGTTCACGTTGTCGGTGAGGTCCTTCCAGGTGCCGGCCACGTTGGGCACCTGGGCCTGGCCGCCGAGGATGCCCTCGGTGCCGACCTCGCGGGCGACGCGGGTCACCTCGTCGGCGAACGCGCGCAGCGTGTCGACCATCGTGTTGATGGTCTGCGCGAGGGCGGCGACCTCACCCTTGGCCTCGACGCTGATCTTCTGGCTGAGGTCACCGCGGGCGACGGCGGTGGAGACCTGCGCGATCGACCGGACCTGGCCGGTGAGGTTGAGCGCCATCGAGTTGACGTTGTCGGTGAGGTCCTTCCAGGTGCCGCCCACGCCGCGGACCTGGGCCTGGCCGCCGAGGATGCCGTCGGTGCCGACCTCGCGGGCCACCCGGGTGACCTCGTCGGCGAAGGACGAGAGCTGGTCGACCATCGTGTTGATGGTGTTCTTCAGCTCGAGGATCTCGCCGCGGGCGTCGACGGTGATCTTCTGGGTGAGGTCGCCGCGGGCGACGGCGGTGGTGACCTGGGCGATGTTGCGGACCTGGCCGGTCAGGTTGCTCGCCATGCCGTTGACGTTGTCGGTGAGGTCCTTCCAGGTACCGGCGACGCCCTGGACGTCGGCCTGGCCGCCCAGCCGGCCCTCGGTGCCGACCTCGCGGGCGACGCGGGTCACCTCGTCGGCGAACGCCCGCAGGGTGTCGACCATCGTGTTGATCGTGTCGGCCAGGGTCGCGACCTCGCCCTTGGCCTCGACGGTGATCTTCTGGCTGAGGTCGCCGCGGGCGACCGCGGTGGAGACCTGCGCGATCGACCGGACCTGGCCGGTGAGGTTGCTGGCCATGCCGTTGACGTTGTCGGTGAGGTCCTTCCAGGTCCCCGAGACCCCGGGCACCTCGGCCTGACCGCCGAGGATGCCGTCGGTGCCGACCTCGCGGGCCACCCGGGTGACCTCGGAGGCGAACGACGAGAGCTGGTCGACCATCGTGTTGATCGTGCTCTTGAGCTCGAAGAGCTCACCCTTCACGTCGACCGTGATCTTGCGGGACAGGTCGCCGTTGGCCACCGCGGTGGTGACCTGGGCGATGTTGCGCACCTGGTTGGTGAGGTTGCTGGCCATCGAGTTCACCGAGTCGGTGAGGTCCTTCCAGCTGCCGCTGACACCGCGCACCTTGGCCTGACCGCCGAGGTTGCCCTCGGTGCCGACCTCGCGCGCCACCCGGGTCACCTCGGCGGTGAACAGCGCGAGCTGGTCGACCATCGCGTTGACCGTGCGGCCGATGCGCAGGAACTCGCCGCGCAGCGGGAGGTTGCCGCTGCGCAGCTCGATGCGCTGGGAGAGGTCGCCCTCGGCGACCGCTTCGATCACCCGGGCCACCTCGGTGACCGGTCGCACCAGGTCGTCGACCAGCGCGTTGGCGTCCTCGTAGGCCTCGGCCCAGGTACCGGGGGCGTCGGCGCCGTCGAGCCGCTCGGTGAGCCGGCCGTCGCGTCCCGCCGTACGCCGGACACGGTGCAGCTCGGCGGCCAGCCGGGCGTTGCGCTCGGCGACCTCGTTGTAGGTCCGGGCCAGCTCCAGCAGAACGCCCTCGCCGGTCTCGGGCAGCCGGCGGCGGAACTTGCCGTCGCGCATGTCCTCCAGCGCCGACAGCAGCCGTCGTACCGGAACCTCGTCCACCGTTGCCACCATGGGCGCTACACCTCGACTACGAGAGGAATGATCATCGGACGACGACGATAGGTGTCGCTGACCCACTTGCCCACCGTTCGACGCACCAGCTGCTCGAGCTGTCGCACGTCACCGATGCCTTCGGCGGCGGCCTGCTCCAGCGCCTCCTCGATCCGCGCCGCGCACCTCGTCGAAGACGCTGTCGTCCTCGGCGAACCCGCGGGCGTGGATCTCCGGACCGCCGGACACCTTGCCGGTCACCGAGTCGACGACGACCACCACCGAGATGAAACCCTCGTCGCGCAGGATGCGCCGGTCCTTCAGGGACGACTCGGTGACGTCGCCGACGCTGGAGCCGTCGACGTACACGTAGCCGCACGGCACCGCGCCGACGATCGTGGCGCGGCCGTCGACCAGGTCGACGACGACGCCGTCCTCGGCGAGCACGGTGCGGTCACGCGGCACGCCGGTGAGCACCGCGAGGTCGGCGTTGGCTCGCAGGTGGCGCCACTCGCCGTGCACCGGCATCACGTTGCTGGGCCGGACGATGTTGTAGACGTAGAGCAGCTCGCCGGCCGACGCGTGACCCGACACGTGCACCATGGCGTTCGCCTTGTGCACGACGGTCGCGCCCCACCGGGACAGCCCGTTGATGACCCGGTAGACCGGGTTCTCGTTGCCGGGGATGAGCGACGAGGCGAGGATCACCGTGTCGCCCTCGCCGATCCGGATGACGTGGTCGCGGTTCGCGATCCGCGACAGGGCCGACATCGGCTCGCCCTGCGAGCCGGTGCAGACCAGCACGATCTTGTCGTCGGGCAGGTCGTCGAGCGCCTTCACGTCGACCATCAGGTCTCCGGGCACGTGCAGGTAGCCGAGGTCGCGAGCGACCCCCATGTTGCGGACCATCGAACGGCCGACGAAGGCGACCTTGCGCCGGTGCCGGACGGCGGCGTCGAGCACCTGCTGGACACGGTGCACGTGGCTGGCGAAGGACGCGACGATGACCCGCTTGGTGGCCTGGCTGAAGACCCGGTCGAGCACCGGGGCGATGTCGCGCTCAGGGGTCGTGAAGCCCGGCACCTCGGCGTTCGTCGAGTCGGCGAGCAGCAGGTCGACGCCCTCGTCGCCGAGCCGGGCGAACGCCCGCAGGTCGGTGAGCCGCCCGTCGAGCGGCAGCTGGTCCATCTTGAAGTCGCCGGTGTGCAGGACCAGGCCGGCCGGCGTGCGGATGGCGACCGCGAGCGCGTCCGGGATCGAGTGGTTGACCGCGACGAACTCGCAGTCGAACGGCCCGACCTGCTCGCGCTGCCCCTCCCGCACCTCGAGGGTGTAGGGCGTGATCCGGTGCTCCTGCAGCTTGGCCTCGACCATCGCCAGGGTCAGCCGGGACCCGAGCAGCGGGATGTCGGGCTTCTCGCGCAGCAGGTAGGGCACCGCGCCGATGTGGTCCTCGTGGCGCGTGGGTCAGCACGATCGCCTCGACGTCGTCCAGCCGGTCCCGGATGTAGTCGAAGTCGGGCAGGATCAGGTCGACGCCGGGCTGGAAGTCCTCGGGGAACAGCACGCCGCAGTCGACGACCAGCAGCCGCCCGTCGTACTCGAAGACGGTCATGTTGCGGCCGACCTCGCCGAGGCCGCCGAGGGCCACCACGCGCAGGCCGCCTTCGGCGAGCGCGGGCGGCGGCCCGAGCTCGGGGTGCGGGTGGCTCACCGGGCGGCCCCGAGGCGACCGTCGCGCGAGGAGGTCGACCTCGGCGTCGGAGGCGGGCAGCAGCGGCGGCCGGACCGTGCGCTCCGGGATGACGCCGAGCAGCTGCAGGGCGGCCTTGGCCCGGATCGCGCCCTGCGACGAGCGGTCCATGACGGCGCGCACCGACGGGATCAGCCGGCGGTGGATCGCCAGCGCCTCGGCCAGGTCGCCCGCGGTCGACGGCGGCCACCATCGCGGCGTAGTCGTCGCCGTGCACGTGCCCGACGACGCTGACGACGCCGGTGCCGCCGTGGGTCAGCCAGGCGAGGTTCAGCGGGTCGTCGCCGGAGTAGTAGGCGAGGTCGGTGCCGGCCATCACCCGGGAGCCCTCGAAGAGGTCGCCCTTGGCGTCCTTGACCGCGAGGATCCGCTCGTGCTCGGCCAGCCGCACCAGCGAGTCGTACTCGATCGGGGTGCCGGTCCGCGCCGGGATGTCGTAGAGCATCACCGGCAGGCCGACCGCGTCGACGGCGGTCTGGAAGTGCCGGACCAGGGCCTCCTGCGGCGGCTTGTTGTAGTACGGCGTGACGAGCAGCAGCGCCGTGCGCCCCGGCCTTCTCGGCGCTGCGGGACAGCTCGACGGTGTGGTGCGTGTCGTTGGTGCCGGCGCCGGCGACGACCCTGGCCCGGTCGCCCACCGCCTCGACGACGGCGCGGACCAGCCGCTCCTTCTCGTCGTCGCTGGTCGTCGGCGACTCCCCGGTCGTGCCGCTGATCACCAGGCCGTCGTGACCGTGGTCGACCAGGTGGGTGGCGAGCCGCTGGGCGGCGTCGAGGTCGAGCGCGCCGTCGGCGCGGAACGGGGTGACCATCGCGGTGAGGACGCGGCCGAAGGCGGCCGCTGCGCTCGTGGACATGGGGTCACGCTACCGGGGCCGGCGCCGGATGGCGGGCATGGACGGAGACCCCGCCGCCACCCGCTCGGGGGTTCGGGCGGCGACGGGGCTCCGCCCGCACATCGCCGGCCGGACCGGCGACGTTACACGATCGCGACGCTGTGATGCCGATGCACCAGCGGACGGGTCACCGGGCGTCACGGCGCCGACCGGCACGTAGGTGACGACCCGGTGGTCCAGCCCGGTCGCGCGAGCGGCAGCCAGCCGCTGGCCGGGTCGCGGTCGCGGACCCGCCAGGCCGGGCCCGAGCTCGGGTGCCCAGGTGTCGCCGTCGAACTCCTCGGCCAGCTCGGTGACCACCACCAGGTCGGCCAGCGGCAGCGCCGCCGCGATAGACGCTGGCCCCGCCGATCACCCAGACGTCGCCCGGCTGGTCCAGCGCCTCGGCCAGCTGAACGAGCCGCGACCTCGGCCCCCGGCGCCGCCCAGTCCGGCTGCCGGCTGAGCACGACGTTGCGCCGGCCCGGCAGCGGCCGCACGGCGCGGCGGCAGCGAGTCCCAGGTCGCGCGACCCATGACGACGGTCGAGCCCGAGGGTGAGCGCCTTGAACCGGGCCAGGTCCTCGGGCAGGTGCCAGGGCAGCCCGCCGCCGGCGCCGATCACGCCGTTCGCCGCCTGGGCCCAGACCAGCCCGACCGTCATCGCGCGGCGGCTCAGACCGCGACCGGCGCCCGCAGGGCCGGGTGGTGCTGGTAGCCGACGACCTCGAAGTCCTCGTACGTCGTAGTCGAACAGCGACGGCGCCCGGCGCAGCTCGAGCTCGCGGGAACGGGTACGGCCTCGCGGGACAGCTGCTCGCGCACCTGGTCGAGGTGGTTGTCGTAGATGTGGCAGTCGCCGCCGGTCCAGACGAAGTCGCCGACCTCGAGCCCGACCTGCTGGGCGACCATGTGCGTCAGCAGCGCGTAGCTCGCGATGTTGAACGGGACGCCGAGGAAGAGGTCGGCGCTGCGCTGGTAGAGCTGGCAGGACAGCCGGCCGTCGGCGACGTAGAACTGGAACAGCGTGTGGCACGGCGGCAGCGCCATCTGCGGGATCTCGCCGACGTTCCAGGCCGAGACGACCATCCGCCGCGAGTCGGGTCGGTGCGCAGCTGCTCGAGCACGCCGCTGATCTGGTCGACGTGCCGCCGTCCGGGCGTCGGCCAGGACCGCCACTGGACGCCGTAGACCGGGCCGAGGTCGCCGTCCGGCGTCGGCCCACTCGTCCCAGATCGTCACGCCGTTGCTCCTGCAGCCAGCGCGACGTTGCCGGTCGCCGCGCAGGAACCACAGCAGCTCGTAGGCGATGGACCGGAAGTGCACCCGCTTGGTCGTGATCAGCGGGAAGCCGCGCTGCGAGGTCGAAGCGCATCTGGTGGCCGAAGACGCTGCGCGAGCCGGTGCCGGTGCGGTCCGGCCGGCTGCGTCCCGTGCTCCAGCACGTGCCGCAGCAGGTCTTCGTACTGGGTGTCGACGTGCGGGGTATCGGCCACGCCCCGATCGTAGGGCGGACTCGGCTGGAAGGATCGCAGGCATGGCCGACGCGAGCGTGCGCCCCGCGATCCCCGAGGACGCCGACGAGCTCGCGCGGATCCAGGCCGCCGTCTGGGCCGGGGTGCACGGCGGCGACCTGCCCGGAGGACCTGCTCGAGGCGGTCGGGTCGACCGAGGCCGCGGAGCGGTGGCGGACGGCGATCGCCGAGCCGCCCTCGCCGCGGCACCGGGTGCTGACGGCGCTGGCCGGCGACCAGGTGGTCGGCTTCGCCGCGCTGGCCCCGGCCGGCGACCCGGACACCATCGTGAGCGCTGGACGGCGAGCTGCTGGCGCTGTGCGTCGACCCCGCGGCGGCCGGTGCCGGGCACGGCTCGCGGCTGGTCAACGCGGTCGCCGACGTCGCCCGGGAGGACGGCGTCCACCACCTGCACGCCTGGCTGGCCACCGCCGAGACCGACCTGCGGGCCTTCCTCGCCGGCGCCGGCTGGGCCGACGACGGCGCCACCCGCAGCCTGGACCTGCGCGGCGACGGCGCGGTGCTGGTCGAGCAGGCGCGGCTGCGCACCGCGCTCGTCGACCTGTGACCGACGCTCGCGGCCTGGCCGGCGACCCGCGCCCGGGTGCTGCGCACCGCGCTCTCGGTGGGCGTCGCGACCGGCGCGTACGGCCTGTCGTTCGGGGCCCTCGGGGTCGCCGCCGACCTGTCGGTGGCCCAGACCTGCGCGCTGTCGGTCCTGGTCTTCACCGGCGGCTCGCAGTTCGCCCTGGTCGGGGTGCTGGGTGGCGGCGGCTCCGCCGTGTCGGGGACCGCGTCGGCCGTGCTGCTCGGTGCCCGCAACGTGGTCTACGGCGCCCGGCTGGCCGGGCTGCTGCGGGTGCGCGGCCTGCACCGACTGGTGGGCGCGCAGCTGGTGATCGACGAGTCGACGGCCGTCGCGCTCGGCGCCGAGACGACCAGCGAGCGGGCCGGCCGGCTGGGGTTCTGGGCCACCGGCCTGGCGGTCTTCGCGCTGTGGAACCTCGCCACCCTGGTCGGCGCGGTGGCCGGCAGCGGCATCGGCGACCCGCGCGACCTGGGCCTGGACGCCGCGGCGCCGGCCGCCTTCCTCGCGCTGCTGGCACCCCGGCTGCGCGACCGACCCACCTGGCTGACCGCGCTGGTGGCGGCCCTCGTCGCCGTCGCGGTGGTCCCGGTGGTCCCGGCCGGGGTGCCGGTGCTGGTCGCCGCCCTGGTGCCGGTGGTGGCCGTCGTGGCCCGCCGGCGGTCGGCATGACCTGGGCCGCGATCCTGGCCACGGCGGCCGGCTGCTACCTGCTCAAGCTGGCGGGTCTCTGGGTGCCCGAGCAGGTGCTCGACCATCCCCTCATGGCCCGGGTCTCGGACCTGCTGCCGGTGGCCCTGCTGGCCGCGCTGGCGGCGGTGCAGACGGTGGCGACCGGCGAGACGCTGGTCCTCGACGCGCGGGTGGCCGGGGTCGCGGTGGCCGCGGTAGCCCTGCTGCTGCGCGCGCCGTTCCTCGTCGTGGTGGCAGCGGCGGCGGCCACCGCGGCGCTGCTCCGATTGCTGGGATGAACCTCCGCCGGGGGGCAACCATCCGGGCGACTCGTTCGTCTAGGTCAGCAGGGACGCATCCGAGCACAGGACGGGGACCCGCATGCTGCACCACCTGCCGAAGCGGCACCGCATGACCCTGGCCGTCGTTCTCTTCCTGGTCGCTGTGGTCGCGGGCACCTGGACCTCGACGCTGGTCGGCGATGACCACCCGGAGGTGTGGGGCCTCGCTGCCGGCCTGCTCACCGGGGCCGCGCTCGTCCTGCTGGTGCTCAGCCCAGGCCGAGAAGAGGCTCCAGCCCGACGGTGAGCCCCGGGCGATCGCCGACCGCGCGGACCGCCAGCAGCACGCCCGGCATGAAGGACGCGCGGTCGTACGAGTCGTGCCGGATCGTCAGCGTCTCCCCCGACGTACCCAGCAGCACCTCCTGGTGCGCGACCAGCCCGCGGGCCCGCACGGCGTGCACCGGCACCCCGTCGACGTCGGCACCGCGAGCCCCCTCCATCGCCGAGACGGTGGCGTCCGGCTGCGGCCCGAGGCCGGCCTCGCGACGGGCCCCGGCGACGAGCTCGGCGGTACGCCGGGCAGTGCCGCTGGGCGCATCGGCTTTGTCCGGGTGGTGCAGCTCGACGATCTCGACCGACTCGAAGAACCGGGCGGCCTGCTCCGCGAACCGCATCATCAGGACCGCGCCGACTGCGAAGTTCGGCGCGATGAGGACTCCGACGCTCGGAGCCGCGTCCAGCCAGCCCTGCACGGTGGCCAGCCGGTCGGCGTCGAAGCCGCTGGTGCCGACCACGACATGGATGCCGTGCTCGATGCAGAACTGCAGGTTGTCCATCACGGCGTCCGGCCGGGTCAGGTCGACCGCGACCTGCGCCCCGGCATCGACGACCGCCTGCAGCGGGTCTGTGGAGCCGACCCGGGCGACCAGCTCGAGGTCGTCGGCTGCCTCGACTGCGCGGCAAGCCTCGGAGCCCATCCGCCCGGCGGCGCCGAGGACCGCGACCTTCATCAAGCCACGGCCGCGGTGAAGTCGCGGTCCTCGTCGAACGGGCCGACCACAGCCAGCGTGGGGGGTGCTGTGAGGACGTCGTCGGCGACGGCGGACACCTCGTCGAGGGTCACCGAGTCGATCCGGTCCAGCACCTGGTCGACCGAGAGCTGCTCGCCGTAGACGAGCTCGGCCTTGCCGATCCGGCTCATCCGCGAGCCGGTGTCCTCCAGCCCGAGCACCATCGAGCCGCGCAGCTGTCCCTTGCCGCGCTCCAGCTCCTCGATCGTGATGCCGGCCGCGGCGACCTTGGCGACCTCCTCGCGGCAGATCGCGAGCACGTCGTCGACCTTGCGCGGCACGCAGCCGGCGTAGACGGCGAACAGCCCGGTGTCGGCGTACTGCGCGTGGTAGCTGTAGACCGAGTAGGCCAGGCCGCGCTTCTCGCGCACCTCCTGGAACAGCCGTGACGACATCCCGCCGCCGAGCGCTGCGTTGAGCACGCCGAGGGCGAACCGCCGCTCGTCGGTGCGGGCCACGCCGGGGCCGCCGAGCACGACGTTTGCCTGCTCGGTGGTGCGCTGCACGACCCGCACCCCGCTGCGGGTCGGGATGACCCGGCCGCCGCGCGGAGCACCCGGGACGGCGTCGCCGTCGAGCATCCCGGCCGCTGCGAACGCCTTGCGGACCAGTCGCACGACCGTCGCGTGGTCGACGTTGCCGGCGACCGCGACGACCATGTCCTGCGGCCGGTAGCGCCGCCGGTAGTAGCGGTTGATGGCCGACCGGCCGATGGTCTCGATCGACTCGACCGTGCCGAGGACCGGCCGGGCCAGCGCGCCGCCGCCGAAGAGGACCTGCGCGAACTGGTCGTGGACCATGTCGGTCGGGTCGTCCTCGTGCATGGCGATCTCTTCGAGGATCACGCCCCGCTCCGCGTCGACGTCGGCGGCCCGGATGACCGAGGAGGTCACCAGGTCACCGACGACGTCGACCGCCAGCGGCAGGTCGGTGTCGAGCACCCGCGCGTAGAAGCAGGTGTACTCCTTGGAGGTGAACGCGTTCATCTCCCCGCCGACCGCGTCGATCGCGGCGGAGATCGCCAGGGCGTCACGCCGCCGGGTGCCCTTGAACAGCAGGTGCTCCAGGTAGTGCGAGGCACCCGCGAGGGACGGGCGTCTCGTCGCGGGAGCCCACGCCGACCCAGACGCCGACGGTCACCGACCGGACGGTCGGCACCGCCTCGGTGACGATGCGCAGCCCACCGGGAAGGACGGTGTGCCGGACGAGTCCGCCACCGCCGTCCCCCCGATGGAGCGTGCGAGTTGCTTGCCGCACCGACGCGAGGCCTACGCCTCGACGTCGGCGGTCTCGGCGGAGGCGTCGGCGGCGTTGCCACCGTCGGCCTCGACCGGGATCAGCGACAGCTTGCCGCGCGGGTCGATCTCGGCGATCTGGACCTGCACCTTGTCGCCGACCTTGACGACGTCCTCGACGTTGTCGACGCGCTTGCCACCGGCGAGCGCGCGCAGCTTCGAGATGTGCAGCAGGCCGTCCCGACCGGGCACCAGCGACACGAACGCGCCGAAGGTGGTGGTCTTGACGACCGTGCCGAGGTACCGCTCGCCGACCTCGGGCATCGTCGGGTTGGCGATGGCGTTGATCATCGCGCGGGCGGCCTCGGCCTTGGGGCCGTCGGTCGCGCCGATGTAGATCGTGCCGTCGTCCTCGATGCTGATCTCGGCGCCGGTCTCGTCCTGGATCTGGTTGATCATCTTGCCCTTGGGGCCGATGACCGCGCCGATCTGGTCGACCGGGATCTTGATGCTGATGATCCGCGGGGCGTGCGGGGACATCTCGTCCGGCGCGTCGATCGCCTCGTGCATCACGTCGAGGATGTGGAGGCGGGCCTCCTTGGCCTGGGTGAGCGCCGAGGCGAGCACCGAGGCCGGGATGCCGTCGAGCTTGGTGTCCAGCTGGATCGCCGTGACGAACTCGCGGGTGCCGGCGACCTTGAAGTCCATGTCGCCGAACGCGTCCTCGGCACCGAGGATGTCGGTGAGCGCCGCGTACTCGGTCTCGCCGTCCACGGTGTCGGAGATGAGGCCCATCGCGATGCCGGCGACCGGCGCGCGCAGCGGGACGCCGGCCTGCAGCAGCGACATCGTCGACGCGCAGACCGAGCCCATCGAGGTCGAGCCGTTGGAGCCGAGGGCCTCGGACACCTGACGGATCGCGTACGGGAACTCCTCGCGAGCCGGCAGCACCGGCAGGATCGCCCGCTCGGCGAGCGCCCCGTGACCGATCTCGCGGCGCTTCGGCGAGCCGACCCGGCCGGTCTCACCGGTCGAGTAGGGCGGGAAGTTGTAGTTGTGCATGTACCGCTTGCGGTTCTCCGGGTTCAGCGTGTCGATCATCTGCTCCATGCGGAGCATGTTGAGCGTGGTCACACCGAGGATCTGGGTCTCGCCGCGCTCGAACAACGCCGAGCCGTGCACCCGCGGGAGCACCTCGACCTCGGCCGAGAGGGTGCGGATGTCGGAGAGGCCACGGCCGTCGATGCGGACCTTGTCGCGCAGGATGCGCTGCCGGACGAGCTTCTTGGTGACCGCGCGGAACGCCGCGCTGATCTCCTTCTCGCGGCCCTCGAACTGGCTGGCGAGCTTGTCCTTGGCGGCGTCCTTGATCCGGTCGAGCTCGGTCTCGCGCTCCTGCTTGGCGGCGATGGTCAGCGCGCTGGCCAGGTCGTCGGAGACGGCACCGGTGACGGCCTCCAGGACGTCGTCCTGGTAGTCGAGGAAGCGGGGGAACTCGGCCGTCGGCTTCGCAGCGGCGGCGGCCAGCTGCTGCTGGGCCTCGCAGAGCGACTTGATGAACGGCTTGGCGGCCTCGAGGCCCTGGGCGACGATCTCCTCGGTGGGAGCGCCCTTGCCCTCGTTCTTGATCAGGTTCCAGGCCGCCGTGGTGGCCTCGGCCTCGACCATCATGATCGCGACGTCGTCACCGGCGATGCGGCCGGCGACGACCATGTCGAAGACGGCGGACTCGAGCTGCTCGTGGGTCGGGAAGGCCACCCACTGGTCGTCGATCAGGGCCACTCGGGTGGCGCCGACCGGGCCGGAGAACGGCAGGCCGGACAGCTGGGTGCTCGCCGACGCGGCGTTGATCGCCACGACGTCGTACTGGTCCTTGGGGTCCAGCGCCATGACGGTGATGACGACCTGGACCTCGTTGCGCAGCCCCTTCGCGAAGGTCGGGCGCAGCGGCCGGTCGATCAGCCGGCAGGTGAGGATCGCGTCCTCGGACGGGCGGCCCTCGCGGCGGAAGAACGAGCCGGGGATGCGGCCCGCGGCGTACATCCGCTCCTCGACGTCGACGGTCAGCGGGAAGAAGTCGAGCTGCTCCTTGGGGTGCTTGCCGGCCGTGGTGGCCGAGAGCAGCATCGTGTCGTCGTCGAGGTAGGCGGCGACCGAGCCGGCGGCCTGCAGGGCGAGGCGACCGGTCTCGAAGCGGACGGTGCGGGTGCCGAACGTGCCGTTGTCGATCACGGCGTCAGCGGTGTGAATGGCTTGACCCTCCATGGGTCACTCTCCTCTTTGTTGCGGGAGAGCGGGTCGCAACGCCGGTCTTCGATGGAAGCCTGCGGAGGGTGGTCGTCCGCGGGCCACTACCGAGGACCGGTACGCCGGGGCGAGCCGCTCGTCCTCGTGTGTGGTGGTGCGGAACTAGCGGCGCAGGCCGAGCTTCTCGATCAGCGCGCGGTAGCGGTTGATGTCCTTCTTCGCCAGGTAGTTGAGCAGCCGGCGGCGACGGCCGACGAGAAGGAGCAGGCCACGACGCGAGTGGTGGTCGTGCTTGTGCTCCTTGAGGTGCTGGGTGAGGTCGCTGATGCGACGCGACAGCATCGCCACCTGGACCTCGGGAGAGCCGGTGTCGGCCTCGACGCGGCCGTGGTCGGCGATGATCTGGGTCTTCGTGGCGGTGTCGAGCGGCACAGTTCTCCCTGAAGGTGTTGTGTGAGCTCCGCCCGGTATGGGTCACGCGCGGATCATGAAGGCTCACGCCGTGTTCACGGCAGTACCCGAGGCTACCAGCCGTCCGCGCTCGGAGCCGAATCGTGCCAGGTCACAGGCTGCGGTGCCGCTGCTCCTGGCCGGCCGGCCCGTAGGGGTAGTCGGCCGGCTGCGGATCGCTGGCCGCGTCCAGCCGCGCGGTCTCCTCCGGGCTCAGGTGCAGCCCGGCGCCGCCCAGGTTGGCGGTCAGCTGCTCGGTGGTGCGGGCGCCGAGGATCACCGAGGTCACCGCCGGCCGGTCGTGCACCCAGGCGAGCGCGACGGCCGCCATCGACACCCCGCGGGCCTCGGCGACCGCCTGCACGGCGTCGACCACCGCCCAGGTCCGCTCGCTGCCGGCCCGCTTGTCGTAGGCCTCAACGCCGCGGCCGGGGTCCTCGCCGAGCCGGGTGGCGCCGCTGGGCCGCTGGTCGCGGGTGTACTTGCCGGTCAGCCAGCCGCCGCCCGAGCGGCGACCAGGGCAGCAGGCCGAGACCGTTCTCCCGGCAGGCCGGCACGATCTCCCACTCGATCTCGCGACCCAGCAGGTTGTACATCGGCTGGAGCGTCACCGGCCGGGGCAGGTGCAGGCGCTCGGCGAGGTCGACCGTCTTCTGCACCTGCCAGCCGCTGAAGTTCGACAACCCGGCATAGCGGACCTTCCCGGCGCGGACCACGTCGTCGAAGAAGCCGAGGGTCTCCTCGACCGGCGTCAGCGGGTCCCACGCGTGCACCTGGTACAGGTCGACGCAGTCGACCTTGAGCCGGGTCAGCGAGGCGTCCAGGGCGCGGGTCAGGTGCCGGCGGGACAGGCCGGCGTCGTTGCGGTCCTCCCCCATCGGGAACCGGGCCTTGGTGGCGAGCACCACCCGGTCGGTCACCTCGGAGGGGCGGTCGTCGAGCCAGCGTCCGACGATCTCCTCGCTGGCGCCCGCCGTGTAGACGTCGGCGGTGTCCACCAAGGTGCCGCCGGCCTCGAGGAACAGGTCGAGCTGCTCGTGGCTGCCCTCCTCGTCGGTCTCGTTGCCGAAGGTCATGGTGCCCAGCGCGAAGGTGGACACGGCGGCGCCGCTGCGGCCCAGGGTGCGGTACTCCATGGACCCGACCCTATGTACGCCGGTCAGCCCGCGTCGCGGCGCAGGGCGAGGTAGGCCGCTCGGACGCCGACCGCACGCTCGAGCTCGGCCGTGATCTCGTGGAAGAACTGCTCCCGGTAGTTGGCGTCGGTGACCGCGTAGACCGTGAAGTACAGACCGGCGAACGCGGACAGGAAGATCGACACCTGCAGCAGCTCGCGGGAGAGGCCGAGCTCGCCCAGGACCGGCAGGTGGTGCGGCGCCCCGTTCCCCACCCAGCTGTTGATCACGCTGTCCTCGATCGCAACGCTGCCGAAGAGCAGGAAGAACAGCCAGCACCGAGACCGCGAGCAGCAGCACCTGGCTGGCCTGGGTGACGAGCAGCACGAGCAGCAGGTTGGTGCGCTGGCGTCGGTCCAGCGGCTCGGTGTGCACGTCGGACAGGTCGTCGAGGTGCGGCTCCAGCGGTGTGCCGCGGACCGCCCGGCGTACGACGTCGGGGTCGAGGTCGTCGTTGACGGCGGCGACCTCCTCGGGCAGCCGGGCCAGCAGGAAGCCCAGCGCCAGGGCGCCGAAGAACGCGACCGCGAGCCAGAGCACCGGCCGGGAGAGCGCCGAGGAGACCTGCCAGACCTCGGTGTTGATGAACAGGAACGTGATGAACAGCAGCAGCATCGGCAGGGCACGGGTCACCAGGCGGAACAGCGACCCCAGCTCGGCGAAGGTGCGGACCACCGCCCAGCGGGCGATCGGGCCGGCGTCGAGCACCTCGGCCGCGGCGACCACGGCAAGGACCGTGATGTCGGCCAGCAGCACCCCGAGCACCAGGTCCGGGTCCTGGCGCAGCACCGCGACCACCGCCGCGGGGCCGAGCGCGAAGACCGCTACCTCGACGACGCCGACCCGGCGCGGCCGCTCCAGAGCGCGCTGGCGGCGGGCCAGGTTGGCCACCGCCCACACGGCGACGAGTGCGAGGACACCGGCGGCGGCCAGCAGCAGGCGCTCGGGCCACGGCCGGTCGGCGGGCACGGCCAGCAGGAGCGAGCCGAAGTAGGCCAGCGCGAGGACGACGACCGAACGGCCGTGGGCGAGGTCGTCCATCGAGATCCGACGACCCTCCACGAAGAACGGCAGGCCGTGCTGGAGGAACCACTCCTCGGTCTCCCGGGTCGCGCGCTCGTGCTCGTGAACCGTCACGACGCGGCGGTGAGGGCGCGGGCCTGGTCGACGTCGAGGGCCATCTGCACGAGCAGCGGCTCGACCCCGTCGAAGGTCACCGTGTCGCGGAGCCGCTCGAGGAAGTCGACGGCCACGTGCTCGCCGTACAGCTCGAGGTCGTCACGGTCGAGCACGTAGGCCTCCACCCGCCGGGCGGTCCCGCCGAAGGTCGGGTTGGTGCCGATCGACACGGCGGCTGGCAGCCGGGTGCCGTCGGCACGGGTCAGCCAGCCGGCGTACACGCCGTCGGCGGGGATGGCGGTGTCGTCGGGCAGGTCCAGGTTGGCCGTGGGGTAACCGAGGCCCCGACCCCGCTTGTCGCCCTCGACGACCGGGCCTTCCACGCGGTGCAGCCGGCCCAGTGCCGCGGCAGCGCTGGCGACGTCACCCTCGGCGAGGCACTGGCGCACGTACGTCGACGACCAGCGGGCGCGGTCGCCGGCGAGCGGTACGGCGACGACCCGGAAGCCGTGCCGGTCGCCCTCGCGCGCAGCGTCGTGACGTCACCTGCGGCGCGGTGGCCGAACCGGAAGTTCTCGCCGACGTGCACCTCGACGCGCGTGCAGCGTGTCGACGAGCACCCGGCGGACGAACTCGTCGGGCTCCCAGCGGGAGAGCTCCGTGGTGAAGGGCAGCACCAGCACCGCGTCGACGCCCTGCTCGGCCAGCAGGGCGAGCCGGTGGTCGAGAGTGGTCAGCCGTGGCGGGGCGGAGTCGGGGTGGATCACGGTCATCGGGTGCGGGTCGAACGTCGTGACGACCGCATCGGCCCCGACCTCGCGGGCCCGGGCGACGAGGCCGGCGAGCACGCGGCGGTGACCCAGGTGGACGCCGTCGAAGTTCCCGATCGTGACGACCGAGCGCGCGGAGCTGCCCGCTGCGTCGACGGGGACGTCGTCGAGCCCATGCCAGACCCGCACTGCCCGACCTCCTTGCCTGGACGATCCGCCGATGACCGGGGTCAGCGTAGAGCGCCGTCCGCTCTGACCTTCGCCGAATCCTTCCGCGCGGCGGCTGCGACAGCGATCATGTCGGGATGCCGTCGTCCTCCGAAGCCCACCGGGCGGGCTAGGTGGATGCCGATGCGCGGCTCCGGTCGGTGGCCGAGTCGACGCTGGTGGACTCCAGCGGTCACGCGGTGTCGCTCCGTCTGCTGCCAGGGCTCGACGAGGTTGGCCTGTCGGCGCTGCAGGCGCGCTTCCCGGTGCCGCTGCCGGCGGAGCTGCTGTCGCTCGCGGGTACCACTCGTGGCGTCGAAGGCCTGCTAGGACTCGACCTCACCGGCGAGACGCACAGCGTGGAGGTCGGCGAGCTGATGCCCGCCGGCCTGCCGGTGGCGGCAGACGGCTTCGGCAACTTCTGGGTGCTGGACCTCACGCCGGACACCACCGACGTGGCACCGGTCTTCTTCCTGGGCCACGACCCGGCGGTGCTGCTGTACCAGGCACCCGACCTCGCCACCTTCGTCGACGAGGCCGTCAAGCGGTACGAGCCGCCGCACCGGTCGTCGGTCGAGGACGTGCGCCTCGACCGGCTGCACGACGTCTGGGGCAGCCGGCCGGGGGCGCTCCCCCGCGCTGCCGCGCTCAGCTCGCCGGACGTCGCGCTGCGCGAGTTCGCCGAGACCCTGGACGACTCCTGGACGGTGGTGGACCTGCGCCACCGGCAGGTCGGCGGCGGCCTGGCCTGGGGTCGGCACGGCCCGCGCACCCGGCTGGCCCGGCACGGCTGGGAACGGATCTTCGGCTACGCCCCGTACGAGAAGCCGCGGCGGTCCTGGCGCCGCCTCGGCCGCCGCAGCGCGCAGCTGAACCGCGACCGTCACAGCAGTGCCGTCAGGCCGGCGCGACGGACCTACCCCCGCGGTATGACGAACCCTGGCTCAGGACTCCGAGACACCCGGTATCCGGCACTACCGCGCAATGGCCGCGCGGGTCGGAGCGGGTCCGACGGGTTGGTCAGGGATTGGAGTTCGCTCCTCGGGTGAGGTGAAGGACGACGCCGTGCATGTCGACGGTGGGCTCGTCAGGGAATGCGCTGCATGGGCCGGTGACCGCGTTCGTGATCGTCACCGTGTTGCCGCGAACGGCGAAGTCGAGCGTGAGTTCGTTGTCGTCCTCGGTGCAAAGGCTGTCGGAGCGGGTGAGCATGACGCGCCCCGGCGCATCCCCGATGTAACGGACGGGCCAGAGGTCCGGGCCCATCCCTGGGTCCCCTGGACCTTGGATGCTGTAGGTCCCGGTGGAGTCCGCGCGGACGACGAGCCGCAGCGATCTCGGACCGGGTTGGTTGTCAGGGTTACGAAAGTGGATCTGGCCTTTCAGCGTGCCGATCGGCAGACCGGACTGCAGCTGCTTGGCCGGTGGCGGCGTGCTGGGCGGGTCGGGCAGGGCCCGGAAGACGACCAGTCCGAGGACGGCGACGGTGGCCGTGATGGCTACGACTGTCAGGCGCCGCTGCACGGTGATGCGCCGGGTCCGGCGTCGGAGCTCGAGCCGGGCCGCGTGCAGGTCGGCGGGCGCATCGGGGATGTCCCGAAGCGCCTCGGTGAGCCAGGCGGCCGCCATGTCGTGGTCGGTGGTCATGACATCTCTCGCAGCTGCTTGGCGACCGCTTGCAGGCCGCGGGAGGCGTGCGTCTTCACCGAGCCCACGCTGCAGCCGAGGGTGGCCGCGATCTCGGCCTCGCTGAGCTGGTCGTAGTAGCGCAGGACCAGCACCTGCCGCTGCCGCCCGGCCAGGCCGGAAAGGACCTGGCCCACCGCATCCCGCTCAAGGTGGAGCATCACGGTCTGGTCCGCGGCCGCGGCGGGCGGCTCGAACTGGGTGAAACGTCGGGCCGCGGCGAGGCGCAGTCGGCGCAGCCGGGTGCTGCTGCCGTTGACGACGCTGGCCCGCAGGTAGAAGTAGGCGTCGTCGGTGCGTCGGACGCTGCGCCACCTCCGGTAGAGCCCCACGAAGGAGTCCATGACGACGTCCTCGGCGTCGGCGGGGTCATCGAGCAGCCGGCGGGCTATCGCGAGAAGGTGCCGGTAGTGGGCCTCGAACAGCGCGCAGACCGCGGCATCGCGATCATCCGGCAGATCGGTCGGCTCGCCTGCCTCCCAGGTGCGCCGAGCCGCCGGCACACCGGACGACACGGACTCGCGCGCGCGTGCCATCACACCTCTCAAGACACTCCGGCAAGCGCGTGGTTGACAAGCATCCCGGGGTTTCGTTTCGCGCGAACCTGACCGCGACCTGTCGTCAACCAGGGGTCAGCTGCTGTGTCTATCAGCACAAGGAGGCGTTAACGCCGCCCGCGCCGCAGGGGCGACTCCAGTCGTCCGGCGCCCCCAGGAGGAGTATCCATGTCCAAGCAACCATCCTCGGCACTCGCGCTGGGAAGATCAGCGCCAGCCCGAGGAGCCGTGCGCCGCACCACGATCGTTCTGTCCCTGGTCGTCGCCGCCCTCGCCTGGGCCGGCCCTGCCATCGCGGCGGCGCCGGAACACTCCAGGTATATCGATGAGAGAACCTTCTCCTTCGACTGCCCGGCCGGCTTCCACGTTGACGTCAGCACGAAAGGGTTCGGCGATGTGACGCTCTTCCACGACGCCTCGGGAACCGTGACGCGCTACGTGGAAACGGCCCACATCCACGTTGACTTCAGCTCGCCGGACACGGGGAAGCGGGTCTCCTTCGTGCGGGCCATCACCGAAACCATCGACTACTACGCGGGCACTGCCGTGGGCGCCCCGGTAACTGTCACGATCAGGGGTTCAGCCTTCCAGCACGTACCCGGTGTCGGCTCGGATGGCGGTCGGCGCGTCTTCGCGGGCACCGTCGTTGGCGAGGAGGACGGCATCCCACTCGTGGACTTCGACTTCGATGACCCGGACCCACTCTTCGCCGCCGGCCGTCACCCCACCTTCCCCCCCGATCTCTGCGACCTGGTGAGCTGACTCGGACCTTGCAGGACGCCTGTCGGTACTTCGATTCGGTGGGACGGGCGTCCGGCGGTGACGAGAGGGGGCTCGACCGGGACGTCAGCCAGCCGAAACAAGCGCCCGTAAGTGCCGTTCCCGAGCACCCGCTCGGCGGCCGACACGACCGACCGGGAACCCGCACTATGCGCGACGGAGGAGACGCTTTGGTCGAATGGGTTAGCCCTCCGATGGGTTTGGTGACGCAACGCGCGTCCAGTACGCACGCGTCTCCCACGAACAGGTGTACTCGTCAGCCGTGAGAAGCGATCTCAACTCGTGCAAGAGGGCAAGTCGCTCCAGGTCGGGAAGTTCGGCGATCCACCCCATCGAGCCAAAGAACGCGACCAGCTCGTCAGGGTCGACAGTCTGCGGGTTGGCCAGCCGAACCTCCCGCATCTCCTCAAAGGCTCCTTCGATGAAGGGCGCTCGCCACTGGTCCGCTTCAAAGAGACTCGGATTGAGATCCTTCGGATCGTAGCCAAGATCGGCTCGATTCGGACCGCGCTCATCGAGCAGCTGTTCTACGGCGGCGATCGACGGTGTCGTCGTGCCTGCTGGGAGATTCCACAGCAGGATCAGCGCGCCCCGCGGTCGGAGCACGCGGCCAATCTCGGCGAGCGCGCGTTCACCGTCGAACCGATGGAACGCCTCGGCTATGAACACGGCATCGACCGACGCATCGTCCAGCGAGATGTCCTCGGCGCTTCCGGCGAGAACCTCGGCTGCAGGGCAAAGGTGAGTGAGCAAGCGGCGCATGCCATCGTCCGGCTCGACAGCAACCACGCGTTCAAACGTGGACTCCAGCAGGCGTGTCAACTTTCCGGTCCCGGCGCCCAATTCGGCCACGGCTGCCGTAGGTGGTAGCTCGGCGAGCGCGACTGCCTCAGGTGGATATCCCGGACGACCGCGTTCGTAGTTGTCGTACCAGTGCCCGGGCATCATGGGACTGCTCATGACGTCGCCTCGAAAGCAGTTGGTGAGGATGGTGTTGGTTACCGCCGGCTCCAACTGAACGTATGCGGCCCCTTCACGAGGACGCCACCCATTTCGATGGAGCTGCGGCAGTGCGCGCGTATGTGCCGCAACCGCGCACAGACTCGTGCGCAGGCAACCGATCAGGACGCTGTCAGAAGGGTGGGAGGTCGAGCTGATCGGTTGACTGCTGATCGATCGGCGGGTCGGGATCGGCCACGTGCCGGCGGCCCGCAGGCGGGCCGGGATCGGCGTCCCCGCGGTCCTGGTGGCTCGGCCTCATCTGCCTCATCTGCCGGGTCGCGTCGCGCAGGTCGTCCATGCCGTGCCGGAGTGCGGGTGGGTCGAGGTTCGGGTGGTCGATCACCTGGTGTGGCGGGACCCGGTAGCTGCGCCCGGAGGGCAGCGTCCAGACGGTGGTCCCGTCGGGGTCGACGTGCACCGTTGTGTCGGTGAGTGTCTTGATCCGGTGGTGCAGCCGGTGCGCGGGGTGCAGGTTGGCGGTCTCGGTGGGCCCGGCCGGCCAGGGCCGGATGTGGTCGAGGTCGGAGTGGCGGGCCGGGACCCGGCAGCCGATGCCGCGGCAGGTGCCGTCCCGGGCGATCACGTGCTCGACCATGTCCTGCGGGGGGTGGTAGCTGTCGACCGAGACCTCGTCGAGCCGGCCGGTGCGCGGGTCGACCAGCAGCCGCCGCCAGGTGCCCTCGGCGGCGATCCGCCGGGCCAGCGGCGCGGTGATCGGGCCCGCGCCGAGCAGCTCGCCGGGTTCCTCGTCCAGCCCCAGCAGGGTGGAGGCGGCGACCACCACCCCGATCTGCGCGCGGCGGCCCTTCACCTTCGGCAGCTCGGCGCCGCAGTCGGTCAACGACTGCGCCAGGCCGCGGGCGCCGATGTCGCCCAGCACGTCCGAGCGCCGCTGGTCCAGGGTCCGGTCGTCGGACCCGGCGGGGCCGCGGGCGGCGGTCGCGCAGCCGGTCAGCCACAGCCAGAACCCGTCCACCTCGTGCACCGGACCGGTCCAGGCCACTGTGGCGGTGCCGTCCTCGCCGGGGTAGCGCAGCACCCGACGGGCCGCGACCTGGGCGACCCGGCGGTTCTCCGCCGCCGCCGGGTCGGCCGCGATCACCGCCCGGCGCAACGCGGCCCGCAGCGCCGGCATCGTCTGGCCCGCGGCCCGCGGCAGCACCCGGGACTCCACCGCCGCCGCCGCGTCGTCGTCCAGCACCGCGACCGCGTCCACGATCGCCAGCACCTTGGCCCGGTCGAGCCGGCCACCAGCCAACGCCAGCCGGGTGCCGGGCAGCCGGACCAGATCGGCCGCCAGGTCCACCCGGAACACCGCACCCTGATGGGACACGCTGCAGGCCGCGGCCACCTCCGCGGCCGCCAGGTCCCGCGCCGAGAGCAGCTCCGGTGCCCCGCCGTTGACGCCGACCCCGCGCCAGCCCTGCGCCCGCCGGGTCAGCTCCGCGGTGGCCGCCAGCTCCACCCCGGCCGCCCAGGCCGCCAGCCGGGACGCCGCCGCGACCGCCGCCACCACCCCGTCATCCGGCAGCGACCCCAGCTCCGCACCGGCCAGCGCGACCGCCACCGCCGCACCGTCCAGGTCCGCGTCCTTCTCCGGCGCGGCCGCCGCCGCCAGCACCGCCAGCACCTCCAGCACCGCCAGTGGACCGCCGTGCCCGAGGTCCGCCGGGAACTCGTCCGGCGGCCCGTCGGCCAGGATCAGCTCGACGACCCGCTCCCAGTCCTGTCCCAGCGGATCGACCGGCAGGTCGGCAGCCAGCGAAGGTGCCTCGACGGCCACAACTGCCACGGCTGCCACGGCTGCCACCTCCCGACCTACTCGAACGTATGTTCGAATTCTAGCAGCCAACCGCCATCCAACGGAAGGCTTGTGCACAGCCGATTGCCGTTGCCCGGCAACGACTCTCCGACAAGCCGGCCTCAGGTGACCTTGGTCTGCTCGGCGTACCGCGGGTCGTCGTGCTCCCCCGCCGCAACCACCGCAGCCACCTGCTCCACCGCGCGCACCACGTCGACGTGCCGCACGTACAGCGGCGCGAAGCCGAGGCGCACGAGGTCGGGGTGTCGGAAGTCGCCGATCACCCGCCGGGCGATCAGCGCCTGCACCACGCCGTACGCCGACGAGTGGCGCAACGAGACCTGGCTGCCGCGCTCCTGGTCAGCCCGCGGCGTGACGGCCTCGAAGCCCAGCGGCGCCAGCACCTCGTCGGCGAGTTCGAGGAACAGCGACGTCAACGACAGGCTCTTGGTGCGCACGTCGCGCATCGACAGGCCGTCGAACGCGCCGAGGGCCGCCTCGAGCGACAGCATCGACAGCATCGGCGGCGTGCCGTTGCGCATCCGGTCGATCCCCGGCGCGGGCTGGTAGGTGTCCTCCATCGCGAACGGGCGGGCGTGCCCGGTCCAACCGGCCAGCGGTGAGCTGCACGGTCTCGTGATGACGCCGGGCGACCATGACGTACGCCGGCGCGCCGGGGCCGCCGTTGAGGTACTTGTAGGTGCAGCCGACCGCCATGTCCACGTCGCAGCCGCCGAGGTCGACCGGCATCGCCCCGGCCGAGTGCGAAAGGTCCCACACCGACAGAGCGCCGACGTCGTGCACGGTGCGAGTGATGGCGGCCATGTCGTGCGCCCGTCCGGTGCGGTAGTCGACCTGGGCGAAGCACACGACCGCGACGTCGTCATCGAGCACGGACCCGATGGCGCCCGGTTCCAGACGCACCACGCGCAGCCCGAGCAGATCGCTCACCGCGTCCGCGACGTAGAGGTCGGCCGGGAAGTTGCCCGGCTCGATCACCAGCGTGTCCCGGCCCGGGCGGAGCCGGGCCGCCGCGACGAGGACCTTGAACAGGTTGGCCGACGTCGAGTCGGCGACCACGACCTCGTCGTCCTCGGCACCGACCAGCCCGGCGATCCGGGCACCGATCCGGTGCGGCGCGTCCCACCAGTCGTGGGTGTTCCACGAGGTGATCAGGTCCTGACCCCACTGCCGCTCCACGACGTCGCGCACCACGTCGGGCACCGCGGCGGGGAGCGCGCCGAGCGAGTTGCCGTCGAGGTAGACGAGGCCCGCGGGCAGCACGAAACGGTCCCGGGCAGCGGCGACCGGGTCTTCGGCGTCGAGCTGCTCGGCGCGGGCTCGCGCAGCGGTGAGGTCCAGGTCCACCCCCGCACCCTAGGACCCGTGCCAGCATGAGACGCGTGGGGCAGCAGCGGGCGGCGGTCGCAACCGCGCGGCTCCCGGCTCTGGCCCCGGCCACGTACGCCGTCGCTGCCGCGGCAACAGCGGTGCTGCTCGCACTGACCGGGCGCTACGGACCTCACCGCGACGAGTTGTACTTCGTGGCAGCCGGGCACCATCCGCAGTGGGGCTACCCGGACCAGCCGCCGCTGACCCCGTTGATCGCCGCGGCGGCCGACTCGCTCGCACCCGGGTCACTGCTCCTCCTGCGCGCCCTGTCGGCCGTCATCGTCGGCGTCGTGGTCCTCGTCACGGCCGACCTCGCACGTGCGCTCGGCGGCGACCGCAGCGCGCAGCTGCTGGCAGCGGTGACGACCGGCACCGGGGCGGGACTGCTGGCGATCGGTCACCTGCTCTCGACCGCGACCGTGGACCTGCTCGCCTGGACAGTGGTCATCCGGCTTTTCGTCGCGACCCTGCGGCACGACCGGCCGCAGCTGTGGCCCGCGGTGGGGCTGGCGCTCGGGGTCGGGCTGGAGAACAAGCATCTCGTGGGCTTCCTCGCCGCCGGTCTCGTCGTCGGGATCGCGACCACACCGCCCTTGCGGCACCACCTGCGGTCCCCGTGGGCCTGGGGAGGTGCGGCGATCGCGCTGGCCCTATGGCTGCCCAACCTGATGTGGCAGGCCGACCACGGTTGGCCACAGCTCGAGCTCGCCGGTGACATCCGCGACGAGTACCGCACAGTCGGCGGCTCCATGGAGCTGGTCGGCTTCCAGGTCCTGATGATCAACCCGCTCGGCGGCGTGCTCGCCTTCGTTGGCATCGTCTAGGGCTGCGCCGGCCGGGCTGGGCATTCTTCCGGCCGGTGCCGGTCGCCTACCTGCTTCTGCTCGTGGGCTTCGTCGTCACAGGTGGGAAGAACTACTACCTGCTCGGCCTGCTGCCTCCGCTCGCTGCAGCCGGGTCGGTCGTGGTGGCGCAACGATGGTCAGCGTTGCGGCTCCGGCTCCTCACGGTGGCGGTCGCGGTGACCGCGCTGTTCCCGGTGCCTGCACTGCTACCGGTCCTGCCTGCCGACACCCTCGACGCCTCGTTCTACCCGGCACTCAACGAGGACGGCCTGGAGACCATCGGCTGGCCCGGGGTGGTGGCCCAGGTGCGCAGCGTCGTCGCCGACCTGCCGCCGGCCCAACGACGCACGGCGGTCATCGTCACCCAGAACTACGGC
>CAWJWE010000005.1:0-282928 GCA_963846525.1 uncultured Actinomycetota bacterium
CTTTTTCAACATCCCGGGGACAAAACGGGGACAATCCGGCGAACCATCGAAGCGCATTAGCTTCCTGACGCTAGTCGAAGCGGTCGGCCCTGATTCTTCCAACTCACCTCTAAGCCCTCTTCGCAGTTCTTCGTCCGTCACGTTGAGATACCGCTGCGTCTGCTGAATGCTCGCGTGCCCGAGCATCAGTTGAATGATTCGGATGTCCACGCCATCGACCAGCAGCCGGCAGGCGCCTTCGTGACGCAGATCGTGCCAGCGGAGGTCGATTCGCCGTACGTGCTCCTGGTTCCATGCTGCTCCTTCCTTTCCTGCCTTCGGTTCGATTCCGTTCGCGAGTAGACGGAGGGTCTCCCAGGCAGTCTGGATGTTCGGCTGATAGGTTCCATTCGCACTGCCGAACACGTATGCGTCAGGACCAAGCTCCGAGCGGCGTTTGAGAATCGCGGCCAGGCGTCCGTCTGGGTTGAACGGAATCCGACGGTTCTCCTTGTCCTTTGCCGTCGCGCCCGGAATCCCGACCTGACAGGTATCCCAGTTCACACGCTTGTTTTGGATCAGCAACATCTCGCCCCGGCGACAACAGAGCTCCAGCGCGCCAATGATCCGGTCGTGAAGGATCGGTCCGACGAACTGATGTTCCGGAGCGTTCATCCTGTTCAGTGCGGCATCCAGGAGCCGCTTTTCCTCGTCGCGCGAGAGCCGCCGATCGCGCGCGGTCTCGGCCTTCTTGTTGAGCCGAACACCGAAACGGTGAAAGGGTGACTTCGCGAACAGCGGCGGCGTCTGCGCCATGCCCCAGTTGATTGCGGCGCGCACCGTTTCCAGGACGCGATGCATCGTCGCGAGTTCGACATCCTCTGCGTACTCGGAATCGGTCTTGAAGCGGTTAACCTCTTCCGGTTGTTCGAGTGCAGACAACGGCAGATGACCCATGTGGTGCTTGAGGACTGCGACTCGACTGCATATCGCATTGATGCTTCGCAATCCGGCCGGCCTGACACATCGCTCGAGATACGCATCCAGAAATGCCGACACGTCGCCGAGCTGTGTGTTGACGTGAATCGATCGGATCGGCGGATGGCTGGGATCGCGACCCGCCTTGATTTCGCCGATGAACAGGCGTTCCCAGTCACGCGCTTCCTCCATCGACTGAATCGGGCGCTGCTTGCCCGGTTCCATGCGCGGGATGGCGAAGTCGTTCGCCGGCATGCGATATCGCTTGCCGCGCCACATCACGTCGAACCGCAGGTGCTCCAGGCACCGCCGGCCGTTCTTGCAATTACGTTCCATGCATCGTCGTCTGATCGTCATGGGTCCTCCTTCATGGCTTTGCTCCTTCCATCGATTACGAAACTCGTGTTGGTGCCCCGCGACCGATCCAGTCCAGGACGTCGCTGGGATGAAACCGCCGGCTCCTGACGCCGAACCGCTGTGAGACGAGCAGGCCGCGCAGGTACGCGCGGCGAACCGTCTCTTCGTGGCAGCCGACGAACTCGGCCACTTCGAACGCGGTCATCAGCCGGTTCGGCAACTGGCCAAACGGCCGCAAGGAGTCGGGTCGAGGGCCGGCGTCATTCTGAGTGTGCAAAGAATCGATCTCCACATGCTTTCTCATGGCAACTCCTCCACGCAATCAGTTGTGTTATGGGGGGCGAGATGCCGTGGTGGCCGTGTCGACCGCCGAGGCTATCTCGCCAGTTAGGAGCGTCGGTCGGAGCTGCGCTCGCGATCGAGGCTAACTGAAATGCGATGGAGATTCGATGCGTCGTGATGGCCACGAACGCGGTGAACTCCGACGAGCGGGCGCTGGCGACGTCTCGTGGCGAGAGCGGCGCAAATCACCTTTGATGAAAGTTCGTCGGTCGCCGTTCCAGAACGTCAGGCGCTATGCGCGCGACCTGGTCGAGCGTCGGCTCTGCCGCTGACGAGCGTCCGGTGGGGCCGAGCCCGACCCGACGTGCGGCGTAGCCAAAAGCAACCGACTAATTGTGTGTGCGTGTTTCGCAGGCCCTGAGAGCGAGCGAAAGGAAGCGCCTCCAATGCCCTGCGGGCGAGTGGAGAGGGTGGCGATCAGTCGCCACAGGAGATGCTTTGAAGTTAAGAGAAGTTCACGCTCCGTGTCAAGTCCTTCAACCGGAGCCGTCGTTTTCTGCTAGCTGCGGGCGGAGTAGCGTAATTCTGAACGTGCTCCCCGAAGGCCCTGTGGCGTGCAGCGAAAGACGGCCTCCGTTCGCCTGGACTGCCAATCGCGCAATCGATAACCCCAGACCGGTGCCTCCGGCCCCACGGGTACGCGAACGATCGACACGGTAGAAACGGTCGAATATTCGACCGCGATGTTCTGGTGGAATGCCAGGCCCGCGATCGATGACGTCGATGTGCGGCTCTGGATCGGCGCCGACTGCAATGACTATCTCGGCAGCCTCTGAACTGTACTTAATAGCGTTGTGCAGAAGGTTGACGATCGCTTGAGTTAGCATCACCCGATCTGCAGCCACAGACACAGGTCCTGCTGATTCGATTCGCAGGACTTGTTGCTTTTCTTCAGCGAGCACACCAGCTCGGCCACGACCTCACGCGCCAGCTCTGATAGGTCCACTGTGTCGCGCTGCAAGACCGCTTGCCCTGCATCAGCGCGCGATAGCGTGAGCAGTGAGTCCACTAGCTTCGTAAGGCGCTCGGCTTCTTCCAGCATGCTGCCAATGATGTCCCGATAGGCAGCCGCCTCGTGTCGTTCGCTGAGGCCAACCTCGCCGACGCTGCGAATGGCGGTGAGCGGCGTGCGCAGTTCGTGGGATGCATCGGCTGTAAATCGACGCAGCTGATCGAACGACCGTTCGAGTCGGCCCAGCGTATCGTTGAAGACGACAGCCAGTTGTCCCAACTCATCATTGGGATTCTCAATCGGCAAGCGGTCGTCCAGCCGCTCGGCGGTGATACTGCGCGCACGTTCCGCCATTCGCTCGATCGGGCGAAGCGCGCGTCGCGCCATTTGTGCGCCTGCGAACCCTGCCAGGCCGATTGCGATGGGGAACGCCGCCACCATTCCGAACAGCAGTTCCTGTAACTCGTGGTGGATGAGTTCTTCGGACCGCGCCACGCGGATCCCGTATTTCATCCCGTTGAACGTGACGATACCGGTCAACGCGCGAAGGCGCTCGCCACTAACGGACTGCGCTGACTCGAACTCATACGCACTCCCCGGTAAGTGCTGCAATTCGTCGAGCATGGCGCTGCCGGCGCGCGGCGTCCGAAAACGAATCGTTGCGGGCGGTTCCCACACCTCTACCCAGGGTTGTTGCTCGTCATGCTCGCGACCCAATCTGGGACGTACGACGGTAATGCCTTCGCCGCTGACTTGTAGCGATTCCTCCGCGAGCTCGAAATCATCATGGAGGCGGCTGTCCAAATCTTGTCGCAGCACATGGTTGACGAAGGCGAAGACACCAACTGCGTACGCCAATAGCACAAGAGCCATCGTGCCGGCATACATCCACGCAAGGCGCGCACGTACATTCTGGCGATGCCACCATCGGTTCATGGTTCGCCCTCTCGGAGGACGAAGCCCACGCCACGCACTGTGTGAATGAGCTTGATGGGAAACTCGGAATCGACTTTGCGCCGGACTCGTGCGATATGGACGTCGATCACGTTGTCCAGAGGGGTTCCGCGATGTACCGCCTTCCACACGTCGCGAGCGAGCATCTCGCGCGAGACGAGCTGTTCCTGATGCCGCATCAGGTACTCCAACAACTCGAACTCTCGCGTGCGGAGATCCAGCGGCTGACCTGCACGAGCGGCTTTGCGGGTGACCACATCGAGCTCGAGATCGGCGAAACGGAGCCGAAGCACATCCGGGCGGGAACGGCGCAACAGGACACGAATGCGTGCAAGAAGCTCGGGGAAAGCAAACGGTTTAACGAGGTAATCGTCAGCGCCTCCATCAAGCCCGGCGACGCGATCCTCCACACCGTCTCGTGCCGTCAGTATGAGGATCGGTACTTGTGATCCAGACTTTCGAAGAGTCGTCAGAATTTCGAATCCGTCCCGGCCCGGCAGCATGACGTCCAGGATGATCAGATCGAACTGCTCACTGCTGGCGCGAAAGAAGCCATCCTCTCCAGTCGCGGCTACATCAACGTCGTAGAACTCCCCTTCGAGGCCCTGCTTCAACGCACGAGCGACCTTGGATTCGTCCTCGACGATCAGGATGCGCATTTATCCTTGAATCCTAGGCCACCTCGGCGACCCATTTCATGAACTTTTCCTGAATTCTGCGTCAGAGGCGCTGTCAGTCTGCCTTGCCGGACTAACACCATCCGGCTATCGATCTTGGCGCGAGGTCAGAACGAACACCACAGTGCCGATCGCGCCGACCACAAACGACACCTCGAGCGGCAGCGTGGGCGCGCGCTGCCAGAGCAGCCCACCGACGACGCCCGCGGGTACGACGAGCAGATTGCGGATGCCGTAGTACACGCCGACCGTACGGGCACGCTGGTGATCAGGGGCCAAGTCGACGATGAGGGACTTGCGCGCTGGTTCGCCGAGTTCCTTCAGTCCTCCGATGCAGAATGCCGCGAGCAGTGTGGGAAAGCCTGTCGCGAGGCGCACCGCGAGCGGGAAGGCCGCAAAGAACACGAAGGTCAGCGCAACGAGGGGACCGCGCCCCGTCACGTCGGCGAGACGCCCTCCGGGAAGATAGAAAGCGATCGCCACCGCCTGCTGCACCGCGTAGAGCGTGCCGTATTCGACGGCAGAAAAGTTACGGGTTTGTGTCACGAACAGGATGATGAACGATGTCGCAATGCCTTCGCCGATCCGCACAAGGCAGTCCGCAACCAACAGCCGTTTGAGTGAACCGGGCATACGCGCAAAGATCGCGCGCATCCCCGCGGAATCGGTCGGTCGGGCAGCGTCATGGTCTTCGCGATAACTGTATCGCTGAACCCCAAGCACGCCGAGGGCCAGCAGCAGTGTCACCAGCAGGGCGCCTCGAATGCCCGCGATGATGCCGAACGTCGCAATCAGCAGACCGCCGATCGGCGCGCCGATGACCCGAGGCACCCTGACGAGTATCGATTGCACGCTGAACGCGGTGGCGCGCCGCTCGCGCGGCAGCGAGTCGCCAATGACGGCGAATGTCAACGGAAACGCGCCCGACTTCCACGCCATCACGCCGAGCAGCCCGACGAAGACGAAGGGCCAGCTCCGTGCCATCGCATAGCAGGCATACCCCGCCATTGCCGCGGCGGTAAAGAAGAGGAGCGCGCGGCGGCGTCCAATGCGATCGGCGAGCCAGCCGCCCGGATATTGATAGATGCCGTCGAGCAGATCCTTGCAGGATCCGAAGAGGCCAACAATGAGACCACTTGCACCGAGCGCTGTGAGGTACGCGGGTATGTAGGCTTGCCACAATTCCTCACCCAGGGCCAGCGCGAAGAGGCTTGCCGCCAGTACCGTGACGTTGCGGTTCAGCCCTAGAAGAGAACGGACCCGCGCAGTTCGAGACGGCATGTCTAGGTGAGATACCACGGAGTTCCATTCTGAACTGGATTTCAGAGACTTTTCAGTATCCGCACGCCAAGGCGTGGGTTAAGTTGAATCGACGGAGGATTATGTGGACCTTGAAGCTCGCTCTCGCATGCTGTTTCGCTCTTTGCTGTTTGACATCGGTCCTAGCAGGCGCAAGAGATGCCAGCGGACTACAAGCAGGTGCTCGACGCCCTCGGCCGTCAGGGTGACTTCAAGGAAGGAGTTCTTAAGGTCAACATCCCGCGAAGCGATCTGAAAGTGGCGGTCGACGGTGTCGCGACCCCGACGCCGTTCGGTTTTGGTGGATGGGTGGCGCTCGCAAAAGGCACAGGCGGCCACGATGTGATGATGGGCGACCTCGTGCTGACGGAGCAGGAGGTCAATCCCGTCATGTCGGCGCTCCTCGGCGAAGGTCTCGAGGTGACCGCGATCCACAATCATTTCTTTTTCGAAGCGCCGCGCATCTTCTACATGCACGTGCACGGTCACGGCCGTGCGGCTGATATTGCAGCGAAACTCAAACCCGCGCTGGCGCTAATCGGCAAGAGTCCCGTCGCCGCATCCGCCATGGGGACCGGAAAGGCGCTGGAAGGGAAGCTCGATACAGAAGCGCTCGCCAAGATCATCGGGACGCCCGGCGAAGCGAGTGGTGCAGTTTACAAGATCACCATTGGCCGTCCAGACATCAAGATGGTCGAAATGGGCGCACCGATCAATGCGCGTATGGGGCTGAATACCTGGGCGGCGTTCTACGGCAGCGATGCCGACGCGGTCGTGGCTGGTGATGTTGCGATGCTCGATCGCGAGGTGCAACCCGTCCTTAAGGCGCTTCGCGCGAATGGCATCGACGTCGTGGCGATGCACCATCACATGATAGGAACGACGCCTGACGTCTTCTTCCTGCATTACTGGGGAAGGGGACCAGCGCAGAAACTGGCCGCTGGCGTCCGCGCGGCCGTCGATCAAACCGCACGTCCAACTCGCTGACGAACCTCATGATCAAATTCGCGATTGTGTTCCTGTCTCTCATGCTCACGGCCACGCCTGCGCCTCGCGCAAACGACGCCAACCTGTAAGTTTCTCTGCGAGCCCACGCTGCTCGTCGAGCCGACGATCACGTTCGAGAAAGACGCGACCGTGTTCGAGACCATCTTCGCGCTCGACTTGTCCACGCCGATTCCTCGCGTCGGTATCACGCTCGAAGCGATCACGAAGCCGTTCAGCGACGAGAATGATGTCGAGCTCGAATCCGAGCTGAAACTCTACTGGCTGGAATCCGAACAGACCGGCGGATGGCTTTCCTCTCATTTCGATCTCGTCGACAAGTTCAGCGGCGCTGAACGGCCGACGGACACACGCGCGTACACCCACAAATTGAACCTGGAGCTCGATACGGCCGTCGCGGTGTTCAATCGCTTGCCAGAGAACCATTGGCTGCGTGACGTGGAAATCGAAGGATCGTTGGATTACGTGGCGACCGGGCTGCCCAAAGGCGCGCCCCGATGGTCGTTCTCGGTGGTTTTTGTGATTCCCGTTGTTAAAGGGCGATGAGGTGTTTATGAGAATTCCGCTTCTGCTGCTGTTGCTGAGCGCTGCCGGTGCCGCCCAGACGCCGTCACGGCGTGTCATCGACTTTGAATCAGACAAGGCGGGTCAGGCGCCGGCCGGTTTCACCTTCGGGTTGACTGGCAGTGGCCGTCCCGGTGCGTGGTCTATCAGGAAGGATGACAACTCACCAGAGAGAGGCAACGTGCTCGCGCAGACCGACGCCGACGCGACCAGCTATCGATTTCCCATCGCGGTGGTCGATGACGTCACATCGGCGGACGTAGATCTGAGCGTCCGCTTCCGTCCGGTTACCGGACGTGTCGATCAAGCCGCGGGATTGGTCTGGCGCTATCGTGACGCCAACAACTACTACATCGTCCGGGCGAACGCGCTCGAGGGCAACGTCGTGCTCTACAAGGTGGAGAACGGAAAGCGCACCGACTTACCCCTGAAGGGAAGCGGACGGACATACGGGAAGAAAGTGGGAGTGCCGAAAAACACCTGGAGCCAGATGGGCATCACGGTGCGTGGACCGATCTTTACTGTCTCGTTGAATGGCCAGGGGCTCTATGAAGTGGAAGACACCACGTTTACCGGAGCGGGTAAGGTCGGCGTGTGGACGAAGGCGGACTCGGTGACGTACTTCGACGATTTCACGGTGGTGGCACGGTGAGATTGCTGCTCGGCAGTCTCACGCTCGTCTCCATGGCGGCATGCGGGGGACCCGCCACAGACAATACGCCGGCGCCGCAAACCGTCACGGTGTATGTATCGACCGACCGGGTGTTCTCCGAGCCGATCCTCAAGACGTTCGAGCAGCGCACAGGTATTCGAGTCAACGCGGTGTACGACACTGAAGAAACGAAATCCACGGGCCTGGCCAATCGACTGCTTGCCGAGAAAGAGAACCCGCAGGCGGATGTGTTCTGGTCGAACGAGCCGGTTCGTACACTCGTGTTGCAAGAGCGCGGGGTGCTGGCGTCGTATCGTTCGCCATCAGCCGCAGACATCCCGTCCATCTTCAAGGAGCCGTCGGGCATGTGGACGGGCTTCTCGGCGCGAGTGCGGGTTATTGCCTACAACACGAAAAGTGTTCCCGAGGCTGAGGCGCCGAAATCGGTGCTGGAGCTCGCCGATCCGAAATGGAAAGGACAGGTCGCCATTGCGGACCCGCGATTCGGATCGACCTCTTTTCACGTTGCAGCGTTGTACGTCACGCTCGGCGACGAGAAAGCCGACGACTTCTTCCGTCGACTGAAAGCCAACGGCGTCAAGATCGTCTCCGGCAACTCCGTCGTCCGGGACATGGTCGTGAAAGGAGAAGTCAAAGTCGGGCTCACCGACACCGACGACGTGAATGTCGCGGTTCAACAGGGTGCGCCAATTGCGATGGTGATGCCAGACAAGGACGGCATGGGCGTGCCGATGATGCCGAACCTCGTCTCGATGATCGCGGGTGCGCAGCACCCCGCGCAGGCAAGGCAGATGATCGATTACCTGCTGTCTTCAGACGTCGAGGCGATGCTCGCGAAATCTGAAGCGGTGCAAATTCCGTTACGCGCGTCCGTTCCAGGTCCGCCGAATCTTCCGCGCATCGACGCGTTCAAACCGATGACACTCGACTACGGCAAAGCGGCAGCCCGTGTCGAGGACGTCACCACGCGCCTCCAGACGATCCTGGGGTTATAGGCGGCCTTGCGCCACGATTTCGATCGGGCGCTCGGCCTCACGGTCGCATGGGCGATCTTCCTCGTCTGTTCGATCGGCCCGATTCTGTGGATGCTTATCGGAAGCGCCGGTATGGGTGCCGTCGAAACCGCGGCGTCAGCCCTTGCCGGCGATCGCCAGCGCATTCTGATTACACGCACGCTACTACTCGGAATCGGCACGGCGGCCTGCGCATTGTGCGCCGGCCTGCCGCTCGGCATTTCGCTTGGGCGATGCGATCCGTCGCGAGTACGGCTCGCGCGGTTCGCCCTCATCGTCCCGCTGGTTCTCCCGTCGTACGTCCTCGGATTCGCGTGGGTCGCGCTCGCAGATACGCTGCTCGCGTCGTGGACGTACAGCCTGCCAGCCGCGATTGCCGTGCTGGGATTCTCGTTCTATCCAGTCGTGATGCTGGCGACCGAGGCCGCGGTTCGCGGAGTATCGTCGCGCCTCGAAGAAGCCGCGTGCCTGGTAGCGTCGCCGCGCGCGCGTATGGCTGAAGATTCTTCTTCCGTTAATCGCGCCGTCGCTCGCGGCGTCATTGCTCGTCGTGTTTGTCCTGGCCATCTCCGATTTCGCGGTTCCCTCGCTGCTCCGCGTCCGCGTATACACGACAGAAGTGTTCACGGCATTTTCCGCGTTGTACGATTTCCGTCTCGCGACGCTGTTGGCCCTGCCCCTTGCCCTGATAGGCGCCCTTGCCTCATTTGCCGCGCTCGAGATGTCGAGGCGCCCAAGCGTAGGGCGCGCGGAGCGAGGGCAGACGGGTAGGCGATGGAACCGACGCCGCCAGCGCGTCGGCGCCGCTATTCTCGGTGTCGTGGCCGTTACCGCCGCTGCACTTCCGATCGTCGTGATTGGGGCCGAAGCGCGGCATGGTGCCGCGTCGTTTGCCGACGCGACGTCGATCGACGCTGTCGCGAATGGGCTCTTCTGGTCCACGTGCGCCGCCACAGTCGTCGTGATCGTCGGCGTGCTGCTCGGGATACTGGCGCACGCAGGCGTCAGCGATGCCGGCACATCTCGCGGAAATGATCTGGATCGCGCTGTTCGCCGTGCCCGCGACCGTCGCGGGCATCGGCGTCATCGGTCTCTGGAACCGGCCAGGCCTCCTTGGCGACATATACCGCACCGATGCCATCGTTGTCGTCGCGTATGTGGCCAGGTTTCTGCCGCTTGCCGCGATGCTCTGCGCCGCGTCCCTTCGTCGTGTCGGCCCGGCGGCAGAGGAGGCGGCGATTGTGAGCGGAGCATCCTGGCGCCGGACTTTCATTCGCATCGTTCTGCCCCTTGCGGGCCGGGGGCTCGCCGTCGTATGGCTCGTGATGTTCATCCTGATGTTCGGCGACGTCGCGCTTGCAATCCTGGTCGCGCCACCCGGGGAATCCAATCTGGCGGTCCGCGCGTATACGCTGATGGCAAATGCGCCAGTTGGTGACGTGGCAAGAATCGCGCTGATGCAGATTGCGCTGAGCGTGCTGCCGCTGGCTGGCGTGCTCATGTTGACGCGGTGTCGGCACGCATGGGACTAAATTCAAGTCCGTTGCTCGTGAAATTACAAAACGCGGGGCGCTTGTGAGGGAGCCAGCAATCGCCGTCGCGTTGAAGTCGGTCAGCAAGCGCTTCGGCTCCCGCGTGGCCGTGCGGCCGATTTCACTCGAGGTGAAGCGCGGCAGCACAGTCGGTATTGTCGGTCCAAGCGGTGGCGGCAAGACGACAGTCCTGCGGCTGATTGCGGGCCTCGACGTTCCTGACGAAGGGGAAGTGTGGCTCAACGGGCACTTGGCGTCGTCTACTGGCCGCGCGCATCTTCCACCATCACAAAGAAACATCGGATTCGTGTTTCAGGATCTCGCCCTCTGGCCGCATCTGACGGTCGGCGGAAACTTGATGTTCGTTCTGCAGTCACGCGGATGGCCGGCGGCTACGCGGAATGCGCGCCTTGGAGAGATGCTGGCTGTTGTCGGCATGAGCGATCGCGCTGATGAATACCCGAGTCACCTGTCGGGCGGTGAGCAGCAGCGCGTCGCACTTGCGCGCGCGCTGGTGGGGCAGCCTGACTTACTGCTGCTCGACGAGCCGCTCTCAAGCCTCGACCCGGAACTTCGCGCGGGCCTTCGCGAGGAGCTCGCCGCGATACCAACGAAGCTCGGGGTCACGATGATCTACGTCACGCACGATCGGAGCGACGTTAAGGTATTTGGGGGCGCGGAAGTCTTGATTGCACGGGATCCGGCATAGAATCGATGCACTCAAGGAGGCATTCGCGAATCATCTGAACGGCAGTTCGTTCACGACATGGCAAGTACCGCACGCAGACGTATATGGGATCGGCATGGCCCGCCCTGGCGGAACGCCGCGGACCGCCACGTTCGTCTTCTTCGGCACGTCGAACACATGGGAGTTGATCGGACTCTCCCAGTACGCGTTCTGCTCTTCTTCCGCGGCGTTGCGGTAGGGTGGCGGCTTGACCATACGGCCGAAGTCGCCTGCGATACCGCCGACATTCGCGGTACCAGGCATGTGGCAGTCGGTGCAGCGTGTCATGGCGCCCTTCATTCGCGCGTTCAACTTCGCGTCCATGTGAGTCAGGTTGTCGACGGCATGACACCGCTGGCATAGAGGCGAGCCGGGATTTTCCGCGTCATGGGTCAGGAACCGCGGGTTCGGTGTGTTCCCGTGCATATCGTGGCAGTCCGAACAGGTGACGAGTATCCGGCGGTTCCTGTACATCGTCGACTTCAGGAAATCCGAATATTGCTGGTGCGGCTGGCTTGAATGCACATCGTCGGACCAGATGTTGTCCTCGCGGCCAGGGCCCGGCATTGTCGGACCCTTCTTTATGGGATCGGTGAACACGGTGATTAGCTCGTGCCGGCTGATACCCGGCCGCGCGAGACGACCGTCCTGGCTGATAGGTTGGGTGTAGCCAATCGTCGCGCCTCCATAGCCCTGGCGCCGGTCGTGACAGGTGCCGCAGACCACAGCCGATCGCTCCGCCGACAGGTACTTGGGATTCACGATGGAGCGATACGAGCCCTTCGCGGCGACGTGCTCCGACCCTGGCCCGTGGCATCGCTCGCATCCGATGTTGACTTCGTCCATCTCCGGGTCGTCATCAATGTTCAGCTCGCCGGCGGGATCGTTGACCGCCCGCACGAGGAGCTGCCCGGTCGTCTTGTCTTCGTACCGCTCCCACCCGGTCAGGTGACAGGCCGCACACATGGTCTGCAGCGCGTTGGTATTGACTGGGGGCGCCGCAATGACGTCGTCCCCGGTTCCGACGCGTGCATCGCCGCCTCCGCTCCACCACAGATCGAGTTTGTAGTCCTGCCAGATGCGACGCTGCCGGTTGAGCCGGTTGTCGCGTCCCGTCATGTTGTAGCGGAGCGTCGTGTACCACGCCGGCCGGTTGCCGAGGCCAGGCGGCACCGAGACGACGTAGCGCTGATCGTGAACGGCGCCACCATACAGCAGCTTGATCTCAAGGTGTGCGGGGCTGTTCGGGTCGTTCGGGTTTAGCCGGTTGACCAGCGTCATGTAGTACTTGCCGTCCTGCTTCTTCTTCCACAGAAACAGGTCGGCATAGGGCTTCTCCAGCGGCAGCCGCGCATCACCAGCACCGCGCAGCATGAATTTATCCGTGCTACGTCGCGCGTCGTAATCGCCGATCTCGAGGTGCGTCCCTTTGCGGTAATCGTCGCCTTCCACGAATGCGGCAAGCGCGTCGAAGTACTCCGGATGTCGCGAGAAATCCTGCATCTTCCCCGGGGACTGTGGCACAGTCCAGCCGATTTTGTGGGCCGTCTTGTTCCAATGTCGCTGGTCCTGGTGGCACGTCAGGCACATGGAGCTGCCGACTGACGTGGCTTTTGTCGACGGTTTGGTGGAGAGCGTGATGGTCACCGAACGGCCACGCAGCTGAGCAGCTGCAACGCTCCGCCGGCTCTGATCGCCCCCAGGCAGGTGTTCAGCATCATTTGAGCTGGGCATGACGTGCACGAAAGAACTGCCCGTCAGGAACCGGCTCGATGGCAAATCGCCCCTGCGAGTCTGTTTTTGCTTGTGGAAATCGGTCGCCGTGGAGGCGAATGGTGTCCTCGAGCGGCTCGTCGTACGTCTCCGCGGGGAATGGCGGCTTGTAGATGGCGCTGGCCGTCATTCGTGACGTGACGTCGATGGCGCTGACCGGAACGAGATGCACTGTGGCGCCAGCGACCGGTCGGCTGGTCTTGTTCGCCGTGCCGCTGCCAGATTGAGTGCCGGCCGGACTGACGACGGACCCCCGGAACTCATCATCTTCAGGCGGTGCGCCGGCGGCCGCAAGTATGATTCCTGTCACCATCACTGCGGCGAGCGACTGACGCAGCAAGAAAAAACAAAGGTGGAACTCGAAACTTGCGCACGGATTTTGGCATCGGTTTATCTCAAGAGTCGCCAACGAAGTGAGAACTTCTGGCCGACTCGTAGTCGGACTAGAGTGGCTGCCGCAGCCCACCGCATCATTCGGCCGCAATCGTACGTAAAAATTCTACCTAAATTGGAAGACGTCGACCCTGAACTCTTCCGGAACTGGCGTTCAGGGAGGACCCGACTAAAGATATCAAGCCGGCCAACATTAGCGGTAATGTGCGACGTTAAACAACACCAGCCCTGACGCCATCATCAGCGCGGTTGTGAGCAAAGCTAAAGAGGCCCGATCGAAGTTCGGCGTGACCATGATTTACGTCACGCACGAGTCTACCGATGGGGGCGTTTGGCGGCGAGACAAACCTCGGAGTCTCCGGCGGGATGGTTTGAAGACCGGAGGCTTTTAAGGGAACGGAGCACACGGTGCGGATCTGGGAGAACAACGGAGTCGCGTAGCTAAGAAGCAGCCCGACTAGTCAGCCCGTGACTTCAAACGCGAACTGACCCACTACAAAGAATCCGTTACTTGGTTTTGGCGGGTTGCTTTACCGCCGGCGCGTTGGGCGCAGTAGTGCTGATCGTCATTGGCGGCACGAGCTCCGTTCCCTCCGGCGTACGGACCGATGTAGCCACGATTACCCAGTCACCACCGTGGACGTCATGATAATCCGCACGTCGGAACCAACGATAGTCTCGTTCGAAATCGTCAGCGCTGAAACGGCGAACAAATCCAGTCAAATCGACGTTATCCCCCACGTGCGCCGCGTCTGTAGCCGGATTCGGAACGATGGCGTGAATTTCCGGCCCTCCCTTGTCGCCGAAGGTGAAGACCTGCGCGGTGTCAGTGTGACGGACGACCGCGACTACCTGTACGAGCTGTCCTTCGAGTTTGTCGATGCTTTTCAGCTGAGACATCGTAACTTGCCGCGGGGCCGGGGCAAGGGAAGGCTTCTGCTGAGCAATCACCCCTGAAGCAGTCCATGTTACAACCAACGCGAAACTGAATACCGTCAATACATGTCGCATCAATATGTGCTCCAGTGGATGAAACCGTGCAAAAGATAAGCCGAACTGCGAGATACCGGCGGGCAGTCGATCATTTCGGAACATCGCTTGATGCTCGGCGCAAAGACCAAAATCACGCAAACTAGGCGGACGGTCGAGGCAGCGCGGTGAAAGTGGGTGATCGTCTTGTCGCTGTGGGCACCGAAGGAAAAGCAATGTTCATCGCTACAACGGTGAGGCTGAGCGAAGTGTCCACCCGACTGGATAAAAAGTAGCGGCGATCAGCCTGCGACCGATCGTATTGCGCGGGAAATGGTTACCGAGTGGTTACCGACTATCAAGATCTGCATATTGCTTGGAAAAAGACGATTTGCTCGGTCGGTTCGCCAATCAAGACACGCTGCCGCACGGCGGATTTGGCAATTTGATCGCGCTGCCGCTGCAGAAGCACCGACGTGGCGACGGCAACAGCGTCTTCGTGGATGACCACGGCGTTCCACATCATGATCAATGGGCGTTTCTTTCGACGATAGCGCGGATTCCACGGCGACGTCTGGAAGTGGTCGTCCGGGATGCGGAACGACGAGGATGCGTCCCTGGCGTGAGCCTCCCGCCTGGGGAGGACGACGAACCAACGCCGTGGACGACACCGCCGTCACGCCGTCGAAAGGAGTCGCCGATTGTGGGCGAGCTCCCAGAATCGGTCGAACTGATCCTTGGAAACGAGATCTACATCCAGAAGGACGGGTTGCTTCCCGGTCTTCGCAACCGATTGCTGCGCGCTGCTGCGTTCCAGAATCCCGAGTTCTACAAGGCACAGGCCATGCGTCTGCCGACGTACGACAAGCCGCGCATCATCGGCTGCGCCGAGGAACACCCTCATCACATCGGCCTGCCACGCGGTTGTCTGGAGGACGTTTGTCAAATCCTGAACGAGCTAAGTATTCGACCGGTCCTCCGAGACGAACGCCACAATGGACAGCCGATACACGTGACGTTTCACGGTGAGCTGCGACCCGAGCAAAAGCTCGCGGCCGACGCGATGTCTAAGCACGAAACCGGTGTGCTATCCGCCACGACCGCGTTCGGTAAAACGGTGGTTGCAGCGTGGTTGATCGCACACCGCAAGGTCAACACGCTGGTTCTCGTGCATCGGCGTCAGCTTCTCGACCAGTGGATCGAGCGCCTTGCCGCCTTCTTGGAGGTACCGGCAAAGTCGATAGGTCGACTCGGCGGCGGCCGACACAAGCCCACCGGGCTCATCGATGGAGCCGTGATTCAGAGCCTGGTCCGTAAAGACGTCGTGGACGACTGCGTCGCCGAGTATGGGCACGTGATTGTCGACGAATGCCATCACCTGTCGGCGCACAGCTTCGAGCAGGTCGTCCGTCGTGCGAAGGCTCGATTCGTCGTCGGCCTGTCAGCGACGGTCACGCGAAAGGATGGACATCATCCGATCGTTTTCATGCAATGCGGACCTGTCCGGCATCGTGTCGACGCGAGAGCGCAAGCTGCGGCGAGGCCTTTCGACCACACGGTCGTTGTTCGCCCGACAGCATTCCAGTCATCCAAGGACACGGGTCCTGACAAACGAGCTGAATTCCAGGCCCTCTACCAGCAATTGGTCGATGACGAGATGAGGAACCGCGTTATCTGCGAAGAGATCGTTCAGGCAGTGCGCGACGGACGATCGCCGGTCGTGCTGACCGAACGCAACGAGCACCTCGATCGGTTCGAGAGCGGACTTGAGGGGAAAGTAACTCACGTCGTGGTACTGCGCGGCGGACTGGGCAAAAAGCAGCGGCGGGCGACGAGCGACCGATTGGCAGCGATTCCGCTCAGTGAAGGTCGTGTCATCCTCGCGACTGGCAAAAATATCGGGGAGGGGTTCGACGATCCTCGCTTGGACACTCTGTTCCTGACGCTGCCAGTCTCCTGGCGCGGCACGATAGCGCAGTACGTCGGACGGCTCCATCGTCTTCACGGCGGTAAGCGCGAAGTGCGAGTCTACGACTATGCCGATCTGGATGTCCCGATGCTAGCGCGCATGTTCGATCGCCGATGCCGGGGCTATGAGGCCGTCGGCTACACGATTGTGGTGCCGGCCAGCGCCATTCCGGGCTGGCCGACCGATGTGCAGCTGCCAGCCGACCCCATCTGGAAGCGTGACTATGCGGCGAGCGTGCGTCGGCTCGTTCGCGACGGCGTTGATGCACCGTTGGCGCACTTGTTTGTCGAGGCGGCTCGCCCGGTGCCGCAGAATATCGATGATGCCAATCGCGCCCGAAGTGCCAGCGAGGCGTTTCTCTATCGACGTCTGGAGACTTTGCCGGAGACACGAGGACGATTTCAGATGAATGTCGACCTGCCGATTGCGTTCGATGGCTGGGGCAGGATGGAAGTCGACCTGCTGTGCGCGGATTCACATGTTGTGGTCGAAGTGGACGGTGGGCAACATTTGGCAGACGCGGTCGCGTACCGTCGCGATCGGCGCAAGGACCGGCTCCTGCAAGAGAACGGATATCTGGTGCTCCGTTTTCTCGCCGAGGACTTCGCCAAGGAACTCGATACAGTTCTCGACGGGATTCTTCGAGCATTGACCGCCCGCCGAACGCCGAGAGGGACGACTCATGCGCTCAAGGTCGTTCGAGCCAGTCGTCCGTAGTCTCGGGCGGAATCGGACGTGGGCCCTTAGTGATCAGCGTTCGTTGGGCCGCTCTGGCCGTCTGATGCGGACCTTCTGGTCCGTCGCGACCACAAGGCATCCCGCCCAATTCTCGATCTGCTCCGTGCGGAACAGCGCGGTCACGCGGTCAAGTAATGCATTCCGACCTGGTCTCGGCAAGCGAACGAGCAGAAGACCCGCGTGCGTCCCAGGCGTGTAGCGGCGAATGTCCGAGAAATCCAGATCCTGCGTGATGAGAAAACGCCACGCCGATTGTGCTCCGCTCCAGACGTCTGGATCAGCACGACCGGTCAGCTGCTCTCCGTGAACTGTATCCACGTCATGACCGAGTGTCGTGAGGACAGCAACGAGGCGGTCAGGCAGGTTCTCGTCGAGTTTGATCCTCACCGTTTGACCGGCGTTTCGGCCAACGGCAGATCCTCCTGGGCGGACGCAGCAGCAAAGGCGATGGCCGCTCGCACGTCCTCTTCAGAGAGGGTAGGGAAGTCGGCGAGAATCTCCGCCGTCGTCGCACCTTCGGCGAGGCTGGCGAGCACGGTCTTGAGGGTGACGCGCGTACCCTTGAGGACGGGTTCCCCGCCGACGATCTGCGGGTCACGGACGATGCGGTCCAGGTAGTTCATGGCTGAGATCATTGTAGCGCCGAGGTATGGTCTATTCTGAGCGGATAGGTAACAGTTTATTCCGGCCCCCAGCGTCAGGATAGTTGTCACTCGCTGGTGCACTTGATCAGTCGGGCGAGAAGGCAACGATTTGGTGACGAAGCCGTTCTCTCTGGCCTTTAAACAGAAGATGGTGGCCCGCTTGACCGGCAAAAAATCCGGTCAGTGCTACCTGGCAACCGTCACCAGCGGCCGATTCTTTCGTCTCTACCTGGTGATGGACGTTCTCGATCAGGAAGGACCCCCCAAAAACATTGGAATTTTCGATCGGTCATGACTGGTGATGACCGGGCGTGCACGGGGGTAACAGGTTACCCTGTGTTACCCTAAACTGAATCGCAGCGGCGGGAGGGATGAGGACCGCCGCTGGAATGTGATAACTCTAATGGCCGGTCCAATGCCGGCCATTTTCTTGTACCTGGAGACCGTGGCCAGAAGAGTCTCCAGCTCAGGAATTAGGCATCCGGCGAGTAGACCCAATGCGGGCATTCTTGGAACGAGCACCGGCCTTCTAAGCCGAAGCTCGGTCCTGTGCGCGGCCGTCCAAGCAAGCGTCTTCATTTAACGCCTTAGCTCGATCATGGTGTTGGTCACCCTATACCGCTGGAACATCGGGGCGGTGTGGCCGCTGATTGTCATTGCGAGCGACTGAGGGACGCCCGCACGGACTCGCTCCTGACCGCCGTGCGTGGAAAAACGTCGCTCCAACGTGAATCGAACATCGAACACCTCCGTGAAAACAACAGCAAAGACGCCGCGCAACCAAACTCTCCAGGAATGAGCTGGTCAGGCGACCGGTCCTGAAGCGATCGTTGTGATGTCCGAGCCTGAAATCGACCTGCCTTGCCCATCGAGTGTTTCGAGCGAGAATACGCTTCAGCAATTCATGGATGCTCAGTCCCGTACGATAGCGGGGGTCGCTATCGAGAGCAGTTCCGCAGTCGTGTTGGCGAAGGCCATCAGCAAGGCCACCTGGCGCCTCGTGCCCTTCCTGCTGCTGATGTACATCCTCGCGTTCCTCGATCGCGCGAACGTGGGATTTGCGAAGGAGTCATTCCAGCTCGACACCGGGATCAGTGAGGCGGCATACGCCTTCGGCGCCGGCGTGTTCTTCGCGGGCTATGCGCTGCTGGAGGTGCCGAGCAACCTCATTATGCACAGGGTGGGTGCCCGCATCTGGATGGCCCGCATCATGGTGACCTGGGGCCTCGTCTCGGCGGCCATGATGTTCGCCTATACCGCGACGACGTTCTACGTGCTCCGCCTCCTCCTGGGAATCGCGGAAGCCGGGTTCTTCCCCGGTGTCATCCTGTATCTGACGTACTGGTTCCCGTTGTACGCGCGCGCCAAAGTCATGGGGCTTTTCTACTTCGGGGCGCCGCTGGCGTTCATTCTCGGTAGCCCCGTGTCGGGCCTCTTGCTCGAAATGCACGGCGTGCTCGGCCTGAAGGGATGGCAATGGATGTTCATGGTAGAGGGCCTGCTCGCAACGGCGACCGGGATCTGGGCCTACTTTTACATCGACGACAAGCCCGCTAATGCGATGTGGCTCGACGCCGAGGAGAAGCGCGTCTTGAACGCGGCCGTGGCAGTGGAGGATCAGGACAAACGTGTCCACGGTCCCCACGGTGTGCTCGCGGCGCTCTGCAATCCGGGTGTCCTCTACCTCAGCGCGATCTATTTCCTGATCCAAGTCGCGGTGTATGGTGTGGTGTTCTATCTGCCAACCCAGGTGGCTCAACTCCTTGGCAAGAAAGTAGGACTCGAGGTGGGCCTCGTGACGGCGATTCCCTGGATCTGCGCGTTGATCGCCGCGTACCTGATCCCACGCTACTCGGACCGGACGGGCGAGCGCCGCTGGACGGCCGGTTTCACGCTCGCCGTCGCTGGTGCGGGCATCGCGGTCTCGGCCCTGGCGAGCCACAGTCCGCTGGTGGCGCTGATCGCGTTGTGCTTCGCGGCGTCTGGCTTCATTGCCGTTCAGCCGTTGTTCTGGACGTTCCCGACCGGCTACTTGTCGGGGGCCGCGGCAGCGGGCGGCATCGCGCTGGTGAATTCGTTTGGAGCGGCGGGCGGCTTTACTGGACCGATCGTCAGGACATGGGCGGAGCAGTCGTTCCGCTGGCCACTCGCCGGCCTGTATGTGCTCGGGCTCGCCGCCGTCATCGGCGCCATCCTGATCGCGATCGTCGGCGTGATGCTGCCCGGCCTCGGCGCGGATGAATCGCGTTCATGTGCTCATCGACCTCGAATGCGCTCATCCCGCTCACGACGCCTGCGTCACACAGATAGGCGAGTTCGTGATCACCGACCGCTCGAAGTACGCAGCGGCTGCTCGAGTTGTCCGATCTCGTCGGGTTCCTCGGCGTCACGGACCTCGCGCCCGCCAATCCCCGTACCCACGGACGTCGTCAGCGTCTCAGCCGAGTTGTCTAGCTCCAGAAGACGGATGACTTCGAGCGCCTGCGCAGCCGGGTCGAGATTTCCGGCGCGACCGGCCATTTACTCTCACTGTCCTGATGTTTGGGGGTGGCGGATACGTCGACGTTGAAATCATTCATAGCGGGCTTCGCAGACTGGAAGTCTCGCTGCAATTCGGTGCCGCGATTGCGATCCGCTTTGGGATCGGCATGGCCGAAGTCCACGCATTCGGGGGCATCAGATATGAATTGCTGCCCAATAAGACCATCGAACTGACCGGGTTTATTCACATTGGCGGCAGCGTGGAATTAGTCGGTTTGATTTCAATCTGCGTCGAGCTCAGGGTGGCGCTCAATTATCAGTTCGGCACCAACCGTCTGGTCGGCCGAGCCAAGCTTATCATCGAAATCGACATCACCTTGTTCTCCAAATCTCTGGAGCTCGACAGTGGTGACTGGGTAATCGTGGGAGGCGCTCCGGCGCGCTCCATTCGGTCGGCGCGGTTTCCACCCCTCCCGCCGTCACCCCGCACGCCACTAGGAGAGGACCTCGGACTGAAAGCGTGGCAGGAGTATCGGAGGGCCTTTGCGTGATAAGGGAGCTCGTGTGGGTCGCAATACCCGGCGGCACCGTCTCCAACGGCTTCGCAACGTTGCGCGGGCTCATTGTCCCGAGATCTCCAGTCCAACGCACCGCGCCCGCTTGTCGATTATGGGATGGAGGATTGGCCAGCGCTTCTCGCCGCTTGCATGCTGACAGTGGAGCGCGCTTCGGGCGCCGGTGCCGGGCCGACGCCCATGGACGCGGACCGCTTGGACCGTCCAACGAGCAGTCTGTGGCAGTCATTCTTTGCAGCGGATATGCAAGTCAATCCATGGCAGCCGCGGTCCTACCCGGAACCAGCGGTAAATGGAACATCGGAAAACGCAGCGAAGATTGTTCGCAACTATACCGAATCTGCACAAGCTTACGCAGACAGGGAGCACATCGAGCCAAACGCCGTCGTTCGCAAGCAATACGCGGATTGGGCAGGCGGCGACGGGCCGGATTCAGTCGGCGTCGGCACAATGGCACCCGAGGAATGGAAAAACCCGGACTTCGCACCGCACCGTTTCCTTGCTGCGCGAGCACCCGGCGGTCCTGAGAGAACTTGGGTTAATCGTTCAACTGGCGGTGCCGGTGGGCCAACTCCGCCGCACGACGCTCGGCGCACCGGAGCTGGTGCGCATCCGCTGCGAACTCGACCAGCGGGGGCGGGACGAGTTCGTGATGACCTCACCATGGACGATGTTTGAGTTTGACGGCCTGCGATTCCTTCCGGCGCCCTCGGCCAATCGCGACACTGATCTGAACGATGGGATGGTCGACTTGGCGACCGCCGCGTTGATCGAAGCCGGATCATCTCGCTCCGCTGCATCATCGGCTTCGAAATGGGCGGTAATTACTTTCGATGTCGACGGTGGGGTGAACAGACTTCGAGATGCTGCCCGCACGTTTGCTTCCAAGCCAAGCACGGGGGAGGAGGTATCGCTGCCGGCACTGCATTCGGCAGGACTTCAGCTTGTGCGTCGCCGGCGCGGCGACGTATTGCGGGAGCGAATTGCGAATGCGGCACGAAACAATTCGTTAAGATCGCTTAGTGACTTGCAACTGGCTGCGGATGACCTGGTTCTCGGCTATCGCGTAGACATTCGAAAGCAAAGCGGAGATTGGTTCTCATTGGGCGAGCGCAAAGCGACCTACTTTGTCGACGGCAAGCCGATTGGTGGTCGAGACTCCCTTGAAGAGGGGCATGTAAAGCCTGGGGCCGTGACGCTCGGTGCCGACAAGGTCCTTAGAGCCGGGGAAGTCGTAGTGCGGTGGGACGGCTGGAGTTTCGCGACACCGAAGCCAATCTTCAACGAGGACGGAGTGCGACCGTCGGCGGCAACTCGCTTGCCGCTGCCTTTTGACTTCAAATGGGAATTTAAACTCGCGAATCCGCTACCACGGCTCCGGTTTGGCGATGCCTATCGGATGAGGATACGGGTAGCCGACATGGCTGGCGGCGGACTCTCTCTATTGGCGATTCGACCAACAACCAGCATGCGTCGGAGCTCGTCATCTATCGGCGTCACGAACCGATAGCGCCACCTGAGATCGCTCCGCCAGAAGGAGTGTTTGTCGCCGACGATGAGGATGGCGACGGTGTAGAAGAAATGAGACCGGATCCGATGCTCTGGGGCCGGGCGGCAGCATCGAGTGCCTGGTTATCCGCAGTGATCCAGCAATCCAATTGAACGTCGCGGCTTTCGCCGAGCAGAATCCAAATTATCCCGCCAATGAGAATAGGATTTTGGTGCCGCCGCCGACCTCGCTGGCGCTGGCGGAACAGCACGGCCAGCTGGATGGGGACGATGATCGTACGTGGGAGCGGGTAAGGCGAGCGGTCGCCGCACCGATCGTGGCTCCCGACGGACGATATACGTGGCTTCCGGATCCAGCCGCCGCAGGCGTCGTGATCTACGTCAGGCCCGATCCTGGTTCACCGGCGCCGCAAGCCATGGCCGACAATCCCTGGGGGCCCGTCTGGCCTGAACTTCAACCGAAATTCTTGCGACTTCGATCGGCCGAGCCGGGCCGTCCCACCATAGAGTGGACCTCAGTCGCGCCCTCGTCGCCAGCTGAGGCCCTCGTGCGACTCTGCTCCCGCTGAGCAGGTGACCTTGGAACTCACATCGCACCTCAACGCGCAGGATGTGGATCAATTCGAAATAAAGCGATGGCTCCGGCAGGCCTCCGATGCGACGGTTGTGGCCGGCCGGCATCCCATGGTCACGCCTCCCCGGGTAGTCCAGTTGGTGCATGCCGTTCGCCGGCCGCTGTCGATCCCAAGAGGTACGCTGGTTGCCAGCCGCAACCAGGGACAGACATTTGCTGTGCTAAGTGATCCGAACGATCCCTTGCTGAATGTCGATACCTTGAGCACATCGCAAGTTGATGTCGCTGCGGAATGGAAAGAGTACAAGGACAACGACGAAACTGCGGTCAAAGAGCGTGTCGGCTCAATCCGGGTAGAGCGCGCAACCCGGAAGCTGCCAGAACTGCGTCACGAGTTTGGTGATACGCGTCATCGGCGGGTAACGTATGGGCTGACGGCACTGAGTTGCTTCAGGCAGTTTTTCCATCCCGGGCCGGCTGAAGCGTTCCAAACCCCCGAGGCCGTTCTCGCGGAAGTCCGCATCCCCAGTTCCGCACGCCCTGCCCCCCCAGTGCTGCTCTCAGTGACGCCTTCGTTTCGTTGGCAAGGTGCAAGTGCGAGCGTGGCTTTGGATCAGCCGGTGCGCCGGCAGCGCTTGGGTGGGCGGCTTCGGATTGAACTTGGGCGACCGTGGAACACCTCCGGGGAGGGGGAACAACTGGCAGTAGTTGTGTGGCCATCCCCGTTCTCGGCGCCGCCGTCGAATGCAGTCCAACACTTGACCAGATTCTACCGCGACCCGATCTGGAACACGCAGATACCGCCCGGTATTGCGAGAGCATCCATGTTTGGCGGCACGGCCTCCGAACCCCGCGAGGTCGCTCCGGTCGAAGGCAAGCACAAAGTCTTGGCGTTGCCATATGCCGTAAAATTCCACGAAGAAAGTGAGCGATGGTATGCGGATATTGAGTTGCTGCAGCCAATCATCAACTCGTATTGCCCGTTTGTACGGCTCGCGGTCGCGCGATATCAGCCGGACAGTCTGCCCAACTTGCACCTGTCGTCGGTTGTCGCAACGAGCCTAGTGCAGGTGATGCCCGAATCGGACTCTCTCCGTCCAACGCGTGGTTGGTGGTTTGCAGATTTTGCTTGAAGGCCTTGGTCCCAGTGCTCCCAAACCGAATCGGGTGCTCGCGGTGATCGAGCGGTGCGTAACGCCCGCGGGGACTATACCTGCGGCCGATCTCACGGCTAACACCGCAAATACCGAAGGGATCTGGCAGCGCGCGCCGGGGCACTCTGTATCCGGGACCTTGAACGCGCCGCTGCCCCCCCTTACGCTCCCATCGGGCCAGGGCCGGCTTCGGCTAGTGGTGCGAGAGATAGAGGATATCGAGATCGCCTTCGAGTCGGGTCAGGCCAATTCGCTAGCCACCGATCTCAAGCAGAGAACAGTCTTCCTGGACGTGTTGCAGCTTTCGTGAGTGTTTGGCCCCTACAAATAGTTGCGTGGCAGTGTCGTGTGTAGTGCCACGCAAGGCGTGCAGCACCGGGCCGGGACGGCAGCGTGCGATCATGATGGAAAGGTGCGCAGTGCGCCGGCTCGGGCTACCTACAACCGCGCGCGACCGAATCTTACAACCTCGGCAAGTTGTCCGGTGCGCTATGCTCTGTTGCCGCCAACTGCTCTATGAAAGTCGCTGACGACCGGCTAGTGCACGCTGGTGTGCCAGCGCGGCTGCGGTGAGGGCAAGCACCAGGAATGCGATGCCATCAATCACAAGACGATCACCAAGCGACGGGGTGCGGGTCAGCACAAATATGTCCGCTACAATAGTCAACACAATAGATAGCGAAAACACTTCTAACGAGTGCATACCTGTATTGATCAGAGGCCTAAAAATTCGCCACTTCAGAAGCGAATTGTCTTGGCGCAAATAAATCGCGGCCAAAAAAGCAACGCTGAGAAAATGCGCAAGTCTAATTGGCGACAAATTGAATTTCATCTCAGCCGCGGTGTCGGGGTCCAACCTCAACGACTCCAGATTAAAACCAGAGCGGAAGGCGAGGATCCTATAGACTAACGCTCCAAGAACAATTGCCCAGGCCACCACCACGACCCCACGGAAGCGGAAACAGTTTATGGTTGGTCTGGCTTCCCAATTGATCCCCAGAGTGACTCCGATGGCAAAGAGGAATTGCCAGGCGAAGGGATTGACGAAGAGCCAATGGGTCGATGGAACCGTCTGGCCGGAAAAGAACTGGGACGCCACCCAGATCAATCCGCTCGCGACCAGCACTAAATTACGACGCCGACCACGCGCTACCACAAGCGGTGGCAGAACAACGCCCGTCAGAACGATATATAAAATAAGTATTCCTGGGAAATCTGGGGGAGAGACCAGAAAGAGCGCCAACCAAATTGCAGTGAGGGGTTGGTCGGTCACAATTCCGAAATGTTCATGAATTCCTGCGTATTTTACAGCAGCTATCACAAGCAGAATCGTCGCGATACTCGACAACATATAGTAGAAATAAATGCGTCCGGCACGTGTCGCGATTGCCACGGTGAGGCCGTAGAACCCATGTCGCGCGTATGATTTGGAATAGGTAATGCCGCAAGCAAGTCCGGAAATAAATACAAATAGCTCGGTGGCGTCGGAAAACCCTATCATGCGATAGGTGAACTTACCTAACGGATCGCCGATTACGTGATCCACAAATATCATGTATATGGCGAGACCACGAAAGAAATCTATCCGAGTGTCTCGCAATCCCGCCTTATTTATTTTGGTATCCAAACTACTAGCAGCCCCTGCTTCCTCGACCCCTTCGGCGAGGATAGCATTTCCATACCCTGATCGCACGCTGCGCTGCGCTGAGGCCGAAGCTGCGTCACGGCCGGCCCACGGGAGCCGACGGTGAAAAGGGTCAAGGGCGGTAGTCGCGATCAACGCCTGCAACTTCCGGTTATTGGGGTTGAGCGGCCATGCGGTCAATCGCCTTTGCCACGCTTGCGTTTGAGCGCGGCCTTGCGGCGATAGCTCTCAACGTTCATCTCCAGGATCGTGGCGTGGTGCACGAGCCGGTCGATGGCCGCCAGCGTCATGGTCTTGTCGGTGAAGATCTTGCCCCATTCACCGAACGGCTGATTAGCCGTGATCAGCAGGGATCGGCGTTCATAGCGGGCGGCGATCAGCTCGAACAGCACACTGGTCTCGGCCTGATCCTTGGTGACGTAGGCGATATCGTCGAGGATCAGCAGCTGGTACTTGTCGAGCTTGCTGATGGCGGCCTCGAGCTCCAGGTCCCGGCGCGCCACCTGCAGCCGCTGGACGAGGTCTGTGGTGCGGATGAATATGTTCCCGACGCTGCCGACGCTGCTGCGAATCGCACTCGTCTTCAGCGTCGGTCTGGACTATTTCTTCGCTGGCGTGCGCGAGAAGCCGCTCGTGGCGGTGATCCGCAAAGCGGAGCGGGTGCAGCTGCCAGATCGTCAGGATGAGAAGGAAATGTCATATCGGTTCGAGTCGCTGGACTACCCGGTGACCGAGCGGCCGTTCAACTCAACCCGAATATGCCGAGTTCTTTCCGGTGCCGCGCGACAATGTCCGGCTGCACGCACACGCGGGCGTGGAATTCATCTACACGCTCAAGGGCAGGTTGAACGTTCACATCGACGGCCAGGAGCACACGCTCGAGGCCGGCGACTCGATGATTCGACTCCGCCCTTCCCCATGGCTACCGCCGCGCCGGCGTCTCAACATGTGGCGCATCGTGGTCACCACGGCCTGATTCCCGTCGGCTCGTCCTCGTATCGATTCCAGAGAGGCTGCGCGGGCCTCCTTGGGCCATCACCAAGCGCGACTAGCTGTCTGGCCTGCCGTTCTTACGCCTTACTCGGTCCTCAGCGCCTCCGTCGGCTGAATCGCCAGCCCCGCCGCGCCGGGCCCGCCGCTGCCAGCAGCCCCACGGCGAACATCACCGCCACGACGGTCGGGAACGAATCAACCCCTGCCGCCGATATTCCCGCCGGGCGTCACCCACTCGACGATCCCCGCAATGGCCAGGCCCACAGCGACCCCCGCGCCGATCTGCGCGCTCGCGCGGCCGAAGATGCCCATCAGCACGCGGCGCGCATCGGCGCCGAGCGCCACGCGGATCCCGATCTCGCGCCAGCGTCGCGCCACGGTGAACGACATCATCGCGTAGATCCCGGCTGCCGACAGCAGCAGCACGCTGGCGGTGACCGCGACGACGGCGAGCGCCAGCATCCAGAAGCCCGGCGTATCGTGCTCCCACTGCTCGGCGACGCTCGCCACCCTTCGAGCCGCATCGTCGGGTCGACCGATGCCGTGATCTCCTGGAGCTTCTGCGCGTAACGCATCGGATCGCCGCTCCTCACCGGACGATGAGGGTGGCGGGATGTGGCGGCCCGGTGCGCCGGCGATATAGAGGCTCGGCGTCGGACGTCCGAAGTATCCCGGGGCGGTGAACGGGTTCGAGAACACCGGCACGACGCCGACGATCTCCATCCACGGGTTCGGCTCGCTCGCGCCGTCGGGTGCGGGGAAACGAACGCGGCGGCCGATCACGTTGCCGCCCGGCGCCAGGCGATCGGCGAACGCCTGATCGACGATGGCCGACGTGCGACATCGGGTGCGCGTCGGCGGCCATGAACCCACGTCCGGCGAGCAACACGGACGTCGAAGACGTCGAACAGGTTCGGCGCGACCAGATTGACCCGCGAGCGGAAGCCAGCGATCCTGCGAGTCCGCCGCGAGACCCGCATCCGTTCCGGCCTCGATCGCCGGGCGCCCTTCGAGCTTCCCGGGAATCGTCTCTGCGAAGGTGACAGCGGAAACCTCCGGCTGCTCTTCCAGCCTCTGGATCAGCGCCGTCATCCGGTCGGCGATATCGCGTGTCGGCTGACGTCGTCCGCGGTCGCGCGAGCGTCTGCAGCGTGCCTTTGAGCAGCTGGCCGCCGCCGCGGCGGGCTGGAGCCGTCCCAGCCGAAGGACGCCCCGTCGGCGTTGTAGATGGCGACCGGAAGCGCCGCGACGGCGAGCGCGACCTGCAGGATGATCAGCGCGGTCCACGTGCGGCCAAGCTGCATCCCGGCGCTCGCGCGACGAGAACTGCTGAAGCCCTGCCTGCACGCGCTTGCCGGTCGCCTTCAGCGCCGGAAGCACGCCGATGACGACGGCAGCGAGGACCGGCGAGTACCGCGACGTAGACGATCACCGCCGGCGACAGACGCGGGCTCGATCCAGTAGGGCACCGAATCGGGCCGATCGGGCGAGTCTTCAGGTAGTCGCGGAGCATCCGCGACCGCGACGTCACAGCAGCGTGAGGCCGAGGGCGGCGGCAGGCACCGACAGCACGAGCGCTTCGACGAACAGCTGCGTGATGACGCGGCCGCGGGTGGCTCCGAGCGCGGTTCGCACGGTGATCTCGCCAAAGCGTGTCGCCGTGCGCGCGTAAACGAGGATCGCGACATTCACCGCGACGATGAGGAGCAGGAGGCGGCGCCAAACTGCATCCCGCGCTCCGCGAGCTCCATCTCGGGCGCCTCGATCGCGACGAACGCCTGCGTGTATCGCATGACCTGCGGCCGGAGCGTGCCGTGAGTTTGCGGAAACGCCGCCGCCATCCGCTCGCCCGATGGCGGCGAGCTCCGCCTGTGCCTCGCGAGAGCGAGACCCGTCGGCGATCCGGCCGAAGACATGGAGGGATGGACCTGCATCCGGAGCCCCGTCGAGCTCGGTGAGACGCAGCGGCACCCAGGCCCGTGAAGAATCGGAAACGCGAACCCCTCCGGCATGACACCGACGATCGTGTGCGACGGTATCGTCGAGACGCACGGTTCTGCCCGAGGATACCGGCGTCGCCATTGAACTGCCGCTGCCACAGCTCGTGGCCGATGACGACGACCGGCGGTGCACCAGGACGCTCGTCTTCGTCGAGGAGCGTACGCCCGAGCAGCGGCGGCACGCGCGTCAGCCGGAATCCGGACGCGGTCATCGTCGCGACGCGGACCAGCTGCGTGCGTCCGTCCTCGGTGATCAGGTTGCGCTTGTCGTCGCGGAAGGCGCTCAGCTCCGCGCACCGACTTCACCTGTTCGCGCCACTGAAGGAAGTCGGCGCCGCGGACCGGCTCGCCGAGCCTGCCGGTGCCGCCGCGTCGGGGCCGGAGACGTACCGGTTCTTGATGATGACAACGCGGTCGCCTCCTTCGATCGGCACGCTGGAGTCGAGGAAGATGCCGACGAGCGAGAAGTAGCCGGCGCCGATCGCGATCGCGATGGCCATGCCGGCGACGGCGACGAGCGAGAGCCCGGGGTATTTCGCGAACATCCGCAGCCCGAGCTTCACGTCGAGCCACGACACCTTCGCAGACGGTGCGCCGTTCTTCGGCCGCGCGGTCCGCGGCGAGCACCGATGTGCACGCCTCGCGCACGCGCGCGCGGATCGCCGAACCGCTGCGCTGCCGCTTCGCGCGCGGCTTCCGGGCTCATGCCGCGCGCGATGTAGTCGCGCGTCCGCTGCTCCAGGTGAAATCGCAGCTCCTCGTCGACTTCCTGTTTGGGATCCTGGTCGATCATCGGCGCCACGGCTCTCATCCTGTCGCCCGGCACGGTGCGGTGACGGCGCGACTCACGGCGTGCGACAGCCGGAGCCAGCCGCTCGCCTGCTCCTCGAACTCACGTTCGCCCGCCGTGGTCAGGCGGTAGAACTTGGCGCGCCGGTTGTTCTCGGAGACGCCCCACTCGCCCTTGATCCAGCGCTTCTGCACCATGCGGTAGAGCGCCGGATAGAGCGAGCCCTCCTCGACGCGCAGCACGTCGTCGGTGGCCGTCTCGATCCAGCTCGCGATGCCGTAGCCGTGCATCGGTCCCCGCGACAGGCGTTTCAGCACGAGCAGTTCGATGGTGCCCTGGAGCACCGCGTCGGTCTTCGAGAACATCAGGGGATCCTTTCCTCCCTATTTCGATCTAGGGAAGCTGGAAGAGGATACGCGAGCGGGTTCTGGATGGTTCCGTCGGGCGGCATGGGAGCGCTTGATCCCGTGAAAGGATAGGACGCGTCGGAGCGTCGCTGGTCGCTTCCCGCGTCAGCGACACTCCAGGCGATTCAAGCGCCCGCAGTTGAAGGCGAATGAGTTCGCGAGAATCCCTTGCGGTGTTGAAGTCCAGGAATGGATTCCCGACGCGAGCTGAAGCCGCAGGTGGGTCGACAGCGTTCCCGCGGTTCTTGCCCGCGTGCCCGATAGTCACTTCGTTTTGTTGTTTTCGTCCCACGCCATGGGCTCCCACAGTTCGACTTTGTTGCCGTCGGGATCAGATCCAGGCAAATTTTCCGTTCTCGTGCGATTCAGGGCCCTTCAGGATTCGACGCCGTTTCGCTGCAGATCCGCCACCATTTCCGCCATGTTGTCGATTCGGTAGTTGATCATGAAGCTGGAGGGGCTGGGACTGAACCACTCGGTATTCTTCGCCGCGACGTTCCACACGGTGAGGCCGTCGTCCTCGCACTTGTCGTCGGGCCATTTGAGGATCGCGCCGCCCCAGGGCTCGACCTGGATTCCCAGGTTTTGGCTGTACCACTCCGCGAGCTTCTTGTGATCGTTGGTGGACTTGAACAATGCCCGCCGATTCCGTGACCTTCGCCATCGACCTTACCGTTGTTGAGTGGACCGCTTCCGGGCGGAATAGACATCCGCCCGGCCTCACGCGTACAAAATGCCAGATGAAGAAACACACGCAAGAACGCCTACCCTCGACGCACACCCCGGCGGCAGCTATCGGCGCGGAAGCAATTGGCGCTCAGGCGATCGGAGCTCAGGCTATCAGAGCCCAGGGTATCGGCGGCCTCGCAATCGGAGCTCTCGCCGTCGGAGCTGTCGCGATTGGCACCCTCGCCCTCGGCCGCCTCATGATCGGCCGTCTGGCGATCCGGCGCACCCGGCTCGGCGTCGTCGAGATCGACGAGCTCCGCGTCGAGCGCTGCACGTGCGGGAATGATTACCGATGACAGACGATAGGGAGGTCGCTCGCTGGTCCCGATGGGAGCTCATCCGAAGCGAGTGGGTTCGTCAGCTCACTTCGGCCCGTCCGGGTGACCACCCCGGGGCGAACGCCGGCTGAGCGGGACGCGAGCCGCCTTTTGAACCAGAACGCCGAACCCGGCTTGCGCGCCTCCTTCGTGGGCTCGTTGCAATCAGTCACGTCCTCGAGACCGCGCCGACTGGTGAGATGTGACAACAAGTAAAAGACGCCGCGTGTCACGAGTCAGCGTGTCGCTCGGTCATACCGGGTGCGGTAGCATCTCTCGCGCCCTGGTGAGGGAACGCCTTGCCTCATGCGTGGTGGAGGGACAGCGGAGATTGCGGGACAGTCGATGCAGCTGATCGGGGCGCTTCTCGTCGCGGCGATGGTGATGCCCTTCGCCGCCTCGGCCGCCGGAGCGACGCGCCCGCTGGCCCATTACACGCACCAGCGTTGGAGCGATGAAAGCGATCCGCCGCGGCCGATCGCCGCTCTGGCCCAGGACGAGCGCGGTTATCTCTGGATCGCCAGCGCGGCCGGCCTCTTCCGCTTCGATGGCCTCCGCTTCGAGATGATCAGCGCCGGCGTCGATCTGGTCATCCATGGCGCGCCCTCGGCCATTCTGGTCAGGCGCAATGGCGAGGTCTGGACCAATTTCGAACGCTCCCGGCGATTTGCGGTCTATCGCGAGGTGAGCTGAAGCTGCTGCACGCCCCGCCGGCGCGTCACCGGGTGTCCTCGATGCATGAGACACGGGACGGCACGATCTGGGTGTTGACCGAACAGATCGGGATCCCGCTCATGCGCTTTCGGGACGGACAGTGGACCTCCTTCGGGCGTGAGGCCGGTGCGCCGGTCGACAATCCCTTCAGCATGGTGGTGACCGGCGACGGCGCCGTCTGGGTCTCCTTCGGTCGCTCCGTGGCGCGGCTGGCGTCGGACGGTCGCCAGTTCCAGTTCGTGCGCCACAATCCGGGCACGACCGGGCGGCTGTCAATCGACCCACAGGAACGGATTTGGCTGACGGAGCGCCACGGCACCTATCCGATCACCGGTCCCGGCGGGCGCGGAATTCCGCCGCCGCTCCGTCACGCGTATGCGACCGACGCGGGCAAGAGTCGCGGCTGGCCGATGTTCGACCGGGACGGCAATCTGTGGATCGCCACCTACTACGACGGGCTGCAGCGCGTGGCGCGGCCGGACCCGCGCGGCGCCGCCTCGCCGGCCGAGGCGGCCGCCAGTGTCGAGCGCTTCACCGAGCAGGGACGGCCTCTCGTCGAACGCGACGACACAGATATTCCAGGACGCGGAGGGCAATGTCTGGCTCGGCACGCAGAACGGCCTGGACCGGTTCTGGCCGGCGACCCTGCGCTTCGAGCCGCAGCTCCGCCGATCCGGCGGCGTTCGGTGACCTGCTGCTCCAGGCCTCGGACGGGAGCGTCTTTATCGGCGAGGCTTCGACCGTCTACCGGGTGCCGCCCGGGGGACGCCCGGAACCGATCCTGAAGACGCGATTTGAGCCGCGCACCCTTTGCGAAGCGCCGGACGGCGCGATCTACATGGGACGACCGACAAGCGGAAGAATTTCTCACCTTCAGCCAGTCGCGACAACGCATACACGCTGGACTTCCGCTTCATCACCATGCCTTCGAGTTTTATGCTTCGAGCTTTTCGAAAAATAATCACCACTTCCGCGAATGTGATCCGTGAAGCAGGGCGTAAACGACAATGGAGGTGAATGCCCGACGCGATCTCAATCCGTCGAAAGAGGCCAAACCATTTCTCGGTTAGGTTAGCACCACCGAGGTCGGCCCGCGGGGTCGACATCTATTCTTCCGACAGCGCCGAACTACCGACCTTCTCCAGTTTGCAGTTCTCGAGCCGCATCGTTCCTGCATCGAGCTTCATCTTGCCTTTGACCCGGATAAGGGTACCGGGTTCAACCTTGAGTTCCTTGAAACGGGCGGAGTCCTCGGCTGTCGACATAGCAACTAATGGAGGGTGTACCTGAAACACTACTGTCGGTGTTACTCTCAAAATAGACTATGCTGACGGAATCTGTAATGCTTAGAGTGCCGGCCCTCCCCCATGCGGACACCTCTTTCCCGTCATACTTAGACTTGAATTTGTCACTCGACTCTTTGTACTCGCGGCGCAGATCGTCCTAGGAGAGGAAACACCTTCTTAGCGCCCAACATGCCGCATGACAGTGAGAAAGCAACTGCGGCGGCCAACAATATCATTAATTTGATCGTTCTCATTTCGATCTTCCTTTTGGAATGAAAGTATTTGTTGCTTGGAACTGGCCTAAACTAACACAGCGGGTTGAATCGAAACAATCGATTCATCTTAAGCCCGACGGAGACCGACGACGCGCTCGCTTATTGTCACGTCGACGGTATAGCGCTAGATAAGGAATTTTTGATCGCGCTCTATTCATCGGTCGGATTCCCATCGCCGACTCAAACAAAACCCGCGCGTTGTCGACCACGTGTCGCAAACCTCAAAAACGTTTAAACTGCTCGCGATGGTTTCTGTGGCCCTCATCTGCACTGCAAACAGATGTCGAAGCGTCATGGCGCACGCAATCCTGGTTGACGAAGCCCTGAAGCGATCTTTGGACATCGATATCTACTCCGCCGGCACCATTGATTTTTCAGATCAGCCACCACTCGATGAAACTTCGAGGACCTGTCTCTGGTTCAAGACGCCTTCTCCCAAACGGACGCCGACGTGGGTCGGGCAATTGCCAATCGATTCAATCGATCGGTTTCTGGTAATGGAGCAAGATCATGCGGACGCGCTAGAGAATCAATTCGGCATTTCTGCCGATCGCATTTCGCTGCTGGGTAGTTTTGATCCTAAGCAGCGCGGCGCGGAGATTGCGGATCCTTTCTTCAGTTACAGCGAGGAGGTTTACCGAAGTTCCTACTGTCTGATCCGCGACTGCATTATCGAGTATTTGAATACTGCGGATGAGTTGAAATGAGTCGCCTCGCCGACTTGTTTCCGGGAGCATGACAAACAAGTGTCAATACTAACAGTACTACGAGGACTAATAGGACTCTTGATCGGCAGCAGTTATGGGGTACTCGTCTGGAAAATTACCTTGTACACAAACATGATCGGTGTAGATCCCGCGCATCCGGGACCGTTGATCCCGGATAAGGTTGGGATGGCGCAACTTGTCGCGTTACTCGCAGGTGTGCTCACGGGTATCTGTGGGGCTGTGAGTGGACTGATTGTTGGGCTCGCACGATTTAATCCACGAAAGGCGGCGTGGGTTGGAGAGGGATCGGGCTGCTGGCCCAAATACTGTTGACGCTGCCTACCCTGAACAGCAGCGTCTTGCGAGCCCCGAGCTTTTTTCTGCGTGATCTGTTTTCGGGATTGGTGATGTTTCCAGTTGGTGTAGGCGCGGTGAGTGTACTCGTTGCGCTGGCTGTTAAGAAATCGAGATAAACACCGCCGAAACAGAAGCAGATCCACCGATTTCCGCAGATTACACAGATTAGGATGTTAGAACGAAGATTGAGTCAAAAAACGCTCATCGTCACTGCAAAACTTAATCTGTGTAATCGGTGGAAATCGGTGGATCTGCTTGACGATAAGTGAGGTACCTGGATGAAAATTGCCATCGGCTCCGATCATGCGGGCTTTAAGTATAAAGAAGAGATAAAACATTTTCTGAATGGGCTGGGACATCAGATAACCGACTTCGGAACTTCTTCTGAGGAACCGGTCGATTATCCCATCTTCGTTCGGCCAGCCGCGTTGGCAGTGGCTCGAGGTGAAGCCGAGCGCGGAATAGTTCTTGGTGGTTCCGGCAACGGAGAAGCTATGGTTGCCAATCGCGTCAGAGGAATTCGCTGTGCAGTTTGCTGGAACACTGAATCGGCGCAGCTGGCGCGACAACATAATGACGCGAATATGATCTCGTAGGTCAAAGAACGATATCTCAAGAGCAAGCGCTGGAAATTGTGAGCGTATGGTTGGACACCGCGTTTGAAGGCGCGCCATGCTCGCCGCATTCGGATGATTGATGAGCAGGGTTGGATCTATTCCGGATAACCCTAGCCTATCCTCCAGCCGCCTTGATACGAATCCTTTAGTCGTCTAATTTCTGCCAAGTCTTTATCCGACGTGCCATTTCTTCGTTAGATACCGTGCGACGTTCGTCCGAATCGCTCAGCCCGCGTTGCACCATCAAGTCAAACGCAAGCTCGCGGACAATCTCAGCGTACGAACTATCGTCAGGCTGGCGCTTCAGGATTTCAGCAATGTGTTCCTTGGCCGTTGCCATTCTGTGCTCCTGTAATCCTCGCTTTGCATAGCTGGCATTATATCAAGCAAGCGAGGGCGTCGACTCGAGCTGTATGACATCGCACCCGCACTTCTTTGCGCTGAATTCGGGTTAATGTGTTTCGCTTGTACGATTCCCTATTTACAGCGACACCAATTAAACTGACCGGGCTATTAACGAAAAACTACTGGAGGCGAGCAGGAAGCAATTCGACAACTACGGGCGCTTCCCTTAAGCCTGTGCGCGGGGAGCATTGCCTCAAAAGTCACGAACTATGTGAGTTCGGCTTTGCCGTCCGATGTGAGGCGGCGGCTGCGCCCCGCCGTATAAAGCGCATTAACTTTTGGGGCTACGCCCTTCGTCCGGCCTTTGGCCCAATAAATCAAGGGCTGAGCCCGAGCCAGGGGGCATAGCCGAAAGACCAAGGGCCCGCTGTCGGCGGGGCGGAGCCACCGCCTCACATCAGACGGCAAAGCCAAACCCAATCGATGAAAACTTTTTGGGCAAACCCTGGTGCCGGCGTACCGGTCGGGGATAAGTTACCTAATAACCCGACTCGCAAGTTGGCTCACAGAAATTAAGATTAGAAATGCAAACAGTTCCATCGCAAGAAGTGCAGATCGCTCCGCCGTATGTTGTGACTTCCAACGTCGCGAAAACAACTCTCTTGCAACGGCTATGCGCTGAGCTCTTCAAACCTGTTGATATCTCATTCCTGGTTTTCTTCCGCATCGTCTTCGGCGGCATCATGCTGTGGGAAGTCTATCGCTACTTCTCTTACGGCTGGATCGCGCGCTACTTCGTTGAACCTGCTGTCACTTTCACTTACTACGGGTTCAGTTGGGTGAAGCCCTGGCCGGGCCGCGGGATGTACATTCACTTTGTTGTGCTCGGTGTGGCAGCTGCTTGTGTGATGGTGGGGTTCCTTTACCGCTTTGCCGCGCCGGTCTTTTTCCTTGCCTTCACATATTTTTTTCTGCTGGACCAAACCCGTTATATGAATCACTTCTATCTGGTCTGCCTGATCAGTTTTTTGATGTGTTTCCTTCCTGCACAACGGGCATTTTCAGTTGATGCGCTGCTGTTTCGGAAAATCCGATCAGACGTAGTTCCGGCGTGGACGTTGTGGCTGCTACGAGCACAAGTCGGCATACCATTTTTTTACGGCGGAATTGCCAAACTTAACAGCGATTGGATAAATGGCGGCGAGCCAATGCGCTTATGGTTACACCACTTGACCGAGCTGCCATCGTTTGGCCACATCTTCGCGGCCAATTGGTTAGTTTACGGTTTCGTGATCAGCGGGTTGCTGCTCGACCTACTCGTGGTGCCTCTGCTCATGTGGCGACGCACGCGGCCCTTCGCATTCGCAGCAGCAGTGGTATTCAATCTCATCAACGCTGTGATATTCAATATCGGCATCTTTCCGTGGTTAATGCTGGGCGCTCTCTTCATTTTCTTTCCGCCTGATCTCGTGCGACGCTTCGCTCGAGCATTTGTATGTCGCCAGGAGGAGAGGAGTTTCGCGTCGCAGAGCCATCGCCGTCCTCCGTAAAAGCTAAAACAATTGCGGAAACGGGCGGTTGCCCTTCCCTATCCTCGTCGCAAAAATTGGTTGCGGGACTATTAGCAACCTACCTTGCTGATCCAGCTTTTCTTACCGCTTCGCCATTACCTCTATCCGGGGAACGTTAGTTGGACCGAAGAAGGGCATAATTTTTCGTGGCATATGAAGTTGCGAACAAAGAGTGGCGAGGCAGTCTTTACTGTTACGCATCCCGGAAGTGGACAAACGTGGACCATCAAGCCGGAAGATCATCTCACGATCTCATCAGCGGATGAAGATGATTACGAAGCCGGATCTGCTCATCCTCTTCTCCCATTATCTTGCCGAACAGAAGAAGCGTGAAGGTTACGATAATGTTGAAGTGCGGGCTCGCGTAATGGCTTCTCTTAACGGCCGCCAACCGCAATTGCTAATCGATCCCAACGTAGACCTGGCTAAAGAACACGTAAGTTTGTTACCCGTGCACTGGATAGTGCCGCTTACGATACCGCTCGAATCCAGAGGGGCACCGCCAAAGGATGCTGACGCGGATAACTAGGAAAGTTCACCAAGATTCAAGGTCTTGGAATTCTAAATGCGTAATTAATTGCATCGGGACTTGGATTAGCAAGCGGACTTGGAAATTTCTCCCTTCGACGCGCAATCGTATGCTATAAGCTCACTAGGGCGCATTCTCACCTCAACCGCGCCGGCCTTCTCTTAACCCCAGAATCAGTTTAGAAACGGAGCAAGTTATGCAGTACGCACGACTGTTGTTGATCGCCGCTTTTTTAATTCTGCAATGCGCATGTCAATTCGTTGGCGCTTCCGAAGTTCTACGCAACCTGTTTCAAACACCGAATTCAAAACAAAGGACGCCATCGAGAGAGGCGAATACTGGCCCCGAATACGAGGCTTACTCCAAGGAAGTAAGGAAACAGTGGAGGAGCAATAATTACGAGTGGCTCGAGGGCGAAGCTGAAAAGACTCCGAGTATCAAAAGAACGTTTGCCCGGTGGTTACTGGAAATTACGCGTGCTATATCGAAGCATTGAAGGAATAGCCGACGCAGAATCTCCAGACGAGACTTGGAAAGAACACATCGCACGCGTAGAGAAGTGGGCAGCACAACGTCCTACTTCGGTCATGCCGCGCATCATTCTTGCTGACGTGTGGAAATCTTACGCGTGGAAAGCGAAGAGTACAGGTTTCGCTCGTAATGTAAAACCGGAGAACTGGGCGCCTTTTGAGGAACGTCTTGAAAGAACGTATGAAATTCTAGCTGAGGCCTCTAGTCTCGAAGAAAAGTGTCCTGAATATTATGTAACCGCTCTTCTAGCGGCGCGCGGACAAGGCGGCCAATCGCGAAGCATTTGAAAGCCTGTATGAACAAAGCGTCGCGCTTGAACCAAACTATTATTATCTGTATCAGGCAAAAGCGGGCTACCTTTTACCACAGTGGTATGGTGAAGCTGGTGAGTGGGAACGCTTCGCTGAAGCTGCGGCAGACAAAGTCGGCGGTGAACAAGGTGACATTATTCTATTCACCATTTACAGCGACATGATGTCCAACAACAACCTGGACTTCATGAAGCGCGGCCGCGGTGCGGACCAGTGGCGGTACAGGGCCGTGATACGCACCACGAACACCAGCAGCGCCGCGCAGGTGAACGTGAGCACGCTGCCCCAGCCGAGGCGTACCAGCACCGCCACCGCGATCGCGCCCAGCAGCGACGCCACCGCGAAGATCTCCCGGCGCAGCACCACCGGGATCTCGGTGAGCAGCAGGTCGCGGACCAGCCCGCCGCCGATGCCGGTGAGCATGCCGAGCAGGCACGCGCCCACCTGCGGGCACCCGGCGTCGAACGCCTTGAGCGTGCTGGTGACCGTGAACAGGCCCAGTCCGGCCGCGTCCAGGCCGAGCACCGTGCGCCGCAGCCGGTCCAGGTGCGGGTGCAGCCAGAACACGGCCAGCGAGGCCACGACCGCGTAGGGATCTGCCAGTCGGCGAAGGCCAGCGGCGGCACCTGGTTGATCACCAGGTCGCGCAGGATGCCCCAGCCCTCGTCGTGCCGATCTTCTCGGGCTTCTCGGCCTCCGCGGTCGCGAGCCGCCTGGAAGACTCGCGCGCGGTCGTGGCGATCACGGTCGACGCGTTCATGCGCCGCGGCCGGCCGGTGGCCGCGAAGGCGACGGCCGACGAGGCAATTGCGCGCGCGCCGGGCGTCCGCAACGTCGTCGTCGTGCGCCACACCGGGCAGCCCGTCGCGTGGCAGGACGGACGCGATGTCTGGTGGCACGAGCTCGTCGAGGGACGCCCGGGCACGCGGCGCGCGACCCCGGTCGACTCCGAGCACCCGTTCATGCTCGCCTACACATCGGGCACGACCGGTCGTCCCAAGGGCGCCGTCCACGTGCACGCGGGCTTCCTCGCCAAGATCGCGACCGAGGGCCGCTACACCGGCGACTTCCAGTCTGGCGACCGCATCCACTGGATGACGGACATCGGCTGGATCATGGGGCCATGGCTGCTCGCCAATGCGCACGGCCTCGGCCTCACGGCGCTGCTCTACGACGGGGCGCCCGACTATCCCGATCCGGCGCGCATCTGGCGGCTCGCCGAGCGCCACCGCCTCACCTTCCTCGGCGTCTCGCCGACGCTCGTGCGCGCGTTGCGGCAGGGCGGCGAGAACCCCGTCGACGGCGTCGACCTCTCGGCGCTACGGCAGTTCGGATCGACCGGCGAGCCCTGGAATCCCGAGCCCTGGATGTGGCTGTTCGAGACCGTGGGCGGCGGCACGAAGCCGATCATGAACATCTCGGGCGGCACCGAGGTCGCGGCCTGCTTCCTCGGTGCACCGCCCTATCTGCCACACAAGCCCTGCACGCTCGGCGTGCCCATCCTGGGCATGGCCATGGACGTCTACGACGCGGCGGGGAAGCCGCTGCGGGGCGAGGTCGGCGAGCTCGTCTGCACGCAGCCCTGGCCGGGCATGACGCGCGGCATCTGGGGCGACCCCGAGCGCTATCTCGACACGTACTGGCGGCGCTTCCCCGGCGTCTGGACGCACGGCGACTGGGCCACGATCGACGTCGACGGCGACTGGTTCCTGCACGGCCGCTCCGACGACACGCTCAACATCGCCGGCAAGCGCATCGGCCCGGCCGAGTACGAGTCGGCGCTGGTCGGCGACCCCGCCGTCGCCGAGGCGTGCGCGGTCGGCGTGCCCCACGACGTCAAGGGCGAGGTCGTGTGGTGCTTCTGCGTCCTGCGCGCCGGCACCGAGCCCGGTGACGAGTTGCGCGCGCGGTTGAAGGCGCGCTGCGCCGAGGAGCTCGGCAAGGCCTTCGCGCCGGCCGAGGTGCGCTTCACGACGGCGCTCCCGAAGACGCGCAGCGCGAAGATCCTGCGCCGCGCCGTGCGCGCGACGGTGGTCGGCGAGGACCCCGGCGACCTCTCGACGCTCGAGGACCCGGCCGCGATCGAGGCAATACGGTCGAGCTCGTGAAGAGCCCACTTGGGGCCAGGCCCCAGGTGGGCGTCTAGTCCTCGCGCGACCGCTCGAGCGCGTGCCACGGTACGCGTGCGGGTGACGGACCACCCGCACGCGCACAAGTGACATCCCGGTCTAGGAAACCTCGGCGCGGACGATCTTCGCGCCGTCGGCCAGCGCCTTGAGCTTCATCTTCGCGATCGTGCGCGGCAACGGCTTCATGCCGCAGTCCGTCGATGCTTGCCTAACCGTCCGAACGCGTGATAGTCGCGCGCGCTTCCGGTCCTCGCACCGCACCAGCTTATCAGGTCGACATCCATGTTTGCATCCCCCGCCTATGCCGCCGCCGGCGCCGCCGCTTCGGGGGGAGGCGCCGCGGGGCTCTTCCAGCTCAACTTCCGCTCCTCCTCATCTTCGTCATCTTCTATTTCCTGCTGATCCGCCCGCAGCAGAGGCGGATGAAGCAGCATCGCGACATGATCGCGCGCGGTGAAGAGGAACGACGTCGCGGTCACCGGCGGCGGCCTGATCGGCAAGGTCACCAAGGTCGACGAGAATGAGGTCGAGCTGGAGATCGCCTCCGGCGTGCGGGTCCGGGTGCGTGAAGGCGATGCTGAGCGAAGTGCGCCCGCACGGCGCCAAGCCGGCGAACGACTGATCCGCCGATGCTCGATTTTCCCCGCTGGAAGGTCTGGGGCGTCAGCCTGCTCTGCCTGATCGGCATTCTGCTCGCGGTCCCGAGCTTCCTTCCCGAGCGGCAGGTCGCAGAAATGGCCGTGCTTCCTGCCGAGCGCGCGGATCAATCTCGGCCTCGATCTCGCCGGCGGCAGCCACCTGCTGCTCGAGGCGGACACCAGCGACGTCGCCAAGCAGCGGCTCGAGCCGATGGAGGAGACGATCCGCGACCGAGCTGCGCCGCGCCAGCCCGCGCATCGAGATCGGCGACATCTCGACCGCCGGCGGCCGGCTGAGCTTCATGGTCCGCGATCCGGCGCAGGTCGACGCCGCGCGTCGAGATCGCCCGCAACCAGACCCAGCCGGTCGGCCTCGGCGGCCAGCGCGACTGGACGTCGACGTCATCGACCGGAACCGGGTGGTGATGACCCCGACCCAGGCCGGGCTCGAAGGCGGCGCTCGACAACGCGATGAACACCGCCCGCGAGGTGGTCTACAACCGCGTCGATCCGGAGGGCACCAAGGAAGTCACCGTCATCCGCCAGGGCAGCGAGCCGAATCCTCGTCCAGGTGCCCGGCCTGCAGGATCCGGAGGGGCTCAAGGCGCTGCTCGGCAAGACCGCGCGGCTCGAATTCAAGCTGGTCGACCTGAGCCAACCCCGAGCAGGTCCGCGCAGGGCCGCGCGCCGGCCGGCAGCCAGGTGCTGCCGATCCGGACGGCAGGCGGCCGACATCGCCGTGCTGCGCCGGGCGATGGTCACCGGCGAGCAGCTGATCGACGCCCGGCAGGCCTTCGACCGAGACCAACGAGCCGGTGGTCAGCATCACGCTTCAACAGCGCCGGCGGCCGCGCGCTTCGCCCGCGTCACCCAGCGAGAATGTCAACAAGCCGTTCGCCATCATCCTCGACGACGTCGTCCTCTCGGCGCCCAACATCAACGAGCCGATCCTCGGCGGCCAGGCGCAGATTTCGGGCAGCTTCACCGTCGAGACCGCCAACGAGCTCGCCATCCAGCTGCGCTCCGGCAAGCTGCCGGTCGAGCTCAAGGTGATCGAGGAGCGCACGGTCGGGCCCGAGCTCGGCCGGGATTCGATCCGCAGGGGCGCGATCGCCGGCATCGGCGCCGTCGTGCGCCGTCATCGCTCTTCATGCTCGTGACCTACGGCCGGTTCGGCGTCTATGCGACATCGCGCTGATCCTCAACGCGTCGTCATCCTCGGCATCATGGCGCTGTTCAACGCGACGCTGACCCTGCCCGGCATCGCCGGCTTCGTGCTGACCGTCGGCGCCGCGGTCGACGCCAACGTCATCATCAACGAGCGCATCCGCGAGGAGCAGCGGCGCGGCCGCAAGGTGATGGACGCGATCGAGCACGGCTATAACGAGGCGCCGCACCGCCATCTTCGACGCCAACATCACCAACGTCATCGCCGGCATGCTGCTTTATTATTTCGGCTCCGGCCCGGTGAAGGGCTTCGCGGTGGTGATGATGATCGGCATCGCCACCTCGGTGTTCACCGCCGTCACCGTCACCCGCATGTTCGTGTCGCATCTGGCTGCGCAAGCGGCCGACCGAGCTCACATCTAGAGGAACGCCATGCGCCTGCTGAAGCTCATCCCCGACAACACCAACCTCGATTTCCTGCGCTGGCGCAACGTCGCCCTCGATCATCTCGATGCTGCTGAGCGCGGCCTCGATCGCGCTGATCGCGGTGCAGGGCCTCAATTTCGGCGTCGATTTCGTCGGCGGCCAGGTCGATCCGGGTCACCTTCGCGCAGCCGCGTCGCGATCGACGAGCTGCGCTCGCAGGTGCGCGGCCTCGGACATGGGCGAGCCGAGCATCCAGGAGTTCGGCTGGCCCGAACAGATCTCGATCCGCCTGCCGCTGCCGCGAGGGCGGCGAGGAGGCGGCCAACGCCGCCGCGTCCAAGGTGCGCGACGCGATCGCCCAGCGCTATCCCGGCGTCCGACATCGACGCGGTCGACACGGTCTCGCGGCAAGGTGTCGGAGGAGCTGTGTCCGGGACGGCGCCCTGGCGATTGCTGCTTGGCGATCGGCATCGCCATCTACATCTGGATACGGTTCGAATGGCAGTTCGGCGTCGGCGCGCTGTTCTCGCTGTTCCACGACGTCACCCTGACGCTGGGCTTCTTCGCGCTCACCCAGATGGAGTTCGACCTCAACGTCGTCGCCGCCCTGCTGACCCTGATCGGCTATTCGCTCAACGACACCATCGTCATCTACGACCGGGTCCGCGAGAATCTGCGCAAATATCGCAAGATGGAGATCGTCCCGCTGCTCAACCTGTCGATGAACGAGACGCTGTCGCGCACCGTCGCCACCAACTTCGCGATGCTGCTGGCGCTCGGCCTGCTGATGATCCTCGGGCCGGAGGTGATCTCGAGCTTCACCACCGCGTTGCTGATCAGCGTCATCGTCGGCACCTATTCGTCCGTCTACATCGCCGCGCCCTGCTGATCTGGCTGGGGGTCGATTCGGACAGCTTCGTGCCGAAGACACCCGCTGTCCGGCGCGAGCGGGTCGACGAGCCGCAACGAAGGCATCTGATCGATGCCGCGCTTCGACCGAAGCGGCGCGGCCGAAGGCCGGTCGTCCAGGGCTTCGCCGGCGAGCGGCTTCTGGTCGACGGCAGGGTCTATCGGGCATTGCTGCTGACCCCGGCGGGCGGCGAACCTGGGAGCCGCCGGCGCTCGCCGATCTGCCGTCGGCGCACTTGACCCGCTGCTCGCCCTCGATCCGCCGCCCGAATTCGTGCTGCTCGGCACCGGCCTCGCACCGTCATCCCGCCGCGCGCGCTTCGCGACGGCGCTCGACGCGCGCGGCATCGGCCTCGAAGCGATGGACAGCCGCGCCGCCGCCCGCACCTGGGGCCTGCTGCGCGGCGAAGGACGCTGGATCGTCGCGGCGCTCATGCCGCTTGCCTGACACGGCCGCAGCCGCGTCTCGATCGTGCCGCATCACCCGCTTGGCCTCAGTGAATCCCTTCGCTAAGAAGCCGTCATGCGTACATTGCCCCGCCCGATCGTCCGTCCTGGCCATTGCCGCCGCTCGCTTCCGCTCGCCGGCTGCGGCCGCGGGCAAGCAAGTCCGGGCCGACACCCTCTATGTCGCCCGCGACGTCAACACCCTCTACTGCGCCGGCGCAAGGACCGGCTCGAGCGAGGCCAGTATCGGCAGGCCGCGGCGCTGTTCGACGAGGTCGAGCGCCAGCACCCCTATTCGGTGTGGGCGCGCCGCGCGCAGCTGATGAGCGCGTTCAGCTATTATCTGGCCAGGGACTACACCAAGTCGATCGAAGTCGGCGCAGCGCTTCCTGGCGATCCATCCGGGCAACAAGGACGCGCCCTACGCCCATTATCTGATCGCGCTCGACTATTACGAGCAGATCAGGACGTGACCCGCGACCAGAGCATCACCCAGCAGGCGCTCGACTCGCTCGGCGAGGTGGTGCGCCGCTATCCCGACACCCGGTACGCCGCCGATGCCCGGCTCAAGATCGATCTGGTCCGCGACCATCTCGCCGGCAAGGAGATGGAGATCGGCCGCTTCTACCAGCGCCGCCGGCCAGTGGCTCGCCGCGGTCGATGCGCTTCCGCAAGGTGATCGACGAATATCAGACCACCAGCCACACGCCCGAGGCGCTGATGCGCCTGACCGAATCCTATCTCGCGCTCGGCGTGCCCGAGGAGGCGCAGAAGGCGGCCGCGGTGCTGGGCGCCAATTATCCGGGCACCGAATGGTATGACCGCGCCTACAGGCTCGTCCAGAAGCACGGCCGGGCCTGAGGGGACTCCGGCGGCGACTGCGCTGCTGACCGCGCTCAGCATCCGCGACGTGGTCCTGATCGAAGCGCTTGATCTGGAGTTCGGCCCCGGCCTTGCCGTGCTTACCGGCGAAACCGGCGCAGGCAAGTCGATCCTGCTCGACGCGCTGGGGCTGGCACTGGGCGTGCGCGCGGACAGCGGCCTGGTGCGAGCCGGGCAGGCGCAGGCCTCGGTCAGCGCCAGCTTCGAAATCGCCGGGGATCATCCCGCTTATCGCTGCTGCGCGACAACGATCTCGAATCCGGAGCCGGGCGAGCCGCTGGTGATCCGCCGCACGTTGCGTGCCGACGGCGGCAGCCGTGCGTTCGTCAACGACCAGCCGGTCTCGGTCGGCCTGATCCGCGACCTGGCGATCGGCGCTGGTCGAGATCCACGGCCAGCACGACGATCGCGGCCTGTTCAACCCGCGTGGCCACCGCAATTTGCTCGATACGTTCGGAATGATCGACACCGGTGATGCCCAACGCAGCCATGCGGCCTGGCGGCAGGCCGAGCAGCGGCTGGTCGAAGCGCGCGAAGCGCTCGAGCTGGCCGAGCGCGACCGCGAATGGCTCGAGCATGCCGTCGCCGAGCTTCGCCAGCTCGATCCGCAGCCCGGCGAGGAAGCGGCGCTCGCCGAGGCCCGCGCCAACATGCAGAAGGGCGCGCGGCTCGCGGACGATATTGCCGCAGTGGATGCTTTGCTGGAAGGACCCGAAGGTGGACTCGCCCAGCTACGCCATTCTGCGGAGAACAGCGGCGGGTGCAGCCGGCCGCGCAACATCGGCATCGAGCGGGCGCGGGCGCCGTACGTGATGTTCCTCGACAGCGACGACGTGTACGAGCGGCACGCCTGCAAGAACCTGCTGCTCGCGGCCGAGCGGACCGGGGCCGACGTCGTGGCGGGGCAGGTGGTCCGGATCCACCTGGCGAAGAACCGCGAGTCGCCGCTGGGCCAAGAAGCTGTTCACCGGCCGGGCGGTCTACCGCGGTATCCGGGAGAACCCGGTGCTGTTCTTCGACCCGCTGTCGACCAACAAGATCTACCGCCGCGAGTTCCTGGACCGGCAACGACATCCGGTTCCCGGAGGGCGTGCACTACGAGGACTCGCTGTTCTCGACCAAGGTCTACTGCCAGGCCGAGACCATCGCCGTGATCCCGAACGTCGTCTACTACTGGCGGGTGGTGGCCGACGCCGAGGAGGCGGAGGCCTCGATCACCCAGCGGCGCTACGAGTTCGAGAACTTCCGGGACCGGATCGCGGTGCACCGGATGATGGACGACTTCCTGCGCGAGCACGGCTCGGCCGACCTCAAGGTGCACAAGGACTTCAAGTTCATCCGGCACGACCTGAAGCTCTACCTGACCGACCTCCCGGACCGCGATGAGGAGTACCAGCGCAAGTTCATGCAGCTCGCCGCCGACTACCTCGCGACGGTCAGCGAGGAGACGCTGGCGATGGTCCTGCCCGGTCGAGCGGGTCTGCGTGCACATGATCCGGCGACTCGACGTGGCGGGGACGCTGAGCACGGTCGACTACCTCCGGTTCGGCTTCAAGCTCTCGACCGACCTGGTCGAGCGCGACGGGCGGGTGTACTGGTCCGGAAAGTACCTCGACACCCCGGAGGACCGCGCCGCCATGGACGTCACCGAGATGGGGTTCCATCGGCTGCCGTTCGACCGGCTCGCCCTGCACAACCTCGTCACGGCCGTCCGGCTCGAGGCGCTCGGTCCTGCACATCGAGGGCCGGGTCGTGATCCCGCTGGCCCGGATCCCGCCGGACGACGACCTGGAGCTCTTCGTCAACGTGAAGTCGCGGGCCGGTGGCGGGACGAGCCGGTCGCGGCCGGTGCGCGACTGCTCGATCGAGGGTGACCGGCTCTTCTACCGCACCGACATCGACCTGTCGGCGCGCCGTCGGCGAGCTCGACCAGGAGAACCCGGTCTGGGACGTCCGGATGGAGATCCGGCGTGGCACGGAGGTGAACGTCTCCCCGTTCGCCATCGACCCGATCATGGTGACCGGCCGGCGCATCCCGGTCCGGGCCCGCTTGGGCGGCACAGCCAACGGCTACGTGGTGCCGTTCGTCACCGCCCGGCTCGAACCTGGCCTTCGAGCAGGCGCCGGACAGCCGGCTGTCCGCGGTCGGTGCCCGAGCCGACCTGCTGCGCAGGCGGGCCGGCCACTCGGTGCGGTGGCGGTCGAGCAAGCCGTGGGCAACAACGCCGCCCTGAAGGCCCTGGCGTACAAGGCGTTCCGCCGGCTGCCCGTCAAGCGGGGACTGGCGGTGTTCGAGTCGCACATGGGCAAGCAGTACTCCGACAGCCCGCGGTACATCTACGAGGCCGCGGTGGCCGCCGGGCTGGACCGGCTCGGTCTCGACCCGGTGTGGTCCTACGCGCGCCGTACCGACGGGTTCCCGACCGACGTCCGGCTGGTACGCCGCGGACAGCTGGCGCTACCACCTGGACCTCGCCCGGGCGCGAGTTCTGGGTGGACAACCAGGGCTTCCCGCGGACCTTCGCGCGGCGTCGCGAGACGACGTACGTGCAGACCTGGCACGGGACGCCGTTGAAGCGGATGGGGTTCGACTCGCCCGCGCTGGAGCGGGCCGGAGCAGGGGTACGCCGGCAGCAGCGGGCGATGGTCAAGCGGTGGAGCGCGTTGCTGGTGCCCAGCGAGTACTTCGTCGAGACCTTCGTCAAGTCCTACGCGCTACCAGGGCCGGCTGGTGCGCAAGGGTCTGCCGCGCAACGACCTGCTGGTCCGTGGCGCCGACGAGGCCTGGGTGCGGGCCAAGAAGCAGGAGCTGGGCCTGCCGACCGACCGTCGGCTGGTGCTCTACTGCCCGACGTTCCGTGACCGGGCCCGCCGGCTCGGGACGTCGTACGAGCTGCCGCTGGACCTCGAGCCGATGCGCCGAGAGCTCGGCGAAGACGTCCACCTGCTGCTGCGCCCGCACTACCTCGACAACTACAAGCTCTCGCCGCGGTACGCCCCCTTCGCGACCGACGTCGCGCGCCATCATGACGTCACCGAGCTGATGCTGCTCGCCGACGTGCTGGTCACCGACTACTCCTCGGTGATGTTCGACTTCGCGAACACCGGCAAGCCGATGGTGTTCTACACCTACGACTACGAGGACTACGTCCGCGACGAGCGTGGCACGTACTTCGACCTGCCGGACGTCGCACCCGGCCCGATGGTGGCGACCAACGACGAGCTGGTCGCAGGCCCTGCACTCGGTCGACGACGACGTCGAACGCTTCCGAGAGCGATACGCCGCGTTCCGAGACCGGTTCTGCACCTACGAGACCGGCCACGCGGCCGAGGCACGTGGTGGACGAGTTCTTCGCCCGCGGGCCGTCGTCATGACCCGGGCCGAGCAGCCGCGGGACGTGTTCCTGGTGGCCAACAACCTCGAGGAGCTGGGCGGCGTCCAGCGGGTGACTCACAACCTCGCCCTGATGCTGCACGAGCCGCGGTCACCGGGTGACGGTGATCGGCATCCAGCACTTCCCGGAGCCGCACGACTACGGCGACCGGCCCTACCGCTGGCTGGTGCTCAACGAGCAGCCGGAACCGCCGGAGCCCAAGGAGGACGGCCTGCGTGGTCGGCTGGACCCGCGGGTCCGCCGCCGCCCGGAAGGCGCACCTGGCGGCCCGTAAGGCGGCCGTCGACCGGCTCTCCGCGCTGTTCGCCGAGGCGGAGGACGGGCTCGTCGTCTGCATGCAGGTCTGGTCGATGAACTGGGTCGCGCCGGCAACGACCGACCACCTGCACGTGATCGGGATGAGCCACGAGTCCTTCGACGCCACGCTGGGGTCGACCCGGTGGGAGCGGGTGCGGAAGTTCTACCGGGACGTGGACCTGCTGCTGCTGCTCACCGAGCACGACGCGGCGCGGTTCGAGCTCGAGGGGTTCAACAACGTCGGCGTCATGCACAACTCGCTGTCGTTCTACCCCGAGGTCGCCAGCGACGTCAGCGCTCACGTCGTCGTCGCGGCCGGCCGGCTCGCACCGGAGAAGGGCTACGACCGTCTGATCAACGCCTTCGCCCAGGTCGCCGGCGACCACCCTGGCTGGGTCCTGAAGATCTTCGGCAGCGGCCCGTTGCTGCGCCCGGCTCCGGAAGCAGGTCGCGGCGCTCGGGCTGACCGAGCGGGTGCTGCTGCCCGGTCTGGCCGACGACATCGAGACAGAGCTGGTCCAGGCCTCGGTGTTCGCGCTGTCGTCCATCCACGAGGGGCTGCCCATGGCGCTGGCCGAGGGGATGGCGTGCGGGCTGGCCTGCGTGGCGTTCGACTGCGCCCCCGGCGTGCGCGAGATCGTCACCGACGGCGTCGACGGCATCGTGGTGCCGCCCAGGAACGTCGAGGCGCTGGCCGACGGCCTGTCCCGGCTGATGGGCGACGAGGAGCTCCGCCGCGCCTACGGTCGGGCCGCGCGCGAGAGCGTCCGGCGGTTCGCCCCGGACGCCGTGGTGGCGCAGTGGGAGGCGGTCTTCGCCCTCGTGGACCGTTGACCCGCGGCTGACCGCCCCTTTACCTGGTTCGGGTTACTTTGCCCTCGTCTGTGCCGCATGTCAAGAGCGCAGTCCGAGGTGCCGATGACCATGGGGTGACCCGCGTAGCCATGACCCGTCCCGGCCTGTGGGCCCTCGCGCTCGCGCTGCCCTTCCTGCTCCTCGTGCCGCCGCCGACCGCCGATGCCGGCACCTACGAGAAGGTGAAGGTCGTCCGCGTCCTGGACGGCGACACGATCGACGTGGACCGCAACGGTGACAGCCGGATCGACGCCCGGATCCGACTGATCGGCATCGACGCCCCCGAGCACGGGCTGTGCGGCTTCACTGCGTCGACCAACGCGCTGAAGAGCCTGGTCCGGCACAAGACCGTCGAGCTCCGCTCCGACAAGGGCCGCACCGGCATCATGAACCGCCCGGAGCGACGGGTGATCGTGCCGGTCGCCGGCGGCCAGAAGGTGGACGCCTCGACCTGGATGCTCGAGCGCGGCTGGGGCGTCTGGATGCCGCGGGACGGCGAGATCACCCAGAGCCTGCAGCAGCACCAGGCTGCCGACCGCGCGGCCGCCGCCGGTCTGGGCTGGTTCAACAGCTCCCGGTGCGGCATCGGGCCGTTCTCGGAGGAGTCCCTGACCATGCAGGTCCAGTACGTCTCCGACGCCGCGGACTGGATGGGCGAGCACGGCGCGGCGCAACCAGGAGTTCATCCGGATCCGCAACGACGGCCCGGCCCCGGTGAGCATCGACGGCTGGACCCTGCGGGTCGGCAACGACCGCAGCCGCCGGGTGCCCTCCGGCGGTCTCATCCCGCCCGGCCAGGCCGTCGACATCCACGTCGGCTTCGGCACCAACAGCGCGACCGACCGCTTCCTCGGCAGCAGCGTGCCGATGCTGGTCAACGCCTCGATCGACGGTGGCAAGCACCTGGGCAGCGGCAGCTACCTGATCGACCCGAACAACGACATCCGGGCGCACATGACCTGGCCGTGCACCTACTCGTGCGGGGACCCCTCGGGCGGTGCGATCAGCTTCTCGCACGTGGAGATCGACCCGCCCGGCAACGAGGGACACGCCCTCAACACCGAGTACGTCGAGATCAGCAACCAGGGCACGGTGCCGTTCCAGACCGGCGGGCTGGTGCTCGAGGAGTTCCCCTACATCTACGAGTTCCCGCCGGACCACTGGCTACAGCCCGGCGAGACGGTACGGGTGTCCAGCGGTTCCGGCGACGACAGTCGGCTGAGCCGGCACCTGAAGGCCAAGGTGCCGCCGATGCACAACGACACCGGCCGGCTGCTGCTGCGCACCTACGACGCGATCGTCGTCGACTGCGTCGCGTGGGGCAGAGCGAACTGCCCGCCCGGCTCCTGACGGCCTAGCTCCGGCAAGCGCCGCGGAATCAGGTCAGCAAGGGCGCATAGAGCGGCCGCTCGAACGGCCACGCATCGCTGGTGAGCCAGTCGGCGATCGCGCGTCTGAGGGCATCGTCGAGGGCGGCCTCGGACTCCCGTACCCACGACTGCACGCTGGCGTCATGTACGCCGTCGTGAGCCGGGTACACGTAGACGCAGCCGACGACGTCGTCGTTCGAATCGAGAACGGTGAACGTAAAGCCTTTCCGGTCGACGAAGTCTCGCGCATGCCGCTCCAGATCAGCGCGGTTCTCGTCCATGCTCATCTCCCGCGGCCAGTTCCCATCGGGGAAGCCCGGCGAGCGCCGAATGTGCTCCATGCTCGACGTCCAGGCTGCGTAATCGCGCTCGTTGTGCTCCGGGCCGAGAGGCTCGAGGCGAACGTCTCCAGCCGTGAAGCCGGTCGGAGGGGCAAACTCCTCGGGCACGAACGAGGCGGACTCAACCACGGCGGTTCAGCCGGGACCGCACCCGGCGCGCCTGCCGACGTAGCCGCGCCTTGACCTTCGCGGCCGGCGTCGTGGGAGGCGGCGGCGCCTTCTTGGCCGTCTTCGTCGCCTTGGCCTTGCGTCCCGGGCCCTGGATGATGCCGACCGCCTCGGGGGTGAGCATCCGGTTGCCCGCCCATGGCGTGATCTCGCGGTCGAACTCCGCGGCCAGCTGGGGGAACTGCGCCTTGCGCACCGCCAGCTCGGTGCCGGTCAGCGTCTTGCGCCCCGGCGTCCCGGGGACGTCCATCGGGGCGAGCGCCTCGGGGTCCTCGATGTCGTAGCCGTAGAACGGGGCCAGATCGCGGACCTTCGTGGTGAGGGTGGCGAGCTGCTCAGGGGTCTTGCCCTCCACCCACGCCGTGATCCGGTCGGTGGCGATCGGCTTGTCCGACCGGGTGGCACCCTCGACCTTCTTGGCCGTGCCGCGTTCCGCGTGCACCTTGTCGTGCTCGAGCAGGCGGTCGGACCAGGGCTCGTCGAGCCAGGAGAAGACCTCGCGCAACGTGCGTCTCGGGGGAGGTGACCAGGTCCTCGTAGCGGACCATCAGCAGCCGGTCGCCGAGCTCGATGCCCCGCTGGACCTGTTCGGTCGTGGTGTTGACCCAGTGGTTGACGGCACCGTCCCAGTTCAGCCGGAACCGTTCGGACACCGAGGTCGCCACCGCGCCGGGCTGGCGGACCATCGCGATGAACACGGCATCGGGGAAGACCCGCGCGAGCTCCCGGAGGTGCCAGGCATGCCAGGGAGTCTTGTCGCCCCACCGCTTCTTGCCCTGACCGGCCGCGAACCGCTCGAACATACCCGCGTAGAACTCGCGCATCCGGACGTCGAGCTCGTCGTCGGACCACCCGAGCCGGCCGTACCAGTCGCCGCCGTGCCGGTGGAAGGGGATCCACTTGTGCGCCAGGTAGGCGCGCATGATGGACGTCTCCTGGGCGATCGCGATGTTGTCGTGGCTGTCCACGATCAGGCGCATCAACGTCGTCCCGGACCCCATCGGCCCGACGATGAAGATGGGCCGTCCGCCGCTCACGACATCGGTACGGTCGTCGGGCACGCGGTCTCCTCGATGAGCGGCATTGCGGGCAGGGGATCGAAGCGGCCCCACGATACGCGGGCGCCCGGGGTGCTCGACAACCGCGTCACAGGGCGTCAGGTAGCGTCAGCCCGGTGCTGCTGAGCGTCGTCCTGGTCGTCCGGAGGCACCAGGCCTGGGTCCGGCCGTGCCTGCGGTCGATCCTCGACCAGGCACCGGACGACCTCGATCTGGTCGTCGTCGACGACGCGTCGACCGACCACACGGCGCGCATCGTCGCGGAGGTCGCCGACGGCGACGCGCGCGTCCGGGTCCACCGGTCGGACACGCCGGTCGGCACCCGGCGGCGCTCACGACCGGCCGCGAGCTGGCCCGTGGCGACTACGTCTGGTTCTTCGATGCCGCCGACCTGATGCTGCCCGGAGCGTTCGCGGCTGTGACGCCGGCCTGGCCTCGGCGCCCGACGTCCTGCTGGTGGGCGAGACCGAGCGCGACGTGTACGGCAAGGACCGTCGTCCCGACGCCAGCCCACGCGGCCGGCCGGTCATGCGCAATCGGATCGTCCGCCGGGAGCACCTCCGCAGCATCGAGGTTGAGCCGGGCGGACACGTCGACGAGACCACCTCGCGTCCGCCGTCCTCGCCGCTGCCGCCACCGTGGAGCAGGTCGACACCCCGGTCTACGCGCACCGCGTTCTTCCCGCCCGCGTCGTCCGGCAGTGGACTGACGAGCGACCCGTGGTACGCCGCTGCTTCGGAGGTGCACCCGCAGGTCGCGCGACCGAAGCGCAGTGGGCCTGGCGCCACCTGTACGACGGGGTCAAGCGGACGCGGCGCCCCGCGGCGGCCACCGTCCGAGGAGTTGCGCGACGCGTCCCCCGAAGCCGGACCGACCTGCGCAAGGCAGTCCGCGAGGCCCGTTACGCGGCGGAGCGTCGCCGGCCCCTGGACCCGCAGCTCGCGGTGTTCGCCGCCTACTGGGGCGCGGCCTACTCGTGCAACCCGCGCGCCATCTACGAGAAGGCCGGCGAGCTGGTGCCGTGGCTGCGCGGTGTCTGGGTGGTGAAAGCCGGCTCCGAGCACGTCATCCCGCCGGGCGTGGAGCACGTCGTGGAGGGCAGCCGCGAGTACTACCGCGCTGATGGCGCGGGCTACCTACTTCGTCAACAACGTGAACTTCCCCAACGACATCGTCAAGCGGCGCGGCCAGGTGCACCTGCAGACCCACCACGGCACCCCGCTCAAGACGATGGGCCTGGACCTGGTCAACGCCCGGCACAGCAGCCTGGGGCTGAACTTCAAGCGGCTGATGAAGCGCGTCGAGCGGTGGGACTACAGCATCTCGGCGAACGAGTTCACCACCGAGATCTGGGAGCGCGTCTACCCGAGCGGCACCTACGAGAGCCTGGAGACCGGCTACCCGCGCAACGACGTCCTCGCCACCGCCACCGCCGGGCATCGCGACCGGGTGCGGGCCGAGCTGGGTCTCGCGCCGGGGCAGAAGGCCGTCCTCTACACGCCCACGCACCGCGAGTACAGCCCGGAGTACGTGGCGATGCTGGACCTCGACGCTCTCGTCGCGGAGCTCGGGCCCAGACGTCGTCGTTCTCATGCGCGCGCACTACTTCTACCGCGGCGCGGACACCGCGGGGGCCAGCGAGCGGATCATCGACGTCGCGGCGCACCCCTCGATCGAGGACCTCGCGATCGCCTCCGACCTGCTGGTGACCGACTACTCGTCGCTGATGTTCGACTACGCCGTCCTCGACCGGCCGATCGTCATCTATGCGCCGGACTGGGAGACCTACCGCACCGAGCGCGGCACGTACTTCGACCTGATGGCGGAGCCGCCCGGTGCGGTCGCCACCACGCAGGCCGAGCTGACCGACGTCCTGCGCTCCGGGCAGGCCGAGGACGCCGTCAGTGCCGCGCTCCGGAGCGAGTTCCGGGCCCGATACTGTTCGCTGGAGGACGGCCGAGCGGCCGAGCGCGTCGTGCGCAAGCTCTGGCCCGGCTCGCCGGGTCTCGCGCCGCCGCCCGGCGACGACGAGCGGCACACCCTGACAACGACCACGGCGACAGCCGTGAAGGAGGAAGCATGAGCAGCGACGGGTCGACGGCCGCGGCGGGCGCAGGTGCGCCGACCCGCCGGCTCGTCCTCGTGGCGGGCGTCGGCCGCAGCGGTACCAGCCTGTTCACCTCGATCCTGGGCCAGGCCGGGTTCCACGTCCCGCAGCCCGAGGTCGACGCCGACTCGACCAACCCCAAGGGCTTCGGCGAGCCGAAGTGGGCCGTCGACTTCCACGGCCGTCAGCTGCGCTCTCGCCGGGTGTCGGTGTGGGACTCCCGCCCGTCGGCCTGGCAGGACACCTCCAGTGCGGTCCACGACCCGGCGGCGCTGGCCGAGCTGCGGGGCTGGCTGAAGGTGCAGTTCGTCGGCCGGGACGCCGTGGTGGTCAAGGACCCGCGGATCGGCTGGTTCCTCCCGCTCTGGGAGAAGGCCGCGGAGGACCTCGGCGTCGAGGTGTCGTTCGCCACCCTGCTGCGTCACCCGGCGGAGGCCGTCAGCAGCGCGATGAAGTGGTACGGCGACTGGCAGACGCCGGCCAGCCGCACCGTCTCCTGGCTCAACATCATGCTCGAGACCGAGCTCGCGACCCGCGGCCGGAAGCGGGTGTTCGTCCGGTACGACGACCTGCTCACCGACTGGTCCGGTCAGGTGGCGCGTACCGGGCAGGCGCTGTCGGTGCCCGCCCTGCAGAACCTCGACCCCGCCGTCCGCGCGTCCATCGACGCCTTCGTCGACCCCACCCTGCACCGGCAGAAGGTGAGCTTCGCCGATCTCGGGGTGCCGGCCCCGGTGGAGCAGATGACCGAGCAGGTGTGGGCGGAGTTCCTCGACCTCGCGGTGCCGGACGGCGACGGACCGGACGCGCAGGCCCGGCTGGACGAGTCCCGGGAGGCCTACCGCGCCTACTACGCGGACATCGAGGCCATCGCGCAGTCGTCGCTGCATGCCCTGCGGCCGGCCGGTGGCGGCGCGGCCGGCAGCGGCGGCGGGGGCAAGGGAGCTGGCTCCTCGTCCGGCGCCGTACGCGGTGGTGGCGCCGACGCGCTGATCCGGGTCGCCGAGCGGGCGGTGCCGCGCAGCCTGCTGCGCAAGGTCCCGCCGGTCTGGCGGGCCCGGCTGGTCCGCACCGCGAACCGGGCCTCGCGGCTGGTCCGCCGCTAGCCCGGGCCGTCCTCGGCGAGCAGGGCGTCGACCGCGCGAGCGGCCGCCCGACCGTCGGCTCGCGTGACATGGCTGCTCACCAGGTCCTGGTACGCCGCGGCGTAGCTGCCGGCCTCGTCGGCCGCGGCGCGCACGGCGTCGGCCAGGTCGCCCTCATCGGTCAGGACCGCGCCCGGCAGCGCCTTCTCGTCCAGGTACAGCCGGCGCAGGTGGTCGCGGTGGTGCTCGAGGTCGGGGGCGAAGAACACCATCGGCCGCCCGGTGAGAGCGAAGTCGACCAGCACCGAGGAGTAGTCGGTCACCAGCACGTCGGCGGCCAGCAGCAGGTCGCGACCGTCGGCGTGCCAGGAGGCGTCGACGACAGACCGGCCGTCGGCCGTCGGGACGCTGTCGACCACCTTCGGGTGCGGACGCACCAGCAGGACGTGGTCGTCCCCGAGCTCCTTCGCGAGCTGGTCCGCGTCGAGCAGGAGGTCCAGCCGGTAGCGGTCCGGCCCGACCTGCTGCTCTGGCCGGTAGGTCGGGGCGTAGAGCACCACCCGGCGGCCGTCGGCCAGGCCGAGCTCCTCGCGCACCTCAGCCGCCCGGGCCTGCCGTTCGTCCACGCGGTCCGGGTCGGCGAGCAGGTCGTGCCGGGGCAGCCCCACCTCGGTCACCGACCCCTGCACACCGAACGCCCGCTGCAGCACCTCGCTGCCGCGCGGGCCGGCAGACAGCAGGACGTCCCAGCGCGCCGCCTCGCGCCGCACGCGGTCCTGCCACCCGCGGCCGAGCCTGGTGCCTGCGTGCTCGTCGTCCAGGCCGACGGCGGTGACCGGGACGCCGTGCCAGGTCTGCAGGACCCGCTGACCCGGCCGGGCCGCCAGGTCGGGGACACCCAGCAGGTCACTGGTGACCACGAACCTCGACCTGGCCAGCGCCTCGTACCACTCGCGGCCGTGCCGCGGCACCAGACGGGCGCCGGCCGGCGGCACGGCCTGGCCGTCCTGCACCGCCCAGACCACGTCGAGGCCGGTACCCCGCGAGACGAGCTCGTCGTGCACGGCGCGCGCGTCGTCGCCGTACCGACCGGCGCCGTAGGCATCGACCAGCACCTGCTCCTGCAGCGGCTGGCGCAGGTACGTCGGGTAGGACTCGGTGCGCAGGCGGCGCGCTCCGGCGCGGCTCCGCTCGCCGACCGGCAGGCCGCCGGACACCATCAGCGCCAGGCAGTCGTGGTCGACGTCGAGCGCCATCAGCTCGCGTGAGCCCACGACCTGCCGCTGCGGCAGGGTCGGAAGAGTCGGGCGGGCGACCTTGACCCGCACCAGGCCCGGCTCGCCGGCGCGGCGCGCGTAGAAGTCCCACTGCCCCTCGCCCAGCGGCATCGGGCCGCCGGGGGTCACCATCGCCGTCGGCAGCAGCCGGACGGTGAACCCGTCACCGTCGCGGGTCATCGGCACGGCCAGCGCCACCGCCCGGTCGGCCGCGCTGAGGACCAGCTCGGTCGGGGCGCCGGTCGCCTCGGCGTACCTGCCGGTGAGCTCCAGCCAGCCGCCCTCGGCCCATCCCAGCTGGTGCACCTCGGGACGCGGGTGCCGGGCGATGACCTGCAGCCGTCCGGTCCGGGTGACCTGGAGGAGGACCTCTGAGCCGTCCAGGGTGAGCCGCTGCTCGGGCATCGCGCTGCCCGCCGACAACGGGATGCGCGCGCCGGTGGCGTCGGGGAGCAGCGAGAGGTCCCAGACGACGCCGTCGCCGAGGTCCTGGCTGCGCGCCAGGGTCTCGTCGACCTCACCACCGCCGAGCAGAGAGCTGACGTCGACCCGGCTGACGAACGGGGTCTCCCCGCTCGCCGGCGACCCGCCGGTGGCGACCGGCAGCTCCAGGGACGACGTGCCGTCCTCGCGGGCAGCCCGCAGTGAGGCGGTCGTCGGGTCGAACCGGCGACCGTGCAGCGTGCCGGTCAGCTCGAGCACGGTCCCGTCGATGCGGACGTCCTGCACCTCGGCCGGTGTGGTGGACACCTCGACGGCGAAGTTGCCCGCCGTGGTGGTGGGGACGATCCGAGCACCGTCGACGGTTCTCCAGCCCGGCCGCTTGCCGCGGCCCGGCTCGGTGCCGGACAGCCAGCGCCGCCGGGTCACTCCCTTGGTGCGGACCTCGACGCGGAGCCGCCAGCCGCCGGTCCGGAACTTGCCGCGGTGCCGCAGCGCCGCGACCGGCACCGAGGCCTCCCAGCCGGACCCGTCGTAGTTGGTCACGCCGTCCGGCGCGCTCTCGGTGATGTCGGGCCGGCGGACCCGGTGGGCCTCGAGCGGGATGACGCTCTCGGGGTGGCCGGACTCCTCCAGGGTGAGCCGGATCCGGCCGGAGCCGCTCGGTCGGCAGCTCGAGGAACGCGATGTACGCGTAGCCGGACAGCCGCAGCACGTCGCCGTCCCACCAGACGTCCTCGATCCGGGCCGGCAGCGGGAGCTCGTCCTTGCCGAGCCGGTAGACCTCGGCCGGGATGGCGAGCTCGGCGTCGCCCCGGAACGGGTAGTCGCCGTAGATCTTGCGCCCCTTGCGCACGATCGGGGTGTAGGCGACCTCGCCGGCCCGCTCGAACCGCAGCACCTCGAGCAGCTCCGGCATCAGCCGGCGGCGTACCAGGTGCCACTTCAGCCGCCCCAGTGCGGGCAGGTCGTCGAAGACGTCCGGCCGGGCCCGGTCGAAGTAGTCGTTGGTCAGCTCGAGGAACAGCTGCCGGAACTCGTCGTCGGCCTCGTCGAGCTGCTGCAGGAAGTACTTGAGGTCCTGCTCGGCCACCGACCGGTCGTAGCGCGCCTTCAGGTCGTGCTCACCGCGCTCGGCCATGAACCGGCTCACGCCGTCGACGGCGGCGAACCGGTCCCGGATGGCGCGCGGCTCGGTCCGCCGCTGGGTGATCGACGTGCTGTCACCCACCCGGGCCCGCCACAGGTACACCGGCTCCCGCACCACGTCGACCGCGCGCGCCAGGACGTGCGCCGGCAGCGTCACCGGGATGTCCTCGTACAGCACGCCTTCGGGCCAGCGGAACTGGTGCTCGTCCCAGAACCGGCGGCGGAACAGCTTGTTCCAGGCGGTCCGGTCGTTGAGCAGGGCCGGGTGCTTCGTCACGTGCGTGCCCGGGCGGGTGGCGTTGAACGCGGTGAAGACCATGCCGGCCTGCCGGGTGCCCACGGTGGTCAGCCGGTGGAAGTTCCCGGTGGCGAAGTCGGAGCCGGTGCGATCGAGCGAGCCGGCGAGCAGCTCGTACGCGTTGCGGGTGACGATGTCGTCGCTGTCGACGAAGGCCAGGTAGTCGCCGGTGGCCCGGTCCGCGCCGGTGTTGCGGGCGTTGCCGAGGCCGCCGTTGGGCTGCCGCACGAGAACGAAGCGGTCGTCCTTCGCCGCGAAGGCGGCGGCGATGGTGGGGCTGGAGTCGGTCGAGCCGTCGTCGACCATCACCACCTCGAGGTCGCTCAACGTCTGCTGCGCCAGCGACTCCAGGCAGTCGAGGAGGTACCGCTCGACGTTGTAGATCGGCACGACGACGCTGACGCGGGGCATGCGGGTTCGGGGCTCCTCGGTAGAGAACGGGTCAGAAGTCTATGGCCGCAGATTCGGTTGCCCGCAGGGTGGTTTCGCCCGGCTCGGTTTGGAAGGGTGGCGGCCATGGCGTCCTACTCGGTGAACAAGCCGGCGGTGAGCCAGGCGGAGCGGCTGATCGACGCCCGGCAGTACGTCCTGGACAGCGACTGGGGTGAGGTGCAGCCGCGGGCCGAGGACCAGAACGCCTACCTGGAGTCGCACTCCTGGGAGGAGTACGCCGCCTGGCACCTCGGGCTGACCGAGGGGGCGACCGACGAGACCAAGGCCAGGTACGCGTTCGTCTACGGCGACCTCAGGCGGGTGCACCGCTCGGGGCTGATCGCCTGCGTCTACCGGGCCGCCGAGTGGCGGCACAAGGACGTCGAGCTGGCCGCTCACGAGCTGCTCCAGCGCCTCGACCGGGTGAGCGCCTGACCTCGCTCGGTCACGCCGGCTCGGCGAAACGGACTGGTAGGCGCTGGCGCAGCTTTGACAGGATCGGGCGGTGGTCCCTCCCGCACGCGTCGCGCTGGTGACCGGTGTCGGCCGGCGCCGGTCCATCGGTAGCGGACTGGCCCTCGGTCTTGCCCGCGACGGCTGGGACCTCGCGCTGGCGTACTGGTCGCCGTACGACGACCGACTCGGCTACGAGCGTTCACCGGACGACCCTCAGACGGTCGCCGAGCAGTGCCGCGCGCTGGGCAGCCAGGTCGTGCTGCTGCCCGGCGACCTGGCCAACCCGGATGTCCCCCAGCAGGTGGTGACCTCCGCGAGGGACCAGCTCGGGTCCCTCACCGCTCTCGTGATGTCCCACTGCGAGTCGGTCGACAGCTCGATCCTGACCACCACGGTCGAGAGCTGGGACCGTCACTTCGCGGTCAACGCTCGGGCTACCTGGCTGCTCATCAAGGCTTTCGCCGAGCAGGTGCCGGACGCTGGTGCGGACGGCGACGACGTGCGCGGCCGGATCGTCGCCCTGACCAGCGACCACACGGCCGGCAACACGCCGTACGGTGCGAGCAAGGGGGCGTTGGACCGGATCGTCATCGCCGCCGCATCAGAGCTGTCAGACCTTCGGGTGCGCGCGAACGTCATCAACCCCGGGGGGATCGACACCGGTTGGATGACCGATGAGATCCGAGCGATGGGTGTGGCCGAGACCCCGGCCGGCCGGCTTGGTACCCCGGACGACACGGCGAACCTCGTGCGATTCCTGCTCTCCGACCAGGGCTCCTGGATGAACGGCCAGCTGCTCTACAGCAACGGTGGCTTTCGCACCGGCTGACCGCCGCCCCATCGTTCTGGTCACGGCGCGGCGAAGATCTCGAGGGCGAGGCCGTCGGGGTCCTTGAAGGCGAGGCCGGAGCCGTAGTGCGCGTCCAGGACCGTGCCGGTCTCGATACCGAGCGCGGTGAGCCGTTCGCGCCACACGTCAAGGCTGGGCCGGTCCGGGGAGAGGAAGGCGACGTGGTCCAGCCCGGGCCGCCGCGGGTCGAACGCGTCGTCCCGGACTCCTTCGGGGAACTCGTGCAGTCCGAGGAGCGTGCCTCCGACGGCGAAGACGACATGGCGGAACGGGCCGGTGTCCTCGTCGAGCGCGGGTTCGGCGCCGATGACCTGCTGGTACCAGGGAACGCTCACGGACAGGTTCCGCACGGTCAGCGCGACGTGCGTGATGGGGCCGAGCGCGAGGGTGGCAGGGCTTGGCTGGACGGGGGTCTCAGAAGTGTCGACGGTCGACATGGTGACTCCTTGGGTTGGTTGGGTTGGTTGGGCTAGGCGGGGTCGCCGCTGATGTGGAACGGGACCCGCACGATGTTGGAGGCGACGCCTATGGCCTTCACGTCTCGTCGATCGACGAGGCCGTCGCGGTTGGCGTCTGCGACGACGTCGGGGGCGTCGTTGTAGACGCCGTCGTGGTTGAGGTCCTGAACCACGGCCACGGTGAGCACCGTGTCCACGCCGCTGCCCGCGACGGGCGCACCGACGAGCCAGGTGTCCCACAGCTCGGTCTCCTCCGGGGTCCGGTTGGTGACTCCGGTGAGGTTGAAGAGCCCGGCGAGGTTCGTACCCGGCCCGGAGAAGCCGGGTAGCTGGCTGGTGGTGGTGCTGGTGAGCACGACGAGGCCGGGCATCTTGTCGTCGTGCCCGGTGCCGAACGCACCGGGAGCGGGCGGAATGTTGTGGTGACCGGCCGGGCCGGTGAGCTGCAGTCCGTTGAAGCCGGTAGCCGCGAGACCGGTGGCGTCGAAGTCGACTTCCATGTCGATGAACCATCCGGTGCCGGCGATGCCGGCGTTGCTCCCGCGTTCCGGGGCGAAGACCTCGATGTCCACCGGCCGGTCCGGGGGCGCGCTCTCGTGGGCTTGGGCATCGGGCAGGGCGAGGAACACTCCGGTGCCGACGGCCGCGGCAGCGAAAGTGGCGGCGGCGGCAGATGCTGTCCTGGTCATGGCTGCTCCAAGAGGTTGTGGGGTTGGCCGCTACCACGGAGTCGCCAACACGTCGGTTCACGGCCGGACCGCAATCTGAGACATGGACATCGAGGCGACGCTTTGTTGAACCGGACGGTCCGCTGTCTCGTGTGGGCAGCGTGGTCATGACCGGATCCGACCGGGACGAGCAGCTGCTGCGTGCTCTCTATGACCAGTACGCCGCGTCTTTGTGGTGGTTCGTCCTACGACTCACCGGTGGCGATCGGGCGCACTCTCACGATGTCGTGCAGGAAACGATGCTGCGGGCATGGCGCAAGCCGTCAGTTCTTGGTGAGGAGCGGGGGACGGCACGGGCCTGGCTGTTCACGGTGGCCCGACGGATCGTGGTGGACGAGTGGCGCAGTGCCCGCTCCCGGCACGAGGTGACCGTGGACGAGCTTCCGGAGCAGACGCAGGTCGACCAGGTGGACTCGATGCTGGACGGGTGGATCATGGCTGAGGCTCTGGACCGGCTCACGCCGGAGCACCGCGAGGTCATCATCGAGTGCTACTACCGGGGACGCTCGGTCGCTGAGGCTGCGGAGCTGCTCCGGGTCCCTGCCGGCACCGTCAAGTCACGCACGCACTACGCGCTGCGCGCCCTCAGGCTCACCATGCAGGAGATGGGGGTGACGGCATGACCGGCGACGTGGACCCGTTCCTCGAGAACGATGCCGCGTACGTGATGGGCGCGCTGAGCCCGGAGGACCAGCGGTCGTTCGAGACGCACCTAGCCGACTGCCCCCGGTGCACGCAGGCCGTCGCCGAGCTGTCCGGCGTGGTTGGTCTGCTGGACCGGGTGCCACTTGCTCGGGTCATGCGGCCGGCGCCCGACCTCGAGCCGCCTCCGGACCTCTTGCTCGCCAGTCTTCTGAAGGCTGCTCGAGTCGAACGCCGTCGACGGTCGATGTGGCTGATCGCCTCCGGCGCCGTCGCGGCAACCGTCGTAGCGATCGCCGTGTTCGTCGGCGGGACAAACGACGGGCCGACACAGCCGGCAGCCACAACGGTGGCCATGACACCGGTCCGAGCAGCAGCTGTCACCGGGACACTGCAGGTGACACCGACGACCTGGGGGACACGGGTGTCGCTGGACTGTCGATGGGTCGGCGCTACGGACGGGGCGAACGGGAACCGCAAGAAGACCTACCGCCTGGTGGCCGTGCCCACTGACGGAACGGAGTTGCGGGTCCTCGCCCAGTGGGCGGTGCTTCCCGGTGAGGACGCGACGGTCGTGGGGAGCACGGACCTGGCCACCGAGCTCATCGCGAAGATCGAGCTGAGGGCGGTCGCCGACGATGCGGTCCTCCTCGAGGCAGACCCTGCATGACGCCACCGAGACCTGCTGCAGCGGATCCCTACAGGTCCTTGCGCAGGAAGGACTTCGCTGCCAGCCCCCAGACCATCGCCACCCACACCGCGGCCCACGCGAGGTAGGCGGCCGTCAGCGGCGACGAGCTCAGGAACGGGAAGGCTTCGACATCCGCTCCGCCGAACGTGACGAATACCGACGGGTCCTGGAAGGCGTGCATCGCCCCTTGCCACAGGCCGTCGGTGGGCAGCAGCATCCGCGACACGGTGCCGATGCGTGCCACGGCGTCGTTCCCGAGCGAGTCACCGATGCCGCCCACCACGCCAGCCACCCAGGTCGTGCAGAACAGGCCGACCGCGACCACACCGGACGCCATCGGCGAGATGGCTGTCGAGAGCAGCACGGCGAGGGTGAGCAGCACCGTCGTCTGGGCCGCGAGCAGCGCGAGTGCGGTGGCTGGCTCCGGCGGCCAGTAGTCCACCGTCGCCCGGACGACGAGGCACTGCGCCAGCCCGGCGAGGACGACGAAGCCGGTGCCGAAGGCGACCAACCCCAGCCACTTGCCCAGCAGGAAGGCGGAGCGACGGATCGGCCGGGCCAGCACGGCCAGCGCGATCCCCGACTCCGTCTCACCCGCCAACGTGGGGCCGGCGAGGAAGGCGGTACCCAGCGCCGCGATCAGACTGAAGCCGAACATCACCAGGTTGAGCAGGATGGACGCCGTCAGCCGGGCCTCGCCGCTGGTGAGCGAGTTGCCGTCGTACTCCGCCGCCACCCGTGAGAAGCCCCAGCCGCTCAGCGCGATCAGGACGACGGTGAGCGCGGACAGGGCCAGCAGGACGCGCCGGCGGGACGCCTCGCGCAGGGTGAGCGCGGCAATGGTCAGCACCGTCCGGGCCGTCGTCATCGGGCTTCCCCCGATCGCGCGGCTGCGCCCTCTCGCAGGATGCCGAGCAGGCGCTCCTCCAAGGTGATCCTCGCGGGCTCGACCGCGTGAACCCGGACGCCGAGGGCGGCCAGGTCGCGCACCAGGTCGGGAACGGCCGTTCCGTCGTCGTCGGTCGGCAGTGTCACGGTGAACCAGTCGCCGGCTCGCTCGACCTTGCCGGTCGCGGCCAGCCGAGCCTCGGCGTCCGGGGAGAGGTCGCCCAGCTGCAGATGGAGCTCGCGCTGACCGAGCAGCTCGGCGAGCGTGCCTGATGCGGCGACCCGTCCTCGGTCCAGGATGACCACCCGGTCGCAGACCCGTTCGACCTCGCCGATCAGGTGCGAGTTCAGCAGCACCGCGACACCCCGCGCCTTCAGCTCCAGCACGATGTCGCGCACGTCAGCGCGTCCCAGCGGGTCCAGCGCGCTGGTCGGCTCGTCCAGGACGACCAACTCCGGCCCGGCCACCAGGGCGACCGCCAGCCCGAGGCGCTGCTGCATCCCCTTCGAGAAGGCGCCCACCCGGTCGCCGGCGCGTTCGGCCAGCCCGACGAGGGTCAGGCAGTCACGCTGCTCCTTCGCGGTCACGCCGATGCCCGACAGCCGGACGTGGAGTGCCAGCACCTCGCTCGCACTCAGCCACGGCTGGTACCGGAAGAGCTCCGGCAGGTAGCCGACGCGGGTGCGCGCAGCGGGATTCGCGGCGGATTCCCCCAGCAGCATCACCTCGCCCCCGTCGGGACGGACCAGGCCGAGCAGCATCTTGATCACCGAGGTCTTGCCCGCCCCATTGGGGCCCAGCAGCCCGACGATCTCTCCGCGGTCCACCTGCAGGGACACGTCCTCGACTGCCAGCTGCCGGCCGTACCGCTTGCGCAGGCCGGAGCACCAGACGGCCGGCGCGGACGGCAGGCCGGCGACCAGGTCTGCCGCCGCGCGTCGAGCGGCGTCGTCCCCGACGGCGGTGGGCCTCTCGGCCACACTCACCGCAGCTCCCGGGCAACCGAGAGGACCTCGTCGACGTCCAGCGAACCAGCCACGGCGGTCACCACCCCATCGTCCACCCACACGACCGCCGCCAGCGTGCGGTCACGCGTCTCCAGCACCGTGGCGGGCGCGCCGTCGACCCTCGCCGACGACGTCGTGACCTCGTCGGCAGGCACGGGCAGCGGAAGGGTGGCGCCGTCCGCGGTGAACGTGCGCAGCTGCGCGGCTACGTCGTCGGGCAGGCCGGGTAGCGACAGCAGGTAGTCCCGCACGGTCTCGAACGGGACACCGGAGGAGAACGCCGACGGGGCGACGGCGCGACCGACGAGAAGGGCGGGCGCTCCGGTGGAGGACGACCACACCTGAGCCACACCCGGGCCGGCATCCAGCCGGACCGAGCTCCCGTCCAGCCCCGGCGGAGGCGGCGGCAGCGCCTCGCCGGCGTCGGAGGCTGCCTTGGCGGCGCGCTCTGCCGAGAAGGTGAAGGTGGCGCTCACCTTGCCGCCCACCTGGTACGCCGGCTCGCCGGTGACCCCGCGCGGCAGGTTGGTGACCTCGGGCACGTCGACGCCGGTCTCTGCTGCGGCAGCCGCCGCATCGGGGACCTCGTGCACGTCCGGCTCGCCGGTCATCTGAAGTGCGCCGTACGCGCTCAGGTCGGGGAGCGCGATGAGGTCGTCGGTGGTGATGCTGACCGGAGCGACCTGCTCGGTCCGGAAGATCTGCAGCCAGTCGTTGGCCGCAGCAGTGCCCGCGCCGGCCAGGACGACAGTGACGGCGAGGGCCGCGACGATCGGTCGGTGCAGGACCGCGCGGGATCGACGGGCACGAGGCTGTGCCGCCCGACCCGGTCCGGTCGCGGGCGCGGCCGTCGACAGGCGCCGCCACGCGGCGGCGACGTCGACGCCCTCGGCGGCCTCGGTCGTCAACGCTGCGCCGACGAGGGCGGCGTCCTCGCGGATGGCGGCCAGCTCGTCGAGGCACTGCGCGCAGCCAGCGACGTGCCGGCGGTCGGAGTCGGCCACCCCGGCGGGCTCGTCGAGCAACCGGCGCAGCACGCCTTCAGTCGGATGACGCATGACGGTTCAGCTCCTTGCGCAGAGCGGATTCGGCGCGCCGCACGCTGGTGCCGACGCTCCCGGGGGACAAGTCGAGCGCTACGGCGACCTCGGCGTAGCTCAGGCCGCTGTGCCGCAGCACGAGGGCCATGGCCTGTTTTCGGGGCAGCCGGGCCAGCGCTGCGCGTACGTGGCTGCGCTCCTCGAGCGTCACCACCACGTCGGCCACGTCGGCCACGACGACGTCGTTCGCGGCTGCAGCCGTCTCCTCCCGCGAGGCGCGACGGCGCCCCGAACGGAGCAGGTTCAGCGCGGTGTGGGCGGCGGCGACGCACAGCCAGCCGCTGGCCTCCCCGGTCGGCACCGACGAGCGACCGAACGAGAGGAACACGTCCTGGGCGACGTCCTCGGCCTGGTCCCGCGAGCCCAGGACGCGGGCGGCCACCCCGAGAACCCGCTGGTAGTCGCGGCGGAAGACCTCGTCCAGGTCGGTGCGCACATCACCTCGGGCCGAACCCGACACCCCCACGCGACCCTTCCTCTCGTCCCGCCCGTCCGCGGTGCCAACGCCCGGTCCGGGACCCGCCAGGACGGCCGCGGGCGCAGCTCGTCCATGCCGAACCAGGTCCATGTCTCTACAGCACCGCCGGGATCAGGAATGTGACATCGGCCGGACGTTATCGTTCCGGCACCATGCCACGCGATCCCGACGTGCCCGACGCGTTCGACGTCTACACGGTCGTGGTCCTGCGGCGGCCGGCCGATGCCCCGGAGATGTCGGACGAGGAGCTCGACGCGCTCCAGGCGCGCCACCTCGCCTACCGCGCCGAGCTGAGGCGGCAGGGCGTGGTGGTCGTGAACGGGCCGTTCGACGAGCAGACCGACCCGTCGTATCGCGGCATGTCGATCTTCGCCTGCGACCCCGCCGAGGCCGCCCGGCTGTCGGACGGCGACCCGTCCGTCGAGGCGGGACGGCTCGCCTACGACGTGATGGAGTGGTGGGTCCGTGCCGGCTCGCTCGCCTTCCCGCTCACCGACCGCCCGGTCGGCGACCGCCGCTCGATGCCCGACGACTGACGCGCTGCCTGGCCCCACCGCCGGTGCGGTCCCCGCGGTCCATACGGCCACCCAGACCCGTAGCCCGACACGAGACCTAGTGCGCAGGCGAAGACCTTGTCGACGTCCGGTCACGAGGCCATGCCCGGCAACCATCCACACAGGGCAGGGTTGGACGTCCAGACACGGGGCTACGTTGGCACCCATGGCGAGCCCGGCGAATGAGGCGATGCGGCAGGCCTGGGACGGCCCGGAAGGGGCGAACTGGTCGGAGCTGGCTGAGGGATTTGAACGCGCCAGCACGGAGCACCGCATGGTCTTGCTGCGCGCGGCGGCGCTGGTCCCGGGTGAGGACGTGCTGGATCTTGGGTGCGGTAACGGCGCGTTGACCCTGGAGGCAGGTGCTGCTGTCGCGCCGGGGCGGGTCGTGGGTGTTGATCTGTCCTCGGCGATGCTGGCGAACGGGCGGGCGCGAGCGGCCGCCGCGGGACGAAGCAACGTCAGCTTCGTGCACGCGGACGCGCAGGTTTACGCCTTCGAGCCGGCGAGCTTCGACGTTGTCGTCAGCAATGCGGGTGCGATGTTTTTCGACGACCAGGACGCAGCGTTCACCAACCTGGGTACTGCGCTCAAGCCGGGGGGTCGGATCGTCTTGCTCGTGTGGCAACCCCTCGAGAACAACGAGTGGCTCACCGAGCTGCGCCGGGCCCTCGCGATAGGGCGGGACCTCCCGACCCCACCTGTGGGCACTCCGGGACCGTTTGGTCTCGCCGACCCCGACCAGACGCGTGATCTGCTCGCCCGCACCGGCCACAGCAGGATCAGGATCGAGGACGTGCGTCCACCCATGCGGGTCGGCCATGACGTCGAGTCCGCCTACGCGTTCCTCTCAAGGGTCGGTAACACCAGAGGACTGTTGGATGATCTAGGTGCGGACCATCGGATCGCCGCCCTGAGCAACCTCCGCTCGGTCCTGGCCGAACACGCGACCCCGCAGGGCGTCGTTCTTGGCACGGCCAGCTGGCTCGTCACGGCGACCCATTGAGCCTGTCGGCCGCCGAGCGGGTGCACGGGAACCGCACTCGCCGAGCAGACTCACAGCAGCAGAATCGGATGGCGACACCGCGGCCTGTCTGCGGCAGTTCCGAATGGCCGGGAACCACCGGACCACCATTCCCTATGCGGGCGGCCCGAACCAGCGAGTAAGCGCGTCCTCGAGCCCGACGTGGGTCCCGTCTCCCACCCACGCGACGTATCCGTCGGGCCGGATCAACACTGCAGCGGGAGCAGCGACCTTGCCGAGCGCCGGAAGCTCCCAGGTGCCGCCAAAGCCGGCATCGACCAGCTGGACCCGATCCGCCCACGGCGTGATGTCGAATCCACCGGGTTTGCCGAGGTTGAGCAGGACGGGCTGGGCTTCGTGAAGCAGGTTGAAGACCCGACGCGGCCCGGTGGCGGTGACCAGGTCGAGATCGGGCATGCGACGACCGAGCATCGGGTGTCCGTCGCCGAGTTCGTAGTGAATGTCCAGGCCGGACATCATCGCGGCGTACCGCTTGCGCGGCTCGTCCATGCTCAACAGGTCGGACACGGTGTCGCGCAGGGCATCATGGCGCGCGTCGCCGGCGCGGAGGAACGCGACTTGCGCCATCGTGTTGCGCAGCACGCGGGCAGCGACCGGGTGGCGTTCCTCGTGATAGGTGTCCAGGAGGGTTTCCGGCGACGCGCCCTTGACCACCTGGGCCAGCTTCCACCCCAGGTTCACCGCATCCTGCACGCCGGTGTTGAGGCCCTGCCCGCCCACGGGGGAGTGCACGTGTGCGGCGTCGCCGGCGAGCAGGACACGTCTCTCGCGGTAGGCCGCGGCCTGCCGGGTCATGTCGGTGAACCGGGAGATCCAGATGGGACTGTGCATCCCGTAGTCGGTCCCATAGACGGAGATGACCGCCTCGCTCAGATCGCGCAGGGTGGGTTCGCTGGTGGATCCGACGTGCTGGTCGGTCACCATGACCCTGACCGGTCCGTGGTCGGCGTAGACGATCTCGCCGTCCCGGATCTCGTACTCGACCTTGCCGATGCCGTGGACGCCGCGGTCATCCTGGCGGGTGCCCAGCTCCGGCTCCTCAGCCATCTCGACCTCGGCGATCAGGGCGCTGGTCGTGGGATCCCACCCGGGGAAGTCGATGCCCGCTCCCTTGCGGACGAGGCTGCGTCCTCCGTCGCAGCCGACGAGGTACTCCGCCCGCATCGACTGGCCAGCGGAAAGCTCGACGTCGACGCCGGTGTCGTCCTGCGCGAACCCCGTCACCTCACGTTCGCGGTAGATCGGCACCGCCAGTTCGTCGACCCAGCCGGCCAGGATGCGCTCGATGTGGTTCTGCCACAGCCCGAGCCCGTAGGGATGCCGCGTCGGGAAGTCGCTGATGTCAAACGCGACCCGAGCGAAACCCGCGACCTGGGCCACCTGTCCCTCCGCGAGGAACCGATCGGCGATGCCACGCTGATCGAGGACCTCGATGGTTCGTGCGTGCAGACCGCCGGCGCGCGAGCCGGGGAGGTCCTGGCTGGCGCGCCGCTCGACGATCGCAGCGTCGACCCCCGCCAGCGCTAGCTCGCCGGCCAGCATCAGCCCCGAGGGCCCTCCACCAACGATCAGTACGGCATGCTCAGTCACAGTCCAGCCCATCCGACGTTCGGCCTTCGAGTCGGCGATTCTGCGGCATGAGGGGGGCCTTGCAGCAACCCCCCCTCCGCGGGTTACCTTGGAAATGCAGGACCGGGCGGTGCTGCTCCTATCTTGCTGTCACCAGTCGAGTTCGTTGCTGCCGGAGCCGGTGCGCCGCTCCATATGCTCGGTCGGTCGACCTGACGTTCCGCTCATGGATGTGCGGTCAGGTTGTTTGCCTCGCCCTTGATTGCTTGGAGAGCATCCGGTCACGCCGGTATTGCTAGCGAAGGACCTCGGCAGCTCGTGAGTTCTACTACGACAAGATCGGGTTGGGGATCCTCACTGAGAACGAGGACGCCATCGTGTTCTCCCTCCCCTGTGCCTGTCTCCAACCAATCGACAGTGCCTGCGACCTCAACTGGTCAGTGCACCACTCGTGCAGCCCCCTAAGGGTGTCATCCAGTTCGGGGTCTGCCGAGGTCGTCCGTTGAGTTGGCGGCATAGTCCGTCATGCCCTCCGACAGGTCGGCCGCCGCCCGGGTCGTCAGGTTCAATGCCCTCCTCGTCACCGTGGGCCCGAGACTCGACGTCCACGGCATGTCGGGCCAGAGTGCGAAGCATGCTCAGCCCTCACACGTAGGCGTAGCGCAGCACCGGGTTGTCGAAGCCGTCGTAGGTGCGAACCTCCAGCAGCCGCATTCGTGGTGTCGGGCCGGTGAAGACCGGGGTGCCGTGCCCGACCGCGGCGCAGCCCACCATCAGGTGCACCTCGTCGACCAGCCCCATGTGCAGCAGCGGGTTCCACATGCGGTGGCTGGCGAAGACAAGGATGTCCTTGCCGTCCTCCTCCTTGAGGGCGCGCACGAAGTCGGCGCCCTCGGAGCGCGGGACGATGGTGGCGGGGTGTTCGGCGACGTCTGCCTCAGTGAGGCTGTCGGAGATCACCACCTTGCGGGAGTCCCTCTGGAACCGTCCGATCTCCTGCTCGACAGGGCTGGCGTGGGGATCCTGAGCCTTCGGGGGCCAGAAGGCCATCATCTGCGGGTAGGAAGCGGCACCGAGCAAGAGCGTGTCGGCGGTCCGGACGCGCTCGGCGTTGTACTCGTCGAACATCGGGTCGAACGGTAGCGCCATCACGTCGTCGTCTGGCCCTGCGTAGAAGCCGTCCAGTGACATGAAGTTGCACACGATCAGGTTGCGCATGACTGCTACTCCTTGTGGGTCACGTCGCCAGGCAGGACGCTCCGTTGCTGGACCGCCTCCCGGACTCACATACATCTTCCCTGCGTGGGGGGACCGGTTACGCTCCACGCCGTGCCGGACCGGGGTCGGACCCTGCGGGGGGAACCGCCGGTGTCCAGCGCCTGTTCGTCGTATAGCGGCGAGCCCCAGCGTCACTTGTCGATGAACCAGCCATCCGCACCGAGCGGCGTGCCGGCCGTCGACCGGGGCAGGTAGTCGCCGAAGAACAGTCGGGACGCCAGCTCGGCGCGGCTGCGCACGCCGACCTTGTCGAACACCTTCTTCAGGTGGTCCTGCACCGTCCAGGCCGAGAGGAAAAGCGCGGCCGCGATCTCGGCGGTCGACCGCCCGAGCAGCACGTGCTGCGCCACCTCGCGCTCGCGCGGGGTGAGGCGGTAGGCCTCGGCGAGCACCGCGGCCAGCTCGTAAGGACGGGTCGACTCGAGTACCACGGCCACCCGCGCGTCCGGGCCCGGCGTGGTCGCCTCGGCGTACAGCGTGAGCCAGCGACCGTCCCGAGCGCGCAGCCGGGTCCGCGCCACCCCGTCGTCCGCTGCCCGGGCGCGGGCCACCACCATGCCCAGCGGCAACGGCAGCTCCGCGGTCACCGGGCCGCTGTCCAGCGCTGCCAGCCAGCGCGCGGCCGCAGCTGTGACCACCTCGACCTCCAGGCCGCCCTCGGCCACCACCAGCATCCCGGGCACCGAGTCGCCGTCGCGGTGCGCGAGCTCGGACTGCAGCAGGCACCGTCGGATCCCGCGGGCCAGGTCCTCGGCGATCGACCGCACGAAGGCGACTTCGTCGTCGGTGAAGTCCGGCGCCGACGTCTCGCGGAAGAGGATGACACCGCCCCAGCCGGTCTCGCGGTCGCGCAGCACGGCGCGCATCTCACGGCCGAGCCCACTGGGTGCGAGCACGTCGCGGTAGCGCTCGCTGCTCTCCGGCCGGCCGGCCGTCGCCCGGTCCAGGGTGCTCACGCCGGCGCCGCGCACCAGGGCGGGCATCCCGTTGACGTCCTCGTCGGCCGCCTCGATGTCGAGCAAGCGGGGGAGCACCTGCAGCGGCAGACCTTCCTCGTGGTAGCCGTTCGTCACCAGCAGGGTGGCCGGGTCGAGCAGCAGACCGCACCAGCGGTCGAACGGCACCGCTGCCGGCAGTGCGGCGACGACAGTGCGCTGCACGGCGATCGGGTTCGGCTCGGTGCGGCAGGCGCGGCGGACCTCCTCCCGCACCGCCTCAGCCGTTCGTCGCACCCGGTCAGTGTGCCGCCGCAGATGTCCCCGGCGGGCCGGAATCCCCCAGGGATCTGGGATGGTCGGCCCGCCTCCCGGTCGGCACCGTTGCAGCCATGACCTCGACGACAGAGCCCCTGACCCTGGACGGCTTCCGCGGCCGCATCCTGCACCCCCACGACAGCGAGTACGACGGAAGGCGCCGGGTCTGGAACGGTGCCGTCGACCGCCGCCCGGCGATGATCGCGTGCGCCACCCAGACCTCGGACGTCGTCGCCGCCGTGCGGTTCGCGGTCCGGCACGATCTGCTCGTGGCGGTGCGCGGCGGCGGCCACTCCATCCCCGGCCACTCGGTCTGCGACGGTGGCCTGCTGATCGACCTGTCGGAGATGAAGGCGATCGACGTCGACCCGGTCGCGCGTCGAGCCGACGTGCAGCCCGGCGTGCTGCTGTCGGAGTACGACCGCGCGACGCAGGTCCATGGTCTGGCGTCGCCCGGCGGCGAGATCTCGCACACCGGCGTCGCCGGCCTCACTCTTGGCGGCGGAGTCGGCTGGCTCTCCCGGGTCCACGGGCTGGCCTGCGACAACCTCGTCGAGGCCGAGCTGGTGACCGCAACGGGTGAGGTCCTGACGGTGTCGGAGAGCACCGATCCCGAGCTGCTCTGGGGGCTGCGCGGCGGCGGTGGGAACTTCGGGATCGTCACCCGCTTCACCTTCGCGCTGCACCCGGTGCCGCCGCTGCTCGCCGGCGGTGTGATGGTGCCCATCGAGCAGGGCCGCGAGGCGCTGGTGCTCTACCGCGACCTGTGCGCGGCGGCGCCGGACGAGCTGTCGCTGACCGTCGCCTGCATCTGTGCACCGCCGGCGCCGTACGTGCCTCCCGAGCTCGCCGGACGTCCCGTCGTCGCGATCAGCATGGCCTGGGTCGGCGCCCCAGCGGACGGCGAGCCGTGGGCAGCGAGGCTGCGCACGCTACGACCTCCGGTCGACCTGATCGGCGTCCTGCCGTACGCCGTACTGCAGTCGATGTTCGACGACGGCGCGCCGCACGGCCGTGGCTACCACGTGAAGTCCGAGTGGCTCGCCGACCTGGACGACCGCGCGATCGACGAGATGCTCGCGGCGGTCGGGTCGATGTCCTCGCCGTTCAACCAGGTGCTGCTGCGCCAGATGGGCGGCGCGAGCTCCCGGGTCGCACCCGGTGCCACCGCGTTCGCGTTCCGCGACGCCGCCCAGCTGCTCACGGTCGTCGGTGCCTGGACGCCCGGCGACGACCCGGCGCCGCAGGTCGGCTGGGCGCGGGACCTGTGGAAGGCCCTGCGCCGGGTCTCCAGCGGCGGCGCCTACGTCAACCAGCTGGACGCCGACGAGAGCACCGACCGGGTCCGGGAGGCGTACGGCGCACCGACGTGGGCCTCGCTCGTCGCGCTGAAGAGTCGCCTGGACCCGACCAACTTGTTCCGGCTCAACCAGAACGTGCCACCCGGCTAGCCACGCCTGACGACCAGGTACGACCGCTCGCTCTCGTGCTCGAGGCCGGAGTGCGGGCTGCGGTCGAGGCGCGCGACGAGCTGCAGCCCGGCCGTGTCGAGCGCACTCACCTCCTCGTCCGCATCGAGGAAGTGGAAGGTGAGATCCACCTCGTGCCCCCACCACTCGCTGACCTGCCGGGCCTCACCTGTCCGGTGCTCGGCGTCGCGGGTGTGGAACGCGACCATGGCGTGCCCGCCGTCACCCAGCACCCGGGCGAACTCCCGGTACGCGGCGGCGCGCTGGTCGGCGTCCAGGTGGATCACGGCATACATGCAGACCAGCCCGGACAGCAGACCCGAGCCGAGCGGCAACGCAGTCATGTCAGCGGCAGCGGTGTGCAGCGGTGTCGTCCGGCTCGCGATCGCGCACATCTCGGCCGACAGGTCGAGGCCAACTGTGTGTACGCCGCGAGCGGCGAGGTATGCCCCGACGTGGCCCGGGCCGCAGCCGACGTCCGCGACGGGGCCGCTGCCGGCGAGCTCGGCGAACGCCTCGAGCAGCCCTCGGTCGAACGGCTTGTCCGTCAGCTCACCAGCGATCCGGTCTGTGTAGTCGCGTGCGACACGGTCGTAGCTGCGACCCGTCTCGCGCCCGTTCGCCACTGCGATGACCCCTGTGCCCGGCCGCTCAGCTGCCGGTCGGGCCGTAGAGGCGCAGCTCGCGCTCCTTGAGCAACAGCTGCCAGCCGTCGAACTCCTGGGGCTTCTTCCTCGACAGACCCGGTGTCCAGACCAGGTAGGTGCCCGGGTCGCCGGAGGCCACCGGTGCTGCCTTCAGCTCGTGACCGATCTCCTCGACGTCGGCGTGCACGACGAGGTCGCCGCCGACCGGCTCCCGGGAGTAGATGCCGAGGACCAGTGCGTCGCGGTCGTCGGTGACGATCGTGTCGATCGCGCGGTCGTGCTCGTGCAGGTAGGTGCGCATCGCGTTCCACGCGCCGTCCCGCGGGTTGTCCCTGATCGACGGCAGCAGCGGTACGACGGCCACCGCGAGCCCGATCACCGCGACCGCGGCGGTCAGGGCCACGCCGACGTTCCGACGCTGCTCGGGCAGCCGCTCGCGGATGCGTGCGAGCAGCCAGGCCACGAACCCGGCGGCACCCAGCACCAGAGCGGGCAGCACCGGCACCCAGTAGCGCATCAGCGACGCGTTGATCCGGATGAAGCCCGGGTCCAGCAGCCCCGAGACGAGAGTCAGGGGCAGCCACATCGCGACGAACCAGCCGAGCAGCATGACGTGCGACCGGCGCCGCACGACGAGCGCGCCGAGGATCATCAGGACGAACGTCGTGAGCACGACGGCGGTCTGCGGGTAGACCTCGACGATCCGGTAGAACCGGAGCAGTGCGTCGGTACGCGTGATCGGGGACAGCGGGGCGCTGCCGTGCTCGCCATCGACCTTGAGCCGGGCCAGCGGGTCACCGTGCGCCCACTGCGCCAGGACCAGCTCCAGCACCAGGCAGCCGACCATCGGCAGCGCGACCTGCACCCACCGGCGTAACGGCAGCCGCCACCCGAGCAGCACGCCGACGACCAGCGGGTAGAAGAACACCGACAGCTCGCGCACCAGGTAGGCCCAACCGAAGCAGAAGCCCGCCAGCAGGAACCACCAGGTGGCAGCGCCGTCCCCGGGACGGCCGGCACCGTCCCCTCGGCGGCGCGCAGCGGCCACCAGCAGCGCAATCCCCGCCGTGATGAACGCAGTGGACGGGATGTCGGGCAGCAGCTGCCAGCTCGTCATCCGCTCGGTGCCGTTCTTGATGACGGTGTCGACGAGGACCGGGTGGAAGATCAGCAGCACGGTCGCCGCCGCGGCGGTCCAGCGGTCGAAGAGCACGACGCCGAGCCCAAACACGGCGATCACGAGCAGGATCGCGGTCACGAACGGCCACGCGTAGTAGGCGACCTGCCCGTAGCCGAACAGCTCGAGGAAGGCCCGCACCGGGAGGATGTTCCCGATCCGCAGCGCATGGTGGTCGAGCGGCACGTCGGGGAAGTCGCGTGCGTCGTTGAGGACGAAGATCCCGTCGTTCCACCGCGGGTGCGGACGCACCTGGAAGGTCACGGCGAGGTGCACGAGCACCAGGCCCACCCCGAGCGCCCAGGTCGGTACGCCGGGGAGGAAGCCCCGGTGGGCGGGCCGGTCCGGTGCGGCGGCCGACGTCTCGACGGTGGCTCTGCTCACGGCTCCATCACGGTGGGCTCGGCCGGCACCTGCAGCGCCGGGCCGGTGGCCGCGCGCACGTCGTCGACGCTGACACCCGGCGCCAGCTCGCGCAGCACTAGGCCGTCCTCGGTGACGTCGACGACCGCGAGATCGGTGATGACCCGGTCGACGACGCCGCGGCCGGTGTAGGGCAGCGAGCACTCCTGCACGATCTTGTGGGTGCCGTCCTTGGCGACGTGCTCCATCACCACGACGACCCGCTTGGCGCCGTGGACCAGGTCCATCGCGCCGCCCATCCCCTTGACCATCTTTCCGGGGATCATCCAGTTCGCCAGGTCGCCGGCGGCGGAGACCTGCATGGCGCCCAGGATCGCGGCGTCGATGTGGCCGCCGCGGATCATGCCGAAGGACGTGGCCGAGTCGAAGAACGAGGCGCCGGGCAGCAGCGTCACGGTCTCCTTGCCGGCGTTGATGAGGTCGGGGTCCTCCTCGCCCTCGAACGGGTAGGGCCCGACGCCGAGGATGCCGTTCTCGCTCTGCAGCGTGACGTGCACCCCCTCGGGCAGGAAGTTGGGCACCAGGGTCGGCAGCCCGATGCCGAGGTTGACGTACTGGCCGTCCTCGAGCTCCTGCGCGGCACGGGCCGCCATCTGGTCCCGGGTCAGCGGCATCACCGATCGCCTCCCTCGGGGCGCGGGCGCACCGTTCGCCGCTCGATCCGCTTCTCGACGTCCGGTCCGACGTCCACCACCCGCTGCACGTAGACGCCGGGGGTGTGCACGTCCTCGGGGCGGATCTCGCCCACCTCGACGAGGTTCTCGACCTGGGCGACGGTGACCCGGCCCGCGGTGGCGCACAGCGGGTTGAAGTTGCGCGCGCTCTCGCGGTAGACGAGGTTCCCCGACCGGTCACCCTTCCAGGCGTGCACCAGGGCGAAGTCGGTGACGATCGACTCCTCCAGCACGTAGGTCTTGGTCTCGCCGCCGAGGGTGAACTCCCGGGTGTCCTTCGGCGGGGAGGACAGCGCGACCGACCCGTCCGGGTGGTAGCGCCACGGCAGCCCGCCCTCGGCGACCTGGGTGCCGACTCCGGTCACCGTGTAGAACGCCGGGATGCCGGCCCCGCCGGAGCGCAGCCGTTCGGCCAGCGTGCCCTGCGGGGTCAGCTCGACCTCGAGCTCGCCGGAGAGGAACTGTCGCGCGAACTCCTTGTTCTCCCCGACGTACGACGCGATCACCCGGCCGATCCGGTGGTCGGACAGCAGCACGCCCAGCCCCCAGTCGTCGACGCCGCAGTTGTTCGACACCACCTCGAGGCCGGTGGTGCCGGCGTCGTGCAGGGCGGCGATCAGCTGGGTGGGGACACCGCAGAGCCCGAAACCGCCGACGGCCAGGGACGCGCCGTCGGCGATGTCCGCCACCGCCGCTGCTGCCGAGTCGTAGACCTTGTCGGCAGGGCGGAGCGCGGGGGCGGCTGCGTCGTCGGAAGGCACTCGCCGACTGTAGCCAACGGCTCGTGGCCCGCTACGAGCAGATGTTCTGGTCGGCGGAGCGGGTCTCCAGCGACTCGGTCGGTGCCGGTGAGCTGGTCGAGCCGGTGACCTGGACCGGGGCCACCGTGGGGGAGTCCGAGCCGACGATGACGGTCAAGGTGCTGCCGAGGCTGATGTCCTCCAGCACGTCGGAGCCGGGGATGGCCGCCCCGAGGGTGCGGCCGGACTGGTCGTACGCCGGGTCGTGCAGCACCGTGGTCGCGGAGTACAACCGGTCGGCGTTGCCGACGCTGACGACGTTGAAGCCGCCGGCGGTCAGCTTCTCGGCGAGGTCGCTGGCCGCGCCGGCCGTGCCCGAGCCGTTGAGCACCGTGACGCTGATGCTCTCCGGGGCGGTGACCAGCGGAGGTCCGCTCGGTGTGGTCGTGGGCGACGCGGACGAGCTCGGCTTCGGCTCCTTGCCGGGCAGCGGCCGGTCGAAGCGCAGCGCGCGCCACACCGTCGCGGCCGACTCCTTGAGCTGGACCCGGTTCGGGTTCTCGACCCACGGCTCGTTGGGCGCGGTGAGGAAGGTGACGTCCTTGGTGGGCAGGCCGCGGACGTCTTGGGCGAGGCCGGCCATGTCCTTGAGGCCGCCGAAGTCCGTGGTCAGCGACTTGGTCGCCGCGGCCAGGAAGTTGTAGAGCCGGTCCGGCCGGAGCAGCAGGCCCTTGTCCTTGACCTTCGAGACCATCGACCCGATGAACGCCTGCTGCCGGTCGATGCGCGAGAGGTCCGACCCGTCGCCGAGACCGTGCCGGGTGCGGACGTAGGCGAGGGCCTGCTGACCCTTGACGGTGTGCGTGCCGGCCGCGAGGTCCAGGTGCGACTGCGGGTCGTTGACGGCGTAGGGGAGGCAGACCTTGACGCCACCGAGGGCGTCGACCATGTCCTTGAATCCGTTGAAGTCGACCACGATGTAGTTGTCGATGCGGATCTTGGTGAGCTTCTCGACGGTCTTGATCGTGCAGGCCGGGCCGCCCTCGGAGAACGCCTCGTTGAACATCTGGGCGTCCTGCGCGGGGACCGCCGTGCCGTCGTCCTTGGTGCACTCCGGGATCGGGACCATCGTGTCGCGCGGGATGCTGACCGCGACCGCCGACTTCCGGTCGGCGGCGAGGTGGACGAGGATCGTCGTGTCGGACCGCTGGCCCGCGACGTTGAGCGCGTTCTTGCCCTTCCGCTTGTCCGAGCCCATCACCAGGATGTTCTTCGCCTTGGGGTCCTCGGCCACCTTGGGCGGCCGGTCCTTCTCGTCGCCGAGCAGCTCGTCCACGTTGACGTGGTTGATCTTGCCGTTGAGCCGCTGGTAGGCGACGAACGCGCTGACCGACCCGCCCACCAGGAGCACCGCGACCGTGACCCCGAGAGCGGTCACCACCCGACGCCACCGGGCGCGGCGCGCGGCGTGCCGAGCACGGGTCGCGTGGCGTCGGGTGGCGGGGTGCGGCACGTGGGTCCTGTCCGTCGGGGGGCGTACCGCGGCCACGCACGGGAGTGGCTGCCCTGCCACCGGAACGGCGGCCGGGCGAGGTACGACGGGGGCTGACCGTCGATTCTAGGTCATCCGGGCGGTCCCGCGTCCCCCCGCGGCTCCCATCGGGACAGTCCCGGCCGGACCGGGCCGACCGCCGCGACCAGGCCCTCCTGGGCCACCCGGGACGGCAGCCGCGCGGGATCCAGGTGGCGGCAGAGCACCGCTGTGACCTCTGTGGCCAGCGGGACCAGCAGCGCCCCCAGCGCCGCGGCGAGGCCGGTCAGCGGCTCGGCGACGAGCAGCCGGGCGCCTGCGGGCAACGCCGGCCCGGCCTGTGCGGCGGCGCCCAGCTCGGCGCCGGACCACGTCCGACCGCCGGTGGTGAGCGCGGGCGCCGTGGGGTCGGCGGCCCGGTCCGGGACGAACCGGTCGCCGTGCCCGGGCACCTCGCGGTCGTAGTCGAGAGTGCTGCCGGCCGGTGCGGTCGCGTCGCGGCGGGGCAGCCCGAGCGGCCCGAGCCCGAGCGCCACGACGTCACCGGCTCCGGGCGGTGGCGTGCCGTCGTACCCGATGACGGCGACCTGCGCGTCCGTGCCGGCGGGCACTACGTGCAGGCCCAGCGCCCAGGCCGACTGCAGCCACACCGCCGCCTGCCAGTGCGGCGGCAGGTCGAGCGAGAGCGTCGCGCCGGGCTCGACGGCGAGGTCGTCCCGCAGCAGGTTCGCGGTCTTCGCCACCCAGTTGGCGAAGGTGGCGACCGACAGCTCGGTGCGCTCACCGGTCGCGTCGTCGTAGAACGTGAGCAGCGGCCGGGCCGGGTCCGCGCGCAGCGCCCGGTCGAGCAGCTGAGGCGGGCCGACCGGAGCGCGGGGGGAGGTCACCGGGCCAGGCTACGGAGGCGGCCGGGGAGGTCATGCGCGGGCAAAATGTCCGGCCCCGTACACGCCGAGATCGTCAAGACCCCGGGCTCGGGGGTCGATGGCAGGGACACTGGGACCGGTCACCTACCACTGGTCACGCCTGTCACACGAGCCACAAGGGTCCCTGCATGCGCACCGCACCGTCCGCTGTCCTGCTCAGCGTGCTGATGCCGCTGGCGGTCGTCGCCCTGCCGGTGGCCGGCCTGCCGCACGCGGCACCGCACGCCGTCGCGCCGGAGTTCCGGTCGGACCCGCTGCGCGGCGTGCAGCTCGACCGGGTGCCCGGCGGCGCCGTCCGCGGCAGTGCCCGGGCGTCGTTGCAGGCGCGCCAGGAGGCTCCCGCGTCGGCCCGCGGCGCGGCTCCCGGCCGACCGGAGGTCCTGGTGACCCGGACCGGCGTACCGTCCTTCGACCTGCTCGGCGTCACCTGGCGGGCCGGGGTGGCCACTGACCTCACGGTGCTGGTGCGCACCCACGGTGCGGCCGGCTGGAGCCGCTGGACGGCCCTGGACGCCACCCCGACCCCGGACGCCCGCGAGGCCCGCACCGCGCGCCCGGGCACCGAGCCGCTGTGGGTCGGCGACGCCGACGGCTACCAGGTCCGGGTCGACGTCCGTCGCGGGATCGCTGCCGCGCGGGCTGCGGGTCGACCTGGTCGACCCGGGCAGCTCGGACGCCGACGACGAGGTCGGCGCGGGGCGGCCGATGCAGTCCGCCCAGGCCGCGGCCGGCCAGCCGGCGATCTTCACCCGGGCGCAGTGGGGCGCCGACGAGTCGATCCGGGGCACCGCTCCGCACTACAACTCGACGGTCCGGGCCGGGTTCGTGCACCACACCGCGGGTGCCAACGGGTACTCCGCTGCCGAGGTGCCCAAGATCCTGCGCGGCATCTACGCCTACCACGTCAAGGCGAACCACTGGTCGGACGTCGGCTACAACTTCCTGGTCGACCGGTTCGGCCGGCTCTGGGAGGGCCGGTACGGCGGCATGGAGCGGGCCGTGGTCGGCGCGCACACCGGCGGCTTCAACGTGGACTCGTTCGCGGTGTCGGCGATCGGCAACTACGACAAGGTCGCCGCGCCGTCGGTGATGCTCGACTCGATCGCCCGGCTGATGGCCTGGAAGCTCTCGCTCTCCCACCGCAACCCGAACGGCACCACGGTCCTCACCTCGCTGGGCGGCGGCACCTCGAAGTACCCCGCCGGCCGGAAGGTCACCTTCAACGTGGTGTCCGGGCACCGGGACGCCGGCAACACGTCGTGCCCGGGCGGCAACCTCTACGCGCAGCTGGCCACGATCCGCGCGCTGACCACGACGTACCTCGGCACCGCCCTGCTCGACCCCAGACCCGAGCCGGCCAGCGCGGTCTACGGCAGCGGCGCGAGCATCACCACGATCGCCGGGGTGACCAGCGACCAGCAGTGGAGCCTCGAGGTCCGCGAGGTGTGCCGCGGCACCGTGGTCCGCACGCTGACCGGAACGGCCTCGCCGTCGGTGCCGGTCAGCGCCGTCTGGGACCTCCGGGACAGCGCCGGTGCGCTGGTGAGACCGGGGGCCTACACGGTGACCCTGGCCAGCGCGGACGCCACGGCCGCGGCCCGCAGCTGGGTCGGCCAGGTCACCGTCCAGGCCGCGCGCACCGCGCCGCCGGTCGGTGCGCCGACCGCGCTGCCCGGGCGCACCAGCTTCGTGCCGGTCGACCCGGTCCGCCTCTACGACACCCGCAGCGACGGCAACCTGCCGCTCGGTCCCGGCGGTCGGGTGGACCTCGCGGTGCCCGGAGTCGGCCGGGTACCCACGTCCGGGATCGCGGCGGTGGCCCTGAGCATCTCGTCGAGCTGCGCGACCGCGCCCACCACGATCACGGCCTGGGCGGCCGGCTCGCCGAGGCCGTCGTCGCCGTCCCTGAACGTCGCCGCCGGCACCACGGCCGCAGCCCTCGCGGTGGCTTCGCTCGGCGGCAACGGCATGGTGAGCATCGCGAACACCGCCGGGACGACCGAGCTGGCCGTGCACGTCGTGGGCTACTACCCGCTGGCGGGCGGGCAGGTCTTCAGGCCGGTGCGCACGCTGCGCCTCTACGACTCGCGCCGTGACCCGGCGGGGATGGTGGTGCCCGGCAGCGACCGGGTCGTCACGATGCCGGCGCTGTCCGGCATCCCGGCGTCGTCGATGACCGGCGCGATGCTCAACGTGACCACGGTGTCGCCTGCGGGCACCGGCACGCTGACCGTCCAGTCCGCCGCCGGCGACCGCGCGAACGCCACGGTCGCGTTCAGCCACCGGTCGCTGGTCAAGAGCCGCGCTGTGGCCAAGCTGTCCGACGGCGCGTTCAAGGTGAGCGCGCACACGGCCGCCACGCACGTGGTGGTCGACGTCGTCGGGTGGTGGGCGCCCGCCGAGGTGGTCGGCGGCCGGCTGTTCCAGCCGAAGGCGACCACCCGGGTGCTCGACACCCGTATCGGCCTCGGCGCCCCGCGAGCCCGGGTGGGCGCCGGCAAGGTCGTCAGCGTCCAGGTGGCCGGCAAGGGCAAGCCCGCGCCGGCGGGTGCCCGGGCGGTCGTGATGAACCTCACGGCACGCGACGCGACGCGCGCGACGTTCGTCACCGCCTGGCCGCTGGGCAGCCGGCGGCCGGCCTTCCCGGACCTGTCGGTGCCCGCCTGGAGCACCACCGCGAACCTGGTGGTCGTGCGGGTCGGCAAGAAGGGTCGGGTGCAGGTCACCAACGGCTCCGGCTCGACCCACCTGATCGGCGACGTGGTCGGCTACTACCCCTGACGGGTGGGCGGGCCGGGTCCCGATCCGCCGGTAAGGTGGCCCGCGACATGAGCGAGCACCCCGTACCGGCCGACTACGACCTCGACGACTCCACGGCCGTCCTGCCGGTGGTGGGCCGACCGTCCCCCGCGGCCGCCTTCCACCACCACACCGAGCCCGAGCCGGGTGCCGACGACGGCCCGCCGCCGGTGGTGACCATCGTGCTGCCGTGCTTCAACGAGCGCGAGCACGTGATCGCCGAGGTGGAGCGCATCTGCGCGGCGATGGACGACAGCGGACTGACCTACGAGCTGCTCGCGATCGACGATGCGTCGACCGACGACACGCTGACCCTGCTGCTCGAGGCCCGCGGCCGCTTCCCGTCGATGCGGATCATGCCGTTCCGGCGCAACGGCGGCTCCGGCACCGCCCGGCGGATCGGCACCCTCGAGGCCCGCGGCGAGATCGTCGTCTGGACCGACGCCGACATGACCTACCCGAACGAGCGGATCCCCGAGCTGGTCTCGATGCTGCTCGACGACCCGACGTACGACCAGGTCGTGGGTTCCCGCACCAGCGAGGAGGGCACCCACAAGATCCTGCGGGTGCCCGCCAAGTGGGTCATCCGGAAGATCGCCGAGAAGCTGTCGAACTCCTCGATCCCGGACCTCAACTCGGGGCTGCGCGCGTTCCGGCGCACGGTGTCGCTGCCCTACCTGCGGCTGCTGCCGCCCGGCTTCTCCTGCGTCACGACCATCACGCTGGCGTTCCTGTCCAACCAGCACGACATCCGCTACGTGCCCATCTCCTACGCCAAGCGGTCCGGTGTCTCGAAGTTCCACTTCACCAAGGACGCCTACCGCTACATCCTGCAGGTGCTGCGGATGGTCATGTACTTCAACCCGTTGAAGGTGCTGATGCCGCCGGCGCTGACGCTGATCGGCATCGGTCTGCTCAAGGGCGTCTACGACCTGATCGCGCACTTCGGCCGGTTCGCGGTGAACACCGTGCTCATCTTCATCACCGGGATGCTCGTCGCCGCGCTGGCGCTGCTCGCGGACCTCATCGTCCGGTCGCGCTCCGAGATCTAGCCGCGGTGGACGCCGCGACGCCGGCCGCCCGGGAGGACGCGGTCGCCGACTCGACACGGCGTACGTCGTGGCGCCGCACCCTCGTCTCGGCCCTCCTCCTGCTGGTGGTCGCGGCCGCCTTCGGCTGGGCCCTGAAGGGTCAGTGGTCGGAGATCGTCGACCAGCTGCGCGACCAGAACCCGCTGGTGCTGGTCGGCGCCCTGGCGATGGCCCTGCTCGGCGTCTTCATGAGCTTCCTGCTCTGGCGCGGCACGTTGCGCGTCCTCGGCTCCGGGCTGCCGGTGCGACCCGCGGCCCGGCTGTTCTTCCTCACCCAGCTGGGCAAGTACCTGCCCGGCGCGGTGTGGCCGGTGCTCGCGCAGATGCGGATGGGCCGCGACCTCGGCGTCCCACGGCAACGGATGGGGCTGGCCTTCCTGCTCACGCTGGGGCTCTCCACCCTGGTCGGGATCCTGGTGGGGGTGGCCGCGTTGCCGGCGCTGCTGCAGGCGGAGGGCCGGGTCGTGCTCCTCGGCCTGCTGGCCCTGCCGGTGCTGCTCGCGCTGCTGGTGCCGCGAGTCCTCAACGGACTGCTCGCCCGGGCGCTGCGGCTGCTGCGGCGGCCGGGACTGGACGCCCCGCTGAGCGGCCGGGACATGGCCCGCGGCGTGGGATGGGCGCTGGCCTTCTGGGTCGTCTACGGCGGGCACGTGTGGCTGCTCGCGGTCGGACTGGGTGCCGACCCCTGGGAGGCGCTGCCGGTGGCGATCGGCGGGTTCGCGATCGCGTTCTCGCTCGGGCCGCTGCTCGTGGTGCTGCCGGCCGGCGCCGGGGTGCGCGAGGCGGTGCTCGTGCTGCTGCTGCACAGCGTGCTCTCGACCCCGGAGGCCACCGCGGTGGCGCTCACGTCGCGCGGCATCCTGATGGCCACCGACGGCCTGCTCGCCCTCGGCGCCGGCCTGGTCCCGCACCGCCCGCACCTGCACCCGCAGAGCTGAAGCGGAGCACCTCTCGGCTACCAGGCCGACGGCGGCGGCGGTGGGTTCACCGGCGGCCGGTCGTTGCAGGTGATCAGGTCCTGGCCCGGCGCGGGGAACAGCCAGCCGGGCAGCCAGGTGTCCTGGGTCGGGTCGCCGAAGTAGTCGTTGCCACCGAGGTTTCCGAGATGGAACGTCGACCCGTTGGCCCAGTCCCAGTTGAAGGTGCCGCAGTTGTTGACGAACAGCTCCCGCGAGTCGCCCCACGGCACGGGTGCGCCGACGTTGCGGGCGTCGACGTTCTCGAACGACGCGGACCCCATGGCGCGGGCGCTGACGACCGAGGTGCCGGTCCCGTCGACCCGGACGTCCTCGAAGGACACGTCCGTGATCGAGTACAGGTCCTTCACCGGCCAGTCAGCCACGAACATGATCGCGTTGTACGTGTTGTCGAGGTAGTGGTCGCCCGTCACCTCGATGCCGGAGATGCTCGACTCGAGCGCGTAGATCCAGATCGCGCCGAGGCCGATGTTCCAGTTGAGCTCGTAGGTTCCCGCGCGGACCACCGTGTTGTCGGTGAACCTCGAGGACACCGGTGAACGGCTTGGCGCCGAACCGCGAGCCGGCGTGCAGCCCGCTGCCCTCCCGGATGGGGTCGGCCACCAGGTTGTTCGAGACCGTGTTGTTCGTGCCGCCGTAGATCGCGATGCCGTTGGCCAGCGTCGGCGTCTGCACCGTGTTGTGGCCGAAGGTGTTTCCGAGGTCGGCGTCGACGTCGGACCACATGGCCATCGCGTCGTCGCCGGTGTTGCGGAAGAAGTTGTTCACCGCCGTCGAGTGGGTGACCCCACGACGGAAGTTGATGCCGTCGGCGATCTGGTCGACGACGATGTTGTTGGTCACGTGGGTGTTGGTCATCGGGCCGTCGAACCACAGACCCACCTTGGTGTGGTGGATGTAGAGGCTGTCGATCGTCGAGTCGCTCATCGCGCCGCCGATGCCGTTGACCTGGTCGGTGTCGATGCGCTCGCGCACGTCACCCTCGATCGCGAAGTCCGACAGGTGCACATTGGTGCTGCCGCCGGCCTCGATGTACTTGCCGTAGAAGCCGACTCCGGTGTGGATCGACTTGTCCGGCAGTGGTGCGTCGAGTGTGACCTGCTTGCCCTTGATGATCGTGTGCCAGTTGCCTGCGCCCTGAATCGTGACGTCGTCGACGACGATGTGCCGGTTGACCTGGTAGGTGCCCTTGGGGATGAAGACCGTCTTGCCCTTGCGCTTCGCGGCCGTTATCGCCGCCTCGATCGCCGGAGCCGCGTCCGTGACGCCGGTCGAGTCAGCACCGAAGTCGAGGACCGACAGCGCGTGGTGCGGCTTGTGCGCCGGCTTGGCGACAAGCTCGGTGTCGACCAGGTCGATCACTGTCCACGCAGCGCCCGCGCTCGCCGTCAGCCGAAGCTTGTCACCCGCTGCGTAGGTCTTGCCGAGCAGGAGGCGCTGCTCGTCGTAGAAGTGCATCGGACGGAACGGCTTGGTGATGCCGGTCGCGAACTCGCCGCCGTCGCGCTCGACCATCCACCAGTCGGGGTGGATCGGATCGGCGTTCGGGTCGTTGGAGAACTGGTACTGGTTGTAGAGCCAGGAGTACTGCGAGGTCAGCGTCATCGACGTCGCGTGCTTGCCGCCCAGTGTCACGGACAGCGGCGCCGTGATGCCGCCGCCGTTCGGCGCGTCGGGGAGGCTGTAGCGCACCGTGATCGCATTGGTGGCCGCCGGGAGGGTGAACTCGACGTACTGCCCGGGCGTGAGCCGCACGGCCGTGCGCCCGGACGCCTCCGCGGGCAGCGTGTAGGCGGTCCGGTTGGGTCCGATGACCGTGCCGTTGGTGGCCGCGTTCTCGGCTTCCTGCTCGAGGAACGGGACGTTCGCCCCGCGGCCCGCGACGAGGGCCGGCGCCAATGCTGCTCGCGTCACCGTCGGGGCGCCGGCTGCGGCAGCCGGCCCGGCCAGGGCGACGGCGCCGGTCGTCATCGAGGCCAACACGACTGCGCTGGTCGCCAGGGCGGTACGGCGACGGCGCGCACGCTGCGCGCCCGGTACTCGTGCGGAGCGGGCCATGGTGGGTACTCGCTTCCCGTCGCGCCAATGGGTCCTGCTGCGGGCGGCAGCCACCCCGAGGACGCTCCCGACCAGCGGCGTGAACGTACGCTTCGTATCAACATCCCCGCAAGACCTCTGGGGAAATACGCAGGATTTCGACAACCTGTTGTCGTTCTTACCACGCGGTGTCCGGAATCTGCCCTCCCGCGGCGGGGGGACCGAAATATCCCGATCCGCTCGGCCAGGAGCGGCTGCAGCTGCTCGGCGACGGCGGAACGTCCGGTCAGGCGCCGGCGTAGAAGGCGCCGAGAGCTGCAGCCAGCGCAGCCAGGTCGTCGACGTGACCGAGCTCGCGGGCCGAGTGCATCGACAGCAGCGGCGCCCCGACGTCGACCACCCGGATGCCGAGCCGGGCGGCGGTCAGCGGCCCGATGGTCGACCCGCACGGGATGTCGTTGCTCGACACGAACTCCTGGAACGGGACGCCGGCCGTGGTGCAGGCCCGGTTCCACAGCGCTGAGCCGGCGGCGTCGGTGGCGTAGCGCTGGTTGGCGTTCAGCTTGAGCAGCGGGCCGCCGCCGGCGACCGGCCGGTTCGCCGGGTCGTGCCGCTCCGGGTAGTTCGGGTGCACGGCATGGCCGGCGTCCGCCGAGACGCACCACGACCCGGCGTACGCCTGAAGCTGCTGCGCCGGGGGAGGCGCCCAGGCCGGTGGCGATCCGCGTCAGCAGGTCGGCGAGCATCGGGCCGGCCGCGCCGGACCGCGACACGGATCCCAGCTCCTCGTGGTCGAACGCGGCCAGCACGCTGATGTGGCCGCCGTCCGCCGACGCGGTGTCGAGCAGGGCCTGCAGCCCCGCGTGCACCGAGGTCAGGTTGTCCATCCGGCCGGCGGCGAACAGCACGTCGCCCAGTCCGAACCTGGCCGGAGCGGCGGTGTCGGCGGTGAGGACGTCGTAGCCCGCGACGTCAGCACGGTCGAGACCGGCCAGCGAGGCGAGGTGGTCCACCAGGTCGGCCTGCGAGACGTCGCCGACGCCGAACACCGGCGTGGTGTGCCGCTGCTTGTCGAGGGCGAGACCGTCGTTGACGGCGCGGTCCAGGTGGATCGCGAGCTGCGGGATGCGCAGGAACGGCCCGGTGCGCACCAGGTGCTCGACGCCGTCGCGGGTGACGAGCCGGCCGGCCAGCTCGAGCTCACGGTCCAGCCACGAGTTGAGCAACGGGCCGCCGTAGACCTCGACGCCGGCCTGCAGCCAGCCGTGCGCGCCGATCGTCGGCCGCGGCTTCAGCTTGAAGCCGGGGGAGTCGGTGTGCGCGCCGACGATGCGGAACGGCGTCCTCGGGCCTGCCGCACCGGGCTGCACCCAGGCGATCACCGAGCCGTCGCGCCGGACGAAGTGGCGTGCCGGGCCGGCGAGGGTGGCGTCCCAGTCGGCCTCCTCGTCGAGCTGGGTGAAGCCGGCCGCCTCGAGGCGACGACCGGTCTCGGCAGCCGCGTGGTACGACGACGGGGAGGCGGTGATGAACGCGGCGAGGTCCTCGACGTGCCCAGTGACGTCGACCACGTCAGCCCACCGGCTTGCGGGCGCGGGCCACCAGGCCGGGGCCGGTTCCCGGGAACACGTGCTGCAGCTTGCGGAACGGCAGGGTGCCGAGCCGGGCGGCGGTGGCGGTCCAGGAGGTCGAGGGCTGCAGGGTCCGGCCGCTGGCGTCCGAGCGCTCTGCCATCGACGCCGCCGCCGTCGGCGCCGCGGGTGACGCCAGCCGGCGCTTCCCGACGGCATTGCGCCCGGCCTCGAGCAGGTAGCCCAGCGGTGCGCCGAAGTGCACCAGGTCGACGTCGCTGAGCCCGGCACCCTCGAGCCGGGCCCGCAGCACCGGTGGGTCGTAGCGCCGGAAGTGCCCCACCATCTCGTCGGCCGGCCCGAAGCGCTTCTGCCAGGCCGGCGTCGACAGCACCAGCCAGCCGCCGGGCCGCAGATGCGACGCCCAGCCGGCCAGCGCCTCGGCGTCGTCCTCGATGTGCTCGATCACCTCGAAGGCGACCACCAGGTCGAAGACCTCGTCGGCACCGACCACCGACAGGTCGCCGTTGCGCACCTCGCCGCCGGCCGGGGCGACCCGCTGCTGCGCCACCGCGCAGGAGATCGGGTCCGGCTCGATGCCGACGTAGGTGTAGCGCTGGGCGAGCCGCGCCCCGAAGCCGCCCTGCCCGCAGCCGACCTCGAGCACGTCGAGCCGGCCGGGCGGCAGCAGCCGTTCGACGACCTCCCATCGCAGCCAGCCGTTCGGGCTCAGCGGCGGCAGCACCGCACTCGTTCGGGTGCTCATCGGATCCTCCGGGGTACGACGGCGAGCAGGCGTTCGTGCAGCCCGGCCGTCACGGCGGCCGGGGTGAAGGCGGTCCGGGCCAGCTCGGTCGCGGCGGCCCGGGCCGCGGACAGTCTGGTCGGGTCGGCGGCGAGCTCGCGCAGCGCGGTGGCCAGCGCGGCCGGGTCGCCGGGCGGGACCAGGACGGCGGCGTCGCCGAGCATCCGCCGCTGCGGCGCGGTGTCGGAGGTCACCAACGCACAGCCGGCGGCCGCGCCCTGGAAGACCTTGTTCGGCACCACCCGGGTCGCCTTGGCCCCGGTGCCGAAGATGCCGAGGCAGATGTCGTGCTCGGCGACCAGGGCGGGTAGCCGGTCGGGCTCGACCCAGTCCTGCCAGTGCACCTGGCGGTTGCCGGCGGCCAGCGACCGGGTCTCGTCGAGGTCCTGCCCGGAGCCCACCATCGTGACCTCGACCGGGTCGTCGGCCAGCGCCGCGAGGGCTGCTCCGATCACCGGAGCGCCCTGCAGCGGTGTGAAGAGCCCGAAGAACACCGCACGCAGCGGGCCGCCGGAGTCACCGGGTGGCGGCCGCTGCCCGGCGTACCAGGACGACGGCGCGCCGACAGGCACCACCAGCACCGGACCGCGGTGGGCAGCCGGCAGCGCCGCGCGGTGCTCCTCGGTGTCGACCACCACCAGGTCGGCGCTGCCCAGCGCGGCCGAGTCGAGGCGGCGCAGCAGCCGCTGGCGGAGCCCGCCGCTGACCCCACGGTCGGTCGCCGTGTCGCTGGCCCCGATCAGGTGGTCGAGCACCACCGGCACGTGCGGGAACAGCCGCCGGGCCAGCAGCACGTCGAAGTGCCCGAGGTATCCGACGACGACGGCGTCCGGCCAGCTGCCCGGCCGTCGCCAGCGCCGGGACCGGACGGCGAGGGTGCTCCAGCAGCGCAGCAGCCGCCAGGCCAGCAGCGGCAGCATCCAGGGTCGGCGGAGCATCGAGACCCGGGCCGCGGTCGAGAGGCCCAGCGGCGCGTTGCACTCCTGCACCATGGCGCCGTGCTCGCGCAGCCCGTCGCGCAGGATGGAGACCCGGGGGTGCGCCGCAGCGTCGTAGGTGCCGAAGAACAGGAGGCGCATCGCGGCCCAACCCTAGTAGCGCGTCGAGTGGCGCGTTCCGGCTGGTCCGAGCGCCCAGAATCAACCAGAACGCGCCACTGGAGGGTGTTGGGGCGGGGGTGCGCTTATCGTGGGGCGGGTGCCCCGGTCCCACCAGCCCCATCCGTCCCGCGCCGCCGGGCTGCTCCGAGCGCCTGGCCGGCTGCTGCTCGCCGGCGCGCTGGCGGCCGCCGGCGTCGGCGCGCTGCCGGTCGCGACGGCTCGGGCCGCGGCCTGCCCGCCCTCGGGCGGCGTGGCCATCCCGCCGGCCACCGCGCCCGGCGACGTCGTCTTCCGCGGCGGCGGCTGGGGCCACGGCCTCGGGATGAGCCAGTACGGCGCCCAGGGCGCGGCCCGGCTGGGCTGCAACGCCGACCAGATCCTGACCCGCTACTACGCGGGCACCGAGGTGGTCGTCCCGGCCGATGCCCGGCAACGTCCGGGTGCGGATGCTCGACAACGGCTACCGGGTCGACGTCGAGGCGGTCCAGGGTGGGCTGACCTGGGTGCTGCCCGGCTGCGTGGTCCCGCCGCCCCCCACTCCCACCCCGACCCCGACGCCGACCGACCCGGCGGCGACACCGACCCCCGCCCCGACCGCCACCCCGGCACCGGCGCCGACCGGCCCGCCGTGCCCGCCGGCCCAGCCGGACGGCGCCCGCTGGCAGCTGCGGCTCGACGACGCCACCCACGCGCAGTTCGTGCTGTGGGACCTCGGTGTCGCGCCGAAGCAGCTGCTCTGGAAGGGCGGCTCGGTAGCCGTCCCGCTGCAGCTCCAGCAGTCCGGTGCCGTCGCCCGGCTCACCACCTGGCGCGGCTCGTCGATCTACCTGGACCGCTGGGTGCGCTGGGACTGGACGGCGTTCTCGGTCGACGGCGCGCTGATCGACGCGGTGCAGCAGATCGGCACCACCGACAACGGCTCGGCGATGGACAAGTACCTGTGGGGCATCGCGGAGGTCCCCTCGTCGTTCCCGGCCGCGGCGCTGCAGGCGCAGGCCATCGCGGCGCGCACCTTCGCCGTCAAGCGCGCCGGCCGGGTGCTGATGCCGACACCGACCGACCAGAACTGGACCGGCTGGAAGAAGGAGACCGAGGGCCCGGGCGGCCGTTGGGGGCAGACCTGGAAGGCCGCCGTCGACGCGACCTCGGGCAAGGTGGTCGCCTCGGCCGGCACCGGCACCCTGATCGACGCGTTCTACTCATCCTCGATGGGCGGGCACACCGAGGACGAGCGCTACGTCTGGGGGGTCGAGGCACCGTTCCTGCGGGCCGTCGACGACTCGGCGTGGGACGCCGCCTCGAGCAACCCGGCCGAGAACCGGTCCTGGGCGGTCGGGTTCTCCTGGTCGAAGCTGGCCGGCAAGCTCGGCTTCGCCAGCATCAGCACCATCTCGGTGCCCCCGCGCGGTGCCGACTCGCGCACCGGCGGAGTGAAGGTCGTCGGCATCAAGGGTCGCGCGCTCACCACGACGTACGTCGAGGGGTGGGACGTGCGCGAGGCGCTCGGCCTGCTCTCTCCCGGCTTCACCATCGCCATGCGGCGCACCGGTGGCCCGGCCGCCCGGCCGTTGGTCGGCGACTGGAACGGCGACGGCCGCGACCAGCTCGGCTGGTGGCGCGACGGGCAGGTCGCGCTGCAGATGACGAGCCGGTCCGGCAGCTGGGTCAAGCGGTTCCGGTACGGCGCCGCCGGCGACCTGCCGGTGGTGGGCGACTGGGACCGCGACGGCGACGACGACCTCGGGGTGTTCCGGTCCGGCAGCTGGCTGCTGCGTACCGGGCTCACCGGTGGCACGCCGACCCGCACCGTGCGCTTCGGGCGGGCCGGCGACAGCCCGGTCGTCGGCTCGTGGACCGGCACGGCGACCGGGCTGGGAGTGGTGCGCGGGCGGACCTGGCTGCTGCGCCGCAGCCTCACCCCCGGGAAGGCCCAGATCCGGTTCGGCTACGGCAAGGTCGGAGACGTCCCGCTGGTCGGCTCGTGGAACGGCACGGCCCGGTCCGGCATCGGTGTCGAGCGGGACGGTCAGTGGCTGCTGCGCAACCGCCGGTCCGCCGGTCCGGCGAGCACCGTGCTGGCCCACGGGCTGGCGACCGACCGTGCCGTGGTCGGCGACTGGGACGGCAACGGGACCAGCACGCCGGCCGCCGTCCGCGGCCGCAAGTTCCTGGCCCGTGCCTCGCTCGCCCCGACGGCCACGACCCGGCCCCTGACGTTCCTCGGCTGACCCGCTTCGCCGCGCCGCGCACAACCTTTCCTGGGGTCCCTTCGTGTGGTGACCACCCGGCGTAGGCTGCAAAGGAGTTGTCCACGCAAAGGAGTGGTGTCGCCCGTGTCACCTGAGTCGTCGGGAGTGCCCCGGGTGCTCCTCGACGCGACCGCGGTGCCAGCCGACCGCGGTGGGGTCGGACGGTACGTCGACGGTCTGGTCTGCGCGCTGGCGGCTTCCGGGCAGGAGATCGTCGTCGTCTGCCAGCGTTCGGACGCCGAGCGGTTCCACCGGCTGGCCGACCACGCCGAGATCGTCGCCGGCCCGTCGGCGATCGCCCACCGGCCGGCCCGGCTGGCCTGGGAGCAGACCGGCCTTCCGCTGGTGGCCCAGCAGGTGGGCGCCGGACTCATCCACTCGCCCTACTACACGATGCCGCTGCACGCGCAGGTGCCGGTCGTCGTCACCGTGCACGACGTGACGTTCTTCTCCGAGCCCGAGCTGCACAGCGCGCTGAAGACTGGCTTCTACCGGTCGGCCACCCGCACCGCCGTCCGCCGGGCCAGCCGGGTCGTCGTGCCCTCGCAGGCCACCCGCGACGAGCTGGTCCGCCTGCTGGACGCCGACGCCGACCGGATCGACGTGGCCCGCCACGGTGTCGACACCGCGACCTTCCGGCCGCCGTCGGAGGCCGAGACCCGGCGGGTCAGCGACCGGCTCGGCCTGCACGGCCGGCCGTACGTCGCGTTCCTCGGCGTCCTCGAGCGGCGCAAGAACGTCCCGGACCTGGTCCGCGGCTGGGTGAAGGCGGTCGACGGCATGACCGAGCCGCCCGCCCTGGTGCTGGCCGGCAGCAGCGGCTGGGACGACGGCGTCGACCAGGCGGTGGCCGAGGTGCCGCCGCACCTGAAGATCGTGCGCACCGGCTTCATGAGACCGGCCGACCTGCCGGGCCTGCTCGGCGGTGCGATGGTCGTCGCCTACCCCAGCAAGGCGGAGGGGTTCGGCCTGCCGGTGCTCGAGGCGATGGCCTGCGGGTCCGCGGTGCTCACCGCGCGCCGTCTGTCGCTGCCCGAGGTCGGCGGCGACGCGGTCGCCTACACCGAGCCGGACGCCGACAGCATCGGCAAGGCCCTGCGCGAGCTGATCGACGACGAGGAGCGACGCAAGCAGCTCTCCCGTCGCGGCATCGAGCGAGCCCGCGAGTTCACCTGGGAGGCTTCGGCGTCGGCGCACCTGGCCGCGTACGCCCGGGCCGCCGGCGCCGTCGACCTCGTGCGCTGACCGCGCCACATTCCGGACCAGGGGGGCTGACCGAACGATGACCGAGGCCGTGCTGCTCGTCGGTGGCAAGGGCACCCGGCTCCGGCCGCTGACCGTGCACACCCCCAAGCCGATGCTGCCCACCGCCGGGGTGCCGTTCCTGCACCACGTGCTCTCGCGGGCGCGGGAGGCCGGCATCGAGCACGTCGTGCTGGCGACCTCGTACCACCCGGAGGTCTTCCGGGACGGCATCGGCGACGGCTCGACGTTGGGTCTGCGGGTCGACTACGTCACCGAGGACCAGCCGATGGGCACCGGCGGTGGCATCCGGAACGTGGTGTCGCTGCTGGAGAGCGGGCCGGACGACCCGGTGGTGATCCTCAACGGCGACGTCCTGTCCGGCCACGACCTGGCGGCCCAGGTCGAGGCCCACCGGGCGGCCGGCGCCGAGGTGACGCTGCACCTCACCGAGGTCGAAGACCCCCGGGCGTTCGGCTGCGTGCCGTGCGACGGCGTCGGCCGGGTGACCGCGTTCCTGGAAAAGATGGATCAGCCGGTCACCAACCGGATCAACGCCGGCTGCTACGTGTTCCGGCGCAGCGTCATCGACGCGATCCCGGCCGACCGACCGGTGTCGGTCGAGCGCGAGACGTTTCCCGGGCTGGTGTCGTCGGGGGCGCTGGTGCTCGGCCACACCGACCAGGCGTACTGGCTCGACCTCGGGACGCCGGCGGCCTACGTGCGCGGCTCCCGCGACCTGGTGCTCGGGGCGCTGGAGTCGCCGGCGCTGCCCGGACCGGTCGGGCCGTGGCTGCAGCTGCCGGGTGCGGTGGTCGCGGACGACGCGGTGCTCACCGGCGGGACGACGGTCGGTGCCGGGGCCACGGTCGGCGCGGGCGCCGCCGTGGAGGGCAGCGTGCTGCTCGACGACTCCGTGGTCGGCGCCGGCGCGACGGTGCGGGACTCGGTGGTCGGCCGCGGTGCGCGGATCGGCGCCGGCGTGGTGCTGGACGGAGCCGTCGTCGGCGACGGTGCCGACGTGGGGGAGGGCAACGAGCTCGTCGCCGGAGCGCGGGTCTGGGTCGACGCGCGCATCCCGCCGTACGCGATCCGTTTCACCCCCGACGTCCCCAACTCCTGACCCGCGGCCCCGGTCGCGGGTGACCTACGCGGCGGTCGGCTCCGGGCTGTCGCTGGCCGGGAAGTCGTCGATGAACTCCTGCACCGCGGCACCGCTGACCTTGCCGCACAGCTGCACGTGACCGGCGTCCGCGCCCCAGTGCGAGATGCCGAGGTGCTTCCCGCTCGGGAGCTTGCCGTAGGCGTTGTCCCAGGCCGACACGATGAACTTGCCGGTCGGGCCGACGGCATCCTCGGTCCGGGCCCGGGTCGCGATGTCCCTGAGCGCGTCGAGCTGGGCGCCCTTGATCGTGGCGTCGTACCAGACGATCGTGTAGCCGTGCTCGAGGTTGTGGACCAGCTGCTCCATCTCCGGCCGGTCCCGCGCCGTGTAGAACTCGCGCGCCGGGTAGGCCGGCTGGCTCCAGTGCGGCCCGTACGACGGCGGCACTGTCGCGTACTTCTCCACGGTGCCGTCGGGGACGTGCTTGCCGACGCTGTCGGTGCTTCCGGTGTTGCTGGTCTGCACGTCGCTGCAGCTCGCGGCCGTGGCCGACACCCCGAACGAGGACAGCGCCTTGTTCTTCGGGTCGTTGCGCGACTTCCAGTACGACGGGATCGCGACCGCCCCGATCAGGGCGACGCCGACCAGCACGGCGATGACCACGAAGATCATGCTCTTGCGACGCTCGCGGGCCTGCTCGGCCTTGCGCATCGCCTCGACCTTGGCCCGGCGGTCCCGGTCTCCCTGCGGCTTGGGCTTGTTGGCCACGAGCGTGTTCGGCCTTCCTGGTCTGCTGCTGCGTCAGCGGAAAGCGGGTCCGCCTTCCATGGTGGACGCCGACTCTACCGAGCGCACCTGTGAGACTTCGCCGGTGACCGCGCCGACCACGCCGACACCGACCGGGACGGACGCCGCCCGGGAGCGCCGGTGGCGGCCCGGCCGGCCGGTCGACCTGGCCGCGACGCTGGGTCCGATGCGGCGCGGCAGCGGCGACCCGACCTTCCGGTACGGCGGCCGGACCGGCCCACCCGGGCTGTGGCGCGCCACCCGCACGCCGGACGGTCCGGCCACCCTGCGGCTCGTGGCTCAGCCGGCCGACGGCGAGGTCGTGGGCACCGCCTGGGGTCCCGGGGCCGACTGGGTGCTGGACCGGCTGCCGGCCCTGCTCGGCGCGGACGACGACCCCGGCGGCTTCGTCCCGGAACACCCGTTGCTGCGGGACACCTGGCGGGCCCGGCCCGGCTGGCGGGTGCCGCGGTCCGGCCGCGTCCTGGAGGCGCTGCTGCCCGCGGTGCTCGAGCAGAAGGTCACCGGCCGCGAGGCGTGGCAGGCCTGGCGGTGGCTGGTCCGGCGGCACGGCGAGCGGGCACCCGGTCCGGCCGGCCTGGTCCCCGAAGGTCTGCACGTCGCGCCCGACGCCGCGACCTGGGCCCGGGTGCCGTCGTGGGACTGGCACCGCGCCGGCGTCGACCTGTCCCGCTCGCGCACGGCCGTCACCGCCGCCGGTCGCGCCGGCCGGCTCGAGGCGCTGGCCGACCGCTCGCCGGTCGCGGCCGGCACCGCCCTGCGCACCCTGCCCGGGGTCGGCGTCTGGACCGCGGCCGAGGTCGGGCAGCGCGCCTTCGGCGACGCCGATGCGGTGTCGGTCGGCGACTACCACCTCGCGTCCCAGGTCGGCTGGGCGCTGGTCGGGGAGAAGATCGACGACGACGCGATGCTCGAGCTGCTCGAGCCCTACCGCGGCCACCGCTACCGGGTGCAGCGCCTGGTCGAGCTGTCCGGCGTGGCGCCGGCGCGGCGCGGCCCGCGGTACGCCGGGCGCGACTACCGCGCGATGTGACTCAACGCTGCAACAGGTAGTCGTCGGGCTCGCGCGGCGGGCGGTCCGGTGCGGGCACCGCGGGGTGGCCGACCGCGACCGCACCCATCGGCTCCCAGCCGTCGGGCAGGTCGAGCTCGCGCGCCACGACGTCCCGGCAGAACATCGTGCTGCTGACCCAGGCCGATCCGAGGCCCTCGACGGCCAGCGCGACGAGCAGGTTCTCGACACCGGCGCCCATCGCGACGAGGAACATCTCCCGCTCGGCCGCCGAGCGCCGCGCGTCGGGGTAGTCGTGCGTCCCGTCGCCGACCAGGCACGGCACGACGAGGGTGGGCGCGCCGCGCAGCACGTCACCGCGCCGGGTCCGCTTCGCGACCTGCTCGTCGGTGAACCCGTCCCGACGCAGGTCGGCCACCCACGCGGCGAGCATCGCGTCGAGCAGCGACCGGCGTACGTCGGGATCGTCGACGAGCACGAACCGCCACGGCGTCGTGTGGTGCGGCGCCGGGGCGGTGACGGCGGCCGCGACGGCCCGGCGCACCGCCGCGGGGTCGACCGGCTCGTCGGTGAACGCGCGGACGGTACGCCGGGCCGGCACGACGTCGCGGGCCCCCAGCCGGAACAGGTCCTCGGCGGCCGGCCGGATCAGCGCCGAGCCGCCCGGGCCGTCCTCGCGCGTGGTGCGGGCCGCGAGCCCGCGGACCACGGCGACCGGCCGCCGGCCGAGCTTGCCCTTGACCAGGTCGGCGGCCGAGGCCATCTCGTCGGCGACGCCGGACCGTGACCTCGAGGACGTTGCCGTGCCCGTCGTCGCGGCCGCGCAGGTCGTCCAGCGGCGGCAGGCCGGCGACGCCGATGGCCAGGTCGGTCAGGCCGATGCGCCACGGCCCGGCCCAAGGTGTCGGTGACCACGACCGCGACGTCGACCCCGGCCAGCTCGAGCAGTCGCGACCGGAGCGGCGCGGGCCGACGCGTCCGGGTCGACCGGCAGCAGCAGCACGGTGCCCGGCTCGGTGTTGCGACGCGTCGACCCCGGCGGCCGCGAGCACGAGCCCGTGCCGGGTCTCGACGATCCGGGTGCTGCCCGCGCCGGGCGACCACCCGCACGGTCTCGGCGCTGATCGCCTCCTCGCGGTCGACCGCGCACGACGCGGCCCTCGGCCTTCGCCACGACCTTCGAGGTCACGACCACGACGTCGCCGTCGGCAGCGGGAACTCCTCGCCGGCCAGCGCGTCGAGCAGCAGCCCGGCCAGGTCGTCGCCGGCGGCGACCTCGCGGCACGCCGTCCGGCGCCCAGACCAGCAGCGACCCGCGTCATCTGTGCCGCACTCGGCCGGCCAGCGCCAGCGCCGACCGGGCCATCCCGGCCGCGGCCTCGACGTCGGTCATCAGCAGCGGGACCGCCCGGCAGGCGATGCCGGCCGCCTCGACCGTCGGCACCGCGTCGGCGTCGCGTGCTGTCGACCAGCCAGCCGTCGAGCAGCCGCCGTCGCCGCGGAGCCGTAGTGCAGCGCGACCGCGGCCGCCGTCGTCTCGACGCCGATCGCGGCGAGCACCTGGTCGGCCATGCCGCGCACCGGGGCGCCGCCGACGATCGGCGAGACACCGACGACCGGCGCGGGGGCGGCGAGCAGCGCCTCGCGGATGCCCGGGCACGGCCAGGACGGTGCCGATGCTGACCACCGGGTTGGACGGCGGCAGCAGGACGAGGTCGGCGGCCGCGATGGCCTCGAGCACACCGGGGCCGGGCTCGCGCCTCCTCGGCGCCGACGGCGACGATCTCGTGCGCGCGGGTGCGGCGTGCAGCCGCACCCAGTACTCCTGGAAGTGCACCGCTCGCCGGCCGCCCGCGGGCCTCCGGGTCGTCGATCACGACGTGGGTCTCGACCCGGTCGTCGCTCATCGGCAGCAGCCGCACGCCGAGGCGGGCAGTCCCCACCGGCTGCACAGCGCCTCGGTCACCTGGCTGAGCGGGTAGCCGGCGGCGAGCATCTGGGTCCGGACGATGTGGGTGGCGAAGTCGCGGTCGCCGAGCCCGAACCACGCCGGCCCCACGCCGTACGCCGCGAGCTCCTCCTTGACCACGAAGGTCTCGTCGGCGCGGCCCCAGCCCTGCTCCTCGTGGATGCCGCCGCCGAGGGTGTACATCACGGTGTCGAGGTCGGGGCAGACCCGCAGGCCGAACAGCGTGATGTCGTCGCCGGTGTTGCCGATGACGGTCACCTGGACGGGGTCGTCGGGGCCTGGCGGTACGGCGGCGAGCAGGCCGCGGAGGAAGCGGGCGGCGCCGATTCCGCCGGCCGGGACGACGATCTGCATGGGCGTCAGTGTGGCCGGTCGCGCTCGACACGCCGTAAAGAGGTCCTCCGTTCGGCTAAATATCACCGACTGGCTTGACGAGTGGGTAACGACGCGCGTGTAATTCCACCAGTGTCATTCGGTGGCCGGCGCCCAGGGGCGCGTCGGTGCCGGCCAGGGTCGAGGAGGCAACGCCATGGGCGAGGTGTATCCGCTCATCGATGAGCCGGACGAGGACATCGGCTGGCAGGAGCGGGCCTTGTGCGCGCAGACCGACCCGGAGGCCTTCTTCCCGGAGAAGGGCGGCTCGACCCGGGAGGCCAAGAAGGTGTGCCTGGGCTGCGACGTGCGGGCCGAGTGCCTCGAGTACGCCTTGGTGAAGGACGAGCGGTTCGGCATCTGGGGCGGGCTGTCGGAGCGCGAGCGCCGGCGGCTGAAGAAGAGCGCCGTCTAGCTGCTCCCGTAGGGTTGGCAGCCGCATGCCGACCCCAGCCTCCCACGCGCTCCGAGCGGGCCGTTCTCCCGGTGACGGTCACTGCGGTGGTGGTGGCCCACCACGGCGACCGCTGGCTGCCCGGTCTGCGAGCCGCGCTGGCCGAGCAGACCCGGCCACCCGACGTCGTGGTCGCCGCCGACACCAGCGAGACGGCACCGCCCACGGGGAGCACCGCCGACCCGCTGCGCCGGCTGGCTCGGCGCGGACCGCGTCGTCGAGCTGCCGGCCGGCACCGGCTTCGGTGCCGCCGTCCAGGCCGCCCTCGACCTCTGCACCGGAGCCGGCCGACTGGGTCTGGCTGCTGCACGACGACTGCGCGACCCGCTCCCGACAGCCCTGGAGAAGCTGCTCGCCGAGGTCGGCCACGACCCGCGGATCGCGGTGGCCGGGCCCAAGGTGCTCGGGCTGGGCGACCGCCGGCTGCTGCTCGAGGTCGGGGTCACGATCGCCCGCAGCGGCCGCCGCGACGTCGGCCTGGAGCGCCGCGAGCACGACCAGGGCCAGCACGACGGCGTCCGCTCGGTGCTGGCCGTCGGCACCGCCGGCATGCTGGTGCGCCGCGACGTGTGGGACGAGCTCGGCGGCCTCGACCCCCGGCTGCCGCTGCTGCGCGACGACGTCGACCTGGGCTGGCGGGCCAACCTGGCCGGCCACCGGGTGGTCGTGGCGACCGACGCCGTCGTGCACCACGCCGAGGCGGCGCAGCCACCGTCGTCGGCCGGTGCACGTCGCCGGCGGACGGCTGCACCGGCTGGACCGGCAGCACGCGCTCTACGTGCTGCTGGCCAACCTGCCGTTGCCGCGCCTGCTGATCGCCGTCGCCGCTGCTCATCGTCGACGACCTTGCTGCGCGACGCTCGGCCTGCTCGCCGGCAAGCGGCCGGCTCACGCGGCCGACGAGGCTCTCGCGCTGCTCGCCCTGCTGGGGCGCCCGGACCGGCTGGTCCGGGCCCGGCGGGACCGGCGGCGGACCCGTCGGGTGCCGGCCCGGACCGCGCTGCCGCTGCTCGCGCCGCGGGCCGTCGGCGTCCGGCACGCGATGGAGACCCTCAGCCTGTTCCTCGGCACCCGGGCCGGCGAGACCGTCGGCGGCCGGCACGGGTGGCGAGCTCGCGGTCGACCGAGACCGGGCCGACCGCCGACGAGGCCGACGACCTGCCGTCGTCCGGATCCGGCCTGCTGCGCCGGTTGCTGCTGCGGCCCTCCGTGCTGCTGGTCGCGGCGCTCACGGTGCTCGCGCTCGCGTCGGCCCGCGACCTGCTCGGCGACGGCCGGCTGATGGGCGGTGCGCTGCTGCCGGCGCCGGCTGTCGGCCAGCAGCCTGTGGCACACCTACACCGCGGCCTGGCACCCGGTGGGGCTGGGCAGCGACACGGTCTCCCCGCCGTACCTCGCCGTGCTGGCCGCCCTCGCGAGCCTGCTGTTCGGCAGCGCCGAGCGCGCCGTCGACCTGCTGCTGCTCGCCACCGTCCCGCTGGCCGGCACCACGGCCTACCTGGCGCTGCGCCGGCTGGGGGCCTCGACCCCGCTGCGCGTCTGGGGGGCGGTCGGCTACGCGCTGCTTCCGCCGGTGCTCGGCGCCGTCGCCACCGGCCGCCTGGGGACAGCCGTCGCTGCGGTCCTGCTGCCGCTGCTGGTGCTCGCCCTGCTGCGCGCCTTCGGCACCGACGGCCGGCCGGCGAGCTGGCGGGCCGGCTGGGCGGCCGGACTGCTGATCGCCCTGGTCGCGTCGTTCGTGCCGATGGCCTGGGTGGTCGCCAGTCTGCTCGCCGTCGGGCTGGCGCTCGGGACCGGTGCGGGCGGCCGCGGCCGCGGGGTTCTCCGGGCGGCGGTGGTGGTGCTGGTGCCGCCACTGCTCCTGCTGCCGTGGCTGCCCGCGCTCGCGGCCGAGCCGCAGCTGCTGCTGCTGGAGGCCGGGCTGCCCGGCCCCGGCCTGTCCGAGGCCGACCTCGACGGCCTCGACCTGCTGCTGCTGCACCCGGGCGGGCCGGGGCTGCCCCCGCTGGTCCTGACCGCCGGGCTGGTCGTCGCCGCGCTGGCCGGCCTGCTCCGGCCGGCCGGCCGCCGCCCGGTGCTGCTCGGCTGGCTGGTCGCGCTGCTGGGGTTGGCCGGCGCGCTGGCACTGAGCCGGACGACCGTCACCGCCCCGACCACGGAGACGCCGGTGCCCGCCTGGCCCGGGTTGCTGGTGCTGGTCGCGGGCGCCGGGCTGGTCGTCGCGGCCGTCGCCGGGGCCGCCGAGGCGCGGGACCGGGTGACCCGCGCGAGCTTCGGTTGGCGGCAGCCGGGAGCTCTGCTGGTGCTGGCGCTGGCCGTCGTCGCCCCGCTCGTCACCGCCGGCTGGTGGGTCGCCACCGGGGCAGGCGACCCGCTGGAACGTCGCGATCCCGTGCTGCTGCCCGCGTTCGTCGCCGCCGAGGGCGCCGAGAAGGACCGGCCGCGGACACTGGTGCTGCGCTCCCGCCCGGACGGGTCGCTCTCCTACGCGCTGCTGCGCTCCGACGGCCCGCGCACCGGCGACGCCGAGCTCACCCCGTCGCCGGACCGGAAGACCGGGCTGGACGCCGCGGTCGCCGACCTCACCTCCGGCCGCGGCGGGGAGGCCGCGGCCCGCCTGGTCCCCTACGGCGTGCGGTTCGTGCTGCTCACCAAGCCGGCCGACCGCGCCCTGGCCCGGTCGATCGACACCGTTCCCGGCGTGCTGCGGGTCAGCGGCCAGGGCGGTTCGCTGCTCTGGCAGGTCGACTACCGCACGGGTCGGGTCCGGGTGCTGCCGCCGGAGGCACCCGTCGTGGAGGACGACGGGTCGCCACCGCCCGCGCAGGTGCTGCCCGCCGGCCAGGTCGAGTCGCACGCCGCGGTCGGGCCAGGGCCGGCCGGCCGGCTGCTGGTACTCGCCGACGCCCGGGACACCGGCTGGCGGGCGCGGGTCGACGGCAGCACTCTCACACCCCGCCGGTACGGCGGGTGGGCGCAGGCCTTCGAGCTGCCGGCCGGGAGCGGGCGGCTCGACCTGACCCACGACCAGGGACTGCGGCCTGCGCTGCTCTGGGTCCAGCTCGGCCTGCTGGTCCTGGTCGTCCTGCTCGCCCTGCCGCCGGTGCGGGCCTCGCTGGACGACGCGGACGGGGACGACGACATCGGGGCCGACCTCCCGGAGCCGGCACCGGTCGCGGCCGGCAGTGGCGGCGACGGCGACGGCGACCGGGCGGAGGTGCCGCGGTGAGGCTCGGCGGTTTCACGGTGCTGCGCCGGCCAGGCGTCGCACTGCTCGGAGCCGTGGTGGCGCTGGCCGGGCTCGGCGTGACGGCCGACCTGACCGGCCCGCTGCCTCGCGCCGGCAGCGCAACCGGGACCGGCACCGGGACCACGGCGCGGCTGCCCGACCTCCCGGCGGTGCCGGTGGCCCGGGCGGAGGCGGTCTGCCCCGACCCGGTGGTCGACGACTCCACCGAGACCCGGATCAGCGTGGCCGCTCCCGGTGCCGAGAGCGTCGCGGCGGGGGTGGCCAAGGGCCGGGCCCGGCTGACCCGGCTCACCGGCGGCGAGGGCGCTGGTCGAGGTCGTCGCGCCCGAGTCCGGGTCGGTGCTGGCCGTCCCGGACCAGGGCCCGCTGGTCGCCCGGGCGACCGGTGCTTCGGCACCCGGCCTGGCCGTCGGGATGCTCACCCGCAGCACGGTCGATGCCATGCGTGGGCTGGCGGGCACCGGCTGCGCGGTTCCGGGCACCGACTTCTGGTTCGTCGGCAGTGGCGCCGTCGTCGGACAGCGCGGCCGGGTCTACCTCACCAACCCGGAGCCGGCACCGGCCGTCGTCGACATCTCGCTCTACGGCCCGGACGGCCCGATCGATGCACCGGCCGGGCGCGGCGTGCCGGTCGCGGCCGGCACCCAGGAGGTCCGGCTGCTCGACGCGCTCGCACCGGGGACCACCCGCTTCGCGGTGCACGTGCACGTGCGCAGCGGCCGGGTCGCCGCCGCCGTCCGCGACCAGCAGATCGACGGGCTGACCCCCCGTGGCGCCGACTGGCTGCCGGTGGCTGCCCCGCCAGCGCTCGGCCAGGTGCTGCCCGGTGTCGTCGCGGGAGCGGGGGAGCGGTGGCTCCAGGTCGTCGCCCCCGGCGCCTCCGATGCCATCGTCAAGCTCCGGCTGATCACCGAGTCGGGGTCGTTCGCACCGGCCGGGCTGGACGTCCTGGAGGTCCCCGCGGGTTCGGTCGCCGAGGTCGACCTGGCGCAGTACACGGCCGCGGCCGCGGTCGCGGTGTCGCTGGACTCCGACGTGCCGGTGACCGCCGGAGTCCTGACCCGGGTCACCGGCCTGACCGACGTGGCCTACACGGCTGCCGGCCGGCCGATGACGCCGGCGACCCCGGGGGCCGTGGCGGAGGCCCGGCAGGGCGAGGGGGTCACCAGCTCGCTGCTGCTGGCCGCCCCCGGGCCGGACGCCACGGTCCGCCTGGCACCGGTCCCCCCGGCCACCGGGACGCCGATCGAGGTGCGGGTGCCCGGCGCCAGCCAGGTGGTCGTCGACCTGGCCACGGTCAGCACGGCAGCCAGCTTCAGCCTCACCATCAGCCCGCTGCCCGGCTCCGGGCCGGTGCTCGCGGTCCGGGCGGTGAGCGAGGCGGGGGAGCGTGGGCCGCTGCTGACCACCGAGCTCGTCGACCCGGGCCGTTACACCGTGACCGTCCCGCGGGTCGTCGCCGACCTGTCGACCGGCCTGCGGCCGCGCGGCTAGCTCAACCGGGCGGCTCGTCCTCCCGGTCGGGGTCGACAACCTCAGGCGGAAGGCCGAGCAGGTCCGCAACGGCCTCGACCACCACGTCGTGCACCAGGTCCTCGCGCGCCGGCTGCGTCCTGGCCCGCGACTCGACCGGCCGGCGGTAGACGACGATCCGGGCCGGCTCGTCCAGGCTCGCCGGCTCGGCCCGCGACAGAGGCACGCCGTCGACGTCGGCCGGCGGCACGTCCTCGACCAGCACGTCGACCACCTCGAGCTGGCTGCCCCACTCCCGGGACACCCGGCTCACGGCGTCGAGGACCAGCTCGTCGAACTGCTCGGACCGGCTGCGGGCCGCCGGCAGGTCGCCGGGCAGCAGCGACCCGCGCAGGCCTCGGCCGCGGCGGTCCCGTCGCCGGCCGCCGGCCCGGTGCTCGGTCATGGACCCCAGACTATGAGGGACGCGCCGGAGGGTTGGGCCGGTCAATGCGGGCCGTGGTCGGTCCCGGTCGCTACCGTTCGGCCCGTGAGCCCTGTCCGCCGCTGCTCCCGCACCGCGTGCGGGCGCCCTGCCGTCGCGACGCTCACCTATGTCTACGCCGACTCCACCGCGGTGCTGGGCCCGCTCGCGACCTACGCCGAGCCGCACTGCTACGACCTGTGCGCCGCGCACTCCGAGCGGCTGACCGCCCCGCGCGGCTGGGAGGTGCTCCGGCTCGCCCCGGACCCGGCCGACCTCGGGCCGAGCAGCGACGACCTGGAGGCGCTGGCCGACGCGGTCCGGGAGGCCGCCCGGCCGGCGCCGGAGCCGGCCCGGGAGCCGGTCGAGGTCGGCCGTCGCGGTCACCTGCGGATGCTCCGCAGCCCGGACTGACCGACCCCGCGGCCCGGTGACGTGTCCGGTTTGCCCCAGACACGCCGGATCCTCAAGGTCTTGACGAGCTCTGCCGATGCATCCGTGTCATCCCGGGTAGCCGACCTTCATCCTCCTGGCGCCCGCGCAGCACCTCCATCATCGGCATCGTCGGAAAGCAGACTTCCTCATGGCGCGCACCAGCACGGTCTCCCGCCCGCACGTCCCCCTCGGCTCGCTGACCCAGCCCGGTGCCCGGGGCGGCGCCAGCTGTCGCGCCTGTGGCAGCGAGCGGGTCACCCGCATCGCGATGAACCTCACCGACGGGTCGCCGGTGGAGTTCACCTCCTGCCACCACTGCGAGCACCGCACCTGGGCCGAGCAGGGCAGCGCACGGGCGCTTCCGGTCGACCGCGTGCTGGACCGGACCCGCAAGGTCTGAAGCGTCCGGCGCCCTCCAGGGGGCGCCTGCGGTGGCCGGTAGGCTCGCCGCCGTGCCCGTTCCGCTCCGTCAGGACCTGTCGACGTTCGTCAAGGCCTACGACGTCCGCGGGACGGTCCCCGACCAGCTCGACGCCGAGGTGGCGCGCGCGCTCGGGGCGGCCTTCGTCCGGGTCGTCGGCGCGAGCAAGGTCGTCGTGGGCCACGACATGCGGCCGTCCTCGCCCGAGCTCGTCGCCGCGTTCGCCGAGGGTGCGACCTCCCAGGGCGCCGACGTCGTCGAGATCGGCCTGGCTTCGACCGACCTGCTCTACTTCGCCAGCGGCAGCCTCGACCTGCCGGGCGCGATGTTCACTGCCAGCCACAACCCCGCGCGCTACAACGGCATCAAGCTCTGCCGGTCCGGAGCCCGGCCGATCGGCCAGGACAGCGGGCTGATCGAGATCCGCGATCTCGCCCAGCAGGGCGTCCTCGACGCGGTGGACCGGCCGGGCACGGTGACCCGGCAGGACGTGCTCCCGGCGTACGCCGAGTACCTGCGCACCCTCGTCGACCTGTCGGCCAACCGCCGGCTGAAGGTCGTGGTCGACGCGGGCAACGGGATGGGCGGCCACACGGTGCCGACCGTCCTGGCCGGCCTGCCGGTCGACCTGGTCCCGATGTACTTCGAGCTCGACGGCACCTTCCCGAACCACGAGGCGAACCCCCTCGACCCGGCCAACCTGGTCGACCTGCAGGCGCGGGTCCGCGCGGAGGGCGCGGACATCGGGCTGGCCTTCGACGGCGACGCCGACCGCTGCTTCGTCATCGACGAGCGGGGCGACCCGGTGTCGCCGTCCGCCGTCACGGCGCTGGTCGCCGTCCGCGAGCTGGCCCGAGCACCCGGGCTCGACGGTGATCCACAACCTGATCACCTCCCGCGCGGTGCCGGAGATCGTCGCCGAGCACGGCGGGACGCCGGTCCGCACCCGGGTCGGCCACTCGTTCATCAAGGCCGAGATGGCGCGCACCGACGCGGTCTTCGGCGGTGAGCACTCGGCGCACTACTACTTCCGGGACTTCTGGCGGGCGGACACCGGCATGCTGGCCGCCCTGCACGTCCTCGCGGCGCTGGGCGAGCAGCGTGAGCCGCTGTCCCGGCTCGCCTCGGCGTACGAGCGCTACGTCGGCTCCGGCGAGATCAACAGCGTGGTCGACGACCAGGCGGTGGCCACGGCTGCCGTGCGCGCCGCCCACGAGGGCCGGCCCGGCGTCGAGATCGACGAGCTGGACGGCCTGACCGTCGGCACCGCGGGCTGGTGGTTCAACCTGCGGGCGCTCCAACACCGAGCCGCTGCTGCGGCTCAACGTCGAGGCGGCCGACAACGAGACGATGCGGCGGGTGCGGGACGACGTGCTGGCCATGGTGCGCGGCGGCGACGTCGACGCGAACAGCGACCTGAAGGAGAACTGAGGACGTGCAGCTCGACCCCCGCCTGATGGAGATCCTGGCCTGCCCGGTCTGCCACTCGCCGCTGCGTGCGGACGACGAGGCGGAGGAGCTGGTCTGCACCTCGCCCACCTGCGGGCTGGCCTACCCGGTGCGCGACGACATCCCGGTGCTGCTCGTCGACGAGGCCCGGCGACCGTGAGCCCGTTCGGGGCGATGGACGACGCAGCCCTGGACGACCCGGAGGCGTGGGACCGGCTGGACCCGGCCCAGATGCTGCGTGCGGTCGCCACGGCCGGCGCCCAGGTCCGGGAGTCGCTGGTCCGCATCGACGAGGACGCGCTGGCGGCGGTCGCTCGTGACGACCGGCCGAGAGCGGTCGTGGTCACCGGCATGGGCGGCTCCGGCATCGCGGCCGACGTCGCCGCGGCGGTCGCCGGTCGGACCTGCCCGGTGCCGGTGCTCGCCTACCGTGGCCACCGGCTGCCCGGCTGGGTCGGCCCGATGGACCTGGTGGTCGCCGTGTCCTGCTCCGGCACCACTGAGGAGACGCTGTCGGCGACCGACGAGGCGCTGCGCCGCGGTGCCCGGCTGGTGACGGTGGGCGCCGCCGGCTCGCCGTTGGCGGAGCGCAGCAACGGTGGCCGCGCGCTCCACCTGACTGTCGACGCACAGGGCCGGATGCCCCGGGCCAACCTGTGGGGCCTCGCGGTGCCGGTGGCCATGGTGCTGGACGCTGCGGGCCTCGCCGACGTACCCCGCGGTCTGCTGTCCGTCCTCGCCGACCAGCTGGACGCGGCGGCCGAGCAGTGCGGGCCGGTGGTCGACAGCCTGGCGAACCCGGCGAAGACGCTGGCGCTCGAGCTGGCCGGCTCGCTGCCCTACGTGTGGGGGGCCAGCGACGTGGCGAACGTCGCGGCGGCCCGGACGGCGGCGCAGCTCGCCGAGAACGCGAAGTACCCCGCGGTGCACGGCCCGCTGACCGAGGTGCACCACAACCAGGTCGTGGTGATGGCCGGCGTCTTCGGTGCCCTTGCCGCCGAGGACGAGGACGCCATCTTCCGCGACCGCGTCGAGGACGCTCCGGCCTGGCCGCGGATGCGGCTGCTGCTGTTGCGCGACGCCGAGGAGGTGCCCGAGGTCGCGACCCGCGCCGACGCGTCGCGCGAGGTCGCCGAGCAGTACGGCGTCCCGTGCCGCGAGCTGCGCGCCGAGGGCGACCACGCGCTCCTCCGGCTGGCCAGCCTGGTTGCTCCGCTGGACTTCGCCACCGTCTACCTGGCGATCCTGCAGGGCATCGACCCCTCCCCGATCGAGCCCATCGTCGTCCTCAAGGGCGGCCGAACCGGAGGAGTCCCGTGAGCGCCTCGGGCGGCACCAAGGCGATCATCGCGGCGCTGTCCGCGAACCTCGGCATCGCCGTGACCAAGTTCGTCGCGTACCTGCTGACCGGCTCGTCCTCGATGCTCGCGGAGTCGATCCACTCGGTCGCGGACTCGGGCAACCAGGGCCTGCTGCTCGTCGGCGGCCGCCGGGCACAGCGGCAGGCGAGCCCCGAGCACCCGTTCGGCTACGGGCGCGAGCGCTACATCTACGCGTTCATCGTGTCGATCGTGCTGTTCAGCGTCGGTGGCCTGTTCGCGCTCTACGAGGGCTACCACAAGCTGCAGCACCCGGAGCCGATCGACTCCTGGCAGTGGGTGCCGGTGCTGGTTCTCGTGGTCGCGATCGGGCTGGAGAGCTTCTCGTTCCGGACCGCGATCGTGGAGTCCAACCACGTCCGCGGCGACCTCGGCTGGGTGCAGTTCGTCCGGCGGTCCAAGGCGCCCGAGCTGCCGGTCGTCCTGCTCGAGGACCTCGGCGCGCTGGTCGGCCTCGTCCTCGCGCTCTTCGGCGTGGGGCTGACGCTGGTGACCGACGACGGCACGTGGGACGGCGTCGGCACCGTCTGCATCGGCGTGCTCCTGGTCGTGATCGCCGTCGTGCTCGCGATCGAGACCAAGAGCCTGCTGCTCGGCGAGGGTGCCACCGCGGACGCGGTGAAGCGGATCGAGGCCGCGCTGCTGGCCGACGACTCGGTGCGGCGCATCATCCACATGAAGACGCTGCACCTCGGGCCGGACGAGCTGCTGGTGGCGGCCAAGATCGCGGTCGCACCCACGGACAGCGCGACCGAGGTGGCCCGCACCATCGACGCGGCCGAGGCACGGGTCCGCGAGGCGGAGCCGGTCGCCCGGGTCATCTACCTGGAGCCCGACATCGACCGCGCCGCCGCCGTCAGCACCCCTACCGACAGCGCTCCCATCGGCTGACGATCTTGTCGGGCGGACGTCGGACGGCGCGAGTGAAGGTGACCGGGGCGGGTCCGGCCGCTAGACTCGGCCACGGAGTTCGGCGTCACCGATGGGTTGGTCCTGAGGGACCGCGCCGGGCAAGCTCCGCCAGCACCTGCATCGACGGACAGCCGCTGCTGTGCGCGACCTGCCGCTGGCACTCCGCCCATCTGCATCCATCGGGCCCTGTCGAGACGGGCCCAGTCGGGAGACCACACGCATGAGCGCCACCCTGAAGCCCGGTGACTACAAGGTCGCCGACCTCTCGCTCGCCGAGTTCGGCCGCAACGAGATCCGCCTCGCCGAGCACGAGATGCCCGGCCTGATGGCCCTGCGCGAGGAGTTCGGCGCGGCCCAGCCGCTGGCCGGCGCCCGGATCGCCGGCTCGCTGCACATGACGGTGCAGACCGCCGTCCTCATCGAGACCCTCGTCGCGCTCGGCGCCGACGTCCGCTGGGTCTCCTGCAACATCTTCTCCACCCAGGACCACGCGGCCGCCGCGGTCGTCGTCGGTCCCGAGGGCACCGTCGACGCACCCGCCGGGCACGCCGGTCTTCGCCTGGAAGGGCGAGACGCTGCCGGAGTACTGGTGGTGCACCGAGCAGATGCTGGTCTGGCCGGACGGCAAGGGCCCGAACATGCTGCTGGACGACGGCGGCGACGCGACCCTGCTGATCCACAAGGGCACCCAGTTCGAGGCGGCCGGCGCGGTGCCCAGCACCGACGAGGACGACTCCGAGGAGTACGGCGTCATCCTCGACCTGCTGCGCGCCTCGCTCGCTGCGGACCCCACGCAAGTACACCGCGGATGGGCGCCGGGCATCAAGGGCGTCACCGAGGAGACCACGACCGGCGTGCACCGGCTCTACGAGTTCGCGCAAGACCGGCGAGCTGCTCTTCCCGGCCATCAACGTCAACGACTCGGTGACCAAGTCCAAGTTCGACAACAAGTACGGCACCCGCCACTCGCTGATCGACGGCATCAACCGCGCCACCGACGTCCTGATCGGCGGCAAGGTCGCGGTCGTGCTCGGCTACGGCGACGTCGGCAAGGGCTGCGCCGAGTCGCTGCGCGGCCAGGGTGCCCGGGTCATCGTCACCGAGATCGACCCGATCTGCGCGCTGCAGGCGGCGATGGACGGCTACCAGGTGGCGACCCTCGAGGACGTCGTCGAGACCGCCGACATCTTCATCACCGCGACCGGCAACAAGGACATCATCTCGGCCGCCGACATGGCCCGGATGAAGCACCAGGCGATCGTCGGCAACATCGGCCACTTCGACAACGAGATCGACATGGCCGGGCTCGCCCGCACCGCAGGCATCCGCCGCAACACGATCAAGCCGCAGGTCGACGAGTGGGTCTTCGCCGACGGGCACTCGATCATCGTGCTGTCCGAGGGCCGGCTGCTGAACCTCGGCAACGCCACCGGGCACCCGAGCTTCGTGATGTCGAACTCGTTCGCGAACCAGACCATCGCGCAGATCGAGCTGTGCACGAAGAACGACCAGTACGAGACGGCAGGTCTACGTGCTGCCGAAGCACCTGGACGAGAAGGTCGCCCGGCTGCACCTCGACGCGCTGGGCGTGCGGCTCACGAAGCTCACCAAGGACCAGGCCGAGTACATCGGCGTGGACGTGGCGGGCCCGTACAAGCCGGACCACTACCGCTACTGATCGCAGCTCTCGCCGGCTGCACCGGCCTGACGAACGACGGCGCCGTCCCCGACCGGGGTCGGCGCCGTCGTTCGTGTCCGGCCGACTTGTCCGGCTAGGAGCCGGCCTCGCCGCGCACGATGCTGGTGGCGATGTCGCGAAGCTTGCGGTTCAGCCGCTGCGAGGCGGTGCTCAGCAGGCTGAACGCCTCGTCCTGGCTGATCTTGTGCGTCGCCATCAGGATGCCGACCGCGGCACCGATCTCGCGGTTGGTCGCCAGGCCCACCTCGAGCTCGTCGGCCCGGCTCGCGTGCCGGGCGCCGGCCAGAGCGACGGAGGCGAACGCCGCGAGGATCGCCGCTGTGGCCACCGAGTCGTCGTCGAAGACGTCGGGGCTGTCACCGAAGACGTTCAGCGCCCCGCTGCGGTGGCCCTCGTCGACGAGGGGCACGGCGAGCATCGCTCGGACCGGCGTGCGCTCGACGACGATCGCCGCGAGCCGCGGCCACTTGGAGCCCTTGGAGATGTCGTTGTCCACCTGGACCACGTCGTCGACGCTCGCCTCCAGGCAGGGTCCCTCGCCGATCTCGTTCTGCAGCTCGTCGATCAGGCGCATGACGTCGTCGGTGGCCGCCGCGGAGCGGAACCGATCGCCGTCCAGGACGCCGATCGCGGCCCGGTCGCAGCCGTCGATGAGCCGCACTGCTGACTCGACCACGATCTGCTGGATCTGGTCGACGCTCTTGCCGTCGCGGAGCTGCTGCGCGATCACCGCGAAGTGCTCCTGCGGCGTGAGGTCGTGCGCGCCCATCTGCGCCTCCCCGTGAGTTCGACGGACACGCACGATGCTACGTGACCTGGCTACGACGGCGGGGCGAACGGCCGCTCGTCGTCACGCTGTGCGGGCGGCGGCGGAGCGGCTGCCATGGGCGGCGGCGCAGGTGCGGCGTACGGCGGCGGGTACGGCTGCGGGGGCGGGTACGGCGGCCGCGCGGCGTACGGCGGTGGAGGCGGGACCAGCCGGGACAGCTCCCGGTTCCGCCGTTCCGCGATGACCGCGGACAGGAACGCCCACACCGGGACGCCGGGCGGCGGGGGAGGTGCGGTGACCTGCGCGAGGGCGGCGGCCAGCGAGGCGCCCATCTGGTCGCGCACCGGCGGCGACAGCTCGGAGGCCCGGGCGAGGAACTGCCGTACGGCCAGCGCCAGGTCGTCCGGGACCCGGGACAGGTCCAGCCGGGCCGCCCAGCCGGCCAGCTGCGGCGGCATCATCGCCACCGGCGAGGCCCGCACCGGCATCCGCTCGTGGACCACGACGGTGCCCGCCAGGTAGTCGCCGACCCGGCGGCCCTGCGCGGAGGCGAGCGAGGCGACGAGCGCGACGGCCCCGAAGGTCACCCAGATCTCGACCACGCCGAGCAGGCCGCGGACGAAGGCGTGCCGGAAACGCACCGGACCGCCGTCCTCACGCAGCACCCGCAGGCCGAGCGCCATCTTGCCCAGCGAGCGGCCACGGGTGAGGGTCTCGAACGCCACCGGGTAGCCGACGATCACCGCCAGGTAGAACAGCAGGCCGAGCGCCGCGGCGAGCGAGTCGTCGACGAAGCTCACCGTGCCGCCGAGCACGGCCAGGCCGAGCAGGAAGAGGCCGAGCTGGACGGCGAGGTCGATGGCCAGCGCGAGCGAGCGGCTGGCGAGCTTGGCCAGCCGCATCTCCAGCAGCACGGCCTCGCCGGTGACCAGGTCGGTCACGTCGCGCCCCCCTCGTCCTCACCCGGCATCGCCGGGCAGCTGCCGACCTGCAGGTTAGTCTGCGGCAGGAACCGGCCCGGGGGTGGTGAAGCAGTGGACGTCGACGCCTACGTCGCCGCGCACCGCGGCGAGTGGGACCGGCTGGACCAGCTGGTGCGCCGCGCGGGCCGCGGCCGCGGCAGCCTGGACGGCGCCGAGGTCGACGAGCTGGTGACGCTCTACCAGCGGGTCAACACCCACCTGTCGGTGGTGCGCTCGGCCACGCCGGACCCGGCGTTGCTCGCGCGGCTGTCCACCCTGGTCGGCCGAGCCCGCTCGGCGGTCACCGGCTCGCAACGACCTGCCTGGAAGGACCTGGCCCGGTTCTTCGTCGTGTCCTACCCGGCGGCGCTCTACCGGAGCATGCGGTGGTGGGCGGCGGTCGGTGTGGCGTTCGTGCTGGTCGGCCTGGTGGTCGGGGCCTGGGTGGCCGGCGACCCGCAGGTGCAGGCGACCATCGCCGCGCCGGAGCAGATCCGCCAGCTGGTGGAGCACGACTTCGAGGACTACTACTCGTCGGCGCCGGCCGGCTCGTTCGCGGCCCAGGTCGCCACGAACAACGCGTGGGTGGCGGCACTCGCGCTGGCCCTGGGTGTCTTCCTGCTGCCCGTGGTGTGGATCGTCTGGCAGAACGCGCTCAACGTCGGCGTCGCCGGCGGGCTGATGGCGGCCAACGACCGGCTCGGGCTGTTCTTCGGGCTGATCCTGCCGCACGGCCTGCTCGAGCTGACCTGCGTGTTCGTGGCCGCCGGGGCCGGTCTCCGGCTGGGCTGGTCGTGGATCGACCCCGGCGCGCGCACCCGCTCGCGGGCGCTGCGCGAGGAGGGCCAGGCGGCCGGCGCGCTGGCACTGGGGCTGGCGGCGACGCTGTTCGTCTCCGGAGTGGTCGAGGCGTTCGTGACGCCGTCCGGCCTGCCGACCTGGGCGCGGATCGGCATCGGCGGGTCGCTGTGGCTCGGCTTCCTCGCCTACGTCGTCGTGCTGGGCGGCCGCGCCGTGCGGGCCGGTGAGCTCGGCGACCTGCGCGGGTCCGGCGCGACCGACATGGCGCCGACCGCCGGCTGACCTCAGAGCCGGCCGGCGGCCTTGAGCGCGAGGTAGCGGTCGGCCAGGTCCGGGCGCCAGGGTGGCCGGGCCGCTGTCGACCACCTCGACGCCACGGCGGCCGAGCAGCTCGGCGAGCCGGCGGCGCTCGGCCCGGGCCCGCTCCGCGGCGGCCGCGTCGTACACCGCCTCGGCGTCGCCGCGCCCGCCGGCCATCTCGACCGTCCGCGGGTCGGCGACCGAGGCGATCACCACCTGGTGGCGGTGCACCAGCGGGGCCAGCACCGGCAGCAGACCCTCCTCGACCGGCGCGGTGTCCAGCGCGGTGAGCAGCACGACCAGGCTGCGTCGCGAGGACCGGCCGAGGATCGTGCGCACCATGCCTGCGTAGTCGGGCTCGACGAGCGCCGGCTCCAGCGGGGCCATCGCGGTGACCAGGGCCGGCAGCAGGCCGGTGGCTGCCACGCCCTCGACCCGGGCCCGCACGCCGCGGTCGTAGGCCAGCAGGTCGACCCGGTCGCCGGCCCGGGCCGCGAGCGCAGCCAGCAGCAGCGCCGCGTCCATCGCCGCATCCAGCCGGGGCGCGTCGCCGACCCGGGCGGCCGCGGTGCGGCCGCAGTCGAGCACCAGCAGCACCCGGCGGTCCCGCTCCGGCCGCCAGGTGCGCACCATGACGTCGGCCGCCCGGGCCGAAGCCCGCCAGTCGATGGACCGGACGTCGTCACCGCCGACGTACTCGCGCAGCGAGTCGAACTCGGTGCCCTGGCCGCGCACCATCACCGCGGTCCGGCCGTCCAGCTCGCGCAGCCGGGCCAGCTTTGACGGCAGGTGCTTGCGCGAGGTGAACGGCGGCAGCACCCGCACCCGCCAGGGCACGTCGTGCGATCCCTGCCGGCCGGCCAGCCCGAGCGGGCCGAGCGAGCGCACGGTCACCCGGGCCGCCGGCCGGTCACCGCGGCGGGTCGGCCGCAGCAGGGTGGTCAGCCGACGGCGCTCGCCGGCCGGTACGTCGAGCCGGTGCCGTTGCTCGACGGCGCCCGCGCTGGGCGGCCAGGCGTCGCGGAGCCGGCCGCGGACCCGGCGCCGCGACGGGTTGGTCACGCGTCAGCCGCACCTGCGCCGGCTCGCCCAGCCGCACGGCGGTGTCGCCGTCCCGGTCCAGCTGCAGCGACGCGCACCGGACCGGCCAGCGCGACGTCCACGCGCCAGCAGCAGCAGGAGCAGCCGCGGTGACGAGCAGCACGCCGAGACCGGAGGGGAGCAGCAGCCCGACCGCGGCCGCCGCGGCCAGCCCCGCCAGGCCGGCCCGCCCGGTCAGCGCCATGAGCCGCATCATCAGCGGGGGACGGGGACCGCGCCGAGCACGCCGTCGAGCACGGCGTCCGGGGTCACGCCCTCGAGCTCGGCCTCGGGGCGCAGCTCGACCCGGTGCCGCAGGGCGGGCCGGGCCAGCGCCTTGACGTCGTCCGGGGTCACGTAGTCGCGCCCGGACAGCCAGGCCCACGCCCGGGCGGCGGACATCAGCGCGGTCGCGCCGCGCGGCGAGACGCCGAGCTGCAGCGACGGCGAGTCGCGGGTGGCCCGGGCCAGGTCGACGACGTAGCCGACGACCTCGGGCCGGATCGTCACGGTCCGCGACGGCGGCCCGACCGGCGGCCAGCTCGGCGGTCCCGGCCACCGGACGGACGCCGGCGGCCGCCAGGTCGCGCGGGTCGAAGCCCTCGGCGTGCCGGGTCAGCACCTGCACCTCCTCGTCGCGGGCCGGCAGCGGCATCGTCAGCTTGAGCAGGAACCGGTCCAGCTGCGCCTCGGGCAGCGGGTAGGTGCCCTCGTACTCCACCGGGTTCTGGGTGGCGACGACGACGAACGGGTCGGGCAGCGGCCGCGGCGTGCCGTCGACCGACACCTGCCGCTCCTCCATCGACTCGAGCAGCGCGGCCTGGGTCTTGGGCGGCGTCCGGTTGATCTCGTCGGCGAGCAGCAGGTTGGTGAACACCGGCCCGGCGCGGAACGAGAACTCCGACGAGCGCGCGTCGTAGACCAGCGACCCGGTGACGTCGCCCGGCATCAGGTCGGGGGTGAACTGCACCCGCTTGGTGTCCAGCGACAGCGCCGCCGCGAGCGCCCGCACCAGCAGGGTCTTGGCGACGCCGGGCACGCCCTCGAGCAGGACGTGGCCGCGGCAGAGCAGCGCGATCACCAGCCCGGTGACGGCGGCGTCCTGGCCGACGACGGCCTTGCCGACCTCGGCCCGCAGCGCGCGCAGCGCCTCCCGGGCGCGGCGTCGGCCGGTGCGGTCGGTGACGGCTCGGCCGCTGCTCGGTCGACGGCTCGGGCAGGTGCTCGGTCACGGTCGGCGTACCTCTCTCTCGAGGGCGTCGAGGTCGTCGGCGAGCCGCACCAGCGCCCCGTCGTCGGCAGGTGCGGCACCGTACAGGAGCGCCGCCACGTCCGGCCCGCTCCGTCCGGCGCGGGCCGCGACCGCCGCCACGACGGCGGGTGGTGCGGCCCGGCGCGGCAGCCCCAGGGCGGTGCCCAGCCGGTTCCGTACGCCGGCGCGCAGCGCCTCGGCGGCCTGCCCCCGGGCGCCGCTGCGCCGGTAGAGCCGGGCCCGGCCCTCGACCGTCTCGGCGGCCCGGACCACCACCGGCAGCGGCTCGACGACCACCGGCCCGAGCCGCCGGGCCCGCCACAGCGCGAGCAGCAGCACCGCGACCGCGACCTCGACGAGCCCCCACCAGACGCCGCTCGGCACCAGGTCGTAGAACGACTGCTGGGCCGACGCGGGGACGTCGGTGGGCGACGGGAGGTACCAGACCAGGCGAGCGCGCGCGCCGAGCAGGCCGAGAGCCAGCGCGGCGTTGCCCTCGTCGTCGAGCCGCGCGTTGGTCAGCGGGCGAGGCCGCGCCGAGCAGGGTGACCGGCCGGCCCTCGACGCTGCCCTGCACCAGCGACGGCCGGCCGTCCTTCGCGTAGCACAGCAGCGCATCCCCGAGGTCGGCGTCGCCGACGTCGAAGGCCACCGCCCCGGCGTCGGCCGGGCCGGCCCTGCGGGCGGCCGGCAGCGCGCAGGCCGGCGTGCGCACCCCCGGGTCGGTCGGCTCGGCCTCGACGCCCGGCAGGTACCGGTCCGGCGCGACCGGGGCGAGCAGCACGAGGTCGGCGCCGCTGGAGCGGACCAGCTCGACCTGGCTGTCCACCAGCAGGTCCGGGTCGACCACGAGCAGGGTGTCGCCGGGCCGGGTGGTCCGGACCATCGCGGCGCTCGTGGTCACCAGGTCGACCGTCACGCCCTGGTCGCGCAGCAGCTCGGCGACCGCCCGTGCCCCGGACGGGCGCCGGCGAGCGCGGGTCGAGCCGCCGGCCCGGTTCGTCGCCGGTGGCGAGGGCGAGCACCAGACCACCGAGCAGGACGACGAGCAGCACGGCGACCGGTCCCTTGGCGGCGCGCCACAGGTCACTGGCCGTGGGGTCGGTGGACGACCGGACCGGGTCGGCGACGGCGGCGCTCACGAGGGGATCCCCGCGGTCTGGCCCGGCCGGGCCGCGCGCACCTGCTCGTCGACGCCGCGCAGCGCTGCGTCGGACTCGGGACCGGCCGGGCGCCCGCCGTACCAGATGTCGTCGAAGAGCCGGGCCGCGCGGCGCAGCTCGGCAGCCACCGCCGGCAGGGCGACGCCGGCCTCCGCGGCGGCCTCGTCCGCGGTCCGGCCGGGCCGCTCGTCGAGGACGGCGCGCTCCTCCAGCGACCGGACGACGGCGCGCAGCCGCTCGCGGACCGCCTCGGCCCACTCGCCCGCGGCGGCGTGCGCGTCGGCGGCGGCACGGTGCTCGGCGGCGGTGCGGGCGCGGCCGCTGAACAGCGGCCTGCTCGCCGGCCTCGCGGCGACCGAGCGGGCCGACCTTGAGCCGCACCGCGACGACGGCGGCGACGACGAGCAGCAGGACCACCGCGATCCCGGCGTAGCCGCCCGGCGAGACGCCGGCGACCTCGTCGAAGCAGCTTGCCCGCGCGCTCGATCAGCCAGCCGCACCACGCGCTGGACCAGCCCGGGTCCGGCGTCGCGGTAGACCTGCTTGGCCAGCTCCTCGCGGGCCAGCCGGGCCGCCTCGTCCCGGGCCAGCTCGACCGGGGCCGACCCGATCACTGCGTGCGGGCGACCGGCTGGCCCGCCGGTGCCACCCCGGCCGCCCGGGCGAGCTCCAGGTCGAGGGCCTCGCGCCGCATCCGCCGGTCGACGTAGACCAGTGCGGTCGCCACGGAGGTGAACGGCCAGGTCACCGCGGAGGCCACGATCGTGCCGAGCGCGGTGCACGATCAGCGGCAGCAGCGCGTAGACGTTCAGGTCGTCGCCGCTGAGCCAGGCGACGAGGAACGTCAGCGCGACGAACGGCACCGCTGAGGATGCTGGCGATGAACTGGGCGATCACGTTGACCAGCAGCAGGATGCCGAACGTGCGCCACCACGCGCCGCGGACCAGGTCGCGGGACCGGCGCAGCGCGGCCACCACCGGCTGCCGCTCGAGGACGATCACCGGCGGGAACAGCGCGAACGCCGTGTAGAGGTAGACGGCGCCGACCAGGGAGACCAGCCCGCCGAGCACGAGCAGCAGGACCGACGGCGACGTCCGGCCCGCCGCCGACGGCCAGCAGGACACCCGGCGCGAGGGCCACGACCAGCAGACCGAGCAGGATCAGGATGGTCAGGCCGGTGGCGCCGAGCAGCGCCGGGACCCGCGGCCGCGCCAGGTCCCAGGCCTCGCGCGCGGGGATCGACTGACCGAGCACGGCGCGGCTCACGGCCACCGTGAGGATGCCGGTGAGGATCAGCGCGGCGAGCAGGGTGACGGCCACCTGCACGCCGGTCGCGGTGATCGCGCTCGCGGCGAAGGTCACGTCGCTGCTGGTCGTCGTCGGCCGGCTGGTCGAAGCTGAACGCGGTGTCGGCCGTGTCCTTGCAGCAGCAGCCAGGTGACCGGGACGGTGAGCACCTGCGCGATGACCGCGACGACGGCGGACAGCCCGAGCATCATCCGCGGGTGCGCGCGGATCGCCGAGATCGCGCCGTCCAGGATCTCGCCGACGCCCAGCGGCCGGAGCGGGATGATGCCCGGCTTCGGCGGCGCGGCGGCGGGGGCGGCGGGTAGCCGGGACCCCAGCCCGGCGCCTGCTGCCAGCCGGGTGCCTGCTGCCAGCCGCCCGGCTGCGGTGCGGCTGGGCGCGCCCGGAGGCCAGGTACGGCGGCGGCTGCTGCGGCGCCCAGCCGGGCGGCACCGGTGGCCGGCTGGTGCTCTGGGCGGGCCCAGCCCCCGGGCTGCTCGTCGCTCACCGGGCCATCGTCGCACGCCCCGGCAGCCGGACCCGCGGAGATCATCCGTGCGGGTCGTTCTGGCGCCCTGGCGGGCATCCGACCCGGCGGGGTGCCACGATGAACGCATGAAGGGTCGCGTACTGATCGTCGACGACGACACCGCGCTGGCCGAGATGCTCGGCATCGTGCTGCGCGGCGAGGGCTACGAGCCGACGCTGTGCCCGGACGGTGACCAGGCGCTCGGCGATGTTCCGCGAGCACAAGCCCGACCTCGTGCTGCTCGACCTGATGCTGCCCGGGCATGGACGGCATCGACGTGTGCCGCGCGATCCGGGCCGAGTCCGGCGTACCCGATCGTGATGCTCACCGCGAAGACCGACACCATCGACGTCGTGGTCGGCCTGGAGTCCGGCGCCGACGACTACGTCGTCAAGCCGTTCAAGCCCAAGGAGCTGGTCGCGCGGATCCGGGCCCGGCTGCGCCGCACCGAGGAGCCGGCGCCCGAGCTGCTCGAGATCGGCGACCTGGTCATCGACGTCGCCGGCCACTCGGTCAAGCGGGACGGCGCGGCCGATCGCCCTCACGCCGCTGGAGTTCGACCTGCTCGTCGCGCTGGCCCGCAAGCCGTGGCAGGTGTTCACCCGCGAGGTGCTGCTCGAGCAGGTCTGGGGCTACCGGCACGCCGCCGACACCCGGCTGGTGAACGTGCACGTGCAGCGGCTGCGCTCCAAGGTCGAGCAGCGACCCGGAGAACCCCGAGGTCGTCGTGACCGTGCGCGGCGTCGGCTACAAGGCGGGCCCGGCCTGAGCTCGCGCTCCCGCTGCCGCGGGCGCCCGACCGCGCGACCGCGGCGTCGCGGCCTGGCTGCGTCGCGCGGCGTCCGCCGGCGCTGGCGGCGGACGATCGCGCTCGTGGCGGCGGTCGCTGCAGCTGCGGGTCGTCACGACGACCACGGTGTTCTCGCTGGTCGCCATCGCTCGTCCTCGGCAACGTCCTGATCACCCGGGTGCGGGACGGCCTGCTCGACGCCAAGGTGCAGGCGGCCCTCGACGAGGCCGCGACCGGCGTCCGCACCGTCGCAGGAGGCGTTCGACTCCGCCGACCGCAGCGAGGCCGACGTCTACGACACGCTCGTGCCCGACCTGGTGCGACCAGCTCGCCCGCGGCGGCGGGCCGGCCGGTGCCCGCGAGGTGGTGCTGCTGCGCGGCGCCGACGTCACCGCGCCGCCGAGGCGCCGCTGGGTCGCAGCTCGTTCGGCGTCGACATCCGCCGCCGTCCCGACCGCGCTGCGCGACGCAGGTCGCAGGCGACCGCCGCCCAGCAGTGGACCTACAGCGAGGTCACCCGGGCAGTCGGGGCAGGCAGGTGCCCGTCGCTGGTCGTCGGCTCGCCGGTCGTCATCCCGACGGTCGGCGCCTACGAGCTGTACTTCCTGTTCCCGCTGGACAAGGAGCAGGAGACCCTCGGCCTGGTGCGCAACGCGCTGCTGCTGGCCGCGCTCGGCCTGGTGATCCTGGTCGGCGGCATCGCCTGGCTGGTGACCCGGCAGGTGGTGACCCCGGTGCGGATGGCGGCGCGGATCGCCGAGCGGCTCTCCGCGGGCCGGCTCGAGGAGCGGATGCGGGTGCGGGGCGAGGACGACCTGGCCCGGCTCGCCGCGTCGTTCAACCGGATGGCGACCAGCCTGCAGCGCCAGATCCGCCAGCTCGAGGACCTGTCCCGGGTGCAGCGCCGGTTCGTCTCCGACGTGTCGCACGAGCTGCGCACCCCGCTGACGACGGTGCGGATGGCGGCCGACGTCCTGCACGAGGCCCGGACCGGCTTCGACCCGGCGGTCGAGCGCAGCGCCGAGATCCTGCAGGCCCAGCTGGACCGGTTCGAGGCGCTGCTCGCCGACCTGCTGGAGATCAGCCGGTACGACGCCGGCGCCGCGCTGCTCGAGGCCGAGCCGACCGACCTGCGGCGTGGTCGCCCGGCACGTCATCGAGGCCATGGAGCCGCTGGCCGAGCGCCGGGGCAGCGAGCTGCGTGCTGGTCGCGCCGGCGGTGCCCTGCGTCGCCGAGGTCGACGCGCCGGCGGATCGAGCGCATCCTGCGCAACCTGGTCGTCAACGCGATCGAGCACGGCGAGGGCCGGCCCGATCGACGGTCCGGGTCGCCGGCGACGACCGAGGCGGTCGCGGTCGCGGTCCGCGACCACGGCGTCGGGCTCGAGCCCGGACGAGGTCGGCATGGTGTTCAACCGGTTCTGGCGGGCCGACCCGGCCCGGGCGCGCACCACCGGCGGCACCGGCCTGGGCCTGTCGATCGCCCTCGAGGACGCGCACCTGCACGGCGGCTGGCTGCAGGCGTGGGGCGAGCCCGGCGACGGCTGCCAGTTCCGGCTCACCCTGCCGCGGCGGCTCGGCGCCGAGCTGCGAGGGGTCGCCGATCCCGCTCGAGCCGATGGACTCACCGGCGCCGGCGCGTCCGGTGTCCGTCGGCGCAGCCCTACCGCCGGATCCGCACCCCGGGCGGCGTCGATGTCTGAGCTCCCGATGGCCCGACGCGGCCGCCGCCGGACGGTGCGCCTCCTGCTGCCCCTGCTCGTCGTGTCCGCTCGCCGGCTGCGCCTCGATCCCGACCTCCGGCCCGGTCAAGGCCGGCGGCGACCTCACGGCTGCAGCGGGTCGAGGACGTCGTGCCGGTCATCGGGCAGCCCCCGACCCCGGGCGCCAGCCCGGAGGACATCGTGCGCGGCTTCCTGCAGTCCAGCGCCGACTTCCAGGGCGACCACGAGGTCGCCCGGCTGTACCTCGCACCGCGAGCCCGGCAGCGGTGGCGCCCGCAGGCCGGCACGCGTCGTACGACCGACCGGGTCGCTCCGCTGGACCGTCAGCCGCCGAGTGACCGTCACGGTCGAGGGCACCGAGGTCGGCCGGATCGACAGCGAGGGCACCTTCCGCCGTTCGCCGTCGGGCACCACCGTGACCCGGGCGTTCGGCATGGAGCGGGTCGACGGCGAGTGGCGGATCGCCAAGCTGGACGACGGGCTGATGCTCTCCGCGGCGGACGTCGCGGAGACCTACCGGCAGGTCTCGCTGTACTTCCTGGCGCCGTCCGGGAGCACCCTGGTGCCCGACACGGTGCTGCTGCCCGAGCTGCCCGGCCTCACGACCAAGCTGGTGGCCCGGCTGCTGCGCGGACCGACCGCCGCGACTGCGCGACGCGGTGGACACAGCGTTCCCCCAGGGCACCGGTCTGGAGGTCGGGTCGGTGCCGGTCCGCGACGGCATCGCGACCGTGCGCCTCAACGCCGCGGCCCTGCAGGCCGACGACAACGCCCGGGAGCGGATGTCGGCGCAGATCGTCTGGACGCTCAAGCAGCTGTCCGAGGTGCTCCTGGTGCGGATCACCGCGGGCGGTGAGGACCTCGCTGGTCAGCGGCGTCGCCGAGGACCAGGACCGCGACGCCTGGCCTACCTACGACCCCGACCAGCTGCCGCCGAGCCCGTCGGCCTACGTGGCGCAGGACGGCCGGATCGGCCGCTACCTGGAGGGTCAGTTCGAGCCGGTGCCCGGTGCCGCGGGGACCGGCGACCCGGCGCTGCGCACGCCGGCAGTGTCGCTGGACGCCAGCCGGGTCGCGGCGGTGAGCACCGACGGCCGGACCGTGCTACGTCGGGCGGCTGGCGCGCACCGAGGGGCTGCTGCCCCGGGTGCGCGGAGCCGACCTGTCGCCACCGTCCTGGGACCGCGGGCGACAACCTGTGGGTGGTGGACCGCGCGACCGGCCAGCTCTGGTACCTCGCCAACGGAGCCAACGCGCCCCAGGAGGTGAGCGTCGCGGACACTCCGCGGCTGACGGCGGTCGCGGTGGCCCGGGACGGCACCCGGGTGGCGCTGATCGTCGGCGCCGGCAAGTCGGCGCGGGTCAAGGTCGGCCCGATCGTCCGGGTCGAGACGGCCGACCCGGACATCGAGAGCGGCGAGGCGGTGTCGATCACGAGCCTGCACGAGCCGGTACCAGACCTGCGATCGGTCCGCGACGTCGCATGGGCCGACGCTGTCACGTTGGCCGTGCTGGGTAGCCGGGACGAGCTGCCGGTGGCGCCGTACTACGTGGGCACCAACGGGTACACGATCACCGACACCGATCCGCTCGCGGACCCGGTGAGCATCACCGCGGCGCCACCGCTCCAGCCGCAGGAGAACCCGCTGGTGGTCGGCACGGCGGACGGTGAGCTGATGCAGTTCACCTCCAGCGGCGGGTGGCAGCCGCTGGGTGTCGGCACCGACCCGGCCTACCCGGGTTGACCGTTCCCGGCTGACCGTCAACAGCCCCTGGGTCGTCCACCGTTCCTGCCGGCACGGCCGTGGCGCGTCGGTACGGCGGCAGGCTCGGCGGGTGGTCGTCCTCACCCTGCGCGCGGTGCTCGACCTGGTGCTGCCCGCCAGCTGCGTCGGCTGCGGCACCGAGGGGGTCACCTGGTGCGCCACGCTGTGCCCGGCTGCTCGACGGACCGGCGCGGCCGTGCCGCCCCGACCCCTGCCCGGTGTCGCTGCCCCCGACCTGGGCGGTCACGGCGTACGACGGACCGGTGCGCGCCGCCCTCCTCGCGCACAAGGAGCACGGCGTTCTGGCGTTGAGCCGACCGCTGGGGGCGGCCCTGCGCGTCGGCCGTCTCCGCTGCCACCACCGGCGGCGGCGGCCGCCCGGTGCTGCTGGTGCCGGCGCCCTCCCGGCCGGCCGCCGTCCGCGAGCGCGGCCACGACCCGACGCTGCGGCTCGCGCGGGCGGCGGCCCGGACGCTGCGGCGCCACGGTGCCGACGCCAGGGTCGCTCCGGTGCTGCGGATGTCCCGGGGCGCCCGCGACCAGGCCGGCCTCGGGGTGCTGGCCCGGCGCCGAGAACCTCGCCGGCGCGGTCCGGGTGCCGCCCCGACGGGCGGCCGCGGTGGCCGGCCGGCCAGCTGGTGCTCGTCGACGACGTGGTGACCACGGGGGCGACGCTGGCCGAGTCGGCGCGGGCACTGCAGGCGGCGGGAGCCTCGGTCGTCGTGGCCGCGGTGGTGGCTGCCACCGCCCGCCGTGGGACCGGGCTGTCCTTGGCCACCGGCAGGGACTAGCGTTCCGACATGGCACCCGCCCGGGTCCGTGGTTGCGCCGGACCGCTCGTCCCTCGCGGGGCAGCGGACCGGCAAGCCGATGCCAGCCGCAGGCGAAACGGTCCACGTAAGGCGACTTCTTGTCGTCCGATCACGGTGCGGCTTAGAAGTAAGTCCTGCCCCGCCGGAGGTCCAGATGTCCTCCGACCCGGGAGAAGGGGAGTAGTGGCGGACACCGCTGCGAGACCCTCAGCAGGCGGATGTGGGGTCGAAGACCAGGTCGGCCGGGCGGGTGTCGCAGTCCGACTTTTCTGACAGAGGAGGATCACTTCGTGGACATCGTCGTCAAGGGTCGGAACACCGAGGTCACCGAGCGCTTCCGCACGCACATCGCGGAGAAGCTCGCGAAGATCGAGAAGCTCGACCCGAAGGTGATCAGCGTCGACGTCGAGTGCTCCCAGGAACGCAACCCACGGCTCGCCGACCAGCGTGAGCGCATCGAGATCACCATCCGGTCCCGCGGCCCGGTCATGCGCGCCGAGGCGGCCGCCCAGGACTGCTACGCCGCACTGGACGCGGCTGTGACCAAGCTGGAGGCCCGGTTGCGCCGGGCCCACGACCGTCGCCGGGTGCACCACGGCGCCAAGACGCCGGTCTCGGTGGCGTCGGCGACCGCCGCACTGGACGGCGTCGCCGCAGATGCAGAACGGCCGTCTGCCGCTCGGGTGCCGGACGTCGAGGACGCCGCGCTCCGACGACGGGCCGATGTACGTCCGCGAGAAGGTGCACGAGGCGACGCCGATCAACCTCGACCAGGCGCTCTACGAGATGGAGCTGGTCGGGCACGACTTCTACCTGTTCGTCGACGCCGAGACCGCGCAGCCCAGCGTCGTCTACCGGCGCCGCGCCTACGACTACGGAGTGATCCGGCTGGCGGTCTGACGGACGCCGGCAGCGCGAAGTTCTCCGTCGCGATCCCGTCGGCACTCTTCGGCGCGAGATCTCCCGGTTCGTCAGGTCAGCGCCGCTCTGACGTGCGAGGATGCGCTCCGGCGGCGGGTGTCCAGTCCCGTTCGTCCTGAGGTGTCCGAGAGGTGTGCGGGTGAGCGAGCGAGCAGCCGGTGAGGCCCGGCCGGGTCGCGTTGCCGCGGAGCCGATCCGGGTGCTCGTCGTCGACGACCACGCGCTGTTCCGCCGCGGCCTGGAGATGGTGCTCGGTCAGGAGACCGACATCGAGGTCGTCGGCGAGGCCGGCGACGGCGCCGAGGCCGTCGAGCTCGCCTCCGCGCTGCTGCCCGACATCGTCCTGATGGACGTCCGGATGCCGCGTCGCAGCGGCATCGAGGCGTGCACCGCGATCAAGGACGTCGTGCCGAGCGCGAAGATCGTGATGCTGACGATCTCCGACGACGAGGCCGACCTGTACGACGCCATCAAGGCCGGCGCCAGCGGCTACCTGCTCAAGGAGATCTCGATCGACGAGGTCGCCGCCGCGATCCGGTCGGTGGCCGGCGGCCAGTCGCTGATCAGCCCGTCGATGGCCTCCAAGCTGCTCACCGAGTTCGCCACGATGATCAAGAAGGGCGACGAGCGGCAGCAGGTGCCCGCGCCGCGGCTCACCGACCGCGAGCTCGAGGTGCTCAAGCTGGTCGCGAAGGGCCTGAACAACCGCGACATCGCCAAGGAGCTCTTCATCAGCGAGAACACGGTGAAGAACCACATCCGCAACATCCTGGAGAAGCTGCAGCTGCACTCCCGGATGGAGGCCGTGGTCTACGCGGTCCGCGAGAAGCTGCTCGAGATCACCTGAGCAGTACGCCGGGGCGCGCGCCGTCGGACGACGAGCTGGCCGCCCGGCCGGTTGAGCGGGTCTCGGCGCTGGTCGAGCTGGTCGGACCCGATGCCGTCGTCGACTGGTGCGTCGACCTGCTCGGTGGCGGCGACTGGGCCGACCCCGAGGCCCCCGACCTCGACTGGATCGGGGGCCGGAGCTCGGTCGCGATGGTCGCCGGCGACCTCGACCTCGTCTACTGGCCCCGGGTGTGGGCCGCCCGGGCCCTGTTGCACGTCTACCGCCCGCAGGCCGCGACCGTGGTGGTTGCCGGGCTGGCCGACCAGGCCTGGCGGGTCCGGGAGATGTGCGCCAAGGTCGCGCGGGAGCACGAGGTGGGCGAGGCCGCAGCGGCCGTGCACCGCTGCTGCGCCGACGAGGTGCCGCGGGTCCGGGCCGCCGCCGTCCGGGCACTGGCCCGGGTCGGTGAGGCAGAGGATGCCGACGCGGTGCGTGACTGCCTCGACGACCCGGAGCGTGACGTCGCAGCCGCCGCGGAGCGCGCACTGCGCGAGATGTCCCGCCGGCTGGACCGGTCGCTGTGACTGTCGGGTCGGCCTAGAACGTCTTGGCGAGCAGCCGCGCGTCGCGCTGCGCCTGCTCCCGGCCGGCGTCCGCGTCCGCGGTCGCGATGTTCGGCCGGAACGCGACCTCGGCCACGTCGGTGATGCCGGCCCAGTTCAGCCAGTCCCGGAAGAACGGGGCCTGGAAGTCCGCGCCGAACGCCGGTCCCCGACCCGGCCCGTAGATGGCGGCGGTGTAGATGACCGCGGCCTGCTTGCCGTGCAGCAGCCCGGTGTACCCGTCCTCGGGGTCGAAGCTGAAGACCATGCCCGGCTGCGACACCACGTCGATGAGCTGCTTGAGCTTGTACGGCACGCTGGCGTTCCACATCGGCACGCTGAACAGGTAGCGGTCGGCGGCGGCGAAGCGGGCGAACGTCTCGGTCACGTCGCGCCACGCCGCGGCGGACTCGCTGTTCAGGTCGGCGCCGGCGAACACGGCCATCTTCGCGGCCGCCGCGGCGGGACCGAACTCCGGCAGCGAGCCGTCCCACAGGTTCCAGGTCTCGACGGTGTGGTCGGTGTTCACGTCGCGGTAGGTGTCGAGGAAGGTCTCGGCGAGCGCGAGCGACTCCGACTTCTCGGAGCGGGGGGAGGCGGCGATGTGCAGCAAGGTGGTCATGGGTCGGTCCTTCGCGTCGTGCGGGTCATCCCCGCGTGGTCGGCCACGCTATCTGCGTGCGCACGCACATAATGCTGCCGTGGACACAGTCACGTGTCAAGTAGGTGCGCGCGCACGCACAGAGAGGCGCTATCGTCCTGGCATGGCTGCAGAGCTGGACCCGGTCGGGGCGTGGGCCGCGTTGCTGCGCGTGCACGCCGCCGTTGTGCCGAAGCTCGCCCGCGAGCTGGCCGGCCACGGGCTCCCGATTGCCTGGTACGACGTCCTGCTCGTCCTCAACGCGGCTCCCGGGCGGAAGCTGCGGATGACCGAGCTGGGGGCGTCTGCCGTGCTGAGCCGGGAGCGCATCAGCCGGGTCGTCGGCGAGCTCGAGGACGCGGGGCTGGTGCGTCGGGAGCCGAACCCCGAGGACCGCAGGTCGTCGTACGCCGCGCTGACCGAGGAGGGCCGCAAGCGGTTGCGGGCTGCCGCGCCGACGTACCTCGCCGGCATCGAGGAGCACTACACCCGGCACCTCGACGCCAAGGAGATCAGGGTCCTCACCCGCGCGCTGGGGAAGGTCCTGGCGGCCGAGGAGCTCAGCGAGGAGAGACGGTCAGGGAGCCGTCGGCCGCTGTCAGCGTGATGCGGCGGCCGGCTTCCGGGTCGGTGGGGACCTCGACGGTGCGGGAGCCGTCCTTGACCGACAGGGACACCGCGTAGGTCGTCCGGTCGCGCGGCACCAGGACGGTGATGGACCCGTCCTTGGACGTCCCGGTGACCGAGGTGGGAGCCACCGCGAAGGACAGCCGCACGTCGCCGTCGGCGGACTGCGCGGCGACCGTTCCGGTCTGCAGGCCACCGGCGTGGACCGACCCGTCCTTCACCCGGAAGGCGAGCTCGCCGCTGAGGGTGTCCGCGTCGATGTCGCCGTCGGCGGTCGACGCGTCCACCGTGCCGGTGAGGTCGCGCATGGTCAGGTCGCCGTCCGAGGTGTCCGCCCGGACCTCGATCCCGGCAGGCACCCGCAGGCGGACCTTGCCGGTGCAGCCGATGCCGACCTGGAACGGGCAGGACGACGAGATGCGCAGCACGTCGCCGTCCTTGACGGCCCGCACGGTGGGCCGGGACAGCGACCAGTGGTAGCTGCGGCGCATCGACACCTTCGTCGCGTCCGGTGACCCGACGATCTCGACGGACTCGAACCCGGTGTCGACCTCCAGGGTCCGGATCCCGGAGTAGCTGCCGCCTGCCTCGCCGTTCCCGCGGGCCAGCAGGCTGGCGAGGGTGAGGGCGCACCAGCCGACCATCAGCAGCGCGAGACCCACCACGAGCACCCGCAGCGGGGCGCGCAGGCCGGGCTGGCCGCCGCCGGTCGGGCGGCTCGCGGGGTGATGAGTGGCAGTCGTGTCGGTCGTCATCCCTGGCTCCTCAGCCGTTCAGCCAGCGCAGCACGGCCAGCACTCGTCGGTGGTCCTGCTCGGCCGGCGGCAGGCCGAACTTGGTGAAGATCGAGCTCACGTGCTTCTCGACCGCACCCTCGCTGACGACCAGCTCGGCGGCGATGCCGGCGTTCGACCGGCCTTCGGCCATCAGTCCGAGCACCTCGGTCTCGCGGGGTGTCAGCCCGGCGAGCGGGTCGGTGCGACGACTGCGGACGAGCAGCTGGGCCACGACCTCGGGGTCCAGCGCGGTGCCGCCGGCGCCCACCCGTCGTACGGCTTCGACGAACTCCGAGACGTCGGCGACCCGGTCCTTGAGCAGGTAGCCGAAGCCGCGGGTGTCGGAGGCGATCAGGTCGGTCGCGTAGCGCTCCTCGACGTACTGGCTGAGCATCAGCACCGCCACCTCGCGGTACTGCGCGCGGATCACCAGCGCCGCTCGCACGCCTTCGTCGGTGTGCGTCGGCGGCATCCGCACGTCGACCACGCAGATGTCCGGCCGGTGCTCGTCGACCGCGCGGAGCAGCTGGTCGGCGTCGTCGACCGCGGCCACGACCTCGAAGCCGGCGTCGGTGAGCAGGTGGACGAGACCCTGGCGCAGCAGCACCGAGTCCTCGGCGATCAGGACGCGCACGGCACCTCCACGGTCACGGTGGTCCCGCCGGCGGGAGAGCTCTGCAGCAGGAAGGTGCCGTCGACGGCGGCCACCCGGTCCCGCAGGCCGGCCAGTCCGCTGCCCTCGTGCTCGGTGGCGCCGCCGCGACCGTCGTCCGAGACGGACACGAGCAGCCGGTCGCCGTCGCGCTCCACGTGCACGGTGGCCCGGGTGGCGCCGGAGTGCTTGGCGATGTTGGTGAGGGCCTCGCTGACCACGAAGTACGCGACGGCCTCGACCGTGGCGTTCGGCCGCTCGGGGACGTCGACGTCGAGGTGCACCGGTACCGGGGAGTGGGCGGCGAGCCCGGAGAGCGCGGCGTCCAGCCCACGGTCGGTGAGGACGGCGGGGTGCACTCCGCGCACGACGTTGCGCAGCGCGCTGATCGAGTCCTTGGCCTCCTGGTGGGCCTGGGTGACCAGCTCGCGGGCGCCCTCGGGGTCGCTGTCCATCTTCTCCTTGGCCCGGCCCAGGTTCATCGCCAGCGCGACGAGGTGCTGCTGCGCGCCGTCGTGCAGGTCACGCTCGATCCGGCGCCGCTCGGCGTCGGCAGCGTCGACCACCCGGGCGCGGGTCTCGGTGAGCTGGCTGACCTGCGCGCGCAGGGCGTCGCTGCTGCTGGGGCTGAGCAGCGCCGACGCGAGGGACCGCTGCGCCAGCGCCAACCCGGCGGTGAGCACCCGGGCGAGCAGCAGCATGACCAGCCCGGCGCCGAAGCCGGCGGCGACCTCGAGCCGGTCCGACCAGTCCAGCCAGGTGATCGCCTCGTCGCCGGGCAGCCGCTCGGCGTACAGCGGCAGCAGGAGACCCGTCACGGCGGCAGCCCAGAAGGACAGCGCGAGGGACGCCGAGACGACCCCGACCGGCAGCAGCAGCACGCCGTACCCGGCCTCCTTCCAGAACTCGGGTGACCTGGCGCGCAGCAGGACGCGGCGCAGCCAGCTGAGTCCGGGAGCGTTGCGGACCGGTCGGGCCGGCAGCTCGACGTCGAGGAACAGGGCTGCACGGTGTCGCTCCATGACAGCCAGCCCGTGCACGACGTACACGACAGCGCCGAACACCGGGACGCCGAGCAGGAAGGCCGGGATCAGGCCGACGCTCAGGGCGAGTCCCGTGACGGTGACCGTGAAGGTGACGACGCCGGCGAAGAGCCCGGACACCAGATATCCGAGCTCGAGCAGCGGTCGGGTCAGCCACCTCATCTGCGCTGCCCGCCTCTCGCTCGTGCCGTCCGGTCCCGGTCCACGCTAGAGATCAGCGACGCTTGGGACGAGCCGGTTGGCGCCCGGGTCGGGCCTCGGGTTACCCCCACCCCCAGATCGGCCGCTGGCCGCAGAGACGAGGGCGCCGGCTGCGGCGACGGTTGAGGACGTCTCTCGGACGCCGTCCGGGACCTCGTGAAGGAGCCCGATCATGACCGTCGTCGCGCCACCGGGGAGCCCCGGTGCCACCTCGTCCCTGCCGAACACGGCCCGTCGTCCCGGCGCGGCCGAGCGGCTCGCCCGCTGGAGCATCCGGCACCGCTGGAAGGCGCTGCTGCTGTGGGTGCTGCTCGTCGCTTCCGCGATCGTCGGCGGCGGGGCGGCGGGCACCCGGCTGCTCACCGACGGCGAGATGGGCACCGGTCCGTCCGGCCGGGCGGACCTCGCGATCGAGCAGGCCGGCTACCCCGCGGACTTCACCGAGCGGGTGCTCATCCAGGCATCACGGGGTGAGCGACTCTCGGACGCCGATGCCCGGGCGGCCGCCGCCGACCTGGACGAGCGGCTCTCCGCCCTGCCCGAGGTCGCCGACGTCGGGCAGCTGGTCCGCGCCGACGACGGCCGCTCCGCGATGGTGCCGGTGCAGCTCGACGTGGGCTCCGCGACCGGTACGGCGGCGGAGGAGGTGGCCGACACCCGGATCGAGGCGGTGCTGGACACGACCGCTGCAGTGGCGGCCGACCATCCCGGTCTGCGGATCGCCCAGGTCGGCAGCGCGTCGCTCGACCACGCGATCAACGGCCAGGTCGAGGACGACTTCATGCGGGCCGAGAAGCTCAGCCTGCCCATCACCCTCGGCATCCTGCTGCTGACCTTCGGCGCGATCATCGCTGCCGGCGTGCCCGTCCTGCTCGCGCTCTCGGCGGTCGGGACCGCCATCGGCCTGTCGGCCCTGGTGTCCCACCTGCAACCCGCGAGCGACACGTTGAACAGCGTCATCCTGCTGATCGGGATGGCCGTCGGCGTCGACTACTCGCTGTTCTACGTGCGCCGCACGCGGGAGGAGCGGGCCCGTGGCGCCAGCCGTCGCGAGGCCATCGACATCGCGGCGCAGACCAGCGGCCGGGCGGTCGTGGTCTCGGGTATTGCCGTCGTGGTCGCCATGTCCGGCCTGCTGTTCTCGGGCAACGTGATCTTCAGCTCGATGGCCATCGGCACCATGCTGGTCGTCGCGGTGGCCGTGCTCGGCTCGCTGACCGTGCTGCCCGCCGTGCTCTCGCTGCTCGGTGACAAGGTCGACCGGCCCCGCATCCCGCTGGTGCACCGGCTGCGTCGCCACGGCGCCGGCCGGTTCTGGCCGGCGGTGATGCGAGTCGTGCTGGCGAAGCCGGTGGTCTCGCTGGTGCTGGCCGGGACGGCGATGGTCGCGCTGGCGATGCCGGCGCTCGGCATGAAGCTCGGTGAGTCGGGCGCGGACTCGCTGCCGCGCTCGATCCCGGTGATGAAGACGTACGACGCGATGACGTCGGCGTTCCCGCAGACCGGCTTCGCGCACACCGTCGTCATCTGGTCGGACGACGACCGCCCGCTGGACCGGGATGCCGTGGCAGCGGGTGCCGACCGGCTGGTCGCCGACGCCGGGCGGACCGGCCGGTTCGCCGACCTGGGGGAGTCGCAGGTCGACTTCGCGCCGGACGGCCGCACCGCCAAGGTCGACCTGGCCATGGTGGGCGACTTCAACAGCGAGCGGTCCAAGAACTCGCTCGCCGTGCTGCGGGACCGCCTCGCACCGGCCCTGCAGGAGCGGGTGCCGGGCGCCGAGGTGGCCGTGACCGGCGACGCGGCCTGGTCGGTCGACTTCACCGAGACCCTGCAGTCGCACCTGCCGTTCGTGATCGGCTTCGTCCTCGCGGTCACCTTCGTCGTGCTGGTGCTGGCGTTCCGGTCGGTCGTCGTGGCGGCCACGGCGGTGGCACTGAACCTGCTGTCGGTCGGCGCGGCGTACGGCTTGCTGGTGCTGATCTTCCAGAACGGTTTCGGTGCCGACCTGCTCGGTGTGCAGGAGAGCGGTTTCATCATCGACTGGCTGCCGCTGTTCCTGTTCGTCATCCTGTTCGGACTCTCGATGGACTACCACGTGTTCGTGGTGAGCCGGATCCGGGAGGCGCACGCGCTCGGTGAACCGACCCGAGCCGCGGTGGCGCGCGGTGTGACGGCATCGGCTGGCGTGGTGACCAGCGCGGCGGCCGTGATGGTCGGGGTGTTCAGCATCTTCGCGACGCTGTCGCTGCTGGAGTTCAAGCAGATGGGCGTCGGGCTCGCGGCCGCGGTCCTCATCGACGCGACGATCGTGCGAGCGGTGCTGCTGCCGGCGGCGATGGCCCTGCTGGGACGTCGCAACTGGTGGCTGCCGGACTGGTTGGACCGCAGGCTCCCGGCCGGCCACTGACCCGGATCGAAGCCTTCGCGCGCGCCAACCTCAGCCCCGAACCACTTGCGCATGATCACGGTGATCATGCGCAAGTGGTTCGTCACGGGCTCGGCCAATTGACAAGAGATCTTGTCAAATGGGACTGTGGGGCCATGCAAGAGGTCGCCGTGATCGACAGTCCGGTGGTGGCCACGGTGGCCTTGGAGCCCACTCGGGCGCGGGTGCTCGCCGAGCTCGTCACACCGGGCTCGGCGACCACGCTGGCCGAACGGCTGGGCTTGCCGCGCCAGCAGCTCAACTACCACGTGCGCGCGCTGGAGGCTCAGGGCCTGGTGGCGCTGGTAGAGGTGCGGTCCCGGCGCGGCTGCACGGAGCGGGTGATGCAGGCTTCCGCGGCGGCTTACGTGCTCTCGCCCGACGCCCTCGGTCCGGCCGCGGCCGACCCTGCCCGTACGGCTGACAGACTCTCGGCCGGCTACCTGCTCGCCCTTGGCGCCCGGGCCATCCGCGAGGTCGGCGCGCTGCTCAAGAGCGCCGACGCTGCGGGCAAGAAGCTGCCGACGTTGTCGATCGACACCGAGATCCGCTTCCGGTCCGCGCCCGAGCGGGCGGCCTTCACCCGCGACCTCGCCGAGGCGGTGGCCACCCTCGCAGCCCGGTACCACGACGAGAGCGCGCCGGGCGGTCGCTGGTCGCGCCTCGTCGTGCTGGCCCACCCCCGCCCGGCGTCGGACAAATTCGCCACGACAGCACCAGCCGCCAAGGAGGCGACATGACCGACGACAGCCGTTCGATCGAGCTCGAGGTGGAGGTGCCGGGGACGCCCGAGGAGGTCTGGGCCGCGGTGGCGACCGGCCCCGGCATCGGCAGCTGGTTCGTGCCCACCACGGTCGAGGAGCGCGAGGGCGGCGAGACGGTCTCGCAGTTCGGGCCCGGCGACTCGATGACGGTTCGGGGACGGGTGCGGGTCTGGGACCCGCCGCACCGGGTCGTCTTCGACGGGAGCGACGAAGGTGGTGGCATGGCCTTCGAGTGGCTGATCGAGGCCCGCGACGGCGGCACCTGCGTGGTGCGCCTCGTCAACAGCGGCTTCGGGTCCGGCGAGGAGTGGGACGATCAGTTCGACGGCCTGGAGGCGGGCTGGCGAATGTTCCTGCACAACCTCGGCCTGCACCGCCGCTACTTCCCTGGGCAGGTGGGTCTGGCCGTGCAGCCTCTGGGCATGGCCGCCGGCAGCCTCGACGAGGCTTGGAGCACACTCACCGGGGCGTTGGGGATCCCGGCCGCATCCTCCGAGGGCGACCGCGTGGCGGCCGGGCCGGACGCACCGACGGCACTGGCCGGCACGGTGGAGCGGGCGGTGCCGCGGATGCTGATCCTGCACATCCACGAACCGGGGCCGGGTACCGCGGTGGTGGCGGTCGAGGGCACCGACGGGCAGGCTGCGATCAGCGTCTGGTTCTGGCTGTACGGGGCCGAGGCGGGCGACCGAGCACCCGCGGTCCTCGAGGGCTGGCAAGGGTGGCTCGCCGAGCTGTTCCCGATGCCGGACTAATCAGCGCGCCGGGCCGATGTCGCCGAGCCGGACATCCCGACGGGGAGGCGGCGCTACGCCTTGATCTGCAGGATTCCCAATGCGTTCTTGCCGGGGTCGGTGATCCAGGCAGCCCAGGCGAAGCCGATGTCGGCGACGCCGTCGACGGTCTTCAAGCCTGGCAGGTCGTAGCTCTCGACCTGCACGCCTCGGGCACGAAGCTCCGCGACCTCGGCATGAATGTCCGGGACCTGCCACGACGCCTGGGTTTGTTCGTCCGCTGTCCCGACGGTGCTCTTGGTCACGTCGAGATGAGTGCCGCCACCGCACTTGAACACGATGGCGTCCTCGTTCTCGATGAGGATCTCCAACCCGATCTTGTCGTGGTAGAAATCACGAGCTGCTGAGAGGTCCTTCGCTAGTAGTACCGGCGTGACCGGATGCTCTCCAAGCATGGACGGCTCCTTCCACTGTGCCTGCCTCCAACGACTCGATAGTGGTTCCTCGGGCCCAGGGACCTCTCATGCCTGCGGGTTCTGACCGAGCAGCGCGTCGACGTTCGGCAGCCCCTCGAACCGGGAGAACGTCCCTGCGTCCGCGATCTCCTTTGCGGCCTGCAGGAAGCCGGCCCACGCGGTGCGCGCGAGGGTTCCACCGACGCTGATCCGCCTGACTCCGAGGGCCGCCGCCTCGGCGACGGTGATGAACGGGGCGTTGATCAGCAGGTTCACCGGCTTCGGTGTCACCGCGTCGATGATCGCCGCGATCTCCTCGACAGTCCTGATCCCCGGAGCGTAAAGGCAGTCGGCGCCCGCTTCCGCGTAGGCGTGCAGCCGTCGGATCGTCTCGTCGATGTCAGGCCGGCCGACGACGAAGCCCTCGGACCGACCGGTGAGCACAACGCCCGTACCACTGTCATCGATCGCCTGACGTGCGGCCCGAATGCGCTCCACTGCCAGGTCGAAGTCGTGCAGCGGATGCGTGTCGTCACCCGTGGAGTCCTCGATCGAGAGCCCGGCGACCCCGGTGGATGCGGCGAGCTTGACGTTCGCGTTGACCTGGTCCGGATCGGCCGCGAAGCCACCTTCGAAGTCTGCGTTGACCGGCAGGTCCACGGCGTCCACGACGGCCCGCAGATGCTCGAGCGTCCGATCGAGCGTGACGTGGTTGTCGACACGACCCAACGTCCAGGCGAAACCGGAACTCGTGGTCGCGAGCGCGTGGAACCCGAGCTGCTGCAGGGCACACGCGCTGCCGATGTCCCACGGGTTCGGCATGACGAAGCAACCGGATGCGTGCAAGCGGCGGAAGGCAGCGACCCGCCCGACGGGTCGCCTGCCTTCTGCGCCGGTCAGGAGCCGGGCTTCTGGTAGTTCACCGAGCGCCCGAGCGCATCGTCGACCTGTTCCACCGTGAGCAGCTTGGTGGTGCGGATGCTCACCGCGCCGGAGCTGTTGATCGCGATGGCCACCGCCGCGGCGGCCTCGTCGTCGGGCACGTCGGCGATGGCGAACACGTCGGTGTCGCCGAACGCGAAGTGGAACGACTCGAGCCGGCCGCCCATGGCCGCCAGCATGGTCGACACCGCGTCGACCCGGGACTTCGCGCCGGCGGCGCGGACCCCGTCCATTCCCTCGGCGGTGTAGTTGGCGCTGATCAAGTACTTGGGCATGAGCAGACCTTCCGGTTGAGGGGCCCCCAGCGTTTGCACGCTATTCCGGCTCGCCGGCTTGTCAACGGCACAAAGGGCGCACCGGGACGAACGTGTCGTCGGTTACTGAGCTCGAGCTGCCCGCCGACAAGATCTTCGCCATGCCTCGTTCCCCCGCACCCGATGGAACCGAGCTTGGCTGACGTTCCTAGGCTGACGAACGCGGGTCCCGGGGTTCGAAGGAGGAGTCTGTGGTGCAGGACGGTTTCCCACACGTCCGGCAGGTGGTGCTGGACTGCACCGATGCGCGCAAGCTGGCCGAGTTCTACCGCCAGCTGCTCGGCTGGCAGTACCGCCCGGGCGACGAGCCACCGTCAGCGGGCGAGCCCGACCCGAACGGGTCGGACTGGTTGGTGCTGCGGAACCCCGACGGAGTCGGGATGGCGTTCCAGCAGGTACCTGAGCTTCCGGAGCCCACCTGGCCGGACAGCACTCAGCCGCAGCAGATGCACCTGGACATGACGGTGCCGACGGTGGCGGACCTCGAGGTCCAGCACGAGCGCGCCCTGTCCCTCGGTGCCCGACTGCTCTACGACCGCACCGACGACCCCGAGGAACCGCTCCGGGTGTACGCCGACCCGGCCGGGCACCCGTTCTGCATCTTCGTGGCCGGCTGAGCCGTGCATCCTGACCCGCGATCCGGCTGGCTAACGGCCCGACACGACACGTAGCAGCCCCTGAGTCACCCGCTCGACCTGGTGCCCGGAAGCCTTGCGACCCAGCTCCACGGTCACCGCGCGGCCGGCGAGGCGGGCGTTGTGCCAGTCGGTCAAGGTGCCGTGGCAGCCGCCCTGGCAGTCGAAGAACCGCACCGGCAATCCGGTCTCCCGGCTGAGCCGGCGCACCAGGGTCATCGACTTCGCCCGGTAGGAGTCCACGCCGTACAGCGGCTGGTGGAAGACCAGCGTGGTGCGCGGGCTGACCTCGCGCAGGAACGTCGTCATCGCCCGGGTCTCCGGCTCGCTCGCCGCCGACGGCCCCGACCAGGTCGGCGTACCGGCACCGGCCGGCACCCAGAACCGCGGGAAGTTGCGGTTGAGGTCGACGCCGTGGGCGTTGGTACGCCGGTCGGCCGCCGTCCCGTCCGGGTTCATCGTCCGCACCAGCCACAGGTCGAGCCCGTCCGGCAACGAGGCGGTGCGCAACCGGCGTACGACGCGCATCCCGGCCCGCTCGTCCCCGTGCATGCTGCCGACGACCAGCGCGGTCCGCGTCGCTCCGTCCGTCCACCGGTGCACCGCGACGATGGCGCGGCCGTCCACCGACGTGCCGATGCGCACCGACGTCTCGTGCACCTCCGCCGCCTGGGACGACACCGCGGTCGAGGTGACACCGAGCACCAGCACGCCCACAACGACCAGCCGGGGGAGACGACGCATGGCCGCATCCTCGCAGGACCTGTCGGTACGCCGTGGCAGCATCGCCTCTCGTGACGACGACGCCGGTGCGCCTGACTGCTGCGCGCGCCCGGCGGGTCGCGATCGCCGCCCAGGGCCTGGCTGCACCGCGGCCGGCGACCCCCACCATGCGGCACCTGACGAGCACCGTCGAGCGGATCGGCCTGCTGCAGATCGACAGCGTGAACGTGCTCTCGCGCGCGCACTACCTGCCGTTGTTCTCCCGGCTGGGGCCCTACGACCGGGCGTTGCTGGACCGTGCCAGCAGCCGGGCGCCGCGCCGCCTCGTCGAGTACTGGGCGCACGAGGCCAGCCTGGTCCCGCCCTCGACGCAGCGGCTGCTGCGCTGGCGGATGCGCCGCAGCGAGGAGGCCTGGGGCGGCATCCAGTCGATCGCGGCACAACGTCCGGAGCTGGTCCAGGCCGTCCGCGACGAGCTCAAGACGCGCACGGTGCCGATGACCGCCGGCCAGGTGGAGACGGCTCTCGAGCACGACGTCCCGCGCGCCACGGTCGACTGGGGCTGGAACTGGTCGGAGGTCAAACGGGCGCTGGAGTTCCTCTTCTACGCCGGGGAGATCAGCTCGGCCGGGCGCACCACGTCCTTCGAGCGTCGGTACGCCGTCCCGGAGCGGGTGCTGCCCCGCGCGGTGGTCGAGGCGCCCGACCCCACCGACGAGGAGGCCTTTCTCGAGCTGACCCGGATCGCGGCGCGCGCCCACGGCGTCGCCTCGGAGCCGTGCCTGCGCGACTACTTCCGGCTGCGGCCGGAGGACTCGCAGGCTGCCGTTGCCGCGCTGGTCGATGCCGGTGAGCTGCTCCCAGCCGAGGTCGAGGGCTGGCGACGGCCGGGGTACTTGCACCGGGACGCGCGGCTGCCGCGCCGGGTGTCGGCCCGGGCGCTGCTCGTGCCGTTCGACCCGCTGGTCTGGTTCCGCTGGCGGGCCGAGAAGCTGTTCGACTTCCACTACCGGATCGAGATCTACGTCCCTGCCGACAAGCGGATCTACGGTTACTACGTGCTGCCGTTCCTGCTCGGGGAGCGGCTGGTCGCCCGGGTCGACCTCAAGGCGGACCGGCAGTCTGGTGCGCTGCTCGTCCGGTCGGCGTACGCCGAGGACCACGCCCCGCCCGAGACCGCGGTGGAGCTGGCCGCCGAGCTCGAGCAGATGGCTGGCTGGCTCGGCCTGTCCGACGTCGTGGTCGAAGAACGCGGGGACCTTGCCGCCGCGCTACGCGCGGCGACCTGAAGCAAGCAGGCTGAGCCCGGGGAAGTCGAGACCGGTCGGCGACTCGAACCCGGCGGCTGCCTCGCGGAGGTGGGACCGCAGACCATCGCGCGCCTCGGGCGGCATCGCCGCGATGATCCCGGCGAGCGGTCCGGCAAGTGCGGAGGTGCGTAGCCACCACTCGTCGAACGACCCGACGTGCATCGGGACGGAGTGCCGCGCCACATCGACCTCGACGAGGCCAGCGGTGACGAGTAGGTCCCGCAACCGCTCGGCGTCGGCCAGGGCGAACGGCCCGGGGGACCCGGCCGGGGGGCTGGGCACACCGGCCTGCTTGCGCACGAGGTCGAACGGGAGCCGCAGCCAGGGGTTGGCGGCAGGCGGTCCCCACACCGCGAAGGCCGCGCGCCCGCCGGGCCGCAACACGCGGAACACCTCCTGCACAGCCCGCACCGGGTCGAGCGCGAACATCAGCCCCTCCCGGCAGACCACGACGTCGTAGGAGGCATCCGGCTCGTCGATCTCGTCGAGGTCCAGCTCGCGGACCCGAACCTGCGTCAGACCCCGGGCCGCGGCCCGCCGAGCCGCGGCCGCGGTCATCGCGGGAACGACGTCCGACAGCACCACCTCGCCGCGCGGCCCCACCCGATCCGCAGCTGCGATGCCGGTGCCGCCCGTCCCGCAGGCGAGCTCCAGGAGCCGCTCGCCCGGTTCCGGAGCAGTCGCGCGAAGGATGGCCGCGGTCAGGTCACCCGCGCGGGCTTCCAAGAAGTCCGCGTGCTCCTCCCAGGCATCGGCCACCGAGGCCCACATGCCCTGCAGATGATCCCGACGGGTGGCGCGGTCAGGGGCAGCCGAAGCAGTCATCGCGAAACCTCTTTCACTACAGTGTATGAGTAATGAATTCTCTGTTAAGGTAGCCGAATGCCGCCGCCTGTCAAGAGCAGCCGCGAGTACCACTCGCCGCACCGGCAGCAGCAGGCCGCGGCGACGCGGCGGAGCATCCTGGACGCGGCGAACGCCCTGTTCGAGAGCCAGGGCTACCCGGCAACGACGATGGCCGAGATCGCGGCGCAGGCCGGCGTCGCGCCCAAGACCGTGTACGTCGTCTTCTCCACGAAGAGCCAGCTGCTTCGCGCCCTCTGGGACCTGCTGCTCAAGGGCGACCAGGACGAGTCACCCGTGGCCGACCGCCCCTGGTACCGCCAGGTCCTGAACGAGGACGATCCCCGACAGCAGCTGCTGAAGCTCGCGGAAGCCTCCTGCGTGGTGAAGCGCCGGATCGGCGGGATCCTTCGGGTGGTGCGCACGGCGGCCCCGGTCGACCAGGACAGCGGAGATCTGTGGCGGTTGATCCAGTCGGACTTCCACGCGAACCAGCAGACCGTGGTCGAGAGCCTGGCGGGAAAGGGCGCCCTGCGGGCAGATCTGGACGTCGCCCGCGCGACCGACATCCTCTGGACGCTCAACCACCCGGACACCTGGCTGCTGCTCGTCGGCGACCGTGGATGGAGCCCGCAGGAGTTCGAGCGGTGGCTGGGCGAGACCGCATGCCAGCAGCTGCTCAACGACGGCGCAGGCTCTCCACCGTCGACAGCCAGTGCTCGCCGAACGAAGGGCCGTCCACGCTGATGACCAGGTCGACGTAGCGACCACCCAGCATCCTCGTGTCGATCGTGACCCCCGGCCAGCCGGTCGCCACTGCAACGGTCAGCGGGTCGTGGTGGAAGTTGGCCAGGTCGTCCGGCAGGCCGGCGTGCGACCGGCCCAGCGCGCGCTTGCCCCGGTCGTCCCGGTAGGCCGCCGCCTGCCCGGCCATCAGGCGGCCGAGCGCACCAGCGGCCGCCAGCCGGGGCAGGTCGCGGTCCCGCAGGTGCACCTGCGCCGTCACCGCGAGCGGTACGACGGTGAGCCGGCCCGCTGCCCGGCGTACCTCCGCGGCGGCGACCGGGTCGCAGACCACGTTCCAGTCGTCCTCCGCCCGCCACGCCGGCAGCCCGGCGACGGGCGGCCCGACCCAACCACCCATCAGCACCACGTGCGCGTCGCCGAGAGTCCCGGGCGACCGGCGGTCCAGCAGTGCCAGCGTGCTGGCCGGCCCGATGCCCACCACCACCGCACCGGCGGCGACCGATGCCGACAGCAGGTCGAGAGCCGCATCCACCGGGCCCGGCCGGGGCGGCACGTCCGCCGGCCAGTAGCGCGGGCCGGTGTCGACCGTGCCTGACGGCCGGCCGGTGCTCAGGGACTCGGCTGCGCCTGCCGCGACGGGGACGTCCTCGCGGCCGGCCATCTGGAGCACCTCGGCGACGTAGCCCGCGCGCTGGCCGCCGGGGTCGTCGACGGTTGTCACCCCGGTCAGCTCGACCTCCTCGAGAGCAAGGAGGTAGGTCAGCGCGGCGACGTCGTCCGGGTCGCCGGCCAGGTCGGTGTCGAGGTGGAGGCGCACGACCGGCAGTCCTCAGTCCGTGGCGAGCCGGGCGTGCAGGTGCTCGTCGTCCCGGCTGCCGTCCTCGGCCCGGTAGGCGCCGCGCGAGCATGCCCTCGGCGCAGGTAGCCGCACTTCTCCGCCACCCGGCAGGACGCCAGCGTTGTCGACGGCGTGCGGCAGCTCGATCCGCTCGATGCCCAGCGAGCCGAAGGCCCAGCGGGTCACCGCGCCCACCGCGGCCGTCGCGACGCCCGCGGCCGCGCGCCCACGGCGCGGTCCGGTAGCCGATCGCGGCCGTCCGCTGGTCGGCCAGGTCGACCCGCCACAACGAGACGTTGCCGGCCAGCCGCCCGGTGGTCGCCTCCAGCACCGAGAACGTGGCGTGCGTGCCGTCCGACCAGTCGGCTCCGCGCTCGCACCAGTCCCGGGCACTGGCCAGGTCGACGACGCTCGGCGCCGGGTTCCACCGCACGGTGAGCGGGTCGGTGAGCATCGCCAGCGCGTCGGCGGCCTCGTCGGGCGACGGCGGCCGCAGCTGCCAGGCACCGGCCGCGATCTCGACGTGCTCGATCGCGGTCACCGGTGGCCCGCCAGCCGCACGTGCTGGTGCTCGTCGACGAAGCCCTCGGCCAGCAGGCAGGACTCCCGCTGGATCGCCTCCAGCGCGAAGCCGGCCTTGTCCGCGACCCGGCAGGACGCGACGTTGGCCACGGCGTGCTGCAGCTCACCCGGTGCAGGCCGAGCACGTCGAAGGCGTACCTCGCCGCGGCGGCCAGCGCCCGCGTCGCGACGCCGCGGCCGCGTGCCTCCGGCGGCACCCAGTAGGACGCAGTCGCCCACGGTCGACCAGGTTGACCCCGCGCAGCCCGACCGACCCGACGACGCTGCCGTCCGACCTCGACCGCCCAGGCGACCGCCTGCCCTCGCCGGCCCGCCGGTGCACGCGCGCGATCAGGCGGCGGGCGTCGTCGGGTCGTCGGGGCGGTGGGGCGGGGACCACCGCGCGGCCGCCGGGTCGATGACGGCCGCGCAGGTACACGCGGCGTCGTCGTCGCGCCACGGGCGCAGCAGCAGGCCGTCGGCCTCGAGCACCTCGGCACGTCGAGCGGCGCCGGCGGCGGGTCGGCCGGGCCCGGCGGGTCGGCGGCGAGCCGGGCATGCCGGTGCTGGTCGCGACCCGGCCGTCGGGGTAGCCCAGCGCGGCCCGCTCGACCCCCTCGAGGGCGAAGCCGCTGCGGGTCGCGACGACGCAGGACGCGACGTTGCCGACGTCGTGGACCAGCTCCACCCGGGTCCAGGCCCGAGGCGCTGAACGCGTAGTCCAGCGACGGTTCGGGCGGCGGCGACCGCCACGCCGCGGCCGCGGTGGGCCGGGTGCACGCCGTAGCCGATCTCGGCCGTGGCGGGTGCTCCTCGAACCGGTGCAGGCCGGTGCGCCCGATCAGGTGCCCGGTTGCAGGGTCGCGCACCGCCCAGTCGATCCGGTCCGGGGCCGCTGCGCTCGGCGAGCCACCGCCGCGCGTCGTCGACCGTGCGGATGTCGGCCAGCGACCGCGACCAGTGCCGGCCGACGTCGTCCGCCAGCTCGACGATCCTGGGCAGGTCGGTCCTCCTCCTACGGCGACAGCAGCACGCCGTCTCCGCGCAGCTCGGGCGCCTCGGCCGGCACGACCGCGGCCATCAGCGCAGCTCCCCGGGAGCAGCCCGCCGACCCAGCCGTCCAGCCGCTCGCCGCGGTGCAGCAGTCGGCACCGGCAGGTGCCCTCCCGGGTGAAGCCGAGCTTCTCGGCGACCCGCCAGCAGGCGTCGTTGCCGACGCCGGCCCACCACTCGATCCGCTCCAGGCCCAGCACGTCGAAGCCGAACCGGCAGACCAGCCGGGCGGCGTCGGTCATGACGCCCTGGCCGCGGGCCCACGGCGCGGTCCAGTAGCCGATCTCGCGCATGGTGGCGTCCTGCGCGTGCAGCCCGACCATGCCGAGCAGCCGCCCGTCCGTCACGTCGGTGATGGCGAAGGTCATCTCGCCGTGCTCGGCGTCCGCCCAGCGCTCCGGACGCTCGGCCACGAACTGCCGGGCGTGCTCCCGCGTGTAGGGCACCGGCACCGGGATCCAGCGGGCCAGGGCCGCGTCCTGGCAGGCCTGGGTGATCGGCCTCGACGTCCTCCTCCTCGGGCAGGCGGAGCAGCAGGCGGCCGTCGGTCAGGGTCGCGGGTCCGGGGTGGGTCACCCCCCATCCAACCGGGCACCTCGGGGCGGTCGAGGCGTTATGGCCGGTGAAGTGGGCCTGCGCCTACGATGGACCGACGAGATGCTGCCCCGCGACCGGAGTGCGACCGTCCCGACCGCTCGAGGAGATCCCGCGTGCCCGCCTTCTTCGACAAGATGCTCCGCGCCGGTGAGGGCAAGATCCTGCGCAAGCTCACGGCCATCGCCGGGCAGGTCAACGCCATCGAGGACGACTTCGCCGCGATGACCGACGCCGAGCTGCGGGCGATGACCGACGAGTTCCGCACCCGGCTCGCCGACGGCCAGACCCTCGACGACCTGCTGCCCGGAGGCGTTCGCGACGGTCCGCGAGGCCGCCAAGCGCACCCTCGGCCAGCGGCACTTCGACGTCCAGATGATGGGCGGCGCCGCGCTGCACCTCGGCAACATCGCCGAGATGAAGACCGGTGAGGGCAAGACGCTGGTCGCCACCGCCGCCGGCGTACCTCAACGCGCTCGCCGGCAAGGGCGTGCACGTCGTCACGGTCAACGACTACCTCGCCGAGTACCAGTCCGAGCTGATGGGCCGCGTGCACCGCTTCCTCGGCCTCGAGGTCGGCGTGCATCCTCGTCCAGGATGAAGCCCGAGGAGCGGCGCGAGCAGTACGCCGCCGACATCACCTACGGCACGAACAACGAGTTCGGCTTCGACTACCTGCGCGACAACATGGCCTGGTCCCGCGACGAGCTCGTGCAGCGCGGCCACAACTTCGCCATCGTCGACGAGGTCGACTCGATCCTGATCGACGAGGCCCGCACCCCGCTGATCATCAGCGGCCCGGCCGACCAGCCCACCAAGTGGTACGCCGACTTCGCCGGCATCGTCGAGCGAGCTCAGCCGCGACGTCGACTACGAGGTCGACGAGAAGAAGCGCACGATCGGCATCCTCGAGCGCGGCGTCGAGCGGGTCGAGGACTACCTCGGCATCGAGAACCTCTACGAGTCGGCCAACACCCCGCTGGTCGGCTACCTCAACAACGCCATCAAGGCCAAGGAGCTCTTCAAGAACGACAAGGACTACGTCGTCATGAACGGCGAGGTCCTCATCGTCGACGAGCACACCGGCCGCATGCTCGCCGGCCGCCGCTACAACGAGGGCATGCACCAGGCGATCGAGGCCAAGGAGGGGGTGGAGATCAAGCAGGAGAACCAGACGCTGGCCACCATCACCCTGCAGAACTTCTTCCGCCTCTACGACAAGCTCTCCGGGATGACCGGTACGGCCACCGACCGAGGCCTCCGAGTTCTCCCAGATCTACAAGCTCGGCGTGGTGCCGATCCCCACCAACAAGCCGATGATCCGGGCACGACCAGGCCGACCTCGTCTACAAGACCGAGGACGCGAAGTTCAAGGCCGTCGTCGACGACATCGTCGAGCGGCACGAGGCCGGCCAGCCGGTGCTCGTCGGCACGGTCAGCGTGCGAGAAGTCCGAGCTGCTGTCGGGGCTGCTGAAGAAGCGCGGCGTCACGCACGAGGTGCTCAACGCCAAGCAGCACGAGCGCGAGGCGACGCATCGTCGCCGAGGCCGGCCGCAAGGGCGCCGTCACGGTCGCCACCAACATGGCCGGCCGCGGCACCGACATCATGCTCGGCGGCAACGTCGAGTTCCTCGCCGACCACGAGCTGCGCGGCCGCGGGCTCGACCCGGTCGAGACGCCCGGAGGACTACGAGAAGGCGTGGCCCGAGGCGGTCGAGCAGGTCAAGGCGCCGGGTCGCGGCCGAGCACGACGAGGTCACGCGAGCTCGGCGGGCTGTACGTGCTCGGCACCGAGCGCCACGAGTCGCGGCGGATCGACAACCAGCTGCGCGGCCGCTCCGGCCGCCAGGGCGACCCGGGCGAGTCCCGCTTCTACCTCTCGCTCGGCGACGACCTGATGCGGCTGTTCAACGCCGGCGATGGTCGAGATCGTTCCTGACCCGGTTCAACATCCCCGAGGACGTCCCGATCGAGTCGAAGATGGTCACCAACGCCATCCGCTCGGCGCAGACCCAGGTCGAGGCGCAGAACTTCGAGATCCGCAAGAACGTCCTCAAGTACGACGAGGTGCTCAACCGCCAGCGCACCGTCATCTACGACGAGCGCCGCCGCGTCCTCGAGGGCGCGGACCTGCACGAGCAGATCCGGCACATGATCGACGACGTGGTCGAGGGCTACGTCGTCGCGGCGACCGGCGAGGGCTTCGCCGAGGAGTGGGACCTCGACCAGCTCTGGTCGGCGCTGCAAGACGCTCTACCCGGTGTCGGTCACGGTCGACGAGCTGGAGGAGGCCTCCGGCGGCGACCGGTCCGGGCTGACCGCCGGACTTCCTCGCCGAGGAGCTCAAGGCCGACGCGCAGCACGCCTACGACCAGCGCGAGGAGCAGCTCGGCGGCGAGACGATGCGCGAGCTCGAGCGCCGGGTCGTGCTGTCCGTGCTCGACCGCAAGTGGCGCGAGCACCTCTACGAGATGGACTACCTGCAGGAGGGCATCGGCCTGCGGGCGATGGCCCAGCGCGACCCGCTGGTCGAGTACCAGCGCGAGGGCTTCAACATGTTCGCCGCGATGATGGACGCCATCAAGGAGGAGTCCGTCGGCTACGTCTTCAACCTCGAGGTGCAGGTCGAGGAGGCCGCCGAGGCGGAGGCGACCGGCACCGACGGCGCACCGCACGAGCTGGTGGCCAAGGGCCTGGACGCCCCGCGCCGCCCGCCGCAGCTGCAGTACACCGCGCCGACCGTCGACGGCGACCCGAATGCCGCGGCATCGGCATCGACGGTGCGCAACGAGCCCGGCGAGCGAGTACGCCGGCACCCCGCGCAACGCGCCGTGCCCCTGCGGCTCGGGCAAGAAGTACAAGCGCTGCCACGGCGACCCGCGGTCAACGGCCAGCTGACGCGGCGCGGTCATGACGCCGGAGGACCTGCGGGCCTACTGCCTGGGCAAGCCGGGTGCGTGGCCGGACGAGCCGTGGGAGGGCGACGGGGTCGCGAAGGTCGGCAGCAAGATCTTCGCGTTCCTCGGGCCGGAGTCGGTGGGGCTGAAGTGCGCGGCGACCCGCGACGAGGCCGACGAGTGGCTGGCGCGCTTCCCCGAGGACGCGTCGGTGATGGCCTACATCGGCCGCTCCGGCTGGAACACGCTGCGGATCGGCGGCGCGATCCCGGACGACGAGCTGCGGGACGCGATCGACGCGTCCTACGACACGGTCGTGGCGAAGCTGCCGAAGAAGGACCGGCCGGCCGGCCACGCGTGAGTCTGCTCAGCCGAGCTCGAGCGCGGTGCACTGCCACCGGCCGTCGAGTCCCTCGAGCCGCAGGGCCACGGCGGTCGAGCGCAGCGCCCCGCCGCACCAGCGCGGCGACCTCGGCGACGCCGTCGGCCGGGAGGCTGACGTGCACCGAGCGCACGACGCCCCGGGCCGCGTCGCCCGGGCCTTCGCCCGGACCCACGATCAGCGTGGCCACCTCGTCGTAGACCGCAGTGGTCGTCCACCGGATGAGCTGCGGCAGCGGGCGGTCGCCGGCGAGCACCTCGACCACGGCCTGGGCGAACCGACCGGCCCAGCCGCGGGCCTCGGGCAGCGCGGCGGTGGGGGTGGGCTGCGGGCCGAACTCCACCGCGTCGGCCTCGTCCTCGGCGTCCGGGCGCGGGGACGAGTCGTAGCTCGGGCGGGGCGGCAGGGGCAGCGGTCACGCCGGTCGGCAGGACGAAGGCCAGCGCCAGGGTGCCCTGGACCGCCTCGGCGGGTGGACCGGCCGGGCCCGCGGCCGGGCCGCTCGTCGTCGTACGGCGGCTCGCTGGCCGGGACGGGAGGCGACGCAGCGTCATCACGGTCATCTCGGGCTCCTCGCGAGTGGGGGGTCGTGCGGGTGTCAGGGGCGGGGCGGCAGCAGTCGCTGGCCGGGCAGCAGCAGGTCGGGGTCGGCGCCGACGACCGTGGCGTTGGCGGCGTGCCACCGGGGCCACTCGGCGGCGACCTCGGCGGCCGAGGCGTGCGGGCCGAGGTGCCGTGCGGCGATGTCCCAGAGGGTGTCGCCGCGGCGCACCACCACCTCGTCAACCACGGCGTGGCCGGCGCTGGGCGTGCTCGCGACCAGCCGGACGAGGGACCCGCCGCGGGTGTCCTGCCGCCGCGGGGCGACGGGGCGGTCGGGGGTCCAGCCGGGTGGTACGCCGGTGGCCGGCCGGTCCAGGGCATCGCTGTCCGGCAGCGGCGGGCGGTCGCTCGCCGGCGGTCCGAAGGCCGGCGCGATGGCGACCGACGAGACCGACGCCGCGACCGGCAGCGCCGCGGACAGCGGGGCGCCCGCCACGGTCAGACCCAGCAGAGCGACGGCCAGCCGGCGGCAGAGCCGCGGGGTGATCGCGACAGCTCGCCGGTGCGCTCGCGAGCCGAGGCCGGCGACCGCCGCGGTCAGCACGGTGAGGACGGTGAGGGCCGTCAGCCCGGTCAGCGCGACCCAGGCTCCGACGGCCGCGGTGACGGCCAGCAGCGCGTCGACCGGGGCCGGGCCGGGCGCTCGGACCGCGCCGTACACCCCGGCCGTGGCCCAGACCAGCAGCCCGCTGGCGGCCAGGTGGCCGAGCAGCAGCAGGCCGGCGGCAGCGACGGCTCGGTACCGCACGATCCGGTGCTCGACCATGGCTGCCTCCGGTTGACGATGTTTGCTTACGTTTGCGTTTCTACACGTGCATTGACGTTCGGTCAAGCCATGGTGGGCACGTCGGGTGGCGCCGCCCGTCCGCCCTGCGGTAGGACATCTCCCGAGGCACGCGGGTGGCCTCGCCGGACGGGGTGGGGCAGATGCGCTGGGACGACCTGTTCCGGGACCTCGAGGCGCAGCTCGCGTCGGCACAGGCAGCCGAGCTGGACGCCGAGGTCGCGGACCGGGTCCGGCGCGAGGCCGCCCTGCTCGGGCTGATCGACCGGGCCAGGGCCGCGGTCGGGCACCCGGTCGTGGTGCGGGTCCTGGGTGCCGGCCCGGTCGACGGGGTGCTCGCCGACGTGGGGTCGCAGTGGCTGCTGGTGAGCGAGGCGGGCGGCCGCGAGGTCCTGGTGCCGATGGCGGCGGTCGTGTCGCTGGGCGGGCTTCGGGCCTGGACCGAGGCGCCGGGCTCGGCCGGTCAGGTGTTCGCCCGACTGGGGCTGGGGTCAGCGCTGCGCGGGATCGCCCGGGACCGGCTGCCGGTCCAGGTCTGGCTCACCGACGCGAGCGTCGTCAGCGGCACGGTTGACCGGGTCGGCGCGGACTTCGTCGAGGTGAGCGAGCACGGAACGGGCGAGGCGCGCCGCCGGGGCGAGGTCGGGGCGGTCCGCACGGTCCCGTTCAGCGCGCTCGCCCTGGTCCGCAGCGGTGGCTGACCCTTCGCCCGGGTTCAGTCCTCGTCCGGTGGGGCCTCGTCGTCGGCGTCCTCGGTGCTGGGACGCCCGAACCGGTGGGTGGTCACGAACTCGCGGGTCTCGTCGTACATCCGGGCGATGTAGCCCTCGAGCTCGGTGGCCTCCACCCGCCACTGGCCGCGGCCGCCGATCTTGATCGCCGGCAGGTCGCCGGAGCGCACCAGGGCGTAGACCTGGGCGGCGGAGATGTTCAGCGTCTCGGCGACATCGGCGAGCTGGAGGAAGCGCGGACCTGGGCTCGGAGAGGTCGGGGAGGTCATGCACGGCAGTATGCCTGCGGTTGCCTGCGGTTGCCTGCCGGTGTCCACAGCGGGCCCGGCTGTGGACGAGACGCCCGGCGCCGACTCGGGCGTACGGCAGGATGAGCGGGTGTCCGAGCTGCCCGCGCCCAGCGCCTCCCGACTTCCCCGGGCCCGCTGGCTGGACGCCCGGCTGCTGGTCGGCCTGCTGCTGGTCCTGCTGTCCGTGGTCGTGGGCGCCAAGGTGTTCGCCGACGCCGACCAGCGGGTGCGGGTCTGGTCGGTGACCCGCGACCTGGGGGCCGACACCCCGCTCAGCAGCGACGACCTGCGCGCCAGGTCGGTCAGCCTGGACGACGTCGACCGGGCGGTACCTCTCGGCTGCCGAGGACCTCGAGGGTCTGGTGCTCACCCGGCCGGTCGGGCGAGGCGAGCTGCTGCCGGTGTCCGCGGTCGGCCGATCCGACGCGGCCGAGCGGCGCCGCATCGTCATCGAGGTCGACCGGTTCGGGGTGGCCGGCATCGTCAAGGGCCGGGTGGTCGACGTGTACGTGGTCCGCGACACGGCCAGTGGGTCGGAGCCGACACCTCCCGAGCTGGTGCTCTCCGGCGTGACCGTCGGCGAGGACGTGAAGTCCGGCGGCAGTGCGTTCGGCGGCAGCGGGTCGCAGGCCGGTGTCACGCTGCTGGTCGACCGTGCCGACGTCCCCGACCTCATCGACGCGGTGGCGCACGGCGACGTCTACCTCGTCCAGGTGCCGGCCGGGGCGGCTTCCCCGCAGGCCTCCGGCTCGTGAGCGTCCCGGTCCTCGCCGCGGTCACCGGCGCCAGCTGGGAGGCGGCGCTGGTCGCTGGCCTGGAGCGGACGCCGACCGGCATCACCGTGGTCCGGCGCTGCGTCGACCTGGCCGACCTGCTCGCGGTGGCCTCCACCGGCACCGCCCGGGGCGCCTTGCTCTCGGCCGAGCTGCGCCGGCTCGACCGCGACGCGCTGGCCCGGCTGGCTGCGGCCCGGGTCGCGGTGGTCGGGCTGTACGCCCCCGGCGACGAGCAGGCCGAGACCCGGCTCCGCCAGCTCGGTGTCGTGCACGTGCTGCCGGCCGACGCCACCCCCGTGGACATCGCCGCGGCCGTGTCGGCTGCGCTCGGCGACCAGGAGGCCGGCCCCGACCGGCGTTCCGGGTCGTCATGGAGCCAGCCGCTCGAGGCGCTGCCCGATGCCGCGCTGCCGGTCGACCCGGCTCCGGGGATCGAGCCCGGGACCGGCCGGCTGGTCGCCGTGTGGGGTCCGACCGGCGCGCCGGGTCGCACCACGGTGGCGGTGACCGTCGCGGCCGAGCTTGCAGCGTCCGGTGTCCCGACCCTGCTGGCCGACGCCGACGTCTACGGCGGTGTCGTGGCCCAGGTGCTCGGCTTCCTCGACGAGGCGCCGGGCCTCGCCGCGGCAGTGCGGCTGGCCAACAACGGCCAGCTCGACGTGGCGGCGCTGGCCGCGTCGGCCCCGCAGGCGACCCCGAACCTGCGGGTGCTCACCGGCATCTCCCGGGCCGACCGCTGGCCCGAGCTGCGGCCCGCGGCGCTCGACCAGGTCTGGGAGCTGGCCCGCAGCCTGGCCGCGGTGACCGTCGTCGACCTCGGGTTCTGCCTCGAGCAGGACGAGGAGCTCTCGTTCGACACCGCGGCGCCCCGGCGGAACGGCGCGACGCTGGCCACCCTCGCCGCGGCCGACACCGTGCTGGCCGTCGGCGCCGCCGACCCGGTGGGGATGCAGCGGCTGCTGCGTGGGCTGGCCCAGCTGCGCGAGGTGGTGCCGGGCGCGCTGCCGCGGGTGGTGCTCAACCGGGTCCGGCGCAGCGCCGTCGGCGCGGAGCCGGAGGCCCAGCTCGCCGAAGCCCTGGAGCGCTACGCCGGCATCCGGGATGTCGCCTTCGTCCCCGACGACCGGGAAGGCCTCGACGCGGCGTTGCTGCAGGCGCGGGCGCTCGGCGAGATCAGTCCCGACTCGCGCGCCCGGGTCGCCCTCGCGGCGGTCGCCGCCGGCCTGGTCGGCCGCCCGGCGCCGAAGCGGCGACGCGGCCTGCTGCGCCGCGGCGCCTGACGTCGGGCGGGAGCGGGCCAGCTGTCACCTGCGCGACACCGGCGCGCAACACGAGTGCGTCAGGCTGGGCGGGTGACCAGTGACACCCGTCTCCAAGAGCTCGACCTGCCGGCCCGGCATCTCCGGCCCGGCGACTTCCTGCCGCCGCAGCGTGCGCTGCACGGCACGCCGTTCCGCTCGGACGGCTTCACCGTGGGCGCCGACCCGAGCGACGTGGTCGCCGGGACAGCGGCGCTGCCCGGCCGGATGCTGCTGTTCGGGCCGGCCGGCGTGCTCCGGTCGCTCACCCCGGACGCGACGGTGACGGTCCGCCGCGCGGCCTAGTGCCGGGCGATCTCGGCCCGCGCCACCGACCGGACGTGCACCTCGTCCGGCCCGTCGGCGATCCGCAGGGTGCGCGCCGCGGCGTACATCGCGGCCAGCGGCACGTCGTCGCTCACCCCGGCGCCGCCGTGCACCTGGATCGCGTCGTCGATCACCTGGCAGGCCATCCGGGGCACCACGACCTTGATGGCGGCGACCTCCGACGCCGCCGCCTGCACGCCGACCGTGTCGATCAGCCAGGCGGTCTTGAGCACCAGCAGCCGGGCCTGCTCGATCGCCATCCGGGCCTCGGCGATCTGGGCCGCCACCACGCCGTGCTCGGCCAGCGGCCGGCCGAAGGCCTCCCGGCGAGCCGGCGCGCGCCACCATCAGCTCGAGGGCCCGCTCGGCCATGCCGACCAGCCGCATGCAGTGGTGCACCCGGCCCGGGCCGAGCCGGGCCTGGGCGATCGCGAACCCGGCGCCCTCCTCGCCGAGCAGGTTCGCCGCGCGGCACCCGCACGTCGTCGAGCACGATCTCGCCGTGGCCGTGCTGGTCGTGGTAGCCGAACACCGGCAGCGACCGCACCAGCGTCACGCCCGGCGCGTCCATCGGCACCAGCACCATCGACTGCTGCCGGTACGTCGGTCGGCGTCCGGGTCGGTGCGGCCCATCACGATCAGCACCGCGCACCGCGGGTCGGCCGCGCCGGTCGTCCACCACTTGCGGCCGGTCACGACGTACTCGTCGCCGTCGCGCCGGATCGACGTGCGCGATGTTGCGCGCGTCCGAGGAGGCGACGTCCGGCTCGGTCATCGCGAAGCCGGACCTGATCCGGCCGTCCAGCAACGGCTCGAGCCACTGCTGCCTTCTGCTCGTCGGTGCCGACCAGGTGCAGCACCTCCATGTTCCCGGTGTCCGGCGCCGCGCAGTTCATCGCCTCGGGCGCGAGGTCCGGCGACCAGCCGGACAGCTCGGCCAGCGGCGCGTAGTCGAGCAGCGACAGCCCGGACACCTCGGCAGGAACAGGTTCCACAGCCCGCGGCGGCGGGCCTCGGCCTTGAGGTCCTCGACGACCGGCGGCAGGTCGTGCGGCCGGCCGGCCGCGGCCGAGGCGCGGCGCTGCTCGGCGTACACCGGCTCGGCCGGGAAGACCTGGTCGGCCATGAACGCCCGCAGCCGGTCGAGCATCTCGGTGGCGCGGGCGCTGGGGGCGAAGTCCATGGCGGCCATCCTCTCGCCGAGGGCCGGTACCTAGGATCGGCGGGTGCCCGCAGCCTCACCGGGCGTCGACGCACGGCCCTGGTGCGACCCCGAACGGCTCGCGGCCTGGCTCGCCACCACGGACGAGGTGACCGTCGCGCGGCTGGGCGAGGGCCACAGCAACCTGACGTACGCCGTGCAGTCCGGCGACCGGCACTGGGTGCTGCGGCGGCCGCCGGCCGGCCCGCTGCTGCCGACCGCGCACGACGTGGTGCGCGAGTACCGCGTCCTCGACCTGCTGGCGCGCGCCGACGCGTCGGTCCGGGTGCCCGGGCCCGGTGGCGGTGTGCGAGGACCCGGGCGTGCTGGGCGCGCCGTTCTACCTGATGGAGCGGGTCGAGGGCGTCGTGGTCCGCGACGCCGTGCCGGCCTGGCTGGACGAGCCGCGCCGGCACGCCCTCGGGCTCGACCTGGCGACCGCGTTCGCCGAGGTGCACCGTGCCGATCCGCAGCCGTTCGTCGACGCCGGCCTCGGCCGCCCGGCGGCTACCTGGGCCGGCAGCTGCGCCGGTGGACCGGGCAGCGGGAGGGCATCCAGGCGGCGGTGGCCGCGGCCGGCGGCCGGGCCCGCGACCTGCCCGACTACGACCGGGTCCGCGACTGGCTGGCCGCCGCACCTGCCGGACGAGGCCGCGCCGCGCTGTCGTGCACGGCGACGCCAAGCTCGACAACGTCGTGGTCGGGCCGGGGGAGACCCCGGCGGTCGCCGCCGTCCTCGACTGGGAGATGGCCACCGTCGGCGACCCGCGGGCCGACCTGGGCTACCTGCTGTCGTTCTGGCCGGAGCCCGGCGAGGCGCACCCGGTGGCCGGGCTGGTGGCCGACCGCGAGGGCTTCCCGAGCCGCGGCGAGATGGTCGCTGCCTGGGAGCAGGCGACCGGCCGGACGGCGGGCGACCTCCGGTGGTTCGTCACGCTGGCCGACTGGAAGCTGGCCGTGCTGCTCGAGGCGTCCTACCACCGGCACCTGGCGGGCAGCACCGACGACCCGTTCTTCGCCACCCTCGAGCACGGTGTCCCCGCGCTGCTCGCCCGGGCCCGGGAGACCTGCGGTGCCTGAGCTGCGGGCGCTGGTCGTCGACTGGGGCGGCGTGCTCACCGAGCCGCTGGACCAGGCGATCCGGGCCTGGGCCGAGATCGACGGCGTCGACTTCGAGCACTACGTCGGCGTGATGCGCGAGTGGCTCGGCACCCAGCAGGGCGAGCTGGCCCGCGACAACCCGGTGGCAGCGCTGGAGCGCGGCGAGATCGAGGTGCCGCACTTCGAGGAGCAGCTGGCCGCCCGGCTGGGTGAGGCGACCGGCGTCCCGATCGAGGCCGCCGGCCTGCTCCAGCGGATGTTCGACCAGTTCGTGCACGAGCCGGCGATGTCGGCGCTGGTCCTGCGCGCCAAGCGGGCCGGGCTGCGCACCGGGCTGCTGTCGAACTCGTGGGGCAACGAGTACCCGCGCGAGGGCTGGGACCAGATGTTCGACGCCGTGGTCATCTCCGGTGAGGTCGGCATGCGCAAGCCCGAGCCGGAGATCTTCGCCCACGTGCTCGAGCTGCTCGGCGTGCGCGCCGAGGAGACCGTGTTCGTCGACGACCTGCGGCCCAACGTCGAGGCCGCCGAGGCGCTGGGGCTGGTCGGCGTGCACCACACGTCGTACGCCGACACGGCTCCGGCACTCGAGCGACTCTTCGGCGTTCCGCTGCGCGACTGAGGCCCGGCTCCCCTACGCTCGCACCGGCCACGCCGTCCGAGACCGGCCGTCTGGGGGACCCCGCATGATCCGCTTCCTGCCGTTCGCGGTCGAGCTCGTCCTGCTCGTGTTCTGCCTGATCGACTGCATCCAGAGCGACGGATCCCAGGTGCGCAACCTCGGCAAGGGATGGTGGATCCTGCTGATCCTGTTCTTCCCGATCGTCGGCGGCATCGCCTGGCTGGTGGCCGGCCGCCCGAAGGGACCGCCGCGGCGTCAGATCCCGTGGCCGACCACGCAGACGGCCGGCTTCCCGGAGTACGAGCGGCCGGGGCGGGCGCTGGGGCCGGACGACGACCCGGAGTTCCTCGCCGAGATGCGCCGTGGCAACGCGGAGCAGGAGGAGCTGCTCCGCAAGTGGGAGGACGACCTGCGCCGCCGGGAGCGGGACCTCGGCAAGGACGACCAGACCGGAGAGCAGCCCCCGCCTGCCTGACCCGGCCTGCTGGGTGTCAGGGCTGCCGGTTGCCCCGCCCGGCGTTGCGGTGCAGGGCGAATGCGAGGTACCCCGCGGCGAGCACGCCACTGCTCGTGACCAGCAGCAGGACGAGCATCTCGACCGGACCGATGTCGAACATGGTTGCTCCTTGATGTTGAGGGGTTACGAACGTCCTGCGCTGATCAGCGCCACCGGCAGCGCGAGGATCACCGGTAGCAGGGCGATCGCGGAGGCCACCAGCTTCTGCTGCGTGGTCCAGCGGTCCGACAGCCAGGCCAGCAGGAGGCCGATCAGCAGGCCGATGACCGGCAGCACGATGCCGCCCGCCGCCAGCGTCACCAGGGCTGCGGCCTCCAGGGCGCCCCACGGTGGAGGGGTGGTCCCGGCTGCCGCGGCGACCTGTTCCGCCGCCGGCGGGGGCGGGTCGTCGCGCTCGGCCCGGACGATCTCCTCGGGTGGCCCCAGACGGTCGAGGACGTTGCGCACCGACACCTCTGTCGGCTCGCCGGGCTCGGCGGTCAGTGCGGCCCCGATGTGCTCGCGCACCTCGGCCAGCAGCTCCTCGCGCCGGTCCGGCGGCAGGCCGGCCGCCGCGGCCCGCATCCGTTCGAGGTAGCCACGGACCAGCTCCGCCTTCGGGTCAGCGTCCACGTTCATCACGTCGTCCTCCCTGTCCTGGCCGTCCGTCCTGACCGGGTTCGAGCAGCTCGTCGACCGCGTCCCGGAAGCGGGTCCACTCGTCGGTGAAGCCGGCCAGCGCACGTCGCCCGGCCGGCGTGAGCCGGTAGTACTTCCGTGGCGGGCCGGACTCGGACTCCTGCCACGAGGTCGTGACCAGCCCGTCGCGCCGCAGCCGGGCCAGCAACGGGTAGATCGTGCCTTCGCTGGTGACCAGTCCGTCGACCGCGGACAGCCGGCGGACCAGCTCGAAGGCGTACTCCGAGCCGTCCGCGAGCACCGCGAGCACGCAGTACTCGATGGTCCCGCGGCGCAGCTGGGTGAGCACGTTCCGGGCGGCCGCGCCGGGTTCCATGCCTCGCAAGGTACTCGTCGAGGCAAGGTCGATCAAGAGCCGTCGGGGCTGGGCCTTCCGGGTGCTGTCGTCAGGCTGCGAACAGCAGGCTGAGACCGCCGACCGTGTAGGCGACCATCACCGTGAGCATCGGCAGCTGGCCGACGACCGCGTGCCGACGCGGCAGCAGCCGGACCGCCCGGTCGTGCGCGAGCACCACGCCGAGCACGTGACCGGTGACCACCGCGCAGACCTGCAGCACCGCCACCAACGTCGCGTCGGCGAGCGTGGGGTCGATGGCCCGGTCGCCCGTGCCCAGCCAGTTCGCCCCGGTGCCCAACGGGTCGGAGAGCTGGATCACGGTCTGCTGCCCGATCAGGACCAGCAGCGACCAGTAGTGCGCGACGACGTACCCGACGACGATCGGCACCAGCGTGTGGGCGAACTCGCCGACCGCGCGGCGGGCCGGCAGCCCGGCGCCCCGGCCGCTGAGCGCGGCCGCCCCGGCGAACGCCGACGTCACCAGCACCACCGCCCCCACCAGCGCCAGGGTCTCCAGCAGCCGCGGGGACACCGAGCTCTCCTGCAGCCGGCCGACCCACCACGGCGAGCTGGAGAACGAGTCGTAGGCCGTCGAGCCGAGCAGGACGCCCACCACCGCGAACAGCCCGGGCGCCACCGGCGTACCGGCCACACCGGAGAGCGGGTCCCGCAGCACCAGCCGGCCGTCCCCGCGACGGCCGAACGGTGACATCCGACCGACCAGGCTGGAGAACACCTCGAAGCCGTCGGCCCGGCCGAACCACCGCGAGCCGTAGTACGTCGCGCCCAGCAGGTGCACCGCGAGGTAGGCGGCGAAGAACGTGCGCAGCACGCGCAGCGAGGTGTTCTCCGGAGCCACCAGCTCGAGCCAGACGAACGCCAGCAGGGACAGTGCGGCCGGCCAGTAGCCGAGCCGTCGCGGGTACCGGGAGAGCCCCTGCTCGGGCGACGTGCGCATCAGCAGCGACAGCAGGCCGTGCACCCCGCGCAACGGGTTGACCAGCCGCCAGACCGGACCGAGGAACAGCGACAGCAGCGGGACGCCGATCCAGAGCAGCACGAAGACCGAGCCGGCCGTCGGGTTCAGCGCGTCGTCGCGGCCGAAGACGGCGGCCATCGTGACGTACGCCGCGGCGAGCACGCCCAGCACGCGGAGCGCCGACCCGGACCGGCCGCCCGTCGAGCACCCGTTGCACGCCCGCGGGCAACGGCCAGCCGGCCTCCCTCGGGTGCAGCCGGGGCTCCCGCCACAGCAGGCCCAGCGCGAGGAACGACACGACCAGCGCCACCGCCGCCCCGGTCACCGCGTAGGTGAACGGGATCGGGAGGTCCTCGCGACTCCCGACGCCGTGCGCCAGCAGCTGACCCGAGGTCGACATCACGAAGTCGTCGATCGGTCAGCGCACCGCGAGCTGGAGCAGCTGGAGCTCGGTCTCGTGGGTCTCGACCTCGAAGACGCCCTGCTGGTCGGCGGTGAGCTCGACCGTCGTGGTGCGACCGGCCTCGAGCGGCTCCTCGATGTCGAAGCCGTGCACGTGCAGCTCGTCGTCGACGTCGCTGGTCACCTGCAGCCGGATCTGGTCGCCCAGCGCGACGGTGACCCGGCGTGGCTTGGGTGTCACCTTGCCGTCCCGGACCGAGACGGTGATCTGGACCGTCTTCTGTCGGGTCGGGGTCGGCTCGCTGCTGGTCTCGCTGGCCGAGCCGGAGGGCGAGCTGGTCGCCGTCGCGGACGAGTCCGCCGACGGCGTCTCGTCGCCGGACGCGCAGCCGGCGACGGCCAGCAGCAGGGTCATCAGGAGGACGGGCAGGGCGCGCCGGGACCGGCGCGCGCGATGTGGTCGGGGCACCCCCGCAGGATGTCATGGGCATGCCACCATGCTTGATGTGCCTGACCGCTTGAGCCCGCTGGACGTGTCGTTCCTCTACTTCGAGGAGCCCACGACGCCGATGCACGTCGGAGGGGTGGCCATCTTCGAGGCCCCCAAGGGCGGCTTCGACCACGACCGGCTGGTCCGGCTGATCTCGGCCCGGATCGCCTTCGTGCCGCGCTACCGGCAGCGGGTCCGCTGGGTGCCCGGCCGGCTCGCGAACCCGGTGTGGGTCGACGACGAGGACTTCGACGTGAGCTACCACGTCCGCCGGTCGGCGCTGCCCCGGCCGGGCACGGACGACCAGCTCGCCGAGCTGGTGGCCCGGGTGCAGAGCCGTCGGCTGGACCGGTCCCGGCCGCTCTGGGAGATGTACCTCGTCGAGGGCCTGTCCGACGACCGGTTCGCGATCATCACCAAGACCCACCACGCGATGGTCGACGGCATCGGTGCCGTCGACATCGGCCAGGTCATCCTGGACACCAGCCCGGACGCGCGTGAGCGGCCGGCCGACACCTGGCGGCCGACGCCCGAGCCGTCCTGGGCCGAGCTGGTCGCCGGCGCGGTCGCCGAGACCGTCCGGCGACCCACGGCGGTCATCGACACCGTCCGCGGCGGGCTCAACGAGCTGGCCACGGCGGCCAACCGGGTCAAGGGTGCCGCCGGCGGCCTGCTCGCGGCGGCCACCACCGCCGCCCGGCCGGCCCCGGACAGCCCGCTGAACGCGGTCATCGGCGAGCACCGCCGGTACGGCATGCTCGCGCTCGACCTCGACGACCACCGGCGCATCCGCAAGGCGCACGGCGGCACGGTCAACGACGTCGTGCTCGCGACGGTCGCCGGTGCGCTGCGGGCCTGGCTGCTCACCCGCGGCGCCAAGGTCGGGCCGATCGACCTCGGTGCGCGCGTTGGTGCCGGTCAGCATCCGGGCCGACGGCGAGGACTTCACCAGCGGCAACCAGGTGTCGAGCTACCTGGTCGACCTGCCGGTCGGCGAGCCGAGTGCGGTCATGCGCCTGCACCAGGTCTCCTACCGGATGCAGGCGCACAAGGACACCGGCCAGGCGGTCGGCGCCTCGTCGCTGGCCGGGCTCGCCGGGTTCGCGCCGCCGACGCTGCACTCGCTGGGGGCCCGGGTCGCGAGCGGGCTGTCCAAGCGGTGGTTCAACCTGGTGGTGACCAACGTCCCGGGTCCGCAGCAGCCGCTGTACGCCGGCGACGCCCGGATGCTCGCCGCGTATCCGGTGGTCCCGCTGGCCAAGGGCCAGGCACTGAGCATCGGCCTGACGTCGTACGACGGGAAGGTGTTCTACGGCCTGAACGCCGACCGGGACGCGATGCCGGACGTCGACGTGCTGACGCAGTGCCTCGACGACGCGCTCGCCGAGCTGCTGGAGACCGTGCGGTGAAACAGCCAGTGACTCGGCGCGGGCTCGTGCTGGGCGCCGGCGGCGTGCTGGGCGCGGCCTGGACGATCGGGGCACTCGACGCGCTGACCGAGGTCGAGGGCTTCGCGCCGCACGAGGCGGACGTCATCGTCGGCACCTCGGCCGGCTCGGTGCTCGCCGCCCTGCTCGGGTCCGGCCTGACGGCGCACGACCTGCTCGACCACCAGCGGGGCATGCCGCTGTCCCGCGAGCTGACGCTGGAGTGGAGCTATGACGCCTCGACCGGCGGCGCCCACCCCACCCGGCCCCGGCTGGCCGTCGGGTCGCCGGCTCTGCTGCGCCGGTCCCTGACCCGGCCCCGCCAGGTGCCGCCGCTGGCGGTGCTCGCCGCGCTGACCCCGCCGGGCACCGGCACGCTGGCCGAGGTCGGGTCGATGGTGGCCTCGGTCGCCGGCCCGGACGGGTGGGCGCCCCGGGACGGCGTCTGGGTCGTGGCGATGGACTACGACTCCGGCCGGCGGGTCGCCTTCGGCCGGGAGGGCGCGCCGGCGGCCCGGCTGGACGAGGCGGTCACCGCGTCCTGCGCGATCCCCGGCTGGTACGCGCCGGTGCTGGTCGACGGCCGCCGGTACGTCGACGGCGGGACGTTGTCCGCGACCAGCGCCGACCTGCTGGCGCGGGAGCCGCTGGACGAGGTCTACGTCCTCGCGCCGATGGCGTCGTTCGTCAGCGACCACCCGCGCCCGGTGGCCGCGCGGCTGGAGCGCCGGCTGCGCCGCCAGGTCACCCGGCGGCTGATCCAGGAGGCGCAGAGCGTCGGCCGGGGCGGCGCCGCGGTGACCGTGCTGGCGCCCGGGCCCGAGGACCTGGCCGAGATCGGCGCCAACCTGATGGACCCGCGGCGGCGGCTGGCGGTGCTCGAGACCTCGCTGCGCACCAGCCGGGCGGCACTGATCGAGCCCCGGCCGGACGACCTCGGGATGGCCCTCTAGTGCGGGTCTACCTGCCCTGCACGCTGGAGCGGCTGCGGGCCGCCCTGTCGACCGGCCAGGTCGATGCCACGCTCGCCTTCGCGGTCACGCCGGCGCTGCGCGAGTGGTACGTCGAGGGCGACGCCGAGGAGCTCGAGTACGCGGCCGGAGCGGCGGCCGCTCGTGCCTCCCTGCGGCTGCTCGCGTCCGGAGGAGACCAGCCGCGCCGGGTGGTGCTCGCCGCGGAGGTCCCGGACGGCGAGGCGCGGCCAGCAACCGACGTGGACCGCGCCGCGGTGCGGCTCACCGGCCCGGTGCCGCTGCGCCTGGTCGACGCCGCGCTGGTCGACGACCCGTCGGCCGCCGACGACGTACGCCGGGCGGCGGCCGCGCTGGCCGCCGCCGACGCCGGCGACGACGACGCGGTGTTCGTGGTCGACTCGGTCGAGGACCACGAGCTGGGTTGGTGGGCGGTTCAGGAGCTGGCCGTACTGGTGGCACCATGACAGGCATGGACGCCGTCACCCAGGTACCCGCCCCGATCAACGAGCCGGTCCGGCAGTACGCACCGGGCAGCGCCGAGCGCGCCGAGCTCGAGAGCACCCTCAAGCGGATGGCCAGCGAGCCGCGCGACCTCACCATGACGATCGGCGGCGACCACCGGTTCGGCTCGGGTGAGGAGATCGAGGTCGTCCAGCCGCACAACCGGCACCACGTCCTCGGCACCCTGCGCGGCGCCACCCACGAGGACGCCCGGGCCGCGGTCGACGCCGCCACGGCTGCCGCCCCCGAGTGGCGGGCGATGTCCTTCGACGACCGGGCCGCGATCCTGCTCAAGGCGGCCGACCTGCTGGCCGGTCCCTGGCGGGCGACCCTCAACGCCGCCACGATGCTCGGGCAGTCGAAGACCGCGATCCAGGCCGAGATCGACTCGGCCTGCGAGCTCATCGACTTCTGGCGCTTCAACGTCGCCTTCGCCCGGCAGATCTACGCCGAGCAGCCGATCTCGTCGCCGGGCGTCTGGAACCGCATCGACCACCGGCCGCTCGAGGGCTTCGTCTACGCGATCACGCCGTTCAACTTCACCGCCATCGCCGGCAACCTGCCGACCGCGCCGGCGCTGATGGGCAACACCGTGGTGTGGAAGCCGGCCGCGAGCCAGCAGTACGCCGCGCACCTGCTGATGGCGCTGCTCGAGGAGGCCGGCCTGCCGCCGGGCGTCATCAACATGGTGACCGGCCACGGCAAGCAGGTCTCCGACGTCGCCCTGTGCGACCCCGACCTCGCGGGCATCCACTTCACCGGGTCGACGCCGGTGTTCCAGAGCATCTGGAAGCAGGTCGGCGAGAGCATCGCGTCCTACCGGTCCTACCCGCGGATCGTCGGCGAGACCGGCGGCAAGGACTTCATCGTCGCGCACCCGTCTGCCGACGTGGACGTCCTGCGTACCGCGATGGTCCGCGGCGCCTTCGAGTACCAGGGCCAGAAGTGCTCGGCGGCCTCCCGCGCCTACGTACCGCGCAGCATCTGGAACGTCCTGCGCGACGACCTCGCGTCGCTCACCGACTCGATCACGATGGGCGACGTCACCGACCTGTCCAACTTCATGGGCGCCGTCATCGACGACCGGGCGTTCGCCAAGCACAAGGCGGCGCTGGACCGCGCGAAGGCAGACGACACGATCACGGTGGTCGCCGGCGGCACCTGCGACGACAGCCAGGGCTGGTTCGTCCGGCCGACCGTGCTCGAGTCGACCGATCCCGACAACGAGATCTTCACCACCGAGTACTTCGGGCCGATCCTCGGCGTGCACGTCTACGAGGACTCGGCGTACGACGAGATGCTCACGCAGATGGAGTCGGTGGCGCCGTACGCGCTGACCGGCTCGATCATCGCCCAGGACCGTGCAGCGGTCGCGGCCGCGCAGGACGAGCTGCGGTTCGCGGCCGGCAACTTCTACGTCAACGACAAGCCGACCGGCGCCGTGGTCGGGCAGCAGCCGTTCGGCGGCGCCCGGGCCAGCGGCACCAACGACAAGGCCGGCGCGCCGCAGAACCTGATGCGCTGGACCAGCACCCGGTCGATCAAGGAGACCCTGGTGCCGCCGAAGGACCACCGCTACCCCCACATGGGCTGACGGGCCCGGTGCGTCGATGATCCACAGGGGATTGGTCACACGTCGTGGTACCGATCCCCTGTGGATCATGAGTCGGCGGTAGGCGGCAGCAGGACCTCGGCGCAGAGCGGCCGGTAGCCCGCGGCCAGCACCGCGCGCAGCGAGGCCGGATGGCCAGGGGAGACCTGCGCCCAGACCGCCTCGCCGGAGGGGACGAGTGCCGTCGCCGCCCGCGCGAGCCGCCGGCCGAGACCGGCCCCGCGGGCGGACGGCTCGACCTCGAAGGCCATCTCCCAGCGCCCGGCCAGTCCGCGACCGATCAGCACGTGGCCTGCGTGGTCGGGCGTCCGCCAGACCCGCACGTCCTCGCGGTAGCGCAGCGCACGCACCACCCGCGGGTGGTCCCGCGCCTCGATCTCCTGCAGGGCCAGCCCGGTGTCGCCGGCCGGGTCCGACGGCTGGGCGAGCACGACGTCGAGCGCGCCGATGTCGGAGCCGATCCGGTCGGCGAGAGTGGTGAGGAACCGAGCACCATGCGGCGCGGAGTAGTCGCCCGGCGGCAGGACGCCGACGACCCAGCCAGGGTCGACGTCCGCGCAGACCAGGAAGTGCGCGGAGAAGGCGACGACGGCCGCAGCCAGCCCTTGTTGGGGGAGCACCTCGACGGCTGCCGTCCGGCTCGGGCGGCCGGCCGGCGGCGGCGGCCCGCAGCACGTCATAGAGGGTCACGCCCAGACCCTAGGGGGCAGCGCCGGCGCGGATGATTTTCCCCAATTGGGGCGAACCGGACGGCCCTGGTTAGGGTCCTCGGACCATGATCACGCTCCGCAAGCGCCTCGTCCCCCTGCTCACCCCGCTCGTCGGCCTCGGCATGGCCTCGACCGTTCTCGGCGCGCCCGCAGCGTCAGCCGCGACCACGGTGCCGCTCACCGACTGCGCGAGCAGCGACAACGGCAAGCCGGTCGTGTCGTCGTTCCAGCTCGGTGCGCACACCGCCGACGTCCGGTCCGGCGAGGCCCGGATCCCGGTCACTGCCGTGGTCGACGACACCGGCGGCCCCGGTCCGGCGACCGGTGTGGAGCGGGTCCTGGTCGTTCTCAGCACCGCGGAGAACCGGGACACCAGCCGCATCCCCCAGCTGCTCGCGAAGTCGGGGGACGGCCGGACCTGGCGGGGCACCCTCACGCTGCCGCCGGGCGTCGCGTCCGGCACCTGGTCCGCAGAGCAAGGCAGCTGACGGTCGTGCCTGACGCGTCGGCGCAGGTCCAGGTGCCGGCCACCTCGGCTCCGCCGCGCTGACGGGCGACGCGCGGGTTCCAGGCGCCGTTGACCTCGACCCGTTCCGCACCGCGTCCTTCACTCCGGCACAACCGCTGGCGCAGGGCACGGCGTACGAGGTGACCGTCAACCGCGAGCACACGCTGCGCGTGGTCGACCTGGCCGGCAACCCAGTGGTGCACCCGGCGCTGGTCACCGTGCTGGACCGCTAGCCTGCCGGGCGTGACCTACGGCGCCGACGACCAGGACCTGCAGGACCGGCACTTCGGCGAGCAGGGCGCCCGGCTGACCTACGGCTCCTACCTGCGGGTCGCCGAGCTGCTCGACCAGCAGCACCTGGAGTCCGACCCGCCGGCGCACGACGAGCTGCTGTTCATCACGATCCACCAGGTCTACGAGCTGTGGTTCAAGCAGCTGCTGCACGAGCTGACGGCGACCCGCGAGGAGATGTTCTCCGGCGACCTGTGGCGGGCCCGGCACCTGCTCAGCCGGGTGGTGGCGATCGAGGACGTGCTGATCCGGCAGATCGCGGTGCTCGAGACGATGACGCCGCAGGACTTCCTGGTGTTCCGGGACCGGCTCGCGCCGGCGAGCGGCTTCCAGAGCGTGCAGTTCCGCGAGCTCGAGTTCCTCTCCGGCGCCAAGGACCCGGGCTACCTCGAGCGGTTCCGCGGGCTCACCGACGACGAGACGGCGCGGCTCGAGCGGCGGCTGGCGGAGCCGTCGCTGTGGGACGGCTTCCTGCACGTCGTACGCCGGGCCGGGCTGCACGGCCGACGACGACGCCCAGGTGCTCGAGTCGCTGCTGACGGTGACCGCCGACCGCACGACGTACGGCGAGGTCTGGGAGCTCGCCGAGCGGCTGCTCGACCACGACGCGAACGCCGCGATGTGGCGCTCCCGGCACGTGCTGATGGTCGAGCGGCAGATCGGCACGAAGTCGGGCACCGGCGGCTCGAGCGGGTCGCCGTACCTGCGGAGCAGGCTCGGGCTGCACTACTACCCGCTGCTCTGGGAGCTGCGCTCGCACTTGTAGGGACGGTGGCGGCACCCGCGTGACCCGCCGGCGCTAGGGTCGAGTGGCGCCTCCGACGACGTGGGCGAATGACCAGGCACGAGCGGGACCGAGCAGGCGGCAAGGGCGGGCGACGACGACGATGTCGGCGAACATGACGGACATCCTGGTGGGCCTCGAGCAGGCCAAGGCGGAGATCCTGGAGCGGGCGGCCGCAGTCGACCCGCCGCACGGCGACCTGCTGCGGCGCTACTACCGGCACGTCGCCGCCGAGGACCTGTTCGACCGCGACCCCGAGGAGCTGCTGGCGGCCGTCCTCGCGCACCGCGAGCTGGCGGTCCACCGGCCGCAGGGCCGGGTCCTCGTCCGGGTGACCACCGCCGAAGCCGACGACGCTGACGTCCGGGCGCAGCACACGGTCGTGGAGGTCGTCTGCGACGACATGCCGTTCCTGGTCGACTCGGTCACCGCCGAGCTCAGCCGGCACGGCCGGGCGATCCACCTGGTGATCCACCCGCAGCTCGTCGTCCGGCGCGACGTCACCGGCCAGCTGCTCGACGCTGCGATCCCACGGCGACCGCCGCCGAGGTCGGCGACGGCGCCATCGTCGAGTCCTGGATGCACGTCGAGATCGACCGGGTGCCGGACGAGGCGGGCCGCCGGGCGCTCGCCGAGGACCTCGACCGGGTGCTCCGCGACGTCCGGGAGGCCGTCGAGGACTGGCCGAAGATGCAGCAGCGGCGCGCTGCAGATCGCCGACGAGATCGAGGCCGACGCCCGCCGCGGGACCTGCCCGCCCAGGAGGTGCCGAGGCGACCGAGCTGCTGCGCTGGCTGGCCGACGCGCACTTCACCTTCCTCGGCTACCGCGAGTACTGCTCCTCGGCCGACGACGGTGACGGCGACGACCGGCTGCGTCGCCGTGCCCGGCACCGGCCTCGGCATCCTGCGCGCCGACCAGGCCCAGTCCGGCGACGCCGGCCGGCTGCCGCACGGAGGTCAGCACGCAGGCCCGGCGAGCCCCAGCTGCTGCGTCCTCACCAAGGCCAACAGCCGCTCGACCGTGCACCGGCCGGCCTACCTCGACTACGTCGGGGTGAAGACGTTCGACGACGCCGGCGAGGTCGTCGGCGAGCGGCGCTTCCTCGGGCTGTTCACCTCGGCCGCCTACAACGAGAGCATCCAGCGGATCCCGGTGCTGCGGCGCAAGGCCGCCGAGGTGCTGGCCCGCAGCGGCTTCAGCAGCAACAGCCACTCCGGCAAGGACCTGCTGCAGATCCTCGAGACCTACCCGCGCGACGAGCTGTTCCAGATCGGCAGTCGACGACCTCGCCGCCGACCGTCGCTGACGCGTGCTGCACCTGCAGGAGCGCCGCCAGCTGCGGCTGTTCCTGCGCCGCGACGACTACGGCCGGTTCATGTCCTGCATGGTCTACCTGCCGCGCGACCGCTACACCACCGCAGGTCCGCCTGCGATGGAGGCGATCCTGCTCGACGCCTTCGGCGGCGTCAGCATCGACTACACGGCACGGGTCTCCGAGTCGGTGCTGGCCCGGCTGCACTTCGTCGTGCGCGTCGACGCCGGGCGACGCCGATGCCCGACGTCGACCCCGCCGAGCGTCGAGGCGCGGCTGGTCGCAGGCGACCCGGTCCTGGGACGACGACTTCGTCGACGCGCTGCGGGACAGCTGTGGCGGCGAGGAGGCGTGCGCCGGCTCGCCGAGCGTCGTACGCCGACGCGCTTCCCCGAGGCGTACAAGGAGGACCTGCCGCGCCGGCGAGCGGTCGTCCGACCTGCACCGGCTCGAGGCGCTCGACGACCGAGCGGCGACATCGACCTGCAGCCTCTACGAGCCGGCCGGCGCGGCACCCGGCGAGCGGCGGCTCAAGCTCTTCCACGTCGGCCAGCCGGTGTCGCTTGTCCACGTCCTGCCGCTGCTGCAGCGAGATGGGCGTCGAGGTCGTCGACGAGCGGCCGTACGAGATCCAGCGAGCCGGACGGACCGCGCGCGTGGGTCTACGACTTCGGGCTGCGCTACGAGCCCTCCGGCGAGCTCCCCGGCGACGACGCGCGCGAGCCTGTTCCAGGACGCCTTCGCGGCTGTCTGGGCGGGCGAGGCCGAGAGCGACGGCTTCAACGCCTGGTGCTGCGGGCCGGGCTGACCTGGCGGCAGGCGAGGTGCTGCGCGCCTACGCCAAGTACCTGCGGCAGGCCGGCTCGACGTTCAGCCAGGACTACATCGAGGAGTGCCTGACCTCGCAACGTCGCACATCGCCCGGCTGCTCGTCGCGCTGTTCGAGGCGCGGTTCGACCCGAACCGCAATGCGCCCGGCGGCGTGGGCTCGGAGGAGCTCGTCGACGGGCTGGTCGAGGAGATCGCCGGCGCCCTGGACGCGGTGGCGAGCCTCGACCAGGACCGCATCCTGCGCTCCCTCCTCGGCGCTGATCCGGGCCACCCTGCGCACCAACTACTACCAGGTCGACGGCGACGGACGGCCCAAGCCGTACGTCGCGTTCAAGCTCGACCCGCACAAGGTGCCCGACCTGCCCGCGCCCGCGGCCGAAGTTCGAGATCTGGGTCTACAGCCCCCGGGTCGAGGGGGTGCACCTGCGCTTCGGCCCGGTCGCCCGCGGCGGGCTGCGCTGGTCCGACCGGCGCGAGGACTTCCGCACCGAGGTGCTCGGCCTGGTCAAGGCGCAGATGGTGAAGAACGCCGTCATCGTGCCGGTCGGCGCCAAGGGCGGGTTCGTCGCCAAGCGGCCGCCCGCCGACCCGACCGACCGCGAGGCGTCGCTGGCCGAGGGCATCGCGTGCTACCGGACGTTCATCAGCGGCCTGCTCGACATCACCGACAACCTGGTCACGGTCGACGGCCGCCAGCGAGGTCGTGCCGCCGCCGCAGGTCGTCCGCCACGACGGCGACGACACCTACCTGGTGGTCGCCGCCGACAAGGGCACCGCGACGTTCTCCGACATCGCCAACCAGGTGTCGCTCGGACTACGGCTTCTGGCTCGGCGACGCGTTCGCCTCCGGCGGCTCGGTCGGCTACGACCACAAGGCGATGGGCATCACCGCCCGCGGCGCGTGGGAGTCGGTCAAGCGGCACTTCCGGGAGATGGGCGTCGACACCCAGACCCAGGACTTCACCGTCGTCGGCGTCGGCGACATGTCCGGCGACGTGTTCGGCAACGGGATGCTGCTCTCCGAGCACATCCGGCTGGTCGCGGCCTTCGACCACCGGCACGTCTTCCTCGACCCGGACCCGGACCCGGCGACGTCGTTCGCCGAGCGCCGGCGGCTGTTCGACCTGCCGCGCTCCTCGTGGGCCGACTACGACGCGCTCGCTGATCTCGCCGGGCGGCGGCGTCTACCCGCGCACCGCTAAGTCGATCCCGCATCACGCCGGAGGTCCGGGCCCGGCTCGGACCTGCCGGCGGCGGTCACCTCGATGACGCCGGCCGAGCTGATGCAGGCGGTCCTCGTGGCCCCGGTCGACCTGCTCTGGAACGGCGGCATCGGCACCTACGTCAAGGCGCCGACCGAGTCACACGCGGACGTCGGCGACAAGGCCAACGACGCCATCCGGGTCGACGGCGCCGACCTGCGTGCGCAGGTGGTCGGCGAGGGCGGCAACCTCGGCCTCACCCAGCTCGGCCGGATCGAGTTCGCCGCGCAACGGCGGTGCGAGATCAACACCGACGCGATCGACAACTCCGCCGGCGTCGACACCTCGGACCACGAGGTCAACATCAAGATCCTGCTCGACCAGGCGGTGCGCGACGGGGCGACTCGCCGCCGACCGCCGCAACGCGCTGCTGGCCGAGATGACCGACGAGGTCGGCCGCGCTGGTGCTGCGGCGACAACTACGAGCAGAACGTGCTGCTCGGCAACGCCCGGGTGCAGGCACCGGCGATGCTCTCGGTGCACGAGCGGTTGATCGCGGCGCTGGAGTAGCGCGGCGAGCTGGACCGCGCCCTGGAGTTCCTGCCGTCGCAGGCCGAGATCGAGCAGCGCGAGGCCGCCGGGCAGGGCCTGACCTCGAGCGAGCTCGCGGTGCTCGCCGCGTACTCGAAGATCACCCTCACCGCGACGGTGCTCGGATCCGACCTGCCGGACGACCCGTGGTTCACCGCCGCGCTGCGCCGGTACTTCCCGAGCCGGCTCGTCGCGGAGCACGGCGACCGGCTGGCCAGCCACCCGCTGCGCCGCGAGATCGTCACCACCTGGGTGGGCAACGACCTGGTCAACCGCGGCGGCATGACCTTCGTGTTCCGCATGCAGGAGGAGACCGGAGCCAGCGCCGGTCGAGTCGGTCCGCGCCTACAGCGTCGTGCGCGAGGTCTTCCGCCTCGAGGAGTTCTGGGCGGCGGTCGACGGCGCTCGACAACGAGCTGCCCACCCACGTGCAGACGATGCTCTACCTCGAGTCCCGCCGGCTGCTCGACCGCAGCGGCCGCTGGCTGGTGCAGGCGCGCCGCGCGAGCATCGACGTCGCCGCCGAGGTCGAGCACTTCCAGGCCGCCCTTGACGAGCTGGCGCCGCTGGTGCCGCAGCTGCTGGTCGGGCTCCGAGCGCGAGCGGCTGCTGCTGCGGGCGGCCGAGTTCGTCGGGCTCGGCGTGCCCGAGCCGCTGGCGGAACGCGCGGCCGTCCTGCTGGACACCTTCTCGCTGCTCGACGTGGTCGAGATCGCGACCGCCGACAAGCTGCCCGCTGCGCGAGGTGGCCGGCGTCTACTTCGCCGTCTCGGAGCGGATCGAGGTCGACCGCATGCTCACCCGGATCACCGGGCTGCCGCGCGACGACCGGTGGAGCGCGCTGGCCCGGTCGGCGCTGCGGTACGACCTCTACGCCGCGCTGGCCGGGCTCACCCAGGCCGTCCTCACGACGACGTCCTCGACCGACCTCGCCGGGCGAGCGGATCACCGCGTGGGAGGAGCAGAACGCCGAGGGCGTGGCGCGCGCCCAGGCGACGCTGGAGGAGATCGTCGCGCTGGACAGCTACGACCTGGCCACTCTGTCGGTCGCCCTGCGCACGATCCGCACCCTGCTCCGCGGCTGACTGCTCACCGGTGCACCGCGGCCGGCTGACCCAGCGCGGACCGCACGGCGCTGACCGCCCGGTCGACCTCGGCGTCCGTGAGGTCGGCCCGGGCGGTCAGCCGCAGCCGGGAGATCGCCGTCGGGCACCGACGGCGGCCGGAAGCAGCCGACCCGCAGGCCGTCGGCGCGCAGCAGTGCCGGCGGCGTCGGCCGCGCGACCCGGATCGCCCGACCAGCACCGACACGACCGCTCCCTGCGGGTCGGTGACCGGGAGGCCGGCGGCATCGAGGCCGGCGGCGAGCTCCCGGGCCCGGGCCCGCACCCGGCCGGCCAGCTCGGGCTCGGCGCGCAGCACGGCCAGCGCGGCCAGTGCGCCGGCCGCTGCCGCCGGCGCGAGGCCGGTGTCGAAGATGAAGGACCGAGCGGTGTTGACGAGGTGCTCGACCACGACCGGGTCGCCGAGCACCGCCCCGCCCTGCGACCCCAGCGACTTGCTCAGCGTCACGGTCACCACGACGTCGGGCTCGCCGGCGATGCCCGCCGCCTGCGCCGCGCCGCGGCCGGCGTCGCCCGACCACGCCCAGGCCGTGGGCCTCGTCGACGACGAGCAGGGCGCCGTGCGCACGGGCCACCGCGTGCAGCGTCGGCCAGCGGGGCCAGGTCGCCGTCGACGGAGAACACCGCGTCGGTGACGACCACGGCGCGCTCCGGTACCGCGACCGGCGAGGGCGCGGCGCCGACCGCGTCGACGTCGCGGTGCGGCGTGACGACCACCTCGCCGCGGGCCAGCCGGCAGGCGTCGACCAGCGAGGCGTGGTTCAGGGCGTCGGAGACCACCAGGGCGCCGTCGCCGGCCAGCGCCGTGACCGCGCCGAGGTTGGCCAGGTAGCCCGAGGAGAAGACCAGCGCCGCCGCCGGCCCCGACGAAGCTCGGCGAGCGCGCCTCGAGCTCGGCGTGCAGGTCGGTGCTGCCGGTGACCAGCCGCGAGCCGGTCGGCGCCGGCGCCCCAGCGCGCGGCGGCAGCGGCAGCGCGCCGCGGTGACCCGCGGGTCGCGGGCCAGCCCGAGGTAGTCGTTGGACGCCAGGTCGAGGAGCGTCGTCGGTCGGCCGACCGCGGCCGCAGCTCGCGGCGCATGCCGGCGCCGCGGCCCGCTCGGCGCGCCGGCCCGTGCGCAGCGGCTCCAGAGGATCCGTCATCGCACGACCTCGCGGATGCTCTCGTCCACGACCCCGCAGAGCAGCTCGAGGTCGTCGTCGCCGATCGCCAGCGGCGGCATCAGCACCACGACGTCGCCGAGCGGGCGGACCCAGACCCCGCGCCGGCGGGCGGCCTGGCAGACCGCGAAGCCGGTGCGCTCGCCGACCGGCTCGACCTCGATGCCGGTCATCGTGCCGACCCGCCGGACCTCGCGCACGCCGTCGTACGCGCGCGAGGCCGGTGGTCAGCTCGCCGATCCGCTCGCCCACCCGGGCCGCGTGCTCGACGGTGCCGCGCTCGGCCATCAGGTCGAGGTTCGCGATCGCCGCCGCGCAGCACAGCGGGTTGGCCGTGTAGGAGTGGCCGTGGAAGAAGGTGCGGGCCTGCGCCGGCGCGCCGAGGAACGCCTCGTAGACCTCCTCGCGTCGCCAGCACCGCCGACAGCGGCAGGTAGCCGCCGGTCAGGCCCTTGCCGCAGGTGAGCAGGTCGGGCGTCACGCCGGCGTGCTCGACGGCCCACATCCGGCCGGTGCGCCCGATCCCGGTGGCCACCTCGTCGACGACCATCAGCGCGCCGTACTCGTCGCACAGGGCGCGCACGCCGCGCACGAACGAGACGTCGTGGGTGAGCATCCCGCCGGCCGCCTGCACCAGCGGCTCGATCACCACCGCGCAGACCTGGCCGCCGGCCTCGCTCGAGGGCGACCCGCATCTCGGCGAGCACCTCGGCCGCGCGCGGCCGACCCGGTCCTGGCCCGGCGCCAGCACGCCCGGGCGAGGACACCATGCGGGTGTCGAGCAGGATCGGCCGGTACGTCGCGTGGAACAGCTCGATGCCCGCCGACGCTGACCGCGCCGAGGGTGTCGCCGTGGTAGCCCTCGGCGACGTGCAGGTACAGCGGCCGCGCCGGTCCGCCGTCGTCGCGCTGGGCCTGCGCCTGGAACGCCATCTTGAGCGCGGCCTCGACCGCGGAGGAGCCGTCGCCGGCGTAGAAGACCCGGGTCAGGCCCGGCCGGCGCGCGTCGCGAGCAGGCGCTCGGCGAGCTCGATGCCCGGCTCGTGGGTCAGCCCGAGGAACGTCGCGTGGTCGAGCCGGTCGAGCTGGGCGCGGACCGCGGCGTCGATCTCCGGTACGCCGGTGCCCGTGCACCGTCACCCACAGCGAGGAGACGCCGTCGAGGTAGCGGTTGCCGTCGGTGTCCCACAGGTACATGCCCTCGGCGCGGTCGACGACCAGCGGCTCGTCGGCCGGCCAGACCGCATGCTGGGTGAACGGGTGCCACAGGCTGCGCAGGTCGCGGGCCACCAGGTCCTGCGGTGCGGGTGCTGAGCGCGGCGGGGGACGTCACGGCCCCGCACTCTACGGCGCCCTCGCCCTAGGCTCGGCTGCCGTGCCCTCGCTCAACGATCTCGCGCAGACGCGCACCGACCTGACCGGCGAGGACGTCGACTGGCTGCACCTGCTGCTGGCCGACTGGCAGCTGCATCGCCGACCTGTCCTTCGCCGACCTGGTGCTCTGGCTGCCGGTCAGTGCCGGAGGCGGCGTTCGTCGCGGCCGCGCATGTCCGCCCGACGACCGGGCCGACCGCGCACCACGACGACCTGGTCGGCACCGAGGCGCCGCGCGGCCGGCGGCCGCAGCTGGACACCGCCTTCGACGAGCAGCGGATCTGCCGGGAACGGGACCCGGACTGGCCCGGGGACGTGCCGGTGCGGGAGGAGACGGTCCCGGTGGTGCGCGCCGGCAGGGTGGTGGCCGTCGTGAGCCGGCACACCAACCTGGCCGCGGCCCGGACGCCCAGCCGGCTGGAGCTGACCTACCTGCGGACCGCGGACGACCTGGCGGTGATGGTGTCGCAGGGCCGCTTCCCGGTGACCGGGCCCGAGCACCAGGTGGCGCTCGCGCCGCGGGTCGGCGACGGGCTCGTCCGGCTCGACGAGCGCGGCGTCGTCACCTTCGCCAGCCCCAACGCTGTCTCGGCCTACCGGCGGCTCGGGCTGTCCGCCGACCTGGTCGGTGCCCACCTCGGTGACGTCACCGCGACCCTGGCCAGCCGCGCCGGCGCCGGTCGACGAGGCGCTGTCGATGGTCGTCAGCGGCTGGGCGGCCCGGGAGGCGGAGGTGGAGGCCGCCGGGACGACGGTCCGGCTGCGGGTCATCCCGCTCACCCCGGACGGCGTGCGGACGGCGGCACTGGTGCTCTGCCGCGACGTCACCGAGGTCCGCCGCCGGGAGCGCGAGCTGGTCGGCAAGGACGCGACCATCCGGGAGATCCACCACCGGGTGAAGAACAACCTGCAGACCGTTGCCGCACTGCTGCGGCTGCAGGCACGCCGGCTGCCGGCCGGCGAGACGGGTGCGCGGGAGGCGCTCGCGGAGGCGGAGCGGCGGATCGGCTCGATCGCGGTCGTGCACGAGACGTTGTCGCTGGCCGGTTCCGACGCCGTCGACTTCGACGAGGTCGCCGACCGGGTGGTGGCCCTGACCGGCGAGATGGGCAGCGCCGGGGGAGCGGTCCGGGTGCGCCGCGAGGGCACCTTCGGCCTGCTCGCCCCCGAGGTGGCCACCCCGCTGGCGCTGGTGCTGGTCGAGCTGGTGCAGAACGCGGTCGAGCACGGGCTGGACGGCCGGGGCGGGGAGGTCCGGATCGAGGTCGGGGTGGCGTCCGGGCCGGAGCGGGGGGACCGGCTGACGGTGGCCGTCGCCGACGACGGCGCCGGGCTGCCGGCCGGCTTCGACCCGGCCGCGGACGGCGGGCTGGGGCTGCAGATCGTGCGGACGCTGGTCGAGGGCGAGCTCGGCGGGACGCTGGCCGTGGGCCGGGGCGACCCCGGCACCAGGGTCGAGGTCGACCTGCCGCTTCTCCCGCCGCCGGGCTGAAGGCGGACGCACGACGGGGCCCCGCCGAAGTCGGCGGGGCCCCGTCGTGACGTTCGGGTCGGTGCTACGCGGTGCGGGCCCGGTTGCGCGCGGTGCGGCGCTTGAGAGCGCGACGCTCGTCCTCGCTCATCGCGCCCCACACGCCGGCGTCCTGCCCGGACTCGAGAGCCCACTGCAGGCAGGTGTCGACGACCTCGCAGCGTCGGCACACGGCGCGCGCCTCCTCGATCTGCAGGAGGGCCGGCCCGGTGTTGCCGATGGGGAAGAAGAGCTCAGGGTCTTCGTCCCGGCAGGCTGCCCGGTGGCGCCAGTCCATGCGCGTCACTCCTCGTCGGTCGGCGTCGGATGGTGGGGGGAACCCCGATGCTTGTGAAACTGTTCACGAGCACACCCACGAACGTCAAGGACCTTTTCGGTCCGTCTCCGCCCGTGGGATGTCCAGCCGGGCATCCCCGCTGGGGACGCTGCTGAAACACGTGAACTCAACCCTGGCAAACGAATCGGGGCGAGACAAGGCTCCCCCTGCACCTTTTTGCCCTGTCGCGTGTCGCCTTGGTCACAGCCGGGTGACCGGCGGCGCGCTTGACCTGGGGACGAACCGGCTCAGACCACCACGCGCAGGGCATCGGGGACCGATCGGAAGGTCAGTGACTCCAGGTCGCCGAGCGCCTCGCCGTCGACCTGGGTGGCGACCGGCCGGCTGGCCCGCAGGGTGAGCTCCGGGACGTCGTGCTCCCGGTGGACCAGGGTCCGGGGCCCGGGTCGCCGGGCCGACGGCCGGCCACGCAGCAGGCGGCGAGCCTCGCCCAGCGTCCCGACGGTCCGCAGCCGGGTCAGGGCGTAGAGGTCGAGCCCGGTGTCGAACGACGCCTCCGGCGAGGGGAGCAGCGGGCGGTCGCCGAGGTAGGTCCACGGTGCGGTGTTGGCGACGATCGCCATGTGCAGCGGGACCGGCTCCTGGCCGGCCCGCTCCAGGGTCAGCACCGGGTGCCGTCGGTCGGTGTGCAGGAAGAACTGCTGGAAGGCCGCCCGGACGTAGTCGGTCGGGGTGGTGTGCCGGTCGGTCGGCCGGGCCCGGCGGCGCCGATCGACCCGGGCCACCACCTCGGCGTCCCAGCCCATCCCCGCGTTGAACGTGAACCAGCGGTCGCCGGCCACGCCGAGCCCGATGCTGCGGCGGCGGTGGTCCCGTAGCGCGTCGAGCAGCGCACCGGTGGCCTCGACCGGGTCGCGGGGGATGCCCAGCGCTCGGCTGAAGACGTTGGTGCCGCCGCCGGGGACGACCGCGAGGTCCGGTCCGTCCGGGTGCGAGGGGTCGGCGAGCAGCCCGTTGACCACCTCGTTGACGGTGCCGTCGCCGCCGAGCACGACGACGAGGTCGAGCCCGTCGTGCCGGGCCTCGCGGGCGAGCTCGGCGGCGTGCCCGCGGTGCTGGGTGTGGGCGACCTCGAGCTTGAGCTCGGCCTCGAGCGCGCTGGCGAGCACCTCACGGGTGCGGGCGGAGGTCGTGGTCGCCGCCGGGTTGACCACCAGCAGCGCCCTCATGCTGGTGGAGCCTACCGGCGCGGGTAGGGTCCCGACCCGTGCTCGGCCGGGTCTCGACGTTGCGTGCCTGTGCGGCGCTCGTGGCGCTGCAGGCCGTCGGCCTCGCCGCCGTGGCCGTCTTCTACCTGGTGGAGCTCGTGGTGGCCACCGCCGACGATGCGGTGCGCGCGGTGGTGTCCGCGTTGCTGGCGCTGGCGGCGGCTGCCGGGCTGGGGCTGGTCGCCCGCGGCCTGCTGCGGCGGCGCGGCTGGGCCCGGTCGCCCGCGCTGGTGACCAACCTGCTGGTGCTCCCGGTCGCGGTCGGTCTGCTGCAGGGCGGCCGCTGGTACGTCGGGCTGCCACTGCTCGTCTGGGCGGTGGCGGTGCTGGGTCTGCTCTTCGCCCCAGGGACGGCGGCCGACCTCGACGAGGACTGACCCGGCGCTGCCGGCACCTGGCTACTCGTCGACGAGCAGGCCTTCGCGCAGCTGGGCGAGCGTGCGCGCGAGCAGCCGCGACACGTGCATCTGCGAGATGCCGATCTCGGCGGCGATCTCGGACTGGGTCATGTTCTTGAAGAACCGCAGCATCAGGATCTTCTTCTCGCGCGGCGGCAGCTGCTCGAGCATCGGCTTGAGCGACTCGCGGTACTCGACGCCCTCGAGACCCTCGTCCTCGACGCCCAGCGTCTCGGACACCGGCATCGGCTCGTCACCGCTGCCCGAGTCGCCGGCGTCCAGCGACAGGGTGCTGTAGGCGTTCGCGGACTCGAGGCCCTCGAGCACCTCCTCATCGGTGATCTTGAGGTGGTTGGCCAGCTCGTGCACGGTCGGCGCCCGGCCCTGCTTCTGGGAGAGCTCGCTGGTGGCCGAGGCGAGCGAGAGGCGCAGCTCCTGCAGCCGGCGGGGCACCCGCACCGCCCAGCCCTTGTCCCGGAAGTGCCGCTTGATCTCGCCGACGATCGTCGGGGTCGCGTAGGTCGAGAACTCGACCCCGCGCTCGAGGTCGAACCGGTCCACCGACTTGATCAGCCCGATCGTCGCGACCTGCACCAGGTCGTCGTACGGCTCGCCGCGGTTGCGGAACCGCCGGGCCAGGTGTTCGACCAGCGGTAGGTGCTGCTCGACGAGGGCGTCCCGGGCCAGCTGCCGGCGCGGGTCGCCCTCGGGCGCGCCCTGCAGCTCGTGGAACAGCTCGCGGGTCCGCTCGCGGTCGACGGCCAGCCGCGAGCTGCGGGGCGGCTCCACAGTCTCGTCGGCGGCCGGCTCGACGGTCTCCTCCGCCGCTGCCCCGGCCGGCTGCTCGCCGGTCGCCGGCGCGGACTCCGGGTGGCGGGCCTCCGGGACGTCGCCTTCGGTGGACTCCGGTGCGGTCGACTCGGCAGCGTTGTTCCGCCGGGTCATGCGGCTCCTGCCGCGCCGCGACGCTTGCGCAGCCGGATCCAGACGTTGCGGTCGTCGTCAATGCCGGTGTCGACCTCGCCGGCGAGAGCACTGAGGACCGTCCAGGAGAACGTGTCGCGCTCCGGGAGCTGGCCGCGGGTGGTGGGGAGGGTGACGGTGACCTCGAGCGTCTCGACCGACAGCTCGAAGCGGCAGGTGAGCTGCGCGGTCTCGACGGCGTGCGGCAGCAGCATCGCGCAGGCCTCGTCGACGGCGATCCGCAGGTCCTCGATCTCGTCCAGGGTGAAGTCGAGACGGGCGGCCAGCCCGGCCGTGGCGGTGCGCAGCACCGAGAGGTACGCCGAGTCGGCCGGGAGCCGGATCTCGACGGCGTCCTCGACGCCGCTGTCGATGCCCACTCCGGTCTCGTGGCCGGTGACGAGTCGCTCGCTCACCCTGGTGCCCTCCCGTACGTCGGCGCGGATCGTTCCTCACCGCTCGGGGGTCCATGAAAGCAGACACCCGGAGCCCGGGCTCAGCGCGGCTCGGCGAGCCGGGCCAGGGCGTCGCCGTCGACCCGGTAGGGGATCCACTCGGTGAGCGCCCGGGCGCCGAGCGTCTCGTAGAAGCCGCGCGCCGGGTTCCAGTCGAGCACCCACCACTCGAGGCGCGGGTAGCCCCGCTCCACGCAGACGCCGGCCAATGTCTGCAGCAGCAGCGCTCCGGTGCCGGACCCGCGGTGCTCGGGTCGGACGAACAGGTCCTCCAGGTAGAGGTTGTGCGCCCCCAGCCAGGTCGAGTAGCTCAGGAACCAGATGGCCATCCCGGCTACCTGGTCGCCGACCTCGGCGACGTGCGCGAAGACCGCGGGTCGGTCGCCGAACAGGGTGCGCTGCAGGTGCTCCTCGGTGGCCTCCACCTCGTGCAGCGCCCGCTCGAACTCCGCGAGCTCGCGGATCATGGCGACCAGCTCGGGGACGTCGGCGGCGATGGCGGGCCGGACGGTGACAGGTGCGGTCATGGGCCGATCCAACCCGACCACCGGCTACAGCGGGGTGCGGGCCACCTGGACCGGGGTCAGGCGGCCGCGCCGGACCAGCACCCCGCGCCCGACCGGAATGCTGTCGCTGCGGGGGAGCCGGACCCCGAGCAGGTCGCCGTCGACGGACGACAGGGCGCCGAGCAGCAGGCCGGTACGGCCGCGGCGTGCCTCGACGGTGAGGCCGCGGAAGCAGCCGGCCAGCTCGGACGTCGAGCCGGCCAGGAGCAGAGCCGCGCCACCGTCGGCGTCGGCCCGGAGCAAGCCGGTCAAGGGCCGCTCGACGGGAGTGTCGTGCAGCGTCTCGGCGTCGTCGGCCAGCACGACGAGGTCGGGATGGTCGACCAGCAGCTGCTCGAGGGCGGCGGCGTCCGCCGGGCCGAGGGCAGCGAGCACCCCCGGCTCGCCCGCCAACCCCTGCAGCGGCGACCGACGGTGCCCGACGACCACGGCCGCCCGGCCGTGCCCGAGCAGCCAGCGGCCCATCGTCGCGAGCGCCGTCGAGCGCCCGCTGCCGGCCGGACCGGCGATCACGAACGCCGGGCCGTCGACGTCCAGGTCGGCTCCGGCCGGCGCGAGCTCGTCGCCGCCCAGCCCGACCAGCGCCCAGGACGATCCGGTGGACGCCTCTTTGGCGGCCGCCTCGATGTCGACGACGTCCACCCTGCCGGGCAGCGGGTCGACCCGCAGCGGCCACAGGCCGCGGTGACCGTGCGGCGCCGGCGGCCGGGCCCGCGCCGTCGCGGCGACCGCCTCGAGAGCCCGGACCTGTCCCTCACCTGAGGTGTCGGCGTCGAGCACCAGCAGCTGCGCCTCGAGCGCGTCCGGACCGACCAGCGCCCGGCCGGGAGGCAGGTCGGTTGGCACCTGCCGGGGCGAGATGCCGGCCAGCCCGTAGTCGGCCGGGTCGCTGAGGCGCAGCACCAGCCGGTCCCGGAACGCCGACCCGGCCCGCCCGGTGAGCACGGTCCGGTCACCGGTCAGCACGACACGGACCCCGACCGCCGCGCCCTCCCGGACCAGTCGGAGCACGGTGTCGAGCGGGCGGCCGTGGTCGACCTGCTCGAACGCGGTGACCAGGCCCTCCCAGCCGTCGACCAGCAGCACCAGCCAGGGCAGCCGGTCCGCCGGCGGCGCGCTGCGGCGCTGCTCCTCGTGCGAGCCGTGGCCGGCGTCAGCAAGCAGCCGCTGGCGGCGCTCGACCTCCTCGACCAGCCGACGCAGCAACCGGTCGCCGCGCGCTGTCTCGTCGCGCCCGACCACCGCCCCGCAGTGCGGCAGGGCGCTCAGTGGCGTCAGCGCGCCCCCGCCGCCGTCGAGCCCGAACAGGTGCAGGTCGGTGACGTCGCAGCGGGCCGCGAGTCGGGTCGCCAGGGTCCGCAGCGCGGTGGACCGGCCGCTGCGTGCGCCTCCCGCGACGAGCAGGTGGTCGCCGCCCGCCAGGTCGAAGGTCACGGCGCCGCGGCGCTGCTCGCCCGGCAGGTCGAGGACGCCCAGGGCGATCGCCTGATCGGTCGACGGACCGGGCAGGTCGTCGACCGTCACCACCCGCGGCAGCGGAGGCAGCCAGGGACTCGCGACCGGTCCGGCTCCCAGCCGCTCGGCGGCGGTGCGGACGGCGTCGACCAGCCGCGCCAGGTCGGTGGGGCCGCCGGACGGCGGCTCGTCCCGAGCGGCCACCACCCGGTCGCCGACCGCCTCCCACGGCACCGCGCGCACCGACACCGGGATGGCCGCATCGGGGTGTCCGCCGATCCGGGCCGACTGCAGCCGGCGCACCGCCCCCGCGCCGGCCCGCACGACCGCGCGGCCGGGGTGTGCCCGGCCGATGTCGGCGGCGTCCCGGACGTCGACGACATCGGCCGACTCGGCCGGGTCGGTGACCCTCAGGGCGATCCGCAGGCTGGTGTTCGCCCGGATGTCGGCGCTGACCACACCGGCCGGACGCTGGGTCGCGAGGACCAGGTGGACGCCCAGCGAGCGGCCCCGCTGGGCGATGCCGACCAGGCCTCCGACGAAGTCGGGCAGCTCCTCGACCAGGGTGGCGAACTCGTCGACCACCAGGACAAGGCGCGGCATCGGCGGCGACCCGGCCGGGGCTGCGGCGAGGTAGTCGTCCAGGTCCTTGCAACCGGCCGACCGCAGCACCGACTCGCGCCGTCGCAGCTCGGCTCCCAGGGACCGCAGGGCCCGCTCGGTGAGGTGGCCGTCCAGGTCGGTGACGGTGCCGACGGTGTGCGGGAGGCGGGCGCAGTCCCGGAAGGCGGCGCCGCCCTTGTAGTCGACGAGGACGAACGACATCTGCTCCGGCCGGTTGGCCAGCGCCAGCCCGGCGACCAGGGTCTGCAACAGCTCGGACTTGCCCGAGCCGGTCGTCCCGGCGACCAGGACGTGCGGGCCGTCGGCGGCGAGGTCGACCACGAACGGCTCGGCGTCCTCCCCGACCCCCAGCACCACCCGGGTGCCGCGCGGGCTGACCCGCCAGGCGGTCTCGACCGAGGCCGCGTCGGTCGCGTCGAACGGCAGGAGGTCGAGCAGCCGGGCGGCGGCGGGCAGCGAGGACTCCTGGTCGTCCGGCGTGGCGTCGCGGAGCGCGGCGAGGGCCCGGGCGAACCGGTGCGCCCAGCGGTCCCCGACACCATCGGCGACCACGTCGTCGTACGCCGTGGCGTCCGGGCCGACCACTCGCAGCCGGGTGCCGACCGGGCCGGCCACCTCGACGGTCGCGCGGCACTCCACCGGCAGCGACACGAGGTCGCGCTCGAGGCAGACCACCCGGATCCCGACCGCCGGGCCCTCCTCGAGCAGCCGGGCCACGCCGGGCTGGCGCCGCAGCACGCCGGCGCCGTCCAGGACCACCACCGTCGAGGGCCCGGTCCACTGCCGCTCGAGGCCGTTCGCGCGCAGCTCGGTGCGGGCGTCGAGGACCGCGACGAGCTCGTCGACCCGGGCCCGCAGCTGGCCGGCGTCCAGCCCCACCCGTCGACCCTCGCCGTCGGGACCGCCGCGCAGGTGCGGGAGCCATCGGACCCACGCCCAGTCGCGGGTGGGCTCGGCGGTGAGCAGCACCAGGCCGAGGTGCCGCGGGCTGTGCCAACCCGCGAGCTGGGCGACCAACGACCGGGCCAACGGGAGCAGCCGGCTGCGCGGGCCGGCGACCCCGAGGACGCCGGCCTCGGCCAGCGACACGGTGACCGGTACGTCGGTCAGCGCCGGCCAGTGGACCTCCTCGGCGGCACCGGGGCCGCTGAGGTCCCGCACCTCGACGGCCGACGGCACGCTGCCGAGGCCGAGTCGCAGCTCGAGGGCGTCGTCGTCACTACGCCGCCGTTCCCAGAGCCGGGGTCGTGGTCCGGTGGCGGTCAGCAGGAGCGCCGCCGGGCCGGGGTGCGTCCGGCGCCGCAGGGCCGCCTCGTCGGAGGTGGCCCGGTCGACCGCCGCGGCGACCCGGGCAGTCTCGTCGGCATGTGCCAGTCGCTGGGCGTGCAGCGAGCGCCGCCCGCCCACCCGGTCGCTCCAGAAGGCCCCGAGCGCCATCAGCGGTGAGAGCAGGACGAACACCAGGTAGGTCGGGCTCCGGGTGACCGCGACGAGGACGACTCCCGCGACGAGCGGCAGCAGGATCGCGATGAGCGGGAAGCGGCCCCGCTCACGGGTGGGTGGCTCGGCCGGCACGGTCATCCGGACCGGGTGGAGTCGCTCGGGGTGCCGGGGCGGCCGGTTGACCTCGAGGTGGCCGCAGCCGTCCGGCCGGCAGGACACCGGAACCGGCTCCGGCACGACCAGGGACAGCCGGGTGTCGCCGACCCGGAGGACCTGGCCGGGCAGCAGCCGCCGGCCGTCGCGGCCGACCACCGCGCCGTCGACGGAGGTGCCGTTGGTGGAGCCGAGGTCGTGCACCGTGGTGTCGCCGGAGGACTCAGTCGCCACCCGCAGCACGGCATGCAGCCGGGACACGTCGGGGTCGTCGACCCGCACCGTCGCCTCGACCGCCCGGCCGATGCCGTGCTCACCCGGGGCAAGGTGGTGCACGTCGCCGCAGTCCGGCCCGGCCAGCACGTGCAGCTCGAGCAGACCGCGCGGCTCGCGCAACCCGGCCCGGTCGACGGTGAGCACTGCGCCGTCGAGCAGCGGCGGCGCCCCCAGCGGGCTGTCGTCGTCGAGCAGCAGGTCGCCGGCGAACAGCAGCCCCTCGCGGCGGCCCACGGCGCCGAGCAGCGACCGGCGGACCGCCCGCAGCGGGGTTCCCGGGGCGGCCGTGAGCTCGACCTCGGCGGGTGTTCCGGTGCCCAGCGGGTCGACGACGGTGAGCTGCAGCTGCATCCCGGCATGGTCGCGAAAGGGCGTCGGCCGGCCCGCGGAGTTGTCCACAGCACGGCGAATCGCGGCCGCTGGGTGTCGGGAGGCGGACCTCGGGGTACGAGGTCGCGGAGCGAACCCGGTGAAACCGGGGCGACCCTTGACCCTCCGGACGAATCGTGCAAACGTGACCGGCGTGAAAGCGCTTACAGCACCGGGTGGACGGGCCGACGGCCCGCGCCGGCAGCGGTCTGCGACGCGTGCCGGGCGCGAGGCGACGATCTACCAGGTGGCCGACCGGGCCGGGGTGTCGATCGCGACGGTGTCGCGGGTGCTGCGCGGCACGGCGCCGGTCGCCGAGGCCACCCGCAGCCGGGTGCTCAGCGCGGTCGACGAGCTGAGCTTCACGCCGAGCCGGTCCGCCCGCTCGCTGGCCGAGGGCCAGCACGCCGCCAACGGCATTGTGTTCCCCGACCTGTCCGGGCCGTACTTCGCCGAGGTGGTGCTCGGCTACGAAGAGGTGGCCGCCGAGCTCGGGCGCAGCGTCCTGATCCTGTCCACCCACGGGCGGCAGGCCGCCCGGCAGATGGTGCTGGACCTGGCCTCCCGGGTCGACGGCCTGGTGGTCCTCGGCCGCACCGTCGGCGACGACCTGCTGGCCGACGTGGCGGGCCGGGGACTGCCGCTGGTGCTGATGGCTCGCGACCCGGTAGCCGGCGCCGACACCGTGAACTCCGAGAACACCGCCAGCGCTCGCAGCCCTGACCGAGCACCTGGTCCGCGACCACGGCTACCGCTCGTTCGCCTTCCTCGGCGACGCCACCACCTCGGCCGACACCTCGCAGCGCTGGACGGCGTTCCGCTCGGTGCTGCGCGAGGCGAAGGTGCCCGCTCCTCGGGCGCCGATCCCGTGCGCCTTCGACGAGGAGGACGGACGGCGCGCCGCCGACCGGCTGCTGCGCCGTAAGCCGCCGCGGGCGCTGGTCTGCGCGAACGACGAGATCGCCCTGGGCGCCGTCATAGCGGCCGAGGCGATCGGGCTGCGGGTTCCCGATGACCTCGCGGTCACCGGCTGGGACGACGTGATGGCCGCTCGGCACTCGCGCCCCGGCCTCACCACTGTCCGTCAGCCCATGCGCGAGCTCGGCGCCTGGGCAGCCCGACGGCTGCACGAGCGCTTGGCGGGGGACGCAAGCGAACCACGGCATGAGGTGCTGCCCACGCAGCTCGTGCAACGTGCCAGCTGTGGGCACCACCCTGAGGAGGACCGATGAGGACCCTGCACAACAGAGGCCTGACCCGGGCCGTCACCGTGGCGCTGCTCGCAGGCGTTGCGTTGACCGGTTGCGGACGGGACGAAGGCGGCAACACCGCGGACACCACAGCCAAGAAGGTGAGCGGCGGCAAGGCCAGCGGGAACATCACGGTCTGGGCGCTCGGCGCCGAGGGCGAGAAGCTCGGTGAGATCGCCAAGGACTTCGAGGCGGCGAACCCGAAGGCCAAGGTCACGGTCACGGTCATCCCGTTCGACGCGGCGCACGACAAGATCGCCACCGCCATCGCCGGCGGCCAGACCCCCGACATGACCCTGCTCGGCACCACCTGGCTGCCCGAGTTCGCGGCCACCGGCGCGCTGGACGCCACACCCACGGACGTCATCGACGAGAGCAAGTTCTTCGAGGGCTCGTGGAACACCACCGTGGTGGACGGCACCTCCTACGGCGCGCCCTGGTACACCGAGACCCGGCAGATCTACTACCGCAAGGACCTCGCGGAGAAGGCCGGCGTCACGCCGGAGGCGGGCTGGAGCTGGGACGACCTGAAGGCCTTCGCCAAGGCCATGCAGGACAAGGGTGGCGCCAAGTGGGGCATCTCCCTGCAGCCGGGCGGCCAGGGTTCGTGGCAGTCGATGGTGCCGTTCGCCTGGCAGAAGGGTGCCGAGCTGGTCGACGGTGACACGTTCACCTTCAACACGGCTCCGATGCAGGAGGGTCTGGACTACTACGCCTCCTTCTTCGAGGAGAAGATCTCGCCGACCGACCTGGCGCAGGGGGCGCTCGAGCCCGGCTTCATCGACGGCTCGATCGGTGCCTTCATCTCCGGCCCGTGGCACATCGGGATCCTGGGCGACCAGGGTGGCGAGGGCTTCGAGAGCAAGTGGGCCGTCGCACCGATGCCGACCGAGGACGCCGGCACGTCGTTCACCGGCGGCAGCGACTGGGCCGTCTTCAAGGACTCCAAGAACCGGGACACGGCGTGGAAGTTCGTCGACTTCCTGACCCAGGACGCGCAGCAGCAGAAGCTCTACGAGCTGGTCGGCAGCCTGCCTGCCGTCCAGAGCAGCCTGGGAGTCCGGCGAGCTGTCGACCGACCCGCTGCTGAAGTCGTTCGGCGACCAGCTCCAGGACGCCAAGTCGGCGCCTGCGATCGCCACCTGGGAGCAGGTCGCGGCACCGCTGGACGACGCGATCGAGCAGGTGTCGCTGGGCAAGAGCGACTCCAAGACCGCGCTCGCCGACGCCGAGTCCAAGGCCAACAGCATCGGCTTCGGCAACTGACATGGCCACCGTGACCGCGACGTCGTCCGCGGGCTCGTCCACCTCTCGCCGGCGCCCCGACCGGGGCCGCCGGCGGGAGGTGGCGGCGGGATACCTGTTCTCGCTGCCGTTCCTGGCGCTGTTCCTGGTCTTCACCATCGGGCCGGTGATCGCCTCGTTCCTGATGAGCTTCACCGACCTGCGCTCCGCCGACATCCGCAACCCGCTCGCCGTGGGTCTGGTCGGGATCGAGAACTACACGAAGCTGTTCAGCGACGACACGTTCCAGAAGGCGGCGTTCAACACGGCGTACTTCGTGGTCGTCGGGAGTTCCGCTCACGATGGGGCTCGCGCTCGCCGTCGCGGTGGCGCTGGACACCGGCATCACCCGGTTCCGGACCTTCTTCCGGGTCGGCTACTACCTGCCCGTCGTGACGAGCATCGTCGCGGTGGCCGTGGTGTGGCGGTTCCTCCTCCAGCCGGACACCGGCATCGTCAACACGCTGCTGGGGTACGTCGGCATCGAGGGCCCGTCCTGGCTGCGCAGCGAGACCTGGGCGATGCCCTCGCTGATCGTCATGTCGGCCTGGCGCAACATGGGCTCGCTGGTGATCATCTTCCTGGCCGGCCTGCAGGTCGTACCCAAGGAGATGCACGAGGCCGCCGCGATCGACGGCGCAGGTGCGTGGGGCCGGTTCCGGCACATCACCCTGCCGTTGATGCGGCCGACGCTGCTGTTCGGCGGCGTGATCACGATGATCGGCTACCTGCAGTTCTTCGAGGAGCCGTTCATCATGACCCGCGGTGGGCCGCTCGACTCGACGCTGTCTGCGGCGTACTACACGTACAACCAGTTCGGCTTCGGCAACTACAGCTACGCGGCTGCGATGGCTTACGTGCTGTTCGTCGTGATCGCGCTGGTGACCGCGGTGCAGTTCAAGTTCCTCGGCTCGAAGGACTGATGCGGCCATGACCATCTCGACGCGCCCCGAACCGCGCTGCCGTCACGGCAACGCCGCACGAACCCTCGGAGGCACCGCGCCCGCCGTCGGCGGAAGCACGAGATCGGGGAGCCGCACCCGATCCCGTGGGTCTACGCGGTGCTGATCGGCGGCATCGTGCTGCTGGTCGGCCCCTTCCTGTGGATGCTGTTGGGATCCTTCCGGCCGGACCGCGAGCTCAAGCAGGTTCCGCCAGCGTGGCTGCCGCAGAACCCGACGCTGGACAACTACCGCACGCTGTTCACCGAGCTCGACTTCCCGACGTACTTCTTCAACAGCACCGTCGTTGCTGTGGTCATCACCGTGGGCAACCTGATCTTCTGCTCGATGCTGGGCTACGCGCTGGCCAAGCTGCACTTCCCGGGCAAGCGGATCATCTTCGCTCTGGTGCTCGGCACCCTGATGGTGCCCGGCGTGGTCACCTTCGTGCCGCTGTTCGTGCTGGTGAGCAACCTGGGGATGGTCAACAGCTTCCCCGGGCTGATCTTCCCGTTCCTGGCCGGCCCGTTCGGCGTGTTCCTGATGCGGCAGTTCTTCCAGTCACTGCCGGACGAGCTGATCCACGCGGCGCGGGTCGACGGTGCCGGGGAGTTCCGGATCTTCTGGAGCATCATGCTGCCGCTGTGCAAGCCGGCACTGGCGACGCTGGGGATCCTCACCTTCCTCGCGTCGTGGAACAACTTCCTGTGGCCGTTGGTCGTCGCGCAGTCCGAGGACAAGTACACCCTCCCGGTCGCGCTCTCCATCTACGCCATCGGTGAGAACAAGAGCGACTACGGCCTGCTGATGGCCGGCTCGGTCGCGATCATCGTGCCCATCCTGCTCGTCTTCCTGGCCCTGCAGAAGCACTTCGTCCGCGGTATCGCCATGACCGGCATCAAGTAGCGCCACCCCGACCTGACACCCAACCCAATGGGAGCAGTCCATGAACAGAACCCTTCGCTTCGCCGTGTCGGCGGCGGCGGCCGGAGCCGTGGTCTCCACGCTCGTGCTGCCCTCCGGCCCGGTGGCCGCAAAGTCCAAGGACGCAACGCTGCAGTCGTACGCCGCCGACACCTGGCGGTCCATGGCGGCGATGGCCGACCCGGGCACTGGACTCGTCTCCGACAACATCGGTGCTGACCTGAGCCCGGCCTCACGCGCCGAGTACACGTCGCCTACCAACATCGGGGCCTACATGTGGAGCGCCATCGCGGCCCGGGAGACGAAGCTCATCACCGCGGCCGAAGCGCGCCGGCGGATCGCGACGACCCTGCAGACCCTGCCGAAGCTGGAGAAGCACGAGCCATCGGGCATGTACTACAACTGGTACGACCCCAAGACCGGCGCCAAGCTCACCGCATGGCCGATCGAGAACGAGGACGGAGGACACGACACGGTCTACCCGTTCGTCTCAAGCGTCGACAACGGGTGGCTGGCTACCGGGCTGCAGCTCGTCATCGCGGAGATTCCGCCCCTGCGAGAGCAGGCCCACCGCGTGCTGGACCGGATGGACTTCGGCTACTACTACGACCCTGCCGAGAAGCAGATCCGCGGTGGGTTCTGGGACGGAGCCCGCCGCCAAACGTGCTCGATCCCGGGCAACTACCGCGACGGCCCGCCGGTCTACTACACGTGCCACCACTACGGCGCCTTCAACACCGAGCCGCGGATGGCCAGCTACCTCGGTATCGCTGCGCAGCAGATCCCGCAGGAGCACTACTTCGGCACGTGGCGCACGTTCCCCGACGACACTGCGACTGGTCCTGGAGCCGAGCAGCGTCCGGTCGGGCACTACGAGACCTACCTCGGTCAGCAGGTCTTCGAAGGTACCTACGGCTACCGCGGGATGCGCATGGTGCCCACCTGGGGTGGCTCGATGTTCGAGGCGCTGATGGTTCCCCTGTTCGTCCCGGAGGAGCAGTGGGGGACACAGAGCTGGGCGCTGAATCACCCGACATACGTGCAGGCGCAGATCGAGCACGGCATGAATGAGGCCAAGTACGGCTACTGGGGCTTCTCCCCGTCCAACAACCCGTCGGGTGGCTACCGAGAGTACGGCGTGGACCCGATCGGGATGGAGCCGAACGGGTACGCGTCAGACCAGGAGCGGACCATTCGTGGACTACGGCTTTGGCGGACTGCACAGGCCGTGAGCCCGTGCCGGAGCCCGTTGCCTACGGCCAGGGCGTCGTCACGCCGCACGCGTCGTTCATCGCCTACCGCTACGCGCCGGACGCGGCCCTGGCCAACCTCGCGAAGCTGCGGGCGCAACTTCGACGCATACGGTGCCGGCGGCTTCTACGACGCGATCAACGTGACGACCGGCGAGGTCAGCAAGCGTTACCTGTCCCTCGACCAGGGGATGGTCATGGCCGCGCTGGGCAACGCGCTGGCGGGCGACATCATGCGTCAGCCGTTCTCGCACGGTCCGATGGAGCAGCGGGTCGCGCCGCTCATGCGGATGGAGGAGTTCTCCGGGGTGACCGGCCAGTGACGGCGGACCCCACCAAGGGCCAGGCGGCCCGCGAGTCGACTTCGAGACCGGGATCGGCCGACGCACCGGCGGTCGAGGAGCAGGACTCCGCGCTGCCGGCGCCGGCCGGTCTCCGGGCGGACTCCGGGCGCGGTCACGTGACGCTCGACTGGGATCCGGTCGAGGGTGCGGTGGGGTACCTCGTGCACCGCTCGGCGGACAGTTCCGGTGGGTTCGAGCCGGTCGACCACGGCGGCAACGACGTGCTGGCTGTGCCGCACCCGCCGTACGTCGACACGTCGGGCGAGCGGGACACCGACCGGTGGTACGCCGTCGCCGCGCTGTCCGAGGTGACCAAGGTCGGCCCGCTGTCCGACCCGGTGGTCGCCGCGGCGGCCGGCGGGGGCGATGCTGCGGTGACCGTCACCGTCGAGGCGGACCGGGTGGTCGGCGCGCTGGAGCGACCCTGGCGGCCGATGATCGGCTCCGAGCACCTGAGCCTGATGCTCTCGGAGGACCAGGTCGGCGGTCGGACCATCGGCCCGGAGCTGCGCGAGGCGTTGCGCCGGATGCACGACGAGCTCGGCGTCGAGACAGTGCGGGCGCACGCGATCCTCTGCGACGACCTCGGCGTCTACCGAGAGGTCAACGGCGAGCCGGTGCACGACTTCAGCGGGGTCGACCGGGTCTACGACACGCTGCTCGAGCTCGGGATTGCGCCCGGTCGTCGAGCTGTCCTACATGCCGCACGACCTCGCCGCGGACCCGACGAAGACGGTGTTCGCGTACGACGGCATCATCTCGCCGCCGCGCGACTGGGACCGCTGGGCCGACCTGGTCACCGACCTGACCGCGCACCTGGTCGACCGCTACGGGCTGGACGAGGTGCGCGACCGGTGGAGCTTCGAGGTCTGGAACGAGGCGAACCTGGACGTGTTCTGGAGCGGGTCGGAGGAGGAGTACCTCCGGCTGTACGACGTCACGGTCGCCGCCGTGCGCAAGGTCGACGAGCGGCTGGTGGTCGGCGGACCGAGCTCAGCGGCGGCGCAGTGGGTCGAGTCGCTGCTGGAGCACGCGGCGGAGTCCGGGGCTCCGGTCGACTTCGTGTCGACGCACACCTACGGCAGCCCGCCGCTGGACCTGCGGCCGATCCTGGCCCGGCACGGTCGTGCGGACGCGAAGATCTGGTGGACCGAGTGGGGTCCCGGCTCGCAGCACTTCCACCTGGTCGGGGACAGCGTGTTCGCCGCCACCTTCCTGCTCGACGGGATGGTCTCGAGCATGGGCCGCCTCGAGGCGCTCGCGCACTGGGTGGCCTCGGACCACTTCGAGGAGCTCGGCCGGCCGCAGAAGCTGGGGCACGGCGGCTTCGGCCTGCTGACGGTCGGCAACCTGAGGAAGCCCCGGTGGTGGGCGCTGGCTCTGCTCGACCGGCTCGGGGACGACCGGCTCGACGTCTCGGCCGAGGGCGACGGTGCCGCCGGCCTGGTGTCGACCCTCGCGGCGCGGGACGGCGACGGCGTCGGCGTGCTGGTCTGGAACAGCAGCCTGGACCAGTCCCGGATCCCGGCCGACGAGCTGCTCGCCCGCGACGTCACGCTGACGGTCGACGGCCTGGCCGACGGGAGCTACCGGGTCAGCCACTGGCGGGTCGACGAGGAGCACAGCAACGTGTTCGCCGCCTGGCGCGACCTCGGCGGTGCGGACCGGGACTGGCCGGAGGGCGACGAGTGGGACCGGCTCCGTGCGGCTGACGAGCTCGTCGAGCTCGAGCCGGAACGAACCCTCGACGCCGTCGAGGGTGCGGTCACGGTGTCCTTCGTGCTGCCGCAGCCGGGCATCTCGTTCGTGGAGCTCCGACCGGCCTAGTGCCGGACGTCGACCACGATGCGAGTCGGGTTCGTCAGGGTCAGCACCCGGAAGGGTGCCCGGTGGGCGAGACCAGCGCCGACCGTGACGAAGGCCTCGAAGTCGCCGATGACGGCGGTCTCGCGTACCTGGTCGAACCGCCACTTGGTCCGCCTCGGCGTGGTCAGGGTGCCGTCCCCGGACTCCAGGTCGTGGGCGTTCGCCGGGTCCAGCACGATGCGCAGCGAGGCCGGCCCGAGCAGGTCGACCAGGTGGGCGGACGGGTCGGCGTGCAGCCGCTTGACGTAGCCGACCCGGAAGCCCGGCGCAGCGCCGTCCAGGTCCAGCACGATGCGGTCGAAGCCCGGGTGGTGGCCGACCCGGATGCCGGTGACCTCAGGTGCCGGCACCGGCGTCCGGTTCACCACGCGGGCGTCGGTGCTCCAGGAGCTCGGCGAAGTCGCAGCGGTGCTGGCGCTGGCCGCGGCCGGGGCGGTCGCGAGGACCGCTCCGGCCGCGAGTGCGCAGAGGACGTGGACGCGCATCGGGGCCTCCTGGGTCGTCATGCCGTCGGATCCGGCATGACGAGGACGCCACCGGTGCCACTCCGGTTGTCACCAACAGAGAGGCGGTGACCTACCGGGTCAGCTGGGCCCGGATCGCGCCGCCGGGGAAGGCCGCGGTGTGCACGTTGACGTAGAAGCGCCGAGGGTGATCCCGGAGTGCCGTCGCCAGGCCGGCGGCCACGGTGACGCAGGCAGCCGAGGCCCCCGATGCCGGCGCCTGGAGCTCGACGCGCACCGGACCGGCGACCCCGACGGCGCCGCGGTGGATGTGGGCGGCAGCTGCGGTGCCGATCCGCGTCGCTGACAGCAGGTAGCAGAGCTTCCGGCCGTCCAGCGACCAGGAGAACTGGCCGCGGCCGTTCGCGTCACCCGGGTCGGGGGCCTCCTTGGCGCCGGTGAGCGTCACGCTGTGCTGCGGCACCTCGGCGACGGCGGCTCCGCCGGGGACGATGACCGTGGCCAGCACGACGGCTGCGGCGGCAAGAGCGGTGGTGACCCGCATGACGACCTCCCAGGGCTGTCTGCCGGGACGGCCACGGCGGCCGTCCCTACGGAGGTAGCACGTGGCACGGCTGAGGTCGGTTCAACGGCCGGCGGGCGGGCCTTGCGGCACCATCGAGAAGCGGGCCATATTCGAGACACCATCTGGCGATGCATCACCTGGCAGCCGAGAGGGGACCGCCGTGTCGATCGACCCCAGCACCACCGCCGTTGTGCTGATCGAGTACCAGAACGACTTCACCACCGAGGGTGGCGCGCTGCACCCGGCCGTCACCGAGGTGATGGACAAGACCGACATGCTCGCTAATACCCAGCGGGTGGTCGAGAAGGCCCGGGCCGCCGGCGCCACGGTGATGCACGCCCCGATCACCTTCGTCGAGGGCTACAACGAGATCAGTTCGCATCCGTACGGCATTCTCAAAGGGGTCGTCGACGGCAACGCGTTCGTGAAGGACACCTGGGGTGCCGCCATCGCCGACGACATCGCCCCCCAGCCCGGCGACATCCTCATCGAGGGCAAGCGGGGCCTGGACACCTTCGCCAGCACGAATCTCGACTTCATCCTTCGCAGCAAGGGCATCACCACGATCGTCCTCGGCGGCTTCCTGACCAACTGCTGCGTCGAGTCGACGATGCGAAGCGGTTACGAGAACGGCTACAAGGTGATCACCCTGAGCGACTGTGTAGCCGCGACCTCCATGGAGGAACACGACAACGCTCTCCGGTACGACTACCCGATGTTCTCCCAGCCGATGACGTCGACGGAGTTCATCGCCGCTGTCGACTGACTCGCGTCGCATCCATTCCGATGGCCCTGGAGTCCCGCGTCATGGCGCTCGTCCGCGAGGTCTCGACCCGTGCTTGCGGGCCAGTCAGACGGGGTGGCGGTCCCGGTAGCCCCGTGGCGATTCGCCATGGACCCGCTTGAAAGCTGCGCTGAGGGCGAACGCGTTTGCGTAGCCGACTTTGGAAGCGATGGCAGCGAGGGTGTGGTCGGTGCTGATGAGCAGGTCGGCTGCAAGGGCCAGCCGCCACCGAGTCAGGTAAGTGAGCGGCGGTTCGCCCATCTGCAGGACGAAGCGTCGCGCGAGGGCAGCCCGCGACAACCCGACATGGGTCGCCAACGACTCGACGGTCCACGGGTGGTCGGGGTGTTCCTCGATGGTGCGCAGCGCGCGTCCGACTAGGACGTCCCCCGAGGTTCCCGCGGATCTCGCGAGCACCGTTCGCACGCAACGCACGACCAGCAGGTCGATCAGCCGATCGATCACGGCGGCCTGCCCGGGCTCATCACTGACGATCTCCTCCGCGAACAGGCCGATCAGTGCCGGCTCGAGGTCCCGAATCACGAGCTCCGGCGGCAGTTTCGACAACAGGAGGGAGCCGACCGAGGTCTCGTGCTGGTAGGTGCCGATCAGCATGACCGTCGCGTCGTCGGCCCGCGTGTTGCCCCAGGTCCGAACGCCGAGTTCCATGTCGGCCGCGAGGATCCGACCGTGTGGGTCGACGCAGACCTGACCGGGCAGGATGCGGATGTCCCTGGGTGTCTGAGCCGAGTCGGCCAGCGCGTACGGCGCCGGGCCCCGGATCAGCACCACCACGCGACGACTCCACCTGGGAGGGCGCCCTCACGGGCTGCACCTCGGCCTACCTCACGTTCCAGCCTGACATCGGCCTACCGGGCGCCGACGCCATCGTCGGCGCGTTCTCCCGGCGCGCCGTCGCCCTCGGATGCACACGTCTGGTGCTCCTGTCCGGCCGCGGCGAGGACGCTGCACGACAGGCGGAGACGGCGTTCATCGCGGCAGGCGCCGAGTGGACGATCCTGCGTTCGGCGTTCTTCTTCCAGAACTTCACCGAGGCCTTCTGGGCGGAAGAGATCGCCGCCGGCTCCTTGACGATGGTCCAGAGCACCGTCGGCGAGCCATTCGTCGACGCCGACGATCTCGCCGACGTCGCCGTCGCCACGCTGCTCGAACCGGTGCACGTCGGCCGCATTCACGAGCTCACCGGGCCGCGCCTGATCACGTTCCGGGACGTGGCCGACGAGATTGGCTCGGCATATGGACGCCCCGTCGCGTACCGGCACCTGCCCGTGGAGGACTACGTCGCCGCGCTGGTCTCGGCGGGACTGCCCCCGGACGAAGCCACGGGTCTGGCTTATCTGTTTGTCGAGGTGCTCGATGGCCGCAACGCCCATCTCGAGTTCGGGGTCAGCCATGTCCTTGGCCGCGAGGCTCGGGACTTCAGGGACTTCCTCGGGAGCACGCTCGCGCAGACGGCGCACCATGGATGACCTCCGATGCAGAAGCTGGGCGGAGGCTCCCTATGCTCGAACCCATGCAGGATTCGGCCGCTCCCAGCGCGGTCGACTTCACGACAGCCCTGGAGCAGCTGACGACACGTCGGGCACCTGCCATGCGGGAGGTGTTCGCCCTCGCCAAGACGTTGATCGACATGCCTCTGGCCGAGGTCCGACTGCTTCTTGCGTCGGACGAGCACCTGCATCGTGTGGGTGCTGTGAGCATCATGGACTTCCGTGCCCGACGTCGCCGGGTCACGGACGAGGAGCGAGCGGCTCTCTATGAGCTGTATGTGGGCGAGCACGACCGGATCAACACGTGGGACCTGGTGGACCGGGCCGCGCCGCACGTGGTGGGCGGCTACCTGCACGACCGGGATCGGGCACCCCTCTACGAGCTGTCACGCTCGTCGGACCCGTGGCGACGGAGGACGTCCGTCGTCGCGACCTGGTACTTCATTCGCAACGGCGACTTGGACGACACCTTTGCGCTCGCCGACCTCCTCGCCCACGACCCCGAGGAGGTCGTTCAGGCGGCTGTTGGCGGTTTCGTTCGTGAGGCCGGGAAGCACGATCCCCAGCGACTGCGCTCCTACCTCGACCGACATGTGCCGGGTCTCCCAAGGACCATCCTGAGGCATGCCATCAGGCACCTGCCCGAGAGCGAACGACAGCGCTACCGGGATCTCACCAGCTCGGCGTAGGCGCCGGACCGAGCAACCTCACTCCGTCCTTGTCGCCGATACCCGTCGGTGGGTCGACCTCACTGGGTGACCGTGAAGGACTTGGTCATCGTCGCTGCGGACGAGCTGCCGGCGTACAGGTCGATCCGACCCGTCTCCCGCACGAACTTGCCGCGGTTGTCGTAGAAGCCCCAGTCGCTGCGGTCCAGGGTGAACATCACGGTCGTGGTCTTGCCAGGCTCGAGCGTCACGCGCTGGAATCCGCGCAGCCGCCGGACCGGCTGGGAGATGCTTGCCACCGGGTCGCTGAGGTACAGCTGGACGACCTCGTCACCGGCGACTCCTCCAGTGTTCGTGACGTCGACCCTCGCGGTGAGGCTGCCGTTGCGTGAAACACTGCTCTTGGTCAGCCGCAGGTTGCTGACGTCAAAGGTCGTGTAGCTCAGCCCGTAGCCGAACTCGTACAGCGGGTCGCAGGTGGCCAGGTCGCGGTAGCGGGAGTTCCACTTGAACGTGGGGCTGCACGGGCGGCCGGTGGGCTCGTGGTTGTAGTAGATCGGTGTCTGGCCCAGCTTGCGCGGGAAGGTCACGGGCAGCTTGCCGCCCGGGTTGACCGCGCCGTACAGGACGTCGGCGAGGGCGTTGCCGGCCTCGACGCCGGGGAACCAGGCCTCGACGAGGGCGGCCGCGCTGGCGGCGACCCGGGTGAGTGCCAGCGGGCGGCCGTTGAAGAGCACTACGACGACCGGCTTGCCGGTTGCGGCCACTGCCTCGAGCAGCTCCTCCTGCAAGCCAGGGAGGTCGAGGTCGCTGCGCGCGTTGGCCTCGCCGCTCATCTCGCGCGTCTCTCCGAGTGCGAGCACGACCTGGTCGGCCGCCCGCGCGGCGGCCACCGCGGCGGCGAAGCCGCTCTCGTCCTTGCAGATCTCGTCGTCCGGATTTCCGGGCGGGTTCTGGTTGTTGGGCGGGTCGAACCAGTTCTCCCGGTTGCATGCCTGGGTGAACGTCACCGCGCCGGTGCTGGCGGCGCGCAGGCCGGCGACCAGCGAGACGGCGTCCTCGGGCTTGCCGGTGCCTGACCAGGGGCCGAGCATGTCGGCTGGGTCGTCGCCGAACGGGCCGATCACCGCGGTGGACGCCGCCCGGTTCAGGGGCAGCGCGTGGTCCGCGTTCTTGAGCAGCACGGTCGAGCGGCTCGCGGCGGTGCGGGCAGCCTTGCGGTCGTCGGCGGTGAGGAAGCTGGCCTCGTTGTTCGCGGTGGCGACATCGACGTACGGGTGCTCGAAGAGGCCGGCGCGGAACTTCACCCGGAGGATCCGCCGGACCGCGTCGTCGAGCCGGCGCATCTTGATCCGGCCCTGGTCGAGCAGCTGCTGTCCGTAGTCGCGGATGAAGGTGCTGACCATCTCGGAGTCGGTTCCGGCGTTGAGCGCCTGCGCGGCGGCGTCCGGCGCGTCAGCCGCCACACCATGCCCGCACGGGAGGTTGTCGGCCGGAACCGACGGGCAGGCCCGCAGCTCGGCGACGGCCGTGTAGTCGCTCTCGACGAAGCCGTCGAAGTCCCATTCCTTCTTGAGGAGATCGGTCTCGAGGTCGTGGTTGGCGCAGCCCGGGACACCGTTGATGGCGTTGAACGAGCACATGACGGTGTCGGAGCCCGCGTCGATAGCCGCCTTGAACGGCGGCAGGTACAGGTTGCGAAGCCGCTGCTCGGACATGTCGGTCGTGTTGTAGTCGCGGCCGCCCTCGGGCTGGCCGTAAGCCGCGTAGTGCTTGACGCTCGTCACAACCTTGTCCGGCGCGCTGTAGTCCGTGCCCTGCGCCGCCTTGACCCTGGCCGCTGCCATGACCGCCCCGAGGTACGGGTCCTCGCCAGCACCCTCGACGATGCGGCCCCAGCGCGGCTCGTGCGAGACATCCACCATCGGGCTGTAGATCTGCTTGAGCCCGACGACGGCCGACTCGCGGGCCCCGACAGCGTGGTCGGCGGCGGCCACGGCGGGGTCGAACGAGCTGGCAGCGCCGAGCGGGACCGGGAAGATGGTGCGGTAGCCATGGATGGTGTCGTACGCGAACAGGATCGGGATCCCCAGCCGCGATTCCTCGACGGCGACGTGCTGGAAGTGGTTGATCCTCTCCGGGACGACCAGGCTGAAGACGGAGCCGACACCGTTGCGCGCGTCCGCGTCGGTGATCTGCCCGTCGGAGAGCAGCTGTACCTGCTGGAGCTTCTCTGCGGTGGTCATCCGGGAGAGCAGGTCGTCGACCCGCTTCTCGATGGACCTGGCCGCCGGCTGACGGGTCGGGGCGAGCGCCTTCTCGTCGTCCGAGCCGCCGGCTGCGACCACCACCCCGCCGGTCACTCCGAGCGTGAGTCCCAGCACCGCCGCAGCGGTGGCCGTCCGGTGTCCGATCCTCGACAGCGCCATGGTGATCTCCAGACCGCGTCTGCGTCCCCCTCGACGTCCGCCATCACACCACCAGAGGGGCGTCAGCACAACGCATGATTTTCCGGATCTGTCAAGCCCGGGCGGCGCCTCAGTGAGCCGATAACGCCTTGTCCACAGGCGGCGCGCGCGGGGCTGGGCAACCGGCGGCGGGCTGGTTACGCTCCCCGAGCCCGCCCTAGACCCTGGGGGACACCCGCGTGAACGCCATCGGCGCCGTCGAGGACGAGGTCCGCGAGCTGGTTCGGCGACGCGGCCTGGACCCGGTCGCCGACCCCGCCGCCGTACGCCGGCTGGTCGACGAAGTGATCTCCGACTACGACGAGCGCAGCGTCGGCGGCAACATCCCGCAGCTCATCGACGCCCGGTCGGCAGCCCGGCAGGTCTTCGATGCGGTTGCTGGCTTCGGGCCGTTGCAGAAGTACCTCGACGACCCGACGGTCGAGGAGATCTGGATCAACGAGCCGACCAAGGTCTTCATCGCCCGCCGTGGGGTCCACGAGCTCACGACAACGATCCTGACCGGGGACGAGGTGCGCGACCTGGTCGAGAAGATGCTCAAGTCGTCCGGCCGCCGGGTCGATCTCTCGACCCCGTTCGTCGACGCGATGCTGCCCGACGGGTCCCGGCTGCACGTGGTGATCCCGGACATCACCCGGCAGCACTGGTCGGTGAACGTCCGCAAGTTCGTCGTGCGCGCGACCCACCTCGACGACCTCGTGCAGCTGGGCACGGTGTCCAGCCAGTGCGCCAGGTTCCTCGAGGCCGCGGTCTCCTCGGGACTGAACATCCTGGTGTCCGGTGGTACTCAAGCTGGCAAGACGACCCTGCTCAACTGCCTGGGTGCTGCGATCCCGACCCGGGAACGCGTCGTGACCTGCGAGGAGGTCTTCGAGCTCAAGATCCCGCTGCCCGACGTCGTGTCGATGCAGTGCCGGCAGCCCAGCCTCGAAGGGACCGGGGAGATCAAGCTGCGCCGCCTGGTCAAGGAAGCCCTGCGGATGCGCCCGTCGCGGATCATCGTGGGGGAGGTCCGCCAGGAGGAGAGCCTTGACCTGCTGATCGCGCTGAACTCCGGGCTGCCGGGCATGTGCACCATCCATGCAAACTCCGCACGCGAGTCGGTGACCAAGATGTGCACGCTCCCGTTGCTGGCTGGCGAGAACGTCGGTCACGCGTTCGTCGTGCCCACCGTCGCGGGCTGCATCGACCTCGTCGTGCACATCGCCACCGAGCGGGACGGTCGTCGTGCGGTGCAGGAAGTGCTTGCGGTGCCCGGCCGGGTCGAGGGTGACGTCGTCGAGACCGCCGACGTGTTCGTCACCCGCGGCGGGCAGCTGACCCGGGCCGACGGGTGGCCGCCGCACCCCGAGCGGTTCGAGCGGTCGGGGTACGACCTGGCCCGCCTGCTCTCGCCGTACGGTTCCGAGGCCTAGGTGGGTGCACTCGTCGGTCTGCTCTTCGGGCTCGGGCTGTTCCTCGTCTGGCGCTCGTCGACACCCCCCGCGCCACCCGTTCCCGGTCGGGTGTCGCGGCGCGACCGGGTGGCCGACCTGCTCGCCCAGGCCGGCATCGAGTCGGTCACCCCGGGCGCGCTGGTCGCCTCCTGCTTCGGGGTCGGAGGCGTCGTGCTCGTCCTGATGTACGCCGTGTCGCGCTCGCCCGCCATCGCCTTCGCGTTCGCCGTCATGGCTGCCTACTCGCCCATTGCCCTGGTGCGCTTCCGGGCCAGGCAGCGCCGCGCCGAGCTGCGCGACCTCTGGCCGGAGGTCGTCGACAACCTGGCCTCCGGGGTGCGTGCCGGACTGTCGCTGCCCGAGGCGCTGACCCAGGTCGGCGTCCGCGGACCGCAGGAGCTGCGCCGGCCGTTCGCCCGGTTCGGCGAGGACTACCGCGCCACCGGCCGCTTCTACGACTGTCTGGACCGGCTCAAGGCCACCCTCGCTGACCCGGTCGGCGACCGGATCGTCGAGTCGCTGCGGATGGCCCGTGAGGTCGGCGGCAGCGACCTGGGCCGGCTGCTGCGCACGCTCTCGGCGTTCCTCCGCGAGGACGCCCGGACCCGCGCCGAGCTGGAGACCCGGCAGGGCTGGACGATCAATGCCGCCCGGCTCGCGGTGGCGGCCCCGTGGATCGTCCTCGGCCTGCTGTCCCTGCGCCCGGAGGCGGTCGATGCCTACAACAGCACGGCCGGACTCGTCGTGCTCGCCGTCGGTGGCGGCCTGTGCCTCGTGGCCTACCGGGTGATGGTCCGCATCGGGCGGCTGCCCGAGGAAGAGCGGGTGCTCCGGTGACCTGGCGATGAGCCTCTCGCTCGCCGGCGCCGGCGTCGGGTTGCTCGCCGGTGCCGGCTTGGCGCTGACCCTCAGCCGAGTGCCGGCCCTGCGCCGACCGCGGCTCGATGACCGCCTCGCGCCGTACCTGCGCGACTCCACCCGGCCGTCCCGGCTGCTGGCGCGGGAGCGTGCCCTGACGCCGTTCCCGACCCTGGAGCGGATCGTCGGACCGTTCGTCGTGGACGCCTCCCGGATGCTGGAACGGGTCCTGGGCGGCGCGGCCTCGGCTCGGCACCGGCTGGAGCAGGCCGGTCGCGGCATGACGCTGGAGGAGTTCCGGGCCGAGCAGGTGCTGTGGGGCGGCGGGGGACTGCTGGCCGGGCTGGTGCTGAGCCTCTTCTTCGCGGCCAACAGCGGATTCCGGCCGGTGCCCCTGTTGATCCTCTGCCTGGTGGCGGCCGTCACCGGAGTGCTCCTGCGTGACCGCTGGCTGTCCCGAGAGGTGGCCGTCCGCGAGGACCGGATGATGGCCGAGTTCCCGACCATCGCCGAGCTGCTGGCGCTGGCGGTGGCGGCCGGCGAGGGCGCCGTCGGCGCGCTGGAGCGGGTCACCCGGATCAGCCAGGGCGAGCTGGCACGCGAGCTGGGCCGGGCGCTGGCAGATGCCCGCGCCGGCGCATCGCTGGTCCAGGCGCTGCAGGGCATTGCGAGCCGGACCAGCCTGCCGCCGCTGGCCCGGTTCGTCGACGGGGTCGCTATCGCCGTCGAGCGGGGCACCCCGTTGGCCGATGTCCTGCGCGCCCAGGCGGTCGACGTGCGCGAGGCGGGTAAGAGAGCGTTGCTGGAGGCAGGCGGCCGCAAGGAGATCGCGATGATGGTGCCTGTTGTCTTCCTCGTCCTGCCGGTGACGGTGCTCTTCGCGCTGTTCCCCGGCTTCTACGGCTTCAGCTTCGCGAGCTGAGGCGGCGCACGACGTACAACGCCAGCAGCACCGGCCGACCGGCCGGACCAGACCACCTCGGGCGCGGACCGGGGGAGACGAGGAAGAGGGTCGAGATGCAGGAGATGCGCAGGTTCGCCCGGCGGCCGCAGGCCGCCCTGTCGGGAGCAGCGCTGCTGATGTACATGCGCGTGGTTCACGGCGACCGCGACCGCGGCGACGTCCCGGGCTGGGTCCTCGTCACGATCATGACCGCAGGTCTGGTGACGGCGTTGTGGCTGGTAGCGGACGATAAGCTCAAGCAGCTCTTCAACGACGCGCTCGACGGAGTCGTCGGCAACGCTCCCTGACCGGCATGCGAGGGCGTCGTCGATGAGGACCCTGAGGGGCGACCGTGGCTCGGCGGTCGTCGAGTTCACCCTGGTCGGCGTGCTGCTGACGGTCCTGTTCCTCGCGCTGCTGCAGCTCGGGCTGGCGCTGCACGTGCGCAACACCCTCGTCGCGTCCGCGGCCGAGGGCGCCCGCTACGGCGCCAACGCCGACCGCGACCCGGCGCAGGGCGCCGCGGTGACCCGCCAGCTGATCCGGGACTCGCTCGCCGACTCGTTCGCGGACGGTGTCACCTCGGGGTTCGAGACCGTCGACGGCATGCAGACCGTGTACGTGCAGGTCGAGGCGACCCTGCCGGTGCTCGGGCTGCTCGGTCCCCCGCGCGCCATCCGGGTGCGGGGCCACGCGCTGGAGGAAGCGCCGTGAGTCGCGCGGCAGCCCGCGCCGGGCGGCTCGTGCGCTGCCGGATCGTCCAGGACGACCCGGAGAACGGCAACGCGATCGTCGAGTTCGTCTATCTCGCCCTCGTGCTGATGCTGCCGCTGGTGTACATCCTGCTCACGGTGTTCCGCGTCCAGGCGGCGTCGTACGCCGTGTCCAGCGCGGCCCGCGAGGCCGGCCGGGTGTACGCCACCGCCGAGTCGCTCGACGACGCCGGCCCTCGGGCGTTCGCAGCAGCCAGCCTGGTCATGGGCGACAGCGACCTTCCGCTGCGTGCGGACCAGATGGAGATCACCTGTTCCAGCACTCCGTGCCTGGTGCCGGGGTCGCGGGTGAACGTCGTGCTGACCTACCAGGTCGCGCTGCCGCTGGTGCCGCGCTTCTTCTCCGACCGGGCGCCGGCCACGGTGCGGGTGACCAGCCGGCACCTCGAGGTCGTCGACCGCTACCAGGCGGGTCCGCGGTGAAGCGCCTGGCCGCTCGGCTCCGTGAGGTGCGGCGCTCCGGGGACGAGGGCCAGCTGATCCTGCTGGTCCTGGCCTACGCGGTGATCGCGGCGCTTCTGGTGACCGTTGTCGTCAACGTGTCGAAGGTCTACCTGAACCGGCGGTCCCTGGTCGCGGCCGCTGACGGTGCCGCGCTGAGCGCCGCCAACCAGCCGGACCTCGATGCGGTCTACAACGGCGCCGGCGCCACCCTGCCGCTCAGCCCGGGCGGCACCGAGGCCGCCGTCCGGCAGTACGCGCGGGACGCTGACCTGGCGGACCGCTTCGAGGGCTTCCAGGTGGTCGACGTGACCACCGACGGCGTGACCGTGACGGTCACGCTGCGTGCGGAGGTCGGGATGCCGTTCCTCAACCTGCTCTCGGACCAGTACTCCGCGGGGTACCCGGTGCGCGCGGTCGCGCGGGCCCGATCGCCGCTCAGCCCCTGAGGCGCTCGGTGTGCGGGTCCAGCTCGTACGTGTGCGAGCGGGGAAGGGGGGCGGGCCGGTTGGTGAGAACCATCCGTCCCAGAGTGACGAGGTAGGCGGCGGTCAGGACGATCGCGACGGCCAGGACGATGAGTGGCGTCATCGGGGGTGCCTCTTTCTTCGAAGCGCTGATGTCCATCCTACGGTGCGCCGCCGCCCTTGACACCCCCTTGCAGACGGCTTGCAGCCGGGAGCGGGTGGCGCGCTTCCGCCCGCTGACTACTGGCCGGGGCGCACGATCTGCTGGAACGCCCAGCTGTTGCCGTCCGGGTCGGCGAAGTAGACGAACCGACCCCAGGGCTGCTCGTCGACCTCGCTGGCCTCGACGCCCCGGCCGACCAGCTCGGCCCGGATCGCGTCGGCGTCGTCGACCACACACTGGATCCCCTTCTGCGACCCGGGCGACATGTCCAGGCCGAGCCCGGTGCCGAAGGCGATCGAGCAGGCGGAGCCGGACGGGGTGAGCTGCACGAAACGCAGCTCGTCGTTGACCACCTGGTCGAAGTCGGTGTGGAAGCCGACCTGGTCGACGTAGAACGCCTTGGCGCGGTCGACGTCGGTGACGGGGACGAAGACAAGCTCAAGTTTGATGTCCATGACTGGAACGTAGCCAGCGGGTCCGACAACGGCTGGCAGCCTGCTCACCCGAGCACGGGGTCGGTGCCCTTGGTGTAGGTCTTGCCGAGCGGGCTGGTCCAGGTCTTGACCCCGGTGTCCGGGTCGTAGGTCAGCTGCCAGAGGCCGTGGGTCTTGGCGTTGTGGTGCTGCCGGCACAGCGGGCCGAGGTTGACCCGGATCGTGCGGCCGTGGTGCGCGAAGGTGACGACGTGGTCGCAGTCGCACTGGGCCGCTGGGCGGTTGCAGCCGGGGAAGCCGCAGACCCGGTCCCGGGCGGCGATGAAGGCCCGCATCTTCTTCGACGGACGGTAGGTCTGGGCGCCGCGGTCCAGCAGCTGACCGGTGGCCGGGTCGGTGGTCCAGCGGACCCAGTCCCGCTGGCCGGCCATCTCCCTCGCGAGCGGTGCGGGGATCGGGCCGTAGCCGGGGATCTCGCCGGGGTTGCTCGGCCAGCCCGAGCAAGGTGGGCAGGTCGATCACGACGGCGGCGGTCTGCGCGCCGCCGCACGAGCAGCGTGGCTGCCGCCGCTGGGTGTCCTCACCGGCGGGCGCGGGTGTCCCGAGGATGGCGTCGAGCAGGGAGTCGACCCGCAGCGCGTCCAGCCCGGGGTCGTCCCCGGCGCCGGCCCGCAGCTGGTCCTGCGTGGCCTTGGCGCGCGCTGGTCAGCGCGCTCCAGGCGTCGGCCTCGACAGTGGCCGGCAGGGTGAGCCACCAGCCGATCATCGCCTCGGGCTGCGGGACCCGTTCGATCCGGCGGGCCTTGGTTGCCTTCTGTGCCGGTCGGGCCGCGCGCCGGGTCGGCGGCGGGTATGGCCCGGGCGACGGCCCGCTTCGAACTGCGCCAGCGTCTGCTCCGGCGCCGCCTCCAGCACCCGGGTCTCCACCGTGGCCGCCGCCGCGTCGGGCAGCTCGCGGACCGCCTCGGCCAGGTGGGTGGCCTGCAGCACGGAGATGTCCCCGGCAGTCAGCGCAGCCAGCGTCGCCGGCAGCCGGTGCACCAGGTCCGCGGCGTGCCGGGTCTGCTGCCAAGCCGTGACGGGGGACAGCCGTAGCGCGGCACCGATTTCGTGCCGGGCGCACTCGCCGTCCAGCCCGGACGCCTCGGTCGCGTCGACCACCGCGGCCAAGGCTGCCTGCTTGCGGCCGGCGACCATCGCCTCCACCCGGTCCCAGGCCCGGATCAGGTCGACCCGGGCCTCAGGCTCCAGCAACTCCGGGTCGACCCGGCCCAGCCAGCTGACGGCCGCCAGGTCGGCCGGGCCGTCGGCCAGCAAGCGGACCATGTCCGTGCCCAAGCCGACCTCGAGGACCGAATGCATACGACGAACCTAGGCAGAGGGTCGGACACAACCCCCCACCCAAAAGCCCCTTGTCCACAACGGGATCCAACCGGTCACCGCGCACGACGAAGGGCGCGCCGCAGATCGCGGCGCGCCCTTCGTGAGCAGTTCGTCAGCGGGTGTTAGCGCACCCGGCCGAAGAAGTGACCGCCCGACCAGATGTGGTCGCGGCGGACCCGGGTGCCGGAGTACGGCGCATGCCAGATGTAGCCGTGGCCGGCGTAGATCGCGACGTGGTAGATGCCGCCGCCGCCGTAGAAGAACACGAGGTCACCTCGACGTGCGTTGCTGCGGCTGATCCGCTTGACCTTGCCGGCCTGGGCGGACGACGAGTGCGGCAGCGACTTTCCGACGTGGGAGAACACCCAGCGGGTGAGGCCCGAGCAGTCGAACCGGTGCGGGCCGGTCGCGCCGTACGCGTAGGGCGAGCCCTTGCGGGTGCGCGCCCAGTCGACGGCGGCGTTGCCCTTCTGCGCCGTGATCAGTGCGGAGGCGCCGGACGTCGTGGGTCCGACCACCGAGAAGGCGAACAGCCCGAACGCCAGACCGAGGACGAGCGAGAACGTGGTGAGCAGGCGGGCAGGAGCGAATCGTGTCGCGGACATGCGTTCCTTCGGGATCCGCCTACGAGGAGTGTCCTGTCGGGTTCGGGCGCCGAAGTTGCCCGGCCACTGTTCGTGGCTTCACCCCAAGGCCGCGACCCTGTCGAGGTCGCGACCGCCGTGCTGGGTTCTCCGCCCCTGCCATATCGACGTACGTCGGTCACTCGCGCAGTGGCAGGGCTCGGCGTCCACGCGGCGGCCCCACCGGTTGCGGTGGGGACTTGTCTGTCCCCATACATTGCGGCACGCCGAGCCGTGGTCTTGACCAAAACCGGGAAGGAACCCGGAAATGTGATGCGGCTAACGGCATTCCGGGGGTTTTGATGGACCAATAGTGATGGTGCATGCGCACCACGTGACCCCCATGTGGGTGAATGGTGCCCGTGGAAGACCGGTGGGAGCTGCGGCTGCCGAGGGGTGCTCCCGTGGCTCCGCTGCTCGCCATCGGCCGTCGGGTCGCGATCGCGGTGGCCATCGTCCTCGTCAACTGGGCAGTCGTCCTCATCGAACGGGACGGCTACAACGACAGCGCGGACGGCGTGCTGTCCACCATCGACGCGCTGTACTACACGACGGTCACGCTCTCGACGACCGGCTACGGCGACATCACCCCGGTGACTACCTCGGCCCGGCTGATCAACGCCCTCATCGTCACGCCGATGCGCTTCCTGTTCGTCCTCGTGCTCGTCGGCACCACGATCCAGGTGCTCACCGAACGTTCCCGTGACCAGTTCAAGGTCGCCCGCTGGAGGTCTCGCGTGCAGGACCACATCGTCATCTGCGGCTACGGCACGAAGGGTCGCAGTGCGGTCCGCGCGCTGCGCCAGCAGGACACTCCGGCCGACCACATCGTGGTCATCGAGTCCGACCCCGAGAACGTCCGGCAGGCATCCGCCGACGGCCTCGTCACGGTGCACGGCTCGTCGACCCGGGACTCGGTCCTGAGCGAGGCGGAAGTCGGGAGGGCGAAGGCCGTCATCGTCGCCGTCGACAGCGACGACACCGCCGTCCTCACCACCCTCACCGTCCGGCAGCTCGCACCGGACGTCACGCTGGTGGCGGCGGTGCGCGAGGAGGAGAACGCCGACCTGCTGATGCAGAGCGGCGCCAGCTCGGTGATCACGTCCTCGGCCGCCGCCGGGCGGCTGCTGGGGCTGGCCACCGAGAGCCCGCGCGCCGTCGCGATCGTCGAGGACCTGATCGCCGTGGGCTCCGGGCTGGACCTGATGGAACGGGAGGTCACACCGGAGGAGGTGGGACGCCCCTCGCAGACGCTCGGGGTGCCGGTGCTCGCCGTGGTCCGGGACGGCAGGACCCTGACCTACGACAACGTCGAGTGCCAGAGCCTGCGGGCCGGCGACCGGATCGTCTACGTCGGCAGCGACGGGGGCAGGCACGGGGTCGTGCCGCCGCACCAGTGACCGGGAGGACAGCTCTGCGGGTCGCGTAGTCTTCCTGCACGTGGCACCCGTGGACGTGGCAGAGCAGCTCAAGGAGCTCGACCAGACCCTGTCGAGCATCGAGACCGTCCTCGACCTGGACGCGATGCGCCGGGACCTGGCCGACCTCAACGAGCAGGCCGCCGCACCCGACCTCTGGGACGACCAGGATCACGCGCAGCAGGTGACCAGCCGGCTCTCGCACCTGCAGGGTGAGCTGTCCCGGGTCGAGTCGCTGCGCCGCCGGCTGGACGACCTCTCGGTGCTCTTCGAGCTGGCCGAGGACGAGAGCGACGCGGACACCCTCGCCGAGGCTGAGGCCGAGCTCACCGCGATCCGCAAGACCCTGGGTGAGCTCGAGGTCCGCACCCTGCTGTCCGGCGAGTACGACCAGCGCGAGGCGCTCGTGACGATCCGCGCCGAGGCCGGTGGCGTGGACGCCGCCGACTTCACCGAGATGCTCATGCGGATGTACCTGCGGTGGGCGGAGCGGCACAACTACCCGGCCGAGGTGCTCGACACCTCCTACGGCGAGGAGGCCGGCCTGAAGTCGGCCACCTTCCAGGTGAAGATCCCCTACGCCTACGGCACCCTCTCGGTCGAGCAGGGCACCCATCGGTTGGTGCGCATCTCACCGTTCGACAACCAGGGCCGCCGGCAGACGTCGTTCGCCGGGGTCGAGGTGCTGCCGGTCACCGAGACCACCGACCACATCGAGATCCCCGAGAACGACCTGCGCATCGACGTCTTCCGGTCGTCGGGTCCCGGTGGGCAGTCGGTCAACACCACCGACTCGGCCGTGCGCATCACGCACATCCCCACCGGCATCGTGGTGTCCTGCCAGAACGAGAAGTCGCAGATCCAGAACCGCGCCGCGGCCCTGCGAGTCCTGCAGTCGCGGTTGCTCGAGCGGCGCCGCGCCGAGGACAAGGCCGAGATGGACGCTCTCAAGGGTGACAGCGGCGGGTCATGGGGAAACCAGATGCGCTCCTACGTGCTGCACCCCTACCAGATGGTGAAGGACCTGCGCACCGAGTACGAGACCGGCAACACCTCGGCGGTGCTCGACGGCGAGATCGACGAGTTCATCGAGGCCGGCGTTCGCTGGCGCAAACAAGTCGAGAAGGCCGGCTGACCGTCCCGCCGGGCAGGCGTTCGAGGATCGTTGGCCACCTTGATGGGCCGATCGGGTGATTCGCTCGGGTGAAAGCCGGACATTGCCTGCCAACACTTGACGGGTTCCGGCGACTGGCTTGACCCAGCCTTGGCCCGCCCACACTCTTTGCGTTGCGCCGACTGCCGGGGATAGAGCCGGCGCACTGCTGGGGGGGCTGTGAGCCGCGACCGGGATGTGACCGGTCACCACGTGCGTCAGTTCATGACGTACGACGGTCGCGGGGAGCCACTGGTGAGACCGACCTCGGTGCCATTCGTTTCTTTACGAGAGGTGCCTTTGATGGTCCGGTCGTTGACCAAGCGCGGTATGCCGAAGCCGTTCGCCATCCTGCTGGCGACACTGATGGCGCTCTACCTGGTGCCGTTCGTCGCAGCCCCAGCGGCGCAGGCCGCCACGGTCGGCGGCTTCGAGATCGACGGCAACTTCGCCGACGACGCCGGCGCAGGCATCGACTGGTCGACCGTCCTCAGCGCGCCCTCCGCGCAGGACGACAACCCGGAGAACACGGTCTTCAGCGCGTCCAGCAAGGAAGGGGACAACCCGAACACCTGGACCGCATCCGGCTCGCCGCCCGACAAGGCGAACTTCTCGAACCTCTACACCTACGACCAGGTGGTCGGTGGTCAGGCCTTCTTCTTCTTCGGCTGGGAGCGCACCAGCCCGTCCGGCAGCGACGGCTACTTCCTCGAGCTGAACAAGCTGGCCAACCACAACAACACTGCTGGGATCAGCGTGCCCACCCGCTCGGTGGGTGACTACCGGTTCAAGATCGACGAGACCGGCAACGAGACCCTCGTGCTCAGCGACATCTCCCGATGGAGCGGCAGCGCCTGGGTCAGCCAGCCCATCTCGTCCGGCTTCGACTACGCCGTGAACACCACCGCCATCACGCGACCCGGCGGCGGCAACGTCCCGGCGGACACGTTCATCGAGGTGTCCCTGAACCTCACCACTCTCGTGGGCCTGCAGCCCAGCTGCCCGGGTGCGTTCGGCACCGGCAACTTCCGGTCCTTCACCGGCGCGTCGGACAAGAACCTCAAGGACTACGTCAAGGGCTTCCCGGTCGACGCCGGCTCGACCTGCGTCGACATCAAGACCCAGGCCACCGGGCAGGTGACCGTCGGCGCGAGCATCACCGACACCGCGACGCTCGACCCGATCACCGCGCAGGGCACCGTCACGTTCAAGGTCTACGGTCCCGACGACGCCACCTGCAGCGGAGCGGCGGTGTTCACCTCCGCCGACCGCACGGTCACGAACGGGCAGGCGGTCTCCGCACCGTTCGCGCCGACGGTGGTGGGCAGCTACCGCTGGATCGCGGCCTTCACCTCGGCCAACACCGCTGTCTGGGCGAACACGACCGGCAAGTGCAACGACTCCAACGAGACCTCGGTCGTCGGCAAGAAGCAGCCGACGATCAAGACGAACGCGGCCGCGGGCGGTCCGCTGCCGGACTCGGCACTGACCGACGTCGCGACCGTCGAGAACCTCACGGCCAACGCCACCGGCACCGTCACCTTCAAGGTCTATGGGCCCGACGACGCCACGTGCGCTGGCACGGCAGTGTTCACCAGCAGCAAGCCGCTGGGAACCGTCAACGCCGGCACTGCCGTGGTGACCTCCGCCGCGTTCACCCCGACGGCTGTCGGCCGGTACCGGTGGATCGCGAGCTATGGCGGTGACGACAACAACAAGAGCGTGGCCGGGGCGTGCAACGACACCAACGAGTTCGCCGACGTGACCAAGCGGCAGCCGACCATCAGCACCGATGCCAGCCCCGGCGGCGCGCTGCCCGGCGTACCGCTCACTGACACCGCAACCGTCGCGAACCTCACGCCCGACGCGGGCGGCACCGTGACTTTCGCGCTCTACGGACCGAACGACGCCACGTGCGCCACGACCCCGGTCTTCACGACCACCGCGACGTTCACCTCGGCGCCCGGGGGAGTCGCCACCGTCACGTCCAGCGCGTACACCGCGACAGCCGCGGGCACCTACCGGTGGGTCGCCAGCTATGGCGGTGACGCGAAGAACAAGACGGTCGCCGGACAGTGCAACGACGCGCACGAGTCCGCCGTCGTGACGCCGGCCAACCCGAAGATCGTCACGGACGCCCAGGACACCGCGTCCCTGCCCCAGGCCACCATCACCGACACAGCGACGCTCTCGGGCCTCAACCCGGGGGCGACGGGTTCCATCGTGTTCCGCCTCTACGGCCCGAGCGCCACCCCGGTCTGCAACGACAGCGGTGCGGGCGCCAACCTGGTGTTCACCTCGAGCTCCGTCCCGGTGAACCACGGCAACGGCACCTACGGGCCGGTCCAGTTCACGGTCACCAAGGCCGGCACCTACTACTGGGTGGCCAGCTACAACGGTGACGCCAACAACAGCAGCGTCAGCGGTGTCTGTGGCGAGACCACCGAGATCTCCGACGTCGACAAGGCGACGACCGCGATCAGCACCCGCGCCACCACCACCGCCAAGCTGCCCGACGGCACGCTCAAGGACACCGCCACCGTCACCGGGCTCACCAGCGACGCGACCGGCAACGTGGTGTTCAACCTCTACGGACCCTCGCCCACCCCCAACTGCTCGGGTCCGGCGAAGTTCACCAGCACCACGCCGCTCGGCACGGTGACCGCGGGCACGGCCGTCGTCGAGTCGGCGACCTTCACGCCCGTCGCCGCCGGTTCCTACTACTGGACCGCGACGTACGAGGGCGACTCGAACAACAAGCCCGCCGTCGCGGCCTGCGGGGCCGACAACGAGACCTCGGTGGTGAACCCGTCGCAGACGGCGATCTCCACCACCGCCTCGAGCAGCAAGCTGCCTGGTGCCACCATTCACGACTCGGCCACGGTGACCGGGCTCACGGCGACCGCCGGCGGCACGGTGACCTTCACCCTGTTCGGCCCGTCGGCGCAGCAGAACTGCACCGGCACGCCGATCTTCACCGCGACCAAGCCGCTGGGTGCGGTCACCGGTGGCAGCGCGACCGTCGGGTCGGGTAGCTTCAGCCCCAACCTGGCCGGCACGTACTGGTGGATCGCGAGCTACTCCGGTGACGCCGACAACACACCGGCGACGGGCGCCTGCGGCGACGCCGGGGAGACGTCGACCGTCAGCCCGGCCACCCCGGCGATCAGCACGACCGCAACCGTGTCGGCTGCTCTGCCGGCAGGCACCCTGTCCGACACGGCGACGCTCACCGGGCTCACGGCAGGAGCGACCGGCACGGTCAGCTTCCGCCTCTACGGCCCGGACCCGACGCCCGGCACCCCGACCTGCGTCGACTCCGGCGCCGGCGCCAACCTGGTGTTCACCAGCGGCCCGACCGCGATCACCAACAACGGCAACGGCACCGCATCGGCCCAGTCCGGTAGCTACCTGCCGACCGAGACCGGCACCTACTTCTGGGTGGCGAGCTACTCGGGTGACCCGAACAACGACGCGGTCGCCGGTGCGTGTGGCGCCGCGAACGAGACGTCGACCGTGACCAAGGCCTCGCCCACGATCGCGACGACGGCCACCAACACCTCGCTCCCGGACGGGACGATCAAGGACACCGCGACCGTGTCGGGGCTGTCCGGCAACGCCGGCGGAGACGTGACGTTCACCCTCTACGGCCCGTCACCGACCCCGGACTGCACCGGGACGGTGCGGTTCACCGACACGAAGCCGCTCGGCTCGGTCGTCGGCGGTATCGCCTCGGTGACGTCGGCGAGCTACACACCGACCCAGGCCGGCAAGTACTACTGGATCGCCTCCTACTCCGGAGACGGCAACAACAGCCCGGTCGTCGGCCAGTGCGGTGACCAGGGCGAGACCTCGACCGTCGACAAGGCGGCGCCCGCCGTGACCACCCAGGTCGCAGCGCCGTCGGTGGCCCTGCCCAACGCGTCACTCGTCGACACCGCCACCCTGTCCGGGGCGACGACCGACCCGAAGGCCACCGGGACGATCACGTTCCGCCTCTACGGTCCGTTCACCGCGGCGCCGAACTCCGAGAGCTGCAACGGCGACACTCTGCTGACGACCAAGGTCGTCGGTGTGACCAACGGCAACGGCAGCTACGCCTCGCCCGCGGTGGTCGTGGACGCGGCCGGCTTCTACACCTGGGTCGCGACGTATTCGGGCGACGCCGACAACGAGTCGGCCACGCACCCGTGCGCCCAGGAGTCCGAGACCGTCCGGGTGACCAACGCGCCGACCTCGGTCGCGACCGTGGCCACCGGCTCGGCCGTCATCAAGCTCGGCGGCAGCATCAGCGACGCAGCCACCGTCACCGGCCTGGCCGCCGGTGCCACCGGCACGGTGACGTTCGCGCTGTTCGGACCGGACAACGCGACCTGCTCGGGCACCCCGGTGTTCACGTCGACGGTCGCTCTGACCGTCACGGCGGCCGGCAACGGAACGGCGACCGGGTCGGCCACCTCGGCAGCCTTCACGCCGACTGCCGCCGGCACCTACCGGTGGATCGCCACCTACTCCGGCGACGGCAACAACGCCGCGAGTGCGGGTGCCTGCAACGACCCGAACGAGCAGTCGGTCGTCAAGGCCGGCGACCACCCGGTGCTGGACAAGTTCTCGAACCCCGCGTCCGGGAGCACCGTCCAGCCCGGCTCGACGATCCACTACTCCGTCAAGGTGTCCAACACCGGGGACGTGGCCATCACCGACGCCGACGTGGTCGACATCCTGCCGCCCCACGTGACGGTGGACGTGTCGAGCATCAGTGACGGCGGGGTGCTCAGTGTCGACAAGTCCCGGATCACGTGGAAGGTCACGCTGGCCCCTGCCGACGCCAACAGCAGCGCGGACGAGAAGACCCTCACCTACCGGGTGACGGTCAACGCGAACGCACCCGCCGGTGCGGTGCTGGTCAACACGGCTCGGTTCCAGGGGCTGGAGGACACGACGACCCACGTCGTGCCCACCGGCAACCTGACCCTCGTCAAGCAGGTCAGCCCGGTTGCCGGCAACGGCGTCGTCGTGGAGTTCGGTGACAAGCTGACCTACACGCTCACGGCCAGCGCCACCGGCACGCTCGACCAGCCGAACGTCGTCGTGACCGACTACCTGCCCGGTTCCGACCCGGCGCGGCCGAAGTCCGGCGACACCACGTACGTGGCCGGCTCGGCGAAGTGCATCGGCGCCGGCACCTGCGTCGTCACCGGACCGGACGCCAAGGGCCTGATCACCTGGTCGCTGGGCTCGATGGCGGCCGGGACGTCGCGGCAGGTCACCTTCCAGGTCACCATCGACGACGTGACCGGGGACGCCGGGGAGACCGTCGCTGTCGACATCCTCAACGCCGGCGCGGTGCGGTCCGACCGGACCCCGACCACCGCCTCGAACGAGGTCGTCACGCCGGTGACCAAGGTGTTGCCGGTCAAGATCCCGCGGACGCCCGAGACCCTCCCGCACACCGGTAACAGCGTCCCGGTCGGACCGAGCGTCGGCGGTGCACTGGCGTTGATCACTCTGGGCATGCTCCTGGTTGCCGTGAGTCGCAGAAGGCGGACGTACAGGCCGTCTGCCTGACAATCAACGGCGACGCCGTGTGCCTTGTCACCGGGCTGGTAGAAGCCCGCGCGAAACGGCGACCTTGATCGGCCGTTCGGGTGATTTATCCCCAGCCCGCGAGCGTGACGGTGCGTGACATTTTGCGATGTGTTTGCGCGCGCCGGGACGAGGGATAACACTCTGCAACGTGAGCCGGCGGCCGGAAGGGCGCCGGCTCGAGGGTGGGGATGGCTTCGATCCACGACCGTGATCGGTCACCTCCCGGCGCGCGTCAGGCCGGGCAGGTCGTGGGGAGTCGAGTGGTGAGACCGGCCCCTTCGATGCACCATCAGGAGGGAACGGGATGATCTTCACCAAGAGGCTGCTCTCTGCAGTGCTCGCGATCTGCTTGCTCGGGCTCGGCGCATTCTTCGCCAGCCCCGCCGCTGCGCACACGCCGGCCGTGAAGGCCGACTGCGACCAGCTGTCGGTGACGCTCGCGAGCTACAACGCGAGCGGGACGAACCGGGTGGTCGTCACGATCAACGGAGACGTCGTCGAGGACGCGACGTTCGGCACCTCCTTCTCCGACGTGTTCGATGCACCCGACAAGTACTCCAGCTACCACTACACGGTGGCGGTGACTGCTCACGACGACCCGACCGGTAGCAACGGCTGGACGAAGACGTTCACCGGCGACAGCCGGGCCTGCCAGCCCCCGAGCGGAGGCCACACGCCGGTCAACGTCTGTCACGCGACGAACAGCGACAGCAACCCCTACGTGTTCATCACCGTGGACGACGACTCGACGAAGTTCCAGGGGCACCTCGCGCACCGCAACACCCCCAACAAGACCTGGAAGTCGGCCGGCGTCTTCCGCGGCAAGCTCGTCAAGGCGGGCGACCCGAAGCCCGACCTGATCGGGGACTACACCGACAAGAACGGCGTCAAGCACGTCTACGACGGCGTGATCAACAGCAAGACCGACTGCGGCGTCCTCACGACGCCGGTGCAGCCGAGTGGTCAGTTCACGACCGAGTGCACCGCCACCGGGGCGCAGGCCGACATCGGCACGCTCTCGGCGGGCAGCTTCCCGGGTGGGACCTTCCAGCTGGTGTCCGGCCAGTTCAGCGTGACCGTGACCAGCGGCCAGCAGAACGTCACGGTGCCGGCGAACAGCACGATCACCTTGCAGTACGTCCGGCAGGGTGACCAGCCGAAGACGCTGGACACCGAGACCTCTCCGCACGCGTGTCCGCCGGTGGTGCAGCCGAGTGGTCAGTTCACGACCGAGTGCACCGCCACCGGGGCGCAGGCCGACATCGGCACGCTCTCGGCGGGCAGCTTCCCGGGTGGGACCTTCCAGCTGGTGTCCGGCCAGTTCAGCGTGACCGTGACCAGCGGCCAGCAGAACGTCACGGTGCCGGCGAACAGCACGATCACCTTGCAGTACGTCCGGCAGGGTGACCAGCCGAAGACGCTGGACACCGAGACCTCTCCGCACGCGTGTCCGCCGGTGGTGCAGCCGAGTGGTCAGTTCACCACCGAGTGCACCGCCACCGGGGCGCAGGCCGACATCGGCACGCTCTCGGCGGGCAGCTTCCCGGGTGGGACCTTCCAGCTGGTGTCCGGTCAGTTCAGCGTGACCGTGACCAGCGGCCAGCAGAACGTCACGGTGCCGGCGAACAGCACGATCACCTTGCAGTACGTCCGGCAGGGTGACCAGCCGAAGACGCTGGACACCGAGACCTCTCCGCACGCGTGTCCGCCGGTGGTGCAGCCGAGTGGTCAGTTCACCACCGAGTGCACCGCCACCGGGGCGCAGGCCGACATCGGCACGCTCTCGGCGGGCAGCTTCCCGGGTGGGACCTTCCAGCTGGTGTCCGGTCAGTTCAGCGTGACCGTGACCAGCGGCCAGCAGAACGTCACGGTTCCGGCCAGCTCGACGATCACGCTGCAGTACCTGCCGCCGGAGGGCGCGACGAAGGCGCTGGACACCGAGCAGTCACCGGCCGCGTGCCCGCCGCCGCCGCCCACGGGCGACGTCGTCAAGACGTCTGTGCCGGCCACCGGGTCCGTCGTACCTCCCGGCTCGACAATCGCCTACACGGTGACTGTCAGCAACACCGGGACGGTGCCGATCGTCAACGCACCCGTCGTCGACACGCTGCCGACATTCGTGACGGCCGTGGCCGGCACGGTCTCGGACAGCGGCGTCGTCAGCGCGGACGGTCGCACGATCACCTGGACCGTGTCGCTGCCGGTGGGAGGTTCGAAGGCCTTCACCTACACCGGGCTCGTCGGGGCGAACGCCCCGCCGAACTCGCAGCTGGTGAACAAGGCCACCTTCCTGCTCAAGGACAGCACGACGACGCACGTCGTGGGGTCTGGTGCCCTCAGCCTCACCAAGGCCGTGAGCCCAGTGGCCGGCAACGGCGTCGTGGTCGAGTTCGGTGACACGCTGACCTACACGCTCACGGCGGCAGCCACCGGCACGTTGTCCCAGCCGAACGTGGTGATCACGGACTACCTGCCTGGTCGCGACCCGGCACGCCCGTCGTCCGGGAAGACGAAGTACGTGGCCGGATCTGCTGCGTGCGTCGGTGCCGGCACCTGCACGGTGACGGGGCCGGATGCGAACGGGCTGATCACCTGGTCGCTGGGTGACATGGCGCCCGGGACATCACGACAGGTGACCTTCAAGGTCGTCATCGTCGATGTCGCGGGTGAGGCGGGGGAGACCGTCGCGGTCGACATCCTCAACGCCGGTGCGGTGAAGTCCGACCGTACGCCGGTCACGCCGTCCAACGAGGTGGTCACCCCGGTCACCAAGGTGCTCGGTACCAAGACCCCGCAGAAGCCGCCGGCAGCTCCGCGGCCGAGCGTGCTGCCGCACACCGGAACCGGGCTTCCGCTGGGCGCCACCGTCGGTGGCGGCCTGGGGATGGTCGCCATGGGTCTGCTGCTGACCGGTGTCAGTCGCCGTCGTCGGGTGCCGATCCGGTAGTCGCTGGAGGCGCGGGCAGGCCGCGCGAGCAAGGAAACGGCCAAGAGGCCCCGGATGTCCGGGGCCTCTCGGTCGTTGCCGCGTAAACTCCGCGCAGGCCGTCCGACGGCGGCCGGTTGCCCTCCGACGCCCCGGTAAGTGATGCCTTCGTGATCCGCCTCGAGCACGTCACCAAGCTCTACCCCACCCAGACCCGACCGGCCCTCAGCGACGTCACCGTCGAGATCGGCAAGGGAGAGTTCGTCTTCCTCGTCGGTCAGTCCGGGTCCGGGAAGTCGACCTTCCTGCGGCTGATCCTCAAGGAGGAGCGGGCCACCAGCGGTCAGGTCCACGTCGCCGGCAAGGACCTCGCCCGGCTCTCCAGCTGGAAGGTGCCGGCGCTGCGCCGCCAGGTCGGGACGGTGTTCCAGGACTTCCGGCTGCTGAACAACAAGACGGTCCAGGAGAACGTCGCCTTCGCGCTGGAGGTGATCGGCCGGCCGCGGCACCAGATCGCCAAGGTGGTGCCCGAGGTGCTCGACCTGGTCGGGCTCAAGGGCAAGGAGAACCGCAAGCCCGACGAGCTCTCCGGCGGCGAGCAGCAGCGGGTGGCCATCGCCCGGGCCTTCGTCAACCGGCCGATGATCCTCATCGCCGACGAGCCCACCGGCAACCTCGACCCGCTGACCAGCGTCGGCATCATGCGGCTGCTCGACCGGATCAACCGCACCGGCACCACGGTGGTCATGGCCACCCATGACGACGACATCGTCGACCAGATGCGCCGACGGGTCATCGAGCTCGAGTCCGGCAAGGTCGTCCGGGACCAGTCGCGGGGTGTCTACGGCTATTCGCACTGACCAGCAGGTAGACAAAGAGACCCGGCGGGCGCACCTCGAGCTCCCGGCGTACGGCGAGCCAGGCAACAGGGACAGGTAACCGCATGCGTGCAAGCTTCATCGTCAGCGAGATCGGCATCGGTCTCCGGCGCAACCTGATCATGACCATCGCCATGATCATCACGACTGCCGTCTCGCTCGGCTTCCTCGGCTCGGCCGTGCTGTTCAACCAGCAGGTCAGCGTGATGAAGGACTTCTGGTACGACAAGGTCGAGGTGTCGGTGTTCCTCTGCGGCGCGGACAGCCCGGCGGGCGCCGCGGGCAGCTGCGCGGCGGGCGAGGTCACTCAGGACCAGCGCGAGGCGGTCCGCGCCGACCTGGACGCCATGCCGCAGGTCGAGAAGGTCTACTACGAGTCCAAGCGCCAGGCGTTCAAGCGGTTCACCGAGCAGTTCAAGAACTCGGCGATCGTCGACAACCTCACGCCCGACCAGATGCCGGAGTCGTTCCGGGTCAAGCTGGTCGACCCGGAGCAGTTCGACATCGTCGCCAGCGCCTTCGTCGGCCGGGCCGGGGTCGAACAGGTGCAGGACCAGAAGGCGCTGCTGGAGAAGTTCTTCAAGGTGCTCAAGTGGGTGCAGTGGTTCGCCGGCGGGCTGGCGCTGCTGATGATCCTGGTCTCGGTCATCCTCATCGTGAACACCATCCGGGTCGCGGCGTTCAGCCGGCGCCGGGAGACCGGGATCATGAAGCTGGTCGGAGCCTCCAACTTCTCCATCCAGCTGCCGTTCCTGCTCGAGGGCGCCATCTCCGGGTTCCTCGGGGCGCTGCTGGCGACCGGGGCGTTCGTGCTCATCAAGGCGGTCCTGGTCGACAAGATCCTGGCGCCGAACTTCCCGATCACCCGGTTCATCACCTGGGGAGACGTCTGGCTGAGCTCCGGGGCGGTCTTCCTGATCGGCGTGGCGCTGGCCGCAATCGCCAGCTCGCTCGCGCTGATCAAGTACCTTCGGGTCTGACCACCCGGGTCCCAGGAGTCACACCAGCACCACCCGGAACGGGCCAGCAGGCGAAAAAAGTCCGTCCCACCGGCTCAGCAGGGAACCCGGACGGACCGATACGACAGCGGAACCGCCCTGCCGCCGACCCGACCGGAGCCCCACCCCGCATGCGTTCCCGCCCTGCGCTGACCCTCGCCGTGATCGCGGCGCTCTGCCTCGGCCTGATGGCCCCGGCCGAGGCGGCGGACCCGAGACACCGCAAGCGCCAGGTGGACAAGGCGGCCGAAGCGCTCCGGCACGATCTCAGCGAGACGTCTGCCGAGCTGCGCCGGGCCGCCCATGCCCTGCGCCGGGCCGAGTCCAGGCTGCGGCCGGCCCGCGCCCGGGTGGCCCGGGTGCACGGCCAGCTGGTCGCCGAGCAGGCCAAGGACCGGCTGCTGGGCGAGCAGCTCGAGGTGGCCAAGGCCGAGGTGGCCCGCGCGCAGGGGCAGATCGACGACACCCTCGTGAGCATCGTCGCCAGCCAGAAGCTGATCGGCCGGATCGCCCGGTCGACCTACCAGGACGGCGGGATGGGCGAGCTGGCCGTGGTCCTGCAGTCGCAGAGCCCGGACGAGTTCGCCACCCGACTGGTGCTCGTGCAGAACGCCATGCGCTCCGAGGGCAACGTGCTCAACGGACTGGCCGAGGCCCGGGCCAACCTGGCCGCCCAGCGCGCGACCCTGGTCGCCAAGCGCAAGCTGGTGGCCGGGATGAAGCGCCAGCAGGAGGCGCTGGTCGAGAAGATCGCCGGCCTCGAGGAGCAGGCGATCGAGGCCCAGCAGGCGGTCGAGTCGCTGATCGCCGAGCGCGAGTCCGCGGTCGCCGCGATCGAGAAGGAGAAGGCGGCCGAGGAGGCGCGCTACTCGGCCATGCGGGCGGAGTCGGCGCGACTCGGCGCCATCCTGGCCGCCCGGGCGCGCGCCGCCAGGCTTGCCGCCGCGCGGGCCAGGGGAGCCGGCCGGTCCAGCTACAGCGGCGGCGGCGGGGCCCTGTCCTTCCCGGTCAGCGCCGGCATCACCTCGCCGTACGGCATGCGGGTGCACCCGGTGACCGGGGTCTACAAGCTGCACGACGGCACCGACTTCGGGGTCGGCTGCGGTACGCCGGTGCACGCGGCGGCATCGGGCACCGTCATCCAGGCGGCGAACGTCGCGGGGTACGGCAACCAGCTTGTCATCGACCACGGCGTGCTGCGTGGCGCGGGTGTCGCGACGAGCTACAACCACCTGATGAGCTTCACCGCGGGCTACGGGTCCCGGGTCAGTCGCGGGCAGGTCATCGGCTACAGCGGTGGCGGCGAGGGCATGTACGGCGCCGGCTACTCCACCGGCTGCCACCTGCACTTCATGGTCTACGTCAACGGCGGCACGACTGACCCGATGGGCTGGTTGTAGATCGGACACCGCCGGAACGGCTCCCGCTCGCCCTAGACTCGTGCGGTGATCGCCGTCCGCCGGGTGCTGCGCGCCTCCGCCCTCGTGGGCCTGGTGGCGGTCGCCTACGTCGGCGGCGTCGTCACGGGGGTCGTGGGATCGGACGACGAGCCGCCCGCTCCCCGCAGCGCGGGCGTCATCGACGAGGCCGCGGACCGGATCGTCGCCAAGGCCGCCCGGCCGCTGGACCGCGACGCCCTGGAGCGCGCGGCGGTCGAGGGCATGCTCCGCGCTCTCGGTGACCGGTGGTCGACCTACTACGGCAAGTCCGAGTTCACCTCCTTCCAGTCGGCCCTCGAGGGGCACTACTCCGGCGTCGGCCTCTGGCTGCGCGGCGTGCCCGGCAGCGTCGCCGGCGGCGGCGGGGTCGAGGTCGGCAGCGTCCAGCCCGGCTCGCCGGCCGACCAGGCCGGACTGCTCACCGGCGACGTCCTGCTCCGGGTCGCCGCCACCGACGTGACCACCGCGGACGTGCCGACGACCGCCGGGCTGCTGCGTGGCGAAGAGGGCACCACGGTGCTCGTCGCCGTCCGCCGCGGCTCGGCGACCCGGACCGTGCGGCTGGCCCGCGCCACCTTCAGCACCGACGACGTCGTGGTGGAACGGCTGGCCGGTGGCATCTCCCGGGTGGCCATCACCGCCTTCACCCGCGGCGTCGGACGGGACGTCGCCCGGGCGATGGCCGCCGAAGGTCCCGAGCGCACGGGTGGCGTGGTGCTCGACCTGCGCGACAACCCGGGCGGGCTGCTCGACGAGGCGGTGGCGGTCGCCTCGGTCTTCCTCGACGGCGGCCCGGTCGTCTCCTACGAGCGACGCGGCGCGGAGCCGCGGACCCTCGACGCGTTCGAGGGCGGCGACACGGCCACCCCGCTGGTCGTGCTGGTGAACCCCTCGACCGCCAGCGCCGCCGAGGTCGTCGCCGGCGCCTTGCAGGACCGCAACCGTGCCGTGGTCGTCGGCACCCGCACCTATGGGAAGGGCTCCGTGCAGGAACCGTCCACCCTTTCCGACGGCTCGGCGCTGGAGCTGACCGTCGGCCGCTACCTGACCCCCTCGGGCCGTGCCCTCGACGGGGTCGGCATCGAGCCGGATGTCGTGGTGCCGCCCGGGGCGGCCCCGGAGATGTCCGAACGGCGCGCGATCGACGTCCTCACCGGGCTCGTCGCGGCGCTCGGCGGGACGGGGAGAGGCTGATGCCCAAGGAACAGGGCCGCAAGCTGGTGGCCCAGAACCGCAAGGCCCGGCACGACTACCACATCGACGACGTCTACGAGGCGGGCCTGGTGCTCACCGGCACCGAGGTGAAGTCGCTGCGCGCCGGGCACGCCAACCTGGTCGACGGCTTCGCGCACATCCGCGACGGCGAGGCCTGGCTGGCCGGGGTGCACATCCCGGAGTACACCGAGGGCACCTGGACCAACCACGAGCCGCGGCGCGAGCGCAAGCTGCTGCTGCACCGCGCCGAGATCGTGCGGCTGATCGGCAAGACCAAGGAGGGCGGGGTCACCATGGTGCCGCTCGCGCTCTACTTCAAGGACGGCAAGGCCAAGGTCGAGATCGCGCTCGGTCGCGGCAAGAAGTCCTACGACAAGCGGCAGGCCCTGGCCGAGAAGCAGTCCAAGCGCGAGATGCAGCGGGCGCTGGCCCGGCGGAGCAGCGGCAAGTCCGAGCGGTGACCCGCCTGTCCACCCGGGCTTGGCTCGCGGGGCTGGTGCTCGCATGGGCGGGCCTGTCCGCAGCGCCAGCCGTCGCCGTCGTGAGCAACGGCCAGGAGCAGATCACGTCGTACGACGTGGTGCTGACCATCCACGGCGACGGCACCCTGGGCGTCCGCGAGACGATCGACTACGACTTCGCCGACGTCCAGGGCAAGCACGGGATCTTCCGCACCATCCCGGTGCGGGTGCCCTACGACGACGGCAACGACCGAGTGTACGAGCTCACCGATGTCGGCGTGAGCAGCCCGACCGGCGCACCGAGCAGCGTGGACCGCAGCGAGTCCGGCGGCCAGGTCACCCTGCGGATCGGCGACCCGGACCGGACGGTCAGCGGCCGGCAGGAGTACGTCGTCACCTACACCGTCGACGGCGCGCTCAACGCGTTCGACGACCACGACGAGCTGTACTGGAACGCGATAGGCGCCGAGTGGCAGGCGCCGATCCTCGCCGCGACCGCGACGGTCGAGCTCCCGGGCACCTCGACGCAGCAGGCCTGCTTCGCCGGTCCGGTCGGCAGCAGCCTGCCGTGCGGCGAGGTGGCGCCGTCCGACGGCCGGGTGGCCTTCGCGCAGCCGGCCGGCCTGCCGCCGTACTCGGCCCTGACCGTCGTGGTCGGGCTGCCGAAGGGCGCCGTGACGGCCACCGGGCCGCACCTCGAGGAACGCTGGTCGCTGCGGGGCTCCCTGACGCCGACCCCTCTCACCGGCACGCTGGCCGGGCTGCTGCTGGTGCCCGGTCTGGCCGGCGTGGCCTGGCTGGTCGCCAGCAAAGGCCGGGACCGGCGGTACGCCGGCCAGACCCCTGGGCTCGCGCCGACGTCCGGCGCCGTCGAGGAGCCGGTGCCGTTGACCGGCGCCGGACCGGTGGCGGTGCAGTTCCAGCCGCCGGCCGGTCTGCGGCCGGGTCAGATCGGCACGTTGCTCGACGAGCAGGCGAACGTCCTCGACGTGACCGCCACCATCGTCGACCTCGCGGTGCGCGGGCACCTGCGCATCGTCGAGCTGGAGCGGCCGCACTGGTTCTCGTCCCGGGACTGGCGGCTGGAGAAGCTGCCGGGCGGAACGGGTGACCTGCTGCGCTTCGAGACGCTGCTCTACGACGGGTTGTTCCAGACCGGCGACCAGGTGCTGCTGTCGTCGTTGAAGAAGACGTTCGCCGCCCGGATGGCGAAGGTGCAGACCGCGCTGTACGAGGACGTCACCCGGTCCGGCTGGTTCCGCGGCCGGCCGGACAAGGTGCGCGGAGTCTGGAAGGGGGCGGGGCTCGTCCTCGCCATCGCCGGCGGCTGGGCCACCTGGCTGCTGAGCCACCGGCTGCACTGGGCCCCGGTCGGGATCGCGGTCACTTTCGTCGGCCTCGCGCTGCTGTACCTCGGCCGCCGGATGCCGGCGCGGACCGGCGCGGGGAGCGCGGTGCTGGCCCAGGCGAAGGGGTTCCGCGAGTACATCCGCACCGCCGAGGCCGAGCAGCTGCGCTTCGAGGAGGGCCAGGACATCTTCAGCCGCTACCTGCCGTTCGCCGTCGTGTTCGGCGAGACGGACCGGTGGGTGCGGGTGTTCGGCCCGTTGGCCGCCGCCTCGTCGCTGGGCAGCACGACCTCCTGGTACGCCGGGCCCAGCGGTTGGGACCCGTCGAGCTTCGGGGACTCGATGAGCGGGTTCACCTCGTCCGCGTCCAGCTCGCTGTCGACGTCCACCACGTCGTCGTCCGGCGGATCCGGGTTCTCCGGCGGCGGGTCCTCGGGGGGTGGCGGCGGTGGTGGTGGCGGCGGATCCTGGTAGGGCGTGCGGGAGGTGGGCTCAGTCCTCGTCGCCTGATGCTGGGGTGAAGGTGTCGGCGGCCGTCTTGAAGATGTCTTGGCTCTGCGCCCACTGGCTCTCGGGGGTGGAGAGGTACAGCGCATACCCGTGGGTGTCGTCGGTGACGAATCCGCGGTTGAGCACGTGCGTCGGCCCGTCGCCGAAGGTGAACTCCCAGTCAGCTGCGTCCCAGCCGCGGTAGTCGACCGACTGGATGCCGATCAGCTGGTAGTTCGGCAGCTCCTTGGACACCGACTTCTCCTGGCGCTGCCAGTCTTCCTCCGGGTCGTCCTTCGGCTTGTCGGTCTGGTCGATGCGCAGGAAGCTGCTGCCGTCCGGAGACGTGATGTCCACCGCGGTGTCGCTGGACTGTTTCGCCTGCCAGTCCTGCGGCACGGCGAGGGAGAAGCCACTCGGGTCCTCGTACAGCTGGAAGCCGGCCGGGACACCGTCGTCGGCGGGCGGGGCCGTGCTGGACGGCGGGGTGCTGGACGGAGGAGGAGCCGAGCTCGACGGTGGTGTCGAGCTCGCCGACGGCTTGTCGTTCGCCTGCTGGTTCGGGTCGTCGCCCGAGTTCAGGGCGAAGGCCACCAGGCCGCCGATCACCAGCAGGGCGACCACGAGGGCGGCAGCGAGCAGGCCGCCACGGCTGCGCGGCTCCTCGTCGTACGTCGTCGTCCCTGCCGGCGGTGGGACGTCCCGGCGCGGGGCTGCGGCAGCGACGCCGGCTGCCGGCAGCGCCTCGGTGCGTCCGGCCCGGTCCAGGGCGACGGTGGCCGCGGTGGGTGCCGCTGCTCCGGCGCTGTGGTCGGCGGCGGCACGGGTCAGCAGCTCGCGGGTCTCACCGAACCCGGCGCGGTCCTGCGGGTCCTTCCGCAGCAAGCCGTCGACCGCGAGCGCCAGCGGACCGCCCACCGACAGCTGGGGCACCGGGTCGGAGATGACCGACGTCAAGGTGCCCAGGGCGTTGTCCGACTCGAACGGCGGGCGACCTTCGGCCGCGACGTACAGGGTGGCGCCGAGGGACCAGAGGTCGCTCTCCGGGCCGAACGCCTTGCCCCGGGCACGCTCCGGAGACATGTAAGCGGGGGAGCCGAGCACCACGCCGGTCGAGGTGAGCGCCGGGTCCCCGGCCATGGTGGCGATGCCGAAGTCGGTCAGCACCGGTCGGCCGTCCTTGGTGATCAGGACGTTGCTCGGCTTCACGTCGCGGTGGACGATGCCCTGGGCGTGCGAGGTCTCCAGGGCGCTCAGGACGCCCAGGCCGATCTCGGCCACCCGGTGCGGCGGCAGCGGCCCGTCGTCCCGCAAGACCTCGCCCAGGCTCCGGGTCGCCAGCAGCTCCATGACGATCCACGGCCGGCCGTCCTCCTCCACCACGTCGTAGGTCGTGATGACGTTGGGGTGGCTCAGGCGCGCGGTGGCCCGGGCCTCGCGCAGGGTGCGCTCGCGCAGGTCGGCCATCTCCCGCGGGCCGAGCTCGGGAGGAAAGCGGACCTCCTTGACCGCCACCTGCCGGCCGAGCAGCTCGTCATGCCCTTGCCAGACGGTGCCCATGCCGCCCTGGCCGATCGACCGGTCCAGGCGGTAGCGGCCGCCGATGGTGCGCTGCGTGTCGGAGGTGGTCATCGCGCGGGCCCTTACCCAGTCGATCGGCCCGAGTCACCCTCGGGACCGGGACGATCTCGGTTGCCGCCCGCGTTAGCATAGGAGAACAACTGCACAGGGGGTGAATGGTCTCGACTTCGGATGTCGAGCCAGGGGAAGCGGGCCGAGGATGGCTGGGATGATCTCGAAAACCAGGCCCAGCACACCAATAAGCGCCGATTCCAATCAGCGCGCCTACGCCCTCGCTGCCTAAGTAGCGAGAGCAGGCTGTCAGCCCGGGAGTGCCTTCGGCCCGGTGTCTGGCATCAGCTAGAAGGCTCAACTGCTCGGTCCGGTCGCGGGACCGAGCAGGAAATCTCACAGCGACTGGGCCTGTCAGCAGCTTGCCTGTATGACTGCTGGGGCCGAGAAAAGCGCACGCAGGCTGCGCCCGGAGAAGCCCTGGTTCCGCACCGAAGGACGCGGGTTCGATTCCCGCCACCTCCACCAATCTCTGATCAGTCGTCGCACCAGCTGCGCGCCTCGGCCAACGTGATCAGCCTGCCGTGCCGCAGGGCAGTGCTCACGAGTGCCACGTGCCGGGGGTCGACGCACAGCTGGGCGAGCGACCGAACGGTGCTCGGCTCCGCATCTCGCTGCACCGGTTGCGAGGCCACTGATACCGAGGTGTCGGCACGGGCCGGGATCTGGGCAGCCGTCGACGGGGTGGCGACGGTGCTGGCGCTCAGCGCCAGGCCGGCCGCCAGCAGCACCGTGCAGGCAGGTCGATGGTTCATCAGATGCTCCCTCCGTGGGTCCTGGGACGAGGCTGGTCTCGCTCCCCAACGTCCGGCCAACGCCGCTCCAGGCGACGCGCTCGGTGCTAGGTTCCGAGGCGACTGGGAGACGCCATGGACTTCCGCATCTTGGGTCAGCTCCAGGTCGTCGACGGTGGCCGGGACGTGGAGGTACGGGGGGCGCGGCAACGCGCGGTCCTGGCCGTCCTGCTGGTCAACGCCAACCGCGTCGTCTCGGCCGACCGCCTCATCGACGACGTCTGGGGTGACCGCCCTCCCGCCTCCGGCGCCGCCGCGCTGCAGATGCGGGTGTCGCAGCTACGCAGGGCATTGATCACGGTTCGTAGCCCCGCCCAGGCCGACCAGGGGCCGCTCCTGACGGTGCCGGGCGGATACGTCCTGCGCGTCGGCGCGGACGACGTCGATGCCCTCCGCTTCGAGCGCCTGCTGGCGCAGGGCCGGGCACTGGCCGCGGACGGCGACCACGCTGGCGCCTCGATGTGCCTGCGCACCGCCCGCGCGCTCTGGCGCGGCGACACTCTGTCCGAGTTCGCCTTCGAGCCGTTCGCGCAGACGGAGATCGCCCGGCTGGGGGAGCTACGACTGGTCGCCGCGGAGGAGTGCTTCGAGGCCGAGCTCGCCTTGGGCCAGCACGCGGTTCTTGTCCCGGAGGTGGAGGCGCTCGTCGGCGCCCACCCGCTGCGAGAGCGGCTCCGGGCCATTCTGATGATCGCCCTGTACCGGTCCGCTCGACAGGCCGACGCCCTGGCGACCTACCGGGAGGCGCGCGCGTACCTGTTACGGGAGCTGGGGGTGGAACCCGGTTCGACCCTGCAGCGGCTGGAGAACCAGGTCCTGCGGCACGCGGCCGATCTCGAGCTGCAGACTCCACGCGACGTCATGGCTGTGCGACCGGTGCCAACGCCAGGAGAACCCAGCCGGAAGCCGATCACCGTCGTCTGCACATCGGTGCGCGTGACGGCCGACCGATCGTCCGAAAGCTGGACCGTCCTGGACCCGGAGCGTCGGAGTGCGGCGCTAGCCCGGTGCCTGGCAGTGCAGGTCCAGGTCTTCGAGCAGCATGGGGCACTCGTCCGGCGGCTGCCGGGCGCGGTGCTAGCCGTGTTCGGCCTACCCATCGTCCGCGAGGACGACGCATTGCGCGCCGTCCGGGCCACGGTGGGCGCTCACGAGCAGGTGGAGGCCCTCGCCGGCGTGCTCACGCACGACGACGCACTGCGAGTTCAAGCCCGGTCCGGCATCGTGACGGGCGATGTCCTGACGCGCGGCGGCGCTCCGGACGAGCTGTGGGAGTCCGGCGAACCGGCCGGCACCGCACTCGAGCTGTCGACCCGCGCGGATCCCGGCGAGGTGCTGATCGCGGACTCGACCGAACCGCTGATCCGGCACGCAGCGGCGCTCACCCGCCGGGCCACCTCGCCCGACTCCGGCGCCTGGTGTCTCGGATCCCTGGCCGCCGTCCACGGGATCCACGCCGTACGCCGTGACGCCCCCATGGTCGGACGGCAGAGCGAGCTGGCGACACTGGCGAGCACCCTCGAGCGCGCCGCCGCAACACGTGCGGTGCACACCTGCACGGTCGTCGGCGCCGCGGGTGTGGGGAAGTCCCGGCTGGCGCAGGAGTTCGTCGAGGCTGCCCGGGACACGGCGACCGTGGTGACCGGGGTGTGCGCGCCGCACGGCGAGATCGCGACGTTCTCGCCCCTCCGCCAGGTCGTCGAGCAGGTGGCCGCCGGCCGGCCACTCAGCGAGGTGATGCTCGGCACCGAGCACGCCGACCTTGTGACGCGACTCGTCGCCTCCGCGGTCGGGATGGGCGAGACAGCGGACGCCGGCGACGTGTTCTGGGCGGTCGGCCGCTTCCTCGAGGCCGCGAGCCGGGCCCGGCCGCTCGTCGTCGTACTCGAGGACGTGCACTGGGCGTCACCCACGATGCTGGCACTGGTCGAGTTCCTGTCCGGCTGGCAACGGCCCGCGGCGGTCATGCTGGTCTGCCTTGCTCGTCCCGAGCTGCTCCAGGGGCGGCCCGGTTGGCTGCACCAGCCACGCGCGACGCGCCTGGAGCTGTCAGCCCTGGACCCGGGCGAGGCCGACGTCCTGCTCGGGCACTTGGCGGGCTCCCAGCATCTCGGGACCGACGTGCGCCGGCGGCTCGCCCGCGTGGCGGAGGGGAACCCGCTGTTCCTCGAGCAGCTGCTGACCATGCTCACCGAGCACCCGGGCCTGGATGTCGACGCGGACCTCCCACCGACGATCGCGGCCCTGCTTGCCGCCCGGCTGGACCGGCTGGGGCCTGGTGAGCGCGCCGTCCTCGAACGAGCGGCGGTGGTGGGGCGGGCCTTCCACCGGGACGCCGTGGCGGCGCTGCTCCCGTCGTCGGCGAGGTCGACGGTCGACAGGCACTTGGCCGCTCTTGCCACCCGCGACCTGCTCACCGCGCAGGAGAGTCACGACGCTGCGGCAACCCACCTGTTCCGCCACGGCTTGATCCACGCGGCCGCGTATCGCAGCGGTCCGACGGGTGCGCATGCCGAGCTGCACGAGACGCTCGCTGGGTGGCTCGAGGTCACTGACGGTTCCACTGACGAGGTCGTCGGCCACCACCTCGAGCGGGCCGTCCAATGTCGGCTCGCGCTGGGTGCTCGGGACGACGGCCACACCCGTGACCTGGCCGGGCGCGCCGCGCACCGGCTCCGCCTCGCCGGCGAGCAGGCGCACCGGCGGGGCGACATGCCGGCATCCGCTGCCCTGCTCGACCGGGCCCGACGGTTGCCGACTGGTGACGACGGCACCGCCCTGGAGATGCTGCCCGGCCTGGGCTACGCCCTGTTCGAAGTCGGGCAGCTGCAGCGGGCCGAGGCGATCCTGGCCGAGGCCGTGGCACGCGCCGAGACCCTCCATCGGCCACGGGTTCGATGGCAGGCGGCCGTGACCCGGATGCACCTGGACATGTACCTGAGACCGGAAGCCCTGAACCCGGATGCCCTTGTTCGCGCGGCTGACGGCGCCGTGCGTGAGCTCGAGCGGTACGACGACGACGTCGGCGTCGCTCGGGCGCTCATGTTCGCCTCGGAGATCCAGTGGTTTCTCGGCCGAGCGGTGGCGACACAGGAAGCGGCCGAGAGGGGGCTGGTCTTCGCCTGCCGGTCGCAGAGCCGCCGGGAGGAGGCGTGGTGCCGTGGCCAGATCGGTTTCGCGTTGCTCAACGGGCCCGTTCCGGTGGGCGTGGGACTTCGCCGATGTCGGGACATGTTCGTCGAGACGCGTGGGGATCCGGTCGCCGAGGCCAACCTGCTGCTGTTCGTCGCGGCCCATGAGGCGATGGCTGGCGAGTTCGCCGACGCGCTCGACCATGCGGCGACCAGCCGGACCGCCACCCGCGAGCTGGGGCTCCGCTGGCAGACCGGCATCCACGCGCTGCTCAGCAGCCAGGTCTGCTTGCTCGCCGGGGACCCGGTCGAGGCGGAGGTCCTGTTGCGGGCTGCCCTGGCGACGTTCGAGGAGATCGGGGACCGGTGGGATGTCGTGACGGCCGAGCTCGACCTGCAGCGGGCGCTCTACGAGCAGGGGAGGTTCGACGAGGCGCGCGAGGCGCTGGTGCGCGTGGACCGACCGTCACCGGCGGATGCCGAGTCGAACATCAAGCGTTGCGGTGTTCCCGCCCTCCTGCTCGCGCGCGAAGGCCGTTTCACCGAGGCCGAGACACTCGTGCGTGCAGGGATCGAGGTGGCTGCGGCGTCTGACCTCGTCGGCTGGCAGGCCGACCTGCTGATGGACCTGGGCGAGGTGCTGGAGCTCGCTGGTCGTCCCCGCGAGGCCTCCGACGCCGTCGTGAGGGCTCAGCGGCGGTATGCGCGGAAGGGGCACCTGGTCGGCGAGGGACGAGCGCGGGCGCGGTTGGGCTCGCTGGCTTCCCAAGCCTTGGCGACGCACCACCGGGCTTAGCGGCAGCTGGGCCGATAGGCGCCCACCGGCTGCAGGTACGTCGCCCACTCCTCCCGCGTCAGGCTGCGTCCCACCAGCGTGCAGACGGCGCGGCTCCAGCGGGCCGGCCGCAGGTCCCACAGCCGGATCCCGTCGTCCGTCCGGACCGCGAGCGCCCGACCGTCCGGACGCAACGCGACGCTGCGCATCCGGTCCAGGCCGATCTCGATCGGTTCGCCGAGCTGCGTCCTTGCTCGGGTGTCGAACAACCGCACCTCCCCGGTGGTGCTCCGGGCGGCGAGCAGACGTCCGTCACGGCTGAACGCCAGCTGCTCGAGGTGCCCCGGCGTCTGCGGCAACGGGGGGCCTACCGGCTCCAGCGTCCGTGCCCGGTGGAACCCGAGCCGGCCGTCAGCTCGGGACGCTGCCACCAGGCCGGTCGGGGAGACGGCCGCCGCGACGACGCCAGGACGACGTACCAGGGGCGGGTCGTCTGCCGCGTCCGGGGCGAACACGTCGTACGACGTGAGGACGTCACCCTGAACCAGCAGGACCATACGGCCGTCCCGCGTCAACGAGCCGCCGCCGCCGGGCGGGAGGGCACGCAGCAAGACCTGCTCACCGGTCCGCAGGTCCCACACGGCCCAGGCCGACTCGTCGATGTCGTACGACTCCGACCAGCCCAACAGGTGCTGCCCGCCTGACGGCACCGACATGCCGTCGGGCGGGTAGCCATAGAGGTCTCCCTCGAGGGCTGCGCACGACACGGCCATTGCGGACGTCGAGGACGACCCCCCGGCCGTCCGAGGCCCAGGCGACCAGCCGGTGCGGGTAGCCGGTCCACGCCGCGGTGACGTAGTCGCCTCCTCGCCAGACCACAGCGCCCGAGGTCGCCGAGATCGCGGTCATCTCCAGCCACGAGGGCGAACCCTCGGCAGTGCGCACGGCCGGGCCGCTCGTGAGCAGCAGGGTGCCGTCGGCGTTGTAGCCCATCGGGGTCGCCCGCGACGGACACGCCCTTCGTGATGGGCCCCAGCCCGTCGAGGCGCCAGCGCGCGATCAGGTTCTCCGTCCTGCTGAGCTGGACCAGCGTGTCGTCCGGCGTGAGCAGGAGCGCGGAGATCTCCCCGTGCTGCATGTCCAGACCGGACGGTGTCTCACGCCCGGTGTCGAGGTCCAGCGCGACGACCCGGGAGAACCGGCCGCCGCAGAGGGCGCTGGTGGACCTCGGTTCGATCACGACGGTGGAGCAGTTGTCGCCGTCGACGTCGGCGACCCACCGGACTCGGTGACGTTCCACGTCCCAGCCGACCACGCCACGAGTTCCCGCCGTGACCAGAACCGACTCGTCCGCGGACTGGGTCACGGCGCGGTTGCTCGTGAGCCATGGCGCACCCGTGAAGCGGTGCGTCTCGTGTCCGTCGCGGGGGTCGACGATCCGCACGATTCCGACCTCCGAGCCGACGACGAGGGAACCGTCGACCTGGAAGGCGAGCGCCGCGGTGAAGCGCTCCTCGCCAGTGTTGGCCGCGCCGGGCGGGCTCAGGCGCGGGTCGGCGAGCCGCGGGTCGCCGAGCCAGGCGGGCTGCCGGGTCCGTCCTTCCGCGAAGTCGCGGACCGCGTCGAGTCGGGCCGCGGGACCGACCGGCGGAAGAGCCACGACTCCTCGGGCAGCGGTCTCGTCCACCGACAGGAGCTCCGGCAGCCGTGTGCGACCTGCCGTGTCGTAGACGAGGACGCGACCGTCGTCGTACCCAGAGACGGCGATGTACCTGCCGTCCGGGCTGACAGCGACCGCCCCGGCCGGAAGGGGTAGCCGGACGTCCGGGAACCGCCGAGCCCGGGTGGTGACGTCGTAGACACCGAGTGTCGACTGCTCGGCGGAGCCGCTGCTCGCCCAGCTGATCTCGGCCACGGTCGTCTCGTCCTGGCTCACAGCGACCCGTGCGTGCGACGGCTCCATGCTCGGGGCCGGGAACGCACCGGTGACCTCACCGGTGTCGAGGTCGATGTCGCGGACCACCCCGTCGGTGCCGACCGCCAGCAGCCGCGATCCGTCGGACACCAGGTGCCCCGGACTCGATCGGCGGCGCCGGGTCCTCGGGACCTCCGGCCGTCAGGTAGCCGAGGAAGCCCGGTCTGGCCGTGAAGACTCCGAGCAACGCGCTGCGGGTGTGGGCGTCGGGGCGAAGGCGGTGTGCTTCCACCGCGAGCAACGCGGCCAGGTCACGTTGGGTCGAGCGCAGGGCGACGCTCTGCGCGACCAGCGAGTCGATCAGGGCGTCCCGGGCGGTGCTGGAGGCCTCGCGGCTGCGCTGTACGGCGAGCGAGCCGGCCAGCAGGGCGAGGACCAGCCCGAGCGCGGTAGCGGTCGCAGTGAGGCGGAGGCGCCGGTTCTCGCGCACCCGCTGCCGCGCACGTGCCCGTACCCCCTCCTGCTCGGCGCGCGCGCGGGCGGCGGCGGCGTCCAGGAAGGCGTTCTCGACCGGCGTGAGCGTCGGCGCGGTGCGTTCCCGCCAGGCCAGGGCCGCGTCGAGCCGCGGGCCGCGGTACAGCTCGGTGTGTGGCCGGCCGCCGGTGTGCCAGTCCTCCGCTGCGACGCTGAGGTGCCGCAAGGTCAGGAGTCCCGCCGAGTCCTCGTCCAGCCAGGAGCGCAGCCGCGGCCATGCCCGGATCACCGCCTCGTGGGCGACCGACACCGTGCGGTCGTCCGTGGTGACCAGCCGGCAACGGACCAGGAGGTCGACGACACGTTCCCGGTCGGGGTCGGGTGCGGCGACCGAGAGGGCGAGCCGGACCGCGACCGGGTCGCCGTCCGGCGTGGGCACGACCAGCCGCAGCCACAGGTCGCGTACCGTCGCCTGCTGGTCAGGCGGCAGCGACTCCCACATCTGCTCAGCGGACTGGGCGACCGCGCCGTGGATGCCGCCGGTCGCGCGATAGCCGTCGACGGTCAGCACGCCGGCCTCGCGACGGGCCCAGGTCTCGGCGAGCGCGTGGGACAGCAGTGGCAGCGCGCCCGGCTCGTCCTCGATCTCTCGAACCAGGAGCTCGACGAGTCCCTGCTCGATCCGTAGGCCGGCCTGGGCGGCCGGGCCGTCGATGGCCCGGCGCAGGGCGACCGCTGACATGGGTGTCACGAGGTGCAGCCCGCGCTCCACCATCCTGGCCATCCCGGGCGAGGAGGAGAGCCCGCCGATCTGGTCCGCACGCACAACGGCGACCACGCGATCGCCGGAGACTGCCAGCGTCACCAGCTTGTCGAGGAAGGAGCTGACGGCTGCGACAGGGTGTCCGGCTGTGAAGAGCTCCTCCAGCTGGTCGATGACCAGGACCCGGGACGGGCGGGAGGAGGCGACGGCTGCGACCAGGGACGACGCAGGGTCGCTGCCGGGCGTCAGCACCGTCACGGTGTCTCCCGCCGAGACCAGGGCGGGGACCAGCCCCGCGCGCACCATGGACGACTTGCCGCACCCGGACGGCCCGGCCACGACGAGCAGTGGGGAGCCGCGCAGTGCACGGAGGCAGTCCCGCACCTCCTCGTCACGACCGAAGAACCAGTCCGAGTCGTCCCGGTCGTAGACGAGCAGGCCCTTCCACGGGCAGCGGGCGTGTTCCGCGACGGCCTCCGGCCGCGGGCGCTGCAGGTCCGGCGCGTGCTGGAGGATCGCCTGCTCCAGCTCGGTGAGCTCCCGGCCAGGGTCGAGACCCAGCTCCTCCTGAAGGGTCCGTCGGGCGCGGCGGATGGTGTCGAGCGCCTCGGACTGCCGACCGGCGCGGTACAGCGCCATGGCCAGCAGCCACCAGCGGTGCTCGCTGAGCGTGCCGGTGCCGACGAGGGCGGCGGCGTCGGCCACGACGTCGTGGCCGGCGGCCAGCCGGGCACCCAGCAGGGCCTCCTCCGTGCCGCGACGCAGCTCGTCCAGGCGAAGCGCCTCGGCCCGGCCGTCCGGCCAGTGCTCGAGATCGGCCAGCGGCGCTCCGCGCCACAGGTCCAACGCCTGCCCAAAGGCGACACCGGCGCGCCCGTGCTCACCCTGCTCGCTGAGTCGGTGGCCGCGAGCCACCAGGCGCTCGAAGAGCCGGATGTCGACCTCGTCGTCCCCGAGGGCCAGCCGGTAGCCGCCGGTGGTGGTCTCGATGGCGTCGTGCCCCAGGGCCCGGCGCAGCCGCAGGATCGAGCCCTGCACGACCTTGGCCCAGGACGCCGGCGGCGTCGGTCCCCAGAGCGCGTCGGCGAGCCGCTCGGCAGGCACGCTGGTGCCGCCGTGGACCACGAGCGCCGACAGCACGACCCGGTCCCGGGGCGAGAGCCGTCCGTCACCGTCCACCTGCAGCGGGCCGAGCAGCGAGAGTGCCACGAACCTGACTGTGCGCGGCACCTCGGTATCACGTCAACGGGCCTGATACCCCGCTGATACCGACGCGCGGGCCGAGCCGATACCGGGGCTGTCGACGCTGCGAGTGGTCGGCAAGGCGCCGGCCAGGAACCCTGGAGGTCCACAGTGTCCGCACTTCCCGCAACGATGTCCCGGATCGCCGCTGCTGCCGCACTGGCCGTCGCAACCGCCCTGACCGGAGCTGGCGCCGCCGCGGCCCACGAGCCGGCCACGGTGCAGAGCGACTACGTCGCCTGGCTGCTGGCGAGAGCCCAGGCTGCAGCGCCCTACTCGGTGGCCGACGACTACGTCGACACCCTCGTCTACTGGCACCACCACAAGAACTGGGGTTTCGGCTCATGACCCAGATGACCGTCACCCAGACTCCCGACCTCGCGGCCGTCAAGGCGCGGCAGCAGCTGGCCTGGGCCAGCGGCGACTACCACGAGGTTGCAGCCCGCATCGTCCCCATCGCCGAGCAGCTGGTCGACGCCGCCGACCTGCGTGCCGGCTGGCGCGTCCTGGACGTCGCCGCCGGCAGCGGGAACTCGGCTCTGGCCGCCGCCCGACTCGGCTGCTCCGTCGTCGGCATCGACTACGTACCGGCCCTGCTCGAGAGAGGGCGGCAGCGCGCTGCCGCCGAGGGGCTGGAGGTCACGTTCACCGACGGCGACGCGGAGGCACTGCCGTGCCTCGACGGCGAGTACGACGCCGTGGTGTCGGTGCTGGGCGCGATGTTCGCGCCCGACCACCAGAAGGCGGCCGACGAGCTGCTGCGGGCCTGCCGCCCCGGTGGCACCATCGCCCTCGCCAGCTGGACACCGGACGGCTTCATCGGTCAGCTGTTCCGCACCGTGGCCGGCCACGTGGCGCCACCGGCCGGGGTGCCGTCGCCGATGCTGTGGGGGACCGAGCAGCACCTGCAGGAGCTGTTCGGCGACGGCGTCACCTTGGAGGTCCGCGAGCGCACGTTCACCTGGCGCTTCGTCTCGGCCGAGGCGCTGGTCGCCTTCTTCCGCCGCTGGTACGGCCCCACGGTCAAGGCCTTCGCCGCGCTGGACGAGGACGCCCGGGAGGCGCTGATGGGCGACCTGGTCGCTCTGGCCGACCGGTTCAACCGCCTCGACGGCGAGGACGGGTTGGCCATCCCCGCCACCTACCTCGAAGCAATTGCGGTGCGTCGCTGACACCAGGACCAACGAGCGGCGCCCGGCCTGGCGGTCGGGCGCCGCTGGTCGTGGGTGCTCGATGATAGGAATCGACCGTGGCCACGGTGCACGAGCTCAGCCGGACGGATGCTCGGCGCATCGCGGTGCGGGCGCAGCTGCTGACGAAGGAGCGGCCGAGCGACCTGGTCGACACCGTGCGGCAGCTGTTCATGCTCCAGCTCGAGCCGACGAGTGCGATCGCCCCCAGCGCGGAGCTGGTGATGTGGAGCCGGCTTGGGTCGGCGTTCGATCCGCAGGAGCTGTGGGACGCCCTCGACGAGCAGCGGCTGATCGAGCTGCACCAGACGCTTCGGGTGCCCGAGGACCTCGCGCTGTTCCGTGCCGAGATGGCAGAGTGGCCCGGCAACGGCAAGCTGCGCGGGTGGCAGGAAGAGGTGCGCGACTGGGTCCAGGTCAACAACGACTGCCGGCGCGACATCCTCGACCGCCTGCGCGCCGACGGACCGCTGCCGACCAGCGAGCTGCCCGACACCTGCGTGGTGCCGTGGAACTCCAGCGGCTGGAACGACAACCGGAACGTCCGGATGATGCTCGACAAGCTCGTGCAGCGCGGCGAGGTCGCCGCCGCGGGCGGGCAGGGGCGCGACCGGCTCTGGGACCTCGCCTCCCGGATCTACCCCGACGACCCCGTACCGCCGGTTGAGGAGGCGCGCCGGCTGCTGGACGAGCGCCGCCTCCGCTCCCTCGGCATCGCGCGGGCCAGCGCCACCAAGCTGCCCGCCGAGCCGACCGCCGTCGGCGAGGCCGGCGAGCCGGCCGTGGTCGAGGGGGTCCACGGCACGTGGCGGGTCGACCCGGCTCAGCTCGGCCAGCCCTTCTCGGGTCGCGCGGCGCTGCTGTCGCCGTTCGACCGGCTGGTCGCCGACCGCAGGCGGCTGGACGAGCTCTTCGAGTTCGACTACATCCTCGAGATGTACAAGCCCGCCGGCAGCCGGATGTGGGGCTACTACGCCCTGCCGATCCTGTACGGCGACCGGCTGGTCGGGAAGCTCGACGCCAAGGCGGACCGCAAGGAGGGCGAGCTCCACGTCGCGGCGATCCATCGCGACGTGTCGTTCACGAGATCCATGACGGCGGCTGTCGACCGCGAGATCAGGGACCTGGCTCGCTGGCTCGACCTCGAGCTCGTCCTGCCCGACTGAACGGGCTACTCCCGCCCCCTCCAGCTGGCGATGTCGACCTCGTTGCCCTCGGCGTCGGCCAGGGTCCACCACGCCGGGGCGTACTGGTCGAAGACGACGCGCCCGCCTGCGGCCACCCCGGCCGCGACCCGCGCCTCGGCCTGGTCGTGCGGCACCGAGATGTCGAGGTGGATGCGGTTGCGCTCCGTTCGCGACTCGGCCATCCCTTGGAACCAGATCGCCGGGCCGCGGCCTCGCGGGTCGACCAAGTCCTCGTCGCCGACCTGGTCGTAGCCGAGCACGGCCCGCCAGAACGGCATCACATCGTTCGAGACCAGCGCGTCGATGGCGACCTGCACGGTCTGCACGGCCGACGGGTCGGCCCGGACACCGAGGTCGCGGGCGGCGGCCGAGATCTGCTGGGCGAGCGCGACGTCGCGCTCGGACAGACCCCTCACCTCGTGCGTCCACAGCCGGACCGTCACCGCGGCGTACCGGAGGTCGACGTCGGGGTGGTGGTTCGCGGCGTCGGCCAACCGGCCGATCTCGTTCACCAGGGCCACACCCGCCGCGAACGAACGCGTGCGGAAGTGGGTGCAGGCACCCTCGAACACCACTCGCCAGTCCTCGACGCCGTCGGCCGCGTGAAACGTGCCCGGGGTGATCGCCTCAGCCATGCACCCACCGTAGATCCGGTCGCCCGACATCGCCGAGCGGTTGTCGCCGGACGGCGTGCAGCGGTGACGCGACCGGTCGGGACGAGCCGACCGGTCGCGCCACCGCGGTGCCAGGGCTACACGCCCACCGTCACGCGCTCCGGCTCCTCCGGGCGGTCGATCGCGTCCCGGTCACGGTGACCGGCGCCCTCGAGATCGATGGTGGGCAGGACCCGGGCCAGCGGCGCGGGCAGCCACCAGGCCCGGTGCCCCAGCAGGCTCATCGCTGCCGGGACCAGGATCATCCGGACCAGCGTGACGTCGAGCAGCACGGCGACACCGAGACCGACGCCGAACAGCTTGGCCGTCACGTCCGGGCTGAGCACGAAGGCACCGAACACGCTGATCATGATCAGCGCAGCGCTGGTGATCACCCGGGCCGTGGAGCCGACGCCCTCGACGACCGCCCGCTTCGGGTCCCGGTGCTTGAGGTACTGCTCGCGGACCCGGCTCAGCAGGAAGACCTCGTAGTCCATCGAGAGCCCGAAGAGGATGGCGAACATCAGGATCGGCCCCAGCGGGTTGATCGGCACGGTCTCGTCCAGGCCGATCAGGCTGGCGCCCCAGCCCCACTGGAAGACGGCGACGATGACGCCGTACGCCGCGGCGATGCTGATCAGGTTCAGCACCGCGGCCTTCAGTGGCACCAGGACCGACCGGAACACCATCGTCAGGACGAGGAACGACAGCCCGATCACGGCGGTGACGAACAGCAGCATCTGCCGGGGCAGTCCCGAGGAGATGTCCACCTGGAAGGCGGTTCCGCCGGTGAGCATGGTCTCGACGTCGTGCCCCCGCGTCGCGTCGGGCAGGACCTCGCTGCGCAGCCGGTGGACCAACTCGGTCGTGGCCGCAGCCTGGGGCGACGTCGTGGGGGTGACCACGATGACGGCCAGGTCTCCGGCCGGGCTCAGCACCGGCTCGCTGACCGACGCGACGGCCCTGTCCTCGGCGACAGCAGTGTGGATCTCGCGCAGCGCCGCGGCGTCATCCCGGCTGCCGTCGACCTCGACGGCGACCTGGACCGGACCGTTGAACCCCGGCCCGAAGCTGTCGGCGAGCAGGTCGTAGGACTTGCGGACCGTGCTGGAGGGCGGCTCGTTGCCGTCGTCGGCGAATCCGATCCGCAGCGCGAACGCCGGCGCGGCAAGAACACCGAGCAGCACCGTCGCGACCACCGCGTACCGGACCGGGCGGGCGACGACACGGGCCGCCCACCGTCCGGACCGGGTGTCGAGGGCGTCGGCCGGCTTCGGCCGGACGAACGGCACCCGGAGGCTGTTCACCCGGCGCCCCACCAACCCCAGCAGCCCGGGGAGCAGGGTGACCGCGGCGACCATCGTGACCGCCACCATCAGCGCGGAACCCCAGCCCATCGTCGTGAGCATCGGGATGCCCGCCACCTGCAGGCTGGCGATCGCCACGACCACTGTGACTCCGGCGAACAGCACGGACAGCCCGGCGGTGGCGTTGGCCCGACCGATCGCCTCCGGCACGGGCATGCCCTCGGCGAGGTTCTGCCGGTGCCGAGCGAGGATGAACAGCGCGTAGTCGATACCGACGCCCAGCCCGAGCATGGTGGCGACGATCGTGGTGATCGACGGCACCGCGATGTAGCCCGCGAGAATGCCGATCGAGCTGGTGCCCACGAACAACCCGATGATCGCGACGCCGATGGGCAGGCTCATCGCCACCAGCGAGCCGAACGCGACCGCAAGGACGACGATGGCGATCGCGAGACCGATCATCTCGCTGCCGGGCTCCTCCTCGCCCTTCGCGTAGCCCAGGAGCCCGCCGTACTCCACCTGCATGCCCGCCTCGCGCAGGCTCTGGGTGGCCTGGTGCGCGGCGTCGTACTCGGGCCGCTCGATCTTGTCGGTGTCGAACGCCACCGTGGCGAACGCGGTGCGGCCGTCCTCGCTGACCGTCGGCCCGCGAGGGTCGAACGGGTTGGTCACGTCGACGACGTGAGGTACGTCGGCGAGCGCTGCCCGGGCCTGCGCGACGGCCCTCCTCGCCTCGGGAGTTTCCAGTCCGTCCTTCGCGTGCACGACCACCTGTGCGGTGTACACGCTCTGCTGGGGAAAGCGGTCGCTGAGGGCGTCGGCGGCACGCTGCGACTCGGAGCCCGGCAACGTGAACGTGTCGTTGGTCGCGCCGCCGAACGAGGAGTTGAGCGCGACGGCGATGACCGCGATGAGGACCCAGGAGGCGAGCACCCGCCAGGGGTGACGGCCGGCGAAGTGTCCGAGGCGGTAGAGCAAGCGAGACATGGCATGTCCTCACAGGTGAAGTGGCGAAGGAAGAGGGACCGGACGGCCCCTACCAGCGAGGATGTGACGCGACGGCCCGCACGTCGTCGGCCCGGCGGCGGGGTCCGGGTCGTCCTTGCGTCGGACACCCGCGTCATCCTCGGGAACGACGACAGCCGTCCGGTGGGAACTCTGGTGGTGTGTTGCATAAGCATCAAATCGGACGGAACTGGGAAGGGAAGGTGCAGTCCCCGCCGTCCCCAGGAGTCGAGATGACCCGGTTGCCCCGCGTGCTGTTCGCCCCCTTCGGGGCCCTGCTCCTCGTCCTTGCCACCGTCTTCGTCGCCCAGCCTGCCGCGGCGGCCCAGCGGCCGGACATCGACATCGTGGCTCACCGCGGTGCCTCCGGCGTCGCCCCGGAGAACACCTTGGCCGCCGTCCGGCTGGCGTTGAAGCAGGGCGCCGACGTCATCGAGAACGACATCCAGCGCACCAGCGACGGTCGGCTGGTCATCGTGCACGACGTGAGCCTGGCCAGGACCACAGACGTGGAGCAGGTCTTCCCCGACCGCGGCTCGTGGGACGTGAGCACGTTCACCCTTGCCGAGATCAAGCGGCTCGACGCCGGCTCCTGGTTCAGCTCGAAGTTCGCCGGCGAACGGATACCCACCCTGCGCGAATGGGTGCTCGCGGTCGGTTCGGCGGAGATGCTCCTCGAGGCCAAGGACCCGCAGCTCTACCCGGGCATCGAGATGGACATCGACAAGGAGCTGCGGTCGATGCCGGAGTTCACCCGCGCGCTGCGCGCCGGGCGGGTAACGATGCAGGCCGGGAACGAGGCCTGGCTGCGGGCTTACCACGACCTCGCGCCGGACGTCCCCGTCGGGCTGCTGTACTACGGGCGGCCGACCGATGCTGAGCTCGTCGCGGCGAGCGGCTGGCTCGACCAGGCGAACCCGGCGCTGGGGAACATCGACAAGGCGATCGTCGACCGGATCCACCAGCTGGGCATGACGACCAACGTGTGGACCGTCAACGGCGGCCAGGACATGTACCGCGCCATCGAGTGGCAGGTCGACGGGATCATCACCAACTACCCGAAGGTGCTCGCCGACGTGATCAAGGGCTGACCTGGCTCACGCGGCGCACGCGACCGGCGGCAGCGTGGCGCGGTTCCCGCGCAGCCGGACGACCACCGCGGACTCGTTGTCCTGCTCGTCGCTCTCCCGGAACAGGTCGAACGGGTCGGCCCGCAGCCGGAGGCAGTAGTCGCCGTCCCCGAGGTCGGGCGGCAGCCGGAGGGTCTGCCCTTCCAGGGTGTTGTCGTAGAGGTCGGTCCAGCCGACCGAGATGCCCTGCCGACGGTCCCGGGCGCACTCGCCGTACCGCTTGCGGTCGCCCTCGCCGGCCCGCAGCCGGTCGCTGTCCCGCAGGCAGAAGCTTACCTTCGCCCGTTCGGCCAGCGGCTCGGCCGAGCCGGTGGGAGTCAGCAGGTAGGCAGCAGTGGCATCGACGTGCCAGTGGTCGTGCCCCGGGTGGAAGAGCATGCAGCCGGCCGCGACGACCACCCTCGCCCGGTCGACCTCCCGGTCGTAGCGGCCGTCTCCGTCGGAGTCCCGGTAGACCACCTGCGAGACCTGCCGCTGCCGCGGTGGGCACCGGGTCAGCGGATCCGGCACGACCTCGAACGGGCCTGGTCCGGCGTTCACCAGCGTCGAGTCGAAGCGCAGCCGCCGACCCGGCCCCGTGGTGTCGACCAGCGGGTTCGCCGCCGGCAGCACCTGGATGTTGGGCAGCAGCCCGGGCACCGGCGTCCGGTCGCCGGCCGGCCCAGGGGCTGCGGGCTCGCGCAGCGTCCCGGGGCTCCCCGCGCGCTTGTCGGACGAACCCTTGCGCAACGTCCCGTCCAGCGCCGTGACGACCAAGGCGACCAGCAGGACGGCGAGCACCCCCAGGGCGCCTCGCCGGGGATTCTGGCCGCCCCGCCGGTCCATGCACGGCACGCTACGGCGTCTCCGCCGGTTCGGGGACAGCTCCGGCACAGTGCCGGCTGACCCAGGCGTGACTATGGTGATAAATGGCCAGGAAACCGCTCTTCGCACCGCGTGGAGGTGTGGGGCATACCGCCACGCGGTAGATTGTTGACTTGATCGAGGCGATCGCCAGGCGAGCGCCGCTTTGGCTGTGATGCATTGCGCCCACGAGGTGGGCCATCGCGGCTGTGTCCTGACGGCATCTCGGCCGTCCGGGCTGTCTCCCCGCGGGGGGACGTCACTACGAAGGGAATTGCATGCCGAAGACTGATGCCATCGAGGTCGAGGGCACCGTCCGTGAGGCCCTGCCGAACGGAATGTTCCGCGTCGAGCTCACGAACGGCCACAAGGTGCTTGCGCACCTGTCCGGCCGGATGCGCCGCAACTACATCCGGGTGATGCTCGAGGACCGTGTGGTCGTCGAGCTCAGCACCTACGACCTGACCCGCGGGCGACTGGTCTACCGCCACAAGTAGACCCCTCGCTGCACGGAAGGACCACATGACACACACACCCGACAGCAACACCGCCGGTCCTACCACCCTGGTGTTCCAGGCGCCCCCGGCGCAGCCCGACGACCTCGACGCGCTGGACGACCTCGTCGAGACCCAGGCACCCCCGACCGACAACCGCGGTAGCCGCCCAGGCACCAGCGGCGCGGCCGGCGCCCCCAGCCAGCTACGGATGCTCAAAGGCGCTCGCGCCGCCGCCACCGGGATGAAGATCTCGGACGCTGCGATCCGCGCGGTCCTCGACGACCCGCAGGACGTGCAGCCCGACCCCAAGCAGCCGCAGCGCACCCAGCTGCGTCGCGACGGGCTGGTCGTCACCACCGGTAACGACGGGATGATCCTGCGCGTCGCACGTCGCGGTTGATCCTTCTCCGCCGGCTCTCTCCGAGGCCTGCCTCCCGGACCCTGCTGGCAGGCGCCGGCGAGGCGTACAGTTGCGCTGTCGCGTCACCGCCCGGACTCCCGCTGTGCCACGGCCCCGAGAAAAAGGGGTCCCCATGGGCATGTCCGTTTCCAGCACGCCGTCCACCGATGACACGCCTCGCAGCGGGAGCGACTACTCCCGGCTGATGGCCCAGGTACGTGCCCAACGTCTGCTCGAGCGGTCGGTGCGCAACTACCTGCCCCGGTTCGCCGCACTCGCACTGCTGGTGGCTGGCGGTGTCGCGCTGCTGCTGCTGGTCGGCAGCTCCTGGTGGCAGCTCGCAGTGGCGGCGTACTGGGCGGTGGTCTTCACCCAGCTCGGGTTCCTGGGTCACGATGCCGGCCACCAGCAGATCTTCCCGAGCCGTCGCCGGAACGACCTCCTCGGCCTGCTGGTGTCCAACCTGGGCATCGGACTGAGCTACTCGTGGTGGATCGACAAGCACAACCGGCACCACCGTCACCCGAACGACGTCGACCGTGACCCGGACGTCGCGCGCAACGTGATCGCCTGGACGCCCACCCAGGCCGGCCGCCAGCGTGGCGTCCTGAGGTTCGTGGCCCGCCACCAGGCTGAGATGTTCTTCCCGTTCCTGCTCTTCGAGGCGGTGAACCTGCACGTCGGGAGTGTGCGCTCGCTGGCAGCCGAGCCGCGACGGAAACTGATCGAGGTGACCCTCATGGTGGCGCACGTGGTCATCGTCGGCGCCGTCCTGCTGACCGTCATGTCACCCCTGAAGGCCCTCGCCTTCGTCGGGGTGCACCAGGCCGTGCTCGGGCTCTACCTCGGCTGCAGCTTCGCGCCCAACCACAAGGGGATGCCGATCGTCGAGGGTGACGCACGGTGGGACTTCCTCCGCCGGCAGGTGCTGACCGCGCGCAACGTGACCGGCGGACCGCTGGTCACGGCCGGGCTCGGCGGGCTGAACTACCAGATCGAGCACCACCTGTTCCCGAGCATGCCGAGCCGCAACCTGCGTCGATGCCAGCCGCTGGTGCGTGAGTTCTGCGCACAGCAAGGGCTGCCGTACACCGAGGCGCACCTGCTGGCGTCGTACCGACAGGCTCTGGGCTACCTGCGCAGCGTCCGGCCGACACCCGTCCGGTAGCCCGCGCGGACCGGCCGGTTCAGGTCCAGAACGTGTCGTGCCGGAGGAAGAACTCGGCGCGCGCCTCCTCCGACATCGCCGCCGCCGTCGACACCCGCTCGAAGTAGTCCTCGCGCGGCGCCCCGGGGGTGAACAGGATGAGCATCGATGCCGGCTCGCCGGACTCGTTGCGGAAGGCGTGCACGCCACCTTGCGGCACGTACAGGAAGTCACCGGGCCGACCGTCGGTCCAGCCGGATGCCGTCGTAGAGCCGGATCGTCCCGGACAGCAGGTAGAACGACTCGGTGATGCTGCGGTGGAAGTGCGGGTCCGGGCCACCTCGGCCCGGGCCCATGTCGTAGCGGTAGAGGCCCAGCTGGCCGGCGGTGATGGCACCCGTCGCCAGGTAGTGGATCGCGGTCCCGGAGGCCGAGACGACGTCCGGCGGTGCGCTGTCCGGCCGGTGCCGCCCGCTGGGCTCGCCGTTCTCCCCGTGGTAGGTGGCCGCCGGGTAGGGCAGGTAGGTCACCGCGATGTCTCCCTCGCGCAAACGGGTCGGGTGCACGACAACGAGCGGTCGAGTCTGGCAGATTGTCCCCGGCCCGTCCGGGGGCCACGTGCCACGAATCGGGGACCTCATGAAGCTGCCTGCCCTCATCACCGCTGCCTGCCTGGCCGCGACCGGTCTGGTCGTCGTCGCGCCGGGCTCGGCCGCCGTCGAGCCCGCTGCCCGGGCCGTCCAGGCCGTCGACTGGGCCCGGTGCGACGACCGAACGCTGCGGCAGCTCGGTGCGAAGTGCGGCTTCGTCCGGGTGCCGTTGGACTACTCGCGACCGCGCGGAGCGAAGATCCGGCTCGCGGTGTCGAGGGTGAAGCACACCGTCAAGGCGTCGCGCTACCAGGGCGTGATGCTGGTCAACCCCGGCGGACCCGGGGGCTCCGGCCTCGGGCTGTCCGTGCTCGGCCCGATCATCAGCCAGGACTTCGGTCGCAAGGATGCGGGCGGTGTCTACGACTGGATCGGCTTCGACCCGCGCGGGGTCGGCGACAGCCGGCCGTCGCTGTCCTGCGACCCGGGGTACTTCGGCCCCGACCGCCCGGAGTACATCCCGAGCACACCCGAGCTGTTCCAGACCTGGCAGGCGCGCTCGGCGGGCTACGCCCAGGCCTGCGGCAAGGCCGGCGGACGACTTCTCGACCACATGCGCACCACGGACGCTGCCCGGGACATGAACGAGATCCGCAAGGCCTTGGGCGCGCAGCGGATCAACTACTACGGGTTCTCCTACGGCACCTACCTCGCGCAGGTCTACACGAAGCTGTTCCCGAACCGGATGCGCCGGATGGTGCTGGACAGCAACGTCGACCCGCGCAGGGTCTGGTACCGGGCGAACCTCGACCAGGACGTCGCGTTCGACCGCAACATCGGGCTGTTCTTCGACTGGATCGCCAGCCACGACGCGGCCTACCACCTCGGTGCCACCCGGGCCGCGGTGCAGCAGCGGTACACCGACGTTCGGGCCCAGCTCGCGGCCACGCCGATCGACGCCACCGTCGGGCCCGACGAGTGGGACGACATCTTCCTGTACGCCGGGTACGTCCAGTACCTCTGGCCGGACCTCGCCGACGTCTTCGCCAACTGGGTCAACAAGGCTGACGGTGCTCCGGTGGTCGAGGCCTACCAGCAGTTCGACGGCCCGGGTGACGACAACTCCTACGCCGTCTACAACGCGGTGTCCTGCACCGACGACACCTGGAAGGACGAGGACTTCCTCGCTGACCAGGAGGCGACCTACGCGAAGGCGCCGTTCCTCACCTGGGCCAACGCGTGGTTCAACGGACCGTGCTACTACTGGCCGGCCAAGGCCGCCCCGCACACCCAGATCACCGGCCGAGGCGTCGGTGCCGCGCTGCTCGTCGGCGAGACCCTGGACGCCGCGACGCCGTACACGGGAAGCCTGTACCTGCGCTCGATCTTCAAGAAGTCGCGGCTGATCGGCGTCACCGGCGGCACCAGCCATGCCGTCTCGCCCAGCGGCAACCGGTGCGTCGACAAGCGGATCTTCGACTACCTGGCGACCGGCAAGCTGCCGGCGCGCAAGGCCGGCGCGGGGGCCGACGTACGGTGCGCTGCACCGCCGCTCCCGCGGCCGAACTCCGGGCAGCTCTCGACGAGCAGTCGCTCCACCAGCTCGTCGCCGTCGTTCGCTGACGCGGCGGCCGGCGACTCCGGGCGGGAGCTGGTCGCGCGGCTGCTGCTGGCGGCCGCTCGGCGCTAGGTCTGCGGAGTGACCAGGGCGGCGCCGGCCCGGCGCGGGTCGGCGGCCGCCTGAACCTGACCCGAGGGCAACCGAACGGCCGCACCCACGCCGCCGAAGTACATCGAGTGCGGGTGGTGCAGCCGGACCGGAAGGTCGGTGGCGGGCAGCGGCAGGTCCTCCTCGGCCTCCAGCTGCAGCTGCTCGACGCCACTCTCGACCTCGAGGTGCTGCAGGTGCAGCCTCGGCCGGTCCACCGCGTCCTGCAGCGACACCCCGCCGTGCGCGAACGAGGCAAGGACCTGCAGCAGCGCCGTGGTGATGCGGTCGGCTCCGGGGCTGCCGATCGAGAGGACGGCACCGTCGTCTCGGCGGCCGACGGTCGGCGCCATGTTGCTCGGCAGCCGCTGCCCCGGTTCCGGCCGGGCGCCGCGGTTGAGCTCGTGCTCGCCCAGGCAGTTGTTCAGCCACAAGCCGGTGCCCGGCACGGTGGCGCCCGACCCGTAGCCGTACGACGAGGTGATCGCGCAGGCGCCCCCGTCGGCGTCGGCCACCGATACGTGCGCGGTGCTGGGGGAGCGTGATCCGGACCAGCCGACCTCGTGCAGCAGGTCCAGCGCCGCCGCCTCCCGGTCGCCGGCGAGGTCGAGGCTGTCCCGGCGCGCGTCCAGCACCTTGCGCTGTACGGCGATCAGGTGGGCCACGTCGTCCTCGGTCCACGCTCCCGCCGGGCGGTTGCCGAGCAGCGTGAGCATCGCGGCGAGCACCGGCCCGCCGATCGACGGGGGCGGGTTGGTGCGCAGCTCCCACCGCCCGGCGCGCACCGGGAGCCCGGCGCGCACGACCGGCCGGTACGCCGCCAGGTCGGCGGCCGTCACCAGGCCGCCACGGTCGGCCATGTCGGCGACGACCGCCGCGGCCAGCTCGCCGTCGTACAGCGTCCGGGCTCCGTGCTCGGCGATCAGCCGCACGGTGTCCGCCAGGCCGTCGATCAGCATCCGGTCACCGGTGCCCACCCACCCGCCGTCCGGCCGGCGCAGCGCGCGCACCGTCTCGGGGTCCCAGCCGAAGGCCCCGTCGCGCACGTAGGGGAGGTAGTAGCCCGACGCCGAGCCCAGCGGGAACCCGGCCCGGGCGACCTCCTCGGCCGGAGCGACCACCTCGGCCCACGGCAACCTTCCGAACCGGGCCTGCGCGAGGTCGAGGGCCGCCAGCGCACCCGGGACCGCCGCCGATCCCGGCCCGATCGTCATGGTGACGCCGCCGCCGTACCCCGTGCGCACCTCGCGCGCGTCCACCGGCAGGTCTCCCCGGCCGCGGCCCGGCATGTCGACGTACCCGTCGACCGTGCAGGCGTCCGCACCGTCGGCCGGCCACACGGACACGTAGGCACCGCCGGCCAGGGAGACGATGCCCGGCTCGGTGACCATGGTGACCAGGGAGGCCGCGACCGCCGCGTCGACCGCGCCGCCGCCCTCCTCGGCGACCCGCAGGGCCGCCAGGGCTGCGCTCTCGTTCGGCGCCGCCACCGCCACCCGGGTGCTCATCCGGACATCCTGCACCCCGGGTCAGGCCGCGATCGCGCCCTCGGTGGGCACGTCCTCCTTCTTGGCGTTGATGAACAGGAACGCCACGACCAGCGCAGCCGCGAGCAGCACCGCGCCCCAGAAGAACGAGACGTGGTAGCCGTGGATGTAGGCGAGCTTCGTCACGGCCCCGGTCTTGCTCGGGTCGGTGATCGGGTTGTCGGCGAAGTACGACGTCACCGCGCCGGCGAACAGCGTGTTGAGCAGCGCCGTGCCGAGCGACCCCCCGATCTGCTGCGAGGTGTTGAGCACCGCGCTGGCGACGCCGGCGTCGTGGTGGCCGACCCCGACCAACGCTGTGCTGGACGCGGGGATGAACACCCCGGCGAGCCCGACGCTCATCAGCACCATGGCCGGCAGGACGTGCGTCCAGTAGGACGTGTCCTGGCCGATCTGGGTCAGCAGCAACATGCCGACCACGGCCATGACCAGGCCGGGGATCATGATCGGCTTCGGCCCGAGACGTGGCAGCAGCTGGGCCACCACGCCCGCAGTCAGGATGATGCCGAGGCTGAACGGCAGGAACGCGAAGCCGGACTTCAGCGGGCTGTACCCGAGGTTGAGCTGGAAGTAGTAGGTGAGGAACAGGAACATCGCGAAGAGGCCGGCCCCCACCAGCAGGAACGTGAGGTAGGACCCGCCGCGGTTGCGGTCGAGCACGACTCGCAGCGGCAGCATCGGGTTCTTGGCGCGGGTCTCCCACCACACGAACGCGACCAGCAGCACGACGGCGGCGACCAGGAAGGAGACCGTCGAGGGAGCCGTCCAGCCCAGGACCGAGGTGTCGCCCTCGATCTCGGGGTGCTTGGCGCGCGCGGCCTCGGTGAAGCCGTACACGAGCGAGAAGAGGCCGAGCGTGGCGAGAAGCACGCCGGGCACGTCGTACCGCGTGTCGCCGTGCGCCTTGCTCTCGTGGACCAGCGGGATTGCGGCACCAGCGACGATCAGAGCCACCGGCACGTTCACGCCGAGGCACCAGCGCCAGGAGGCGTACTCGGTGAGCACGCCGCCGACGATCAGGCCGATGGCGGCACCGCCGCCGGCCAGCGCGCCGAAGACGCCGAATGCCTTGGCCCGCTCCTTCGGGTCGGTGAAGGTCACCGTGACGATGGACAGCGCGGCAGGCGCCATCAGGGCGGCGAACCCGCCCTGGAGCGCGCGCGCCGCGAAGAGCAGCTCCTGGTTGGCGGCGATGCCGCCCAGTGCGGACGCGCCGGCGAAGCCGAGCAGGCCGATGATGAAGGTGCGCTTGCGCCCTGTGTAGTCGGCGATCCGGCCGCCCAGCAGCAGCAGGCTGCCGAAGGCCAGCGTGTAGGCCGTGACCATCCACTGCCGGTTGGCGTTGCTGATGCCCAGGTCCTCCTGCGCCGAGGGCAGCGCGATGTTCACGATCGACGCGTCCAGGACGATCATCAGCTGCGCCGCAGCCAGCACCGCGAGCGCCAGCCAGCGCCTCGGGTCCGGCGCCTCGGAGGCGGAGGTCTGCTCCTCCTCAGCGAGTGCCTCGCCGGTAGGTGTGAGGGGTTCGGTCACGGTGTCTCCTGTAACTCAGCGGACCGACTGCTTCGGTCCAGCAACGGCATGAGGACGTCGTCGACGACGTGGGCGATGAAGGCATCGTCCACGTCAGCACCGACAACGAGCACGCGGTGGAACCACAGAGCGCTGGCCACCTCGTGCAGGATCAGAGGGTCGGTCGTCGCGGGCAGCTCGCCGCGCTCGACCGCGCGGGCCACGATGGTGCGGCTCACGTCGCACTTGCTCTCGACGACCTGGCTACGGACGCAGTCGGCCAGCTCGGGAGCACTGCGCATGGCCCGCAGGACACCGGCGATCAGGTCGGCATCCTGCGCAGCCGAACCGGCGGCTGCCGAGCGGTAGGTCGCCACCAGGTCGCCCCGGAGCGAGCCGGTGTCCTCGGGGACGGTCAGGCCGGGCCCGCGGGACCGCACGGCGTCCAGGACGAGCTCCTGCTTGCCCGGCCAGCGCCGGTAGATCGTGGCTTTGCTCGCCCGGGCCCTGGCGGCGACCGCGTCCATGCTCATCCGGTCGTAGCCCACCTCGAGGAGCAGGGCCAGCGTGGCGTCGCAGATCGCGACGTCCCGACCGGTCAGGACCATCAGGGCTGCTCCCGGAGTTCACCCGCAGGAAACGAAACGGTTTCGTACTGACGACTGACAAGACGCTAGTCGCGGCCGCCATTCCCGCTCCAGCCAATTTCCGGTGAACCCTCGTCCGCCGACAGCGAAACACCGCGCCCGGCGCGGGGACAGATCGGGCAAAGCGGGGGTCGGGCGAGGTGCCGGCGGCGGTCCCCGGGCGTGGCACCGGGCCGGATTGGGTACCTCGGCGGCAGCCGGGCAGAATGGCGGTCCGCCCCCTGCGACCCGGGAGGCGCCCCGAGCTCTGAGAGGTCACCCACGCATGTCGTCTGCCGAGACGGTCGTCGCCCCCGACGCGGTCCTGGACGCGCTCGAGGCCGAGGCCATCCACATCTTCCGGGAGACCGCCGGGGCGTTCCGGCGCCCGGTGATGCTCTACAGCATCGGCAAGGACTCGTCGGTGCTGCTGCACCTGGCGGTCAAGGCCTTCGCCCCGGGCAAGGTGCCGTTCCCGATCCTGCACATCGACACCACCTGGAAGTTCCGGGAGATGATCGAGTTCCGCAACCGGGTGGCCGCCGAGCTGGGGGTGGAGCTGCGCGTCCACACCAACCCCGAGGGCGTCGCCGACGGCGTGACCCCGTTCACCCACGGCACCCACGAGTTCACCCGGATCATGAAGACGGTCGCCCTGCGCCAGGCGCTGGACGAGGGCGGCTACGACGCCGCCTTCGGCGGGGCCCGCCGCGACGAGGAGCGCTCCCGGGCGAAGGAGCGGGTGTTCTCGCTGCGCGAGCCAGGCCACCGCTGGGAGCCGCGCAAGCAGCGCCCGGAGTTCTGGCGGACGGCCAACACCCAGCTCTCCGAAGGCCAGACGATGCGGGTCTTCCCGATGTCCAACTGGACCGAGCTGGACGTGTGGCGGTACATCGAGCGCGAGCAGATCGAGGTCGTCCCGCTGTACTTCGCCAAGGAGCGGCCGGTCGTCGAGCGCGAGGGCCAGCTGATCATGATCGACGACGACCGCTACCCGTTGCGCGACGGCGAGCAGCCGGAGATGCGCAGCGTGCGGTTCCGGACCCTGGGCGACTACCCGCTGACCGCCGCGGTCGAGTCGACCGCGGACACGATGGACGACCTGCTGGCCGAGATGCTCGTCGACCGGCGGTCCGAGAGGTCGGGACGGCTGATCGACGGCGAGGGCGGCGGCTCGATGGAGAGCAAGAAGACCGAGGGGTACTTCTGATGGCGACAAAGTCTGCGGACACCGCGCTGGTCGAGCACCCGATCGTCCGGGTCGTGGCGTGCGGATCGGTCGACGACGGGAAGTCGACGCTGATCGGCCGGCTGCTGGCCGAGACCGAGAGCGTGCCCGACGACATCCTCGACTACGCGCGCAACACCCGGCGCAGCGGTTCGACGATCCCCAAGGGCGAGGTCGACTACTCGATGCTCACCGACGGCCTCGAGGCCGAGCACGAGCAGGGCATCACCATCGACGTGGCCTACCGCCACCTCTACCTGCCGTCCGGCCGGCGCGCGATCATCGCCGACGCCCCCGGCCACGAGCAGTACACCCGGAACATGGCCGTCGCGGCCTCCACCGCCGACATCGCGATCCTGCTCGTCGACGCCACCCGCGGCATCCGGCCGCAGACCCACCGCCATCTCACGGTCTGCGCCCTGATGGGTGTGCGCACGGTCATCGTGGCCATCAACAAGATGGACGCGGTCGACTTCAAGCACGTCGCCTTCGAGGAGTTCGCCGGCGGCGTGCGGTCGGCGGCGGCCCGCTTCGACCTCGAGGACGTCGTCGTCGTGCCGGTCAGCGCGCTGACCGGCGACAACGTGATCGACCGCTCCAGCGAGATGCCGTGGTACCACGGGCCGACCGTGCTCGAGGCCCTGATGTCCTGGCTGCCCGCCCGGACCGAGGACCACGCCGCGATCCCGTTCCGGCTCCCGGTCCAGTACATCGTCCGGGCCGACGGTTTCCGCGGCTACGCCGGCACCGTGGTCGCCGGGTCGGTGCACCCGGGGGACAAGGTCGTGGTCAACGCCAAGGGAGCGACGACGACCGTCGAACGGGTCCTGGTCGGCGGCAAGGACGTCGAGGAGGCGACCTCCGACGACGCCGTCGTCCTGACCCTGGAGACCGAGACCGACGTCACCCGGGGCGACCTCATCGTCGCCCCCGCCGAGGGTCTCGCCGAGGACCAGTACCCACGCCCCGCCACCGCGTTCGCGGCCGACCTGGTCTGGACCGGCGAGGAGGAGCTGCGTCACGGCCGTTCCTACCTGCTGCTCGCCGGGTCGCTGGCCGTCCCCGCCGTGGTCACCGCCATCCGCAACCGGCGTGACGTGGTGTCCGGCGACGAGATGGCGGCCCGGACGTTGAAGATGAACGACATCGGGCTGGTCGAGATCTCCACCGACACCCCGGTGCCGCTGGACCACTACCAGCTGAGCCGCGACACGGGCGGATTCCTCCTGGTCGAGCGAGTCAGCCGGGACACCGTCGCGGCCGGGCTGGTGCGCCACCCGCTGCGCCGCGCCCACAACGTCGTGCCGCACACCTTCACCGTCGACCGTGAGGCCCGGGCCACCCTGAAGAACCAGCGACCGCGGGTGCTCTGGCTGACCGGCTTGCCGGGCGCCGGCAAGTCGACGATCGCCGACGCGCTCGAGCGGCACCTGCACGGACTCGGCCTGCACACCTACGTGCTCGACGGCGACGGCGTGCGCACCGGCCTGAACAAGGACCTCGGGTTCACCCCCGAGGACCGCGCCGAGAACGTCCGCCGGGTGGCCGAGACCGCCAAGCTGATGGCCGACGCCGGCCTGATCGTCATCGTGTCCCTGGTCTCGCCGTTCCGTGGCGACCGGCGGGCCGCCAAGGGGCTGTTCGCCGAGGGCGACTTCCTCGAGGTGTGGGTCGACACCCCGGCCGACATCGTCGTCCAGCGCGACCCGAAGGGGCTGTACGCGAAGGCCAAGGCGGGCACGCTGCCCAACATGACCGGTGTCGGGCAGGGCTACGAGCCGCCCGAGCACCCCGACCTCACCGTCAACGGGGCCGGCGACGTCGACGACGCCGTGGGCGTGCTGCTGGACGCTCTCGAAGTCGTGCACTGAGCCGGCCGGAATAGGTTCCCCACCGTGGCCGATCTCCTGTACCGATCCGTCATCAACACGGCCCGCGCGGTGTTCCGGGCCCAGGGTCTGCGCTTCGACCTGCGCGGAACAGAGAACGTGCCGGCGCGGGGTGGTGCCGTGATGGCCATCAACCACGTCGGCTACCTCGACTTCACGTACGCCGGGTACGCCGCCCGGCCGGCCGGCCGGCTGGTGCGGTTCATGGCCAAGGAAGAGGTCTTCATCCACCGGGTGAGCGGCCCCCTGATGCGCGGCATGCACCACATCCCGGTCGACCGCGAGGCCGGCGCCGGCTCGTACCGCGCAGCCGTCCAGGCGCTGCGCGACGGTGAGATCGTCGGGGTCTTCCCGGAAGCGACCATCAGCCGGTCGTTCGAGCTGAAGGACTTCAAGGCCGGAGCCGTGCGGATGGCCCTGGAGGCCGGCGTGCCCGTGCTGCCGACCGTCATCTGGGGGTCGCAGCGCGTCTGGACGAAGGGCCGGTCGAAGCGACTCGGACGTAGCCGGGTGCCGATCTCGGTGCGGATCGGCGCGCCCATCTCCGTCGCTGACGGTGACGACGTGGTCGCTGTGACCGAGACGTTGCGCGCCCGGATGACCGACCTGCTGCACGCATCGCAGGAGGCCTATCCCGACGCGCCATCCGATCCGGACGACACCTGGTGGCAACCGGCCCGGCTCGGCGGCTCGGCACCCTCTCCTGACGAGGCCCTGCAGCTGGACCGTGACGAGCGCCGGGCCCGCATCGCAGCCGCGAAGAAGGCGCGCGACGAAGCGCGGCCGAGCTGAGGCTCCGGAGGGCATCGACGGGATAGCCTGTTACGCGTGAATCACCCCACCCGGTCGGTCGCGGCTCGCGCGACCCGGCGGTGATCTGATGAGCGAGCTACGGCTGCCGCCCACCACCGACAGCGTGCCCCTGGCCCGCAGGTTCGTCCGGCAGCAGCTCCGTGACAGCGAGTGCGACGTCGACACCGTCGTGCTGCTCGTGTCGGAGGTCGTCACCAACGCCGTGCTGCACGCCCGCAGCGACATCCGGGTCAGCCTCGAAGTCCGCGGCGACACCGTTCGCGTCGAGGTGCTCGACTCCTCGCCCGCCCCGCCCCGGTTGCACCGGTTCCACATCGAGTCGGCGACCGGTCGCGGACTGCGCCTGCTCGACCAGCTCTCGATGGGCTGGGGAGTCGAGCCCGCGCTGACCGACGGCGGCAGCGGCAAGGTCGTGTGGTTCGAGGTGGGACCCGCGAGCGAGGCCGTCTGGGAGTCCTTCGCGGACAGCCTCTTCGCCGAGGGAGCGTCCGAGTGACCGCCCGCCCACGGTGGTTCCGCTGACCTCGGGTGAGCTGGCTGACCACGTGCGCTCGGGCCGGCTCGCTCCACTTGCCATGCGCGTGCTGCTCGTCGAGGACGACGAGGGCGACGCGTTCCTCGTCCGCGAGCTGTTGCTCGACGCGGGCTCCGAGATCGAGCTGCTCCGCGCGCACGACCTCGCCGAGGCCGTGCTCTCGCTGCCCGACGACGTCGACTGCGTCCTGCTCGACCTCGGGCTCCCGGACGCGACCGGTCTTGACGGCCTGCGCACGGTTCTCGAGATGTCTCCCAACATCGCGGTCCTGGTGCTGACCGGCCTCGCGGACGAGCACCGCGGCACCGAGGCGGTGGCGGTCGGCGCCCAGGACTACCTGGTCAAGGGCAGCATCGACGGTCAGCTGCTCACCCGTGCGATCCGCTACGCCGTCGAGCGCAAGCGGGCCGACGAGTCGGTGCGCCGCCTGTACGCCTCCGAGGCGCGCGCCGCGGAGAACGCCCGGCTGGAGCGAGGTCTCCTGCCGCAGCCCCTGGTCCGCGGCGACTGGTTCCGGGTGGTCGCGCGGTACCGTCCCGGCCGGCACCAGTCGGTGCTCGGCGGCGACTTCTACGACGTGGTGGAGTGCGACGACGGCGCGGTCTTCGCCCTCATCGGCGACGTCGCGGGCCACGGACCGGACGAGGCAGCTCTCGGCGTCTGCCTGCGCATCGCCTGGCGCACGTTGGTGCTCTCCGGTGCGGACCCCGACACCATCCTCGGCGCGATGGACGCCGTGCTCGTCAGTGAGCGGTCCACCGACGAGGTCTTCGCCACCGTCACGATGGTCCGGCTCACCCGGGCCGACGGTGTCCTGCGTATCTGGCGGGCCGGGCATCCCGTGCCGGTGTTCGTCGAGGGCTCCCGGGTGGTGCCGGCTCCCGAGGGCGCCGCCGGCGTGGCCCTCGGAGTCGTCGACGGCTGCGTCTGGGAGCCGGTCGACCGCCAGGTCGGACCGGACACCGCCGTCCTGCTGTTCACCGACGGTCTGATCGAGGGCTTCGACGGCGAGGTCGCCGGCCGGCGACTCGGCGAGACCGCGCTCTACGAGCTGGTCGAGGAGCTGCTGTCGCACGGCCAGGACCATGAGGGGCTGCTCGACGAGCTCCTCGGCGAGGTGCGGGTACGCAACGGTGGCGAGCTGACCGACGACGTCGCGGCCGTGCTGCTGTCGTGGGCGGGTTGGGAGTGACCCGCACCACCCTCCGCCGTCGGCTGGTGCTGACCTTCGTGGCACTCGGCGGGCTGATCGCGGTCCTGGTCACGAGTGCCGTGGTGCTGTCGGTCCGGCTGTACGACGCGCAGACCGCGGTCGTCGACCGGCTCTTCGCGACGTACACGGCCGCATCCGACCTGAACGTCGCGCTGCTGGACCAGGAGACCGGCTTCCGCGGGTATGCCCTCACCGGTCGTACTGACTTTCTCGAGCCCTACCAGGACGGACAACGGATGGCCGAGCGGGCCACCCCGAGGCTGCGCCGGGCCGAGGCCGACTTCCCGTCCCTGCGCGACGAGCGGGTGGCGGTCCAGCAGGCCCTCGGCGTCTGGCGTGCGCAGGTCGCCGACCCCGGCATCGCGCAGGTCCGGGGCGGCCGGCAGCTGACACCGGCCGACCTCCAGGAGGGCAAGGACACGTTCGACGACGTCCGGCGGGCCATCGCGGACTACCGGGTCGCCATCGTCCGCCAGCGCCAGGACAACGTCAGTGAGCTCAAGCGTGACGTGGACCTGCTCTTCGGCACGCTCGGTGCCGGCCTGGTCCTCCTGGTCGCGTCGGCGTCGCTCACCTGGGTCGCCCTGCGGCGTTGGGTGACCCAACCGCTGGAACGGCTCGGCAGCGAGGTCGACCGGGTCGAGGGCGGTGACCTGAGCCGCGAGGTCTCGGTCAGCGACGCACCCGCCGAGATCGCGATCCTGGCCGAGCAGGTCGACCGGATGCGCTCTCGGATCCTGCACGAGTACGCCCTCGCCGAGGCCTCCCGGATGGAGGCCCTCGAGGCGCGAGCGGTGGTCGAGGAGCAGGCCGAGGACCTGCGCCGGTCCAACACCGAGCTCGAGCAGTTCGCCTACGTCGCGTCGCACGACCTCCAGGAGCCCCTGCGCAAGGTCGCCAGCTTCTGCCAGCTCATCGAGCGGCGCTACAAGGGCCAGCTCGACGAGCGGGGCGAGCAGTACATCGAGTTCGCCGTCGACGGCGCCAAGCGGATGCAGCAGCTCATCAACGACCTGCTCACGTTCTCCCGGGTGGGTCGGGCGGGCAACGACTTCGCCCCGGTCGACCTCGAGCAGGTTCTCGCGCAGGCCGAGCGACAGCTCGAGCTGGCGATCGACGACCTGGACGCCGTGGTGACGCACGACCCGCTGCCGACCGTCGACGGCGACCACAGCCTGCTGGTCCAGCTGTTCCAGAACCTGGTCGGCAACGGCGTGAAGTTCCGAGGCAGCGAGGCGCCACGGGTCCACATCGGCGCCACCCGGTCTGCCGACGACCCGACCATGTGGGAGTTCTCCTGCAGTGACAACGGGATCGGCATCGAGGAGCAGTACCAGGACAAGATCTTCGTGATCTTCCAGCGCCTGCACAGCCGCGACGCCTACGGTGGCACCGGCATCGGCCTGGCGATGTGCAAGAAGATCGTCGAGCACCACGGCGGCCGACTCTGGCTGGACACCACCCCCCGGGACACCTCCGGCGCTGTGCTGCGCTGGACCCTGCCGGCCCGGCAGGTCGCGGGGAGTGGCGGTAGCACGGTTGCCACGATGAGCCCGAACACAGCATCCGGATGAGGGAGAACACCGCATGACGCAGCCGAACGACGTCGAGCGCCAGGTCGAGATCCTGCTCGTCGAGGACGACCCGGGCGACGTCGTCATGACGCGGGAGGCGTTCCAGGACTACAAGATCCGCAACCAGCTGCACGTCGTGAACGACGGCGCGGAGGCGATGGCCTTCCTGCGGCAGGAAGGGGAGTTCGCCGGCCGGCCGCGCCCGGACCTGGTCCTGCTCGACCTCAACCTGCCCCGGATGGACGGGCGGGAGGTCCTGGAGGCCATCAAGTCCGACCCGGAGCTGGCCAGCATCCCAGTCGTGGTCCTCACGACGTCGGAGAACGAGGACGACGTGCTGCGCAGCTACTCGCTGCACGCCAACGCCTACGTGACGAAGCCGGTGGACTTCGAGCGCTTCATCGAGGTGGTACGGCAGATCGACGACTTCTTCGTCTCGGTCGTGCGCCTCCCGCGCCGCTGAGCAGCGGTCCGGGGGAGCCGCCGGCGCGGATCAGCTGTCGTCGTGGTCGCGGACCGTCCAGCGCTCGAGGCGCTCCATCCCCAGGAGCACGGCGAGCAGACCGATCGGCACGAGCAGGGCAATGAACATCATCGTGGGCCACCCTTCCGCCGCTGCTTCTGTCCGAGGCCTGGACGACGAAACCTCTCTTCGCTTCCAAGTATCGGTACCCGGAACGGCTGTCTTGACCGCCGTACGCGGGTGAGGTGACCTGGCTCACCGGTCATCTGCGACGATCGCAGCCATGGTCAGCGTGCCGAGCATCTCGTACTCGATCACCGTCCGGCTGGAGGTCCCGGCCCGGGGGAACGCCGTCAGCCAGCTCACCCATGCGGTCGAGCAGGCCGGCGGCATCGTGACTGCGCTGGACGTCACGGCCTCCGGTCACGAGCGGCTGCGGATCGACGTCACCTGCGCGGCCAGCGACACCGAGCACGCCGAGCGGCTCACCGAGGCACTCGCGCAGGTCGAGGGCGTGACGATCGGGAAGGTCTCCGACCGCACCTTCCTGATGCACCTCGGCGGGAAGATCGAGGTGCAGCCGAAGGTCCCGATCCGCAACCGCGACGACCTGTCGATGATCTACACCCCCGGGGTCGCTCGGGTCTGCCTGGCCCTTGCCGCGAACCCCAGTGACGCCCGGCGACTGACGATCAAGCGCAACACGGTGGCCGTGGTCACCGACGGGTCCGCGGTGCTCGGGCTGGGCAACCTCGGGGCGATCCCCGCACTGCCGGTCATGGAGGGCAAGGCGGCGCTGTTCAAGCGCTTCGCGGGGATCGACGCGTTCCCGATCTGCCTCGACACCCAGGACGTCGACGAGATCGTCCGCACGGTCGAGCTGATCGCTCCGGTCTTCGCCGGTATCAACCTCGAGGACATCTCCGCCCCGCGCTGCTTCGAGGTCGAGCGACGGCTACGCGCCAGCCTGGACATCCCGGTCTTCCACGACGACCAGCACGGCACGGCGATCGTCGTGCTGGCGGCGCTGATCAACGCGCTCAAGGTGGTCGGGAAGGATCTCGCCGACGTCCGCATCGTGCTGTCCGGGGCAGGGGCTGCCGGGATGGCGATCCTGGCGGTGCTGCTCGAGGCCGGTGCCCAGCACGTCGTCGTGTCGGACAAGGACGGCGTCATCCACGCGGGCCGCGAGGGGCTGGCCGCCGAGCTCGTCTCGGTCGCCGAGCGCACCAACGTGGACGGCCGGACGGGGGCGTTGCGCGACGTGCTGCCCGGCGCCGACGTCTTCATCGGCGTCTCGGCTCCGAACATCCTCACCGGCGAGGACATCAGGACGATGGCCGACGGGAGCATCGTCTTCGCGCTGGCGAACCCGGTGCCGGAGGTCGACCCGATCGCCGCGTCGGAGCACGCCACCGTGGTGGCGAGCGGCCGCAGCGACGCGCCCAACCAGATCAACAACGTGCTCGCGTTCCCCGGGGTCTTCCGGGGGCTGCTCGACGCGGCGAGCCACTCGATCACCATCGACATGCTGCTCGCGGCGGCCCGGGCGCTGGCTGACGTCGTGACGGCGGACGAGCTCAACGCCGCCTACATCGTCCCCAGCGTCTTCCACCCCGACGTGGCCACCGCGGTGGCCGCCGCTGTCAGCAAGGCCGTCCGCGCCACGGGGACCTCGGCGGTGCCGGACCTGGACCAGCCGCACGGGTGACGACACCGATTCGGCGCGGGACCCGCGCCTGGCAGACGGCGCTGGCACTGGCGGTTGCCGTCAACCTGGTGATCCTGTTCTGGCCGCGCCCGGCGAGTCCCGGCGGCCTGCCGGGCCTGGACAAGGTGGTACATCTGGTCACCTTCGGCTCATTGGCCCTGACCGGGCTGCGTGCGGGAGTGGCCGGCCGGTGGCTGCTGCCGGTCCTGGTGGTGCACGCGGCCACGAGCGAGGTCGTGCAGGAGCTGCTGCTGAGCCAGCGCAGCGGCGACCTGCGTGACGTCGTGGCCGACCTGGGGGGCGTGCTCGCCGGAACCTTGCTCGCGCGGGCATCATGGGGGAGTGACGGTTCCCGAATTGGACACGACCCTCACCGGGCGCCTGCTGGTGGCGACACCCGCCCTCGGTGACTCGAACTTCGAGCGCTCGGTGGTCCTGGTGCTCGACCACGACGAGGACGGCGCCCTCGGCGTCGTCATCAACCGGCCCACGCCGCTGGACGTGGCGGAGGTGCTGCCGGTCTGGCAGCCCCTGGCGACCGAGCCCGGGGTGCTCTTCCAGGGCGGCCCGGTCGCCCTGGACTCCGCGCTCGGCCTGGCCCTGGTCCCCGGCGACGACGAGGACGAGCCGCTGGGCTGGCGGCGGGTGGTCGGCCGGGTCGGGCTGGTCGACCTCGACGTGCCGCCCGAGGTGCTCGCCGCCGAGGTGATCCGGCTGCGGATCTTCGCCGGGTACGCCGGCTGGGGCGCCGGCCAGCTGGAGGACGAGCTGGCCGAGGGGGCCTGGTACGTCGTGGACGCGCGGTTCGGCGGGCCGGGGCCGGACGACCCGGGAGACCCGTTCACCGAGGCGCCGAAGGACCTGTGGCGAGCGGTGCTGCGCCGGCAGGGCGGCGACCTCGCGATGGTGTCGACCTACATCGACGACCCTTCGCTGAACTGAGACGGTCGGCCTAGAATCGCCGGATGAGCTCCTACGGCCCGATCGACCAGCCCGGCCTCGACCAGCCCGGTGGCGGCACCGGCACCGTGCTGGAGATGGAGATCGAGGTCGAGGCGACCCCGCGGACCTCGCACGGCGACGGCGACCACGAGCGGTTCGCGCACTACGTGAAGAAGGAGAAGATCCTCGAGTCGGCGCTCTCCGGCGACAAGGTGACCGCGCTGTGCGGGAAGAAGTGGATCCCCGGCCGCGACCCGAACCGGTTCCCGGTCTGCCCGACCTGCAAGGAGATCTTCGCCTCGATGCCCGGCGGCGACGACGACGGCGGCAAGGGCGCCGACGAGGGGTAGCCGGTCGGGCACGCACCGCTGCCGCGGCGCCCGTCCGGGGCAGCCAGGTCTTCCGCTGGCGCGGCCAGCGGGTTACCGTGCGCCGGTCGATCTCGATCATCGTTGCGGAGGACCCACCACCATGCGCCGACTCGCACGCCGCGCCCCGTTCTACGCCGCGCTCGCGGTGGCCCTGGTCCCGCTGGGACTGACCTCGCCTGCGGCAACCTCTGCCGCGTCGGCCGACTGCGTCACCCATGACACCGGCAACGCCGCGGCGCGGGTGAAGCCGGGCGCCACCAAGACCGACCCGAACACCCTCACTGCAGAGCAGCTCAGCCAGCTCGGCGAGCCGGCCAAGGTCAAGGCGCTGCGAGCCGGATCAGTGCGGATCGACACCGTCTACCACGTCATCAGCGACCACGTGCTCAGCGCTGCGGAGCGGCAGCGCTGGACGACCCTGATCAGCGCTCAGACCACGGTGCTGAACCAGTCCTTCGGCGGGCGCACCTCGTCGTCCGCGGCATCGACCGCGTTCCAGTTCCGCCAGATCGGCATCACCTGGACCGTCAACCCGACCTGGTACACGATGGTGCCGAACTCGACGGCCGAGCGGCAGGCCAAGGCAGCGCTCCGGCAGGGCGGCTCGTCGACCCTGAACATCTACTCCGCCAACATCGGCGCCGGCCTGCTGGGCTGGGCGACGTTCCCGCAGAACTATCACGACCAGCAGACCAAGGACGGCGTCGTCATCCTCGACGAGTCGATGCCCGGCGGGAACCTCGAGATCTACAGCGAGGGGGACACCGGTACCCACGAGGTCGGCCACTGGCTCGGGCTCTACCACACCTTCCAGAACGGCTGCTCGAACCAGGGCGACCAGGTCGCCGACACCGCACCGGAGCAGTCGCCGGCCTTCTTCTGCCCGGTCGGCAGGGACACCTGCACCAAGGACGCCGGGCTCGACCCGATCCACAACTTCATGGACTACACGCAGGACAACTGCATGGACGAGTTCACCGCCGGTCAGGCCCAGCGGATGAGCGACGTCTGGCAGGCCTTCCGGGCCTAGTCCGCGAGGACGACGACCGGCCAGGTGTGCTGACCGCCCACGGCAGCGTCCACCGACGCCAGGCCCACCGGCGGAACGGCGGGTCCAGCGTCGCCGCGCGCCACGTCCCGCCGCCGTCCGTGGTGACCTCGACCGTCTCGACCGGGCCGTGACCGGACCAGGCACGTCCCTCGAGCAGGTGCCCGCCCGCGCGCAGCACGCGGGTGCGGGACATGAAGTCGGGGAACCCCGGCGGGACCACCAGCGCTCGCGGCTCGATGCGGGTCAGCGCCTCGCCGGGGTCGTCGGAGTGCTGGCGCAGGGCGTAGGCGCGCATCTGGTACCCGTCGTACGGCGACCGGACGACCTCGATCCGGCGCAGCCACTTCACCGAGGCCATGCCGTACCAGCCGGGCACGAGCAGCCGCAGCGGCGCACCGTGCTGGGGTGGCAGGTCCGTCCCGTTGCAGGCCCAGACGAGCAGGGCATCGCCGTCGAGGGCGACCGGCACTGGCAGCGACCGCGCGTAGTCCTGCTCGACCCCGCGCTCGACCCCGTGGTCGGCCCCGGTGAAGAGGACCTCGACGGCATCCGCCTCGAGCCCGGCCTCACGCAGCAGCGGAGCCAGCGGCGTCCCGGTCCACGTCATGGTGCCCACGGCCTCGTGCAGCCAGGGCTGGCTCACCGGGCGCGCCGGTGGTCATGCGTGCAGGTGTAGTCCGGAACGGCCGTCGCGGCCAGGCGACAGCAGTCTCGGGGTGCCACGGTGCTGTCGTCCGACGTAGGGTGCCGTGGTGACCGCGACGCCCGACGAGAACCCCACCGACGTCGCGCCGGGCCGGCCGGGCCGGATCTTCGACGGCCCGTGGCGGGCCTTGACCGTAGGCATCCTGGCCGTGGTGTCCCTGCTCGCGTTCGAGGCGATGGCGGTGGCCACCGCGATGCCGGTGGCGGTCCGCGAGCTGGACGGCCTGCCGTTCTACGCCTGGGGCTTCTCGGCCTTCTTCATCGCGAGCCTGGTCGGCATGGTCGTCTCCGGCGAGGTCAGCGACCGGCGCGGACCGGTGCTGCCGTTCGTCGTGTCTCTGGTGCTGTTCGTCATCGGCCTGGTGGTCGCCGGCCTGGCCACCTCGATGGTGATGTTCGTCGCGGGCCGTGCCCTGCAGGGCGTAGGCGCCGGGCTGAACATCGTCGCCCTGTACGTCGTCGTCGGCCGGCTGTACCCGGACTCCCTGCGGCCTCGGCTGTTCTCGGTGATGGCCAGCGCCTGGGTGATCCCCGCCATCGTCGGGCCGTCGGTCGCCGGTGTGGTGGCGGACGAGCTGTCCTGGCGCTGGGTGTTCCTCGCGGTACCTCCGCTGGTGCTGCCCGCGGTCGCCCTGATGCTGCCACGGCTGCACGGCCTCGGGGCGGCGCCGGGCGTGGAGGCGGTCCGCAGCCGCACGCTGCCGGCGCTGGCGGTCGCAGGTGGCGTGGCGTCGCTGCAGTACGCCGGCCAGCGGCTGGACGCGCTGTCCTGGGCCCTCGCGCCGATCGGTGTCTCCCTGCTGGTCGTGGGCCTGCCGCGGCTGATGCCGGCCGGAATCATCCGGGCGCGGCGCGGCCTGCCGACGGCCGTGCTGATGCGTGGTGTCCTCGCGGGCGCGTTCTTCGGGGCGGAGACGTTCGTCCCGCTGATGCTCGTCGAGGAGCGCAGCCTGGCCACCGCCCTGGCCGGGCTGACCCTCACCGCAGGGGCCGTGAGCTGGTCGGTGGGGTCGTGGATCCAGGGCAGGCCGGGGGTGACCACGCCACGGCACGTCCTCGTGCAGCGTGGCACCGCCCTGGTGGCCCTCGGGGTCGGCGGGGTGTCGCTCGGTCTGTGGTCGGCGCTGCCGCCGGCGGTAGCGGGAGTCGGCTGGGCGATCGGCGGGCTAGGCATGGGGCTCGCGATGTCGAGCACCAGCGTGGTGGTCCTCGCGCTCTCGCCGGTGGCCGAGCAGGGTCTCAACTCCGCCGCCCTGCAGCTGTCCGACGCGCTGGGGACGATCTTGTTCGTGGGGGTGGGCGGCGCGCTGTTCGCCGGGCTGCACAACGAGAACGGCAGCAACACCGCGGCGTTCCTCACGATCTACTTGGTGATGGCGACGGTGGCCGCCGTCGGCGTGACCTTTGCCGGCCGGATCGCCGTGCCGGACCGGGTCGCGGCCGACACGCGTTAACACGGACCGGCGGGTTCTCGTCGCACCTCGGGACCCCGGCATGTCGGCGGCAGAGTCCCCGTTAGCCTCGTCGGACCGATGAGTACCACCGCCGCATCCCACCTCTCGCCCGCCTTCCCCCTCCGCGCCCCGTGGGGCGTCGCCGACGCGTTGCGCGCCTGGCAGCAGGAGGCGCTCGACGTCTACCTCGCCCGGGAAGGCTCGGCCGGCAAGGACTTCCTGGCCGTCGCGACGCCCGGCGCCGGCAAGACCACCTTCGCCCTCCGGGTGGCCAGCGAGCTGCTCGAGCGCCGGCTGGTGGACGCCGTGACGGTGGTGGCGCCGACCGAGCACCTCAAGCACCAGTGGGCCGACGCGGCCGCCCGGGTGGGCATCAACCTCGACCCGCGCTTCAGCAACGGCCAGGGTGCGGTCGGCGGCGACTTCACCGGTGTGGCAGTGACCTACGCGCAGGTCGCCGCCCACCCGCTGCTGCACCGCCGGCGTACCGAGACCAAGCGGACCCTGGTGGTCCTCGACGAGGTGCACCACGGCGGGGACGCCCTGTCCTGGGGCGACGCGGTGCGTGAGGCGTTCGAGCCCGCCACCCGGCGGCTGGCGCTGACCGGGACGCCGTTCCGGTCGGACACCAGCGCGATCCCGTTCGTCAGCTACGCCGAGGGTGCCGACGGCATCCGGCGGTCGGCCGCCGACTACTCCTACGGCTACGGCCGGGCGCTGGCCGACGGCGTCGTCCGCCCGGTGATCTTCCTGTCCTACTCCGGTCAGATGCGCTGGCGGACCCGAGCCGGGGGCGAGGTCTCGGCCACCCTCGGTGAGCCGCTGACCAAGGACCTGACGGCCGCTGCCTGGCGGACCGCGCTGGACCCGCAGGGCAACTGGATCCCGCAGGTTCTCGCCGCCGCCGACCGCCGCCTCACCGAGGTACGCCGGGGTGTGCCGGACGCCGGCGGTCTGGTCATCGCCACCGACCACCTGTCGGCCCGCGCCTACGCCGCCCAGCTGCGGCGGATCACCGGCGAGGCCCCGACGGTGGTGCTGTCCGACGAAGCCGGGGCGAGCGCGCGGATCGAGGCCTTCGCGGCCGGCGACGACCGCTGGATGGTGGCGGTCCGGATGGTCTCCGAGGGCGTCGACGTCCCGCGGCTGTCGGTCGGCGTCTACGCCACCTCGACCTCGACGCCGCTGTTCTTCGCCCAGGCGGTCGGGCGGTTCGTGCGGGCCCGGCGGCGGGGTGAGACCGCATCGGTGTTCCTGCCCTCGGTGCCGCTGCTGCTGCAGCACGCCGCCGAGATGGAGCTCGAGCGTGACCACGCCCTGGATCGTCGTCCGACCGACGACGAGGGCCGCATCTTCGCGCCGGAGGACGCCCTGCTCGCTCAGGCGAACCGGGCGCAGACCGAGGCGGGGGCCGAGGAGCTGTCGTTCGAAGCGCTGGCCGCCGAGGCGACCTTCGACCGGGTCCTGTTCGACGGCGGCGAGTTCGGCACCCGGGCCGCGGTCGGCTCCGAGGAGGAGGCCGACTTCCTCGGCCTACCCGGCCTGCTGGAGCCGCACCAGGTCACCACGCTGCTGCAAGCCCGGCAGAGCGCGCACGAGACCCGCGGCCGGACCCGGCGGGCAGCCGCGGCGGAGGCGGCAGCGGCGCACCGGGCGGTGCCGGCGCTGCGCAAGGAGCTGAACGGCCTGGTGGGCGCCTGGCACCACCGGACCGGCGTGCCGCACGGCGCCGTGCACACCGAGCTGCGTCAGGCCTGCGGTGGGCCGCTGGCGGCCCAGGCGAGTGGCGAGCAGCTGCAGGCGCGGATCGACCTGATCAGGGCGTGGGCGCTGCGCCGCCGCTGACCGGAGGGGTGGCGGCCGGCACCGGAGGGAGGTCGTCGAGCGAGTCGTAGAGCGCGAACGTCTGGTCCAGGCCGGTCAGCGCGAGGATCTTGCGCACCGACCGGGTGGCCCCGGCCAGCACGAGCGAGCCGCCGGCGAGGTCGGCACGCCGCTGGATCGACAGCAGCACCTTGAGCCCGGTGGAGTCCATGAACGTGACGCCGGCCAGGTCGAGCGCAACGTGCGGGGACACCTCGCGCACAGCGTTCAGGGCATGCTCCCCGAGCTGGGAGGCGGTCTCCAGGTCGACCTCACCGCCGACCGCGACGACGGCGCGCCCGTCGGCGCGGCGCGTCGACAGCTGCAGATCCATTGCTCGACATCCTTCATGGTGCAGGCAGGGTGGCGCGGCGGCCTGCCGTCTGGACCGCTGCACCGGGCGCGCCCATCCTAGGGCGTCCCGGAACCGGGTCCGGCTACCAGCAGCCGGTGACCGTGGCGGCCAGCTTGTCCACTGCCCGCCGGGTGGTCAGCGTGGAGGGCACCCGGTTGAGCAGGAACGAGAAGATCTTGGTGGTGCCGTCGGCCCCGCGGGCGAAGCCGCTGAGCGAGATCACGCCGGACAGCGAGCCGGTCTTGGCCTCCACCAGCCCGGCGGCGCAGCGGGTCGGCTTGGTGATGAAGCGGAGGTAGCGGGACGACAACGTCCCGCTGACGCCCGCCATCGGGAACGCGCCGTGCTGCAGGCCCACCAGGTCGGGGTGGGTGCCGTCCATGATCTTCCCGAGCACCCCGACCAGCACGGCGGGCGAGAGCCGGTCCCGTCGGGACAGCCCGCTCCCGTCGTAGACCGGGGTGGTCAACGGGACGCCCAACGCCGCCAGCGCGGCGGACTGGGCCTGCTGCGCACCGGTCCAGCTGGCCTCGAACCCGGTCTGCAGCGCCACCAGCCGGTGCAGGCCCTCGGCGACGTCGTTGTCGCTGTCGAGCAGCATGCCGGCCACCTGGGTGGACAGCGCAGCGCCCTGGCTCTCGGCGAGCACCGTGGCGTTCTCCGGGCGCAGCGCCCGTGTGACGCCGTAGACCTTCAGGCCCGCCTGGCGCAGCTTGCTGGCGAAGACCTGGCCGGCGTCCAGCGACGTGTCCCAGCGGCGGTGCTGGTCGACGACCAGGGCGCGCACCGGCGACACGTCCCGGGTGACGTAGGAGGACTTCCAGCCGGTGGCCAGCGTCGGGGCGGGGAACAAAAAGTCGTCGACCTGCACCCGGACCCAGCGCAGGCCCTGCGCCTGCAGGCCGGCGGCCACCCGGCGCGCCATCCGGCCGAGGTGCACCGACTTCAGCGACGGGTCGCCGCTGCCCACCAGCACCACGTGCCGGGTGTCGGCGCCGGACACCACCTGGGTGGTGAAGCGGTGTGTCGGGCCGAAGGCCTCGAGGACGTTCACCGCAGTGATGATCTTGGTGTTCGAGGCCGGGATCTGGGCCTCGCCCGGCGTCTTGGACCACAGCACCTCGCCGGTGGCCGCGTCGGTGACCATGCCCGCGAGGTCGCGGCCGAGAGCCGGCGCGAGCGAGCGGATCGCCAGCCGGTCCTGCACCGCCTGGTCGGGGGCCGACAGCGGCATCTCCGCGGCCGCTGCCCCGGTGGCGGGGGACAGCACGGCGGCAACCGCGAGCAACGCGGTCACGGACAGCCCGCGCAGGGCGGTGCGACGACTGGGCATGGACAGATCCTCGGTGTCGGCCGCCGCGGACGTGCGGCAGTTGACGTGCACTTTGCCCGACGTACGTCCCATTCGTCACTCCCGGCGCGCCGTCCTGGCCTCGATCGCCTCCCGGACGAGCGGGAGCACCCTCGGGCTGATCTGGGTGTCGAGCGCGATGACGGTGGAGGCGCGCACCACACCCTCGGCGGCGAGCAGCCGGTCGATCACCCGCTGGAGGTCGGCGTTGGACCGGGCCACGATGCGCACCAGCATGTCGCCGGTGCCGGTCGTGGTGTGCGCCTCGAGCACCTCCGGGACGTCCGCGATCTGCTCCGCGACGGCGTCGTGAGCGGCCCGGCTGGGGTGGTGCTGGCGAATCTCCAGGGTGACGAACGCAGTGACCGCGAAGCCCATCGCGGCCGGGTCCAGCTCCGGGCCCCAGCCGGTGATCACCCCGTCGCGGGTCATCCGGTCCAGGCGGGCCTGCACGGTGCCGCGGGCGACCCCGAGCCGACGGGAGCACTCCAGGACGCCGACCCGGGGCTCGGCGGCGAACATCTGCACGATCCGGGCGTCGAGCTCGTCGATGGTCATCCTGCGCACCCTCCGGCGTCCAGGACCGACGTTGCTGGACACGTTGTCCGAGCATCGTGGCAGAACGGCGGCTCGTAGTCTTTTCGGCGTACTGGACGCCCTTCCGGCGCCCTCCTACATTCGGGTGTCAGAGCGCTGGCGGCCCGGGGGTGGGGAAGTCACCGGGGTCCGGCGTGTGGCCGAAGGTGAGGGGCGGGCGGCCATGTCGTCATTCGTCGGTGCCGGTGTCCGTGTGCGCCGCATCGTGGCGGTGGTGGCGCTCGCGATGCTGGGGCCGCTGCTCGCCGTACCCGTCCTGTCCGCTCCCGCGGCCGCCGCGCCGCCGGCGAACTTCGAGGACACGCTCGTGACGAACGTGTCCGGCCCGACCGACGTGGCCTGGACCCCTGATGGGCGGATGCTGATCACCGGGAAGAACGGCCAGCTGCGGATCTTCCAGAACGGGCAGCTGCTCGCGGCCCCGGCCCTCGACCTCACGTCCGTGCTGTGCAGCAACGGCGAGCGCGGGCTGGTGGGCCTGGCGGTGCACCCCAACTTCGCGGACAACCACTACGTCTACCTCTTCTACACGTACAACAAGTTCGCCAACGCGTGCCCGGAGAGCGAGGTGGACGGGCCGGTCGGCCGGCTCTCGCGCTTCGTGCTCCCGGACACCAACGTGATCAACCCGTCGAGCGAGACCGTTCTGTTCGAGACGCCACCGATGTACCGCGACCACCACACGGCGGGCGACGTGAAGTTCGGCAAGGACGGCCTCATCTACGTCACGGTGGGGGACTCCGGCGCCCAGAGCCTCAACTGGCCGCAGGACCTGGGCAAGCTCGCCGGCAAGATCGTGCGGGTCACCGACACCGGCGGGATCCCCGCCGGCAACCCGTACACCGGCTCGGGCACGGCGCGGTGCAACGTGGGCGGGGTCCCGCCCGCGGGTTCCCCCGCCGGGACAAAGTGCCAGGAGGTCTTCTCCAGCGGGTTCCGCAACCCGTTCCGCTTCGCGCACGACCCCAACGCCACGGGTGTCCGGTTCTACGTCAACGACGTCGGTCAGCACACCTGGGAAGAGATCAGCGAGGGGCCGGTCGCGGGCGGCAACTACGGCTGGCCGCTGCGGGAAGGCCCGTGCGTCAAGGACTCCGACACCGCGTGCGGCCCCGCGCCGTCCGGCATGATCGACCCGCGGCACTGGTACCACCACGGCATCGACGGCGGCGCAGCCACCGCCGGAGCCTTCGTCCCCAACGGTGTGTGGCCGGCCCCGTACGCCGGGAGCTACCTCTTCGCCGACTACGTGTTCGGCACGATCTATCAGCTGACGCCCGGTGGCACGCGCTGCCTGATCTGCTCCCCGCCGACGTCCGGGATGGTCCCGTCGGACTTCTCCGCCAACTCCCAGGTCGTGAGCATGCGGTTCGGCCCGTTCGGCAACACCCAGGCGCTGTACTACGTGTCCCGCGACCAGAGCCAGGTGCGCAGGATCACGTTCACCGGCACGCAGAACCGGGCTCCGGTGGCGGCCGCCAGCGCCACCCCGACCTCGGGAAACGTGCCGTTGGCGGTGCAGTTCGACGCGACCGGCAGCAGCGATCCCGACGGAGACGCGATCTCGTACGCCTGGGACTTCCAGGACGACGGCGTCGTTGACTCCACGTCGGTATCCCCCTCGCACACCTACACGACCGGGGGGTCGGTGACCGCACGGCTGACGGTCCGCGATCCCGCCGGTGCGACCGGCACGACAACGCTGAGCATCGATCCCGGAAACACCGCACCCGTCCCGGTCATCGACTCGCCGGCCGAGGGGAGCAGGTTCGCGGTCGGCGAGCACTTCGTGCTGCGCGGCCATGCCACCGACGCCGAGACCGGCAACCTGCCCGACAGCGCTCTCAGCTGGGAGGTCGTCAAGCACCACGCCACGCACACCCACCCGTTCCTGGGGCCCGTGTCGGGCAACGACGTGCCGATCACCGGCCCCGAACCGGAGGACCTCGACGCCGCCAGGACGTCCTACCTGGAGATCGCCCTCACCGCCACCGACCCGGGCGGCTTGTCCGCGACGACGACGACGCGGCTCGACCCCAAGTTCGTCGACGTGACGTTCCAGACCCAGCCGACGGGGCGGCAGCTGACCGTCAGCGGCGAGACGTTCACGGGCCCCACGACCGTTCGCTCCTGGGAGGCGTACAGCCTGGGGGTGACTGCGCCCGACCAGACGGACAGCACCGGTCAGCCATGGGTCTTCGCCTCCTGGTCCGACGGCGGCGCGCGGTCGCACGCCATCACGACCGGAACCGCGCCGGCGACCTACACCGCCACCTTCACCCAGGGCACGGTGTCGCCACCGTCCACGTTGACCTTCACGCCGGTCGCCGACACCTACGCCTCGGCCGAAGAGCCGGCGCGCAACTTCGGCACGCGCAGCACGCTGCGCACGGACGCGTCGCCCGACATCCGCAGCTACCTGCGGTTCAACCTGTCCGGGCTGGGGGCGACGGTCTCCAGCGCCAAGCTTCGCCTCGTCCCGGTCAGCGGCAACAGCATCGGGGTCGACGTGCGCAGCGTGTCCGACAACACCTGGGGTGAGACGGCGATGACGTTCGCCAACCAGCCGGGCATGGGTGCCGTGCTGGGCTCCTCCGGACGGCTGACCGCGGCGGCACCGGTCGAGATCCCGATCTCGACCCAGGGGATCGCGAACGGGTCGTTCAGCCTGGGGGTCTCCTCCCTGAGCACGACCGCCACGAGCATCAACAGCAGAGAGGCCGGCGCGAGCGCCCCCCAGCTGATCATCACGACCGGAGGTGGCGGCGGGCCGACGGGCGACACGACACCACCCACCGTCCCCGGCAACCTCCGGGCCGTGGCCGCCTCAGCGGGTGAGGTGCGGCTGACCTGGAATGCGTCCGACGACGCGGTGGGGGTGACCGGGTACGACGTGTTCCGCGGCGGTGCGCTACTCACCTCGGTAGGGAACCTGACCTCGTTCAGCGACCGGTCGGTCGCGCCGGCGAACACGTACTCCTACCAGGTGCGAGCCAAGGACGCGGCCACCAACTTGTCAGGGCTGAGCGACCCGGCGTCGGTCACGACCCCCGCCGCCGGCGGCACGTTGCAGCTCATCGCGACCGATGACGCGACCATCCAGCAGGCGTCTCCGACCACGAACTACGGGCGAGCCAGCACGCTCGAGGTGGACAACAGCCCGGTCAAGAACGTCTTGTTCCGCTTCGACCTGTCCTCCGTGGGGACGCAGACCGTCACCCGAGCCGTGCTGCGTCTCCGGGTGACCGACTCGTCCAGCATGGGCGGCAGCTTCGGCCGGCTGGCCGCCGGTTCGTGGAACGAGGGCGCGGTCACGTGGAACACGGCCCTGGCGGTCGACACCAGCGTTGCCCCCGTGCTGCTCGGGTCCGTCACGTCGGGGACGACCGTCGACGTCGACGTCACCAGACTGGTCAACGGCAGCACGCTCGGGCTACGGGTCAGCTCGACGTCGAGCAACGGGGCCGACTACTCGTCGAGGGAGGGGACCTTCGCGCCGCAGCTCGTGCTCACCCTCGGCTGAGTCGGGTCGCGTTGGTCATCCTGCGCACCCGCCGGTACCAGGGACCTGACGTTGCCGGACAACCTGTCCGAAGATCGCGGCCGACGTTGCGCACTTTGTCGTCCGTCCTGTTGTATCCCTGAGCATGACGACCGATGCCGCCACTGCCGCCTTCCCCGCGCTGACCGACGCCGAGCGCGCGGCCGAGCTCTCGCCCGAGCAGCTCACCCAGCTGGTGGGCCTGGTCGAGTACGACGCGTCGGCCGACCCGTTCCCGGTCACCGGCTGGGACGCCGTCGTCTTCGTGGTCGGCAACGCGACCCAGACCGCGCACTACTTCCAGTCCGCGTACGGCATGGAGCTGGTCGCCTACTCAGGCCCGGAGACCGGCAACCGCGACCACAAGGCGTTCGTGCTCAAGAGCGGCTCCTGCCGGTTCGTCATCAAGGGCGGGGTCGCACCGGACAGTCCGCTGCTCGACCACCACCGCGAGCACGGCGACGGGGTCTCCGACATCGCGCTCGAGGTGCCCGACGTCGACCGGTGCGTCGCCCACGCCCGGGCGTCCGGGGCGCGGGTGGTGCAGGAGCCGACCGACGTCACCGACGAGCACGGCACCGTCCGGGTCGCGTCGATCGCGGCGTACGGCGACACCGTGCACTCGCTGGTCGACCGGTCCCGCTACTCCGGGCCGTACCTCCCCGGCTACGTCGAGCGGAGCTCCGGCTTCGTCAAGCGCGAGGGCTCGCCGAAGCGGCTGTTCCAGGCCCTGGACCACGTGGTCGGCAACGTCGAGCTCGGGCAGATGGACGAGTGGGTCGGCTTCTACAACAAGGTGATGGGCTTCGTGAACATGGCGGAGTTCATCGGCGACGACATCGCCACCGACTACTCGGCGCTGATGTCGAAGGTGGTGGCGAACGGCAACCACCGGGTGAAGTTCCCGCTCAACGAGCCGGCGATCGCGAAGAAGAAGTCGCAGATCGACGAGTTCCTCGAGTTCTACCGCGGCCCGGGCGCCCAGCACCTCGCGCTGGCGACCAACGACATCCTGCGCACGGTCGACGCGATGCGCGCCGAGGGCGTGGAGTTCCTGGTCACGCCGGACTCGTACTACGAGGACCCCGAGCTGCGCGCCCGGATCGGCAACGTCCGGGTGCCGATCGAGGAGCTGCAGAGCCGCGGCATCCTGGTCGACCGGGACGAGGACGGCTACCTGCTGCAGATCTTCACCCGGCCGATCGGTGACCGGCCGACGGTGTTCTTCGAGCTGATCGAGCGGCACGGCTCGCTCGGCTTCGGCAAGGGGAACTTCAAGGCCCTGTTCGAGGCCATCGAGCGCGAGCAGGAGCGCCGCGGCAACCTCTGACCGCACGGAACCTCTGGCAGGCCGCACTCGTCGGGACCGGTATGGAACTCACCTGCCCGAAATGCCAGGCGCCGATGCGCAGCTACGAGCGCAGCGGCGTGACCGTCGACCAGTGCACCGAGTGTCGCGGCATCTTCCTCGACCGCGGCGAGCTCGAGCGACTCGTGGACGCCGACACCCAGTTCCATGGCGGCGGCCCGGCTGCTGCGCCGCCGCCCACCCAGCAACCGCAGCAGGGCTACCAGCAGCCGTCGTACGGCGGCCACCAGCAGCACGGTGGGCAGTACGGCCAGAAGCCGTACAAGAAGAAGAAGTCGTCGTTCTTCGAGGAGCTCTTCGACTGACCTGCCAGGATGCCGGCGTGCTGGAGACCGCCGTTGTCCTCGAGACCGGTCTGCCCGGACCCCTCGTGCTGCGTGCCCTGGCCACGCGCGGACGCGGTCGCGTTCGCCGACCACGTGCCGGCGACCTGCCGCGGCTCAGCGAGCACCTGCCGTGGCCCGAGCTCACCAGCACCCCGGACGGCGCGACGAGCTGGCTGGGGCCCTACGAGCGTCATGAGGACGGCCGGGTGGTCGTCGGCGGCGTCTGGTCCGGCGACTCCCTGGTCGGCGGCGCCCTGCTCTTCCACCACCAGCCGGAGGACGGCGTCGTCGAGATCGGGTGCTGGCTGACGGCAGCCGCGGAAGGTGGCGGTGTGGCGGCGGCCGCCTGCCGGGTGCTGGTCGGGCTGGCTCGCTCCGAGCTCGCCGCCGAGCGGGTCGAGTGGCACGCGAGCACCCTCAACACCCGGTCGCGGCGGCTGGCCGAGCGGCTCGGCTTCCAGCACGAGGGCACCCTGCGCTCCAACTACGTGCTCCGCGGCCTGCGCCTCGACACCGACGTGCTCTCGCTCGTCGGCGCGGAGCTCGACCCGTTCGTGCCGGCCTGAGGTACGCCGGTCAGCCGCGCGCCGCGACCACCCGGCCGGCGACCTCCCCGAAGCCGATCCGGGTCCCGTCGGCACCCGGTGCCCACGCGCGCACCGACACCACGTCGCCGTCCTCCAGGAAGGTCCGCGTCGAGCCGTCGTCCAGCGACACCGGCTCGGTCCCGTTCCAGGACAGCTCGAGGAACGAGCCGCGCTGGTCGCGCTCCGCCCCGGACACCGTGCCCGACGCGTAGAGGTCGCCGGTCCGCAGCGAGGCGCCGTTGACGGTGAGGTGCGCGAGCTGCTGGTCCGGTGTCCAGTACATGCCGGCGAACGGGGGTCGGGACACGACCGTGCCGTTCCAGGCCACCTCGAGCTCGAGGTCCAGCCCCCAGTCGGCCTCGCGGGCGAGGTACGGCAGCACCGGCGGGTCCTGCGCCGGCCCCGGCACCCGGGCGTCGAGCAGCGCGTCCAGCGGCACCACCCACGGCGAGATCGAGGTCGCGAACGACTTCCCGAGGAACGGTCCCAGCGGCACGTACTCCCAGGCCTGCAGGTCGCGGGCGCTCCAGTCGTTGACCAGGCACACTCCGAACACGTGCTGACGGAAGTCCTTGGTCGGCACGGCCGTGCCCTGCGGCGTCGGCACGCCGACGACGAACCCGACCTCTGCCTCGATGTCCAGCCGGACCGACGGCCCGTACGTGGGAGTGTCGGCGTCCGGCTGCTTGCGCTGCCCGCTGGGGCGCACCACGTCGGTCCCCGACACCACCACCGTGCCGGACCGCCCGTGGTAGCCGATCGGCAGGTGCTTCCAGTTCGGCGTCAAGGCGTCACCGTCCGGCCGGAAGATGCGACCGACGTTCTCGGCGTGGTGCTGCGAGGAGTAGAAGTCGACGTAGTCGGCCACCTCGAACGGCAGGTGCAGCGTGACCTCGGCGCGCGGCACCAGGTGGCTCTCGACGAGCTCGCGGTAGCCCTCGTGCTCGAGCAGCTCGACCAGCCACGACCGCACCGCCGACCAGGCCGGCCGGCCCATCGCGAGGAACGGGTTCAGCGACGGCGACTCGAAGACGTGCCCACCGTCGAGACCCTCGGCCGCCGAGAGCGGCGCGAGGTCGAGGACGTGGTCGCCGAGGGCCACCCCGACCCGCGGCGGCTCGACGTCGTCGTGGGAGAACACGCCGTACGGCAGGTTCGTCGCCGGGAACGGCGAGTCGGCGGGCACGTCGAACCAGGTGCTCATCTCACGTCCTCCAGGACGCCGAGCGCGGCGAGGTCGCCGAGCGGATCGGTCACGCCGCAGCAGCCGAACGACCGGAACGCGCTCCGTACCTCGGCGCAGATCGTGTCGTCCCAGCCCTGCACGAAGCCGAGCAGCTGCTTCGGGCGGCGTTCGGCAAGAGCCGCGACCACGGCCGCGGCCGAGCCACCGGTCTGTGCGATCCGGGTGGCGACCAGGACGTTGAGCACGCCGTGCTGCTCGAATCCTTCGTCGCTGGTCGACCGGATCGCGCGGTGCAAGCCGGCTGTCAGCTTGAACGGGATCGCGCGGCTGGTGCAGCCGAGCAGGAAGGAGGCGAGCTCGGCCTCAGTCGGGAACGCGTCGGCCGTGACCCCGCCGGTGCGGTACTTGGCCGCCTGCCAACCCGAGGTGTCAACGAGGTCGAGGGCGTCCCCGACGTCCTCCCGGGGCACCTCGAGGTAGCCGACCGCCCCGGGCAGCCGCACCAGGTTCGCGCCGACCGCGGAGGCGTCGTCACCGAGCCTCGCCAGCGAGGCCTCCACGCCAGCCAGCGTCAGCCCGTCGTCATCCGCGCAGGCCCGCAGCGCGGCGTGCGCAGCGTCGCCCTCGACGTCGACCACAAGCGAGAGCCGGAGCCTGGCGTCGGCCGGCAACCGGGCCCGCAGCTCCTCGATGCGGGACGCGGGGCAGAGGAAGGGCCCGATCGCGTCCGCCCACGGGTCGGCGCGGTAGCGCGCGTGCTCGGCCAGCGCGACGTCCATCGGGGCGTTGCCGGGTGGGAAGAGGGCGGCGTCGTCGACGAGCCCGCGGAGCAGCGGGTCGGACGCGCGGCACATGCCCCGACCCTAGCGAGGCGTGGTCCGTGGCAGGGTGGGCGGGAACAGCCGGACAACGAGGTCCACGGGAGCCAGCGATGCCCTACTACCGCCAGGTCGGCGAGGTCCCGCGCAAACGCCACACCCAGTTCCGCCAGCCGGACGGCAGCCTCTACGCCGAGGAGCTGATGGGCGTCGAGGGGTTCTCCTCCGACGCGTCGCTGCTCTACCACCGGCGGATCCCCACCGCCATCGTGTCCAGCGAGGTGTTCGACGGGCCGACCTACGCGCGCCGCCCCAACCACCCGCTGAAGCCGCGCCACCTCAAGACGCACAAGCTCGACGGCGCCGCCGCCGCGCAGGACCCGGTGCTCGGGCGGCAGCACCTGCTCGCCAACGCTGACGTCCGCATCTCCTACTCGGTCGCCGACCAACCGTCGCCGTTGTACCGCAACGCCATCGGCGACGAGTGCGTGTACGTCGAGAGCGGCTCCGCCGTGGTCGAGACCGTCTTCGGTGCACTCGAGGTGAGCGCCGGCGACTACGTCATCATCCCGACCTCGACCACCCACCGGTGGGTGCCGAACGGTGAGCTGCGGACCCTGGTCACCGAGGCGTCCGGCCACATCAGGCCGCCGAAGCGCTACCTGTCCAGCAAGGGGCAGTTCCTCGAGCACGCGCCGTACTGCGAGCGGGACCTGCGCGGCCCGGCCGGGACGTTCACTGCCGACGGCGAGGACGTCGAGGTGCTGGTGCAGCACCGTGCCGCGGGTAGCGCCACCATCTGGACCCGGTACGTCTACGCCTACCACCCGTTCGACGTGGTCGGCTGGGACGGCTGCCTGTACCCCTACGTCTTCTCGATCCACGACTTCGAGCCGATCACCGGTCGCCTGCACCAGCCACCTCCGGTGCACCAGACCTTCGAGGGGCCGAACTTCGTCATCTGCTCGTTCGTGCCGCGGTTGTTCGACTACCACCCGGACGGCATCCCGGCGCCCTACAACCACGCCAACGTCGACTCGGACGAGGTCATCTTCTACACCGGTGGCGACTTCATGTCGCGCAAGGGCGCCGGCATCGAGCAGGGCTCGATCTCGCTGCACCCGTCCGGTTTCACCCACGGCCCGCAGCCGGGCTCGGTCGAGGCGTCGATCGGCAAGCAGGCAACCGACGAGCTGGCGGTGATGGTCGACACATTCCGGCCGCTGGACCTGCTCGACCCGGCGATCGCCTGCGAGGACACGTCGTACGCCTGGACCTGGGCCGGCCGGACGATCGACCCGGAGGCGGACTCGACGACCGGCTGACGGACCGGCTACCAGCTGAACTCCGGCGGGACCGGGTTGCAGAACCGCCGGGCCTCGCGCCGCATCTCCCGCAGCTGGCTCTCGTTCCCAGGGGTCTGCGCCAGGTTGGTGAGCTCGAACGGGTCCAGACCCCGCGAGTAGAGCTCCTCCTCGCCGGTCGCGTACCGCGTGAACGTCCACTCCGCCGACCGCCAGCCGCAGTACGCCGGTCGCGCCAACCGGGGTTCCGGCGGGGCCTCCAGCACGAACCCGTCGCGTCGGCTCTCGCCCAGCAGGTCCAGCCCGGCCGTGAGCATCGAGGCGGATGTTGCCTGCGCGATGGTGGTCGCGATGTCGAGGTTCAGGGCCAGCCGGGGATCGACCTGGCCGGCCGGCACCCGCACGTCCCAGCGGACCACGAGCGGCACGGCGGATGCCGGCGTGTACGGCACCGACTTGAAGAGCACGTTGTGCTCGCCCCACGCGAGGCCGTTGTCGGAGGTGAAGACGAACAGGGTGTTCTCCAGCCGGCCCGCCTCCTGCAGGGTGGCGACGACCCGCGCGACCGCCTCGTCCACCGCCATCAACGACTCCTGCTGGGCGCGCTGCACGTGCCGGACCTGCCGGGGGGAGACCGGGGCGAGCTGCTGGACCCAGAGCGGCTTGTCCGAGACGTCCTCGCCGACGGCGGGCGAGACGAACCGGGGCAGCCGGTCCTTCCAGGCGCCCTGGTGCCGTGGCGCCGGCCGGTAGGGCGCGTGCGGCGCGTAGGGGGCGAGGTAGAGGAACAGCCGGGTCGACGCCGGGGTGGTCCGGACGAACTCGACCGCTCGATCGGCGAACACGTCGGTCGAGTAGTCGGCGGGGGTGGACCCGTACCCGGTTCCGTCGCTGAGCGAGTAGTCGTAGTAGTCGCCGGACCGGTTCGTCGTCGTGAAGGCGGTGAACACGTCCCAGCCCGGCGGGCGGTAGCCCACCGGCGCCCAGTTCGCGAACGAGTTGAAGTACTTGCCGATCAACGCCGTCCGGTAGCCCTCGTCATGGAGGGCTACCGCGAGGGTGTGCTCCTCGTTCCCGTCCTCGTGGAACCGCCACCAGCCGCCGGTGGGACGGGAGTTCGACCAGACGCCGGTCTGGTGCGCGTACCGGCCGGTCAGCAGCGAAGCGCGGGACGGGCAGCACATCGAGGTCGGCACCATCGCCTCGGTGTACGTCGTGCCGCGCGCCACGAGCAGGTCCTGCACCTGGGTCATCCCGGTCAGGCTCTCGACCCGCTGGTCGTCGGTGACGACGAGCACGACGTCCGGCCTGCCGAGTGGTCCGGGCGCCGAGGGCTCGGGTGGGTGCAGCCGGGGCAGCGCACCGGCCGGCCGCGGGCGCCGGTCGCCCTCGTCGGCGAGGCTCACAAAAGCGAGCAGCGGGACGAGCAACAGCAGCAGGACCAGCAGCACCGTCCGGCGCGGGTTCGACACTACGGCCGGTCGAGCAGGCAGGCGGCCGGCAGCTCGAACCAGCGGAGGTGCTCGAAGTCGTCGGAGACCTGGCCGACCGGACCATCGTCCTGGGCGGTGGTCTCGGCGGCAGCGAAGACCCTCCGCGCCTCGTCGAGGTACCCCGGCAGCTCCTCCTCCGGCACCGGCTCGTCGTGGTGCGGGTAGGTCATGGTGCCGTCGTCGGCATAGGTGACCTGGTCCAGGCGCAGCGGCGGCTCGACCGGCCCGTTCCGGTGCCGCCACAGGCCGGTGGCGGGGTCGAACCGGTAGTCCGGGAGCAGCGTCCAGCCGTGCTCGGCGACCAGCTCGACCGCAGCCACGATGTAGTCGAGCACCGCCCGGGAGATGAAGTAGTTGAAGTTGATGCGCACCCAGCCGGGCTTGATGCCCTCGCAGCCGTGCGCGATCTCGCGCTCGAACTCGTGCGAGCGTTCGATGTCGATGCCGAGCAGCCGGTGGCCGTAGGGACCGGCGCAGGAGCAGCCGCCGCGCGACTGGATGCCGAAGAGGTCGTTGAGCAGCGCGACGACGTAGTTGTGGTGCAGGTAGGCGCCCGGTCGGCCGTCGGTCCCCGGCCGGCGTACGACGAAGGACACGATCGACAGCCGTTCGGCGTCGAGGTTGCCCAGGATCTCGATCGCCGGGTGCTGCCGCCAGGCGGCGACCGCCCGCCGCAGCAGTGCCTCTTCCCTGGCCCGGATGGTCTCGGTGCCGACCGCGGCCTTGAGCTGGAACACCAGCCCGGCGCGGATCGACTCGACGATGGCGGGGGTGCCGCCCTCCTCGCGGTGGGCCGGGTCGTCCAGGTAGAGGTGCTCGAGCGGGTTGACGTAGGCGACGGTCCCGCCGCCGGGCACCACCGGGACCCGGTTGGTCAGCAGCTCCCGCCGGACGACGAGGACACCGGGGGTGCCGGGGCCACCGATGAACTTGTGCGGCGAGAGGAACACCGCGTCCTTGTGGCACCGCGGGTGCTCGGCGCAGTCGCGGTTCATCTCGATGTCGACGTAGGGCGCGGCGGCCGCGAAGTCCCAGAACGAGAGGGCGCCGTGCGCGTGCAGCAGGTCGGCGATCCGGTGGGTGTCGCTGACGATGCCGGTGACGTTGGAGGCGGCGGAGAACGCGCCGATGCGCAGCGGCCGGTCGGCGTACTGGACGAGCCGCTCCTGCAGCACCGCAGTGTCGATGTGGCCGTCCCGGTCCTCGGGGATGGTCACCACGTCGCAGATGGACTCACGCCAGGGCAGCTCGTTCGAGTGGTGCTCGAAGGGGCCGATGAACACGACCGGACGTTCGTCGGCGGGAATCTGGGCGGACAGGCTGTACTTCGCGTCGAGGTCGGCGGGGATGCGCAGGTTGAGGACGCCGATCAGCTTGTCGATCGCCGCGGTCGACCCGGAGCCGCAGAAGATCACCACCGTGTCGTCGTCGCCGCCGACGGCGTCCCGGATCAGCCGGCGGGCGTCCTCACGCAGCCGGGTGGTCTGCAGCCCGGTGCCGCTGGACTCGGTGTGGGTGTTGGCGTAGCGCGGCAGGACCTCGGCCCGGATGAAGTCCTCGAGGAAGGTGAGGGCTCGGCCGCTGGCGGTGTAGTCGGCGTACGTGACGCGCCGCGCCCCGTAAGGACCATGCATGACCTGGTCGTCGCCGATGACCGACTCACGGATGAGCCGGAGGAGCGGACTCTCGACGGCATCGAGCAGCGGATCGGACATGCGCTCACGGTAGGCCCTGGACGCCCCACGTGGAGACGACCATGGTGGCGGCCGGCTCGGTGTCGGCTTCTCGGCCTGACACGGTCGGTGCTACTTGGCGAGGAACACATGGACCACCCAGACGTGGGTGCCTCGGCGAACCGCTGCCGTGCCGAGTCTGGTGAAGTCTCGGTCCACGATGTTGGCCCGGTGCAGCGGGCTCTGCATGAACGCCGCGTGCACAGTCTTGACGTCCGGGCCGTAGCCGACGTTCTGGCCGACCCATTGCCAGTCGCCGACCATGTCGCCGGCGAGGTTCGGGTTGTGGAACAGGACGCCGCGCCGTGCCATCCGTTGCGCCTGGTCGAGAGCCACGTCGTTGAGGTGCCCGCGGACGTCGAGCCGGTCGATGCCGCGGTTGTCCCGGGCCTCGTTGACCCGGTGGGCCACGGCGATGCCCAGGTCCCCTTGCGCCGAGGCTTGCGGCGCGTTGATCTGCGGCGCGAGGAGTGCGGCCAGGACGAGCCAGATCGGCAAAGCCACCGTGGCAAGAGGACCGCGAGGGTGGTTCAAGGGATCACCGCGAGATGTCGGTTTGGTCCCCTTTAAGGTGCCCGGGAACCTGGAGCGGCTATCACCCCATATCTACCGGTTTGGGCAAAATGGCTCCCAAGTACCGGTTCAGAGCAGGCTGAGCTGCGGATCGTCGGCCCCGGCCACCCGGCGCTCCAGGTCGAGCAGCAGCCGCTTGCGGTCCAGCCCGCCGCCGTACCCGGTCAGCGAGCCGTTCGCCCCGATCACCCGGTGGCAGGGCACCACAATCGAGATCGGGTTGCGCCCGTTGGCCAGGCCGACCGCCCGGGACGCCCTGGCGTTGCCCACCCGCAGGGCGAGCTGCCCGTAGTTGATGGTCTCCGCGTACGGGATCTCGCGCAGCGCCAGCCAGGTGGTGAGCTGGAACGGCGGTGCCGGCCGGGGCGAGCGGCAGGTCGAAGCTCGGTGCGCTCGCCGGCGAAGTACTCGGCGAGCTGTCGCGGTCGCCCGGTCGAGGACCGCGCACGGCTCGGTGGACCACGACGGGTCGGGCCGGGCGTCGAACAGCAGCCTGGTCAGTGCGCTGCCGTCGCTGGTGAGCAGGAGCGGGCCGACGGGGCTGTCGACGGTGGTCGTGTACGTGGTCACGCGGGGTCCTTCCGGTCGGTGGTCGGTCGCATCGCGACGTCCCAGAGGTGCATGAGCGCGTACGACCGCCAGGGTCGCCACGCCTCGGCCCGGTCGGCCGCCGAGCGGGGGTCGCCCGCGGCGCCGAGCCGTTCGAGACCACGGCGCACGCCGAGGTCGCTCGGCGAGGAACGTGTCGGGGTCGCCGAGCACCCGCATCCGCAGGTAGTCGGCGGTCCACGGCCCGATGCCGGGCATGGCCAGCAGCGCGGCCTGGACCGCGTCGCGGTCGGCGCCCGGGTCGAGGTCGAGCTCCGCCGCCGGCGACGGCCGCCGCCACGGCGACCAGGGTGCGGGCGCGCGCCCGCGGCATCGGCAGCGTCTCCGGGTCGAGCGCGGCCAGCGCGTCGGCGGTCGGGAAGTGGTGCGGTGAGCGCGCCGTCCGGCCGGGTCAGCGGCTTGCCGTACGCCGTGACGAGCCGCCCGGCCACCGTGCGAGCGCCGGCGACCGACACCTGCTGGCCGATCACCGCCTTCACGGCCATCTCGGTGCCGTCGACCGAGCCGGGCACCCGGATGCCCGGCCGGGCGCGGACCAGCGGCGCGAGCAGCGGGTCAGCGACGAGCGTCTCGTCGACCGCGGCCGAGTCGGCGTCGAGGTCGAGCAGCCGCCGGACAGCGGGCGACCGCGGGCACGACGTCGCGCGGGTCCTGCAGCCGCAGGGTCGCCAGCGACGTGGTCGTCGGCCGGGCGTCAGGTCGACCGTGGCCTCGCCGTGCGGCAGCAGCAGGGCGCGGCGGAAGGTCGTGCCGTCGTACGACTCGACACCGGGCACCGACTTGGACGCCAGCAGGTCCAGCAGCCATCGCGCCGTCGAACGGCCGCCGGGTCGGCCAGCCGCAGCACCATCGTCCCCGGGGTCACGGCAGTCCGCGCCGGGCACGCCGTGGCCCGCAGGTCGCGCGGCGTGGTCGCGAAGACGGCGCGCACGGTGTCGTTGAACTGCCGGATGCTCGCGAAGCCGGCCGCGAAGGCGACCTCGGCGAACCGCAGGTCGGTGGTCTCGACGAGCACCCGCGCGGTGTGCGCGCGCTGCGCTCGGGCCAGCGCCTGCGCGCCGGCGCCGACCTCGGCGACGAGCACCCGGTGCAGCTGGCGCTCGCTGTAGCCGAGCCGGGTGGCGAGGCCGGCCACGCCCTCGCGGTCGACCGCGCCGTCGCCGATCAGCCGCATCGCCCGGGCGACGGTGTCGGACGCGGACGTTCCACTCGGGGGAGCCGGGGGAGGCGTCCGGGACGGCAGCGACGGCAGGCGCGGAAGCCGGCCAGCTGGGCCGCCGCGGCCGTCGGGTGGAAGGTGCACGTTGCGCCGCTTGGGCGTGGTCGCGGGGCAGCTCGGCCGGCAGTAGATGCCGGTGGTCGTCACCGCGGTGACGAACCACCCGTCGAAGCGGGCGTCGCGGCTGCTGACGGCGCGGTAGCAGGTCTCGTGGTCGAGCATGGGGCCCAGTCTCGCTGGTGCCACCGACAGTTACTAGCGGGCATCGGACATGGCGGTCGAGGCGGCTAGCGTGCCTGCCGTGCGCATCGTCTCGCTCCTGCCGTCGGCCACCGAGATCCTCTTCGACCTCGGCGCCGGCGACGACGTGGTCGGGGTGACGTTCGAGTGCGACCACCCGCCGGAGGCCCGCGAGCGGCGGATCGTGTCGACCAGCGCGCTGCCCGAGGGGCTGCCGCCGGCCGAGATCGACGCCGCCGTGCGTGCCCGGCTGGCTGCCGGGGAGGACCTCTACCACCTGGACGCCGGGGCGCTGACCGACCTGGACGCCGACCTGGTGGTGACCCAGGACCTGTGCGCGGTGTGCGCGGTCGACGTGTCCGTGGTCGATGACGCGCTGGGCTACCTCGGCTGCCGGGCCGAGGTGCTGACGCTGGACCCGCAGGACCTCGACGAGGTGCTCGGCTCGATCGGCACGCTCGGCAAGGCGACCGTCGGCCGAGAGGCGTCGCGGCGAGCTGGTGTCCGAGCTGCGGCGGCGGCTGGACGCCGTGCGGCTGCGGTCGCCGGCCGCGCCGGCGGTGCCGGTGATGGTGCTCGAGTGGACCGACCCGCCGTTCACGCCGGGGCACTGGGTGCCGGACATGGTGGCGGCGCGGGCGGCGTGCGGTGCTCGGGTGCCGCCGGCGGGCGGTCGGTGCGCACGACCTGGGCGAGGTCGGCGGCTGCGGCGCCGTGCGGTGGTGGTCGCGGCGCCGTGCGGCTTCGGGCTCGACGACTCCGGCGGCTGGCTGACGAGGCGCTCGCTGCCGGGGGTGCTGCCCGACGTACCGCTGTGGGCGGTGGACGCGAACGCGTCGTTCGCCCGGCCCGGCCCGCGGCTGGTCGACGGCGTGGAGGCGCTGGCCGCGATCCTGCACCCGGCCGCGGGCGTGCCGCTCGACCCGGCCCTGGCCGTGCGCCGCGCTGATGGTGTCGCTCAGCCCCTGCCGAGCGCGTCCAGGGCCGCCATGTCGTCATCGGTGAGCGTGAGCCGGCCACGTCGGCGTTCGACCGGATCCGCTCCTCGCGCGACGACTTGGGGATGACCACGACGCCGTGCTGCAGGTGCCAGCGGACGATCACCTGGGCCGGCGTCCGGCCGAGCCGCTCGGCGATGCCGGTGATCACCGGGTGCTCCAGGGTGCCGCCGCGCAGGGCGCTGTAGCCCTCGAGCACGACGCCGCGCTCGCGGTGCCCGTCGAGGACCGCGCGGTCGAACAGCAGCGGGCTCCACTCGATCTGGTTCACCGCCGGGGTCACACCGGTCTCGCGGGTGAGCTCGTCGACCTGGTCGAGCGAGTAGTTGCTCACGCCGATGGCGCGCGCGAGCCCCTTGTCCCGGGCCTCGATGAACGCCCGCCAGATGTCCGAGGTCAGCGCCGCTTCGGCCCGGCCAGTGGATCAGCCAGAGGTCGACGTGGTCGGTGCCGAGCAGGTCCAGGCTGGTGCGCAGGGTGTCCAGCTCGTGGCCGGCGTTGCGGGGCGGGCACTTGGTCGTGACGAACACGTCGTCCCGGGCCACCCCGCTGTCGGCCAGCCCGGCGCCGACCTCCCTCTCGTTGCCGTAGATCGTGGCGGTGTCGAGGTGCCGGTAGCCCGCGTCCAGAGCCCAGCCGACCGCGCGGCGCGCCTTCGCGCCCTTGATCTGCCAGGTGCCGAAGCCGAGCAGCGGGATCCGGCCGCCCCCGGCGAGGTCTGCTGCGTCCTGAGGAAAGGTCATGCCCCCATGCTGCCTCGCCGGCTCAGTCCACGGTGACGCCGGCGGCGCGCATCTCCTCGACCGAGCGCTCGGTGTCGCCGGGGGCGAGCTCGACGAACCTGGTCAGCGCGAGCGGTACCTCGACCTAGTAGCCCAGCCGGACGCCGTCCAGCGCCGTCTCCTTGACGCAGTAGTCGCCGGCCAGCCCGACCACGACGAGCCTGCGGACGGACGGGTCGAGCAGCGACTGCAGCTGGGTCGGCGGCGGCTACTCCGGTGGTCGGGTCGCGGACCGAGAAGCCGGAGTAGCCGTCCTCGCCGGAGGTGCCCTTGCGCACCACCGGGCCGTGGACGAGCAGCTGGGGGTGGAGCTGGGCGCCCCAGGTACCGCCGACGCAGTGCACCGGCCAGATCCCGCCGTCCTTCTCGAAGTGCGGGGTCGAGGCCGGGTGCCAGTCCTGGGTGTAGACGACGGCCGAGCCGCCGTTCTGGGCCGCAGCGACCTGGCTCACCTGCGGCACCACCTCCTCGCCGCCGCGCACGTAGAGCCCGCCGTCCGGGTCGCGCGAAGTCGTTCTGGACGTCGACGACGACCAGCGCGGTCGCGCGTCGAACCGGGGCTGCCCATGTTCGGGGCCCGCGGCATCGTGAGCGCCAGCGAGCGATGGCGTGGGGATACTACAATGGCGGCTCCTCGTAGGTGGTCGGGATGGCGGGCTCGCCCT
>CAWJWE010000006.1:0-60281 GCA_963846525.1 uncultured Actinomycetota bacterium
GCCGCTTGAGCACCGGCCACAGCGACTCCGGCAGCTGCTCGCGGGAGCGGGCGTGCAGGTAGACCGAGTCGAGCACCGCGCCCCACACGTCGTGCTGGCGCTGGGAGTACGCGCCGTTGCCGGTCCGGACCGGGAAGGCGCCCTCGTAGCCGGACAGGTGCGGCAGCGAGCTCTCGACCAGCTCGCGTTCGCCGCCGACGCCGTACATCACCTGCAGGTCGTGGCCGTCGCGGCACATGTCGGCGACGAAGTAGAAGAAGTCGTCGGCCTCCCGGTCGAAGCCCAGGGTGTAGAGCCCCCACAGGGCGAACGTCGAGTCGCGGACCCAGGCGTAGCGGTAGTCCCAGTTGCGCTCGCCGCTGCGGCGTCTCGGGCAGCGAGGTGGTGGCGGCCGCGAGCAGCGCGCCGGTCGGGCGCGTACGTCAGTCCCTTGAGGGTCAGCGCGCTGCGCTGCAGGTAGCTGCGCCACGGGTGGTCCGGGAAGTCGCCGAGGGTGATCCACTGCCGCCAGTACTCGGAGGTGCGGCGCAGCCGGGCGTCCGCCTCCTCCAGCGTCCGCGGCGGCGGCAGCGGCGACCAGGACAGCGCGACGAAGTGGCTGTCGCCCTCGACCATCCGGGTGCGCGCGTGCAGGCCCGGGCCCTCGATGCCGGGCCGCAGGTCGGTCGTCAGCCGCAGCGCGACGTCGCCGCCCTCGGTCGGTCGCGACGACCTCGCCGTAGCCGTCGCCCGCGTAGTCCCACACCGGCTCGGCCTGCCCGTAGTCGAACGACCGGCTCGCAGGTCATCGACAGGTCCACCGAGCCGCTGACGCAGCGGACGATGCGCAGCAGGCAGTGCTCGGCGTCGAAGTCGGTGGGCGAGCGGCGGTGGGTCCGGGAGCGCTCGTCGACGTTGTGCCACGGCCCCATGCACAGCACGTCGCGGACGAGCAGCCAGCCGGTGCGGGTCTGCCAGGTCGTCTCGACCATCAGGCTGCCCGGGCAGGTAGCGCCGGGCGGCCGGCACCATCTCGTCGTACGGGCCGAGCCGGAAGGCGCCCGGCGCCCGCGGTCGAGCATCGCGCTGAAGACGCTCGGCGAGTCCGGCCGGGGCAGGCACATCCACTCGACCGCGCCGCTGGGCGCGATCAGGCAGTTGACCTCGCAGTCGGACAGGAAGGCGTAGTCGGCGATGGGCGGGAACGGGCTGCGCCCGGACGGCTGCCGCGGCATGCCGAACCCCGGCGACTCGCTGGTCCATGTCCTCGACCATGTCTCTGATCGTGGACCGCTCCGGCCCGCGCCGCCAGGGTCGGTCGTGGATCAGCTGCAGGTCAGGCGTGGATCGCGTCGAACGCCTTCTTCATCGCCTTGGGCGCCATCGGGCTGCGCGGCGCGTTCTTCTTCATCGCGACCATCCGGTCGCCGATCTCACCGAGCTGCTTGCGGCCGAGGCCCTCGCGGACCTTCGGGAACCAGTCGTCCTCCTCCTCCTCCATGTGGTGCTTCACGTTCTCGATCAGCACCGTCATCTTCGGCGACGAAGCGCTCGTCGTCCGGCGTCCATCGTGAACAGCTCGAAGCACCAGCAGGTCCGCGACGTGGTGCTCCTCGTAGGACTCCAGGATGTCGTCCTCGACCTCCGGCAGCAGCTTGCGGACCTCGGGGTACATGCACTCGTTCTCGAGGTAGGTGTGGACCGTCAGCTCCTCGATGATCTGTCGGGCCGACCCGGTCCTTGGTCGTCCCGGGCGTTCTCGCCGGCGTTCTGGAACTGGCGTGAAGAGCTTGCGCATCTCCTTGTGGTCCTCCTTGAGGAGGACGATCGCGTCCTTGGCCATGGCCGGCTCCTTCGGTGATCTGCGGGCGGGTCCGGTGCGTGCTGCCCGCGGGCACTGAGCCGAAACAGCCGGGGACGATGTCGTCAGAGCAGATCGAGGTCGACGACGACGGGTGCGTGGTCGGAGGGTCCCTTGCCCTTGCGGGCGTCCCGGTCGACGTACGCGTCGCGGACCGCACCGGCCACCGCCGGGGTCGCGTAGACCAGGTCGATCCGCATGCCGAGGTTCTTGTGGAACATCCCGGCCCGGTAGTCCCAGTAGGTGAAGGGGTGGTCGTACTTCAGCGGCCGCGGCACGACGTCGTCCAGACCCGTGTCGCGCAGCGCGGTGAGGGCCGCGCGCTCCGGCTCGGTGACGTGCGTGGAGCCCACGAACGCGGCCGGGTCGAACACGTCGTCGTCGGTCGGTGCCACGTTGAAGTCGCCCATCACGGCGAGGTTCGGTGACGTCGGCCAGGTCGGCGGCGACCGTGGTCCGCAGCGCCGCCAGCCAGGCCAGCTTGTAGGCGTAGTGCTCGTGCCCCGGCTCGCGGCCGTTGGGCACGTACACCGACCACAGCCGTACGCCGCCGCAGGTCGCGCCGATCGCCCGCGCCTCGGCCGCCGGGAACCCCGGCTCGTCGGGCAGCCCCCGCGCGACGTCGGCAAGCCCGATCTTGGACAGCAGCGCGACACCGTTCCAGCGGCCGTCGCCGTGAGCGGCGACCTGGTAGCCGAGCGCCTCGACCTCCGCGGTGGGGAACGCGGCGTCCGCCACCTTGGTCTCCTGCAGAGCCACGGCGTCCGGCGCGGTCGCCTCCAGCCACTCCAGCAGCCGGGGCAGCCGCGCGGTGATCGAGTTGACGTTCCAGGTGGCGATCCGCACCCGTCCGATGCTGTCAGACGTCGTCCGCCCGGAACACGGCTAGGCTCGCGGCGAACCTGACGGCTCGACCAGGGGACCGCTATGGACGTCGGCGCGGACACGCTGCAGAAGGCACTGCAGGTCAACCTGGACCCCCGCTGGTACGGCACCATCGCCGAGATCGGTGCCGGCCAGGAGGTGGCCCGCTGGTTCTTCCGGGCCGGTGGCGCGGCCGGGACGGTGGCCAAGTCGATGTCCGCCTACGACATGGCGGTCAGCGACGCCGTGTACGGCAAGGCCGACCGGTACGTCTCGCTGGGCCGGCTGCAGGCGATGCTCGACCGCGAGTACCAGCTCAACCTGGACCGGCTCGGCGACGAGCGCGGCGACGAGAGCGCCTTCTTCGCCTTCGCCGACACGGTGGTCGCCCGCAGCTACCGCGGCGGCAACGAGTGCCACGGCTGGATGGGCGTGAAGTTCCAGTCCCACCCCCGCGACGATGCCAGCCAGATCATCCTGCACGTCCGGATGCTCGACGCCGAGGCGGCGCTGCAGCAGGAGGCGCTCGGGGTCGTCGGGGTCAACCTGCTGCACGGCGCGTTCTTCCACCACCACGAGCCGGAGCGGCTCGTCGAGAGCCTCCTCGACCGGCTCACCACCGGCCGCATCGAGATCGACATGATCCAGCTCAAGGGCATCGAGTTCCGGGCCGTCGACAACCGGCTGATGGCGCTCAAGCTGGTGCAGGTCGGGCTCAGCGGTGCCGCGATGTTCGGCCCCGACCGTGAGGTCCTGCAGCCCAGTCGAGGTGCTGCGGAAGAAGGCGATCCTGGTCGAGCGCGGCAGCTTCCGACCGCCCACCGTGGTCAACATCGACATGCTCGAGTCGCGCCCTGGTGAAGTTCGAGGCCGACCCCGAGGTCGCCGACCGCGACGTCCTCCTCCTGACCGAGCTCACGATGGCGAACCTGCGGGCCGGCGGTGACGAGGTCGATCGGCGCGACTTCCTGGCCCGGGCCGACCTGCTGGCCGCCTGCGGCATGACCGTGCTCATCTCCGACTTCCTGGCCTACCACCGGCTCGCCGCGTACCTGGCCTGGCGCACCGACGGGCGGATCGGGATGGTGATGGGGGTGCCCAGCCTGAACGACCTCTTCGACGAGAGCACCCACGCCGACCTGCCGGGCGGCATCCTGGAGAGCTTCGGCCGACTCTTCAAGAACGACCTGCGGCTCTATGTCTACCCGATGCTGAGCGACGACACGGTCACCACCGTCGACAACCTGGTGGTCGCTGACTACCTGCAGCCCTTGTACGACTATCTGGCGGGTCGAGGCAGCTTCGTGCACCTCGACAACTACAAGCCCGACTACCTGCCCATCCTCAGCCGCGACGTGCTGCAGCGGATCCCGACCGAGGACACCTCCTGGATGTCGATGGTGCCGCCGGAGGTGTCCGAGCTGATCACCAAGCGCGGTTTCTTCGGCTACCACAAGCCGATGGCGGGCTGACTAGGCCGACTCCTGCCGCGCGACGATCGACCGGCCGAGCAGCAGCCAGCCGAGGAACCCGACCGCGAAGGCGACGAACACGCCGAGGTTCGCGAAGGCCCAGGCGCCGTCGACTTCGATCCCAGCCCGAACGGCTCGAGCAGGTAGCCCTGCCAGTCGAGCCAGCCGGCGAAGGTCGTTGGTGACCAGGCCCCAGCCCAGGAAGGTGCCGACCACGACGAGGAGGACGCCGGGCCAGTGCACCGCGCCGTAGCGGCCGCGGGGGTCGTAGAGCTCCGGCGTCGGCGTAGGGCTGGTGCCGGTGCAGCAGGTCGGCCACGAAGACGCCCGCCCAGGCGGCGATCGGGACGCCGACGGTGATCAGGAAGCCCATGGAACGGCCCGATGAAGTCGTCGGCGATGAACACCACGTAGATCGCGCCGATCACCATGATCACGCCGTCGATCGCCGCGGCGACCGGCCGGGGGACCTTGATGCCGAGGGTCAGCAGGGCCAGGCCGGACGAGTAGATGTCGAGGACCGCGCCGCCGACCAGGCCCGAGCACGGCGACGATGATGAACGGCACGAGGTACCAGGTCGGGAGCAGCGTCGTCAGCGCGCCGATCGGGTCGCCCGCGATCGCGTCGGACAGGTCGCTGCTCGACAGCGCGAGCAGGATGCCGAAGACCGTGAGGACCACCGGGGCGACCGCGCCGCCGAACGTCGTCCAGCCGAAGACCCCGCGGCTGGACGCGCTGCGGGGCAGGTACCGCGAGTAGTCGGCCGCGGTGTTCGCCCAGCCCACCCCGAAGCCGGTGGCCACCAGGGCGAGCGCACCGATGAACGCCTGGGTCGAGCCGGACGGCGCGCCGAGATCACGGCGTCCCAGCTGACCTCGTCGAGCGTCAGCGCGATGAAGCCGACGGTCAGCACGATGGTGGCGACGGTGATCCAGGTCTGCAGCCGCATGATGACGTCGAAGCCGAGGATGCCGGCGGCGACCACGAGCGCGGCGGTGACGAGGAAGCCGACGACCTTGGTCGCGTCGCCGCCGCCCCAGCCGAGCTCGCTCGAAGACGGTCGCGGTGCCGAGCGACGACAGCGAGACCAGCACCGTCTCCCAGCCGACGAGCAGCACCCAGGACAGGAAGGCCGGCAGGGCGTTGCCGGTCACGCCGAAGGCCGCCCGGCTGAGCACCATCGTCGGGGCCGAGCCGCGCTTGCCGGCCAGCGCCACCACGCCGCAGAGCGCGAAGGACAGCACGATGCCGACGACCGCGGCGATCGTCGCCTGCCAGAAGGAGACGCCGAAGCCGACGATGAACGAGCCGTAGCTGATCGCGAGCACCGAGACGTTGGCGGCGAACCAGGGCCAGAACAGGTCGCGCGGCTCGCCCTTGCGCTCGTTCTCCGCGATGACGTTGATGCCGTTCAGCTCGACCCGGGACGGCCGTCTGCGGGGTCCTCCGACGTGGTCGCTCATCGGGTGTCCTCCTCGTTGGTGGTGGGCTGATCGTCTCGCATCGGCTCGCAGGACGGCGGGCAATCACCCCCGAGACGCGCCGCGCTGTCGCCTCGGCGATCCGCGACGACGTCGTCCGGGTCGAGCTCCTGCGCCGGTGCCCTCCAGCGTGGTCACCGCCGAGAGCCCCAGCAGCTCGAGGCCGGCGGCCCGGGCCGCGATCGCCTCGACGACGGTCGACATCCCGACCAGGTCCGCGCCCAGGGTCCGCAGCATCGCGGTCTCGGCGACGGTCTGCACCGACGGTCCGCGCATCTGGGCGTAGACGGCCTCGACGAGTGTCGGGTCCGCGGCCCGGGCCAGCGGCCCGCAGCCGCGGTGACCAGGCATCGGTGAGGTCGACGAAGTGCGGCCCGGCCAGCGGGGAGACGAACGTCAGGTTGAGGTGGTCGGAGATCAGCGCGCCGGTGCCGGGCGGCCAGTCGGTGCGCAGCCCGCCGCTGGCATTGCGTGAGGACAGCGACCCGGGCGCCGGCCGCGGCCGCGACCCGGACCGGGTGCGCGACCGGCGCCGGCCCGTGGCCCTCGTACAGGTGGGTCCGGCCGAGGTAGGCCAGGACGGCGAGGCCGTCCAGGTCGTAGGACCGGACCAGGCCGCGGTGCCCGGGGGCGACGGGAGCGAGGAAGCCCGGCAGCTCGGCGACCGGCAGCTCGGCGACCAGTGATCCCAGGGCCTCGGTCGCGGCGTCCCAGCCGCTGCCCAGGACCACCACCGCGTCATGTCGCGCCACCCCGGTGCGCTCGGCGAGCGCCGCCGCGGCCGGCCCCACGGTGTCCGCCACGGCGTCACCGTACTGGGCACGGCGCTGGCCCGACGGCCCGACATTTCGGTCGTCCGGGACCCTCTCTGGCCAAGGTGCTTGACTCCTGGTGATCATGGCCTTAGGACTGACTCGCCGACTCACGCGAGCCGGTGCGGGAAGGGACGAATGGGGGAGTTCAGATGAGGAACGTGTACCGGGTTCTGGCGTTCTTGATCGCCATCGAGGTCGTCGTCCAGGCGATGGCCATCGCCTACGGCATCGCCGGACTCGCCTACTGGGTCGAAGAGGACGGCGGGGTGCTCAACAAGGCGGTCTTCGACAGTGACGACCCCGGCTTCCAGGGGTTCGGCGGCTTCGTGACTCACGGCATCAACGGGATGATGATCATCCCGTTGCTGGTCCTGCTGCTGCTGATCGTGTCGTTCTTCGCGAAGGTGCCCGGCGGCGTGCAGAAGGCCGCGATCCTGCTCGGCCTGGTCGTCCTGCAGGTCTTCCTCGGGATCTTCTCGCACAGCATCCCGTTCGTCGTCGTGCTGCACGTTCTGAACGCCTTCGCCATCCTGGGGATGTCGCTTGCCGCCGCTCGCAGCGCGTCGGTGGTGCCGGCGCCGGAGCAGACCACGGTGGCCGTCTAGCTTGACGCGCGAGCGCCGGCGACTGCTGATCGCCCTGGTGGCCACCGTGGCCGTGCTCGGCCCGTTGGCGTACTACTGGCAGGTCAGCCTGCTGCCGGACAGCTACTCGGTGATGGACATGGGGTACGCCGACTACGGCGGCGGCCCCGAGACCATGACGCACCACGACCTGATGGGCCGTAGCGTCGCCGACCTGGTGGCCGACCCCGACCGGCCGGCCGACGTGCGGGTCACCCTCACCGTGCGCAAGGAGCGGTTCCGGCTCACCTCCGGTGAGGAGGTGGACGGGTACACCGTCAACCACACCTCACCGGGTCCGGTGATCCGCGCCGTGCAGGGCCAGCTGGTGGAGGTCCGGCTCGTGAACGCGTCGGTCCCGGACGGGGTGACCCTGCACTGGCACGGCGTCGACGTCCCCAACGCGGAGGACGGGGTCGCGGGAGTCACCCAGGACGCGGTGCCGGTCGGCAAGTCCTACACCTACCGGTTCGTCGCCGACCAGGTCGGCACGTACTGGTACCACTCGCACCAGGTCTCGCACGCCCAGGTCCAGGGCGGCCTGTTGGGAGCACTCGTGGTCAGCCCGCCGGAACCGGACCCCGCGGTCAGCGACCAGCTCGCCGTCCTGCACGTGTACGACGGGATCACGACCATCAACGGGGCAGCGGGCGATGTCGCGGTGGACACTGTCGACGGAACCAAGGTCCGGGTCCGGGTCGTGAACACGGACAATGGCGCGACCCACGTGTGGGCCTCCGGCGGCCCGTACCGGGTGCTGGCGGTGGACGGCTACGACTTCCACGGGCCGACCCCGGTGTCCAGGCGGGCGGTCCGACTGACGGCCGGCGGCCGGGTGGACCTGGAGGTGACGGCGCCCGCCCGGATCGAGCTGGGTGGCGGCAGCGCGGTCGTCCTCGGGTCCGGAGCCCCACCCGAGCCGCAGCCGGAGAAGCTGGTCGACTTCCTGCACTACGGCACAGCCGCGCCGATCGGGTTCGACCCCAGCAAGGCCGACCGGCGCTTCGACTACTCGGTAGGCCGCCGCCCCGGCTTCCTGGACGGCCGGCCCGGCCTGTGGTGGTCGATCAACGGCCACCTGTTCCCCGACGTACCGATGTTCGTCGTCGAGGAGGGCGACGTGGTCCGGATGCGCATCGAGAACCACAGCCGCTCGGCGCACCCGATGCACCTGCACGGCCACCACGCGGTGGTCCTGTCCCGGGACGGTGAGAAGGCGACCGGCAGCCCGTGGTGGGTCGACTCGCTGGACGTCGCGAGCGGGCACAGCTACGACATCGCGTTCGTCGCGGACAACCCAGGGGTCTGGATGGACCACTGCCACAACCTGCCGCACGCCGCGCAGGGACTGGTGGCGCACCTGATGTACGCCGGCCTCACCTCGCCGTTCCGGGTGGGCGGGCCGAAGGCGAACGAGCCGGAGTGACCGCGCGGCTCACCCGCGCTGCAGCTCCTCCGCCCGGGACCAGTCGACCTCGTCCGACGGCCGATCGGCACTGACGACCGGGACCTCCGGCGGTTCGTCGGACACGGGGCGGGGCCGTCGACCGAGACGAGTCGCCGCCAGCGCCAGGGCGATACCGAGCGCGAGCCCCCCGAGCCCCCAGCCGAGCCGCTCGGCACCCAGGCCGGTCGCGTCGGCGACCTGTTCCGCCGCCGGGGCCGGCTGTTCGGTCGCGGTGACCGGAGCGTCCACACCAGTCGTCGCGTCCTGCTGCCCGGGGCTGGTGGAGCCTTCGACCCCGAGCCGGTGCAGCAGCGCCGCCAGCAGCTTGGCGTCGACGGCGGTGTGCCAGACAGGGGGCTTGTCCCAGATGTTGCCGGTCCCGGTGTTGTCGACCTGGGTCGAGATCCACGGGCCACCCTTGGCGTCCAGGTACACCCGGTCGACCCGCCACACCGACACGTCGTGGATCAGCCAGGTCAGCGTGACGCCCGGCCCGAAGGTGTGGTCGGTCGAGGAGCCGTCGACCTTGCCGGCCGTCCCGGTGTCCGAGAACGCGCCCACCGTCCGCGCCAGGGTGTCGTAGTCGGGGTCGCCGGTGTAGAGCGAGGCGGTCTGGCCGGCGCCGGGCACCACCAGGAGCACGCTGGTCGGGCCGCCGGCCTGGGCCGGACCGGCGACGAGCAGCGTCATCAGCGCGAGCGTGAGAGCGGTCAGGGCAGCGCGGCACCGGCGCATGGCGGCCTCCTCGGGTCGATGCCGCTGGTACACCGCGACGCGTCAGGAGGTTCCGGTCGTCGGGACGGTGCTCGCGATCTCCAAGGCTCGTCGCTGGCTCAGGTCGCCCTCGAGGCGCATGGTCGTGGCGCCGTGCACCCAGATCAGGGTGTGCCCGGCCAGCCGCGCGGTCTCGGTCCGGCGGCTGCCGTCGGGGTTCAGCAGCACGACCTCGTGCGGCTCGTCGAACCACAGGGCGAAGTCACCGGCCACCGTCACGAACTCGACGCCGGGTGTGGTCTTGGCGACGGTGTAGTCCAGCTGGCCGTCGAACTGGTCCAGCCGGACGGTTCCGTCCCTGCCGTGCGACCAGGTCGCCGACAACACCCGCCGGTCGGCCGACACCTCGACACCGTCCGGGTCACCGAGCGCCGCGGGGACGACCGGGGTGAAGCCGACCAGCTGCGCGGCCTGGTCGAGCGTCATCCCGGGTCCGGCGGTCGGGGGCGGCGCGGCAGTCGAGGGACCCGGCCCGGGATCCTGCCGGACGATGACGCCCGCGAACCCGAACCAGTCGGCCACCGCCGCGCGCACCGGCGGTGCGGCGAGCAGGGACAGCAGCATCGCGGCCACCGCCACCGCCGTACGCCGTCGGTGCCGCCTTGCCGACTCGGCGAGCCGGGCCGCCGGCCCCCGCAGACGGCGCGGGGTCGGCGCGGGCAGGTCGGCCAGCCGGTCCAGGACGGCGACCGACAGGTCGGCCCGCACCGTGGGACGAGGCAGGTCGCGGCCGAGGGCGACGAGGTCGGCGACGAGCGCGTCGTGCCGGGTGTCAGCTGCCATGCCGCACCTCCTTCGGTCGATCGTCCCCGTCGACAGCTGCCGTCGACCCCGACGCCGCGGGGGTCAGCGAGTCGAGCGCCTGCGACAGCTGCGTCAGCGCGCGGTGCAGTCGTGACTTCACCGTTCCCCGCGGCCAGCCCAGCACCGTCGCGGTCTCGGCCTCGTCCAGCTCGAGCAGGTACCGGCAGGTGACCACCTGGCGGTGCGGTTCGGAGAGCCGCGCCAGCCCGCCGACCAGCTGGGCTCGCTGCTCTCGCAGCAGAACCGTCGCTGCCGGGTCCTCGGCGGGCGTCGCCGCGAGCAGCAGCGGCTCGGTCAGCCGCCAGGACGACCGCTCGCGGGCCGCCCGGCGGCCGGCCGTCCGGTGCAGGTTCCGGGTCTCGTTCGCGACGATCTGCAGCAACCAGGGCCGGAACGCCGCCCCCTCGCGGAACCGGCCGAGCGCGCCGTACGCCTTGACGAACGCCTCCTGCACCACGTCCTCCGCGTCCGGTCCGGCGCCCAGCAGCAAGGCAGTGCGCATGGCCACCGGGGCATGACGGTCCACCAGGTCCGCATACGCGTCGCGGTCGCCTGCGCGTACCCGGGCCAGGACGTCGGCGTCCTCGCGGTCGGCGCTGATCCGGTCTCCGTTCGGTGGCGTCTCCTGCCGTGTCTACACCGCCTGGGGCCGCCTGGTTCCCGCGTCCGGTCAGGCAGCCACGGCCAGGGCGAACGGCAGCACACCCCGGGCGCCGGCCTGACGCAGCGCGGCGCCGGCCACCGTCACGGTCCACCGCGAGTCGATGAGGTCGTCGACGAGCAGGATCGGGCCGTCGAGGCCGGCCAGCTCTGCCGCCAGCGCGGGCGGCACTGCGAACCGCTGGTGCACCGCGGCGAGCCGGAACGCGCTGTTGCCGCCCGGACCGCCGGTGGGCTCGTCGGTGGTCAGCGCGAGGGAACCCAGGTCGGTCAGCCGGCCCAGCCGCGCCAGGTGCCCGGCGACCGAGCCGACCAGCTGCGGGCGGTGCAGCGACGGCATCGCGACGACGGCGACCGGCCGCTGGTCCCAGTCCCAGCCGGCGAGCACCTCGACGCAGGCGGCGAGCAGGCGGTCGTCGGCCGGACCGTCGGGGGAGCCAGGTTGCAGCAGCGTGCGCACCCGCTGGCCCCAGCCGAGGTCGGTCAGCCGGGCCACCACCCGGCCTTGCTCGACCCGGTCGCCGGCGTCGATCCGGCCGGAGCGCTGCACGCCGAGCCGGGTCATTCCGCTCGGCCACTGGGAGCGGGGCTCGACCGGGACGCCGACCTTGCGCAGGGTGCGGGTGGCCGCCTGGACCGCCCCCTCGGGAACCGTCGCGTCGTACCACGGGCCCGCGCACCGGTCGCAGCGGCCGCAGTCGGCGGCGCCCGGGTCGTCGAGGGCCTCCTGCAGGAAGCGCATCCGGCAACCCTCGGTCTGCAGGTAGCCCAGCATCGACGTGGCTTCGGCGTCGCGGGCCGCGGCGACCCGGCCGTAGCGCGCCTCGTCGTACGTCCAGCCCGCTCCGGTAGAGGCCCAGCCTCCGCTCACCCGTCGCACCGCGCCCTCGACGTCGAGCACCTTCAGCAGCAGCTCGAGCCGGGTGCGCCGCACGTCGGCGACGGTCTCGAGAGCCGCGGTGGACAGCGGCCGGTCGGACTCGGCGAGCGCGGTCAGCACGGCGTCGGCGTCCGGCCGGCGCGGCATCGAGGAGGTGGCGAAGTAGCGCCAGATCTCGCGGTCGTCGGACGCCGGCAGCAGCAGCACGTCGGCGCGCTCGGTGGCCCGGCCGGCCCGGCCGACCTGCTGGTAGTAGGCGACCGGCGAGGAGGGGGCGCCGAGGTGGACCACGAATCCGAGGTCCGGCTTGTCGAAACCCATCCCCAGCGCGGAGGTCGCGACCAGCGCCTTCACCTGGTTGTCGCGCAGGGCTCGCTCCAGCTCGAGCCGGTCGGCCGGGTCGGTGCGCCCGGTGTAGGCGCGCACCTCGTGCCCCGCCTCACGGAGCAGGGCAGCGGTGTCCTCGGCCGCCGACACGGTCAGCGCGTAGACGATGCCGCTGCCCGGCAGCTCACCGAGCCGCGCCGCCAGCCAGCCGAGCCGGGCGTCGGCGGTGGGCAGGGTCAGCACCCCGAGGCGCAGGCTCTCGCGGGCCAGCGAACCGCGCACGGTGCGCACCGGAGCGCCACCGGCGCCCAGCTGCTCGACGACGTCGTCCACCACCCGGGCGTTGGCGGTCGCCGTCGTGGCGAGCACCGGGCGGCCGGCCGGCAGCTCGGTCAGCAGGTCGCGGATGCGCCGGTAGTCGGGCCGGAAGTCGTGGCCCCAGTCGCTGATGCAGTGCGCCTCGTCGACGACGAGCAGGCCGGTGGCCTCGGCCAGCCGCGGGAGCTGCTCGTCGCGGAACCGCGGGTTGTTCAGCCGCTCGGGGCTGACCAGCAGCAGGTCGACCTCGTCGGCGGCCAGCGCCGCGGACACCGCCGCCCACTCGTCGGCGTTGGCGGAGTTCATCGTCACGGCGCGCAGCCCGGCCCGGGTGGCTGCCTCGACCTGGTCGCGCATCAGCGCCAGCAGCGGCGACACGATCAGCGTCGGACCGCCGCCCCGGGCCCGCACCAGCGCCGTCGCGACGAAGTAGACCGCGGACTTGCCCCAGCCGGTGCGCTGCACCACCAGCACCCGCTCGCCGTTCTCGACCAGGGCCGCGACCGACTCCAGCTGACCGTCCCGGAACTGCGCCGCCGGGTCGCCCACCAGCCGCCCGAGCAGGGCCCGGGCCTCGTCGGCGAGCGCGGCCTGGCCATCGGTTGCGGCCGGGGCCGGGGTCGTGGTCACCGGGCCACTCCACCACAGGCGCGGGACATCGGCCGACGCGTGCGGCGCGGGGGACGCTAAGTAGGTGGCCGGCACCGATCCCGGTGGGGGTCGGCCGGCCAGATCCTCTTCTGCAGACACCCGTCCACAGAGGAGATCACCATGCGCGTCCTGTTCACCAGCACTCCCGGCCTCGGCCACCTGTACCCGCTGCTGCCGTTGGCCCGGGCCGCCCGCGCCGCCGGCGACGAGGTCCGGTTCGCCATCGGCCCCGAGGGCCTGTCCAGCGTCACCGACCTCGGCTTCGACGCCGTCCCGACCGCCGAGCCCGACCCCGGGGCCGTCGGCCGGTTCTGGGCGGGTCTGGACAACCAGCCGGAGCCCAACACCTACGTCATCGCCGGCCTGTTCGGCCGGCTGCGCGCCGGCGCGGCGATGGCCAGCACCCGGGCCGCCATCGAGAGCTTCGCACCGGACCTGGTGGTCAGCGAGGTTGCCGAGTTCGCCGGCCAGATCGCGGCCGAGCTCGCCGGGGTGCCGCACGTCTCCGTCGGCATCACCTCGATGGGGCTGCCCGACCTCAGCCACCCGGTGGTCGCCGACGCCATCGACCTGCTGCGGGCCGAGGCCGGGCTGACTCCCACTGGCATGGTGCCGTGGAAGCACGGCAGCACCCGGTTCGTCACCGCGATCCCGCGGCAGCTGTGGCAGAGCCCGGCCGACGTTCCCGAGAACACCACGGTCTACCGGCACGAGGACCCGGAGGGCCCGCTACCTGCCGGCGTACCTGCCCCACGGAACGGGACCGGCCGCCGGACGGTCTACGCGACGCTCGGCAGCGTCGCGGGCACCATGCCGTTCGCGACCCCGGCGTTCGGCGCGGTGCTGGCCGGTCTGGGGCAGGTCGACGCCGACGTGCTGTTCACCGTCGGCCGGCTGGACCGGGCCACGCTCGGCCCGGTCCCGGCCAACGTGCACGTCGAGACCTTCCTGCCACAGCAGGTGGCGATGGCCTGCGACGTCGTGGTCTGCCACGGCGGTGCGGGTACGACGATGGCGGCCCTCACCCGTGGCCTGCCGATGGTCGTGGTGCCGCTGTTCGCCGACCAGATGCACAACGCGGCGCGGGTCGAGGCGATGGGCGCGGGGCTGACCGTCGATCCGCGGGAGGCCGCGACCAGCCTCGCGTTGGCCGTGCGGCGGGTGCTCGACGACCCGTCGTACGCGACTAGCGCCCGCTCGGTCGCCGCGGAGCTCGCCGGGCTGCCCACTGCCGCCGACGTGCTGGCGGCGGTCCGGCCCGCTGGGGTTCACTGACGTCGTGGCGGCTGACCTGCGTGCGCACACGCTGGTGGGTCGCACGGCAGAGCTCGCCGAGGTCGAGGCCGCCCTGGCCGCCGCTGGTGGCGGCCGGGGCGGCCTGCTGCTGCTCACCGGCGAGGCCGGCGTCGGGAAGTCGCGGTTTCTTGCCGAGGCGCGTTCCCGGGCCGGCGCGCGGGGAGCCGTTGTCCTCTCCGGTCGGGCGGCACCGGGCGGTGGGCCGCTCCGGGCTGTGAGCGAGGCGTTGCTGGACGGCTGGCGCGGGCGCCCGTTCCCCGACGAGCCGTCACTGCGCCCGTTCCGGGCGGCGCTGGCCCGCCTGGTGCCCGGCTGGGCCGAACCGGCGGCGCCGGCCCCGTCGCCGGACGCCGTGCTCACGCTGGCCGAGGGTCTGCTCGAGCTGTTCGCCGTCGGCGTACGAGCGGCCGGTCATGCTCGCGCTGGAGGACCTGCACCTCGCGGACCCGGAGACCCTGGACCTGCTCGACCGGCTGTCGGCCGGGCTGCTGCACCGTCCGGTGCTCGTCGTCGGCACCTGGCGGACCGGCGAACCGACCGCCGTCCCGGCAGCGCCCCGGCCCGGGACCATCCCGCGACAGCTCGACCTTGCTCGCCTGGACGAGCGCGCGGCGGCCGGCCTGGTCCGGGACTGCGCGGGCGCGACGCTGCCGGACGATGTCGCGGCCGCGGTGCTCGACGCGGCGGCCGGGCTGCCCCTGCTGGTGGAGGAGCTGCTCACCGGGCTGGTCGAGCGGGGTGCTCTGCGGTTGACCCCGGACGGCTGGGAGCGCACCGGCGAGCTGGTGCTCGAGGTGCCGGCCGGGCTCGCCGAGCTGGTGGCCGACCGACTGGTCCGGCTGGCGGCTCCGGGTCGGGACGTGCTGCGCCTCGCCGCGGTCGCCGGCGATGACGTCGAGCACCGGCTGCTGGCCGAGGTGCTCGGCGCGGAGGAGGCTGTCGTCCTCCGGTCGCTGCGCGCCGGCGTGGAGGCCAACCTGCTCGTGCCGGCCGGCCCGCGGCTGACCTGGCGGCACGCGCTGACCCGGGACGCCGTCCTCGCGACCCTGCTGCCGCCGGAGCGCGCCGCGCTCGCCGCCCGGCTGGCCGACCGGCTGGACCGGCGGAACGACGCCGACGCCCCGTCGCGTGCCGCGCTGCTGTGGGCCGAGGCCGGTCGGCCGGACCGTGCCGTGCCCGCCCTGCTGGGGGTGGCCCGGGCCGACGCCGACCGGGGCGACCTGGCGTCGGCCGAGGCCCTGGTCCGCCGCGCGGGCGAGCTCGGCGGGCAGCCGGTGGTGGCCGACGACCTGGTCCGGGTGCTCACCCTGCAGGGCCGGCTGGCCGAGGCCCGAGCGTCCGGCACCGCGGTTCTCGACACGCTCGCCGGTCCGGCGCACGCCGCTCTCGGGCTGACCCTCGCCGCTGCCGCCGTCGAGGCCGCCGATTGGCCCGGCGCACTGTCGATGCTGGAGCGGGCAGCCGTTCCCGGCGATCCGCGAGCCGATGCGGTGCGCGCCGACGCCCTCTTCGGCGCGGGAGACCTCGCCGGTGCCGCCGCACTCGCTGACGCCGTAGTCGCGGCTGCCGATGACCCGGTCGGACCGGACGTCGACCCGGTCGCGCTGTGCACGGCCCTCGAGGTGGCCGGCCGGTGCGCCCGGGCCAGCGACTCGGCGGCGGCGCGGCACTGGTTCGCCCGCGCAGCCCGGGTGGCCGCGGAGAACGGTCTCACGCCGCGGCGGGTCCGGGCGCTGCACTCGCTGGGCACGATCCGGCTGAACGACCGGGTGGACACCGCCGGGTTGGTCGAGGCCCGGGATCTCGCCGAGTCGGTAGGCATGCCGGGCACGGTCGCCGGGATCGACATCGTCCTTTCCGAGGCCGAGCTCACCAAGACGGGTCCAGGCCCCGCGGTGGCCCGGGCGGCGGCGACCGCTGCGCTCGGCGGCCGGATCGGGCAGCCGTGGGTGCACGACACCGCGTCGCTGCTGCTCGCCTTCGCGCTCGCACTGTCCGGTGACGATGCGGCAAGCGGGCGGGTCCTCGCCACGGTCGGCGTCGCGGTCGGTCCCGACGACCGGCAAGGGCTCGTGCACAGCGTCCTCGCCGTCCGGCCGCTGATCGCGCACGACTACGCGGCGGCGTTGACCCAGCTGGATCTCGCCACGACCAGCCTGGGGCGCAACCCCTCCGGCGCACCGTATGGAGTCTGGGGGCTGTGGGTGGTGCTACGGGCAGTGCAGGACGCCGACCCGGGGGCAGCGATGAGCCAGCTGGCCGGGTCGCAGGCGGTGCACCGTTCGCTGAACTCGGGAGCGCTGCGCCTCGCGGAGGCCGTGGTCGCCGGCCGGTCCGGTGCGGGGGACGAGGCGGCGGCGCTGGTCGTCGACGGTGAGCAGCAGATGGCCGGCGCGGACTGGTGGACCCGGCTGTTGCGGCTGCTCGTGCTCCAGGCCGCGCTGGCCGACGGCTGGGGCGACCCGGTGCCCCGGCTGCGGGCCGACCTGACCGCCTTCGAGGCGGCCGGCGACAAGGAGCTCGCCCGGACCTGCCGCGAGCTGCTTCGGCGCGGCGGCGTCACCGTCCGCCGGGGCCGCGGCGAGAGCCGGGTGCCCGGCTGGGCCGCGGCCCTCGGCGTCACCAGCCGCGAGATGGACGTGCTCGAGCTGGTCGCCGGGGGAGCGACCAACGCCGAGGTCGCGGCCCGCCTGCAGCTGTCGACTCGGACCGTCGAGCACCACGTCGCGCGGGTGCTGGCGAAGTCCGGCTGCGCCGACCGCAGGACGCTGTCCCAGTGGTACGCCGGTCAGCTGGAGGCCGCGCGCACCGCCCTCGGGGACCACCGGTAGCCGACTCCGCGCACCGTCTGCAGCGCCTGCCCGGATCGCGTCCCGAGCTTGCTGCGCAGCCGGTGCACGTGCACGTCGACGGTGCGGGTGCCGGCGCCGCTGCGGTCGTCCCACAGGCTGGCGAGCAGCACCCGGCGGGTGTGCACCCGGTCCGGCGCAGCGACGAGGTGGGCGAGCAGGTCGAACTCGAGGCGGGTCAGCTCGATCTCGCGACCCTCGACGACGGCGCGACGCTGGTCGGGGTCGACCGACACGTCGAGCCGGCCCGCGAGGTCGTCGCCTGCCGGGCTGGGATCGGGCACCAGCGAGAGCGCCGGGCGTGCCTGCTGGCCGCCGTTGGTCGGCAGCCCGGCGGCCTGCCAGGCCCGGAAGCCGCCGATCACGTCGGTCGCCCGGCGTACGCCGACCTGCTGCAGCGCGGCCGCGGCCAGGCTCGAGGTGTAGCCCTCGGAGCACAGCACCAGCACGTGCAGGTCGTAGGACGCGATCGGCAGCCGAGCGTCGCTGGCCGGGTCGAACCGCCACTCGAGCACGTTGCGCTCGACGAGCAGCGCGCCGGGGACGTCGCCCTCCTCGGCGCGCTGGGCCGCGGGTCGGATGTCGACGAGGACGGCGCCGCCCTCCCAGGCCTGCACGGCGCGCAGCGGGTCCAGCCGCAGCAGCCCGGACCGGGCCACGGCGAGCAGGTCGACGATCGACTGCGGGGACGATGGCGCTCACCAGTCGGTCCCGGAGTGCTCGAGCGAGACGACCTGGGGGCGGCCGTCGTCGTCGAGGACGTAGCGGCTCATCGTCTCCAGGGCGGGCGCGTAGACGTGCAGGCTGACGGCCGGCGCCGAGCCGGTGTTGGTCACGTCGTGGACGTAGTCGGCGCCGAACGACCGGACCCGGCCGGCGCTGAGGGTGCGTTGCACGAGCGCGGCCGGGCCGCGGGAGCCGGCGGGGGCGAGGGTGGACTCCTCGACGACGCCGTCCAGCACGGCGAAGGCACCGGCCGAGCCGCCGTGGTCGTGCAGGCCGGTCGACTGGCCGGGCAGCCAGGTCAGCAGCCAGGCCTCGTAGTCGGCGGTCACGGCCACCCGGACCGACCAGCGGGACTCGTGGGCGAACCGGACGTGCGGCTGCCACAGGTCGGTGCGGGCAGCGAGCTGGCGGGCCAGGCGGTGCAGCCGGGACGGGACGCCGCGGCGCAGGCGGGGGAGGGTCGGGTCAGGGGCGGGTGGAGCCAGGGTGAGCGAAGTCATCAGGGTTTCCTCGTCTCGAGGTCGTGCGGTGTGGAGCAGGGCGGCGGAGGAGTCAGCCGCGTCGACAGGCGGCGCTCACCGAGCGCATCAGGTCCAGGTGGGTACGCCGGTGCAGCCGCACCGGCGTCAGCCCGCTGCCCGTCCTGCTGTTCCCTGTCACGTTGAGAAGTATGTCAGTGGAGAAACTAGTCATCAAGTCAGGGTCGATCTCCGGCGTGTCGCGGCCGCTCGGCGAGGAGACGGGGCGCGGCCTATACGTGGGGGGCGACCTGCTCCGCGACCAGGCGAAGGTGATCGAGGTCGGCCAGGTCGATCACCTGCAGGTAGACCCGGCTGGCCCCCAGCTCCGCGAACCGACCGATCTTGTCGACCACCTCGGCCGGGGTGCCGCCCAGACCTGCCGTCCGCAGCCCGGCCGCATCGCCGCCCGCCGCTTCCGCCCGCCGCCGTACCTCCGGCTCGTCCGCACCGACCGCCAGCGTCTGCGCTGCCGACAGCACCAGCGACGACGGGTCTCGGCCGGCCTCCTCACAGGCCTGCCGGGCCCGGGCGAAGCAGTCGCCGACCACGTCCGGGGTGTCGAACGGCACGTTGTACTCGGCGGCGAACCGGGCCGCCAGCGCCGGCGTCCGCCGCTTCCCCTTGCCGCCGATCACGATCGGCAGCGGGTTCTGCGCCGGCTTCGGCAGGGCCGGGCTGTCGGTCAGGGAGTAGTGCGAGCCGGCGAAGGAGAACGTCTCGCCGGCCGGGGTCGACCACAGACCGGTGAGCACGGCCAGCTGCTCCTCGAGCACGTCGAACCGCTCACCCACCGGCGGGAACGGGATGCCGTAGGACCGGTGCTCGGTCTCGTACCAGCCGCTGCCGAGCCCGAGCTCCACCCGGCCGTCGCTCATCGCGTCGACGGTGGCGACGGTGATGGCCAGCGGGCCCGGCTGCCGGAAGGTCGCCGACGACACCATCGTGCCGAGCCGGATCGTCGAGGTGTCCCGGGCCAGCCCGGCCAGCACCGCCCACGCGTCGGTCGAGCCGGGGCCGGGGTCGCCGGGCGAGATCCGCTGGTAGTGGTCGGAGCGGAAGAACGCGTCGAACCCGAGCCGTTCCGCCTCGGCCGCGACCCTCAGCAGGTCGTCGTAGGTCGCGCCCTCCTGGGGCTCGGTCATCACCCGCAGCTGCATGGCGGTTGACCGTCAGCCGGCGAGGGCTGCCGACACGACCTCGCGGGCCGCCTGCTGCACCTGGGCGAGGTGATCAGGTCCGCGGAAGCTCTCGGCATAGATCTTGTAGACGTCCTCGGTGCCGGACGGCCGGGCCGCGAACCACGCCGACTCGGTGGTGACCTTGAGCCCGCCGATCCTCGCGCCGTTGCCCGGTGCCTCGGTCAGCTTGCCGGTGATCTTCTCGCCGGCCAGCTCGGTGGCCGTCACCTGGTCCGGGGACAGCGACGCGAGCACCTTCTTCTCCTCGCGGGTCGCCGGCGCGTCGACCCGGGCGTACGCCGGGTCGCCGAAGTGCCGGACCAGCGACCGGTAGCGCTCGCTCGGGGTCGCGCCGGTGATGGCGAGGATCTCCGACGCCAGCAGCGCCAGCAGGATGCCGTCCTTGTCGGTCGTCCAGACGCTGCCGTCCCGACGCAGGAAGGACGCGCCGGCCGACTCCTCGCCGCCGAAGGCGACCGAGCCGTCGAGCAGCCCAGGGACGAACCACTTGAACCCGACCGGCACCTCGACCAGCCGCCGGCCGAGCGAGTCGGCCACCCGGTCGATCATGCTCGAGCTGACCAGCGTCTTGCCGACCGCTGCCTCGGGCGCCCAGCCGTCCCGGTGCATGTACAGGTACTCGATGGCGACCGCCAGGAAGTGGTTGGGGTTCATCAGGCCGCCGTCCCGGGTGACGATGCCGTGCCGGTCGGAGTCGGCGTCGTTGCCGGTCGCGACGTCGTACGGCGCGTCGCCGGACATCAGCGTCACCAGCGAGGCCATCGCGGACGGCGACGAGCAGTCCATCCGGATCTTGCCGTCCCAGTCCAGCGTCATGAACCGCCAGGTCGGGTCGACCCGCGGGTTGACGACGGTCAGGTCGAGCCGGTGCCGCTCGGCGATCGCCGCCCAGTAGTCGACGCTCGCGCCGCCGAGCGGGTCGGCCCCGATCCGCACACCGACCCTGCGCACGGCGTCGAGGTCGAGCACGGCGGGCAGGTCGTCGACGTACGTCCCGAGGAAGTCGTAGGTCGAGGTCGTCGCGGCGGACCGGGCCCGCGCGAGCGGCACCCGGCGGACGTCCTTCAGCCCGTCGCGCAGGATCTCGTTGGCCCGGTCCTGCACCCAGCCGGTGATGTCGCTGCCGGCCGGCCCGCCGTCCGGCGGGTTGTACTTGAAGCCGCCGTCCCGCGGCGGGTTGTGCGACGGGGTGACGACGACGCCGTCGGCCCGAGCGCTGCCGTCGTGGTCGCGGTTGTGCCGCAGGATCGCGTGCGACACCGCAGGGGTGGGTGTGTAGCGGTCCCGGTCGTCGACGAGCACGGTGACGTCGTTGGCGGCGAACACCTCGAGGGCGGTCGACCAGGCCGGCTCGGACAGGCCGTGGGTGTCGCGGCCGAGGAACAGCGGGCCGGCGATGCCGGCGGCGGCCCGGTGCTCGCAGATCGCCTGGCTGGTGGCCGCGATGTGGTCCTCGTTGAACGCCAGGTCCAGCGACGAGCCGCGGTGGCCCGAGGTGCCGAACGCGACCTGCTGGGCGGGCTCGGCCGACGTCCGGGTGGCCGGTGAAGTAGGCGGTGACCAGCGCGGACACGTCGACCAGGTCGGCGTCGGAGGCGGGCTGACCTGCCCGAGGGTCGATGCTCATGGCCGCCAGCGTGGCAGACTTCCCGCCTGCGGGAGCGGGGAGGTGGGTGGCGATGTCGGACGGCGTGCGTCGTCTCCCCGACGGCGCCGACGAGCGCGGCGGGCCGCACCGTGACCTGGTGATGGCGGCCGCCGGTGTCGGCTGGTTCGACTGGGACCTGCGGTCCGACCATCTCGACTTCGACGAGCGGATGTGCCGGCTCTTCGGCATCGACCCCGCGACCTTCGACCACCGGGTCGACTCGTTCTGGGCGGCGCTGTACCCCGAGGACCGGCCGTCGGTCGAGGCGCTGGTGACCGAGGCGCTGGAGGCCTGCGGCGACTACCTGGCGGAGTACCGGGTGGCCCTGCCCGGCGGCGCGGTCCGCTGGGTCGAGGCGCGCGGGCAGGTCCTGGCGGGCGCGGACGGGCGCGCGGCCCGGATGCTCGGCGTCGCTCGCGACACGACCGACCAGCGCCTCGCGCGGGACACGGTGGCCCGCGCGCTCGAGCACATGGCCGACGGCTTCCTGTCCGTCGACCGGAGCTGGACGGTCACCTACGTCAACCGCAACGCCGAGGTCTTCGTCGGACCGGCGGCCGAGGCCCGGGGGCGGTCGCTCTGGGAGGTCTGGCCGCACCTCGCGACCCCCGGGCTACGAGCCGCTGGTCCGCCGCGCGGCGAGCCACCGGCCGGCCCGACGTCTTCACCAAGTACGTCGTCGCGGCCGACCGCTGGTTCCAGGTCCGCGTCGTGCCGCACCCCGACGGCACCTCGTTCTTCGCCACCGACGTCACCGCTCTGCGCGCCGCCCAGCTTGGAGGAGGAGCGCTCGCTCAGCCGGCCGGACCAGGCCCGCGCGGTGCTCGCCTACAGCGCCGCACTCGCCGAGGCCGACACGCTGGCCGACGTCATCGACGTCGTCGCCACCATGGTGCTGCCGGCGTTCGGGGCCACCGGGATGCTGGTGTCCCTGGTCGAGTCCAACCGGCTCAAGCTGGCCGGGCACTCCGGCTACCACGCCGGCGCGGTGGCGATGCTCGACGTCCTCAGCACCGACGACGACGTGCCGATCGCCCAGGTGCTGCGCACCCGGGAGCCGCTGTTCCTGCCGTCCCGGGAGGCCTACCTCGCCTCGTTCCCCGGCCGCGGTGACGTGGTCGAGGCCACCGGGAAGCAGGCCTGGGCCTTCCTCCCGCTCACCGTGTCCGGCCGGGCCCTCGGCAGCCTCACGGTCAGCTTCGACGACCCCCGCGACTTCCCGCCGGACGAGCGGTCGCTGCTGGTCAGCGTCAGCGGCCTGCTCGCCCAGACCCTGGCCCGGGCCCGGCTGCGCGACTCGGAGCGGACGCTGGCGGCCGAGCTGCAGCAGCAGCTGCTGCCCAGGGCCCTGCCGCGGCCGACCGGGCTGGTAGCGACCGCTCGCTACCTGGCGGCGACCGACGGGATGGGCGTCGGCGGTGACTGGTACGACGTGCTGGAGCTGCCCGGCGACCGGGTGGCGCTGGTGATCGGTGACGTGCAGGGCCACACGATGCAGGCCGCCGCGGTGATGGGTCAGCTGCGCAACGCGCTGCGCGCCTATGCCGCCGAGGGCCACGAGCCGGGTGCCGTGATGTCCCGGACCAACCGGTTGATGGCCGAGCTCGACCCCGGGGTGTTCGCGACCTGCGCCATCGTCATGGTCGACCTGCGCTCCTCACGCACCCAGCTGGTGCTCGCCGGCCACCCGCCGCCCGTGCGGCGTACCGCGGATGGCGTGGCCGGGCCGCTGGACGCTCCGGTCGGGCCTCCGCTCGGTGTCGTCAATGACCAGGAGTACGAGGTGGGGACCGTGCGGCTGGGTCGCGGCGACACCCTGGTGCTGTTCACCGACGGGCTGGTCGAGGACTCGGCGCGCAGCTTCGACGAGGGTCTGGCCTCGGTGCTCGCCACGTTGTGCGCGTCGGAGACCGGGGACCTGGAGTCGCTGGCCGACCGGCTGCTGGCCGGCTCGGTCGATCCGGACCACCGGTCCGACGACGTCGCGCTGCTCGTCGTACGTCACGACGGCCTACCCGAGTCGGCCCTGCCCGCCCACGCCCGGACGTGGATCGACCGGGAGGACCCGCGGGCGGCCCGGGCGGCCCGCGAGTTCATCGGCGCGCACGTCTCGGAGCCTGCGCTGGCCGACCTGCGCGAGACCGCAGTCCTGCTGGTGTCCGAGGTGGTGACCAACGCGTTGCGGCACACCGACGGCCGGGTCGACCTCGAGCTGTGGCGGTTCGCCGACCGGGTGCGGGTCGAGGTGTCCGACGAGACCTCGCGCAACCCGGTGCCCGCGGTCAGCGCGCTGCTCGACGAGTCCGGTCGCGGAGTGCCGCTGATGGACGCGCTCAGCGACCGGTGGGGCACCTCGCCGCACGGCGCCGGCAAGGTCGTCTGGTTCGAGCTCGACCTGCCGGACGCCTGACGGTGGTCCGCCGCCGGGTCAGGCGGCCCGGCGGCCGGACGGGCGGCGGCCGTTGCGGCGGTGCCGGTGCTGCCCGGACGCGCGGTTGTCGTCGTACGTCGACGGGCGGCTGGCGCCCGGGGACCGCGAGACCTTCGGTGCCGCGGTGACCACGATCGGCTCGCCGGACTCGGCCAGCTCGCGCACCGGCTCGCTGCCCGGGGCGGCGTCGACCGGGGTCACGTCGACGCCCGCCCGGCCAAACAGGTGGCGGGCGGCGCGCAGCTGGTCGTGCCCGAGCACCGACACGACGACGCCGGAGGCGCCGGCGCGGGCGGTGCGACCGGACCGGTGCAGGTAGTCCTTGTGGTCGTTCGGCGGGTCGACGTGGACCACGAGGTCGACGTCGGTGATGTGGATGCCGCGGGCGGCGACGTCGGTCGCGACCAGCACCCGGGACTCGCCGCGGGAGAAGGCGTCCAGCGCCCGCTGACGCTGGCCCTGGTTGCGGTTGCCGTGGATGGCCTCCGCCGCGACGCCGAGGCGACCGAGCTGCTTCACCAGGCGGTCGGCGCCGTGCTTGGTGCGCACGAACAGCAGGGTGCGCGCCGGGCGGGCGGCGATCTCGGCGAGCACGTTGACCTTCTGCTCGTTGCGGACGACGAGCGCCTTGTGCTCCATCGTCGTGACGTGCGACTCGGCCGGGTCCACCGCGCGGGCGACCGGGTCGGTGAGGTAGGTGCGGACCAGCTTGCCGACCGCGCCGTCGAGGGTGGCGGAGAACAGCAGCCGCTGCGAGCCGGCGGGGGTCATGTCGAGGATCCGGCTGACGTCGGGCAGGAAGCCCATGTCGGCCATGTGGTCGGCCTCGTCGAGCACGGCGACCTCGATCGAGGCGAGCGTGCAGCTGCGGCGCTCGATCAGGTCGAGCAGCCGGCCCGGGGTGGCGACCACGATGTCGACGCCGCGCTCGAGGGTGGCGATCTGACGGCCGAGCGGCGCACCGCCGAACACCGCGACGGTCTTGACGCCGAGCGCGTGGCCGAGCGGCTCCAGCGCGTCGCGCACCTGCACGGCGAGCTCACGGGTCGGGACGAGCACCAGGCCGCGCGGGGTGCGCGGCGCCGGCTTGCGGCCGGCCAGCCGGGTGATCATCGGCAGGCCGAAGGCGAGGGTCTTGCCGGACCCGGTCTGGGCCCGGCCGAGCACGTCGCGGCCGGCGAGGCAGTCGGCCAGCGTCGCGGCCTGGATCGGGAACGCGGTGCGGATGTCGCGCCGCTCGAGGGCGGTCACCAGCTCCTGCGGGAGGCCGAGCTTGCCGAACGAGGTCTCGGTCGGCAGCGGGCTCTCGACTGCGGCCCGCTCGAACCAGGCGGTCAGCTCACGGTCGGCGGCCTGGTCGGCCACCCGGGTCGCGACCTTGGCCGACGGCTTGCCGGCCGGGCGCCGACGCTGGGCGCCACCACGGTCCGGGCGGGGACCGCCGGACCTGGGGGCGGAAGTACGGGTGGGCCGTCCACGGCCCGAGGCGTGCATGGTCATACGAGGTGACTCCGATGCGGTGTTGAGGCCGCACCGCGAGGGCTGCACCGCCAGCCAGGCTGGTCGGGAGCACGTCTCGAGAGACGACCACGCGGACAGCTCGCCCGCGGGAGTGGTGGCCAGATGCCACCGAAGACAGCGCCCAGCCTACCAGCGCGCCGTCCGCCGCCCGGTCAGGCAGCGTGTGTCCCTGGTCACGGCGCAGGTGGGTTTGGGACCCGCGGCGCGAGGCCGGACCGCGCCTTGAGCGCGAGGATCCGGCGGGCCGAGGAGTCGGCCCGGTCCCGGTCCAGGCGGCCCGAATCCAGGGCACGACGGACGGCGGCCGCGGCCGTCAGCGGGCTCGCGTCGCAGGCCATCGCCCAGTCCGCGCCGGCGCGCAACGCCCGCACCGTGGCCCGCGCCGGGCTGATGCCCAACGACGAGCTGGCGGCGGCCATCGCGAGCGAGTCGGTGAGCAGCACGACGTCCGGGCCGGCCGAGCGACGCAGGTAATGCAGGGCGCGCGGCGACAGGCTGGTCGGCACCTCGCCGGTGGTCAGCCCCTTCGACAGCAGGTGACCGACCATCACCACCGGTGCGCCGGCGGCCAGCTCGCGGTCGAAGGGCACCAGGTCATGGCGGACGAGCTCGGTCAGCGGTGGCACCCGGGCCGGTCCGGTGTGCGAGTTGGTCGCCGAGCCGTGGCCGGGCCAGTGCTTCAGCACCGTCACCACCCGGGCGTCGGCCATCCCGAGGCGCCACGCGTGCGCGTCGGCCGTCACCCGGTCCGGGTCGGCCGAGAAGGCCCGGCCCAGGTCGTCGATGTAGCGGCCGCGGACCGCCAGGTCGGCGACCGGCGCCAGGTCCATCCGCACACCGAGCCGGCGCATCCGGTGGCCGTAGCTCTCGGCCGTACGCCGGACCCGGGCCGGCCGCCAGCCGCCCATCGTCCTGGCCGACGGCAGCCGGTAGATGACCTCGCGCAGCCGCTGCACGGCGCCGCCCTCCTCGTCGCTGGCGATGAACGGCAGCACCGGCGTCCGGGCCGCGCGCGGTGACCGCGTGCAACCGGGCCCGGAGCCGGCGCGGCGGGTCGGAGCCGAGCAGCGTGATGCCGCCGATGCCCGCGGCCGCCTGCCGGCGGGCCCGGTCGAGGTCCTGCAGGTCGACGCAGGAGAAGACCAGCTGGGCGGCCAGCCGGCGGGTGCTCCAGGTCGCCGGGTCGCTCCCGGCGTACTCGCTGGGCGCCGGGGCCCGCGCGGCCATGGCACGGTCGCCCGCGACCGTGCTCTGCCGCGTCTCGCTCGCCAGGACGGTCTCCCGCGCGTCGGCCGGGAGCCCGGCGAGGATCGCCAGCAGGCTGAGACCGGTGGCCGAGAGGGCGAGGGTTCGACGGCGTCCGGGCACGGGGAGCCACCGTAGCCCGCTCGTGTGTCGAACTGCCCGAGCGACCGCCCGCGGGCGGTCCCGATGGCATGATCGGTCGGTGGACGAGCGACGACCGCGGCGACCGGCCCTGCTGGGGAAGGCCGCCCTCGACACGCTGGGCGGTGCCCCGGACCCGGCTGCGCTGGCCGAGGCGGCGCACGCCACGGCGACGCTGCTCGTCGCGTCCGGCCGCGCCACCAGCGACGAGGCGACCCGCTCGCGGCTGGTCGCGCTGGTCGACGAGGTCGGTCTGGACACCATCGCCGACCTGTGGGCGCAGCGCCCGCCGCGGTCGCTGCCCGGCGCGCTGTGGCGGCTGTACGTGCTGCGCGAGTGGGTGCGCCGGGACGCCGTCGGCGCCGCGCAGGACTTCGCCACCGGACGCACCGCGGCCCCCGTCGCGCACGTCGTGGCGGGTGCCGCCGAGCCGCCGACCCCGGAGGCGCTGCGCGCGCTGCTCGACGCCGTGCTGCACGGGGTGTTCGCCGGCGACCTCGCCGTCGCTCTGGAGCGGGCCGGCGCCTTCTGCCGGGTGGTGGTGGCCGGCCGGGTCACCCGGGCCGACCAGGTCGAGGTCGACGACCCGACCGGCGCGGAGGAGCTCACCCGGTCGTCGTCGTCGCTGCTGCAGACCGCCGAGGACCTCGAGGCGGCCGCGACGCTGTGGCGCGGCGAGAACCTGGTCTGACGGCCCCCGCCGGGGGCGGAGCCACTACAATGAGCTCGGCCCTCCGGGGCCACCCAGGGTGCCGGGCCGCGGTAGCCCCGGGTCCCAATTGAAGCCGCTTCGAGCGGCCCCGCGCCGTGAGGCGCTCCCGGCCCGGCGCCTCTGGTTTCACCCGCTCGGTCAGCCCTCGGGCTGGTCGCCGCCCTTGGACTGGTCGGCGAGGAAGCGCTCCAGCTCGGCCCCCAGCTCGTCGGCGGTCGGGAAGCCCCGTCGGCCGGCCAGCAGGTCCGCGCCGCCGGACTCCTCGCCGCGGGTCGCGAGGTAGGTGTCGTACTGCTTCTCCAGCGCCCGCACCACCTCGGCCACCTCGGGCGAGGCGGCCACCTGCTCGTCCAGCTCGGCCCGGGTGCGTTCGGCGGCCGCGTGCAGCGCGGTGGTCGGCAGCACCAGGTCGGTGGCGGCGGCGACGTTGTCGAGCAGTGCCGCGGCCGCCGCGGGGTACTCCGCCTGCGCCAGGTAGTGCGGCACGTGCACCGCGAAGCCCATCGCGTCGTGCCCGGCCCGGCCGAGCCGCAGCTCGAGCAGGTTGATGACGCTGCCGGGCACCTGCACGGTGCCGATCCACGGGTCGCGGCCGGCGACCAGCTCCGGCCGGGTGGCGTGCGCGGTGGCCGAGGTGGGCCGGGTGTGCGGGACGCCCATCGGGATGCCGTGCATGCCGATCGTGAGCCGGACGCCGAGCTCGTCGACCAGGCCGGTGACCGCGCCGATGAACCGCTCCCACGAGACGTCCGGCTCGGCGCCCTCGAGCAGCAGGAACCGGGTGCCGGCACCGTCGCGGACCTCGTGCAGCACCAGCCGTGGGTCGTCGTAGGACACCCAGTGGTCGGCCTCGAAGATCATCGCCGGCCGCCGCGAGCGGTAGTCGAGCAGCTGGTCCACGTCGAAGGTCGCGACCGGCGTGTGCTCGAGGGTCTCCAGCAGGTGGTCCCGCGCCAGCTGGCCGGCCTGGCCGGCGTCGACGAAACCGGTCAGCGCGTGCAGCAGCACCGGGCCGGGCCCCTCGTCGGGGTCGGGCCCGGTGCTGTCGCGGTCCGGGGACAGGGTGTCGTGCCGGGTGTACAGGTCGCGGGGGTCGAGCACCCCACCATCCTTGCACCGGGTCCGACGGCCGGCCGCGGCGTCCGCCGTCAGCGGACGCGCGGCTCGAGCAGGTGCAGCTCGGACTCCTGCTTGTGGCAGCGCTCGTCGTGGCTGATCTGCCGGAGCAGGTCGGCGAGCGAGTCGTAGCCGCCGTACTCGGCGCACAGGACGGAGTCCCACGAGGTCGTCTCGAACGCCGGGTTGGCCACGACCATCTCGGCGTAGGTGTGCTCCGCGTGGTCCTCGAAGTCGGCGTTCAGGCGGTGGCTCCACGCCGGCTTGACGGCGTACAGCAGCCAGCAGAAGTGCCACCAGCCGATCGAGATCAGCTGGGGGAGCATCCGGAACCGCAGCCAGCCGGTCTTCCGGCCGCTGCGCTCCACCAGCTCGGCCATGATCAGCATGTGCCACTGCTCGTTGTCCTGCTGGGCCCGGAACTCGCGGACCCGGTCCCAGATCCGCAGCGCCAGGCCGGTCCGGCGGTGCACCCGGGTGATGCGCTTGTACGACGCGTTCTCCCAGGTCTGGTACGGGACCCGGGCCACGATCTCGAGCACCAGCGACTTCTCGAAGGTGGCCGCCTTCCCGTACAGCAGGTCCATCTGCCAGAACAGCATCTTCGCGGCGAGGGAGTACGGCCGACGCGGCGCGGCGAGCGTCTCGGCGTGGGTGCGGGCGAGCTGGTCGTGACTGAGCTTCGGCGGGTCGCCGTGGTGCGTGCCGGGCTCGGCGGGCGCGGCGGCGGGGGCGAGGGTGGTGGCGTCCAGCAGCATGGTCATGGCAGGTGCTCTCCGGTCTCGGGTCGATGTCCTTGGCGACATCTCGAGACTGGCCGCGCGGTGCTCGCGCGACGACCGTGCGACCTGGTGAGTCGGCGGTGGGGCCAGCATCCCCACGACCGGGATGCTGGGACGTACGCCGAAAGCACGATGCCTCCGGGACAGCACAAGGCCCCTCGAACTCATGCTTCGAGGGGCCTTGTTCCTAGTTGTAGGGCATCGTGCCCGGGTGCCCGGGTTCCGACACGCCGGGCCGGCCGTGCTCAGGTGCCGGAGGCGTCGCTGCCCAGGGTGACCCGGGCGGTCGACTCGTTGCCGTTCCGGCTGTAGGTCAGCACCACGGCGTCGCCCGGTCGGTGCGAGCGGACCGCGGCGATCAGCGCGTCCGCGCTGTCCACCGGACGGTCGCCGACCTTGGTGATGACGTCGCCCTGGGCCAGCCCGGCCTTCTCGGCCGCCCCGCCGGCGGTCACCGCGGCGACCAGCGCGCCGTCGGAGAAGGCCGACGAGCTGGCGGTCGAGGCGTCCCGCACGCTGACCCCGAGCTGGGCGTGGGTCGCCGTACCGCTGTCGATGAGCTGCTTGGCGATGGTGCGCGCCTGGTCGATCGGGATCGAGAAGCCGAGGCCGATCGAGCCGGACTGCCCGCCGGCGCTGGCGCCGAGGCTGGCGATCGCGCTGTTGATGCCCACGACCTCGCCCTTGAGGTTGACCAGCGGGCCGCCGGAGTTGCCGGGGTTGATCGCGGCGTCGGTCTGGATGGCGTCGATCACGGTGCTGACGTTCTCGGTGCCGGTGGCGTCACCGGTGCGGACCGGGCGGTTGAGCGCGCTGACGATGCCGCTGGTGACGGTGCCCTGCAGGCCGAGCGGGGAGCCGATCGCGACGACCTGCTGGCCGGGGTCGAGGTTGGCCGAGCTGCCCAGCGTGGCCTTGGTCAGTCCGCTGACGCCCTTCGCCTTGATGACCGCCAGGTCGGTGACCGGGTCCCGGCCGACGATGCTGGCGTCCGCCGACGTGCCGTCGTTGAAGGTGACCGAGATGCTGCCACCGGAGGCTGCGAGGGCGACCACGTGGTTGTTGGTGAGGATGAGCCCGTCGGACGACAGGACGATGCCGGTGCCCTCGCCGCCGCCCTGACCGGTGCTCACCTTGATGGAGACCACGCTGGGCAGCACTGCGCTGGCGACGGCCTCGACCGAGCCGTCGGCCGCCGGGCTGTCGGTGCCGGTGGCCGCGCCCTGCAGCGACGTGCTGCTGGCCGGGGAACTGGACGGGTTCGAATCGTCGAGGGCGCCGGTCAGTGCCGCCCCGGCACCGCCGCCCACCAGCCCGGCCGCCAGGGCGACCGCGGAGAGCAGGGCGATTCCCCGTCGGGGGCGCGGCGAGTCAGTCGCCTGCTCGGGCGACGGCGGCGAGGTGCCGGGGGGCAGTCCGGAGGGGTCGGGCGCGCGCCAGGGGTCCTGGGCGCCATAGCCGGTGGCCGGCGGGGTGGTGGGGTCGTACGGCGGGAGGGTGCGGGTCTGGTCGCTCATGTCGTCTACGGTGCGTCCGGTCCCTGGGAGGATCCTGTGAGGCACCGGGGAGTCCGCCACGAGGTGTGCAGCGACCCGCAGTAGCCTCGCCGGTCGTGCGAGCACTGGTGCTGGACGACTTCGGCGGCCCGGTCGCGGTCCGTGACGTGCCGGACCCGGTCCCGGCCGCCCACGGTGTCGTGGTCCGGGTCGAGGCGACCGGGCTGTGCCGCAGCGACTGGCACGGCTGGGCCGGCCACGACCGCACCATCGCCCTGCCGCACGTCCCCGGCCACGAGCTCGCCGGGACGGTCACCGAGACCGGTCCGCAGGTGCGCGACTGGCAGGTCGGCGACCGGGTCACGGTGCCGTTCGTGTGCGCCTGCGGCACCTGCCGGTCCTGCCTGGCCGGCGACCACCAGGTCTGCGACCGGCAGACCCAGCCCGGCTTCACCGGCTGGGGCTCCTTCGCCGAGCTGGTCGCCCTCGACCACGCCGACGTGAACCTCGTCGCGCTGCCGGACGAGCTGGCCGCGGAGACGGCGGCCGCGCTCGGCTGCCGGTTCGCGACGGCGTACCGGGCGGTGGTCCAGCAGGGCCGGGTCCGGCCGGGCGACTGGGTGGCGGTGCACGGCTGCGGCGGGGTAGGGCTGTCGGCGGTGATGGTCGCGGTCGCGGCGGGTGCCCGGGTGGTGGCTGTCGACGTCACGCCGCAGGCTCTGGAGCTGGCGGGACGGTTCGGCGCGGTCGAGCTGGTCGACGCCTCGTCGACGGACCCGGCGCGAGCGGTGCGCGACGTCACCGGGGGTGGTGCCGCCGTGTCGCTGGACGCGTTCGGCAGCCACCCGACGGCGGCGGCCTCGGTGCGCAGCCTGGCCAAGCGCGGCCGGCACGTGCAGGTCGGCCTGCTGCCGCCCGACCTGGGGCAGCCGCCGATGCCGATGGCGCGGGTGATCGCGCACGAGCTGGAGATCGTCGGCAGCCACGGGATGGCGGCGCACGACTACCCGGCGATGCTGGCGCTGGTGGCCTCCGGCCGGCTTCGGCCGGACCTGCTGGTGACCCGCCGGCTCAGCCTCGACGAGGCCGCCGTCGCGCTGCCGGCGATGGGGGAGCCGGGGTACCCCGCGGGCATCAGCGTGATCCTGCCGACCCCCTGAAGCGCCCCGACCTCGCACCCCGTTGCTGCTGGTCCTCTGCGAGACTGGGTGTGCGCACCGCGACCGAAGGGAAGGGACCGGCGATGGCCGACTTCGAGCTCAAGCACCCTGGTGGACAGCTACCCCTCCCGGTCACGGCGGCGTCCGAGGGTCCCTCCGGTCTCGAGGCGGGCAACCTGCTCCAGGAGACCGGCTACGTCACCCTCGACCCGGGTTTCGTCAACACCGCGTCCTGCGCGTCCTCGATCACCTTCATCGACGGCGACGAGGGCATCCTGCGGTACCGCGGGTACCCGATCGACCAGCTCGCCGAGAAGTCCTCGTTCCTCGAGGTGTCGTACCTGCTGATCTACGGCGAGCTGCCCAGTGCCACCGAGCTCGAGCAGTTCAGCAACCGGATCCGCAACCACACGCTGCTGCACGAGGACCTGCGCCGGTTCTTCGACGGCTTCCCACGCGACGCGCACCCGATGGCCGTCCTGTCCTCGGCGGTGAGTGCGCTGTCGACCTTCTACCAGGACAGCCTCGACCCGTTCGACCGCGATCACGTCGAGATGTCGACGGTCCGGCTGATGGCCAAGCTGCCGACCATCGCCTCGTACGCGTTCAAGAAGTCGGTCGGCCAGCCGCTGCTCTACCCCGACAACTCGCTGGGCTACGTGGAGAACTTCCTGCGCATGACGTTCGGTGTCCCGGCGACGCCGTACGACGTCGACCCGACGATGGCCAGCGTCCTGGACATGCTCTTCGTCCTGCACGCCGACCACGAGCAGAACTGCTCGACGTCGACGGTCCGCCTGGTCGGCTCCAGCAACGCGAACCTGTTCGCCTCGGTCTCGGCCGGCGTGAACGCGCTGTTCGGGCCGCTGCACGGGGGCGCCAACCAGGCCGTGCTCGAGATGCTGCAGGCGATCCACGAGGACGGCGGCGACGTCGACGCCTTCGTGCGCCGGGTCAAGGACAAGGAGCCCGGCGTCAAGCTGATGGGCTTCGGTCACCGGGTCTACAAGAACTACGACCCGCGGGCGGCCATCGTGAAGAAGGCCACCAGCGACGTGCTGGAGAAGCTCGGCGTCCAGGACCCGCTGCTCGACATCGCGATGAAGCTCGAGGAGGTCGCGCTGGCCGACGACTTCTTCGTCTCCCGCAAGCTCTACCCGAACGTCGACTTCTACACCGGGGTCATCTACAAGGCGATGGGCTTCCCGACCCGGATGTTCACCGTCCTGTTCGCCCTGGGCCGGCTACCGGGCTGGATCGCCCAGTGGCGGGAGATGATCGAGGACCCGGCGACGAAGATCGGCCGGCCCCGCCAGGTCTACGTCGGCGCCACCGAGCGCGACTACACGCCGGTCGGCGATCGCTAGGGTCACCGCCCCAAACGGGGCATTCCGCCGCTCCCGGGCGTCTCTGCTCCGCTTTACTCCCTCCGGACGCGTGCCGATAGGTGAGCGATGAAGGAGGGCGAGGCGTGAGCGTGCTCGGGGCTGCGCCCAAGCGCGCCATCAGCTGGTGCTTCGACGCCACCGTGATGGTGGCCGGTGGGCTCGTCGGGCTGGTGGCGGTGTTCACCATGTTCTTCGGCGGCCACTTCGACGCGCACTGGCTGCTCGCCCTGCTCATCGGGGCCCCCGTCACGGCCCTGATGAGCCGGTTCCCGCTGATCCTCAACCGCTCGGCCAGCGGCATCGAGGTCGGCTTCGACTCCGCCGTGCTGGTGTTCCTCGTCTGCTTCGACGGTGGTGCCGGGGCACTCGGCGTCTGGGCCGTGGGGCAGACCCTTTCGCAGGTCAACCGCGCCAAGCGGATCGACGTCCGGATCTTCAACATCGGCCTGGGCATCCTGTCCGGCTGGGTGGCGGTGGAGGTCATGCGCGCGGTGGGCGCCCTCGGGACCACGACCCCGCGGGAGCTCGTTGCCGTCGGCCTGGGCTGCGCGGCGTTCTTCCTGGTCGACTACGTGGTCTCGGCCGTGTCGATCGCGCTGGAGGACCGCTCGCCACTGAACGCCGAGCTGCGGCAGAGCACCGGCCTGGCGGCGTTGGGAGTCTTCGTCGCCATCGACAGCCTGGGCTACCTGGCCGCCCTGGTCGCCCGGGAGCTGCCGCCGTTCACCTACGTGCTGCTCGCCGTCCCGGTGTTCACCATCCTGGTGGCGACCCGCGCGCTGTCCCGCGGCCGCGAGCACCGCCGGCGGCTGAGCGCGCTGTTCGACGCGGCTGCCGAGGCCCAGGTGGTGGAGTCGCCGGCCGACCTCGAGGCCGTGCTGCGCGACAACGCCCGCGCTGCGGTCGCCAGCCGGTTCGCGGAGCTGCGCGCCGACGGGCCGTCGCCGAAGGAGATCGGTGCCCGGGTCCGCGCCGGCAGCCGCGACGATGTGGCTCGTCGCCCCGGCGATCAACCGGGCGCGGGCCTCGATCGAGGGCGACCGGCGGGCCCTCGAGGCGCTGGCCACGGTGGGCGAGGAAGCGTTCTCCCGGCTCAGCCTGACCGACGAGATGGGCCGCCTCGCCCGGCACGACGCGCTGACCGGGCTGCCCAACCGGATGCTGTTCCTGGACCGGGTCGAGCAGGCCGTGATCCGGGCCCGTCGCCATGACGCGACGCTGGCCGTGCTGTTCCTCGATCTGGACGGCTTCAAGGGGGTCAACGACCGGTTCGGCCACGCCGAGGGCGACGAGCTGCTGAAGACGGTCGCGGCGCGGCTGGTCAGCTGCGTGCGGGCGGTCGACTCGGTGGCCCGGCTGGGCGGCGACGAGTTCGCCGTACTGCTGGAAGGTGTCGAGGGGACCGCCGAGCTCGAGGAGCTCTGCCGGCGGCTGCTGGCCGCGCTGCGCCGCGAGATCCGGGTGATGGGCCACGAGGTGGTGGTCGGCGCGAGCATCGGGGTCGCGGTGGCCGGGTCGGAGGACGACGCCGCCGGGCTGCTGCGCAACGCCGACATGGCGATGTACCGGGCCAAGGCCCTGGGCAAGGACCGGTTCTTCGTCTACCAGCCCTCGTTGCGCGAGGAGAACGTCCGGCGTCTCGAGCTGATCGAGGCGCTGCGCCGCGGCATCTCGACCGAGCTGGTGGTGCACTACCAGCCGATCGTCGACCTGGTCCGCGGCCGGATCGAGGGCTTCGAGGCGCTGGTGCGCTGGCAGCGCCCGGACGGGCTGATGGCACCGGACGCGTTCATCGCCGCCGCCGAGGAGAGCGGTCTGATCACCGAGCTGGGGGAGCGGGTGCTCTCCCGGGTGGTGGAGGACGCATCGTCACTCGCGCAGGCTGCCGGCCGGCCGCTGACCCTGGGCGTCAACATGTCCGCCCACCAGCTGCGCGACCCCGGTTTCCTGGACCTGGTCGAGCGTGCAGTGATCGGCCTGGGCGACAACCACCTGATCCTGGAGATGACCGAGACCGTGGTCGTCGCCAACGACGCCGAGACCGACTACGCCCTGCGCGCGCTGCGGGGACTGGGGGCGGGGCTGGCCATCGACGACTTCGGCGTGGGCTTCTCCTCGATCGGCTACCTCCAGCACCTGCCGGTGGACACGCTCAAGATCGACCGAAGCTTCACCCGGGACATCGACGTCAGCCCGCGGGCCGCCGCCCTGGTGGAGGCCATCCTGGTCATGGGGGCTGCGCTGGACCTCAAGGTGGTCGCGGAGGGCATCGAGCGGCCGGCCCAGATGTCCAGGCTCCGCCAGGCGGGCTGCACGCTGGGCCAGGGCTACCTGTTCGGCCGGCCGCAGCCGCTGCCGGAGATGATCCGGCTGCTGCACGACGGGCTGCCGCTGGACGACGTCGTGCCGGTCCGCTGACCGCCGCGACACGCGTGCGGTGTTTACCGGCGGCCGGCTCGGTTACTCTCTTACCTACGGTGACGTAACCGTAAGTACCACGCTCGCCTCGACCCTCCCCGGAGGCATCTCTTGACCGTTGACGTCCGCCCGCTGACCCAGACCGACCTCCTGCGCGAGCTGGAGCCGGTGGTCGAGGAGAACCTCGAGCGCCACCTCAAGGTGGCCAAGGAGTGGATGCCGCACGAGTACGTGCCGTGGAGCCAGGGCCGGGACTTCGACGGCGTGCTCGGCGGCGAGGCCTGGGAGCACGGCGACTCGAAGATGTCCGACGTCGCGCGCACCAGCCTGATCGTCAACCTGCTCACCGAGGACAACCTCCCGAGCTACCACCACGAGATCGCCACCGTCTTCGGCCGGGACGCCGCCTGGGGCACCTGGGTGCACCAGTGGACCGCCGAGGAGGGTCGCCACGCGATCGCGATCCGCGACTACCTGCTGGTGACCCGGGCGGTCGACCCGGTGGCGCTGGAGCGGGCCCGGATGACGCACATGGCGGCCGGCTTCGAGTCGGCCAACCACGACGACCTGTTGCGGTCGCTGGCCTACGTGTCGTTCCAGGAGCTCGCGACCCGCATCTCGCACCGGAACACCGGCAAGATCACCCGGGACCCGATCGGCGACCAGCTGCTGGCCCGGATCGCGCTGGACGAGAACCTGCACATGCTCTTCTACCGGAACCTGCTGGGCGCGGCGCTCGAGGTCTCGCCGAACCAGACGATGCGGGCGATCACCGAGGTCGTGAAGACCTTCGAGATGCCAGGTCACTCGATCGAGAACTTCACCCGCAAGTCGGTGCAGATCGCGATGTCGGGCATCTACGACCTGCGCATCCACCGCGACGACGTGCTCGCCCCGGTGCTGCGGGCCTGGGGGGTGTTCGAGCTCGAGGGCCTCGACGCCGACGGCGAGGCCGCCCGGGACGAGCTGCAGGCGGCGCTGGACGAGCTCGACCAGGCCGCGTCCCGGTTCGAGGAGAAGCGGGTCGCCCACCACGACAAGCTGGCGGCTCGCGGTCACGTGATCGAGCGCGTCTAGCGCCTCGCTCGACCGTCCTCAGCCTTTGGCCTCCGACCAGCGGCGCACCACCGCGACGTCGGCCACGAACCGCACCCCGCTGCCGGCCGACCATCGCTGCGCGGTCGAGGTGAGTACCCCGTGCAGCAGCCCGACCACGTCGTCGGCGGCCGGCTCCGGCACCTGCACGAGCAGCTCGTCGTGCAGGCAGAGCACCACCTCGGCCCCGGCCGGCAGCGCGGCCCGGACCGACACCGCCCACATCTTGAACAGCTCGGCGGCCGCGCCCTGCACCACGGCGTTGCGGGCGAACCGACCGCGCGCCGCGGACGCGCCGGGGTCGACGGGTTCCGGCAGCGACCACATCCGCACCTGGCGGCCGCCGTACGTCACGACGTCGCGTCCGGCAGCACCCGACTCGTGCGCCGCGCGCAGGTAGCCCATCGCCACCGGGTAGGCGCGTTCCAGCCCGCGCAACGCCTCACCGGCCGCCCCTGAGGTCTGGCCGTACATCGCGGCCAGCACCGCGACCTTGGCCGTCGGCCGGTCGACGCCTAGCCGGGCCGCGACGGGTGCGTACAGGTCGTCGTCGGCGGTGGCCCGGGCCAGCGCGTCGTCCCCGGACACCGCCGCGAGCACTCGCGGCTCCACCTGGCCCAGGTCGGCCCGCACCAGCAACCGGCCCGGCTGGGCCGCGACCGCGGGCCGCAGCTCGGCCGGCAGGTTGTGCAGCCCGGCCGACGCGGTCATCCGGCCGGCGGCGCCGTCGCAGCCCGTCCAGACCCCGCGCAACCGGCCGTCGGCGCCGACGTCACGGTCCAGCCAGCCGTAGCCGTAGGTCGTGGCGATCCGCTCGGCCTGCCGCCAGTCGATCAGCGCCGCGACGACCGGGTGGGTGCCTCGGAACGGCTCCAGCCGCCAGGCCCGGGTGTCGGGGACGTCGATGCCAACCCGGGTGAGCAGGCCGCGCACCGCCGCCGGGTTGCGCAGGTCGGTGTCCTCGGCGCCGGGCACCAGCGCGCGTACGGCGTCGTCCCGGGCGGCCCGGGAGGCCGCGGCCGATGCGGCGTCGGCCGGCCGCGGGCCGACCCGCTCCTCGACCAGGCGGGCGGCCGTCGCTCGGTCGAACGGCAGGCCGCCGACACTGAGCTCCAGCGCCAGCAGCTCGGCGGCCGACTCCGACCAGGCGGTGAGCAGCGCCAGGTGCGGCGGGACGGGGGAGCGCCGCCGGTCCGGCCGCTCGACCAGGGCTGCCTCGTGCCGCTCCCGGACCGTCAGCGCGGCCCGGGCCCAGCGGGCCGCCGCCGCCAACGTCGGAGGTCCGGTCTCGGCCCAGCCCGGCCGCAGGTGGCCGTCCGGGCGCACCGGGTCCGCCGGGTCAACCGGGTCGCCCTGGTCGGTGCCGCCGCCGACCGAGAGCAGGTCCAGCTGCCCGGTCCGCGGCCGACCCAGCGGGTCGAGGCCGCAGGCCGCCGCCCAGACCAGCGCCGGGTCCCGGTCGGTGCCGCCGTGCAGCAACCGGTGGGTCGCCGCCAGGTCCCAGGACGACGGCACCTTGACCCCGGCCCGGACCAGCGGCTCCGCGTCCCGGGCCGACCACCAGACCAGCCGCGGCCGCAGCTCGTCGAGCACCCGGCGTACATCCTCGACGCCGTCGCCCGGGCAGCTCACCAGCGCCTCTCCGCAGGCCAGCCCGACCCCGTCGGGCGACCAGGCGACCCCGACCGGGGACCCCGGTCCGGCCCCCGCGGCGCGCAGGAGCTCGACCGCGGGCATGGCGCCATCCTGCCGTCCGCGGCGGACAGGTGGTTGCCCCACGGCCCGCTGCTCGACGCGTCGGTCACCGGCTCAGCGATCGTGGGTCGCTAGGGTCGTGCCGCAACGACGAGGACGGGGAGAGCCATGACGGACGTCCAGGGCACCGCGATGCCCGACGAGGTCGACCCCGCGGTGGCCGAGCTGGTGATGGCCATCCGCGACCGGTTCGGCCTGCGTGGGCTCCGCGGCGCCGCGTGGATGATCCAGCAGGAGATCGCGATCGCCGAGCAGGCCCTCGAGGATCTGCCGACCGACTGAGGCCGCTCAGGGCTCCGGGCGCCGGAGCCGCTTGATCTCCCCACGCCGCTTCTTCTCGGCGATCCGCCGCTCGGTCGAGCCCCGCGACGGGCGGGTCGGCCGGCGCTGCCGCGGGGGAGGGGCGATCGCCTGGGCGACCAGGGCGACCAGCCGGGCCTCGGCCGCCGTCCGGTTCCGCAGCTGGGACCGGTGCTCGGATGCCGCGACGGTCAGCACCCCACCGGCGAGCCGCCCGGAGAGCCGGTCGAGGGCCCGGTCCCGCTGCACCGGGGACAGCGCTGCCGTCCGCGCGAGGTCCCAGGACAGCTCGGCACGGGAGTCCGAGGTGTTCACCGACTGTCCGCCGGGGCCGCTGGACCGGGAGAACCGCCAGGTCAGCTCGGCGGCCGGGATCACCACCCGGCCGGTCACGACGAGATCTCCGGGCACGAGCCCATCATCCCCCGTTCGGCCCAACCTCCCGCGAGCCGGTTTGGCGTCCGGGACCGGCACCGTTACCCTGTCGTGACCGCGCGCCGCGCGGTCCCTTCGACGGCCGCCGAATCCTGCCCACCGTCTGAGGGGCGGCTTGAGACCTGTGGGCAGGAGTGGGGGAACCACTTCCGGGCCCGACGACCACGGTCGCTCGAGTCCTCGGGGTGAAGCCGCAGAAATGCGGCCGGGCACTCTCTCGCCCGAACCCGACAGCTCACCTCGCAGGCGGCGAGAGGGATACACCTATGTCGCAGCGCGCGCAGCAGCGGTCGAGCACGTCCGGCCGCCCACGGCACCGCAAGCAGAGCAACCACACCCGTAACCTCGGGCTGGCGACCGCATCGTTCGTCGCCACCATCCCGCTGGCCACCGCCACGGCCTCCCCGTCGGCCGCCGCCACCAGCGCCTGGGACCGCCTCGCCAGCTGCGAGAGCGGCGGCAACTGGGGGATCAACACCGGCAACGGCTACTACGGCGGCCTGCAGTTCGCCGACGGCACCTGGGACGGCAACGGCGGCGAGCGGTACGCCTCGCGCGCCGACCTGGCCACCCGGGCCGAGCAGATCGTCATCGCCGCCCGGGTCCTGGACGGCCGGGGCTGGTCGCCGTGGCCGGCCTGCAGCAGCCGGATGGGCCTGGGCAGCGACGAGCGCCGCGAGGCCCTCGCCACCGCCGCGGACCTCAAGGCCCGGATGAACGGCGAGGCGCAGGACAACGGCGACTCGACCCAGGCCGCCGACAAGCCGGCCGACAAGCCCGCCGCCGACAAGCCGGCTGCTGACAAGCCGGCCGACAAGCCCGCCGCCGAGAAGCCGGCCGCCGACAAGCCGGCCGAGAAGGCCGACAAGCCGGCCGCCGACAAGCCGGCCGCCGAGACCCGCGCGGAGGACAACCGCGTGCAGACCGAGCGGGCCAGCCGCGGCAAGCACCGCAAGGCCGCCACGGCCGGCGACGACTACGTCGTGCGCCGCGGCGACAGCCTGTCGGCCATCGCCCGGGCCAAGGGCCTGCCCGGCGGCTGGCAGCAGCTGTACCGGATCAACCGGGCGACCATCGGGTCCAACCCCGGCCTGATCTTCCCCGGGCAGCACCTCCAGCTCGGCTGACCCCGCACCGCCTCGTGAGGCCCCGTCCCTGCCCGGACGGGGCCTCACGGCTGTCCGGACGACCGGTGCCGGTCAGCCGATGTCGAAGCCGCGCAGCCCCCGGACCGGCTCGTCGGTGACCTCGACGGTGTCGACCCGGGCGTGGGTCGGGCCGCGGCCCAGCCACTCGAGCACGGCGGCCACCGCGTCCGGCGGGCCTTCGAGCAGCACCTCGACCCGGCCGTCCGGCAGGTTGCGGGCCGAGCCGGCCACCCCGCGGCGAAGCGCCTCGCGCCGGGCGCTGTCGCGGTAGAAGACGCCCTGCACCAGGCCGCTGACCAGCGCCCGCCGGCCGACCCGCTGGTCGGTCACGGCGCCAGCGCTTCCAGCACCTCGGTCGCCCGCCGGACCGAGACCTCCGGGTCGGCCTCGACCGAGCCGATCTCCGGGTCGAAGTTGAGGTCGACGAACACCTGGTCGACCCCGTGGCCGGCGAGCTCGGCCAGGTCGGCGCGCACCTCGTCGTACGAGCCGGTGAGCGGACGCCGGTTGACGCGGCCGCCGTCGCGGATCTTCACCACGCCGCGGCAGACGATGCGGACCGCGTCGGGGTCCCGGCCGGCCTCCCGGGCGGCTCCGCGCACGACCTCGGCGGCGGTCCCGATGTCGCTCAGGTTCTGGCCGCTGCTGCTGATCCAGCCGTCCGCGGTCCGGCCGGCCCGGCGCAGGGCGGCGTCCACGCCACCCCCGAGCAGCACCGGCGGGTGCGGCCGCTGGACCGGCTTGGGGTCGACGTACGCGGGACCGACGTCGTGGAACCGGCCGTGGAAGTCGACGACCGGGTCGGTCCAGCAGGCCCGGAGGCAGGCCACGAACTCCTCGGCCCGGGCGCCGCGCTGGTCGGTCGGCGCCCCGGTGGCGGCGTACTCCTCGGCGGCCCACCCGAGACCGAGCCCGAGGTCGAGCCGGCCGCCGGAGACCGCGTCGAGGGTCGCGGTCTGCTTGGCCAGCAGCAGCGGTGAGAACCACGGCATGTTGAGCACGGCGACGCCGAGCCGGACCCGGTCGGTGTGCGCGGCCAGAAAGGCGAGGCTGATCAACGGGTCGGCCACGCTCCGGTAGACCGGGGACCAGCGGCCCGGGGCGTCGGAGCGCTCGACGTCGGCGGGGAAGAGCAGCCGCTGGAAGGTCCACAACGACGCGTAGCCGAGCGCCTCCGCGCGACGCCCCAGCAGCACCTGGTTCGCGGGTGTCGCCCAGGATCCGGCCAGCGGGACGGCGAACCCGAGGTCCATCGCGCCATCCTCACACGTCCGCCGACGGCGGTGCGGGAGAGGTCAGGGGCCGTCGAAGCAGCGACCCATCCCGAGCTGCTCGAGGCCGCGCAGGTCCCCCGCGTGGTAGCGGGCGAGCGGATAGCTGTTGGTGTCGTACATGACCTGGAACGGGTCGTCGACGTGCCCGAGGCCGACGAGGTGTCCGAGCTCGTGCAGCAGCACCGCGCGGGCCTTGTCGTCCTCCCCGCTGGCCAGCTGCGTCGTCAGGGCCGGGCCGTTGAAGACCGCGAGCCCGCTGACGAAGCGCTCCTCGGCACCGGTCCGGAACGCGTCCGGCCCGGCCCGGCCGAGCACCCGGTCGGTGAGCATCGAGGTCTCGGCGGGGGACGACCAGGCGACCAGCACCGGCGCCCAGCGGTCGCCGTACCGGCCCGGCTGGTACGGCGACCGCTGGGCGTCCGGCGCCTCGTCGGTGACGCCGTCGTCCAGGAAGCGCAGCCCGGTCGCGGCGCTGAGCTCGCCCAGCACGGACAGCAGCAGGGCCCGGCCGCCGGGCGGCTCGCCGTCCGGGCGGACCACCACGTGCACCGGCCGGCAGGGGTCGAAGGTCACCGGGGTGCCGTCCGGGCGGGTGGCCAGGAAGGTGAAGCCGCCGGCGCCCGAGGGGGCGAGTGCCGGCCGGCCGAGCGGTGAGTCGGCTGCCTCGACGGGCAGCCGGGACGGGACGTCGACGCCCGGCCGCTGCCCCGGCGGCGCCGTCGCGGCGGTCAGCGTCGAGCACGACGCCAGGGCTCCGACCAGCACGGCACCGGCCGCCAGGGCGGCGGCGACCCGGCGTAACCGGCGCTGCGGTGTCCACGACGAACTATCGGCAGGCGGCGGCCCCGACCGAAGCCGGCCGCCCGAGTGGGCGATTTGGTGCCCCGAGTGGGATTCGAACCCACACTGGATGGTGTTTGAGACCATTGGCTCTGCCAGTTGGCCTATCGGGGCGCCCGGCCATTCTGTCATCCGCCACTAGGCTCGCCGGGTGGTCGACACGAGGCGCCGGGTGGTGATCGCCGAGGACGAGGCGCTGATCCGGCTGGACCTGCGCGAGATGCTCGAGGAAGAGGGCTTCCAGGTCGTCGGGGAGGCCGCCGACGGCGAGACCGCGGTGGCCCTGGTGACCGAGCACCGTCCCGACCTGGCGGTCCTGGACGTCAAGATGCCCAGGCTGGACGGCATCTCGGCCGCGGAGCGGATCGCGGCCGGCCGGCTCGCGGCGGTGGTGATGCTGACCGCGTTCTCCCAGCGCGAGCTGGTGGAGCGGGCCCGGGTCGCCGGGGCGATGGCCTATCTGGTGAAGCCGTTCACCAAGGCCGACCTGGTGCCGGCGGTCGAGATGGCGATGGCCCGGTTCGACGAGCTGACCACGCTGGAGAGCGAGGTCACCGACCTGCAGGACCGGCTGGAGACCCGCAAGCTGGTCGACCGGGCGAAGGGCGTGCTGCAGGCCCGGCACGGGCTGGACGAGGCGGCGGCGTACCGCTGGGTCCAGCGCGCCTCGATGGACCGGCGGCTGAGCATGCGCCAGGTCGCCGAGCAGGTGCTCCGCGAGGCGCCGGACGGTCCGCCGCACACCTGACGACGGCTCGACGGTGAGCGTGTGTCACTTGAGGCCCCGGGAGGCGCCGCCAGGTCACGACTTGGCAACGACGCGGCGGCTGATCGAGCCGATGTCCTGATTAGGGGGCTGGGGTTCGGTAGGTTCCGGTCGTCAGGCGCAGGCCTGTGCGGGCCGCTGACGGTTCCGCGGACCTTGTTAAAGGAGATGGTTCATGATCCGCCCCACCCCGCTCTGGCGGTCGGTCGCGGTCCTGGGTGTCGCTGGTCTGGTGCTCACCGCGTGCGGTGGCGACGACGAAGCCGGCACGACGGACGAGCCGAAGGCCTCGGGATCCAGCTCCGCCGCTGCCGGCGCCAAGGGCGACGGCACGCTCAGAATCGGCACGCTGCTCCCGCAGACGGGCTCGCTGGCCTTCCTCGGCCCGCCCGAGTTCGCCGGCGTGGACCTCGCCGTCAAGGACATCAACGACGCTGGCGGCGTCAACGGCAAGCAGGTCGAGGTCACCAACTCTGACTCCGGTGACACCTCGACGGACACCGCCTCGCAGTCGGTCGACCGACTTCTCTCCAACGAGGTCGACGCCATCGTCGGCGCCGCCTCGTCCAGCGTCTCGCTCTCGGTGATCGACAAGATCACCGGCGCTGGCGTGGTGCAGATCTCGCCGGCGAACACCTCCGACGAGCTCACCAACTACGCGGACAAGAACCTGTACTTCCGCACCGCTCCGCCGGACGTCCTGCAGGGCCGGGTCCTCGGTGACCTGATCCTCGCGGACGGCAACTCGACGGTCGGCATCCTCGCGCTGCAGGACTCCTACGGCACCGGCCTGGCCGAGAACGCCACCAAGGCGATCGAGGGCGGCGGCGGCCAGATCGTCGAGCAGGTCGTCTACGACCCAAGGCCGCGTCCTTCGCGACCGAGGTCGGCAAGATCAAGGCGGCTGACCCCGAGGCCATCGCGGTCATCGCGTTCGACGAGACCAAGAAGATCATCCCTGAGCTCGTCAAGCAGGGGATCGGCCCGTCGACCAAGAAGATCTACTTCGTCGACGGCAACCTCGCCGACTACTCGAAGGACTTCCCGAAGGGCACGCTCGACGGCGTCAAGGGCACCCTCCCGGGTGTCGTGGCCGGCGACGAGTTCAAGGCCCGCCTCGCCGAGGTGGACCCGAAGCTCACCGAGTGGGCCTACGCCCCGGAGTCCTACGACGCCACCATCCTCGTCGCCCTCGCCGCCCAGGCGGCCGGTGACGACTCCGGTGAGTCGATCGCCTCGAAGTTGCAGGAGGTGAGCGCAGGTGGCGAGAAGTGCACCTCGTTCAAGGACTGCCTGGCTCTGCTCGAGGACGACAAGGACATCGACTACGACGGCGTGAGCGGTCCGGTCGAGTTCAACGAGAAGGGTGACCCGAGCGAGGCCGAGGTCGGCATCTACTCGTACGGCGCCGGCAACACGTACACGTTCGTCGAGGCCAAGAAGGGCCAGATCTGACCTGAGCGGTCAGAACGACGCACGACGTACGACGCACGAACGGAGGGGCCCGGCCACCACGGCCGGGCCCCTCCGTCATGCCCCGAGCATCATCGGTGTACGGCGGATGACCGGCGCAGGACATGCGTCAGCACGTCGGCGGGCGCACGCTTCCGGGCCTCGGGTCAGGCCTTGGCGAGGGTGCCGAGGTAGAGCTCGATGACCTTCGGGTCGTTGGACAGGTCCTTGCCGGACGCCGTGTAGGCGTTGCGGCCCTGGTCCAGGACGTAGCCGCGGTCGCAGATCTGCAGGCAGCGGCGGGCGTTCTGCTCCACCATGATCACCGAGACGCCGGCCCGGTTGATCTGCCGGGTGCGCACGAACACCTCGTCCTGCAGAGCGGGGGACAGGCCGGCCGACGGCTCGTCCAGCAGCAGCACCGAGGGCTCCATCATCAGCGCCCGGCCCATCGCGACCATCTGCCGCTCACCGCCGGACAGCGAGCCGGCCCGCTGGGCCCGCCGGTCGCCGAGCGCCGGGAACAGCCCGGTGACGAAGTCGAAGCTCTGCTTGAACTTCTTGGGCGCCTGGTACACGCCCATCTGCAGGTTCTCCTCGATGGTCAGGCTCGGGAAGACGTTGTTGGTCTGCGGGACGAAGCCGACGCCCTTGGCGACCAGCCGGTTGGCCTTGAGCCCGGTGATGTCCTCACCGCGCAGCTGGATCGTGCCGGTGCTCACCTTGATCAGACCGAAGATCGCCTTGAGCAGGGTGGACTTGCCGGCGCCGTTGGGGCCGATGATGCCGACCAGCTCGCCGTCGTTCACGTAGAAGTCGCAGCCGTTGAGGATGTTCACGCCCGGCACGTAGCCGGCGACGACCTCGTCGGCGCGCAGCAGGGCGTCCTTGGCCGCTGCCACGTGCGCGCTGCGGTCCTCGCGGGAGATCGTGTGTGCGCCGGTGGTCGTCTCGGCGGCCTTCACCCCGGCGTCCTGCTCGGCGCCGGCCGGGGTGCCCGGCTGGTCGGCGGGTTGCTCGGCCGGGCCGGCGGCGGCCGTCGTGGGTGCTCACTTCTGCTCCTCCTGCTCGGCGCGCTCCCGTTCGAGCGCCTCCTCGGCTTCGGCCAGCACCTGCTGCTCGTCCTCCTCGGTGAGGGGGGCGTCGTGGTGCGAGCCCAGGTAGGCGTCGATCACGCGCTGGTCGCCCATCACCGCGTCCGGCGGGCCCTCGGCGATGATCTTGCCCTGGGCCATCACGATCACCCAGTCCGAGATGTCGCGGACCATGTCCATGTCGTGCTCGACGAACAGCACGGTCATGCCGTCCTCGCGCAGGTCCTTCACGTGGCCGAGCAACGACTGGGTCAGGGCCGGGTTCACCCCGGCCATCGGCTCGTCGAGCATCACCATCTCCGGGCCGACCATCAGGGCCCGGGCCATCTCGAGCAGCTTGCGCTGGCCGCCGGAGAGGCTGCCGGCGAAGTCCTCGCGCTTGGCGTCCAGCTTGAAGCGCGCCAGCAGGGCGTCGGCCCGCTCGGTGATCTCGCGCTCCTGGGCGCCCCAGAGCGCCTGGAACAGCGCGGTGAAGACGTTCTCGCCCTTCTGGCCGGTGGCACCGAGGCGCATGTTCTCGATGACCGTCAGCTTGGACAGCGCCTTGGTGAGCTGGAAGGTGCGGACCATGCCCAGCCGGGCCACCTTGTGCGCGGCGACGCCCTTGAGCGAACGATCCCCGAACGACCAGGTGCCCTCGTCGGGCTGGTCGAAGCCGGTGAGCAGGTTGAAGAAGGTGGTCTTGCCGGCACCGTTGGGGCCGATCAGCGCGGTGATGGCCCCGCGCTGGACCTCGACGTGCTCGACGTCGACCGCGGTCAGGCCGCCGAACTGCCGGACGATCCGGTCGGCGACGAGGATCGGGTCCGGCTTCTTCGCGCCGGGCTCGTGCGCGACGTCGGCCAGCGCGGCCGCCGCGGCGTCCCGCTGGCCGCGCCGGGTGCCGGCCTCCTGGGTGGCCGTACCGGTCTCGGAATCCTGGTCAGCGGGCATCGAGCGCGATCTCCCTCCGGTCGCCGAAGATCCCCTGCGGTCGGAAGATCATCAGGAGCATGAGCAGCAGGCCGACGATCATGAAGCGGAACTGCCCGACCTGGGTGGTGCTGATCACCGAGTCCGAGATGTGGCCGGCGTCGATGGCCTCGTTGAGGATGTTGTCGCTCAGCGACAGGATCACCCAGAAGATCATCGCGCCGACGACCGGTGCGGCCACCCGGGCCGCGCCGCCGAGGATCAGCACGGTGTAGGCGAAGAACGTCGTGTCGGTGCCGAAGATGTCCGGTTGGATCGAGGCCTGCCCGAGGGCGTAGATGAAGCCACCGAGGCAGCCGAGCACGCCGCCGATGATCAGGCTCTGCATCTTGTAGGCGTAGACGTTCTTGCCGAGGCTGCGCACGGCGTCCTCGTCCTCGCGGATCGCCTTGAGCACCCGGCCCCACGGGCTGCGCATCAGCAGGAAGACGATCAGGCAGGACAGCGCCACCAACGATCCAGCCGACGGTGAGCACCCACATCAGCCGCTCGTTGAACCCGAACCGGCCGATGTTGTACTCGCCGACGGGGTACGGGTTGAGCGTCGTAGAAGCCGCCGGCGAAGGCCTGCCGGCCGTCCGAGCCCCCGAAGGTCTCCTCGAAGGTGACCGAGCGGGCGATCAGTCGGATGATCTCGGCCGCGGCGATCGTCACGATCGCCAGGTAGTCCGCCCGTGAGTCGCAGGGTCGGGATGCCGAGCAGCAGCGCCAGCACCACGGCGGCCGACGAGGCCGATGATGACGCCCAGCCACAGCGGCAGGTCGAAGGTCGCGACGGTGACCGCCAGGCCGTACGCGGCGACCGCGAGGAAGCCGGACTGGCCGAAGTTCAGCAGGCCGGTGTAGCCGAAGTGCACGTTGAGGCCGATCGCGGCGAGCGCGAAGACGACGGCCTGCAGGCCGATGGACGCCTCGAGGGCGTTGATGATGATCCGGGTCCAGTCCACGTGAGCGCTCCGTTCCGCCTCAGCCGACTCGCTGCGCGCGGCCGAGGATGCCCTGCGGCCGGACCAGGAGGATGACGATCAGGATGCCGAGCGCCCCGACGTTCTTCAGCTCGACCGGGATCCACAGCGTCGACACCGAGATGAACATGCCGACGACGATGCTGCCGACCAGGGCGCCGTACGCCGTGCCGAGCCCGCCCAGGGTCACCGCGGCGAAGATCAGCAGCAGGATCTGGAAGCCCATCTGGAAGTTGATGCCCTGGGCGAGGCCGAGCAGGACGCCGGCCAGCCCGGCCAGCACCGCGCCGGCGATCCAGACCACCCGGATCACCTTGTCGACGTCGATGCCGGACGCCGCGGCCAGCGCCGGGTTGTCCGCGACGGCCCGGGTCGCCTTGCCGATCCGGGTCCTGAGCAGCGCCAGGATGGTGGCCGCCAGGACCACGACCGCGACCGCCATCGACCAGTAGTCCACGGCGGCCAGGTTGATCGGTCCGATCTCGATGCCCTTGGCGCCCTGGTAGTCGGGGTACTGCCGGGTGTTGCCGGTGAACAGGTACAGGTAGAAGTAGCGCAGGAAGATGCCCAGCCCGATCGAGACGATCATCGCGGCGATCAGGCCGGTCCCGCGGCGGCGCAGCGGTCTCCAGAGGCCGGCGTCGTTGGCCCAGCCGAGCAGACCGCAGATGATCAGGGCGATCGCGGCTGCCGGGAAGAACTGCAGGCCGCCGAAGTCCGGCAGGAACGGCAGGTTGCCGGTGCTCAGCCACCAGGTGAGCAGCGCGCCGATGGTCACCAGCTCGCCGTGCGCGAAGTTGGTCAGCCCGGTCGTGCCGAAGATCAGCGAGAGCCCGACGGCGGCCAGCGCCATGATCAGCCCGAACCGCAGCCCCTCCGCCGTCAGCTGGGCCGCCTGGGTCCAGTCGCTCTGGACCTTCCGGGTGCTCTTGCCGAGCGGGAAGATGACCGGTTTGTCCTGGTCGACCAGCACCGGGACCTTCAGCGTCTTCTTCGACTCGTCGGTGAGGAAGACGTTCTTCGGCAGGCTCTTCGTGTCCAGGTTCAGCGTGTAGGTGCCGGGCCCGGGGACCTCGATGGTCCAGCGGCCGGTCTCGTCGCTGACGGCGTTCCCGCTGAAGCCCTTGGGGCCGTCGGCCGAGACCTTGACGCCCTCGTAGGCGACCCGTTCCCCCTTAACGGTCTGGAAGAGGAACCCGAAGATCGACTCTCCCTCGGCCTGGGCCGCTCCGGCACCCATGCCGAGCACGACGACGAGGGCGGACAGCAGCGCCGCCAGGAAGAAGGCGACTCTCGTGCGCACCAGGGCACCTCCGGTCGGGGGCGGGTCGGGCTCACCGGTCGCCGGGAGCATAGTGCCCCGGGCAGGGGGCCATGGGCAGGAACGCGCGCGTTCGTCACCGGAGCGTGCTGACCACCGCCACCAGCAGCGGCGCGACCGCCAGCGCGGGCAGCAGGTCGGCCACCGGGACGGGGCGGATCCGGAGCAGCCGCAGCCCCACGCCGACGAGCAGCAGACCCCCGGTCGCGGTGACAGCGGCCAGGTGCGCGTCGGGCAGCAGGTCGCCCAGAGCGGCGGCGAGCAGGGTCAGCGAGCCCTGGACCACGAGCACGACCAGCGCCGACGCGGCGACCCCCCAGCCGAGGCTGGCGGCGAACGCGATCGACGCGAACCCGTCCAGCGTCGCCTTGAGCGCCAGCTTGTCGATGCCCCGGCCCAGGCCGTCGTCCAGCGAGCCGAGGATGGTCAGCGGCCCGACGCAGAACACCAGCGATGCGGTCACGAAACCCTCGACGAAGCGCTCCCGGTCGCCGCCACGGCCGTGCGGGATCCGCCGCCGGATCGCCGCGCCGACCGACTCCAGGCGGTCCTCGAGGCGGAGCAGCGAGCCGGTGATCCCGCCGATCAGGACCGAGCCGAGCACGATCAGGACCGGCGCGCTGGTCCCCACCGCGTCGGACAGGTCCGCGTCGAGGACGGTGGCAGCGCTGATGGCGGCGACCAGCAGAGTGACCAGGCCGAGACCGTCCGTGACGACGTCCCGGGTGCGCTCGGGCAGCCGGTTGCCCAGCAGCACGCCGATGCCGGAGCCCACCAGCACCGTGAGCACGTTGAGCACCGTCCCGGCCCCTCGCGGCACGCCGACCTCCCTGACTAGGAATGATCATCTTGGGTGTTCGCCTCGCGCACCGGGGGTGGACAGGCGTAGGGTCCGGCGCGGCTGTGCGGGGCAGTCTGTCGGGTGAACAAGGTCGGTGCGCACCCCGGTGCGGACCGCGAGCCGATGGAGGGTTCTGTGACGCGTCCTGCTGTTGCCGTCCGCGGGGCCACCCTGGACGACGTCCCCGACATGCTGGGGATGTGGGCCGAGCTGCGAGACATCGGCGGCCGGATGGAGCGGCTCATCCCCGGACCGGACGACGCGGCGCTGCGGCAGCGGCTCGCCGCCGTGGCGGACGACCCGGACTCCTGCGCGCTGGTCGCCACGGTCGATGGCGAGGTCGCCGGGATGGTCCTGCTCACCGCGGCCGACTACGCGCCGCTGTTCGAGCAGCGCGCCGTGCACGCGCACTACCTGCACGTCCGGGACGGGTTCCGTCGGCGGGGGGTCGGGAAGGCGCTGCTGTGCGCCGCGGTGAGCTATGCCGACGAGGTGGGCGCCGAGCACATCCTGACCAGCGTGCTGCCGCAGATGCGCGAGACCCAGCGGTTCTACGCCCGGCTGGGCTTCGGTCCGGTGGTCGTCCGCCGGTCGGCGCCGGTCAGCGTCCTGCGCCGGCGGCTCGCGCCGACGGGCGCCGCGACGGTCACCGACAACCTGCTGGCCCGCCGGCGGTCGCTGCGCCGGGTGCGGGCCGCGGTGGCCCGGGTCAGCGACTGATCACGCCGTACGCCGTCAGGCGCCCGGTGCCCTGTCGCGGAGCAGGCAGGTGATCCGCGAGGTGCACACCGGTCGGCCCTGCTCGTCGATGATCTGCGACCTGCCAGGACGCCATGGTCGAGCCCAGGTGCAGCGGCGTGGCCGTGCCGGTCACCACGCCGGAGCGGGCCGCCCGGTGGTGGGTGGCGTTGATCTCGATGCCGACCGCGACCCGGTCCGGGCCGGCGTGCAGCACCGAGCCGAACGAGCCGAGCGTCTCGGCCAGCACCACCGAGGCACCGCCGTGCAGCAGGCCGTAGGGCTGGGTGTTGCCCTCGACCGGCATGGTGGCGACCAGCCGGTCGGTGCCCACCTCGGTGAAGACGATCCCCATCCGCTCCATCAGGGTTCCCCGGGCCATCGCGTTGGCCTGGTCCAGCGGGGCGGAGGAGTCGGGTGTCGTCGCGCATGCGCCGATCGTAGGCAACAGGCCGGAAAGCCCTGTCGGAACGGCGCACTAGGCTCGATCGGGTGAACGCGAAGACCGACCCGCCCCGGCACCGCCTGCTCCTGCTCGACGGGCACTCGCTGGCCTACCGCGCGTTCTACGCCCTGCCGGTCGAGAACTTCTCGACGACGACCGGCCAGCCCACCAACGCCGTCTACGGCTTCACCTCGATGCTCATCAACGTCCTGCGCGACGAGGAGCCGACCCACGTCGCGGTCGCGTTCGACGTGTCCCGCAAGACGTTCCGCTCCGAGCTGTTCGCCGACTACAAGGCCAACCGCACGGCGAGCCCGACCGACTTCAAGGGCCAGGTCGACCTCGTCAAGGAGGTGCTCGAGGCGCTGCGCATCCCGTCGTTGCAGGCGGAGGGGTACGAGGCCGACGACGTCATCGCGACCGTCACGGCCCGGGCCGAGCGCGAGGGCTTCGACGTGCTGATCTGCACCGGCGACCGCGACGCGCTCCAGCTGGTGAGCGACCGGGTCACCGTGCTCTACCCGCGCAAGGGCGTCTCCGACATGTGGCGGTTCACGCCCGAGTCGGTGCAGGAGAAGTACGGCCTCAGCCCGGCGCAGTACCCCGACTTCGCCGCGCTGCGCGGCGACCCGAGCGACAACCTGCCGAGCATCCCGAGCGTCGGGGAGAAGACCGCGACCAAGTGGATCGCGGAGTACGGCGACCTCGACGCAGCTGGTCGCCCGGGTCGACGAGGTCAAGGGCAAGGCCGGTGACGCGCTGCGCGCGCACCTCGCGCAGGTGGTGCAGAACCGTCAGCTCACCGAGCTGGTGCGCGACGTCCCGATCGACGTGATGCCGGGCGACCTGGCGCGCACCAACTGGGAGCGCGAGGAGGTGCACCAGGTCTTCGACGCCCTGCGAGTTCCGGGTGCTGCGCGACCGGCTCTACGCCACCGTCGACGGCGGCGAGCCGGAGGCCGACGAGGGCTTCGAGGTGACGTTCGCGGCGTGCTGGGCGCCGGGCGAGGTCGCGCCGTGGCTGGCCGCGCACGCGCGCACCGGCGCGCGCACCGGCGTGCACATCTCCGGGTTCTGGGGCGCGGGGCACCGGCGACGTGACCGGGGTCGCGCTCGCGGCCGCCGACGGCGAGGGCGCGCTGGTTCGACCCGAGCCGACCTCGACCCCGCGGACGAGCAGGCGTTCGCGGCCTGGCTGGCCGACCCGTCGGCGCCCAAGGCGCTGCACGACGCCAAGGGGCCGACGCTGGCGTTCGCCGCCCGCGGCTGGGAGCTGCGCGGCGTGACCAGCGACACCGCGCTGGCGGCCTACCTCGCGATGCCCGACCAGCGCAGCTACGACCTGGCCGACCTCGCGCTGCGCTACCTGCGCCGCGAGCTGCGGGCCGAGGAGGGCGACGGCGGCGGCCAGCTGGCGTTCGGCCTCGACGGCGGCGACGACGCCGCGGCCGCGCGAGGCCGACGTGGTGCGGGCCCGCGCGGTGCTCGAGCTGGCCGACGCGCTCGACACCGAGCTGGAGGCAACAAGGCAGGCCACCGCGCTGCTGCGCGACCTCGAGCTGCCGCTGGTCGGCGTCCTGGCCGGCATGGAGCGCACCGGCATCGCGGTCGACACCGACCACCTGGCGCGAGCTCGAGGCGCACTTCGCCGGCGCGGTGAAGGCCGCGGCCGACGAGGCCTACGCCGCGATCGGCCAGCGAGATCAACCTCGGCTCGCCCAAGCAGCTGCAGGTGCGTGCTCTTCGACGAGCTCGGCATGCCCAAGACCAAGCGCACCAAGACCGGCTACACCACCGACGCCGACGCGCTGCAGGCGCTGTTCGCGCAGACCGGGCACCCGTTCCTGGAGGCGCTGCTGCGGCACCGCGACGCGTCCCGGCTCAAGGTGACCGTCGACGGGCTGCTCAAGACGGTCGCCGACGACGGGCGCATCCACACGACGTACAACCAGATCATCGCCGCGACCGGCCGGCTGTCGTCGACCGACCCCAACCTGCAGAACATCCCGATCCGCACCGAGGAGGGCCGCCGGATCCGCGAGGCGTTCGTCGTCGGCGCCGGCTACGAGTCGCTGATGACGGCCGACTACAGCCAGATCGAGATGCGGATCATGGCCCACCTGTCCGAGGACGCCGGCGCTGATCGAGGCGTTCCACTCCGGGGAGGACCTGCACGCGTTCACCGCGTCCGCGGGTGTTCGGCGTCGAGCCCGGGGACGTCACCCTCGAGCATGCGGGCCAAGATCAAGGCGATGAGCTACGGCCTGGCCTACGGGCTGTCGCGCGTTCGGCCTGTCCCGCCAGCTCGGCATCGGCACCGACGAGGCCAAGGGCCTGATGGACGAGTACTTCCTGCGGTTCGGCGGGGTCCGCGACTACCTGCAGCGACGTCGTCGCCGAGGCGCGCAGCACCGGCTTCACCGAGACGATCCTCGGCCGCCGCCGCTACCTGCCCGACCTGACCAGCGACAACCGGCAGCGCCGCGAGATGGCCGAGCGGATGGCGCTCAACGCCCCGATCCAGGGCTCGGCCGCCGACATCATCAAGGTCGCGATGCTCGGCGTCGACCGCGGCGCTGCGCCGCCGAGGGGCTGCGCTCAGCGGATGCTGCTGCAGGTGCACGACGAGCTGGTGCTCGAGGTGGCGCCGGGGGAGCGGGACGGCGCTCGAGGCGCTGGTCCGCCGCGAGATGGGCGCCGCCTACGAGCTGGCCGTGCCGCTGGACGTGTCGGTCGGCGTCGGCCGCACCTGGCAGGACGCCGGCCACTGACCGGCGCGGTCCGCCCGGTCTGATCTGTCGCGCGCCGACGCAGAGTGACGGTTGATGACGGTTCGAACAGGTATCAGCACTTCGGGTTCCCGACCTCGCTCTGTCGACGTAGGTCGATTGGTCTACTGACACGGGGAAGGGACTGCTCAGCCATGCGCCGCGGCGCTTCCGACTGCCCGCCGCCGCCGCTCGCGGCGGGGCTGCCGGTGCTGCTCGCGGGCATGCTGGGGTCGCCCTCGGCGCGCGGTGCTCGTCGGGCCGGCCCGACGACACCGTGCGCACCGATGACCGTCGACCCGCCGCCCGCTTCGGCGACCGACGCGGACCTCGGTCTCGACGGTGCGCACCCGCCGATGTCCACCGCCCTGCAGGTCGAGGACGCGGTCAGCCGCGACAAGGGCGACGGCGATGACCGCACAGCGCGGCGTGCCGATCCGGGTGTCCGGCACGGCGCTGCCGGCGCGGGTGCTGATCGCCTACCGCAACGCCGCCGGCGCACCTGCGGCGCAGCGACCCGGCCTGCCACCTGCACTGGAGCCTGGTGGCCGGGATCGGCCAGGTCGAGTCCGGGCACGCGTACGGCGGTGCGCTGGACCGCCGCGGCCGCACCCTGTCGCCGATCCTCGGGCCGGTGCTCGACGGGCGGGCGACTTCGCCGCGATCAGCGACAGCGACGCCGGGCAGCTCGACGGCGACACCACCTGGGACCGCGCGGTCGGTCCGATGCAGTTCATCCCGACGTCGTGGGCGGTCTGGGGCCGCGACGGCGACGGCGACGGCCGCAGCGACCCGTCCGACATCGACGACGCGGCGCTGGCGACCGCCGTCGTACCTGTGCGCCGGCGACCGCGACCTCACCGTGGAGAAGGACCGGCGCCGCGCGGTCTTCAGCTACAACCACTCGTGGGACTACGTCGACCTGGTGCTGGCCTGGGCCGACGCCTACGCCACCGGTACGCCGCCCGCCACCGTGCAGCAGGTCGGTGCCCGCGACGACCGTGCCGACGACCGGCCGGCCCGGGGGGCCGCGCTGGTCGTCGGCCCGGCTGCCACCGGGCCGGCCGCGCCGACCCCGCCCGCAACCGCGATCGCGATGGCGGACCCGACCCCGACCGCGGACGCGAACCCGCACCCGGCCCCGACCACCCCCGCGCATCCGGCCGAGCAGCCGCGGGAGTCGGCCGCCCCCACCGTGGCTCCCGACCCGGCCCCGAGCAGCAGCCCGCCGCCGGACCCGAGCCCGGTCCCCGCCGGTGACCCCTCGCCGGCCTGCCCCACCGCGACCCCGACCGGCGACCCGACCGCGACTCCGAGCCGACACGCCGACGCCGACCGAGTACCCGACGTCGACTCGCGACGCCGACCGGTCCGGACCCGAACGTCGACACCGGCCGAGCCCGGCTGCCCGACGCCGCCGGCACCCTGACCGGGATAGTCCTCAGCCAGCCGTGGTCCGAGCGCGTTGCGGCCTCCGGCGGTGCTCGTGCACCTCGGCCAGCACACCGGTCGCGACGAGCCCGGTCGCGGCCGCCAGCACGCAGCCGATGATCTGCGTCGTCGAGCCGTGTCGGCCGCCGAGGACCAGCGCGAGCAGGAAAGCCAGCGCCGCCCAGACCGCGATCAGCGCGCGGCGGTCCTGAGCCGCCAGCCGGGAGTACAGCAGCAGCTGCGCCAGGGCGTAGAGCGACCCGGCGGCCGCGAACATCCAGACATGGGGCGCCAGCGACTCGTACGCCGAGCCGCCGACGACCAGTACGGCGAGGTCGCCGAACGCGGCGCAGAACAGCGTCACGGCCACCCCGCAGGCCGCCACGGCCGCGATGGCGCGGACGGCGACGCGTCGGCGACGCAGGCTGTCGGAGAGTGCGGGCAGGGCGACGACGCCGACGAACCCGGGCAGCCAGAACGCGCCCTTCGCGACGACGGCGCCGACGGCGTACCGCCCTGCTTCCGGTCCCGGCAGGTAGTGCCGTGCCAGCAGGACGTCGACGTTCGTCAGGACGAACAGGACGAGAAGCGCGTGGGTCGCGTGCAGCAGCTCCGGGAGGTGCGCCCGCGCCGAGCCTCCCGTTGCCGGTCCCAGCTGCCGACGGACCATGCCGTGGCCGACCAGCACGCTCAGGACTGTTCCGATCGCGGTGCCGGCGATCGTTGCGGTGACCGAGTCTCCGACGACGACACCGACCAGGCCGCCGCCGACCTTGCCGGCAGCGGCGACGACGTACAGGACGGCCAGCCGGCGGAACCGTTCCGCGCCCTGCAGGATCCCGAGCTGCACGCCGGTGACCGTCAGTGGGGCAAGCACCAGCGGGAGCCACCAGACGGACCCGCCATCGGTCAGGTGCAGCAGCTCGGCGAGCGCCGGTGCCGAAGCGAGGGTCAGGGCGCCGACCGCCACGGCGCTGGCGAGGGCCAGCCGGTACAGCCGGGCCGCCTCGGCTCCGAACGCCCTGCGGGCTCCCGGCCAGCACCCGGGCGGTGACGGTCTGCAGGCCGAGCGCGGCCACGTTGCCGATGAGGACCACCCCGAGCAACGCTCCGAGCGCCCCGAACGCGGTCGGGCCCAGCACTCGCGAGGCGACCAGGTTCAGGGCATAGCCGAGAAGATGGGCCGCAGCCATCCCGACGGCGACCCAGGTTCCCCCGGACCGGTCGACCGAGACCGCCCCGGCAGGGGAGGTGCCGAGCACGGGAGGCTCGAGGTCGTCGGGGGTGATGTCGTCCATGGGCGTCGGGTGGTCCGGCTCAGCCTAGCCCTGGGCGCTCGGCCGACGAGGGGACACCGGCGCGGTGGCCAGCGCCGCTCGGTCCGGAGGTGGTCCGGCGGCAGGTCGAGGGTCCCGTTTTGGCATTAACGTTCACGCTCGGACCCCTTCACCTCGACACCGACGCCGACCAGTACCGACCCGACCGCGACCCCCACCGATACACCGACCCCGCACCGACGGAGCCCGGCTGCTCGACACCGCCAGCACCCTGACCCGATCTGCCTCCGCGAGGCGCCGCTGCGTGGCAGACTGCCCGCCCGTGACCACCACCTCGCTCTCCCGGCGTGCCGGCACTTTCGCCGCCCTCTTCGGTCTCGTCCTGGTCCCGGCCCTCGCGGGGTGCTCCGGCGAGAACGAGGCCGTGGCGGCCCAGCAGCGCGAGCAGTCGACCCGCGCCGACGTCCCGCTGAAGTCATGTGACGAGGTGGCCTGCACCGGGGAGCTGGGCGGCGCGGACTACGAGATCCAGCTGCCGGACAAGTGGAACGGCACGCTGCTCATCTACTCGCACGGCTACCGGCAGGCGGAGTCGTCGCCGCCGGACTTCGACCCGGTCGACACCGAGCCGGCGCCGGCCCCGAGTGCCGAGACCGCGAGCGCACTGCTCGCCGAGGGCTACGCGCTCGCCGGGTCCGCGTTCGCGACGAACGGCTGGGACGTGCTGGACGGCGTCAAGGCCGGCGAGCAGCTGCACGAGCTTCTTCACCGACAAGATCGGTGAGCCGGACCGGGTCTATGTGTGGGGCGACTCGCTCGGCGGGCTGATCACCCAGACCCTGGCCGAGAAGCACCCGGAGTGGGTCTCCGGCGCGGCGCCGCTGTGCGGCGTGCTGGCCGGCAGCAACATGAACCTGGACCTGGCGCTGGACGTCGCCTACGCGGTGAAGACGCTGATCTACCCCGACCTCAAGCTGACCGGGTTCGCCAGCCACGAGGAGGCCGTGCAGAACTGGCAGGGCGCCTTCGAGGCGATCACCGAGGCGGGCGGCGACACCAAGAACGGCGTCCCGGCCATCCTGCTGACCGCAGCCCTGGTCGACGCACCGACCAAGACGAGGACCTACGACGGCTCGACGATCGAGTCGCAGGTGCGGGCCCGCGCCGAGTCGATCCTCACCGCGCTGGGCTACGGCACCTACGGCCGCTACGAGATCGAGCAGCGGGTCGGCGGCAACGCGTCGGGCAACGACCAGGCGGACTACTCGGCGCGCGTGAGCGAGGAGGAGCGGTCGCTGATCGAGCTCGTGTCCGCCGGTGCGACGGACAAGCTGCTCGACAAGCTCGACGCGGGCGAGCGGGTGACCGCCGACGAGACGGCGCGCGCCGAGTTCGACACGATGGGCAACCCGTCAGGCAAGCTCAAGGACCCGACGATCACGCTGCACACCACGGCCGACCCGCTGGTGCTCGTGCAGAACGAGTCGGTGTTCCGGCAGCGGGTCTACTCCGCCAAGGGCCGGACCGGGGACCTCGTCCAGCTGTACACCTTGCCGCCGGCGACGTACTCGGCCGACACGGGCGCACCGTACGGCGCCGGGCACTGCAACTTCACCACCGAGGAGCGGCTCGCCGTTGTGACCCTGCTCGACAGCTGGGTGCGCGAGGGCACGGTTCCCGGCTCGGCGACGATCGCGACGTACTTCCCTGGCGACGATTCGGTCGTCAGCCACTACACGCCAGCAGTGTGGCCGGCGGCGGCGGTCGCGACTTCGTGACTGATCCGCAGTTGTCCCGCCAGGCGCACCCTGCCATCGGCGTCTCGGCTGTGCTCGGGGTACTCCTGCTGCTGCTCGCGACCCACGAGCTGCTCGCCCCGATCGACATCGTCACCGCCCAGGGCGGTGCCTTCCGCTGCGGCTCGGCTGTGTCTCCGCCGAGCGGGGCCTTTGCCCGATCGGTGTGCGGCCGGGCAGCCGATGAGCACCTCTTGACCGCCGTCCTCTACGCCTGCGCAGCGGTGGCCGTGGCGGTTGGCGGCTATCTCACCTTCCGGACCACTCCGCGCCTGGCGGAGCGCTCCAGCCGCGAACCCGCGCTGAACGACTACGCGAGACACTGCCTGAGGACCACCCTGGACTGCGACAGCTTCGTCACCCAGCTCGACGACGTGTTCGACGGCGACCTCCGCGAAGGCCGTCCGCGCGACCCGCGGTTCGCCGAGGTCGCCGGGACGTGCCCGGCTTCTCCACCCCGGCGGAGCTGGCCGTGCTCAACCTGGCCGCGGGGAGGCTGCCCGCCGGGGAGGCGTACCTCGAGGTGGGGACGTTCAAGGGCCGGTCGCTGGCGGGCGCCCTGATGGACGCGCCGGACCGGATACGTCGCGGTGGAGAACTTCCACGAGTTCGGCATGCTCGCCGCCGAGTCGCGCGCCGAGCTGGAGCTCGCCGGACACGGCGTGCGGACCGGCGCACCCTGCACGACGGCGACTGCTTCCGGGTGCTGGCCCGGCGGGGCGCGGTGCCCGAGCCGGTCGGCGTCTACTTCTACGACGGCGCCCACACCGGCCTGGCCCACTACCTCGCGCTCGGGGTGGTGGAGCCGCTGCTCGCCGACGAGGCGCTGGTGCTGGTCGACGACGCCAGCTGGCCGATGGTGGCCGAGGGGGACCCGGTCGCTACCTGCGACCGGCACCCCGGCTGGACCGTGCTGCGGGACATCCGGGCCGCGGCCGACCACGACGAGCGCGTGGGCCAACGGGCTGCTCGTCCTCGCCTACCGGCGCCCGGCGGGCGCGGGCCGGCGGATGGCGCCGGGACGTGCGCTGGCGCCGGCAGGTGCAGGTGCGGGCTGCGCGGCCCGGGGACGTCGCTGGTCTGGCGGACCCTGCACCGGTTCCCCGGCCTGGTTCCGCTGGCCAAGCGGCTGGTCCCGAAGGGCTCCCGGACGGTGCCGGCCGACGCGGTCCTAGGGGGAGCCGGGCCGGGGTCCAGCGGGGTCGCGACCGGCGGGGCCGGTCAACTGCTCCGGCCGCCGGCCGCGCAGGTCGAGCAGCACCATGCCGGCGAGCAGCGTACGGGGTGAATCACGCAGACGGTGAGGATCTGGGCCTGCGGTCTGGTGCGCGCCGAGGACGATGACCACCACTTCGACACCGTCGACCAGCGCCCACAGCAGCCGCCCGGGCCGCGGGTCGCCGGTGGCCACGGCGGCGAGCAGCGCCAGCTGCACCAGCGCCCACAGGGTGCCCAGCACCGCGAACGGCACGACGAGCGCCACCGTCCCCGCGTAGTCGGCGTCGTCGCCGGACACGATCCCCCGGACGATCGGCCCGCCGGCGACCGCGGCGAGCAGGATGCCCGCCCCGCCCACCGCCGCCGCGCGGCGGCCGGCCGCGCGCAGCAGCAGGCCCCGCCGCGGTGCCCTGCCCGGCCAGCCGCGGGAAGACCAGCGCCGGCACGAACTGGGCGCCCCACAGGCAGGCCTTCGCGAACAGCGAGGCCAGCGCGTACTCGCCCGAGATCTCTCCGGGAACAGGAAGTGCCGGGCCAGCAGCAGGTCGACGTTGGACAGCACGATGACGCCGGCGACGCCAACTGTCGCGAGAAGGGTCTCCCTCATCGGCATCGGCCGCCGGCCGGCGTTGCTGGGGGAACCGACCGAGCCGGGTCGGACGAGGGCCCAGACCAGCATCAGGCTGACTGCGGCTGCAACAGCGATGGCCGCCAGCACCCCGGTCAGCGACCAGCCGGCGAGGG
>CAWJWE010000007.1:0-157940 GCA_963846525.1 uncultured Actinomycetota bacterium
GCGGCGAACGCCGACGCCGAGCGGATCCGGGGCGAGGCGCACGCCGAGGGCGGCGCCGTCGTCGCCGAGCTGCGGTCCCAGGCCGAGGCGCTGCTGGCCAGCAGCAAGGAGGCCGCCGAGCAACGCCTCGCCGAGGCCCAGGCCCGCGCCGAGACCCTCGAGGCCGAGGCTCAGCAGGTGCTCGAGGCCGCCCAGGCGGAGGCCGACCGGCGGCTGGCCGACGCGAGCCACCGCGCGTCCCGCTCGGTGCAGGAGGCCACCGCCCGGGTCGAGGAGATCGACTCGCGGGCCTCCCGGCGCGAGGCGGAGGCCGAGGCCAACACCCAGGCCCTGCGCGAGCGGGTCGCCGAGCAGACCGCCACGGCCCAGCGTGAGGCCGAGGAGGCCCGGCGTACCGCCCGGGCCGAAGCTGTCCACATCGTGGGCGAGGCCCGTACGGAGGCCGACCGGCTGCGGTCCGAGGCCTACCAGGTGCTGGATGACGCCCGAGCCGAGGTGGCCACGCTCACGACGCGCCGGGATGCCATCGCCGAGGAGCTCGGCCGGCTGTCCGGGGTGATCGATGCGCTCTCGGTCCCGTCGGCGCCCTCGACCTCCGCATCCGCAGACGTGCCAAGATGACCCGGACCCCCGCTCGCCAGGACAGGAACTGATCGATGACCAACACCCCCTCCCGTGAGACCTTCGAGCTCGTCCGCCGCGGCTACGAGCCGTCGCAGGTCGACCGTCGCGTCGCCGCACTCCAGCGCGAGGCCGCCGAGGCCCGCAGCCGCGCCGAAGCCGCCGAGCGCCGGGTGCAGGAGCTGCACACCGCGCAGCCCGACGAGCAGGCCCCGGCGTACGCCGGGCTGGGCGCGCGGATCGAGCAGATCCTCGGGTTGGCCGACGAGGAGGCGCAGCAGGTCAAGGCGGCCGCCGTCGAGCACGCCGCCCAGCACCGGTCGCTGACCGAGCAGGACGCCGGGAAGATCCGCAAGGAGGCCGAGCGGTACGCCGAGGAGCGCCGGGCCGACGCCGACACCGAGGCGCAGCGGATCCTGCAGGAGGCCAAGCGGAAGGCCGACACCCTGCGCGACGAGTCCGAGCGCGACGCCAAGGCCCGACGCGAGGAGGCCGAGGCGCTGTTCGAGAACAACCGCGCCAAGGCGGCCCAGGCCGCGGCCGACTTCGAGACCACGCTGGCCCACCGCCGCGACCAGTCCGAGCGCGACTTCACCGAGAAGATGAAGGCCAACGAGCAGCAGCTCACCTCGGTCAGCCACCGCTCCGAGCAGCTACGGCTGGAGGCCGAGAAGCTGCGCGCCGACTCCGACCGCAAGTCGAAGCGGACCTTGGACGAGGCCGCCCGGCAGGCCGACGAGATCATCGCCCAGGCCAAGTCCCAGGCCGAGCGGATCCGCACCGAGTCCGAGCGGGAGCTGTCGGCGTCCACCCAGCGCCGCGACAGCATCAACTCCCAGCTCACCAACGTGCGGCAGATGCTGGCCACCCTCACCGGTGCCTCGCTGCCCGACCCGCTCGCCGACGAGCCCGCAGCCGGTGCCGACGCCGGAGCCAAGGCCGCAGGCGGCCAGGGCACGCCGGGCACGCCGGCCACGGACGACAAGGCCGCCGCGACCGGGAAGCCCGCCGAGGCGACCGAGTCGAAGGTCGAGACGCCGCCGTCGCACGTGAAGACGCCGGACGACAAGCCCGGCCAGGGCCAGACGCCCGAGCAGTCGGTGTCCACCGAGAAGCCGTCAGCGGTCAAGCGCTGACGGGTGCCTGACGCCGAAGAACCGGCCGAGGACGCCGGCGCGGCGGCCGAGGACGCCGTCGCCGACGACGCCGCGGCCGCCCATGCCGAGGGCCGCGCACGGCCGAGCAGCACGCGCGCTCGGCCGAGCGGGCCGTGCAGACGCTCGAGCGGGAGGTCCACGGCGACACCGCGGACCCGCAGTTCGGCCGTCTCGGCCGGCCGATTCGCCGGGACTCGCCGTTCATGCTCGGCTTCCTCGGCGCGCTGGGCGTCTTCGTCGCCTGGTTCCTCATCCAGGCGGTCGTAGAGGCCCGCAGCGTCATCGTCCTGATCGTCGTCGCCATGTTCCTCGCGATCGGTCTCAACCCGGTCGTCGAGTGGCTCGTCGCCCGCGGTCTGCGCCGCGGGGTCGCGATCGCCATCGTGTTCTTCGGGGTCATCGGCGCCTTCGTCGGCTTCGGCTTCGCCGTCGTCCCGCCGGTGATCGAGCAGAGCAACGCGTTCATCAAGGAGCTGCCCGACTACCTCGCCGACCTGCGCAGGAACCCCACGATCCGGCAGTTCGACGACGACTACGGCGTCATCGAGCGCGCCCAGGACTACGTCACGTCAAGGGCGACCTTGGTCAGCGGATGTTCGGCGGCATCGTCGGGGTCGGCCGGGTGGTGCTCAACGCGGTGTTCAGCGCGTTCTCGCTGCTCATCATGACGCTGTACTTCCTCGCTGCGCTGCCGAGCATGAAGCGGCAGGCCTACCGCCTCGTGCCGGCCAGCCGGCGCGAGCGGGTGACGCTGCTCAGCGACGAGGTCATCAGCCGGATCGGCGGCTTCGTGAGCGGCGCGCTGTCGGTGGCGTTCATCGCCGGCCTGACGTCGTACATCTTCCTGAGCATCGTCGGGCATGCCGTTCGCGCTCGCGCTGGCGCTGTTCGTCGCCATCTTCGACCTCATCCCGCTGGTCGGCGCGACCATCGCCGCGGTGGTGGTGTCGCTGGTCGGGTTCACCGAGTCGGTGACCGTCGGCCTGGCTGTGCATCGCCTTCTACGTGGCCTACCAGCAGTTCGAGAACTACGTCGTCTACCCCCGGGTGATGCGCAGGGCAGTCGACGTCCCGGCGCCGCTGACGCGTGGTCGCCGTGCTGCTGGGCGGTGCGCTGCTCGGCGTCGTCGGTGCCCTGCTGGCCATCCCGATCGCGGCCGCCCTGCTGCTCGTGCTCCGGCAGGTGGCCATCCCGCGGATGGACCGCACCTAGCTACCCGGCCGATCGGCTCAGCCGAGCGGGTCGAGGAACTCCCGCACCGCGGCGTCGAACGCCTCCGGCACCTCGACCGCGCGTGAGGTGCCCGGCGCCGGGCAGCACGACCAGCCGACCCTGCGGCAACGCCTCGACCATCGCGTCGACGTCCGCCTGCGACGCGAGGGCGTCCTCGTCCCCACGGATGACCAGGGCGGGTACGTCGGCCGCGCGCAGCGTGTCGAGCGAGTCCGGCCGGGCCGCCATCGCCCGCTGGGCCCAGGCCGCGGCCGGCGGCGGGGCGGCCTCGACCAGTCCCTTGACCCGGCCCGGCGACAAGCGGGCGGTCCCGGACCGTGGTCGGTCCGAGCAGCGCCGGCAGCAGGTCCTCGACGAGCACATCCGCGCTGTCGTCGGCCACGAGCCGCGCCGCGATGCGCTCCCGGTTCGCCGCGGCCTCTGGTGGGTCGGCGGTCGCCTTGGTGTCGGCCAGCACCAGCGCACGGACCCGGCCGGGGTGCCGGCGCAGGAACGCCATCGCCGCGTAGCCGCCCATCGACAGGCCGCCGAGCACAACCTGGTCGAGACCGCGGGAGTCCAGCAGCGCCGCAACGTCGTCGGCCACCTGGTCCAGCGAGGGCTCGTCCCAGCCGAGCGGCGACCCGCCGAAGCCGCGCTGATCCGGGGTGACGACGTGGTACCGCTCGCCGAGAGAGTTGCGCTGCTCCAGCCACATCGCCGACGACAGCGGGAACGCGTGCAGCAGGACGACGGGGCGGCCGGTGCCGGCCTCCCGGACGTGCAGGTCGACGGTCATGCGCAGCACGCTACAGACCGCGACGGTGAACGGCCGACCACTGACCGGGAGCGGCGACAGCTCGTACATGGGCTGACGCCCGCATGGCCAGCCTGGTCACCGCGCAGCTCAGGGCTGGCGGCTGACAGCGACCGACCAGAACCGGCATTACCGACCGGCCGTGAACGCCCGCTCATGCCGAAGTGAGTGTGGTTCCACCCAGGTCGGCACGTGCATCTGGACCACAATCGTAGGCGCGGCACGGGGCGCCGCTGCGCTAGTGGGGCCGCATGAGCCGTGCGGCGCGGTCGGCATCGCGCGAGATGTGCACCGACCGCTCGACCAGGTCGCGCAGGACGTTCAGGTCGATGTCGGCCAGCGTCTTGATATAGAGCTTGCTCACACCGGTCTTGTAGGAACCGAGTTTGGCCATCAGCTGGTGGTCACGCGCCTCGAACCCGTTCATGAGATTGACCACCAGATGGGCCTTCCGCGGTGAGAATCCCGCGAGGGGCATGCTTCCCTCACGCCCGCTCTCATAGCGGTAGTGCAAGGTACCGAAGCCCACAATGCTCGGTCCCCAGAGCACCGGTGGCTCACCGGTGACCTCGCCGAGCAACTTGCACAGCACCTTGGCGTCGGCCCGACGTGTCTCGTTCGGCACCGCGTCGAGGAACGCCCTAACATCAGCGGAGGTTGGCCGCATGACCGGAGGCTTTGCCACCGGACCAGCCTGCCAGACGTGGCCAGAAACGCGCGACGCACGCTCGTGCCGCGATGCGGACGCTCGGTAGGTGCCGTTACCGAGCCGATGTCAGCTTGGAAATGGGCCGCTCGTCGACCACGTACCACGCGGCCCACGTGAACGGGAAGACAAGTCCGCTGGCGATCGACACCAGGTGGCTACGGCCGCGTCGGTGTGCTCCCCAGGCCGTGAGAAAAATCGGGGCCGCGAGCATCAGCAAGCCGAACACCGTGACAACCCCGAGCGCCATAGCAAGATCGTGAAGGCGCGAGCCTTGGAATACAAGGGGCGCCAGGCTTCCAGCGCAGAAGCGCCGTTACCCGAGCGCCCCACAGTCGAAGAAGGCCTCACCGTCGAATGGAATGCCCGGCGCGAGTCGCTCGCCCAAGCACGCCGTGTGCGCCCACATCGTCTGGGAGGGGGCTGTCGCATCCTGCGCCCGAGTGGCCGCGATGACGACCAGCGCCAGCGCGTCGCTCGGCAGGGCCGCGGCACAGAAACAGCACTGGTACATCCGTCCAGCATGGCATTGAAGCTCGCAGTCGATGGGCTGCACAGAAGTGCCGATCCCGTGCACCCGCTCGGCGGCTGACACGTTTGCCCGGGAACCGGCATCATGCGCGGCTGAGCATGGATGCGCAAGACGGAGCGGAGCAGCAGCTCGCTGTGGCGAGGTTTGCTGGACTCCACGTGGGACCCCATCGGCGTGTACCAAAACGACGACGGTCCACCACCCGGCGAATACGAGTCGTATGCATGGCAGGTGTTAAGCCACCTCCAGCGTGGCGACTCGGTGGTCGAGATCGCAGCACTGCTGAGAGATCAAGGCGCAGATGATGGGGCTTGGACCCGGCCAGGTGGACACCGAGGCAGCCGAGGCCCTGGTCAACTGGTATCGCACTGCGACATAAGTGCCGTTACCGCGCACCCGCTCGGCGGCTGACACGGCCGCTCGGGAACCGGCATTATGCGCGGCACAGCGGCGGCCTGCGCGAACCCGGTGGGCAGCACTAGAGATCAGGAGACACCGTGTTCGCAGTAGCAGGAACGTGGAACATGGACGCTTCCATGCGGGAGATGCAGAAGCAGGTGCTTCCATCGCTCGTCGAGGGCGTCAAAGAGAATCCCGGCTTCGTCCGGGGCTTCTGGGCTGATGACGTGGACGATCCCGGCCGCAGCGTCACGTTCATCGTCTTTGAGACTCTCGAGCAGGCACAGGGATTCCGTGAAGCGGTCCTCGCCAACGCACAGGCCCAGCAGGAGTCCGGGGTGGAGCGTGGGGCACTGAGGATCGTAGAGATCCAAGCTGACGCATAAGTGCCGCCACAGAGCACCAGCTCGGCGGCTGACACGAACGCCCGGGAACCGGCATTAATGCGCGGGCCGGCTAGGGCTGATAGCCGACGCAACCAGCCACCCAGTCGGTGCGGTCTGTCGGCTGCTCGGTCCCCTTGCTCACGAGAAGTTCGAATGCTGTGGCGCACTTGTCGGTTGATGGGGTGCGCCCAGTGCGTTCGATACTCATCGCGGCTGACTGCTGCCCATGGGCGAATGCCGCGGAATCTTGGTCAGGACGTGAGCCATCGTCAGAGGAGGTGCAAGAGGCCAGGGCTGCCACCAAGAGGACCGCCACGACGCACCCTCGAACCACAGCCGCAGTGTCCCCCTGACATCGACGACTTGGCAATGCCGACCGCGCATAGGTGCCGTTCAGTAGCCGAGATGACGCAAGGTGATCGCCACGCGCGCACTACGGAGGTCCCCGCCGGGCTGGCCGGATGTTGGGCCGCGGTGTCTGATCGGAGTCGATCCAGGGTGGGGGCAGCACGTGGATGACTCCGTTGACCAGCTGCGCTTCCCAGCCGCCGTGGTGGATCACGTGGTGGTGGTGGTCGCAGAACAGGGCGGTGTTCTCAACCGACGTCGGTCCGCCATCGACCCAATGGATCAGGTGATGCGCCTCGGTCCACTCCGGCGGTCGGTCGCAGATGTCGAAGGCGCAGCCCCCGTCGCGGGCCACCAGCGCCCGCCAGATCGCCTGCGTGACGGGATAGGACGCCCGTCCGACGTCCAGCGGCTCACTGTTGGTACCGAGCACGATCGGGATGAGCTGCGCGTCACACGCGAGTCGGCGCGCCGCTTCCGCGGAGAGAGGTCCGGCCCAGTCCAACATGGCGCACGGAGCACCGAATCGGCGTTGGAGTGTCTCTAGGGCCACGGTGACGGTGATGGATGCCCTGGACCCGTGGCGGACCGGGCCGGCACCCGCGATTGCCGAACGCCGAAGCAGCTCGGCCAAGGCGTCGGCGTTGCGCTGTCCGACGGTTCGCAAGTCCTTGACCCCACCGGCGGCTGGACGGGGTGCTGCCAGGGGCTGCAGCTGCGAGAGCAGGTCAGCGGTCAGCTCGGCACCGAAGTGGGCGCGCACATCGGCGGAGCCGTCGTTGTGACGTCGCACGTTGAGAGTCTGCTGAGCTCGGTCATGTTCCTCGCTGTCGGCCAGGGAGTCTCCTGCCGTCGGGTCGAGCTGGTGCCGCAAGTGCCGCCCGAGGTGGGCCAGGGCTCTGGGGTCGTGCTGCGTGGCCTGCTCGGCAAGGAAAGCCTCCGCCTGCGCGACCACGTCGGAGGCGAGGGAGCCGGGCAACCCACTCAATGCTTCAGCGGCGACGGTGACGTGCTCGGCGCTGACCTCACCCGCGGCGAACGCGGTGCGGAACCGGGCCAAGCCACCCGCAGCAGCGTCGTCGGCCTCCTCGGCGTCAACGTGACGCACCAAGGGGCCGGTCGGGTCGTCGTGCAGTGCGCGGGCGGTGGCGACCAACCGTTTGGCAGCGCCGGGATGCAGACGCAGGTGACCGCGCAGCCACGCGGCGGTCGAGGCGGCTCCCGCCTGCACCGCGGCGCCACGGGCATCGACGTCCCGCACCACGGAATGGAGCACGGCGTCGGCGCGGCACATTGCCTGGTGCACGGCCGCTGCAGTCTCCAACAGCTGCGGCCCCGACATCGTCCACAGCTCGCCCTCCGGCCCCGAACGGGCGAGCTCGCCGAGGTCGTCCAGCGCAGAGAGCAGAACCTCGAGGGCATCGGTCACCGGATGACTCACCGGCGGGTCGAGCACCTCGGACATGACGCCAACCTAGCCACCACCCCGGACACAACCCCGTGCCGGCGTCCTGCAGAAAACCCGTTGTCCACAACGGTTCGAGCCGACTCGCCATCACCACGAACTGTCTCGTCCTGGCACTGTCGAACGGCGCCGTCCGGATGGCTGCAAGGCAGCCTTAGGTCGCCTCAGATGGCACGGCCGTGGGCAGCGGGTACGCCTCGGGTGCCACCCGCCGGACCACCTCGTCGAGCACCCGGCGTACCGCCGGCTCCCCCACCCACAGGTGCTTCGCGCCGTCGACGCCGATCACCTCGGCCTGCGGGATGCGCGCGAACCGCTCCCGCGCCTCGGCCGGGCGCAGGTAGTCGTCCAGCTCGGGCACCAGCGCGACGACCGGCTTGCCGGACGCGGCCCACGCGTCCAGGTGCGCGTCGTCGGAGAAGCGCAGCGGTGGCGACAGCAGGATGGCGCCGGTGACCGACGGGTCCAGGCCGTGCATCAGCGCCAGGTCGGTGCCGAACGACCAGCCCAGCAGCCAGCGGTTCGGCAGTTGTGGGTCCTCGTGGAACTCGGCGTACTCGATCGCGGCGGCGACGTCGAAGCGCTCGCCCACACCGTTGTCAAAGGTGCCCTCGCTGGTCCCGGCCGGCGAGGACGTGCCCCGGGTGTTGAACCGCAGCACGGCGACATCGGCCAGCGCGGGCAGCCGGTAAGACGCCTTGCGCAGCACGTGGCTGTCCATGAAGCCGCCCTGCGTCGGCAACGGGTGCAGGGTGACCAGCGTGGCAACCGGCGGCCGGTCGAGGGGCAGCGCGAGCTCGCCGACCAGTCGCAGCCCGTCGGCGGTGTGCAGCTCGAGCGGACGCCGGTCGGCCGGCAGCACGGTGCCGGCGCGGATCTCCGCCGGCCCGCCGTACGTCGAGAGGTGGTGCTCGCCCATCGGGTCAGTGCCTCGGGGCGTTGCGGGAGCGTTCGGTCCGCGGTCCGCGGCGGTGCCGGGCCCGCCAGCAGGCCGTGTGCCAGTGCCGGCGGTCGGCCAGCCCCGCGTCCTCGTCGCGGCCGTCGCCGTCGTCGAAGGCCGGCCAGGCCACCACGTGCGGCGTCGCGGGGCGGATCTCCTGGTCGCAGCCGGGACACCGGTAGGCCCGGGTCGCGGCCGACCCGGTCACCTGCCGCACGACCCAGTCGTCCTCGTCGGTGCTCATCTGCGATCGGTGGCCGCGGCTCAGCTGTAGTCGCGGAAGCCGCGGCCGGCCTTGCGGCCCAGGTAGCCGGCCGTGACCAGCTGCTCCATCAGCGGTGCGGGGGCGAAGCCGGGCTCGCGGAACTCGAGGTAGAGGGTGCGTTGGATCGCCAGGGCGACGTCGAGCCCGACCACGTCGAGCAGGTCGAACGGGCCGAGGGGGTATCCGCAGCCGACGATCATCGCCGAGTCGATGTCCTCGACGCTGGCGTAGTGGGCCTGCAGCATCTTCACGGCGTCGTTGAGGTAGGGGAACAGCAGGGCGTTGACGATGAAGCCGGCCCGGTCGCCGCACTCGACGGCGTGCTTGCCGGCCCGGTCGCACACCGCGCGGGCGGTGGCCACGACGTCCTCGGCCGTCGAGACGGTGCGCACGACCTCGACCAGCTTCATCACCGGCGCCGGGTTGAAGAAGTGCAGACCGACCACGTCGGCCGGCCGGCCGGTCGCGGCGGCGAGGTCGATGACCGGCAGCGACGAGGTCGTGGTGGCCAGCACCGCACCGGGCCGGCAGATCTCGTCCAGGGTCGCGAACAGCGCCTGCTTGACCGACAGCTCCTCGACGACCGCCTCGATCACCAGGTCGCGGTCGGCCAGGTCGTCGAGCCGGGCCGAGCCGCTGACCCGCGCGAGCGCAGCGTCCCGGTCGGCCTGCTCCAGCTTGCCGCGCAGGACGGCCTTGTCCAGCGACCGCTCCAGGTCGGCGCGGACCCGGGCCACCTTCTCCGCGCCGCGCGCGACGTAGCGCACGTCGTAGCCCGCCTTGGCGAGCACCTCGACGATGCCGGTCGCCATCGTCCCGGAACCCACCACGCCGATGCTGCTGACCGTCGCGGGCCGCGCCGACCGCCGCACCCGGGACGGGGGTCAGCGCCGTCGTCGACGACGTTCGGGGAGTCCGGTGCCTCGTAGGTGTAGAAGCCCTTGCCGGTCTTGCGGCCGCGCAGGCCGGCCGTGACCATCTGCTTGAGCACCGGCGCCGGCGCGTGCAGCCGGTCGCGCGACTGCCGGTACATCGTGTCCAGGATCTCGTACGCCGTGTCGAGCCCGATCAGGTCCAGCAGCGCCAGCGGCCCCATCGGGTAGCCGCAGCCGAGCCGCATCGCCGCGTCGATGTCCTCCCGGGTCGCGTAGCGCGACATCGACCATCGAGACCGCGTGGTTGAGGTAGCCGAACAGCAGGGCGTTGGCGATGAAGCCGGCCTTGTCGCCGATGACCACCGGGCGTCTTGCCCAGCCGCTCGGCCAGCGCCGAGACGTCCTCGACGACCTCCTGCTCGGTGACGACGGTGCGTACCACCTCGACCAGCTTGAGCACCGGCGCCGGGTTGAAGAAGTGCATCCCGACGACCTTCGACGGCCGGGTGGTGGCCACCGAGATCTCGGTCACCGACAGCGACGAGGTGTTGGTCGCCAGGATCGTGTCCGCCCGGCACACCTTGTCGATGGTGGCGAAGATCTCCTGCTTCAGGTCGAGCCGCTCCGGCACCGCCTCGATGACCAGGTCGACGTCGGCCAGGTCCTCCATCGAGGTGCTGAACCGGACCCGCCCGACCAGCGCGTCGCGGTCGTCCTCGGACAGCTTGCCCCGGCGTACCGCGCGGTCAGTCGAGTGCGCCAGGTGCTCCCGGCCGCGCTGCAGGGCGTCCTCGGTCGGCTCGACACCGACCACCTGCAGACCCTCGCGGGCGAACACCTCGGCGATCCCGGCACCCATCGTGCCCAGGCCCACCACACCGACGGTCGTGAAGTTCCGCGCCATCCCGCGATCCTCCCAGGTCGCGCCCGGTCGGCGTGGACGGGGGCTGGCGTGGGAGGTCCCGGAGGTCGGCTAGCGTGGCCCGCCGTGCGGCTGGTCATCGCGCGGTGCACGGTCGACTACGTCGGCCGTCTCACCGCCCATCTCCCGAGCGCGCTGCGCCTCATCCTGGTGAAGGCGGACGGCTCGGTGTCGATCCATGCCGACGACCGGGCCTACAAGCCGCTGAACTGGATGAGCCCGCCCTGCACGCTCCGGGTGGGCACCGGGGACGACGACGGCGTCTGGACGGTGACCAACAAGGCCGGCGAGCGCCTGGTGATCACCGTCGAGGAGGTCCTGCACGACTCCAGCCACGAGCTCGGCGTCGACCCGGGGCTGGTCAAGGACGGCGTCGAGGCCCACCTGCAGGCGCTGCTGGCGGACCAGATCGAGACGCTCGGGACCGGCTGGCGCCTGGTCCGCCGGGAGTTCCCCACCGCGATCGGGCCGGTCGACATCCTGGCCCGGGACGCCGGCGGCGGGGCGGTGGCGATCGAGATCAAGCGACGCGGCGAGATCGACGGCGTCGAGCAGCTCACCCGGTACCTCGAGCTGCTCAACCGGGACTCCACGCTGCGGCCGGTGCGCGGCCTGTTCGCCGCCCAGGAGATCAAGCCGCAGGCCCGGGTGCTGGCGGCCGACCGCGGCATCGACTGCGTCGTGCTCGACTACGACGCCCTCCGCGGCTTCGACGACGCCGACACCCGCCTCTTCTGACCCACCCGTCGACCACGTATGGCAGGCGAGTCGGTACCTCCCGAGGCTCCTGTGCCTCGGGACGTACCGCGCGGCCTCGCAAAGCGGCCCGAGTCCTAGCATGATCACGGAAGGTGGGTGGTGGTCGGGTGCGGGTCGTCGTGGTGGGTGCCGGGGTCACCGGGCTGACCTGCGCCGTCCGGCTGGCCGAGGCGGGCCACGAGACCCACGTGCTGGCCCGCGACCTGCCGCCGGAGACCACCTCCGCGGTGGCCGCCGCCCTCTGGTACCCGTACCGGGCCCTCCCCCGCGACCTGGTGATGGGCTGGTCGGCCCGGACCTACCAGGTGCTCAGCGAGCTCGCCGAACGGCCGGCGACCGGGGTCCGGCTGCGCGCGGGCGTCGAGCTGCTCGGGACGTCCGCACCCGAGGCGCCCGTGGTGGCGCGACGCCGTCCCCGACCCTGAAGACGGTCCGGGACCCAGCACCCGGCTACCCGCGCGGCTGGCGGCTGCTGCTTCCGGTCGCCGAGATGGACGTCTACCTGGGCTACCTGGTGGGCCGGCTCGCCGCGGCCGGCGGCACCCTCACCCGGCACTGGCTGGCCGAGCTGCCGGCCAGCGGCGTCGTGGTCAACGCGACCGGCCTGGCCTCCCGGGCCATGGCGCGGGACACCACGCTGCACCCGGTGCGCGGCCAGGTGGTCCGGCTCGGCGCAGGTCGGCATCGAGGAGTGGCTGCTCGAGTCGTCGGACGAGGCGCGTCCGCTGTACGTCGTGCCGCGCGAGCGCGACGTGGTCGTCGGCGGCACCGCCGAGGTCGACGCCTGGGACCTGCGGCCCGACCCCGAGGTCGCCCGGGCGATCCTCGACCGGGCGATCGCGCTGGTGCCCGGGCTGCGCGGTGCCCAGGTGCTCGGGCCACCGGGTGGGGCTGCGCCCGGCGCGACCCGCCGTACGCCTCGAGTCGGTGCCGCACCGCGACGGAGAGCCCGGCGGTGTCGTGCACTGCTACGGCCACGGCGGCGCGGGCGTCACGCTGTCCTGGGGCTGCGCCGACGACGTGCTCGCTGCCGTGGAGCGGCTGCTGGACGGCGCGGAGCTCAGCCCGGCGACTGCCTAGCGCCGTCCGGTGGTGCGGCCGCCGGGCGCCGGTAGTGGCGCAAGGAGGGCGAGAGCATCGCCAGCACGATCACGACGACGACACAGGCGACGCCGCCCCCGACCCAGGCGGCAGTTGCGCCGAACGCCCCGGCACTCGCCCCGGCTCGCAGGTCGCCGAGCCGGGGGCCGCCGGCCACCACGACGATGAACACGCCCTGCAGCCGACCGCGCATCTCGTCCGGCGCGTAGGTCTGCAGGATCGTCTGCCGGTAGACCGCGGAGACCAGGTCGGCCGCACCGGCGACCGCCAGCAGGGTCACGACCAGCCACAGCGCGTGGGCCAGTCCGGCGGCCGCCACCGAGGCGCCCCACACCGACGATCGCGATCACGAGGGCCAGCCCCTGCCGGCTGACCCGGCCGATCCAGCCGGACAGCAGCCCGCCGACCACCGACGCCGATGCGATGGCGGCGAACAGCCAGCCGGCCGCCGCCGGCTCCGCCGAACCGCTCGTCGGCGACCTCCGGGAACAGCGCGCGCGGCATCGCCAGCACCATCGCCACGATGTCGACGGCGAACGACATCAGCAGCACCGGCCGGGTGCCGATGAACTGCAGCCCGGCCAGCACCGAGCGCAGTCCCGGCCGCACGGTCTCGGCCCAGCGGTCGGCATCGGCGGCAGCCGCAGCGCCGCGTAGAGGCCGGCGGTGAACAGCGCGGCGTCGATGCCGTAGGCCGCAGCGCGTAGCCCGCGTGCACGAGCACCACGCCGGCGATCAGCGGGCCCAGCACCGCGCCGAGGTTGCTCATCGTGAAGCTCAGCGTGTTGCCCGCCGGCACCAGCTCGACCGGGAGCAGCCGCGGCACGAGCGCCCCGCGCGTCGGCGACGACATCGCGAACGCCGCCGGACTGGAGGGCCACCAGCGCGAGCAGCACCCAGCGGTCTGCCAGGGCCGAGCAGCGCCTGCAGCAGCAGCCCGCCGGTAGCGACCCAGCTGACCAGCGATGCCGACGACCAGCAGCGTCCGGCGGTCGACCGCGTCGGACACCGAGCCGCCGTACAGGCCGAGCACCACGAGCGGCACGAGCGCGGCGAGGCCGAGCAGCCCGACCCAGAACGACGAGCGCGGTGACGGCGTACATCTGCACCGGCACCGCGACCGCGGTCAGCTGGAAGCCGACGAAGGCGACGCCCTGTCCGAGGAACAGGCGCCGGAAGTCGGCGTGCCGCAACGGGCGCACGTCGACGGCCACATGTCGCAGCAGGGCCACGACCGGACCGCTCGCGGACACCGCGCCCCCCTTCGATACGGCATGCTCGGGCCTGTGATCCTCTCGGGACGGCCGTGTCGTCCGCGGCCTGCTGAAGCGCTACGGCGAGCGTACGGCGGTCGACGGCGTGGACCTCGAGATCCCCCGCGGCGAGGTGTTCGCGCTGCTCGGGCCCAACGGCGCCGGCAAGACCACGACGGTGGAGATCCTGGAGGGCTACCGCCGCCGCGACGCCGGCGAGGTCCGCGTGCTCGGGCGTCGACCCGGCCGATGCGACGCCGCAGTGGCGGGCCCGGGTCGGCATCGTGCTGCAGTCGGTGACCGACCTCTCCGAGCTCACGGTGCGCCGAGACGGTCGCGGCACTTCGCCGGCTACTACCCGACGCCGCGCGACCCGGACGAGGTCATCGCCACGGTCGGCCTCACGGACAGCGCCGACCCAGCGGACCCGGCTGCTCTCCGGCGGCCAGCGGCGTCGGCTCGACGTGGCGCTGGGCATCCTCGGCCGGCCCGAGCTGCTGTTCCTGGACGAGCCGACCACCGGGTTCGACCCGGCTGCCCGGCGGCAGTTCTGGGACCTGGTCGAGGACCTGGCTCGCGAGGGCACGACGATCCTGCTGACCACGCACTACCTGGAGGAGGCCGAGCGGCTGGCCGACCGGGTCGCGGTGATCGCGTCCGGCCGGATCGTCGAGGTCGGCGACGCCCGCTGCTCTGGGCGGGCGCCGGGACGCCGCGGCGACGGTGTCCTGGACCGACCGGGACGGCTCGCGCCGGTCGGTCCGGACGGCGGAGCCGACCCGCACGGTCGCCGAGCTGGCCGCGACGTTCGGCGGCGAGGTGCCAGGGCTGTCGGTCACCAGGCCGACGCTCGAGGACGTCTACCTGCGAGATGGTCGGTCTGCAGTGACGACGCAGGTGCATGACACGACCGAGCGACTGCCCGGCACGTGGTCGATCGGCCTGCGCCGGGTGCGGATCGAGCTGCTGCAGTTCGTCCGCGACCGCGAGGCCGCGTTCTTCACCATGCTGCTGCCGGTGCTGCTGCTGGTCGTCTTCGGGTCGGTGTTCACGATGAGATCGCACCCGGCGTCACGTTCAGCCAGTACTTCCTGGCCGGGATGATCGCCTCCGGCGTCGTCTACACGTCGTTCCAGAACCTCGCGATCAGCATCCCGCAGGAGCGCGACGACGGGACGCTGAAGCGGTTGCAGGGCACGCCGATGCCGAAGGCGTCCTACTTCATCGGCAAGGTCGGCCTGGTCCTGGTCATCTACGTCGTGCAGGTCGCCGCTGCTGATGGCGATCGGCGTGACGCTGTTCGGCGTGCACCTGCCGGACGAGGCCGCCGACTGGTGGACGTTCACCTGGGTCAGCGTGCTCGGGCTGGTCTGCTGCACGCTGCTCGGCATCGCGTTCTCGGCTCGGTGTCGCGCAGCGGCCGCGGCGCGCCGGCGCTGGTGTCGCCGGTCGTCCTCGTGCTGCAGTTCACCTCCGGCGTGTTCTTCCAGTACGACGAGCTGCCGCCGTGGATGCAGCAGATGGCCGCGCTGTTCCCGCTGAAGTGGCTGTGCCAGGGCATGCGCTCGGTGTTCCTGCCGGACACCTTCCAGTCGGTGGAGCTGGCCGGGGCGTGGGAGCTCGAGCGGGTGGCGCTGGTGCTGGTGGTGTGGTCGGTGCTCGCGCTGCTGCTGGCGCTGCGCTTCTTCTCCTGGTCCCGGCGCGGCGAGGACTAGGCCTGAGGGCGGCGTCGAGCGCAGGCAGACCGTTCGCGGTCGCGCATGACGCGACGATCTGGCCGAGGATGCCGGTGATGCCGAAGTCCTTGGGCGTGAACACCGCGGCGACGCCGTGCTCGCGCAGCCAGCGCGCGTCGGCGTCCGGGACGATGCCGCCGACCACGACCGGGACGTCGCCGGCGCCGGCCTCGCGCAGCAGCGCGGAGCACGTCGGGCACCAGCGTCACGGTGCGACCCGGAGAGGATCGACAGGCCGACGCAGTGCACGCCCTCCTCGACGGCGGCCGACAGCGATCTGGGCCGGGGTCAGCCGGATGCCCGGGTAGACGACCTCGAAGCCGGCGTCGCGGGCCCGGACCGCGATCTGCTCGGCTCCGTTGGAGTGCCCGTCCAGGCCCGGCTTGCCGACCAGCAGCCGCAGCCGGGTCCCGAGCTCGTCGCCGGTCCGCCGGACGGCTCGCGCACCCGGGCGCAGGTCCTCGCCGGCCTCGCGCCGCGCCGACCGCGCCGGACACCCCGGTCGGGCGCCCGGTAGGAGCCGAACGACCTCGCGCAGCACGCTCGGCCCACTCGCCGGTGGTGACACCGGCCCGCGCGCAGGCCAGGGTCGCCGGCGACCAGGTTGTCGGTCGGTCTTGGCGGCGTCGCGCAGGCGCTGCCAGCGGCCGCGTCGACCGCCGCGGCGTCTCGGTCGGCGCGCCAGGCCTGGACCGCGGCCACCGCGCGCTGCCTCGACGGCCGGGTCGACGCTCTGGACGACGGTCGTCGAGGTCGGCGGTGAGCGGGCTGGGCTCGGTCTCGGTGAACCGGTTGACCCCGACGACGACCTCGTCGCCGGACTCGACCCGGCGCGCCGGCGCCGCGAGTGCGAGGCGACCAGCTCGGACTTCAGGTAGCCGCTCTCGACGGCCGCGACGGCGCCGCCCATCTCCTCGATCCGGGCCATCTCGGCGCGGGCGGCCGCGCACAGCTCGTCGACCTTGGCCTCGACCACCGTGCGACCCGGCGAACAGGTCGTCGTACTCCAGCAGGTCCGACTCGTAGGCCAGCACCTGCTGCATCCGCAGCGCCCACTGCTGGTCCCAGGGCCGTGGCAGGCCGAGCGCCTCGTTCCACGCCGGCAGCTGCACCGCGCGGGCCCGGGCGTCCTTGGACAGCGTGACCGCCGAGCATCTCGAGCACGATGCGCTGCGACGTTGTTCTCCGGCTGCGCCTCGGTGAGGCCGAGCGAGTTCACCTGCACGCCGTACCGCAGCCGGCGCTGCTTCGGGTCGGCGACGCCGTAGCGCGTCGCGGGTGAGCTCGTCCCAGAGCGCGACCAGGGCGCGCATCTTGCACATCTCCTCGACGAAGCGCACGCCGGCGTTGACGAAGAACGAGATCCGGGCGACGACATCACCGAACTGCTCCTCGGGCACCTGTCCGGCGTCCCGCACCGCGTCGAGCACGGCCATCGCGGTCGACATCGCGAACGCGATCTCCTGCACCGGCGTGGCGCCGGCCTCCTGCAGGTGGTAGCTGCAGATGTTGATCGGGTTCCACCGCGGCACGTCGGCCACGGTGTAGGCGATCAGGTCGGTGGTCAGCCGCAGCGAGGCGGCCGGCGGGAACGCGTAGGTCCCGCGGGAGAGGTACTCCTTGACGATGTCGTTCTGCGTCGTGCCGCCCAGCCGTCCTCGCACCTCGACCGCGGCCGGGTCGTCCGGACCGACCCCGGCCTGCTCCAGCGCGGCGGTCTCGTAGAGCGCCAGCAGCCACATCGCGGTGGCGTTGATCGTCATCGAGGTGTTCATCTCGGCGAGCGGGATGCCGTCGAAGAGCGCGCGGACGTCGCCCAGGTGGCTGACCGGGACCCCGACCTTGCCGACCTCGCCGCGGGCCAGCTCGTGGTCCGGGTCGTAGCCGGTCTGGGTCGGCAGGTCGAAGGCCACCGACAGCCCGGTCTGGCCCTTGCTGAGGTTCTGCCGGTAGAGCGCGTTGGACTCGGCCGCCGAGGAGTGCCCGGCGTACGTCCGCATCACCCACGGCTGGTCCCGCACGGCCCGGATCCTACCCGTCGGTAACTTGACGGGGCCAGGCGGCCGGACGGACCGCCGCTCAGACCGCCTGGGCGACCTGCGCGTCGAGGGTGAGAACCCGGTACAGCCGGGTGACCCGCAGGATCCGCATGACCCGCGGGCGAGGCGTCGCGCAGCACGATGCGCCGGCCGACCAGCTTGGCGCGCCGGTCGGCCGCCGAGCAGGACACCCAGGCCGGTCGCGTCGATGAGCTCGACGCCGGAAAGGTCGACGACCAGGTCACCCATGCCGAGCGTCCAGCGCCTCGTGCAGGACCTCTCGCACCTCGGCCGCGGCACTCACGTCCAGCCGGCCGCTCAGCGCGATCTCGTTCTCGCTGGCTACCTCGACGACCATCTGGTCACCCCCTCGGAAGGTCAGACGCGCGAGTGCGGTGCGAGGTTGCCCGCCGGTCACGCTCTGCCGACCGTAGAGCGTGGTCTTGGCAAAATCTTGGCGCCACGCTGTGACTCCTGTGACTTCTGTGACTCCTGAGACTCGGGAGCGGCCATCCGTCGACCACGTTTACGTGATCCACTGTCGCTTCCCATGGCGCAGGCGCCGTGCGAGGCAACCGTCGATCACGTTTACGTGGTCGACGGGGAACGGGCGAAGCGGCCTCAGGAGTCGTAGGTGTAGAAGCCGCGGCCGGACTTGCGGCCGAGGTCACCCGCGGCGACCATCCGGGACAGCGACTCCGGCGGGAAGAACTTCTCGTCCGCGGTGTCGGCGTAGATGTTCATGCTCGCGTTGCGCAGGATGTCGACCCCGGTGAGGTCGGTGGTGGCCAGCGGGCCCATGGCGTGGCCGAAGCCGAGCTTGCAGGCGGTGTCGATGTCCTCGGCCGAGGCGACCCCGCTCTCGACCAGCCGGATCGCCTCCATCGCCAGCGCGCAGATCAGCCGGGTGGTCACGAAGCCGGCGACGTCCCGGTTGACCACGACGCAGGTCTTGCCGACCGACTCGGCGAACGCCCGCGCGGTGGCGAGGGTCGCGTCGCTGGTCTTGTAGCCGCGGACCAGCTCGCAGAGCGCCATCATCGGCACCGGCGAGAAGAAGTGGGTGCCGACGACCGCTTCCGGCCGCTCGGTGACCGACGCGATCTGGGTGATCGGGATCGCGCTGGTGTTGGTGCCCAGCACGGCGCCGTCCCGGCAGATCCGGTCCAGCTCGCGGAAGATCTCGTGCTTGACCTCGATGCTCTCGAACGCCGCCTCGACCACGATGTCCGCCGCGGCGGCGGCCTCGAGGTCGGTAGTGGTCGTGATCCGCGCCAGGGCGGTCTCGGCGTCGGTCTGCTCGAGGGTTCCCTTGGCCACGAACCGGGTCAGCGACTTCTCGATGGCGGCGCGGCCCTTGCCGAGCGCCTCGTCGGTCACGTCGCGCAGGACCACGTCGTGCCCGGCGACGGCGGCCACCTGGGCGATGCCGGAGCCCATCAGTCCGGCCCCGACGACGGCAAGCGTTGTTCCAGTCATGGGCCGGGAGCCTAACCGGGCGCCTCGATGCGCGAGACTGGCCGGGTGCCGGACTGGATGGCGCTGATGACCTCGGTCGCGGTGGTCGGCGTGCTCGCCCTCCTCCTGCGCTGGGCGTACGGCGGTCGGAAGCGGTCGCTGGTCGAGCGGCGGCCGACTGCGGGCAGCGTCGACGACTACGGGCTGATGGTCTCGATCGCGTCGCCCGGCACCTTCATCGAGGGCGAGGTGTCCCGACAACGGCTGGCCGGCGCGGGCATCCGGGCCCAACTGGTGACCACCGCCGAGGGACCCCGGCTGATGGTGCTGCGCGAGCAGGAGTCCGCCGCCCGACGGCTGCTCGCGTCCTCCTGAGCGCGACTGTGCGGCCGCTCAGCGTTCGTCGTACACGGCGTCCGGGTCGGGCTCCCGGGTGACGTCGGCGCCGAGGTGCCGCAGGGCCTTGTCGAACCCGGGGTAGCCGCGGTCGACGTGGAAGATGTCGCTCACGTGGGTGACCCCCTCCCCCACCAGCCCGGCCAGGGTCAGCGCGGCGCCGGCCCGGATGTCGCTGGCCCGCACCGGGGCGCCGGACAGCCGGGGCACGCCGCGCACCACCGCGTGGTGCCCGTCGGTGCGCACGTGCGCGCCGAGCCGGGCCAGCTCGCTGGCGAACACGAACCGGCCCTCGAAGATGTTCTCGGTGATCATCGCGGCGCCGTCGGCGATCGAGTTCAACGCCATCACCAGCGGCTGGAGGTCGGTCGCGAGCCCCGGGTAGGGCAGGGTCACGGCGTCGACGGCGGTCGGCCGGCGCTCCATCACCACGCGGAACCCGTCGTCGGTGCCCTCGACGGCCGCACCGCAGGTGGCCAGCTTGTCCAGCGCGATCTCGAGGTGCTCGGGCCGCGCGTGCTGCACGGTGATGTCGCCCTGGGTCATCGCCGCGGCGAAGGCCCAGGTGCCCGCCACGATGCGGTCGGGCACGATCTCGTGCGTGGTCGGCGAGAGCCGGTCGACGCCCTCGATGCTCAGGGTGGAGGAACCGATGCCGTCGATCTTGGCGCCCATCTGCTGCAGCATCTGGCAGAGGTCGACGATCTCCGGCTCGCGGGCCGCGTTGTCGATGACCGTGGTGCCCGACGCGAGCACGGCGGCCATCAGCACGTTCTCGGTGGCGCCGACGCTCGGGAAGTCGAGCCAGACGGTCGCACCGGTCAGGCCGTGCGGTGCCCGGGCGACGATGTAGCCGTGCTCGTTGTCGAGCTCGGCGCCGAGCTTGGCCAGCCCGGACACGTGGAAGTCCAGGGGCCGGGAGCCGATGGCGTCGCCGCCCGGGATGGCGACCTCGGCCGCGGCCGCAGCGCGCGATCAGAGGTCCGAGGACGCAGATCGAGGCGCGGATCCGGCGTACCAGGTCGTAGTCGGCCTGGTGCCCGAGGTCGGCCGGGACGTCGATCGACGACCGTCGCCGTGTCGGGGTCGTAGTCGACGGCGCAGCCGAGCCGGCGCAGCAGCTCGCCCATGATCTCGACGTCGAGGATGTGCGGCACCTCGGTCAGCGTCGTGCGGCCCTCGGCCAGCAGCGCGGCGGCCATCACCTTGAGCACGCTGTTCTTCGCGCCGGTGACCCGGACCTCCCCGGCCAGCCGGGCACCACCGACGACACGGAACCTCTCCATGCGGGGCATCGTAGAGTCGCGGGCATGGTCAACCTCACCCGCATCTACACCCGCACCGGCGACGACGGCACTACCGGCTACGGCGGGCGTGGGCGCATCAGCAAGAACGACCCCCGCCTCGAGGCCTACGCCGACTGCGACGAGGCCGGCGCGTTCCTCGGTGTCGCGCTGGCGTCCGACTCCTTGGCGACCGACGTCGCGGACGTGCTCACCCGGGTGCAGAACGACCTCTTCGACGTCGGTGCGGACCTGTGCACGCCCGATCGAGACCGACCCGAAGTACCCACCGCTGCGGGTCACGCAGGACCAGGTCGACACCCTCGAGCGCGAGATCGACCGCTTCAACGCCGACCTCGAGCCGCTGCGGTCGTTCGTCCTCGCCGGTGGTACGCCGGCTGCTGCCCATCTGCACGTCGCCCGCACCGTCGTACGCCGGGCGGAGCGGGCCACCTGGCGCGCCGCTGGAGGCCCATCCGGACACAGTGAACCCGCTGACCGCGAAGTACCTGAACCGGCTCTCGGACCTGCTGTTCGTCCTGGCCCGGCACGCCAACCGACGAGGTCGGCGACGTGGTGCTGGGTGCCCGGCGCGAACCGCTGACACCGCGTCGTGCGGGTCAGCCGGGGCCGGCGGACGACTCGACCCAGGACAGGAACCCGGTCAGCGTGTCCTGGCTCATCGCCATCTCGACCGGCCCGGCGCCGTCCCGGCAGCGCACGACCACCGCGCCCGACAGCAGCGAGAACGCCTCGGCGCCGTGCGGGTCCCGGCGCTCGACGACCTGCAGGTCCCGGCGGCTGAGCACCCGGCGCGGTCGCATCGAGTAGGAGAACACGCGGTACCACTCCAGGCGCTCGCCCGAGTAGCGACCGATGCCGAGCACCCAGCCCTTGCCGTAGCTCCCGTCGCCGAGGCGCAGGCTGCAGTCGAAGGTCCCGCCGCTGCGGGTGACCACCCGGCGGCGCAGCACCAGGAGCCCCAGCGCGAGCAGCGCCAGCGCCACCAGGGCGGCGAGCACGTCGAGCACCACGATCAGGCTCATCGGGATGCGACGTCCGGAGCGAGGGACGAGCGGAGGCGGAGCGTGACCAGGGCAATCAGCGGCCCCGAACTGACAGACGCTGGCACGTCCGGCCGCTAGTGAGCCAGGCCGTGCGCGCGGATCCTGGCCTCGGCCCGGCGCTGCTGCTGGAAGGCGTCGTCGTCGTCGGAGCCGACGGGCCTGCTCGAGGTCGCGCTCGGCCGCGGCGAGGTCGATGTCCTTGGCCAGGTCGGCCTCCTCGGCGAGGATGCCCACCCGGTTGTCGGCCACCGACAGGAAACCGCCGTGGACGACGGCGACCACCGGGTCGCCGGACTCCTGGCGGACCAGGACGGTGCCGTTGACCAAGGTGCCGAGCAGCGGCGCGTGGTGCGGCAGGATGCCGACCTCGCCGTCGGTCGTCCGGGCGAGCGACCATGGTCGCCTCGCCGGTCCACACCGTCCGGTCGGCGGCGACGAGCTCGACCTGCAGCAGGTCGCTCTCGTCAGCCATTCTTCTCCAGCTCCTTGGCCTTGCGCCTCCACGTCCTCGAGGCCACCGCACATGAAGAACGCCTGCTCGGGGATGTGGTCGTACTCGCCCTCGGTCAGCTTCTTGAAGGCGTCGATGGTCTCGTCGAGCGGCACGAACGAGCCCTCGAGGCCGGTGAACGCCTTGGCGACGAAGGTGTTCTGCGACAGGAACCGCTGGATGCGCCGGGCCCGGTTGACGAGGATCTTGTCCTCCTCGGACAGCTCGTCGATGCCGAGGATCGCGATGATGTCCTGCAGGTCCTTGTAGCGCTGCAGGATCTCCTTGACCCGGGCCGCGACCCGGTAGTGGTCGTCGGCGATGTAGCGCGGGTCCAGGATGCGCGACGTCGAGTCGAGCGGGTCCACGGCCGGGTAGATGCCGAGCTCGGAGATCGGCCGCGAGAGCACCGTCGTGGCGTCGAGGTGGGCGAACGTGGTGTGCGGCGCCGGGTCGGTGATGTCGTCGGCGGGCACGTAGATCGCCTGCATCGAGGTGATCGAGTGACCGCGGGTCGAGGTGATGCGCTCCTGGAGCAGGCCCATCTCGTCGGCCAGCGTGGGCTGGTAGCCGACGGCGGACGGCATCCGGCCGAGCAGGGTCGAGACCTCGGACCCGGCCTGGGTGAACCGGAAGATGTTGTCGATGAACAGCAGCACGTCCTGCTTCTGCACGTCGCGGAAGTACTCCGCCATCGTCAGCGCCGCCAGGGCGACCCGCAGCCGGGTGCCGGGCGGCTCGTCCATCTGGCCGAACACCAGGGCGGTCTTGTCGATGACGCCGGTCTCGGTCATCTCGGCGATGAGGTCGTTGCCCTCACGGGTGCGCTCGCCGACACCGGCGAACACCGACACACCACCGAAGTTCTCGGCGACCCGGTAGATCATCTCCTGGATGAGCACGGTCTTGCCGACGCCGGCGCCACCGAACAGGCCGATCTTGCCGCCGAGCACGTAGGGCGTGAGCAGGTCGATGACCTTGATGCCGGTCTCGAACATCTCGGTCTTGGACTCGAGCTGGTCGAACGCCGGCGGCATGCGGTGGATCGCCCAGCGCTCCTTGATGTCGAGCTCGGACTCCGTCGACGTCCAGCGGCTCGCCGAGGGTGTTGAAGACGTGGCCCTTGGTGACGTCGCCGACGGGGACCGTGATCGGGCTGCCGGTGTCGGTGACCTCGGCGCCGCGCACCAGGCCGTCGGTCGGCTGCATCGAGATGGCGCGGACCAGGTCGTCGCCGAGGTGCTGGGCGACCTCCAGGGTCAGGGTCTTGCTGCTCACCGCCCAGGGTGACCTCGACCTTCAGCGCGTTGTAGATCTCGGGCATGGTGTCGACGCAGAACTCGACGTCGACGACCGGCCCGATGACGCGGGCGACCCGACCGGCCGCACGTGGCTCCGTCGGCGGCGGTCTCGGTGTTCTCGGCTACAGCAGTCATCGTCTCACTCACTCCCGGCAGTTGCACTGGCGAGCGCTTCCGCGCCACCGACGATCTCGCTGATCTCTTGGGTGATCTCGGCCTGGCGGGCCGCGTTGGCCTTGCGGGTGTAGTGTCTTGATGAGCTCGTCGGCGTTGTCCGTCGCCGACTTCATCGCGCGCCGGCGGGCCGCGTGCTCGGAGGCGGCGGACTGCAGCAGCGCGTTGTAGACCCGGCTCTCGACGTAGCGCGGCAGCAGCGCGTCGAGCACCGCCTCGGCCGACGGCTCGAACTCGTAGAGCGGCAAGCGCGCCGCCCTCGCGGCTCCTCCTCGGTCTCCTCGACCTCCAGCGGCAGGAGCCGCCGGGTCACCGTCTTCTGGGTGACCATGCTGACGAACTGGGTGTAGACGATGTGGATCTCGTCGACGCCGCCCTCCGTCAGTCGGGCGTGAGGAAGGCCTCGATCACCGCGTCGGCGACCTCCTTGGCGTCGGCGTAGGTCGGGCTCTCGGAGAAGCCGGTCCACTCCCCCGCGATCTCGCGGTGGCGGAAGCGGTAGAAGCCGACGCCCTTGCGCCCGACGACGAAGGGCACGACCTCCTTGCCGTCGCTCGCGCAGCAGCCCGGTGAGCCGCTCGCCCTCCCTGATCGCGTTGGAGGAGAAGGCGCCGGCCAGCCCGCGGTCGCTGGTGAGCAGCAGCAGCGCGGCCCGGGCGGGTCGTCGACCTCCTGCTCGGTCCGACCGGTCAGCGGGTGGTCGACGTTGGAGAAGCTCGCCACCGCCGACACGGCGCGGGTGATCGCCTCGGCGTACGGCGTGGACGCCGCCACCCGCTGCTGCGCCTTGACGATGCGCGAGGCGGCGATGAGCTCCATCGCCTTGGTGATCTTCTTGGTCGACTTCACCGACTTGATCCGCCGGCGGTAGACCCGCAGCTGGGCACCCATCGCTAGCTCCTTCTTCGCCGGCGGCTTGCGGACGTGCTTCTTGATCTTCTCCTGCTCGACCTCGTCCTCGTCCATCGCCTCGACCGGCTCGTCGTTGACGAGCAGCTCGCCGGACGAGGTCTCGAACTGCTTCTTGAACTGTCGACCGCGTCCTCGAGGCCGGACACCGTGTCGTCGGCGAGCTCCTTGGTCTCCGCGATGGTGTCGACCAGGTGCCTTGTGCTCGCGGCGCAGGTAGTCGAGCAGCTCGCTCTCGAACCGGCGGATGTCCTCGACCGGCACGTCGTCGAGCTTGCCGGTCGTGCCGGCCCAGATCGAGACGATCTCGCTCCTCGACGGAGAACGGCGAGTACTGCGGCTGCTTGAGCAGCTCGACCAGCCGGGCGCCGCGGGCGAGCTGCGCCTTCGAGGCCGCGTCCAGGTCGGAGCCGAAGGCCGCGAACGCCTCCAGCTCGCGGTACTGCGCGAGGTCGAGGCGCAGCCGGCCGGCGACCTTCGCATGGCCTTGATCTGCGCCGAGCCGCCGACGCGGGACACCGAGATGCCGACGTTGATGGCCGGGCGGACGCCGGAGTTGAACAGGTCGGTCTCGAGGAAGCACTGGCCGTCGGTGATCGAGATGACAGTTGGTCGGGATGAACGCCGAGACGTCGTTGCCCTTGGTCTCGATGATCGGCAGGCCGGTCATCGAGCCGCCGCCCATCTCGTCGGAGAGCTTCGCGCAGCGCTCGAGCAGCCGGGAGTGCAGGTAGAACACGTCACCGGGGTAGGCCTCGCGGCCCGGCGGGCGGCGCAGCAGCAGCGAGACCGCGCGGTAGGCGTCGGCCTGCTTGGACAGGTCGTCGAAGACGATCAGGACGTGCTGGCCCTCGTACATCCAGTGCTGGCCGATGGCCGAGCCGGTGTAGGGCGCGAGGTACTTGAAGCCGGCCGGGTCCGAGGCGGGGGCGGCGACGATGGTGGTGTACTCCAGCGCGCCGTTCTCCTCGAGCGCGGACCGGATGCCCGCGATCGTGGAGCCCTTCTGGCCGATCGCGACGTAGATGCACTTGACCTGGCGCTTGGGGTCGCCGGACTCCCAGTTGGCCTTCTGGTTGATGATCGTGTCGAGCGCGACCGCGGTCTTGCCGGTCTGCCGGTCGCCGATGATCAGCTGGCGCTGGCCGCGGCCGATGGCGGTCATGGCGTCGATGGCCTTGATGCCGGTCTGCAGCGGCTCCTTGACGCCCTGCCGCTGGACCACCGAGGGCGCCTGCAGTCTCCAGGGCGCGGCGGTCCGTCGGACTCGATCTCGCCCTTGCCGTCGATCGGGTTGCCCAGCGGGTCGACGACCCGGCCGAGGAAGCCGTCGCCGACCGGCACCGAGAGGATCTCGCCGGTCCGGCGGACCGGCTGGCCCTCCTCGATGCCGCGGAACTCGCCGAGGACGACGACGCCGATCTCGCGGACGTCGAGGTTCAGCGCGAGGCCGAGCGTGCCGTCCTCGAACTCGAGCAGCTCGTTGGTCATCGCGGAGGGCAGGCCCTCGATGCGGGCGATGCCGTCACCGGCCTCGGTGACGTGCCCGACCTCCTCGCGCGCGGCGGCGTCCGGCTCGTAGGACGAGACGAAGCGCTCGAGCGCGTCCCGGATCTCCTCCGGCCGGATCGTGAGCTCGGCCATGGTCGCGTCCCTGCTCTCTGTCGTGTCGTCGGTGCTGCTGTCAGCGGTGTCGTGCTGGTCTGCTGTCGTGGTCGCTCGGCTCAGCCGACGAGCCGTCGGCGGGCGTCGTCGAGGCGGGCGACGAGGTGCCGTCGATGACCTCGTCGCCGATCTCGACCCGGATGCCGCCCACGAGGTCGGGGTCGAGCTGCGACGTTGAGGTGCAGCTCGTGCGCCGTAGATGCGGCGCAGCGCGGCGGCGAGCCGGTCGCGCTGCTCCTCGGTGAGCGGCACGGTCGCCGTCACGTGGCGACCAGCCGGCTGCGCCGGTCGGCGGCCACCTGCGCCGTAGGTCTCCAGCGCGCGGTCGAAGCGTGCGGCCGCGCGGTGCGACGACCGCCTGGCGGACCAGGCGCCGGGTCTCGTCGGCGACCTTGTCGCCGAGCAGGTCCTCGACAGCGCGGCGCGGTTCTCGACCGGGGCCGACGCGGTCGGCCAGCGCGGTGCGCAGCTCCGGGGCGCCGGCCACGATCCGGCCGAAGCGGAACAGCTCGTCCTCGACGGCGTCGAGCCGGCCGGCCTGCTCGGCGGCGGCGAGCGACGGCCTCGACGGCCAGCAGCTCGAGGGCGTCGGCCAGGTCGCGCGGGCGAGGACCAGCGGGCCCGGACCGCCCAGACCAGCACGTCCAGCGCGGCCCCGCCGACCTGGTCGCCGAGCACGGCGCGGGCCAGCCCGGCCCGGTCGTCGCCGGTGCGGGACGGGTCGGTGAGCGCCCGGCGCAGCGCCGCTCTCGCGGTCGAGCACCGCGGCCACCGCGAACAGCTCGTCGCCGAGGGCCGGCAGGTCGGTGTCGCCGGAGCGGATCAGCGTCGCCCAGCGTCTCGCGCGCGGCCGCGAGGGACTCGCGGCTCGCGCCCTGCATGTTCGCGCTGCCCATGTCAGCGTGCGCCGAGCTCGGCTCGTCGGTCACCGAGGTGCGCGCCGGCGTCGGCGCGCGCCTCGAGCTCGGCTCGAGGAAGCGGTCGACGACCCGGCGCTGGCGGGCCTCGTCCTCGAGCGACTCGCCGACGATGCGGCCGGCCAGGTCGGTGGCCAGCGTGCCCGACCTGCTGCCGCAGCTGGTCGATCGCCTGCGCCTTGTCGGCCTCGATCTGCTGGTGCGCCTGCGTCGGTGAGCCGGCGCGCCTCGGCCTGGGCCTGCTCGCGCATCTCGGCGATGATCGCCGCGCCCTGCTCGCGGGCCTCCTCGCGCAGCCGGGCCGCCTCGTGCCGGGCCTCGGCGAGCTGCTCGCGGTACTGCGCGAGCGTCTCCTTCGCCTCCTCCTCCGCCTCCTCGGCCCGCTCCATGCCGCCCTCGATGGCGTCACGGCGCTCGGCGAAGGTCTTCTCGAACACCGGGAAGACCTTTGCCCGCAGGAAGAAGTACAGCAGCGCGAAGGCGATGACGCCGACGATCAGCTCGGACGTGTGCGGGAGCAGCGGGTTCGGCTCTTCCTCGGCAGCGAGGACAGCCGACACCGACTGCAGCACGTGGGTCGAGAGGGTCATCTGTCGTCAGCTCAGAGCACGAAGGCGAGGCCGATACCGATGATGGCCAGCGCCTCGGCGAGGGCGAAGCCCAGGATCGCGATGCCCTGCAGGACGCCGCGGGCCTCCGGCTGACGCGCGACGCCGTTGATGTAGGCAGCGAAGATCAGGCCGATGCCGACACCAGGGCCGATGGCAGCGAGGCCGTAGCCGATCATGTTCAGGCTGCCGTTGATGTCGCCGGTCACATGGGTCCCTTCGGGTTTGGAACGTTGAGGTCAGGTGGTCGAGATCAGTGCTCGTCGGCCAGGGCGCCGGCGATGTAGAGGGCGGAGAGCAGGACGAAGACGTAGGCCTGCAGCACCTGCACGAACGCCTCGAAGAAGGTCAGGATGATCGAGAAGGCGAACGGCACCGCGCTGCAGCACCGCCAGCCCGCCGCCCTTCTCGACGAGGAGGTACTCGCCGCCGAGCACGGTCAGCAGCAGCACCAGGTGCCCGGCGAACATGTTCAGCGTGAGACGGAGGGTGAGCGTGATCGGCCGGATGATGACCGTCGAGAAGAACTCCAGCGGCGCCAGCAGCACGTAGATCGGCTTCGGCAGGCCGGGCGGGAACATCATCGCCTTGAAGTAGCCGACGAAGCCGTGCTTGCGGATGCCGACGTAGTTGAAGATCGCCCAGGAGATCAGCGCGAGGAACAGCGGGATCGCGATCTTGGCGGTGGCCGGGAACTGGAGCACCGGGATGATGCCGGCGACGTTGAGCACGGCGATGAAGCAGAACAGCGTCGTGAGGTAGGGGACGAACTTGCGTCCCTCGCGGCCGATCGTGTCGCCGACGATGTCGTTGCGGACGAAGCCGTAGATGCTCTCGCCGACGAACTGCATCTTGGCCGGGACCAGCGTCGCCCGGCGGGCGGCCAGGTAGAAGACCACCGCGATCAGCAGCGTGCCGAGCACGATGATGAGCATCGGCTTGGTGAAGAACGTGCCCTCGCCGAAGAGCGGCGGGAACTCGAAGTCCCTCGGCCCGGGAGCGTGGAACTCCTCTCCCTCGGCCGCCTGGGCGACGTTGACCAGGTGCAAGGCGTCTCCATTTCCGGCGCGGTGCATCAGGTGTGCGAAAGCTGTGCAAAATCTGCTGCGGGATCAGGATCTACTGTACCGGAGCCACACCAGCCAGACTCCGGCGGCTGCCCCCAGCACGATGCCGCCACCGACGAAGCCGCGGGTGCCCGAGCCACCAGTCGAGCAGCCAGCCGATGCCGCCGTAGAGGATCACGCCGCCGAGCAGGTAGCTGATGACGGCATAGGGGTCGACCTCCCGTACCGGAGGAGGCTCCGGTCGCCTCTCCGGGGGGACCCGGGTGGACGCCGTCGTCACCGTCCGGCTGGCCGTCGACCATCGCGCGACGGACCTTATCAGCGCTCCGCGGGGTCCCGGTCGGACGGCAGCTCGACGTCGACGACCGGCCCGCGCCAGCGCAGCCAGGTCCACACCGTCGCCGGCCGTCCAGCCCAGCGCGACGGCGATGACCGTGCCGCCGAGCACCTCCCGGTCCGGCGCCCCGGCCTGCGGTGACGGCGACGAACACCACCAGCAGCAGCAGCACCCGCAGCGAGTAGCCGAGCAGCAGCAGCATCGCCCCGAGGCCACCCCGCCCCCGGGCCGCCTGGGCGACCGGCAGCTGGCCGACGAGCAGGAAGCCGAGCACCAGCACGACGCCGAGCAGCGGCCGCCGCCAGGCCGGCGGGCCCGCTGACGACCGAGCCGGCCACCACGCACACCGCTCCCACGGCCGAGAGCGATCAGGGTGGCCGGGCCGAGCAGCCCGCGCACGCCGACCTCCCGTCGTACCGTCACGGCGTCTTCCCCCGTCGCAGCCCGGTGAAGGTGCCCTCGGCCCGGCGCAGCCGCGGGATGTTCACCGTGACCAGCACCGCGACCACGACCACCGCCGCGAGGCTCACGAGCAGCGGCGTCGCGGTTCAGTGAAGACGACGGCCGTGGCCCCGAACGCGATCACCGACGACCAGAGGTACATCACCAGGACCGCGCGCGCGTGGCTGTGGCCGCGTCTCCAGCAGCCGGTGGTGCAGGTGCTGCTTGTCCGGCGCGAACGGCGACCGGCCGGCGAGGGTGCGCCGGACGATGGCCAGGACGACGTCGAGGAACGGCAGCGCCATCACCGCGATCGGCAGCACCAGCGGCAGCAGGGCCGGCGCGAGGTCGGTGTCGACGGCGTTCGGCGCCACCGTGCCGGTCAGGGTGATGGTGGTCGACGCGAGCAGCAGCCCGATCAGCATCGAGCCCGAGTCGCCCATGAAGATGCGGGCCGGGCTGAAGTTGTGCGGCAGGAAGCCGACGCACACCCCGATCAGGGCTGCCGCGATCGACCCCGGCGGTGGTGGCGCGGGTCAGGCTCTCGTTCACGGTGAGGATGTAGGAGAAGACGAAGAACGCCGAGGCGGCGATCGCGACGATGCCGGCCGCGAGCCCGTCCAGGCCGTCGACGAAGTTCACCGCGTTCACCGTGACCACGACGAGCACGATGGTGAGCACCGTCCCCTCGACCGGGCCGAGGACGAACGAGTCGGGACGCCGTCGGAGGAGTCGCCGCCCAGGCCGCCCATCGGCAGGTAGAGCATCTGCACGCCGCCGATCACCATGACGCCGGCCGCGAGCACCTGCCCCGCCAGCTTGGTCAGCGCGTCCAGCTCCCACTTGTCGTCGGCGATGCCGAGCAGGCAGATCAGGACCGCGCCGGACAGCAGCGCCAGCGTCTGCTTGCCGTCGCCGAGCCGCGGGCCCGAGGAACGGCATCTGGGTGGCGACGAGCATGCCGGCCCCGAAACCGGCGAGCATCGCGATGCCGCCGAGCCGCGGGGTGGGGATGGCGTGCACGTCGCGGTCGCGGACCGCGGTCATCGCCCCCCAGCGCAGCGCGATCCGGCGGGCCACGGGGGTGAGCAGGTAGGTCACCGTCGCGGCCACCACCAGGGTGAGCAGGTACTCGCGCACGCGCCGTCGTCCGCCTACGCCGGCGTCGGGTACGCCGGGTGGTCGGCGACCAGGGCGCCGACCGCCTCGGCCACCTCGGCAGCAGCCGGACCCGTCGGTGTCCCGCACCGCGCGCCCGATCAGCGCGGCGACCTCCTTCATCGCCGGCTCGGTCATGCCCTGCGTGGTGACGGCGGCGGTGCCGACCCGGATGCCGGAGCCGACCATCGGCTTCTGCGGGTCGTAGGGGATGGCGTTCTTGTTCAGCGTGATCCGCGCGGCGTCGCAGCGCGTCTCCGCCACGGCACCGGTCAGGCCGGGCACGTCGGTGGCCCGCAGGTCGAGCAGGGCGAGGTGGGTGTCGGTGCCGCCGGAGACCGGGCGCATCCCCTCGGCGGCGAGCCCGTCGGCGAGCGCCTTCGCGTTGGCCACCACCTGCGCGGCGTAGGTCGCGGTACGCCGGCTGCAGGCACTCGCCCAGCGCCACCGCCTTGGCGGCCACCGCGTGCATCAGCGGGCCGCCCTGGAGGAACGGGAACACCGCCTTGTCGATCCGGGCCGCCAGCTCCGGCCGGCACACGATCATGCCGCCGCGCGGGCCGCGCAGCACCTTGTGGGTCGTGAACGTCACGACGTCGGCGTACGGCACCGGCGACGGGATCGCCCCGCCGGCGACCAGGCCGATGAAGTGCGCCGCGTCGACCATCAGCCAGGCGCCCACCTCGTCGGCGATCTCGCGGAACCGGGCGAAGTCGATCAGGCGGGGGTACGCCGTGGCGCCGGCGATGATCATCTTCGGTCGGTGCTCCAGCGCGAGGTCGCGGACCTCGTCGTAGTCGATCAGCTCGGTGTCGCGGCGCACCGTGTAGGGCACCGGGGTGAACCAGGTGCCGGAGAAGCTGACCTTCGAGCCGTGGGTGAGGTGGCCGCCGTGCGGCAGCGACATGGCGAGCACCGTGTCGCCGGGCTGGAGCAGCGCGGCGTAGGCGGCGAGGTTGGCGCTGGCGCCGGAGTGCGGCTGGAGGTTGACGTGAATGTCGGCGGCACCCGGCGTGACCGAACAGCTGCCGGGCCCGGGCGATGCCGATCTCCTCGGCCCGGTCGACCTCCTGGCAGCCGCCGTAGTAGCGCCGGCCGGGGTAGCCCTCGGCGTACTTGTTCGACAGCGTCGAGCCGAGCGCCGCCAGCACGGCCGGCGAGGTGAAGTTCTCGCTGGCGATCAGCTGCAGGCCGCCGCGGAGCCGGTCCAGCTCACCCAGGACGACCCCGGCGATCTCCGGGTCCTGCGCCTGCAGGGCGTCGAAGTCCGGGCCCCAGTAGGTCCCGCGGTCCCGGAGACTGTCATGTCGGATCACTGTACGGCTCGGTCAGCAGGTCGGCCGCAGACCTCGCGGAGGGCCTCGGCGGTCACCGCGCCCAGCCGCAGCAGCCGCGGCACCTCGCCGGTGACGTCGACGATCGTCGAGGGCACCGGGTCGCCGGACGGCCCGCCGTCCAGGTAGACCGACACCGACTCGCCGAGCTGCTCGACCGCCTCGTCGCAGGTGGTCGCCGGCGGCTGCCCGGACCGGTTGGCGCTGCTGACGGCCATCGGCCCGGTGGCGCGCAGCAGCTCGAGGGCGACCGGGTGCAGCGGCATCCGGACCGCCACCGTGCCGCCGGTCTCGCCGAGGTCCCACTGCAGCGACGGCTGGACCGCGGCGACCATGGTCAGGCCGCCCGGCCAGAACGCCTCCACCAGGTCCCGCGCCGCGGCCGGACAGACCGGTTGCGATGCCGTCGAGGGTGCGCGGCGAGCCGACCAGGACCGGCACCGGCATGTCCCGGCCGCGGCCCTTGGCCGCGAGCAGGCCGCGGACGGCGTCCGGCGAGAACGCGTCGGTGCCCAGGCCGTAGACCGTGTCGGTCGGCAGCACGACGAGCTCGCCGCGGCGCACCGCGTCCCGGGCCAGGTCCAGCCCCACCGGGCGCTCGGTCGCGCCGGCCATGTCGTACCGCCGCACCCACCCCATCAGCCCGCACCCTCCCTGCTCCGCGCGTCCGAAGATGATCACGCCCGCGTGGTCAACAGTCGCCCGACCGCGCTGAATTCACCGCACCCTGCGGCACGTTGATCACGTTCGCGTGATCAACTTCGATCCCGCCGGACGGCGGTGACGAAGCGGTCGCGGCCGGCGAGGTCGCGGTGGTCGGCGACGTCGCGCCACCGGGTCGGTGTCGGCGAAGACGGCCGGAGCCGAGGCGCCCTGGAGGTCGGCGTGCTCGGCGACCACCAGGCCGCCGGGTCGCAGCAGCCGGGCAGCGACCCGCTCGACGACGCGCATCGCGTCCAGGCCGTCGTCGCCGGACCACAGCGACCGCGGCCGGGTCGTGCGTCGGCGACCTCGGGGTCACGGATCACCGCGCCGACCGGGATGTACGGCGGGTTGCTCACCACCACGTCGACGGTGCCGTCGAGCTCCGGGAAACGCGGTCGCCATGTCACCCAGCCGCAGGTCGACCGGCGACCCCGCACAGTTCCGCACCGCCCAGGCGTGCGCCGCCGGCTCCAGCTCGACCGCGTGCACCTCGCTGCCCGGGACCTCGGTGGCCACCGCCAGCGCGATGGCGCCGGACCCGGTGCACAGGTCGACCACCCGCGGGCCCTCGGTGCCGTTCAGCGCCGACAGCACGGCGTCGACCACGACCTCCGTCTCGGGTCGCGGCACGAACACGCCCGGGCCCGACCTGCAGGGTGAGGTGCCGGAAGTACGCCAGCCCGGTGATGTGCTGCAGCGGCTCACGGTGCGGCCCGCCGCTCGACGTACGCCCGAACTCAGGGCCGGGGTCGTCGTACCGCCACAGATCACGTCGTTCGACGCCGAGGGAGTGCGCGGCAAGCACCTCGGCGTCGTGCCGGGCCGACGGCACGCCGGCCGCCTCGAGCCGAGCGGTCGCGTCGGCCAGGGCGGCCTGCAGGGGTCGGGAGGTCACTGACCCGCGTGAGCCAGCTTGGCCTCGGTGTCGGCGTCGACCAGCGCCTGGACGACCGCGTCCAGGTCACCGTCGAGGACCTGGTCGAGGTTGTAGGCCTTGAAGTTGACCCGGTGGTCGGCGATCCGGTTCTCGGCGAAGTTGTAGGTGCGGACCCGCTCGGAGCGGTCGACCGTGCGCACCTGGCTGCGCCGGGCGTCCGACGCCTCCTGGTCGGCGGCCTCCTGCGCGGCGGCGAGCAGCCGGGCCCGCAGGATGCGCATCGCCTGCTCGCGGTTCTGCAGCTGGGACTTCTCGTTCTGGCAGGAGGCGACGATGCCGGTGGGGACATGGGTGATCCGCACCGCCGAGTCGGTGGTGTTCACGCTCTGGCCGCCCGGGCCGGACGAGCGGTAGACGTCGATGCGCAGGTCGTTCGGGTCGATCTCGACGTCGACCTCCTCGGCCTCGGGCAGCACCAGGACGCCTGCGGCGCTGGTGTGGATGCGGCCCTGGGACTCGGTCACCGGGACGCGCTGCACCCGGTGCACGCCGCCCTCGTACTTCAGCCGCGCCCACACCCCGTGGCCGGGCGCCGGGTTGCCCCGCGACTTCACGGCGAGCTGGACGTCCTTGTAGCCGCCCATGTCGGTCTCGGTGGCCTCGATGATCTCGGTCTTCCAACCGACCCGCTCGGCGTAGCGCAGGTACATCCGCATCAGGTCGCCGGCGAACAGCGCCGACTCCTCGCCGCCCTCGCCGGCCTTGATCTCGACGATGACGTCCTTGTCGTCGTTCTCGTCGCGCGGCAGCAGCAGGGTCCGCAGCCGCGCCTCGAGCTCGGCCTGCCGGGCCTCCATGACGGGCACCTCGGCGCGGAACGACTCGTCGTCGACCGCCAGCTCGCGTGCGGTGGCCAGGTCGCCGGCCAGCTCCTGCAGCTCTCGCGAGGTCTCGACCACCGGCGTCAGCTCGGAGTACCGCTTGCCGAGCGCCCGGGCCCGGGCCTGGTCGCCGTGCACGGCAGGGTCGGCGAGCTCCTTCTCGAGGCGGGCGTGCTCAGCGAGCATCTCGGCGGGGGCCTCCACGACTGCTCACCTCACTCTCGCGACTCGAAAACACCAACGGCGCCGGTCGGAGCCCCGGATGGGACCCCCGACCGACGCCGTGGGAGCAGCTACTTGGCTGCGGACTTGCTGCCGGTGCCGAAGCGCTTCTCGAACCGGGCCACGCGGCCGCCGGTGTCGAGGATCTTCTGCTTGCCGGTGTAGAAGGGGTGGCACTGCGAGCAGACCTCGGCGTGGATGACGCCGCTCTTCGCGGTGCTGTGCGTCGTGAACGTCGACCCGCAGCTGCAGGTGACCGTGGTCTCGACGTACTCGGGGTGGATGTCAGGCTTCACGGTGGAGCTCTCCTCACGGTGGGACGGTCGCCGGGTCGTCGCCACCTCGGACGGCGGGACGTGAACCGGAACCAGCGGGACAGTCTGCCAGAGGCAGGTCCACCCGTCATAACCGAGCGGACGCACCGTCCTGTTCCCGTGCGAGCCAGAGGCATCAGCAGGGCCACGGCCTCGGTCAGGTCCCCGGCCGAGCGCCAGGGCCGGAGGCCGGCCGGGTCGGGCAGGCCGGCGTACTCGCCGGTGCGCACCCGGACCGCCCGCATGCCGACCGCCTGGGCTCCCGCGACGTCCTTGCCCGGCCGGTCGCCGACGTGCACCACCAGCTCGGCGGGCAGGTCCAGCAGCTCCAGGGCCCGCCGGAACGGCGCGGGGTGCGGCTTGCGCAGGTCCCGGCCACCGAGCTCGTCGGAGACGACGACGTGCGCGACCAGCCGGTCCAGGCCCAGCGCCGCGACCTTGCCGTGCTGGATCCGCGGGTTGCCGTCGGTGATGAGCACGACCGGGACGACGGCGGTGAGCAGTTCGAGGGCCTCGAGGGCCCCGGGGTAGGGCGTGAGGCTGGCCGGGGCGTGCCCGGTGAAGGCCGCGACCAGCTCGCCGACGTACGCCTCGGGTGGTACGCCGACGGCGGCCAGCGCGCGGTCGATGATGCCGCCGCGGTCCGAGCCCTCCGCGGCAGTCCGGACCAGCGCCCGGAGGAGGGGTGCGCGGTCCAGCCCGAGGTCGGCGCCCCGGTCGGCGACCGCGACCCAGGCACCGGCGAGCCACTGGTCCTGGGGGAAGACGGTGTCGTCGAGGTCGAGGGTGACCGCGGCGACCGGGCCGGTCATGCCGGCTGCCGCAGCGGAGGGCCGGTCAGCAGCTCCGGCTCGCGCGGCGCGAGCAGGTCCCGCACCTCGGGCTCGGCCAGCGCCGCCACGACCTTGTCCGCCGCGTGGCCGTCGCCATACGGGCAGCGGCAGCGCTGCCACCCGGGCGAGCTCCAGCGGGTCGGCGTACTGAGCAGCCGCCGCCAGCACCCGGTCCTCGTCCAGCCCGCTGAGCACGGCGGCGCCGTTCTCGACGCCCTCCCAGCGAGGGGTCGTCGAGCGCATCACCACGACCGGGACACCGAGGTAGGACGCCTCCTCCTGCACGCCACCGCTGTCGGTGACCACCAGCCGGCTGGCGGCCAGCGCCTGCAGCAGGTCCAGGTAGCCCAACGGGTCGACCAGCCGGACACCGGGGACTGCGGCCAGGCCGGCCCACCAGCCGGCCGCCTCGAGCCGGTCCCGGGTCCGCGGGTGCACCGGGAAGAGCACCGGTCCGTGCCGGCGAGCCAGTCCCTCGACCACCGAGACCAGCACGGCGAGCCGGGCCGGGTCGTCGACGTTGGTCGGCCCGGTGGGCGGTGACCAGGACGCCGGTACGCCGGTTCGAGCGGCACCCGGCCGACACCGGCCAGCCGGACCGCGTCGAGGACCGGGTTGCCGACCACCCGGACCCGCCGCGGGTCGACGCCCTCCTGGCAGCAGGAAGGTCCGGGCCAGCTCGGTCGGCGCGAGGTGAACGGTCGCGAGAACAGCCAGCATCCGCCGGTTGGTCTCCTCCATCGACAGCTCGTTGAAGGAGCGCAGTCCGGCCTCGACGTGCACGACGCCGACGCCGGCCCGCCGGGCCGCCATCGCGACCAACGGTGCGGTGTAGGTGTCCCCCAGGACGATCACGGCGTCCGGCCGGTGACCGGCGAGCTCGCGGTAGGCGTGCGCCAGCAGGCCGCCGACCCGGTCGCCCTCGTCTCCCTCGAGCCGCCAGACGTCGTCCGGCGGGCAGCCGAGCTCGGTGAAGAGCTGCGGCGGCGAGCCGGGGGTCGGCGTGCTGACCGGTGGCCACGCAGCGCACCGCGTGACCCGCGGCGCGCAGCGCGGCGACCACGGGCGCCAGCTTGACCACCTCGGGCCGGGTGCCGACAGCCACCGTCAGCGCGAGAGCGGCGCTCACTCCGCGTACACCTCGGCCAGGAAGCGGCGCATCTTCACACCGGGCCGGGTCACCAGGCGCTCCTCGCGGGGGCGGAGCCCGAGGATCTCCCGCAGGTACTCGGTGACGACGTCGGCCCCGGCGTGCAGCGTGAGCGGCAGGCCGCCGGAGAACCGGGGGTTGACCTCGTGGATGGTCACCCCGCCGTCCTCGGCGACGAAGCCCTGCACGTTGGCCGGGCCGATGAGGCCGGTGGCCTTGACGACCAGGGACACCACGTTGGCGACCTCGTCGTCGGCGAAGGTCTCGCCCTTGGTCGAGATGCCGCCCTTGGTCTCCAGCCGCCAGCGCGGGCAGACCGCGAGGACCGCGCCGGAGCCGTCGACCAGGACGTCGGCGGTGAACTCCCGCCCGGTCAGCTGGGTCTGCACGAGGGGCTGGGGGGTCGAGCCGCGAGGGCGGTGCGCAGCCGCGTCTGGTTGGGGACGACATGGACGTCCCGGCTGCCACGGCCGAACCGCGGCTTGACGATCCACGGTCCGGGAACACCCTCGGCCTTGCCGAGGCCGGTGGCCGGCACCGGCAGGCCGGCGGCGGACATGGCCTGGTGGAACGCCCACTTGTCCAGGCAGGTGGCGACCGTGGCAGCAGACGGCATCAGGGTGCGGACGCCGGCCTCGTCGAGGTACTCCTTGGCGCCGGACAGCGCGGCGTACTCCTCGGCGACCGTGCAGATCATGGCCTGCGCGGAGGACACCGTGACGACGCGCAGCAGCGCGGCGAGGAAGTGCGGGTCGTCGCCGCGAGGGACGACGTGCGACTCGTCGGCGAGAGCGAGCCCGACGGCGTCCGCGTCGGAGTCGACGCCGACGACCCGGTGACCGCGGTCCTGCAGGGCCCGCAGGACGGCGACACCGGCGGCGCCGCCGACACCAGTGACCAGCACCGTGGTGCTGTGCAGCGGGTCGGGGTCGGCGGTGTCCAGGGCGGCCGGGGCCGGCGGCTCCTCGACCGCCACGTCGGCGCCGCGCTGGAACCGGGCCGAGCGCGCCGGGTCGAGCGAGGGCGGCACCGTCGCCCCGGCGATGCCGGCGAGGATCGGCTGGGAGCCGTGGCGGCGGGCTCGCAGCTCGGGGTGGGTGTCCAGGTAGGCGCGGGCCCAGAGCCGCAGCTCCACGATCGGGCCGGTCGAGGCCGGCTCCCACTGACGGCCGGCGACCGTCTCGATCACGGCGGCCAGGACGGCCGGGTCCTTCTCGGCGCGCACAGCGCGCAGCAGCGACGGGGCGGTGGTGGCGAGCCCGAGCTCGGCGGCCTGCCGGACAGCGGCGGTGCGGACTGCCGCGTCGTCGTGGGTCAGACCGGCCCGCACCCCGCGGCGGACCCGGGCCAGCCGCACGGCGCGCCAGCCGGCCGCCATCGCCAGCAGGGCGAGCCCGACCAGGACGAGCAGCTGCAGCGCGGTGGCCCCGGACATCAGCCCGGAGCCCGCTGCGGCGACAGAAGTCTTCATGCTTAGTGCATTCGGGTGAAAGTCGCGGGCTCTTGAGCCGATGGCATGGAGAAAGCCCTGAGCGTCAGAGGACGTCGCTGACCCGGGCCGCCCGCTGGATCGACGCGGTGGCGCTGGGGAGGATGACGTAGAGCATCAGGAAGAAGCCGACGAGCGTGTAGGTGAGCGCGAACAGCGTCCCCACCCAGTCGTGGAACAGGACGAGCCCCCGGGGCCGGCCTCGATCCCGACCCAGAGCGACCCGGCGATCCGCAGCACGTTGCCGACCAGTACGAGCGCGGCGGCCAGCAGGAAGGCGAGCACCCGGCGTACCGGGTTGCCCCGCAGCACGCAGAACGCGATCGCGCCCAGCGCGAGGATCGGGATCAGCGCCGAGCAGTACGGCGTCAGGGCGGCCCGGAACGCGTCGTTGTCACCCGGCAGCACCTGGAACACGTGGTCGCCGACGACCGAGGCGCGGTCGCCGTAGCCGAGCAGGCCGAGAACCAGGTCGCTCTCGACGTCCCGCATCGGACCGGTCAGCAGCGCGAACCCGCCGAAGGCGATGAGCAGGCTCACCAGCAGCGCCGAGACGACCCGGACCCGTCGGGCGGTCACGTCGACACCCCGTGCAGCGGCGACCAGGACGACCGCTTGGTCTTCGCCCAGGTGTAGGGCCGGCCCAGCACGCCGTCCAGCCAGGCCTTGGCGCAGACCAGCATGAACACGAAGAACAGCGGGGTGAGCCAGGCGACCGACCAGGCTGCCCGGCGCGGCGCTCGCCCAACGACCAGACCCACCGCCAGCTCGCAGAACGGGCCGGCGAAGAGCAGGGCAGACAACGGCAGCATCTCGAAGACGGACACCGACGGCCCCACGCCGGCGATCCGCAGCGCGGTGATGAACAGCGTCAGCGCGCACACCGCCGGGACGTGGTAGACGAGCAGGAACAGCAGCGTCTCGAGCTTCTCGGCGAACGACAGGTGCGGCGACCGGACCACCGCCGCGCGGTACTCGCGCCAGACCTGCTGGTGGCCGCGGGCCCAGCGGTAGCGCTGGGTGCGGAAGCGGCGCAGCGTCGTTGCGCCCTCCTCGGTGTCGACCGCGGTGATGTCGTACCGGATCTTTCCGCCGCTGAGCACGATCCGCATGGTGAGGTCGGTGTCCTCGGTGACGCTGTCCTCGTTCCAGCCGCCCAGCTCGCGCAGCCGGGAGGTCCGCACCGCGCAGTTCGCCCCGCCGTACGCCGGCAGCCCGAACAGCGCCTGCCGCCCGTACTCGTTGACCAGGTAGCCGGAGAAGTAGTCGATCGCGATCGAGCGCGCCAGGGTCGACTCGACGGAGTTGCGGATGATGCAGCGACCCTGCACCGCGTCGACCCGGTCGTCCTGGAAGTGCCGCACCAGCCGGGCGATGACGTCCCGCCTCGGCACGTGGTCGGCGTCGAAGACGACCAGGACCTCGCCCCGGGCGCGCTCGGCCGCCAGGTTCAGCGCGCCGGACTTGCCGCCGCCCGCGCCGGGCGGCCGGCGGAGCACGTGCATGTGCCGCTCCCCGGCGGTCAGCCGCTCGAGCAGGTCACCGGTGCCGTCGGTCGAGCCGTCGTCGACGAAGAGGATCTCGAGGTGCGAGCGCGGGTAGTGCAGCGCCGCCATGCCGTGCACCAGCGACTCCGCGACCAGTGCCTCGTCGTGGCAGGCCACCAGCACCGACACGGCCGGCTGGTAGCCGAGCTCGACCTCCGGCGCCTCGTAGAGGTCCCTGGGCGCCCACCGCATCGCGGCCGCCGCGAACGCGACGTGCCGGAGGAAGAAGACCAGGAAGACCAGGTTCACCCCGACCGTGACGCCGCCAGGATCGCCCGGTTGACGCCCAGCACCGCGCAGGCGAGGACAGCCAGCCCGGCGATGACCAGCAGGGTCCACGGCGCGGCCTGGTCGACCGGCGTGGTGGTAGGGCGAGCGGGCGAGCGCGGCCGGCTCGGTGGTCAGCGCCACTGCAGGGCCTCGAGGTCGAGCTCGTCCCGCACCGGCAGGGTCGCCGGAGCGACCTGCCAGAGGAAGCGAGGCGACTCGAAGGCCTCGGCGTAACGGGTCCGGGCCCGCTGGCCCCAGTAGCGGACGCCGGCGTGGACCGCCTCGAGGTCGACCATCGGGCAGTCCATGACCTGGGACCAGTGGGCGCGCAGGGACGCCATCTTGTCCTCGACCGTCGCGCCGACGTCGACGAACACGGTCGGGTCGAACGAGGTCGTGGACGGAGACTGGTAGTACATGACGCGACCGGTCCGGCGGGCCGCGGCCAGCGCGGCCGTGGAGACCGCGACGTGGTCCTGGTGGCTGTCGTGCGGCGCGTGGGTGTAGACCACGTCGGCCTCGAGACGGCGCAGGACGGAGTCGATGACGTCCACCGCCTCGCGGCCGGCCGGGATGGACCCGTCGTCGAAGCCGCCCCAGAGCAGGGTCGCGCCGATCACCTGGGCGGCGGCCTCCTGCTCGCGGACCCGGGAGGTGATCCCCTGCGGGCCGCGCTCCCCGGAGGTCATCACGAGCATGGTGACCTCGTCGCCCGCGAGCACGTGGGCGCGCAGGGCGCCGCCGCAGCCGAGCTCGATGTCGTCGGGGTGCGCCCCGACGGCCAGGACCTTCATGCCGCACTCCGTACGGGTCGGGCAGCCGACGTGGCCGTGCCGCGGCCGGACCGCGAACGGGATGGCGGCGGCGAGCAGGAGCAGGAACACGGCCAGGGCAGTGGCGCTGCCGACCATGGAGACCGGCTTGGTCAGCGCAGGCCGTGGTCGAGCCGGAGAGGCTCGCCGTGTTGTTGCCCAGCCGCCAGCTGGCGCTGGTACCGGGGACGTTGGTGACGAACGCGTTGGTCGGCGCCCGGGCAGGAAGTCCGGTCGGCTGACCGCCGTTGTCGGCTCCCGGGCGACATCTTGTTCTTGTTGCCGATAGTCGATGTGGACGGTGGTGGTGCTCGGGTTGTTCTAGCCCCAGACGACGGTGCGGGAGCCGTTCGCCTCGACCCAGACGCACTCGACGATCGGGGTGATGTCCTTGCAGGCCGGGTCGCCCATCGGGGTGCACGTCGACAACGTCCGCCGAGGCGGGGCCGGCCAGGCCGAGACCGGCCAGGCCGGAGAGCACGACGACCACCGCCAGCACCGCGCAGCGCAGCACGGCACGGGTCGCGGCACGTGGCGCTCGACCTCGGTCCTGCTGCACGGAAAGCCCTTCTGAGACACCTGTCGGCGTACGCCGCCGCCGGTCGGGGGGAGACCGTGCTTGATCGTTCGGCAGGGATCGCCTCCGGCTGTATGGCCCGCTCGGCTCGCAGAAGCCGGTAGCAGGACTAGCCCGGACGGGTGAGGACGCGCGACGGCCCCCGCACCGAGGGGGCGGGGGCCGTCGACGGAGGCTGGCCTGGGTCAGGCTGCCGAGCGTGCGTCAGTCGTCGTCGGAGCTGCTGCCGTTGCCGTTGCCCGGCATCGGCATCGTCTGCTGCACCTGCATGAGGAACTCGGCGTTGCTCTGCGTCTTCTTCATCCGGTCCAGCAGCAGCTCGAGCGCCTGCTGGGTCTCGAGGGCGTGCAGCACCCGGCGCAGCTTCCAGGTGACCTGGAGCTCGTCGCGGTCCATCAGGATCTCTTCCTTGCGGGTGCCGGACGGGTCGACGTCCACCGCCGGGAAGATGCGCTTGTCGGCGAGCTTGCGGTCGAGCTTGAGCTCCATGTTGCCGGTGCCCTTGAACTCCTCGAAGATCACCTCGTCCATCCGCGAGCCGGTCTCGACCAGCGCGGTGGCGAGGATGGTCAGCGAGCCGCCGTTCTCGATGTTGCGCGCGGCACCGAAGAAGCGCTTCGGCGGGTAGAGCGCGGTCGAGTCGACACCACCGGAGAGGATGCGCCCGCTGGCGGGGGCCGCCAGGTTGTAGGCGCGGCCGAGCCGGGTGATCGAGTCGAGCAGGACGACGACGTCGTGCCCCAGCTCGACGAGCCGCTTGGCCCGCTCGATCGCCAGCTCGGCGACGATGGTGTGGTCCTCGGCCGGCCGGTCGAAGGTCGAGGCGATGACCTCGCCCTTGACCGACCGCTGCATGTCGGTGACCTCTTCGGGCCGCTCGTCGACCAGCACGACCATGAGGTGGCACTCGGGGTTGTTGCGTGGTGATCGCGTTGGCGATCGCCTGCAGCACCATCGTCTTGCCGGCCTTGGGCGGCGACACGATCAGGCCGCGCTGGCCCTTGCCGATCGGCGCGACCAGGTCGATGACCCGGGTGGTCAGGATGCCGGGCTCGGTCTCGAGGCGCAGCCGGTCCTGCGGGTAGAGCGGCGTGAGCTTGCCGAACTCGACCCGGTTCCGCGGCCTTGTCCGGCTCGGCGCCGTTGACGGTGTCGAGCCGGACGAGCGCGTTGAACTTCTCCTTGCGCTCGCCCTCGCGCGGCTGCCGGACGGCGCCGGTGATGGCGTCGCCCTTGCGCAGGCCGCTCTTGCGCACCTGGGCGAGCGACGACGTACACGTCGTTCGGGCCGGGCAGGTAGCCGGAGGTCCGGACGAACGCGTAGTTGTCGAGGATGTCGAGGATGCCGGCGACCGGGACCAGGACGTCGTCCTCGCTGATCTCGGGCAGGCGTCGCCGTCGTTCGGGGCGAAGCCGTCCCGGCCGCCGCGGCGGTTGCGGTTGCGGTCGCGGTAGCGGCCACGGCGGCGGCTGCGGCCGCCCCGCCGTCGAAGTCGTCCTCGTCGTCGCGGTTGGCCTGGCTGCGCCCTGGCCGCCCTGCGGCCTGGCCGCCGCTGGCGCCTGGCCGCCCTGCTGACGGTTGCCCTGCTGGCCGCCGCGGTCGTCGCGCTTGCGGTCGCCGCCCTGGCTGCCCTGGCGGTCGTCCTGCTGACGGCCGCGACTGCTGGCGGTCGCCCTGCTGGCGGCCGGCCTGCTGGTCGCTCTGGTCGCCGGACTCGCCCGCGGCGGCCGCCCGGTCGCCGCGCTCGGACCGGTCACGGCGCGGCCGCCGGCCGCCCTCGGCCGGCTGGCGCTGTCGGCCGGCACGCTGTCGTCGGTCTCGGTCGGCCGGTTCTCGCTGGCTGTCGTCGCTGTCGGTCGGCCGGCGCTCGGCGCCGGGCCGCGGACCCGCGGCGGCTGCGCTCGGCGGGTGCCTTGGCGGTCGGCGGCCGTCCGGAGCCGCTGTCCTGGCGCTCCTTGATGGCCTCGATCAGCTGGCCCTTGCGCATCTTGGCGGTGCCGCTGATGCCGAGCTCGCCGGCCAGGCCCTGCAGCTCGGCGAGCACCATGCCGGACAGGCCGGCGGAGCGCTTGCGGGCGGGCTTGGTCGCCGAGGAGTCGGCGGAGCCGTCTTCGGCGCTGCCCTTGGCGGGCGCGTCGAGGAGGTCGGTGGTGTCGGACACAGATGGGTCCTTCCTGGGGCGACGGGCCGCGTCGTGGCGGCTCCGGTCGGTTGCTCCGTCCCGCAGGACGGGACGTCATAGGGGTGGGATCGCTCACCAGGTTCCTCAGGCCGAGCGCCCCACGCGATCCCCGGAGGCTCCACTGGTTCCCTGCCCCGTGGACAACGGGGAGGCGATCAGTGGGGAGCCACGGTTGTCGAAGACTCAGCCGCGGGAGGCGACCGGGGAGTCGTGGCGGGGCACCGGCCACGCAGTGGCTTCTGGTGCGCTGCTGAGCGTAACACCATCGGCGCCGGTCGCGTTCCCGACCGCGCAAGACACGCCGGGTCAGGTCGGTGATCACCGTGGCGCCGGTCGCGGACGATGTCGAGCTCGAGACGCCGCCAACCCTCCGGCACCTCCACCGGCCGGTTCGCCGGGCTCGCCCAGCACCAGGACGGTGGGGCCGGCACCGGACACCACCGCGGCCCGGCCGCGGCGCGCAGCCTCCGCACCAGCGCGTCGGTGCCGGGCATCGCCGGTGCCCGGTAGGACTGGTGCAGCCGGTCCTCGGTCGCGGGCAGCAGCAGGCCGGGTACGCCGGTGAGGGCCGCGACCAGCAGCGCCGCCCGGCCGGCGGCGTGCGCCGCGTCGGCGTGCGGGACGGTGGCCGGCAGCAGCCCGCGGGCCGTCTCGGTGGACAGCTCGGCGTCCGGGACCAGCACCGTCGGCGCGCAGCTCCGGACGCGGGCTCGAGGCGCACCGCGTGCACGCCGCTCGGCGTCGCGCCCAGGCGAGGGTCAGGCCGCCGAGCAGGCAGGCCGCGGCGTTGTCCGGGTGGCCCTCGAACGCGCTCGCGAGGCGACAGCACCGCGTCGTCGTCCAGCCGGTCCGCGCCGCCGTCCGACCAGCGCGCGCCCGGCGAGCAGCCCGGCGACGACGGCGCCGCCGACGAGCCGAGGCCGCGGCCGTGCGGGATGCGGTTGGTGCAGGTGCAGCGCCAGCGGCCGGGCGCGGCGCGCCCAGCGCGTCGAGGGCCGCGTGCACGCCCGCACCACCAGGTGCCGGTCGTCGGTGGGCACCGCGCCGGCCCCCTCGCCGTGCACCTCGCACGCTGACCAGGTCGCCGTCGGCCGGGTCGCCGGCACTCGACGGCGACCTCGTCGTGCAGGTCGAGCGCCAGCCCGAGGCAGTCGAAGCCCGGGCCGAGGTTCGCGCTGGTCGCCGGGACCCGGACGGTGACCGACGCCGGCTGCGATGCACCGGCGTGCCAGGCCGAGCACCGGCGCGCGGCCGCGCCGACGTCGGCCGGCGACGGTCGTCGGTGTCGATGCTGATCGTCCCGCAGGGCCGTCTCGGTGTCCTTGAGCCCGTTGCCGGTGACCGTGCAGACGACCAGCTGGCCGGGGTCGAGCAGGCCGCTGCGCGTGGCACTGCAGCAGCCCGGCGACCGACGGCGGCGCTGACGCCGGCTCGACGAACACGCCCTCCGTGGTCGACAGCAGCCGCTGCGCGGCGAGGATCTGCGCGGTCGGTGACCGCCTCGATCAGGCCGCCGGACTCGTCGCGCGCCGCCACGGCACCGGCCCAGGACGCCGGGTCGCCGATCCGGATCGCCGTCGCGACCGTCTCCGGCGCCGGCCACCCGGTCGCCGCGCACGATCGGCGCCGCACCCTCGGCCTGGAAGCCCCACATCCGCGGGCCGGTTCGCAGCGCCCGTCGTCGGCGTACTCCGTGTAGCCCTGCCAGTACGCCGTGATGTTGCCGGCGTTGCCGACCGGCAGGCAGTGCACGTCGGGCGCCCGGCCGAGCGCGTCGACGATCTCGAACGCGGCGGTCTTCTGGCCCTCGATCCGGAACGGGTTCACCGAGTTGACCAGCGACACCGGGTAGCTGGTCGGCCAGGTCGCGGGCCAGCCGCGAGGCAGTCGTCGAAGCCGCCCTCGACCTGCAGCAGCCGGGCGCCGTGCACCAGCGCCTGGGCGAGCTTGCCGGCCGCGATCCGGCCGTGCGGCACCAGGACGACGCAGGACAGCCCGGCCTTCACCGCGTAGGCGGCGGCCGAGGCGCTGGTGTTGCCGGTCGAGGCGCAGATGACGGCCTTCGCGCCCTCCTCGACCGCCTTGGAGATCGCGACCGTCATGCCGCGGTCCTTGAAGGAGCCGGTCGGGTTGGCGCCCTCGACCTTGAGGTGGACGTCGCAGCCGGTGAGCTCCGAGAGGTGACCGGCCCGGACCAGCGGGGTGCCGCCCTCGCCGAGGGTGACGACCGGGGTCGCCCGGCCCGACCGGGAGCCGGTCGGCGTACTCCGCGATGACGCCGCGCCAGGTGTGCGCCATGACCTAGCGTCCCTCGACCCGCATCACGCTGAGCACCCGGCGCACGACGTCGAGCCCGCGCAGCGCCTCGACGGTGGCCGACAGCGCGGCGTCGGTGGCGTGGTGGGTGACGATGACCAGCACGGCGTCGTCCTCCCCGTGCTTCTCCTGCCGGACCGTCTCGATCGAGACACCCGTGCTCGGCGAACGCGGTGGCCACCCGGGCGAGCACGCCGGACCGGTCGGCGACGTCCAGGCTGACGTGGTAGCGCGTCACGGTCTCGCCCATCGGGCGCAGCCGCAGGTCGGCGTACGACGACTCGCCCGGGCCGCGGCCGCCGGACACCTTGTGCCGGGCCACCGCGACGATGTCGCCGAGGACGGCGCTGGCCGTGGGCGCGCCGCCCGCGCCGCGGCCGTAGAACATCAGCTCGCCGGCGGCCTCGGACTCGACGAAGACCGCGTTGAAGGCCTCCCGCACCGAGGCCAGCGGGTGGGTCGTGCGGGATCATCGCCGGGTGCGCCCGGACGCCGACGCTGCTGCCGTCGTCGGAGACCTCGGCGATGGCGAGCAGCTTGACGACGCAGCCCATCGCCCGGGCGCTGGCGACGTCGGCGCCGGTGACCTCGGTGATGCCCTCGCGGTGGACGTCGGCCGCGGTGACCCGGGTGTGGAAGGCCAGCGCGGCGAGGATCGCGGCCTTGGCGGCGGCGTCGAACCCCTCGACGTCGGCGGTCGGGTCGGCCTCGGCGTAGCCGAGCGCCTGCGCCTCCTCCAGCGCGTCGGAGAAGCTGGCCCCGCTCTCGGTCATCCGGGTGAGGATGTAGTTGGTGGTGCCGTTGACGATGCCGAGCACGCGGCGGACCCGGTCGCCGGCCAGCGACTCGCGCAGCGGCCGCAGGATCGGGATCGCGCCGGCCACCGCGGCCTCGTAGTAGAGGTCGACGCCGTGCTTGTCGGCGGCGTCGAACAGCGTCGCGCCGTCCTCGGCGAGCAGCGCCTTGTTCGCGGTGACGACCGACGCGCCGGCCTCCAGCGCGCCGAGGATCAGCGAGCGGGCCGGCTCGATGCCGCCGATGACCTCGACCACGATGTCGACGTCGTCGCGGGTGGCCAGCGCCGCCGCGTCGGTGGTGAACAGCGAGGGTCGACCGGCAGGTCGCCGCGGTCGCGGGAGATCCGGCGTACCGCGATGCCGGCCAGCTCGAGCGGGCTGCCCACCCGGGCCGCCAGGTCGTCGGCGTGCGTCGTGAGCAGCCGGGCGACCTCGCTGCCGACCGTGCCGCAGCCGAGCAGCGCGACGCGCAAGGCACCTCCCATGCGCGCCAGCCTGTCAGACCTCGCCCTCGAGTGGCGCGTTGCCACGGTTCCGAGGCCCCGAAACCTGTAGGAACGCGCCACTCGACGGGATGGGGTCAGCCGACGTCGAGGGTGAACAGGTCCTCGACGGTCTCCCGGCGGAGCAGGACCCTGGCTGCCCTGCTCGGTGACCGCCACGACCGGCGGCCGCGGCACGTGGTTGTACGTCGAGGCCATCGACCGGCAGTAGGCCCCGGTCGCCGCAACGGCCAGCAGGTCGCCCGGCCCGACGTCGGCGGGCAGCCAGGCGTCCTTCACCACGATGTCGCCGCTCTCGCAGTGCTTCCCGACGACCCGGGCCAGCATCGGGTCGGCGTCGGAGGACCGGGAGGCGAGCAGCACGGTGTAGTCGGCGTCGTAGAGCGCCGTGCGGATGTTGTCACTCATGCCGCCGTCGACGGAGACGAAGGTCCGCACGCCCTCGACCTCCTTGACGGTGCCCACCTCGTAGACCGTGACGGTGCCCGGCCCGACGATCCCGCGACCGGGCTCGATCGCGAGGGAGGGGACGGCGAGGCCGTACGCCGAGCACTCCCGCTCGACGATGCCGCGCAGCGACGCGACCCATGTCGACGACGTCGGCCGGGTCGTCAGCACTGGTGTAGGCGATGCCCAGCCCGCCGCCGAGGTTCAGCTCGGGCAGCTCGACACCGAGCTCGTCGCGGACCTGGGCGAGCAGCCCGACGACCCGGTGCGCCGCGACCTCGAACCCGCCGGCGTCGAAGATCTGCGAGCCGATGTGCGAGTGCAGGCCGACCAGCTCGAGCCCCGGCGCGGCGAGCACCCGGCGTACGGCGTCGAGGGCGTCACCACCGACCAGCGAGAAGCCGAACTTCTGGTCCTCGTGGGCGGTCGCGATGAACTCGTGGGTGTGCGCCTCGACACCGACCGTGGTGCGCACCAGGACGCGTTGGGTGCTGCCGCGCTCGACGCACAGCCGGCTCAGCCGCTCGATCTCGGCCAGTGAGTCGACCACGACCCGGGCCACTCCGGCGTCGAGGGCGGCGACCAGCTCGGCAGTCGACTTGTTGTTGCCGTGCAGCAGCATCCGGTCGCCGGGGAAGCCGGCCCGGACGGCGACCGCGAGCTCGCCGCCGGTGCAGACGTCCAGGCCCAGCCCCTCCTCCTCCACCCAGCGGGCGACAGCGGAGCAGAGGAACGCCTTGGCGGCGTAGAAGACCATCGCGCCGCCGAACGCCTCGCGGTAGTCGCGGCAGCGACGCCGCAGGTCGGCCTCGTCGAGCAGGAAGGCCGGGCTGCCGTGCTCGGCCACCAGCTCGCGCACGTCGTGCCCGCGGAGCACGAGGTGGCCCCCGTCGGCCCGGCTCAGGCCGAGCGGCCAGACCCTGGGGTCGACGGCGCCGAGGTCGGCGGGCGGACCGGCGTGCAGCCCCTCGTGGGCGAGCTCGCCGGACCTCGGCCCGGCGGGATGGGCACGCACCGGCGTCCGCTACATCCGCTCGGGCGCGCTGACGCCGAGCAGCCGGAGGCCGTTGGCCAGCACCACGCGGGTCGCCTCGACCAGCCAGAGCCGGGCCCGATGGGTGTCGGTCGGAACCTCGTCGCCGCGCGGCAGCACCCGGCAGGCGTCGTAGAACCGGTGGTAGGTGCCGGCCAGCTCCTCGAGGTAGCGCGCGACCCGGTGCGGCTCGCGCAGCTCGGCCGCCGTGGCGACCACCCGCGGGAACTCACCGAGGGCTCCGAGCAGGTCGCCCTCACGGTCGTGATCGAGCAGCTCGGGGCGCAGCTCGCCCTTGTCCAGGCCGAGCTCGGTGGCGTTGCGCAGCAGGCTGGACACCCGGGCGTGCGCGTACTGCACGTAGAACACCGGGTTGTCGCTGGTGTTGCGGGTCCACAGGTCGAGGTCGAGGTCGATGGTCGAGTCGGTGGAGTAGCGAGCGAGCGCGTAGCGGCCGGCGTCCGCTCCGATGGCCTCGACCAACTCATCGAGGGTAACCGTCGTGCCCGCCCGCTTGCTCATCCGCAGCGGCTGACCGTCCTGGAACAGGTTCACCAGCTGGCCGAGCAGGATCTCGAAGTTGACGTCGGGATCGTCGCCGTACGCCGACACCAGCGCGCGATAGCGGGCGACGTAGCCGTGGTGGTCGGCCCCCAGCATGATGACGACCTTGTCGAAACCGCGCTCGCGCTTGTCCAGGTAGTAGGCCGCGTCGGCAGCGAAGTACGTCCAGTCACCGTCGGTCTTGACCAGCACCCGGTCCTTGTCGTCGCCGAAGGTTGTTGTCCGCAGCCAGGTCGCGCCTTCGTGCTCGTAGACGTGCCCCTCCTCCGACAGCCGGGTCAGGGCCGCCTTGAGCTCGCCCTTCTCGTGCAGGTCCTTCTCGTTGAAGTAGACGTCGAAGTGCACCCCGAAGTCGGCCAGCGACTTGCGGATCTCCGCGAACATCAGCGCCATGCCGTCGCGCCGGAACACGGCGGCCGCCTGGTCGTCGGGCAGGTCGAGGACCGTCGGGTCGGCCTCGACGACCGCGGCGGCGATCTCGCCGATGTAGGCGCCGCCGTACCCGTCCTCGGGTGTCGGCTTGCCCCTCGCGGCAGCGAGCAGCGAGCCGGCGAACCGGTCGATCTGCACGCCCGCGTCGTTGAAGTAGTACTCGCGGGTGACCTCCGCGCCGGTGAGCTGCAGGATGCGGGCCAGGGCGTCCCCGACAGCAGCCCAGCGGACGTGCCCGAGGTGCAGCGGCCCGGTGGGGTTGGCGGAGACGAACTCCAGGTTGAAGCGGTGCCCGGCCGAGACCTGGCTGCCGCCGTAGGACCGGCCGGCGTCGACCACGGTCCGGGCCAGCTCGCCCTGCGCGGCGGAGTCCAGCGTGATGTTGAGGAAGCCGGGCCCGGCGATGTCCACCGCGGCCACGCCGTCGGCCTCGCGCAGCCGGGCGGCGACCAGCTCCGCGACCTCGCGCGGCGGCTTGCCGGCGGGCTTGGCGAGCTGCAGCGCGACCGAGGTCGCGTAGTCGCCGTGCTCCTTGACTCGGGGACGCTCGACCCGCACCTCGTCGGGCACCGGGACGGCCAGGTCGCCGGCCTCGACGGCAGCCTGGACCGCTTCCCGGACCGCGGCCGAGAGCTCGGCGGGAGTCATGCGGGGGCCCCAGTCACGCAGCCCAGCCTAGAGGGGCCGGTCAGGACGGCTGGTGCGCGACCAGGTCGCGGACCGTGCGCACCAGCGCGCTCGGGTCGAACGGCTTGGTGAGATAGGCGTCGACGCCCACCTCGTCGCCACGTCGCAGGTCGTCGGCCTGCGCGCAGGCGGTCACCATGGCGATCTTCATCGCGGCGGTGCGGGGGTCGGCGCGCAGCCGCTGCACGGTGTCGAAACCGTCCAGCCGCGGCATCCGGACGTCGATGGTGATCACGTCCGGATGGACCTCGATGACCTTCTCCAGAGCGTCCTGCCCGTCGACGGCCTGGACGACCTCGAACCCCTCGAGCTCCAGGTTCACCGCGATCAGCGTGCGGATGACGTCGCTATCGTCGACGACCAGCACGCGGCCCAGGCTTTCGCTCACCTGGGGAGGCTAACCCGCGCACGACGCCGGGCGAGGGCGACTTGACCGACTGATAACCTCAGGTCCTGCCCGAGCCCCCGTAGCTCAGGGGATAGAGCACCGCCCTCCGGAGGCGGTGGCGCAGGTTCGAATCCTGCCGGGGGCACCGATTGATCTTGCAGAACTCCGTACGCCGTCGACCACGTATGGCAAGGGTGTTGGTACTTTCCGACGCACCTGCGCCTCGGTAAGTACCGACAGGTCTCGCAAGGTGGCGCGCGTCGTCACTGAGCGAGGAGGTGCGCGATGCTCTCCTGCCCCTCGGCACGGGCGTGCTCGATGGCGGTGACGCCGTTCCTGTCAGGAATCGTGGGATCGGCGCCGGCGTCGAGCAGGATCCGCACGATGTCCCGGTAGCGCTCGGACCCGTCGCCGAGGATCACGGCTTCCAGCAGCGCGGTCCAGCCGAGGTCGTTGACGTGGTCGACGTCGATCCGGGTCCGGACGGCCCGTCGTACGTAGTCGACGTGCCCGCGTTCGCTGGCCGGGATCAGCGATGTCCCACCGAAGCGGTTGCGGATCGTCAGGTCCGGCTCCGCGGGCAGCAGGATCTCGAGCATCGGCACGCTGCCGGTCACCCCGGTGACCAGCCATGGGGTGTCGTGCCGGTCGTCGAGGGCGTCCGGGTCGGCGCCGAGGGCAACGAGCAGGCGGGCGACCGCGCGTCGGTCGTTGGCGGCCGCCAGCAGCAGCGGAGTACGCCGGTGCCTGTCCCGGGTCTCGATGTCGGCCCCGGCTCGCAGCGCCAGTGCCGCGCGGTCGGCGTTCCCCGACGACGCGGCGCGCAGCAGGGCGGCGTCCGGGTCGGGCACAGAGGCACCTTCGAGGGCAGCGCGCAGAGTCCTGACGATCGCGCCGTGCCCGGCGGAACGAGCGTGGTCGACAGGTGCGATGCCGTCGCGCCTCGAGGGCAGCTCGACGTCGGCGCCACCCGCGACCAGTACCCGCACGGTGCTCACGTAGCGACGACCGCCGTTGCCGAGAATGATCGCCTCGTGCAGGGCGGTCCAGCCGAGGTTGTTGACGTGGTCGACGTCGACGCCGGCGCGCAGCAGCCGTCCCGCGACGAACGCGTGGCCGCGGTCGGCAGCGCGGATCAGCCCGGTCCCGTCGAAGCTGTCCAGCGACGCGACGTCGGCGCCGTGCGCCAGGGTCAGCTCGAGCAGGCGGTAGTGACCCTCACTGGTCGCGATCAGGTACGCGCTCTGTCGGGTGCCGTCCTGGTGGTTGACGCTTGCGCCGGCCCGGATCAGCCGTCGGGCCCGCGGGACATCGTTGTCCCACGCCGCTTGGATGAGCTGGGCGTCGAGCCGTGGCTGGCTCGTCGTGGCGGGCGACGCCGCCGCGGACCTCTGAGGGCTGCTTTGCGGGGGGCTCCGGTCGGCCTCGTGCGTCGCAGTCGGCCCGGAGGTGCTCGGCTCCCGGTCGTCCGAGCACGCGGTCGCCGTCGTCGCGAGCAGGGCGACGACCAGGCCGATCGGCACGCCGAGACGTCGTACTGTCACCTTCGTGATCACGCCCCTGGTCGCCCGGCTGTGGTTCGCCGCGACCGCCGTCGTCGTGCTCGTCGGCCTCGTTCTCCAGGTGGTGGCGACTGCTCGGCTCGACAGCGGCTACTTCGACTCGGACGCTAGCAGGATCGCCAACGTCTTCTGCTTCTTCACGGTGCAGTCGAACGTCATCGTGATGGTGACCTCCGCCTGGCTGGCGGTGCGGCTCCGCCGGCTGCCGACGTGGTTCTGGGTGCTGCGACTCGACGGCGTCATCTGCATCGCCGTGACGTTCGTCGTCTTCCACGTCGCTCTCGCGTCGCTGCAGGACCTCGAGGGTCTGGCCAAGTGGGCCGACTTCCTGCTGCACACGGCCTCGCCGGTGCTGTGCGTCCTGGGCTGGCTGCTGTTCGGCCCGCGCCGCCGTACGTCGTGGCGCCTCGTCGGGCTGTCGGCGCTGTTCCCGATGGCGTGGCTGGCCTTCGCACTGGTGCGCGGCCCGCTCGTCGGCGGGTACTACGCCTACCCGTTCATCGACGTCGGCGAGCACGGTTACCCGCGGGTGCTGCTCAACTGCGCGGTCGTCGCGGCTCTGTTCCTCCTCCTGGCGGCCGGTGCTCACCTCCTCGACGAGCGGCTCCCCCGCCGATGAGCGGCCGCAGGCGCTGCCGGTCCGCCGCCTCCGCTGTAGTCGTCGCGGTCCTGCTCTGCCTGCCGGCCTGCCAGGACCACCCCACAGCGAGCCGGGCCCCGGCCGCAGCCGGGCCGACGGTGACCGCCGAGGTGGTCCAGCTCCGCCGCGACCAGGTGCTCCAACGTGTCGAGGTCGCCGTGCACAACGCCGGCAGCGCCGAGCTGTTGGTCAAGCGGCTGCGGCTCCAGGTCGACGGCTTCGACCTGCCGGGCGCGCTGCGCAAGGACGAGCCGCTGCCGGCCGGCCAGGTGGTCAACCTCCCGGTCCCGTTCAGCGGCGTGAGCTGCCGGGCCGACGGGCCGCCGCAGATCGGCCCGCCCCGGGTGACGCTGGACGTGACGTACGGCGAGGACCCGAGGTCACGCACCGTGCGGCTCACCGCCGACGACCGCGACGGCCTCCTGCTCCGCATCGCCACCCGCGCCTGCGCCGTCGAGCACGTCCTGCGCGACGTGGACCTACGGTTCTCCGACCACTGGCGCCTAGAACGGGCAGCGAAGCGCGACGTGCTGCACGGGGTCCTGGTCGCCCGGCTCCGGCACGGCGGCCGGCGCACGATCACCCAGGTCGACGGCGCCATCATGTACGGGCTGCGACCCGACGCGTCGGTCGGCGCGGTGCCCGCACCGTTGGCCGCACTCACCCCCGAACGGCCGGAGGCCAGGATCCCGGTGATCTCCTACGCCGCGCGGTGCACCGCCCACACCATCGGCGAGATCAAGAAGCCGTACGAGTTCCTCGTCTGGGTCTCCACGCCGGGTGGCGGGGAGCTGGCCGTCACGCCGACCGTCGGCGACGGCACCAAGGCGGCCCTCCGGCAGGTCTGCGCGTTCTGAGCCGCCCGCGCCTCAGCGCGGGCGCAACGACCGGGCGAGCCGGGCGATGTCGGTGGCACCGACCCGGCAGCAGCCGCCGACGTAGCGCGCACCGAGCTCGACCCAGCGGTGCGCCGCCGCGGCGTCGACTCCCGCGCCGTCACCGCGCCAGCTGCGTGCGACACCGTCCCAGCTCTCGCCGCTGTTCGGGTACGCGACCGCCGGCTTGCCGCTCGCGGCGACCGCGCGGACCACCAGCTCCTCGACGTGCTCCGGCGCCGTGCAGTTGACCCCGACGGCAACCACCCGGTCATGACCACGGGCGAGCCCGAAGACCCGGTCGACGTCCTCGCCGCGGCGGGTCGTCGAGCCGTCGGAGCAGGTCAGGCTCAGCCAGCCGCGGGTGCCCTCGGGCATCTCGTCGAGCACACCCAGCAGGACCGTCACCTCCTGCTCGGACGGCACCGTCTCCATCGCGAGCAGGTCGGCCCCGGCGGTGGCCAGCACCTCGGTCCTGGCCAGGTGGAAGTCACGCAGCGCGGCATCGCTGAGGCCGTAGTCGCCGGAGTACTCCGAGCCGTCGGCCAGCACCGCGCCGTACGGACCTATCGAGGCGGCGACGTAGCGGTCGACCCCGTCGGCCGCCTCGTCGGTGGCGACATCGGCGGCCTGCCGGGCAAGCACGACGCTGCGCCGCATCAGCCCGGCCGCCTCGTCCGGGGTGCAGCCACGGGAGGCGAAGCCGGTGAAGCTCGCCTGGTAGCTCGCCGTGGTCGCCACCTGCGCACCTGCGCCGAAGTAGGACAGGTGAGTGGCGAGGACCTCCTCCGGGCGGTCGAGGAGCAGCCGGGCCGACCACAGGTCGTCGGACAGGTCGTGCCCCCGGCGCTCCAGCTCGGTGGCGAGCCCGCCGTCCAGCAGCACCAGTTCGGTCTCGTCGGCCACGACGTTAGGTTACGAGCATGACGGCGAACCCGAGCACGACCACCGGCCGGCACACCGAGACTCTGCAGCGTGCCCTCACCGCGATCCGGGAGCGCAGCTACTGGTCGGCCTACCCGGAGAACCTCAAGGCGTACGGCGAGGAGAGCGGCACCCAGTCCGCCGCCGAGGGGCAGGCCGCCTTCGACGGCTATCTCGGCAAGGCGTTCCCGCTCGAGCAGCCGGGCACCGACGGGGAGGTCGGCGGCGAGCGCTCGCCGTACGGCGTCGAGCTCGGCATCAGCTACCCGCACGCCGATGTCGACGCGCTGCTCGCGGCCGCGACGGCGGCCATGCCGGCATGGCGGGCAGCCGGCCCCGACGTGCGGGCCGACCTGTCACTCGAGGTCCTGCGCCGGATCAACGCCCGCAGCCATCGAGATGGCGCAGGCCGTGATGCACACGTCCGGCCAGGCGTACGCGATGGCGTTCCAGGCCGGCGGACCGCACGCGCAGGACCGCGCCCTGGAGGCGGTCGCCTACGCCTACGCCGAGATGACCCGGCACGCGGCGCAGGCGACCTGGGAGAAGCCGCAGGGCAAGCGGCCACCGCAGCGGATGTCCAAGACGTTCACCGTCGTGCCGCGCGGGGTGGCGCTGGTGATCGGCTGCAACACCTTCCCGACGTGGAACTCCTACCCGGGACTCTTCGCCAGCCTGGTCACCGGGAACGCCGTCGTGGTCAAGCCACACCCCCGGGCCGTGCTGCCGCTGGCGATCACCGTGGCGATCGCCCGCGAGGTCCTCGCCGAGGCCGGCTTCTCGCCGGACCTGGTGCAGCTCGCGGCGGAGCAGCCCGACGAAGGCCTCGCCAAGGTGCTGGCCCTGCGGCCGGAGGTGAAGGTCATCGACTACACCGGCTCGACCGGCTTCGGCACCTGGCTGGAGCGCAACGCCCACCAGGCGGACGTCTTCACCGAGAAGGCCGGTGTCAACACCGTCGTCGTGGACTCCACCGACGACTACCGCGGGATGCTCGCGAACCTCGCCTTCTCGCTGTCGCTGTACAGCGGCCAGATGTGCACGACCCCGCAGAACCTGCTGGTTCCGCGCGACGGCATCACCGCCGACGGTGAGCACAAGACCGTCGAGGAGCTCGGCCGCGACCTGGCCGCCGCCGTCGACGGACTGCTCGGCGACGACGCGCGCGCGACCGCACTGCTCGGCGCGGTCGTGAACGACGGCGTCCTCGAGCGGCTCGACAAGGCACCGTCGTACGGCGAGGTCGTGCTGCCGTCGCGGTCGGTGACGCACCCCGACTACCCCGACGCCGTGGTCCGCACCCCCACCGTCGTCAAGGTCGACGCCAGCGACCGCGACACCTACCTGCAGGAGTGCTTCGGTCCGATCGCCTTCCTCGTCACCACCGGCAGCACCGCTGAGTCCGTCGAGCTGTTCCGCGACTCGGTGCGGGAGCAGGGCGCCATCACGGCCGCGGTGTACTCCACGCAGGACGAGGTGCTGGCGGCTGTGGAGGAGGCGGCGCTGGACGCCGGGGTCGCGCTCTCCTGCAACCTGACGGAGACCGTGTACGTCAACCAGTCCGCCGCGTTCAGCGACTTCCATGCCACCGGCGCCAACCCGGCGGCGAACTCCGCGCTCACCGACGCGGCCTACGTGGCCAACAGGTTCCGCATCGTGCAGTCCCGCCGCCACCTGCCCGCGGAGGCCCCCGCCCAGGGCTGACCAGCCGTGACGGGTTTTGCTGCCGGTGCCTCGGGCAGCGGCATTGCCATGAGCACAGTCGAAGAGTCGATCGAGGTGGCCGTCCCGGTCACCACCGCCTACAACCAGTGGACGCAGTTCGAGTCGTTCCCGCAGTTCATGGAAGGAGTCGAGCGGATCGAGCAGACCAGCGACACGATGACCCACTGGGTCACCAAGGTCGCCGGCGTCAAGCGAGAGTTCGACGCGAAGATCACCGAGCAGCACCCCGACGAGCGCGTCGCGTGGACGTCGGTGGACGAGCCGCGGCAGTCCGGCGTGGTGACCTTCCACCGGCTCTCGCCGGACAGCACCAAGGTGATGGTGCAGATGGACTTCGAGCCGGACGGCGTGGTCGAGACGGCCGGCGACAAGCTCGGCGTCGTCAAGCACCGCGTCAAGGGCGACCTCGAGCGGTTCAAGGACTTCATCGAGAAGAACGGCCAGGAGACCGGCGCCTGGCGCGGCGAGGTCCAATAGTCAGGCACCCGGCTGGCATCGGGACCACGGTCCTGGGCAGGCTGAGCCCGTGAGCAGCGACAAGGACGACCGGCGGCCGGACGAGACCGAGGACGAGAAGGCCGACCGGCAGTACGACGAGCTCCTGCAGGAGCTGCGCGTCGCCCAGACCGGCGTGCAGTTCCTGTTCGCCTTCCTGCTCACCCTGGCCTTCACCCAGCGGTTCGAGCAGATCACCGAGCTCCAGCACCGGGTCTACGTCGGCACCCTGCTCGCGACCACGGTGGCCTCCGCACTGCTGATCGGGCCGGTCCCCCTGCACCGGATCCTGTTCGCCCGCGGGCTGAAGCCCCGGCTCGTCCGCGGCGCCGACCTGATGGCTCGCGGGGGTCTGGTGATGCTGCTGATCGGCATCAACGGCGCGGTGCTGCTCATCCTGGACGTGGTGCTCGACGGCCCGTTGCCCTTCGTCCTGTCCGGTCTCGCGGTGCTCTGGTTCGTCCTGGTCTGGTACGTCATCCCGATGACCGCCCGGGAGCGGGTCGACCACCGGAGCTGATCGTGGACGCGACGCCCGTGCCGTGAATGACCGATGTGTCCCGGGGTACCTGTCCAGACATGCCCAGCAGCATCACCCGACTCACGACGCTCGACCACGAACGCCTGCTCCGGTTGCTGCGGCGCACGGTCACCGAAGGACCCAGTCAGCGGCGGTGGCGTGACGAGCTGGTCCTCCTGCTCGCCGCCCACCTGATCGCCGAGCAGGAGGCCCTGACCGCTGAGGTGGTGGCGCAGGCCGGGCCGTCCGCGATGACCGCTGCTCGAGGAGCTGTCCCGACTGGACAGCGAGATGGCGCGGGTGGCCGATGAGCTCGCGGAGGCACCGGTTCCGTCGCCGGGGGTGGGCGTCATCGGTGAGCGGCTGCGCCGGCTGATCGACCAGCACGCCACCCTCCTGACCAGCCAGGTGCTGGCGCCGCTGGAGTCGGCCGTCGCCCGCAAGGAGGTCCGGCTGCTCGGCGGCGTCTACGAGGCCCGCCGGGACAGGGACCTGCGCGAGCACGGCGACGCCGAGCCACCACCGCGCCGGTTCGACGTGTCCCGCGCCGAGCTGTATGAGCTGGCCCGGCGAGCGGGCATCGAGGGCAGGTCGGCGATGAGCCGCCGGGACCTGATCGCCGAGCTGCAGCGTCGGGAAGCCACGACCTGATATCTGTCGCGAGGTTTCTCCCGGTCGCCTCGGTGGAAAAAGTAGGCGAGACCTTTTGGCGCGCTGGAGCAGCCCGGCGCGCAGCACCACCTGAGCGCCTGCCGCGCGCAACACTCGGATCGAGCCGCTCCCATGCACGTCTCCCTTGTCTCCACGCTGCCCTCAGCTCCTGCCGGCCTCGCCGGCCGGCTGGCCGACGGGTTGCGCACCCTCGGTCACGACGTCCGCGTCGTCGACCGCCCTGATCTCGAGCCCAACCGGGCCGCCGACCTCGGCTACGGCCTGGCCGACACGTGGGCCGGCGCCGCACCGGACGTCGTGGTCGCGCTCGGCTGGCTGGCCGGGCTGGCCGCCCAGGTCGCCACCCGCGAGCGGTCGGTCCCGGTGCTGCTGCGGCTGCCGCGCCCCGGCCGGTCCGGCGACCCGACGGTCACCCGGGTCGAGCGCGCCCTCGTCCGCAGCGGCGTGACGCTGCTGGCGGCCGCCCCGTCGGAGGCCGAGGCGCTGGTCGTGATGGGTGCTCCCCGGACCCGGGTGCGGGTGCTGCCCGAGGCCGTGGACGCCGCCACCGTCGCGCGCCGGGCGGAGGGCAACCGGGACCGCGCCGGCGTGGTGGTCGTCGCCGACGACACCCCCGCGGACGTCGCCGCGGTGCTCGAGGGGATGGCCGCCGGCCGTCCCGCCGTGGTGCTGGACCGCGGCGTGCTCGCCGACCTGGTGGCCGACGGCGTCAGCGGCGTCGTCGTCGCGTCCCCGGGCGACCTGGCGTTGACGGCCCGCGCCCTGCAGGCCGACCCGATGCGCTGCGAGGCGATGGGGATGGCGGCCGCCGACCGCGTGCAGGCCTGCTTCGACACCTCGGTGGTCCTCCCGATCGTCGACCGACTGCTCGACGAGGCGACCCGGGGCGCCCTCTCCCCGGTCTGACCGGCCCCCGGGTGGCGCACGCAACACCGGCCCAGCGGTCAAGCCGGGGTCGCCGGACGCCGACGACGTGAGGGAGGCTCGGACAGCGGGCCGGACCCGAACCGCGAAGGACGCTCATGCGACGCCTGCTCGGCCGTGCCGTGCTGGCTTGCGCCGTGGCGATGCTCGCAGTCGGTCCGGCGGGCGCCAGCGCGGCGGACCAGCCGGAGCCGACCACTCCCACCGCCACCACGGACCGCGACGCCGGGGTCGACCCCGACGAGCTGGCGAAGGTGCTCAAGCAGGTCCGCTCCGAGCTCGCCGAGTCCTCCGAGCAGATGGTCCGCGCGGCCGCCGACCTCCGGCTGGCCGACCGGGCTCTGCCCGGCGCGCGGGCCACCGCCGAGCAGACCCGCAAGCTGCTCGCCGCGGCCGAACGCCGGCAGGCGGAGACCGCGTTGCGTCGGGGGCGGGCCCAGGTCCGGTACATGCTCAGCACCCGGGAGGCCGAGGAGACCGCGGCGGAGGTCACCGAGCAGCAGGCCCGGATCGGTCGCCTGGCGCGGGCGGTCTACCAGGGCGGTGGCTCGCTGGGCAACGTGTCGATGCTGCTGGACGCCCGGTCCCCGGCAGACTTCGCCGAACGGCTGGTCGCCCTGCAGACGGTGGTGTCCTCCCAGCGTTCGGTGCTGGACGACCTGGAAACCGTCCAGCAGTCCTTCGGCGAGCGCACCGACGACCTCGAGCAGGTCCGCGACGAGCTCGCTGTAGCGGACGAGCAGGCCCAGAAGGACCTGCGGGCCGTCGCGGCCCTCGCCGAGCAGGCTCGTGCGGCGGAAGCCCGGGTGGCCGGTCTGGTCCAGCGGCGCAAGGCGGCGCTCGCCGCCGCGGCGGCCGCACAGGCGCAGGACGACGCAGCCCACGCGCACCAGGTCGGCGAGTCCACCCAGCTGCAGGCCGAGCTGGCCGCCATCGCCCGCCGCGACCTCGGCCCGGCCGCCGGCCGAGACGGTGCGACCGTCCCGGCCCGCCCCGGCACCCTGGCCTGGCCGGTACGCGGTCCCATCACCTCGCCGTTCGGCATGCGGGTGCACCCGGTGACCGGCGTCTACAAGCTGCACACGGGCGCCGACATCGGTGCGGCCTGCGGAACCCCGATCCGGGTGGCCCTCGAGGGTCTGGTCGTCCAGGCCGGCTGGAACAGCGCCTACGGCTGGCGCACCGTGGTGACGCACGGCATCGTCGACGGTGTCCTGCTCACCACCACGTACAACCACCAGACCGCACTCGGGGTGACCGTCGGCGACCGGGTCACGGCCGGGCAGGTGATCGGCACGGTCGGCTCGACCGGCTATTCGACCGGCTGCCACCTGCACTTCGAGCTCTACGTGAACTCGGCCCTGGTCGACCCGGTCCCCTGGCTGCCGGCGTTCTGAGGCCGCGTCAGGCGAGGCCGGCCAGGTGGTCGGCGAACCCGCCCGCGGCCCGGGACCGCAGCCGTGCGCTGGTGAGGACCGGGATGGTCCCGGTGCGCACCACCCGGCGGTGCGCGAGGGCCGCGACCAGCGCGACGTCCTCATCGCGGTCGAGGGACGGGAAGCCTCCGACCTCCAGGTAAGCGTCGGCACGGGCGCCGACGTTGGCGCCGTGCACGTGACCGTGCCCGTCCCGCTGGTCGTAGCCGGCCCGCCACCGCTGCTCGACGTACGGCGGGTGCGCGGACCAGTCGTCGACCTCGACGGTGCCCACCACCAGGTCGGCGCCGGTCGTGGCGAGCTCCAGCTGCCGGCTCAGCCAGTGCGGCGGGACCTGGGAGTCGGCGTCCGTGGTGGCCAGCCAGAGCCGGCTCCTGGGCACGGCGCCGAGCCGGTCCAGCAGGTGCCGCAGCCCGGCGGCGCGAGCGAGGCCGACGGCACCGGCGTCCACCTCGAGGACCGGTACCCCCGCGGCCCGGGCCACCTCTGCGGTGCCGTCGGTGCAGGAGTCGGCGACCACGAGCAGGTCGACGGTCGTCCCGAGCCTCGCCACCCGCGCCGCCGCGACGCCGAGAGCGGCGAGGGCTCGGGGCAGCAGCTCCTGCTCGTCTCGCGCCGGGACGACCACCCCGACGACCTGCACCGGGGACGTCATGGCACCAGCCCCTCGCGCCGGCCGGGTGACGCGACCGGGCCGAGGGTGAGCAGGTCCAGCCGGAAGTCCTCCTCCTCGTGCCGCACCGCGCTGGTCAGCTCGGGTCGGGCGAGCAGCCGCTCGTGCACGTCGTCGCCGGTCGCCGGGTAGTCGGCGACCGGATGCCGCCAGTGGCAGGCCAGCAACGTCCCGCGCGGCGCCAGCGAGCCGACCACCCGGTCGAGCATCAGGTCGAGCGCGGCGGCGTCGAGGTAGTAGCCGAGCTCGGAGACGACGACCAGGTCGAACATTCCGTCCGGCCACTGCTCGGGCACCGCGAGACGCTCGCACCGCACGTGGTCCTGGGTGGCGAGGGCGGTCCGAGCAGCCGCCAGCGCGCCGTCGTCCACGTCGGTCGCCACCACCTCGTCGCAGCGGGCGGCCAGCCCTTCGGTGAGCACGCCGATCGAGCACCCGGGCTCGAACGCCCGGCGGTATCGGGGCCGGGACAGGGCCGCGAGGGTGACGTCGCGCTTGCGCTGCTCGTACCACCGGCTGCGGAAGCCCCAGGGGTCCTCGGACCCGGCGTACATCCGGCTGAAGTAGTCGGCGGGGACGCTCATGCCAGCACCACCTCGTGGTGGCGGCGGAAGTGGGCGAGCACCCGGTCCGGCAGCACCGGACCGTCCAGCGGGTCCGAGCCGATCGGCTCGACCTGGGAGCGGAAGCACCCGACGGCCGCGGCTTTGCGCTCCCGCGCGTCGGCGTCGAGGTCGACCCGGCGGGCCCGCGACCATGGCACCCGCACGTCGTCCGGCTCGGCCCAGTGCCAGGCCCAGACCGGGTACTCGAGCACCGTCGGCGCAACCTGGCGGGCCGCCCGCCCGCAGGCCTCGTGGTCCGGATGACCGTCGCCGGACCACGGCGCGAGCACCACCTCACCGTCCCGGACCTGCCGCCCGAGCAGGTCGGCCAGCTCGTCCGCCCGCCCGGTCAGCCGACCGTCGGGCAGGCCGAGGTGGGCGCGCGGCGCGGCGGCCAGGCCGAGCCGCTCGGCCGCCACCGCCGACTCCGACCGCCGGATCGCGGCCAGCCGCCCGGCCGGTTCGGCGGTCGAGCCCGGGTGCGAGGCCTCGCCGTCGGTGGCCCAGAGCAGCCGGAGGTCGGCGCCGCGCCGGGCCAGCACCGCGAGCATTCCGCCGATGCCGAGCACCTCGTCGTCCGGGTGGGCCGCCACCACGAGCACCGGGCGACCGGCGAGCTCGCCGACGTCGAGCGTCGGCCAGGCCTGCGGCGCGGGCCAGTCCGCCCACCGGCTCTCGTCGGTGCCGGCCATCGGCTCGATGACCGTCATGGTGCACCGTCCGGGTCGGCCCACGGGAAGGCACCGGCGTCCAGGCTCTGCCGGCCGAGCTCCTCGAGGTCACGCTCCGCATGGCTCTGCCGGAGGTACAGCCCCAGGTCGGCCACCCGCCGGCCGTGGTCGGCGTCGAGGGCCAGCGGCGCGGCCCCGAGCGCCCGGCCGGTGCGTTCGACCACCTCGGTGGCCGCGCGCTCGACCGCGCTCCGGGCCCGGGCAGCGGTGAGCCGGGCGGTGCCCGCCGAGTCGGCCGGGTCGCCGTCGAAGCAGGCCGCCGCCGAGCCGACGGCGGCCCACGCGGCCGCCAGTCCGGCGTCGACGGCGCCGGCGTGCGCGAGGGCGTGCGGGTTCAGCGGCCGCCGGGCGTCGGCCCTGGCCAGCGCGCGGGCGACACCGCGGGCCCCGCCCCACCAGACGGCGGCCACGCCCACCGCGCCGTGCCAGAAGCCAGGTCGCTGCAGGTAGTCGTCCGGGCCGCCGGCCGGCACCGCCGGGACGTGCTCGAACCGCATCGAGCGGCTGTCGCTGCCCTGCATCGCCGCCGCCGGCCAGCTGCCGTCAACCGGCGTCGCGCCCGGCGCGGCGAGGTCGACGGCGAAGAGCCGGTAGCCGTCGTCGGTGCGGGCCGTGACCAGGGCGTGGTCGCAGCACCCGGCGCCGCTGCACCAGGGCTTGGTGCCGTCGAGCAGCCAGCGGTCGCCGTCGCCGCCGTGCCTGCAGCGGGTCGGTCGGCGGGTTCGCCGCCCAGACCCCCCACAGCCCGTCGCCCGGTCCGGCCACGGCCGAGGTCGGCGAGGATCGCGACGGCGTCGACATGCGCCTCCGCGAGGCGCGCCAGATCGAGGTCGACGGTGCCCAGGTCGGCCAGCCCGGCGAACCGCTCGGTCGTCGCACCCCGGGCGGGCAGCGGCAGGTCGAGCAGTCCCTCGTCGAGGGCGGCCCGGGCCCAGGCAGCTGTCCGGGCCACCGGGTCGTCGAGGTCCGGCCGCAGCGCCTGCAGGGCGACGGCGCGGGAGGTCGTGGTCGGGGCCGGCATGGCGCTGCCCTACCCCCAGCCGGGCCGTTCGCACCTGCCGGAATCCTGCGGGCCACTCGATCGTTTCCCCCGTGTGCCGGCTTCCCTACTCCGGCGCGAAGAAAGGGATCGATGACCCAGCAGCCCCTGGCGCGGACCGCTCCCCTGACCGAGACACCCGACCCGGCCGACGCCCACAGCGCCGGCTCTGTCGACGCGTTCGACCAGGAGGTGGGGACCCCCGACCTGGTCCGGCTCTACCTTGACGAGATCGGCAAGGCACCGCTGCTCGACGCGGCGACCGAGGTCGACCTCGCGCAGCGGATCGAGGCCGGCCTGTACGCCCGCCACCTGCTCGACGAGCTCGGCCACCGGCGCGCGGTCAAGCTGCGCGAGGCCCGCAAGGTCGCGACGACCGTGGAGCTGGACCGGCTCGCCACCGACGGCGACCTGGCCAAGCGCGCCTTCATCCGGGCGAACCTGCGCCTGGTCGTGTCCCTGGCGCGCCGCTACTCCCGGGCGTCCATGCCGCTGCTCGACTTGATCCAGGAGGGCAACGTCGGCCTGGTCCGGGCCGTGGAGAAGTTCGACTACGCACGCGGCTACAAGTTCTCGACGTACGCCACCTGGTGGATCCGGCAGTCGATCGGCCGGGCCATCGCCGAGCAGAGCCGGACCGTCCGGCTGCCGGTGCACCAGGTCGAGAAGCTCAGCCGGCTCGGCCGCACCCGCCGCGACCTGTCCGCCTCGCTGGGCCGGGACGCCACCGACGTCGAGGTCGCGACCGAGATGGGCCTGGACGTCGACGTCGTGCAGGACCTGGACCGGATCTCCCGGACACCGGCCAGCCTGGACGCCCTGGTGGGCGACGACGGCGGCACCACCCTGGGCGACCTGGTCGACGCCGCGGACCCCGGCCCGGAGGACATCGTCGTCGAGCACGACTCGCGGGACGCCCTGGTCGGCCTGGTCGACCGGCTGACCGAGCGGGAGGCCGAGGTCATCCGGTGCCGCTACGGCCTGGTACCCGGGCCGAAGCAGACCTACGAGCAGATCTCCGGACGGCTCGGCGTCTCCCGGGAGCGGGTGCGCCAGATCGAGCGAGAGGCCCTCGACCGGCTCCGGCTGTGGGTTAACGCGGACGACTAACGAGCGGCCGTCGGTGCGGCTGGGTGCAGCGCCGGCCCGTCGACCGGGCAGCAGTAGCGGTGCGCCGCCGCCTCCTCCTCGGGGCTGGCGGCGGCGTCAGGCCCGGTCGTCGGCGACCGCACGAGCAGTGCGGCGAGCCCGCCGCCGACGGCAAGCAGGCCGGCGCAGATCATCATCGCCGTCCGGTACGCCGGTCGGAGCAGGTCGGGGTCGGCGTAGGCCGCCCCGTCCAGCCCGACGAGCAGCGGCAGCGCAGCCACCGCGAGCAGCCCGGCGACCCGGGCCACCGCGTTGTTGACGCCGCTGGCGATGCCGGCGTGCCGGTCCGGCGCGGCGGCGAGCACGGTCGCGGTCAACGGCGCCACCGTGAACGACATGCCCCAGCCCGAACAGGGACACCGCCGGGCAGCACGTCCACCCAGTACGACGTGCTGGCATCGACCCGCCAGGCCAGCAGCAGCGCCCCCGCAGCCGCGAGCAGCGGACCCACCGTCATCGGCAGCCGCGGCCCGATCCGGGTGGCGAGCGCGCCCATCCGGGACGACAGCAGGAGCAGCAGCAGGGTCACCGGCAGCAGCGAGGTCCCGGCGGCGAGCGGTGAGTAGCCCGCCACGACCTGCAGGGCGAGCACGAGGAACAGGAAGAGTCCGCCGAGTGCGCCGTAGACCGCGAACGTCACGGCGTTGGTGGCGCTGAACTGACGGCGAGGAGAAGATGCCCAGCGGCAGCATCGGTGCTCGGGCACTGCGTTCCCGCCAGACGAAGGACGCCAGGCCGAGGACTCCCCCGGCCAGGGTGATCAGGACGACCGGCGAGCCGAGACCCCTTTCCTGCCAGGCGATCAGCGCATAGGTCAGCGAACCGAGCCCGGCGGCCCCCAGCGCCGGCTCCCACCAGGTCCAGGGAGTGCGACGCCTCCGGGTCGCGGCTCTCCGGGACGTGTCGGGCGGCGACGAGGACGACCGCGACCGCGAACGGCAGGTTGATGAGGAAGACCCACCGCCAGCCGACGGTCTGCACCAGCTAGCCGCCGACGAACGGCCCCGCCGCGCCGGCGATCCCGGCCAGCCCGGACCACGCGCCGATCGCCCGCATCCGGTCCTCCGGTCGGAACGACGCCTGCAGGATCGCCAGGCTGCCCGGGGTCAGCAGCGCCCCGCCGATGCCCTGCACCGCGCGGGCCACCACCAGGGTCCGGACGTCCGGCGCGATGCCGCAGGCCAGCGAGGCGACGGCGAACCAGACGACGCCCACGACGAAGACCCGGCGCCGACCGAACCGGTCACCGAGCGAGCCGCCGAGCAGGATCAACGACGCGAGGGTCAGCGTGTACGCGTTGATCGTCCACTGCAGGCCGGACACACCGGCGTCCAGCGACTCGCCGATCTGGGGCAGCGCCACGTTGACCACGGTGCCGTCGATGAACGCGAGTCCGGAGCCGAGCACCGTCGCCGCCAGCACCCACCGCGCCCGCGGTTCTCCGAACGCGAGACCGGCCGGCGCCGCGGACGGCGCTGCGGTGTCGGCCATGTCGTCATCCAACACCCGGCGTGGCGGGTCACGCCCTGCGCGAGTCGCTAGCGTGCGGACCGTGACCCAGCCGGCCGGCTACTCCGGCACTCCCCTGCCGAGCAAGCTCGGCATCCGAGCCGGGCAGCCGGGTCCTCGTCACGGGCGCCCCCGAGCGGTTCGTCGAGGACACGTTGGGCCCGCTGCCGGGCGTCGAGCTGCACCGCCGCGGCCGGCCGGGCGCCGTACGACGTGGTGCTGGCCTTCGCGCCCGACCACCGGGCGCTGGAGGCGCGGTTCGGGCCGGCCCGGCAGCGGCTCACCACGGCGGGCGGGCTCTGGGTCGCCTGGCCGAAGCGGTCCAGCGGCTACCCCACCGACCTGGACGAGAACATCGTGCGCGACTTCGGTCTGGCCGCGGGCCTGGTGGACAACAAGGTGTGCGCGATCGACGCGACCTGGTCCGGCCTGCGCTTCGTGGTCCGGCTACGGGACCGGTAGCCGGACGCGTCAGCCGCGGACGCCGCACGCGCGAGCGGGCCGACCGGTGCCGCCGTCGGCCGCACCCAGCGGCCGGACCCGGACGTAGCGCGCAGCGCGGTCACGCAGGTCGTAGGTCTCGAGGCCGCTCACCATCCCGCTGCTTACTCCACCTCGGCCCGCGCTCCAGCTCCGGCCGTCGCGGGAGGTCTGGATGCGGAACCGGGTCGGTGCGCCGGCCGGCCAGCGGACGGACACCGCGCTGACGCTTCGCCGGCCACCGAGGTCGACCCGCAGCGAGCCCTGCGGTCCGCGGCGGACGGTCGACGTCCGCAACGCCGGACGGGTCGCGGGCAGCAGCTCGACCCGGAGCAGGGCCTCGAGCAGGTAGTGGTCGCCGTAGGTCACCCCGCTGTCGTCGTACGTCGGGTCGTGGCGGCCGTGCAGCAGGACCGACCACGCGCCGGTGCCGCGGGCGAGGTAGCGCGGTCCGACCAGCGACCGCAGGGTGCGCATCCCCGCTGCCCGCCAGCGGGACCGGTGGTCGGCGTCGGGGTCGACCCTGGCCAGCTCCAGCAACCCGGACGACAGGACCGCGCCGGCCGTGGTGTCCCGGCGGGTGCCCGGCGCGTCGTAGTCCCACCACGGCACGCCGTCCCGGGGGGCGTGCGCCACCGCGAAGCCGGCGGCCCGGCGGGCCGCCGAGAGCAGCCGCGGGTCGCCCGACTCGCGGAACGCGGTGGTGAAGCCGTGCACCGCCCAGGCCTGCCCCCGGGCCCAGGTCGAGCCGTCGGACCGGCCCTGCACGGTGCCCCGCCAGACCGGCGTACCGCTGCGCTCGTCGAACCGCACGACGTGGAAGGTGCTGCCGTCCGGACGCAGGTGCCAACGGGCCGAGGTCAGCGCGTGCTGCACCGCGAGGCGACGCCACTCCACCGGACCGCCGAGGTCCGCGGCCTGGAAGAGCAGCTCGAGGTTCATCAGGTGGTCGACGTTGACGGTGACCTGGCCCGGCGGTCCGTCCCAGGTGCGGAAGGCTCGCACCGACGGGACGTAGCGGGTGGCCAGTGCGGCGGCCGCGCGCCGGACGACCGCGGCGTCGGAGTCGCGGCCGGCCAGGAGTGCGCCACGCCCGAAGCTGGTCTGCAGCAGGAAGCCGAGGTCGTGGGCGGTGGTGTCGTCCTGCCGTACGGCGAGCGGCGCCTCGGCCGCGACGGCTCGCCGGGCCCAGACCGACCGCCCGTCGGCCTGGTAGGCGAGCCAGAGCCGGCCGGGCCAGAAGCCGGCCAGCCAGCCGCCGGTGCCGCTGGTCCGCCACGGCCGGCCGGGCACCGCGACGGTCGGGAACCGGCCGGCACCCAGACGCCGGTCGGTGCGGGCGAACTGGTGCAGCGCGTAGGTCCGGGCCTCGCGCAGCGCGACCTCGACCGGGGCTTCGCGGTCGGCCGCCAGGGCCGGACCGGCGGGCACCGCGGAGCCGGTCAGCGCGGCGACGACGACCAGGGCCGCCGCCAGCCGACCGGCCCGTCCTCGCCTCTCCCCGTCGCCTCGCACGTGACACGACGGTACCGGCGGCCGATCGGGAGCCGACTCACTCGGTCGTGCGCAGCGGAGAGAACCAGGTCCACAGCACGGTCGTCGTCGCGCCGACGGCTGCGACCCACAGCGCCGGCCGGACGCCGTACGCCGTGCCGATGGCGCCACCGGCGAGCGCACCGAGCGCCTTGACGCCCTGGGTGATCGTCGACAGCGAGGTGTTGACCCGGCCGAGCATGGTCCGCGGCACCTCGGTGAGGATGATGCCGTTGAGGGTGACGTCGAAGAGCATGATCGCGACGCCGACCACGATCTCGTTCACGGCGAGGATCGACAGCACCAGCCAGCGCGGCCCCTGAGCCGCCGGGAACGCGATCATCCCGAGCGAGAAGATGGCCGACCCGAGCACGATCGTCCGGCCGCGGCCGATCCGGTCGGCGACCCGCGGGGCCACCACGGCACCGACCAGCGAGCCGGCCCCGCCGGCGACCGTCACGGCGGCGATCATCAGCGGGCTGAAGTCGTGGTCGCGGGTCAGGTACACGATGAGCAGGGCGAAGACCATCAGCCCGAAGAAGTTGAGGTTGGCCGCAGCACCGGCGATCGCGCGCAGCCGGCGGTCGCGCCACAGCAGCCCTAGACCCTCGCCGATCTCGGCCGCGAGCCGGCGGCGCGGCGGCGGCTCGTAGCCGACCCGTTCTGGTGCCCGCACCCGGCCGACCAGGACGGCCGAGGTCAGGAACGACATCGCGTCGAGCAGCACCGCGATCGGGGCGGTGAGCACCTGCATCAGCGAGCCACCGAGGGTGGGGCCGGCGAGCATCGCGACCGACTCGGCGGCCTTGAACCGGGAGCTCGCGTCCGTCATGGCCCGGTCCGGGACGACGTCGGGCAGGTGGCTGGTGAAGGTAGGACGGAAGACCACCCGGGCGACCCCGACCAGGAGCTCGACAGCGATGAGTTGGCTGACCGTGAGCAGGTCCAGAGCCCAGGCCAGCGGCACGGTGAGCAGCGCGGCGGCGGCCGCGAGGTCGGCCGCGATCATCAGCGGGCGCCGACGACGCAGCCGGTCGACCCAGGCGCCGACGACGAGGGCGAACCCGATGTACGGCGCCGTGCCGGCCGCCGTGAGCAGCCCCATCTGCAGCGGGGTCGCACCGAGCAGGAGGGCGGCGGCCAACGGCAGCGCGAGGACGGTGACCTCACTGCCGATGGCCGAGATCGCGTACGCCGAGAACAGCAGGCGGAAGTCGCGGGTGCGCAGGGCGGTCCGGACGTCGAGCGCCGCTCGCGCAGGGGTGGCGGCAGGGTCTGCGGGCACTGGGGCGGCGGTCGAGGTGGTCACAGATGTGAAACTAGTGCTTCACATCGTATCTGTGAAGGGGTTCTTTCAGATATTCTCAGCGGCATGACCGACCAGCGGACCAGCCCTGAGACGCCGTACGGCCGGCGGATCTCCGACCCCGGCGCCCTGCGAGCCCTCGCCCACGCGGGGCGGTACGCGATCCTCGAGCGGCTGCAGTCCGACGGCCCGGCCACCGCCACCGAGTGCGCCCAGGTCGTCGGCCTGTCCCCCAGCGCGTGCAGCTACCACCTGCGGCTGCTCGCGCGGTACGGCTTCGTCGAGCCGGACGACTCGCGCGACCGGGACGGCCGCGAGCGGGTCTGGCGGGCCGCGATCACCGGCTGGCTGAACGACCCGGAGCCGGACGCCGACCCGCACGAGGTGCAGGCCATCGACTCGACCCTGTCCCGGGTGATGATCGCCAGCTCGGACGCCAAGGTCCTGGAATTCGTCGACCGCGGTGCCGCCGAGCGGGAGTGGCGCGACGCAGCGCTGTTCTCCAACAGCACGATCGTGGCGACCGTCGAGGAGCTGCAGGAGCTGAGCGACGCGATGATGGCGCTGATGCGGCCGCTGCAGAAGACGAACCGGCCCGCTGTCCGAGGCGCCCGAGGGCGCCCGGCAGGTGCACCTCGCCATCCGGATGGCCCCCCGCCCCTGACGAGTGGCGCGTTCCGGCGGCTTTCAGCGCCGGAAACCAGCCAGAACGCGCCACTCGACGGTGGAGGTGTGTCGCGGCAGGGTGTGCCCATGGACTTCACGGTTCCCGACGAGCTCGCCGCGCTGCGGAAGTCCTACCGGACGTTCCTGGATCGCGAGGTGCGGCCGGCCGAGGAGTCGCTGCGCGACGTGCTGACCGCCCTCGACCCGGATCGGGAACGGATCTACCAGACCGTGCTCGCGGTGCGAAGGCGGTCGGCGGCGGAGGGCTTCTACGCCTGCTACCTCCCCGAGGAGGTCGGCGGCTGGGGCGTCTCCACGTTGGGCACCGCCCTGCTGGTCGAGGACGCCGCGCGTTCCGGGCTGCGGCTCGCGCCGCTGACCCTGGGGGTGCCCAACCCGTCCGGGCCGAGCCCGATGCTGCTCAAGCTGCCCGAGCACCTGTGGCCGACGTACCTGCACCCGGTCGTGCGCGCCGAGACGAGCACCTGCTTCGCCCTCACCGAGCCCGAGGCCGGCAGCGACGCGCAGGCGATCCGCACCACGGCGCGCCGCGACGGCGACGAGTGGGTGATCGACGGGATGAAGCACTACATCACCAACGGCGACCGGGCCGACTTCGCGATCGTGTTCGCCGTCACCGACCAGGAGAAGCGGGCGGACGGCGGCATCACCGCGTTCGTGGTGCCGCGTGAGCAGTACCGCGTCGGCAAGGTGCAGGCGACGATCGCCGAGTCGCACCCGGCCGAGCTGTGGTTCGACGGTGCCCGGGTGCCGGCCGACCACGTAATCGGGGAGGTGGGCCGCGGGTTCCAGGCCGCGATGACGTTCCTGAACGGCGGCCGGGCGGGCTTCGCCGCCCAGTCGCTCGGGCTGGCGGAGCACTGCCTGGACCAGGCGGTCGCGCACGCCCGGTCGCGGACCGCCTTCGGCCAGCCGCTGGCCGCCAACCAGGGGGTGTCGTTCCCGCTGGCGGAGTGCAAGGCCGAGATCGAGGCGATGCGCTGGATGACCTACCACCTCGCCTGGGCCACCGACCAGGGGATGTCGACCGGCTCACTGATGCTCGACTCGTCGATCGCGAAGTACTACTGCGACGGAACGGGCCTACGCCGTGGCCGACCGCTGCCTGCAGGTGTTCGGCGGGATGGGGCTGCTCCGGGAGGGGCCGATCGAGTGGGTGCTGCGGCACCTGCGGGTGCTGCGCGTCGTCGAGGGTGCCTCCGAGGTGCAGAAGCTCGTGATCTCCCGGTCGATGGGGCTGTAGCCGGGCGGCCTCGGGCGGTCTGACGCCGTTCACCTGGGCGACTAGGCTGGGCCGCACCGTCACACGAGTCGAGAACTGCAGGGAAGAGGGCGATCCGCGCCGTGTCACAGTCCGGGGAACGAACGGGTAGCCAGTCGAGCGCACCGGGCGGTTTCGGCCCGAACGAGTGGCTCGTCGAGGAGCTCTACCAGCAGTACCTCGCCGACAAGAACAGCGTCGATGCGGCCTGGTGGGACTTCTTCCAGGACTACAAGCCGGTCGACTCCGGACCGGCCACCAACGGCTCCCCGGCCCCCGCGGCGGGCCCGGCCAACGGCGCGACGTCCGCCGACACCGGCAGTCCCGCCCCGGCAGCGACGCCGGCCAGCCCCCCGACCTCCGGCGCCGGCCCGGCCGCGGCCACCCCGCGGGCCGACGGGGCGCCCACCGCCGACCCGGTCGCGCAGAAACCGGCCGCGCCGCCGGTCAGCGCACCGACCTCTCCCGCCGAGGCCAAGCCTGCCGAGGCCAAGCCCGCCGCCAAGGCGTCGTCCGACGGCGTCACCACCCTCAAGGGCCCGGCGGCCCGGGTGGTCACCAACATGCAGGCCAGCCTCGCCGTGCCGACGGCGACCAGCGTCCGCGCGGTGCCGGCCAAGCTGCTCATCGACAACCGCACGGTCATCAACAACCACCTGCAGCGCGGTCGCGGCGGCAAGGTCTCGCTTCACCCACCTGATCGGCTACGCCGTCGTCAAGGCGCTGGCCGCGATGCCGGAGATGAACCAGGGCTTCACCGAGGTCGACGGCAAGCCGGCGGTGGTCCGGCCGGAGCACGTCAACTTCGGGCTGGCGATCGACATCCAGAAGCCCGACGGGACGCGCACGCTGCTGGTGCCGTCGCATCAAGGGCGCGGAGCACGATGGACTTCGCCGGCTTCTGGGCGGCGTACGAGGACATCGTGCGCCGGGCGCGCGCCAACAAGCTCACCGCCGACGACTTCGTCGGCACCACGATCAGCCTGACCAACCCCGGCACGATCGGCACGGTCCACTCGGTGCCGCGGCTGATGGCCGGGGCAGGGCGACGATCATCGGCGTCGGCGCGATGGAGTACCCCGCCGAGTACCAGGGCGCGGCGCCCGGAGACGCTGGCCCGGCTCGCCGTCAGCAAGATCATGACGCTGACCTCGACGTACGACCACCGCATCATCCAGGGCGCGCAGTCCGGCGACTTCCTGCGCCGCATCCACGCCCTGCTGCTCGGCGAGGACGGCTTCTACGACGAGGTCTTCCGCGCGCTGCGCATCCCCTACGAGCCGATCCGCTGGGTCCGCGACATCTCCGCCTCGCACGAGGACGACGTCGCCAAGCAGGCCCGCGTCCAGGAGCTGATCCACGCCTACCGGGTGCGCGGCCACCTGATGGCCGACACCGACCCGCTGGAGTTCCGGCAGCGCTCGCCACCCCGACCTCGACGTCGTCAGCCACGGCCTGACGCTGTGGGACCTCGACCGCGAGTTCGCCACCGGCGGCTTCGGCGGCAAGCCGATGGCGAGCGCTGCGCGAGATCCTCGGCGTGCTGCGCGAGTCGTACTGCCGCACGCATCGGCATCGAGTACATGCACATCCAGGACCCCGAGCGAGCGCAGCTGGATCCAGGAGCGCGTCGAGGTCGGCTTCGCCGAAGCCGTCCCGCGAGGACCAGCTGACGATCCTGCGCCGGCTCAACGCGGCCGAGGCGTTCGAGACCTTCCTGCAGACCAAGTACGTCGGGCAGAAGCGGTTCTCCCTCGAGGGCGGCGAGTCGGTCATCCCGCTGCTCGACGAGGTCATGACCTCTGCCGCCGAGGCCGGCATCGACGAGGTCACCATCGGCATGCCGCACCGCGGCCGGCTCAACGTGCTGGCCAACCTCGCCGGCAAGAGCTACGGCGCAGATCTTCCGCGAGTTCGAGGGCAACCAGGACCCGCGGTCCGTGCAGGGCTCCGGCGACGTGAAGTACCACCTCGGCACCGAGGGCACGTTCAACGCGCCGCGACGGCAGCGAGACCAAGGTCTACCTCGCCGCGAACCCCTCGCACCTCGAGGCGGTCAACCCGGTGCTCGAGGGCATCACCCGCGCCAAGCAGGACCGCATCGACAAGGGCGAGGGCGGCTTCACCGTGCTGCCGGTGCTGCATGCACGGCGACGCCGCGTTCGCCGGCCAGGGCGTCGTCGCCGAGACGCTGAACCTGTCCCAGCTGCGCGGCTACCGCACCGGCGGCACGATCCACGTCGATCGTCAACAACCAGGTCGGCTTCACCACGTCGCCGGCCGCATCGCGCTCGTCGTTCTACTGCACCGACGTCGCCCGGATGATCCAGGCGCCGATCTTCCACGTGAACGGCGACGACCCCGAGGCCTGCGTGCGGGTCGCGCAAGCTCGCCTTCGAGTACCGCCAGGAGTTCAAGAAGGACGTCGTCATCGACATGGTCTGCTACCGGCGCCGCGGGCACAACGAGGGCGACGACCCGTCGATGACCCAGCCGCTGATGTACACCCTGATCGAGGGCAAGCGCTCGGTGCGCAAGCTCTACACCGAGTCGCTCATCGGTCGCGGCGACATCTCGGTCGAGGAGGCCGAGCAGGCGCTGCGCGACTACCAGGGCCAGCTGGAGCGGGTGTTCGCCGAGACCCGCGAGGCGATCGCGGCAGTCGCACGACGAGGGCACCGGCGAGGGCATCGAGCCGCCGGCCGAGCAGTAGCCTCGACGGTCGGCACGCCGGACGCGCGCGACCGCCGTCGCCGCTCGAGGTCGTCAAGCGCGATCGCCGACGCGCACGTCGCCCTGCCCGACGGCTTCACGGTGCACCCGAAGCTGATGCCGCTGCTGCAGAAGCGCGCCGCGATGGCCGTCCGAGGGCGGCATCGACTGGGCGATGGGCGAGCTGTTCGCGTTCGGCTCGCTGCTGCTCGAGGGCAAGCCGGTGCGGCTCGCCGGCCAGGACAGCCGTCGCGGCACGTTCGTCCAGCGGCACGCCGTCCTGACCGACAAGCAGACCGGCGACGAGTGGGTCGCCGCTGGCGCACCTCGACGAGGGCCAGGCGCGGTTCTGGATCTACGACTCGCTGCTGTCCGAGTTCGCGGCGATGGGCTTCGAGTACGGCTACTCGGTCGCGCGGCCCGACGCGCTGGTGCTGTGGGAGGCGCAGTTCGGCGACTTCCTCAACGGCGCGCAGACGATCATCGACGAGTTCATCTCGTCGTCCGAGCAGAAGTGGGGCCAGCGCTCGTCCGTCGTGCTGCTGCTGCCGCACGGCTTCGAGGGCCAGGGGCCCGACCACTCCTCCGGCCGCATCGAGCGGTTCCTGCAGATGTGCGCCGAGGACAACATGACGGTCGCCTACCCGTCGACGCCGGCGTCGTACTTCCACCTGCTGCGCTGGCACGCCTACCACGAGCCGCGTCGGCCGCTGGTCGTCTTCACCCCGAAGTCGATGCTGCGCCTCAAGGCTGCGGCGTCCGCGGTGGAGGACTTCACCTCCGGCACGTTCCGGCCGGTCATCCCGGAGACCGAGGGCGGCATCGACGCCGGTCAGCGTACGCCGGGTGCTGCTGTGCGCCGGCAAGGTCTACTACGACCTGCTGGCCGAGCGGGCCAAGCGGGCCGGCTCCGGCGGCGAGCAGGTCGCGATCGTGCGGGTCGAGCAGCTCGCTCCCCTGCCCGGCGCCGAGATCGCCGCAGGCGGTCGCGCGCCTACCCGGACGCCGAGCTGGTCTGGGTGCAGGAGGAGCCGGCCAACCAGGGGCCGTGGCCGTTCATGGCGCTCAACCTGCCCGCCCACCTCGGCGGTCGCGGGCTGTCCTGCGTGGTCGCGCGAACGCCTCGGCCTCGCCCGCCGCGGGCTCGCACAAGAAGCACGACGCTCGAGCAGCGCGCAGCTGGTCGAGCAGGCCTTCACCCTGCCCGGCTGAGCCGTGTACTTCACCGACCGCGGCATCGAGGAGCTGGAGACCCGGCGCGGCGAGGAGCAGGTCACGCTGGCCTGGCTCGCCGACGCGGCTGCAGGAGTTCGTCGACGTGAACCCCGACTTCGAGATCCCCGTCGAGCGGCTCGCCACCTGGCTGGCCCGCCTCGACGACACCGACGACGACTGACCAGCGAGGCAGGTGCGACATGGCCACCGACATCACCGTGTACCTGACCGACGAGCCCGGTGAGCTGGCCCGCGTCACCCGCCTGCTGGGCGAGGCTGAGGTGAACATCCTCGGCTTCTGCGCCGTACGCAGCGGGGGCGGCAAGTCCGAGGTGCACCTGCTGGTCGACGACGTCCCGGCCGCCTTCTCGACGTTGACCGCGGCCAGGGCCGAGATCGCCTCCGAGCAGGAGGTCCTGGTGATGGCTGTGAGCGACCGGCCGGGGGTGCTCGGCGAGGCGGCGCAGAAGCTCGGCGACGCCGGGGTCAACATCACCCTGGCCTATGTCGCCACCGACACCCGGCTCGTGTTCGCGGCCGACGACCTCGGCGCCGCCAAGGCAGCGCTCGGTTGACCTGGCTCGTCAGCGCATCGCGCTGACGATGGTGTACATGAACCGGGTCCGACGGTCCCGCACGTCGTCGCGTGCCGAGGGGTCCAGCGGCTCGACCTGCAGCCGGTCGTAGGCCGACATCAGGTCGACGCGGGCCGCTTCCACGGCGGGCACGAAGTACTCGGGTGCGGTCAGCGCGTGCCACCTTGACGCGAAGACGCCGGTCTCGGCGATGTGCGCGGCCGCCTGCCGCAAGGTCAGGCCGTGGTTGACGGTGCTGCGCCGGTCCGGCTGGTCCCGGGTCGTGCCGTCGTCCTGCCAGTGGCAGACCACGCAGATGTGGCTGCCACCATGCACCGGCATAGTGGGGTAGCCACAGGCATGGCACGGCACCTCGCTCACCGCACCCTCGGCCTGCAGCCGGGCAAAGGCGGCGAACCGTGCGCCGGTCGTCGCCCAGGGATCGGCGTCGGCAGCCTGTTCGCGCATCACGGCCACCACGCTGCCACCAAACGGCCGCCGCATGCTGGCGGCATCGGCAGAAAACGTCTGCACAGGATCTTCACGTCGCGTCCGGACCTCGACCACCCGGCGTCCCTAGGCTCTCCCGCATGGAACCTCCCGCCACGGTGCTCGTCGTCGAGGACGAGCCGGCGATCGCCGCCGCGGTCGCCGCACGGCTGCAGGCCGAGGGGTTCGCAGTGCACGTCGCCGTCGACGGGCCCGCCGGCGTCGCCGCGGCCGCCGAGCTCGCCCCCGACCTGGTCGTGCTGGACGTCATGCTCCCCGGCTTCGACGGCCTCGAGGTGTGCCGCCGGGTCCAGGCGCAGCGACCGGTGCCGGTGCTGATGCTCACCGCTCGCGAGGACGAGGCCGACACCTTGATGGGCCTGGCCGCCGGTGCCGACGACTACCTCACGAAGCCGTTCAGCATGCGCGAGCTGGTCGCCCGGGTGCACGCTCTGCTTCGGCGGGTACGCCGGGCAGCCGAGCTGGCCCGCGAGGGCGAGGCCGCGCCGCTGCAGGTGCTGGGCGACCTGGAGATCGACCGGTCGCGGGCGGCGGGTCCGCCGCAGCGGCACCGACGTCCACCTCACGCCGACTGGAGTTCGACCTGCTGTCCTGCCTGGCCGAGCGACCCGCAGCAGGTGCTGACGCCGGGAGCAGCTGCTCGCCCAGGTATGGGACTGGGCCGACGCCTCGCGGCACCCGCACCGTCGACAGCCACGTCAAGGCGGTGCGGCGCAAGCTCGGCGCCGGACGTGATCCGCACCGTGCACGGCGTCGGCTACGCGGTGGGCGACTAGATGATCGCGCCACGCCCCCTCGACCCGCTGCACTCGATCAAGGCCAAGCTCGGCGTGCTGGTCGTCGTCACGCGTCGCGGTCTCGTCGCTTCGTGGTCTGGTACGGGCTGGTCAGCCTCGGCTGGCGGCCTCGCTACACGTTGCCGGTGGCGGTGCTGCTCGCCCTTGCCGTCACCCAGCTGCTGGCGCGCGGCATGACCTCGCCGCTGCGGTCGATGACCGCCGCTGCCCGGGCGATGGCCCGCGGCGACTACAGCCGTCGGGTGCAGGCAACCTCGCGCGACGAGGTCGGCGAGCTCGCCCGGGCCTTCAACCGGATGGCCGCCGACCTCGAGGCCGCCGACCGCGAACGGCGCGAGCTGGTCGCCAACGTCAGCCACGAGCTGCGGACGCCGATCTCCGCGCTGCAGGCCATCCTGGAGAACCTGGTCGACGGCGTGGCCGAGCCCGACCCGGCGCACCTTGCAGGCCGCCCTGGCGCAGACCGAGCGGCTGGGCCGGCTGGTCCGTGAGCTGCTCGACCTGTCCCGCGATCGACGCCGGCACCGAGCCGCTGGACCGCCAGGACGTCGCGCTGGCGCCGGTGCTCGAGGCCGCCGTCGCCGAGGCGGCGATGACCGGGCGCGACGTGCGATTCGCCGTCGACGTGTCGCCTCGCCGGAGCGCGTGCCTGGGCGGACGGCGCCCGGCTGCACCAGGTGCTGGCCAACCTGCTCGACAACGCCGCGCGGCACAGCCCGCCCGGCGGAACGGTGCGGGTCGATGGCCGCGCTCCGGCCCGGACGGCCTGCGCCTGGAGGTCGCCGACGACGGACCGGGCATCGCACCGGCCGACCGCGAGCGGGTGTTCGACCGCTTCTACCGCGGCGCACCGGCCGCCGCGGACGGCGGCACCGGCCTCGGCCTGGCGATCGCCCGGTGGGCGGTCGACGCTGCACGGCGGTCAGATCGCGCTGGCTCCGGCCGGTGAGCAGCGGCTGCCGGTTCGTGGTCGACCTGCCCGCCGGGCCGGAGGGGTCGGCGTGAGCGAGCTTCGCGAGCACACCGGGCTCGCCGGGCCGGGCGCTGCCGATGCCCGCCACCGACCCGCTGGCCGCCGAGCTGGCACGGGTCTGGCCGGACCACGGCCGGGCGGTCGCCGGGCCGGTGCCGCTGCTGTCGCTGCTGGCCGGCCTGACCGGCGCCGTGCTGCTGGTCGACAACCCACCGGGGGTCGGCGTGGTGCTGACCGGTCTGGCCGTGGGCGTGGCCGTGCTCCCCGCCGCCCGGCACCGACTCGGCGCGCACGAGATCGGCTACGCCACCCTGGGGGTGCTGCTGCTGGCCGGGGTGATGGTGCGCGACGCGCCGTGGTTCGTCGCGCTGTGCCTGCTCGGCGCCGCCGGCGTGGCGTCCTACGCCCTCGCGCCGGGGCGCAGCCTGGTCGGTGGCCTGCTGGGTGGGATCTCGCTGCCACTCGCGACGCTGCGCTGCCTGCCGTGGTTGCGGCGCGGTCTGCACCCGCAGGCCACGGGGCTGGCCCGGTCCTGGCTGCCGGCGGTCCGGATCGGCGGGCTGACCGTCGTACTCCTGCTGGTCTTCGGGTCGTTGTTCGCGGCTGCCGACGCGGCCTTCGCCGCTCTGGTCCCCCGGCCCAACTTCGGCTTGCTGCCCTTCCGCATCGTCGCTGCGATCGGGATCGCCGGCGTCGCGGTCAGCGCCGCGTTCCTCGGAGCGGCTCCCTCCGCGCTGGGACGTCCTGGCCCCGTCGCCCGGCCGTCCGGTGCGGGTGGTCGAGTGGCTGGTGCCGATCGCGGTCCTCGACGTCTTGTTCCTCAGCTTCGTCACGGTGCAGCTGACGGTGCTGTTCGGCGGACACCGGCACGTCCTCGACACCGCCGGACTGACGTACGCCGAGTACGCCCGCAGCGGCTTCGGTCAGCTGGTGGTCGTCACCCTGCTGACGCTGTCGGTCGTCGCCGCCACCGTGCGATGGGCGCCGCGGGACACCTGGTCGCACCGGATCGTCCTGCGGCTGCTGCTCGGCGTGCTCTGCGCGCTCGCTCTGGTGGTGGTGGCGTCGGCGCTCTACCGGCTGCACCTCTACGAGGAGGCGTTCGGCTTCACCCGGCTGCGCCTGTTCATGAACGCGTTCGAGACCTGGCTCGGCGCGGTGGTCGTACTGGTGCTGGCTGCCGGGGTCCGGCTGCGGGCGACCTGGCTGGCGCGGGCGCTCGTCGCCAGTGCAGCCGCCGGGCTGCTGGTCCTCGGCGCCGTCGACCCGGACGGGTTCGTCGCGGAGCGGAACATCGACCGCTATCGGGCGACCGGGAAGCTCGACGTGGGCTACCTCCAGCAGCTTTCCGCCGACGCCGTTCCCGCGGTCGACCGGTTGCCCGAGCCGCTGCGGTCCTGCGTGCTGTCCGGGATGCCGGCCGCCAGCCCCGCTCCGACCCGATGGGGCGGGTGGAACCTGGGCCGCAGCCGGGCGGTGGAGCTGCTCCGGGACGATCCGGTGCTCGTGCCGGTGGTCTGCCCGGGGACTTGACATCCAGCAGTCGCGATATATCTTGTTCTCATCAGACGCGATACATCGTGAACGGAGAATCCTCATGCCGCAGTGGCGGATCGAGACACCGCAGTCCCTGGACCTGGAGGGCGTCCGGCGCCTTGAGGTGCGGATGGTCGCCGGCAGCGTCGACGTGGTCGGCCGCACCGAGGACGCCGCCTCGGGCGCGGCTCAGGTCGAGATCACCGAGCTCGAAGGGCCGATCACGGTGAGCCTGGAGAACGGCACCCTGTCGATCGTGCACGAGCGGCTGAGCTGGGGCGGCCTGCTCGACTGGGTCGGCAACCGGCGGGCCACCGCGACCGTCTCGGTGTCGGTGCCGGCCGACTGCCCGGTCGAGCTGGGCGTGGTGTCCGCGGACGCCGTGGTGTCCGGCATCGCGTGCGACCGGACCGCGGTCAAGTCGGTGTCCGGGGACGTCACCCTCGACGGCGTACGGTCCGACATCACCGCCCAGACCGTCAGCGGCGACCTGGAGAGCCGGCAGCTCGCCGGCACCCTGCGGTTCAAGACCGTGTCCGGCGACCTCACCGTGGTGCGCGGCGAGAGCGACCACGTCAAGGCCGAGACGGTGTCCGGGGACCTGATCCTCGACCTGGACCTGCGTCGCGGCGGCCGGATCGACGTCTCCAGCATCTCGGGCGACCTCACCGTGCGGATGCCGGAGGACGTCGGCGTCCAGGTCGACGTGAAGACGATGAGCGGGTCGCTGGACAGTGCCTTCGACGGGGTCCGCACCGACCGCAAGCCGGGGAAGGTGACCCTGCACGGCCAGGTCGGCGACGGCGACGGCCGGCTCACCGCCAAGACCGTGTCGGGCGACGTGACCCTGCTGCGGAGGGCCTCGGCATGAGCCCTGTGTTCGGGCACGGCCGGCTCCGGCTGTACCTGCTCAAGCTGCTCGACGAGAGCCCGCGGCACGGCTACGACGTGATCCGTGAGCTCGAGGACCGCTTCATGGGGCTCTACTCCCCCAGCGCCGGCACGGTGTACCCGCGGCTCGCGCGGCTCGAGGCCGAGGGCCTGGTCACCCACGAGGTCGCCGAGGGCCGCAAGGTCTACCAGATCACCGACGCCGGCCGGGTCGAGCTCAGCGAGCGGCAGGGCGACCTGGACGACCTGGAGCAGGAGATCTCCGGCTCGGTGCGCGACCTCGCCACCGAGATCCGGTCGGAGGTCCGCGGCTCGGTCCGCGACCTGCGCTCGGAGCTCAAGGCGGCCGCCAAGGACGTCCGCCGGGTCAACCGTGCGCAGGCCCGCGAGGAGCGCGAGTCGCGCAAGCCGAGCGGTGACCCGTTCCAGGCCGACCTCGAACGGTCCCTCGAGTGGTTCCGGTCCGAGCTGCGCACGCTGACCCGGCACGGGACCCGTACGGCGGAGGACGTCGCCGCGCTGCGCGACCTGCTCCAGCGCACCCTGGACGAGGCCCGCCGCATCCTCGACCGCTAGTCGCTGCGCCTCGTCCGGTAGTGCAGGTGGACCACGCCGTTGCCGAATCGTCGCTCCGCCAGGAGGTCGAGGTCCAGGCGCGCGTTGCCGGGCAGGGACGGGGTGCCACCGCCCATCACGACCGGTGACACGAACAGGTGGAACTCGTCGACCAACCCGGCCACGATCGCCTGCCCAGCAAGACCGGGACCGCCGACGGAGACGTCGTGTCCGGCACGCGCCACCAGCCGCCGGACGGCGTCCGGGTCGAAGTCCCGCTCGATCCGCGTTCGGGCGCTGGACGCCGCCTCCAGCGTCCTGGAGTAGACGACCTTGTCCGCGGCCTGCCAGATCTGCGTGTAGTCGCGCGTGACGGGCGACTGGTCGGGCTGCGTGTCCATCGTCTCCCAGGCCACCATCACGTCGTACATCCGGCGGCCGTAGAGGTACGTGCCGACCGACCGCTCCAGGTCGTTGACGAACGCGTGCACCTCCTCATCCGGTGCCAACGAGTCGAAGTCGCCGTTCTCGTCCGCGACGTAGCCGTCGAGCGAGGCGATCGCGGAGTAGATGAGCTTCGCCATGGTGAACCTCCCGGGTGACGTGACGCGTTCAGGTGTCGGGTTCGAGCGGCATCGGCCCGCGCTGCTCCTTCAACCAGCTCGGCACTCCCTCGCCGAAGGGCGGCCGGTGGCCGTCCCACTCCTGGGTCGCGCGCCGGTAGCAGTCGGCCCGGCACACCCCGTCGACCCGCACCGCGAGCCGCGCCGCCTCGACCAGGTCGTCCCGGCTGTGGTCACCGGTCCACGCGTCGAGGTAGGCGTCCCGCAACCGCAGCAGCTCTGCCGCGCCCGGCGCCAGGCCGGCCAGGTCCGCGACCACCCGGAGGCTGATCAGCAAGGTGCCGAACGGGTGGCCGACGACGGCGTCGCCCCAGTCGAAGACCCGCAGCGGTCCGCCGGGCTCGGCCGGCACGAACACGTTGTGGTCGTGCAGGTCGTCGTGCTGCAGAGTCGAGGCGATGCCCAGGTCGGACAGGCGTGCACAGAGCTCGGCGTACTCCGGCGCGTACGCGAGGAGCTGCCCGAGCTCGTCCGGCCTGAGCCCGTCCGGCTCGCCCACCATCAACAGCTCCGGTGACGCGAGCAGCGCCTCCCGGATCGCCGGCAGCTGCATGGGGCCGGCCGCGGGGACGCCGGCGACCAGCAGCTCGTCGACGTACGGCTCCAGTGCCCGCTGCATCTGCGCGTACTCGACGAGCATCCGCTCCCACACCGCCAGGTCGGCCCGTGCCCCCTCGACGTCGCGCAGCGTCCGGCCGCCGTCCGGCAGCAGCAGCCAGCCCTGTGCGCTGTCCAGCGCGACCGGGTCGAGGACGTGCCCTGGGCAGCGCCGCAGCAGCACCGCGTAGAGCGCCGCCTCGTGGTGCATGCCGCGGGAGTTCGCCTTGAACCACACCGGCCCGGCGTCGGTGCCGATCCGGATCACCGTCGACCACGGATAGGCGCGCTGCTGCTCGGCTTCGTCGGTGCGTCGCAGGCCGGCGTCGGCCAGCCGATCGGCGATCCAGCCGTCGACCTGGGTGCGCCAGGCCAGGTCCAGCCAGCGCGGCAGCGACCGGCTCGTGTCGTGGGTCATCGAGGCGATCAGGCCGGCCGGGTGAGCACGATCTTCCCGAACACGTCGCCGTCGGCGAGCTTGCGGAACGCCGACTCGGCGTCCTCCAGCGGCAGGACCGAGTCGACCACCGGGCGGAGCCCGGTCTCGGCCATCAGCCGCACCAGCCGGGCCAGCTCGTCGCGGGTGCCCATGGTGGACCCCACGATCCGCTGCTGCAGGAAGAACACCCGCCGCAGGTCGGTCACCGCGCGATGGCCGCCGGTGGCCCCGGACACCACGAGGGTGCCGCCCTGCACGAGCGACTTGAGGCTGTGGTCCCAGGTCGGCTCCCCCACGGTCTCCATCACGGCGTCCACCCGCTCGGGCAGCCGGGCGCCGGACTCGAAGGCCTGGTCGGCGCCGAGCTCGCAGCGCGCGATCGCGCTTCCCGCCGTCCCGGCTGGTCACCCACATCCGCAGCCCGGCCGCGCGCCCGATCGCGACCAGCGCGGTGGCGACGCCGCCGCCGGCGCCCTGCACCAGAACCGTCTGCCCGGGCTGGGCGCCGGCCTGGGTGAACAGCATCCGGTACGCCGTGAGCCAGGCGGTCGGCAGGCAGGCAGCCTCCTCGAAGGTCAGCTGCGTCGGCTTCGGCACCAGGTTGCGCCGGGGAACCGCGACGAGGTCGGCCAGCGTGCCGTCGTACCGCTCGGAGAGCAGCGAACGTCTCGGGTCCAGCGTCTCGTCGCCGCGGTGGTCGGGGTCGCTGATCACGGCGTGCACGACGACCTCGTTGCCGTCCTCGTCGACCCCGGCACCGTCGCAGCCGAGCACCATCGGCAGCCGGTCGGCCGGCAGCCCGACGCCCTGCAGGCTCCACAGGTCGTGATGGTTCAACGACGCCGCCCGGAGCCGGACCGTCGTCCAGCCGTCCGCACGGCCGGGGGTCCGGCCGCTCCCCCACCTCCAGCCCGCTCAGCGGGTCGTCGGGGTCGGTCCGGACGGCGGAGGCGGCCAGCATGCGCCGACCCTATCGACGCCCCGGCAACGCCGACTCGCGATACATCTTGACTTTCCAGCAAGACGATATATCGTGTTCATAGACGCGATACATCGCGTCGGCCCGAGCAAGAACCTACGAGGAGGACCCCATGCGGAACGCACTGCGAGGACGCGGGACCCGGCACGACGACCGGCGCGACCGGCTGGACCGCCACGGCCACCGGGCCGAGCCGGTCCACATGACCCTGCGCGACCAGCCCCACCCGTTCGGGTGAGGCCGCCGGCCGAGCCCGGTCAGAGCCGGGCGACCCCGTCCCGGCGGGCGGCCGCCGCCACCGCCGCGGCCACCGCCGGGGCCACCCTGGAGTCGAACGGGCTGGGCACGACCCGGTCCGGGGCGAGCTCGTCGACCACCACGGCAGCCAGCGCCTCGGCCGCTGCCAGCTTCATGCCCTCGGTCACCGACGTCGGCGCGGACCGAGAGCGCCCCGCGGAAGATGCCGGGGAACGCCAGCACGTTGTTTATCTGGTTGGGATAGTCGCTGCGCCCGGTGGCCACCACGCGGGCATGCCGCAGGGCCACGTCCGGGTCGATCTCGGGGTGCGGGTTGGCCAGCGCGAAGACGATCGAGTCGGCCGCCATCGCCGAGATCGCCTCCTCGGGCACCGTTCCGCCCGAGACACCGATGAAGACGTCGGCACCACGCAAGGCATCGACCAGGGTCCCGGTGCGCCCGCCACCGTTCGTCACGGCCGCGAGATGCCGCTTCACCGACGTCAGGTCGGCTCGGCCGCCGTGCAGCACACCGCCCCGGTCGGCGACGGCGATCTCGCCGATGCCGGCCTCGCGCAGGATGGTCGTCACCGCCACCCCGGCCGCGCCCGCACCGGAGACCACCACCCGCAGGTCCGCCAGGCCGCGGCCGGTCAGCCGAGCGGCGTTGCGCAGTGCGGCCAGCACGACGACGGCGGTGCCGTGCTGGTCGTCGTGGAAGACCGGGATGTCGAGCCGCTCCTGCAGCTTCCGCTCGATCTCGAAGCACCGGGGCGCGCTGATGTCCTCGAGGTTGATGCCGCCGAAGCCCGGCGCGATCCGCACCACCGTCTCGACGATGTCGTCGACCTCGGTCGCGTCGAGGCAGATCGGCACCGCGTCGATGCCGCCGAACTCCTTGAAGAGCACCGCCTTGCCCTCCATGACCGGCAGGGAGGCGGCGGGTCCGATGTTGCCCAGACCGAGCACGGCGCTGCCGTCGGTGACGACCGCGACGACGTGCGACTTCCAGGTCAGGTCGTGGACCAGCTCGGGGTGCTGCTCGATCGCCGTGCACACCCGGGCGACGCCGGGCGTGTAGGCGAGCGAGAGGTCCTCGCGGTTGCGCAGCGGGGCGGTCGAGACCGTCTCCAGCTTGCCGCCACGGTGCAGGACGAACACCGGGTCGTTCTCGTCGTACGGCGTGGTGGGCACCAGCGCCCTCCTCGTCTTCGGCGGCGTCGCGCGAAAGCGTGACACACCGTCCCGCACCCGCGGGGACGCGGGTCAGGCCGGGACGGCTGCCCCCTCCAGCGCACCGGCCGTCAGGCGGGCGGCGTCCAGCACGGTGTCGAGCGGCAGCGTCATGCAGCGGATCGAGCCGCCCCCCTTGTGCAGCTCGGAGACGTCGACGACGGCGACCGAGAACCCCCAGGCCTCCAGCTGCCGCGCGACCCGGACCGGTACGCCGGCGGGCATGACCACGACGTCACCGACCACGACCGAGTTGGCGCAGAACGTGAAGGCCTCGTCCTCGTCGATGACCAGCGGCTCGGGTACCAGGTCCGCGACGGTCCGCCGACCGATCGCGTCCCAGGCCGCCGGCGCGATGATCGCGCGGGTCGCGTCGAGCGGGCAGAAGCTCAGGTCGAGGTGGTACAGCGCGGGGTGCACGACGGGCACGCTCGCGACCCGGACCCCGAGCTCGCGGGACAGCACCGCATGGGTGGCCAGGTCGGTGCGCGGCCCGGCCGCCACGACCAGGGAGTCGCCGAAGAGGAAAGCGTCGCCGGCCTCGAAGGCACCGACCCCCGAGTCGCCGACCCGGGTGGTGCGCAACCCGGCCTCGCCGAACCACCACTCGGCGGCTACCGCCTCGGCCCGGCGCTCGTCGTACCGGAAGTTCGTGAGAGCGACGTGGTCGCCGTCGATCAGGCCGTAGTTCATGGCGTAGACCATGTCCGGGTTGCCAGGGAGCTGGGCGATCCGCTCCACCTCGGCGCCGGCGCTCTCCAGGGTCGCGACCAGGGTGTCCCACTGCGCCAGCGCGCGGTCCGGGTCCACCGGCGAGTCGACGTCCATCCACGGGTTGATGGCGTAGTCGACGCGGAAGTGCTCCGGGCGGCACATGAGGTAGCGGCGGCCCCACGGGAGCGGACGGATCTCGGTCATGGCCACCTTCAGCTGAGTCTGGATTGGCGGATTGTCGGACAATTATTGTCCGACAATCGGAGTGTGAGGCCTGGCCTGGGCTACTGTCAAGCGGGTGGTCGTCGTGCCTTCCATCGACCGGTCGAGCACCACCGACCGGGTGGCCGCCGCGCTGCGCGACATGCTGTTCGCCGGCGACCTCTCCCCCGGCGAGCCGCTGCGCGAGGTGACCCTCGCGGACAGCTTCCAGGTGGCCCGGTCGACGGTGCGCGAGGCGCTGCAGGTGCTCGCCGGCGAGGGACTGGTGACCCGCTACCCGAACCGCGGCGTCGTCGTGACCGAGCTCTCCCAGAGCGACATCGCCGAGATCTTCGAGGCCCGCCTGGTGCTGGAGAGCGCGGGTGTCCGCGCCGGCGCCGGCGGGGCAGATCTGACCCCGGTCACCGCGGCGCTGACGACGTACGCCGGGGCGGCCCAGGCCGACGACCAGGTCGAGGCCACCCACGCCCACCTCGAGTTCCACACCTCGCTGGTGGCGCTGCTGGGGAACGCCCGGCTGGTCGCGAGCGCCGACGTCCTCACCGGTGACCTCCGGCTGGCACTCGCCTCGGTCGAGCGGGCCAGGCGCAACGCCCGGGCGCAGGTCGCCGACCACCGGCGGCTGCTGACCCTGATGCGCGCCGGCGACGAGGCAGCCGCGCTCGCCGAGCTGCAGCGGCACCTCACCGCCGCCGCGGTGTCGGTGGCGGACCGCGTCACCGGCGCCTGATCGGCCACAGCCGCATCAGCACGGTCCCGAGAACGTCGGCCGGTGGCACCGCGCCCACCTGCCACGAGTCGACGCCCTCGGCCGCGTTGTCGCGCTCGACGTACCAGCCGTCGTCGGCCAGCAGCGCGGCCCGCTTCACCGACATCGGTCGCCCGGGCCAGCGCACCACCACCAGGAGCCCCGGTCGGGGACGCCCGCCCCAGCGCACCAGCAGGTGGTCACCGTCGCGCAGCGTGGGCTCCATGGATCGGCCCCGAACGACCACCCGACCGACCGGGAACCGACGCACCGCAGCTCCTCCTCGTCGGCTCCGACAGCACGCGTACACCCTGTGGGGACGGGTACCTGCCCGGAGTAGTGTCCACGAGAGAAACCGCGTCTGACGATCACGCTTTCCAGGAAGGGACTGATCCCGTGCTGTCGCGTCTGTTCACCCCCAAGACCGTGGTGCACGCCCACTGCGACCTGCCGTGCGGCGTCTACGACCCCGCGCAGGCCCGCATCGAGGCCGAGTCGATCAAGATGATCATCCAGAAGGTGGGCGAGAACTCCGACGCGGACTTCCGCACCCGCGCCATCGTCATCAAGGAGCAGCGGGCCGAGCTGGTCAAGCACCACCTCTGGGTGCTCTGGACCGACTACTTCAAGCCCCCGCACTTCGAGAAGTACCCCGAGCTGCACGGGCTGTTCAACGAGGCCACCAAGCTGGCCGGCGCCTCGGGTGCCAAGGGCTCGATGGACGCCGACACCGCACAGAAGCTGCTCGACAAGATCGCCGAGATCGACAAGATCTTCTGGGAGACCAAGCAGGCCTAGGGCGTATCCCGAAGGGACGATTCCCCCCGGGTCGGGTCGTCCTCACCTGGAGCGGTGCGCAGCGAGGCGTAGTAGTTGCACGAGCGTCACCGGTTCGTGATCCAGGACTGGTCGGCAACCCGCCGATGATCAGTCATGTCTCTCGCCGCGTCCGTCCCGCTTCTCGCGGGCTGGTCCCGTTCGAGGAACGTGACGGGCGCGGGACCGGCTGCCGGGCGGAGGATCGCAGTGCCCACGGGGACCGCGCACGCGGTGGAGGACCGGGACCGGAGCCTCGCGCTGTGCGGCACGGAGATCGTGGTCGTCGGGCCGCCGTGGCCACGAGGCCTGGGCGGCCTCTGTCCCCGGTGCAAGCAACTCGCGGCCGCGCGCGACACCTAGAGGCCTTCGAGGCCCGGTACCGTTTCAGCGTGGCGTGCAAGCCTGGCGAAGCGTGCTGGATGCGCGCCGGTGAACCCCTCGTGCTGCACTGGCTGGTTCCCGACGCACCGATCTCCGGCATGCGGGCCGCCCTCTGCGGTGAGGCGTCGATGGCCTGGCGCTGCGTCGACGGCGACCAGGTCGTCGCGTCGGAGTGCCCTCGGTGCGCCGCGGTGGCAGCACAGCGCACCCGATCGACCGCCTGAGCGGCGAACGAGCGGTCCCGGCTCACCCGTTCGGCGGTCAAGGAATGGTCATGGGACGTCGATCCTCAGGTCATGGACATTCGTCTCTTCTCCGCCCTGACCACCAACAACTGGGTCGATCTGCGGCTGGCCGCCCAGTACGCCGACATCCCGGTGGACGTGATGGTCCAGGCGGTCACGGCCCGGGAGGTCCCGGCCATCACCACCCACCCGGAGCGGCCGGGGGACTGGATGGTGACCCTGGCCGACGTGGACCAGTGGTGGCACCGCCGGGAGCTCGTCCGGTCCACCGGCTGACGGCTCGGCCGGCCGCCCCAACTGGCTGCTCCCCGAGTCCGTGATGTGGGACGCTGAACCTCGTACCCTTGGGTAGTCGTCATGATCGTTTCCGTCACGGGAGACGTCGAGGGGTGAAGAGGTCGAGCGTCTGGTGCCGCTGCTCACGGGATGGTCTCAGACGCGGAGCGGGGAACCGGTCGGCACGATGCACGCCGTCGACGACGTGACCGGTGAGGCTCTGTGCGGCGCTGCGATCGTGCACCTCGGCAGCCCCTGGCCGCGCGGACTAGGTCCCCGGTGCCGTATCTGCGAACGCGAAGCCGCGCAACGCTGACGTCGCGGTCCCCGCGCCGGTGCCGCCGTCAGGCGTGGATGTCGTCAGCGACGATCGCGCGGCGCAGCTCGTCGTAGGTCTGCCGCGCCCGGGGGCCTTCCGACTCGATGACGCCGAGCTGCTTGCCATACGGGTCGTAGACCGCCACGTCGTACACCGGTTGCCCGCCCACCCACAGGCCCAGCACACCGACGCCGAGGATCTTGCGACGGTAGAGGCGCACCGGGACTCCGACGAGCTCCCGCCCGTCGAGCCGAGGGCGGCCACCGGCTGCTGCAGAGGCTTCGAACCGTCGAGTCACAGCGCACACGGTACGACCGACGTCCTCGCATTGGGCGCTCGTCGCGGCGGATTCACCCGCAGGCCGGATGCTCGTGACGCTGCGTGTCCTCGTCACCGGCGATGGTGACAACGGACCTGTCCGGCAATAGCCGGGCATGGCGAGATAGGTGCCCCGGCGAGTGGCTACCCTCGCGGCCGTGAGCATCCTCGTGGTGACCGGCACGGGCACCGGGGTCGGCAAGACCGTCGTGACGGCGGCCGTCGCCGCGCTGGCCGCCGCGCGCGGGGCCCGGTGGCCGTGGTGAAGCCGGCTCAGACCGGCGTCGGTCCGCATGAGCCGGGCGACCTGGACGACGTACGCCGGCTGGCGGCCGTCACCGACCTGCACGAGCACGCCCGCTTCCCCGACCCGCTCTCCCCGGCCGCGGCAGCCCGCCGGCGCGGGGGTCCCGCCGGTGGATCTGCAGACCAGCGCGGTCCGGCTGCGCGACCTGGCCGCCGACCGCGACCTGGTCCTGGTCGAGGGCGCCGGCGGGCTGCTCGTGCGGTACGACGAGGAAGGCGCGACGATCGCGGACCTGGCGCACGCGCTTGCCGCCGCCGTCCTCGTCGTCGTCGACCCCGCCCTCGGCACCCTGAACCACACGGCACTCACGCTGGAGGCGATGGCGCACCGCGGGCTGTCCCTCGCCGGGGTCGTGATCGGTGCATGGCCCGCCGAGCCCGACCTGGCCGTGCCGCAGCAACGTCCGGGACCTCGAGACGCTGGCCGCACGACCGCTGGCCGGTGCACTCCGGCCGAGCGGCCGGCATCCTCGACGCCGCGGAGTTCCTGCTAGCCGCGCGCACCGGGCTGGCCCCCGCCCTCGGCGGCACCTTCGATGCGGCAGACTTCCGGCGTGCCGACCACCGCTGAGCCGACGTCCTGTCGACCGCCCGCCGCCAGGTGCTGGAGGACGGGACGTGGCCTGAGCGAGTCCCAGGTCCTCGAGGTCCTGCAGCTGCCCGACGACGGCCCTGCCCGACCTGCTCGAGCTGGCTCACCAGGTGCGGCTGCGCTGGTGCGGGCCCGAGGTCGAGGTCGAGGGCATCGTCTCGGTGAAGACCGGCGGCTGCCCCGAGGACTGCCACTTCTGCTCCCAGTCCGGCCTGTTCGCCTCGCCGGTGCGCGCCGCCTGGCTGGACATCCCGTCGCTGGTGCAGGCCGCGAAGGAGACCGCCGCCACCGGCGCCACCGAGTTCTGCATCGTCGCCGCGGTGCGCGGCCCGGACGCGCGGCTGATGACCCAGATGCGCGAAGGCGTCGCCGCGATCCGCGAGGCGGTCGACATCCACGTGGCTGCATCGCTGGGCATGCTCAGCCAGGAACAGGTCGACGACCTCGCCGACATGGGCGTGCACCGGTACAACCACAACCTCGAGACCGCCCGGTCCTACTTCCCGCAGGTCGTCACCACGCACACCTGGGAGGAGCGCTGGTCGACGCTGACGATGGTCCGCGAGGCCGGGATGGAGGTGTGCTGCGGCGGCATCGTCGGCATGGGCGAGTCGTTGGAGCAGCGCGCCGAGCTGGCCGCCCAGCTGGCCGAGCTGACCCCCGACGAGGTGCCGCTGAACTTCCTGAACCCGCGCCCGGGCACGCCGTTCGGTGACCTGCCGGTGATGTCGGGGACCGACGCGCTGCGCACCATCGCGGCGTTCCGGCTGGCCCTGCCGCGCACGATCCTGCGCTACGCGGGTGGCCGCGAGATCACGCTGGGCGACCTGGGGACCCGCGACGGGATGCTCGGCGGCATCAACGCCGTCATCGTCGGCAACTACCTGACCACCCTGGGTCGCACCCCCGAGGACGACCTCGCGCTGCTCGGCGACCTCGGCATGCCGGTCAAGACGCTGTCGCAGACGATCTGAGGCACGCCGGACTGGCGGTGACCTCCGTGGGCGCGCCGGCGAAGGTTTCGCTATCCCGACAAAGAGGGATAATCTCCGGCGCGACATCCCCTGTCTCCCACGGAGGCCCGGCGTGACCCTCGACGATCCAGACCGCCCCTCGGATCTCCCTCCGGGCGCCTCAGCCTCCAGCACCACTCGCGCGGAACGGTCCGACCACAGTCCGTGGGCCTGGCTCCTCGTCATCCCGCTGCTCGCGACGCTCTACCCGCCGTTGTACAACCACCTGAAACCGCTGCTTTTCGACATCCCGTTCTTCTACTGGTACCAGCTCGCCGCGATCGGCTTGAGCGTCGTCGTGACTCTCGTGGTCTACAACAAGACGAGGGGCTGAGCATGTTCGACGACGTCAACGCGGTCGAGATGACCGTCTTCACGGTGCTGTTCGTCTTCGTCAGCGTCCTGGGCTTCGTCGCCGCCCGGTGGCGCCGGGCAGACGACCTGGAGCACCTCGACGAGTGGGGCCTGGGCGGCCGGAACTTCGGCCCGTGGATCACCTGGTTCCTGATCGGCGGCGACCTCTACACCGCGTACACCTTCGTCGCGGTACCCGCCCTGGTCTTCGGCGCCGGCGCGATCGGCTTCTTCGCCGTTCCCTACACGATCGTCGTCTACCCGATGGTCTTCCTCGTCCTGATCCGGCTGTGGTCGATCTCGCACGTGCACGGCTTCGTGACGCCCGCCGACTTCGTACGCGCCCGACACGGGTCGTCGACCCTGGCCCTGCTCGTCGCGCTCACCGGGATCGTGGCGACGATGCCCTACATCGCCCTGCAGCTGGTCGGCATCGAGGCCGTCCTCAAGGCGATGGGCGTCACCGGCCACCTGCCGATCATCGTCGCGTTCGGGATCCTCGCGGCGTACACCTACAACTCCGGGCTGCGCGCGCCGGCGCTGATCGCGTTCGTCAAGGACACGCTGATCTACCTGGTGATCATCGTCGCGGTCATCGTCATCCCGTACAAGCTCGGTGGCTGGGACGAGATCTTCGGCGCGGCGGAGGCGAAGTTCGCCGCCTCGCCGAACCCCGGCGACGGCGTGATCCTCGCCGGTCCCTCGCAGCTCCAGTACGCCACGCTGGCCTTCGGGTCCGCCTTGGCACTGTTCCTCTACCCGCACTCGATCACCGGCGTGCTGGCCTCGCGCGACCGGAACGTCATCAAGCGCAACATGGCGGCCCTGCCGGCGTACTCGTTCATCCTCGGCCTGCTCGCCCTGCTCGGCTACATGGCCATCGCCGCCGAGATCACGCCGATCACCACCGACGGCAAGGTCGACAGCAACACCATCGTGCCGCTGCTGTTCCACGACATGTTCCCGAGCTGGTTCGCCGGAGTCGCCTTCGCGGCCATCGGGATCGGCGCACTGGTGCCCGCCGCGATCATGTCGATCGCGGCCGCGAACCTGTGGACCCGCAACATCTACAAGGAGTACCTCAACAAGGACGCCACCCCGAAGGAGGAGGCGCGCAGCAGCAAGCTGGCCTCGCTGGTCGTGAAGGTCGGTGCGCTGGTGGCGATCCTCACCCTCGACCCGCAGTTCTCCATCGACCTGCAGCTCATCGGCGGCATCATCATCCTGCAGACCTTGCCCGCCGTGGCGCTGGGCCTCTACACCCGATGGTTCCACCGGTGGGGCCTGATCGCCGGCTGGGCCGCGGGCATGGCCGTGGGCTTCTGGACGACCTTCCAGATCCAGCAGAAGCTGTTCCTGCCTGACGGCAAGATCGAGATCGCCAAGGAGCACTTCGGCGGTTCCGGCTTCCCGCTCTCCGAGCTCGGCCTCGACACGACGTGGTCGATCTACGCCGGCTTCCTCGCGCTGCTCGCGAATCTCGTCGTCGCCGGTCTCGGGACCCTCGTCTTCCGGGCCATGAAGGTGCCCGAGGGTGAGGACCGCACGAAGAAGGACGAGTACTTCGCCGACTCGGGCGACCCGAGGCTGCGCGACCTCCCCGAGGTCGTGCACTGACGGCGACCTCGTACAGTCCCAGGCATGGTTGAGGGACACGGCGGTGACCACGCCGTCGCGGTGGCGCGCGCGCACGGGATCGACACGATGTTCACCCTCTCGGGGGCGCACGTGTTCCCGATGTACGACGGAGCGGTGAAGGCCGAGCCACCGATGCGGTTGCTCGACGTCCGGCACGAGCAGACGGCGGTGTTCGCCGCGGAGGCGACCGCGAAGCTGACCCGGACGCCGGGGCTGGCCGTGCTCACCGCCGGCCCCGGCGTGACCAACGGCGTGAGCGCGGTGACCAGCGCCTGGTTCAACGGTTCGCCCCTGCTCGTGGTCGGCGGCCGGGCGCCGGCGTTCCGGTGGGGTACCGGCAGCCTGCAGGAGCTCGACCACCCGCCGCTGCTCGCCCCGGTCACCAAGCGGGCCACCACGGTCGAGACCATCGGCGCGGTGGCCGGCGAGGTCGACGAGGCGCTCCGGCTCGCCACCGCTCCGCACCGCGGGCCGGTGTTCCTCGACGTCCCGATGGACCAGTTCTTCAGCCGCGCCGACGTCGACCTGCCCGGGCGGCCGGAGCGCGACCGGCACTCCCCCGACCCGGAGGACGTCGCCCGGGTCGGGGCGCTGCTGGCCGAGGCCGAGCGGCCGGTGCTGGTGGTCGGCTCGGACGTGTGGGCCGACGGCGCCGAGCACGCGGCGCTCCGACTGGCCGAGACCGCGGGTGTCCCGGTCATCACCAACGGCATGGGTCGCGGCGTGCTGCCGGCCGGCCACCCGCTGCTCGTGACCCGGGCGCGCAGCGAGGCGTTCGGCCGGGCCGACCTGGTGGTCGTCGTGGGCACGCCGCTGGACTTCCGTCTGGGTTACGGCACCTTCGGCGGCAAGGAGGGGCCTCCGGCAGCGGTCGTGCACCTGGCCGACTCGCCGGGGCAGCTGGCCGCCCACGTCGACCTCGCGGCCTCGGCTGCGGGAGACCTGTCGATGGTCCTGGACGGCGTGCTGAAGGCCTGGGAGAGCGCCGCCGGCCCCACGGCGTACGACGGGTGGACTTCCCGCCTGCAGGGCACCGCACGGGCCGCGGTCGAGAAGGACCGGGCGCTGCTGGACAGCGACGCCGACCCGATCCACCCGGTACGGATCTACGGCGAGCTCAACCGCCGGCTGGCCGACGACGCGGTCGTCATCGGCGACGGCGGCGACTTCGTGTCGTTCGCCGGCAAGTACGTCGAGCCGAAGGCGCCCGGCGGCTGGCTGGATCCCGGGCCGTACGGCTGCCTCGGCACCGGCCTGGGGTACGCGATCGCGGCCCGGCTGGCCCGGCCGAGCAGCCAGGTGGTGCTGCTGCTCGGCGACGGCGCGGCCGGCTTCTCGCTGATGGACGTCGACACGCTGGTCCGGCACGACCTGCCGGTCGTCATGGTGGTCGGCAACAACGCCGGCTGGGGCCTGGAGAAGCACCCGATGCGCTTCCTCTACGGCTACGACGTGATCGCCGACCTGGCGCCCCGGACCCGCTACGACGAGGTGGTGCGGGCGCTCGGCGGCGACGGCGAGCTGGTGACCCGGCCGCAGGACATCGGGCCGGCGCTGGACCGCGCGTTCGCGTCCGGCGTGCCCTACTGCGTCAACGTCGCGACCGACCCCGAGCTGGCCTACCCGCGGAGCACTACCGGCGTCTGACGCCAACCGTCAGGAGGCGGCCCGGGCCCCGCAGAACGTACGCCGGTAGTCGCTGGGCGTCGTGCCCACCCGCCGGGTGAAGTGGTGGCGCAGCACCGAGGCGCTGCCGAACCCCACCAGGTCGGCCACCGCCTCGACCGGCTGCTCGGTCTCCTCGAGCAGCCGCTGCGCTGCCAGCACCCGCTGACCGGTCAGCCAGTGGTGCGGGGTGGTGCCGGTCTCGGCCCGGAACCGTCGCGCGAAGGTGCGTGGCGAGAGGTGGGCACGGCGGGCGAGGTCGTCGACCCCGACCTCCTGGTCCAGGTTCGCGAGCATCCAGGCCAGCGTCCCGGTCAGGGTGTCGGCCTCGACCGGCACCGGGTTGTCGACGTACTGCCGCTGGCCGCCCTCGCGGTGCGGCGGCATGACCATCCGGCGGGCCAGCCGGTTGGCCACCCGCTCGCCGAACTCCTTGCGGATCAGGTAGAGGCAGGCGTCGATGCCGGCCGCCGTCCCGGCGCTGGTCAGCACGCCGTCGCTGTCGACGTAGAGCACGTCGGGGTCGACCCGGGCCAGCGGGAAGCGCTCCGCCAGCTCGGCCGCGTAGGTCCAGTGGGTGGTGCAGTCGCGGCCGTCGAGCAGGCCGGCGGCGCCGAGGACGAAGGCACCGCTGCACACACTCATCACCCGGGCACCCCGGGCCGCTGCCGCCCGCAGTGCCTCGACCAGCTCGGGTGGCACCTCCACCCCGCGGCGGATCGCCGGCAGGGCGACGAGATCTGCGGTGGCGATGCGCTCCAGGTCGTGCTCGACCAGCAGGTCGAACCCGGAGACGGTGCGCACCGGCCCGGGCGTCGGGGTGCACAGCGCGAAGTCGAAGGAGGGCAGCAGCGGGTCGTCCGGGCGGTCGACGCCGAACACCTCGCAGAGCACCCCGAGCTCGAAGGCGAACACCTGGTCCAGGACGGGGACGGCGACGGAGCGGATCACCCGGGCAGTATGGCAGGAAGTTGTGGCTAGTTGTCAATCCTGCCACTGGTGGCACGATCTCGCCGGGCGCATAATTTCTGCCATGACCACTTTCCTGCTTCTCCTCGCCGCCCTGGTCCTCGCCGAGCTCGTCGCCGGTGTCCGGATCTTCCTGCACGACCGCCCGGTGGAGGCACCGCCCAGCCACCGCGCCTGGTCCGACGGCGCGCTGCCGTCCGGCCCGTACGCCCTGCGCCACTGACCGGACACGACGGGCCGAGGGTCCGACGAGCCTCTTAGGCTGCGCTGCGTGATCCTTCGACGCGTCGACCCGGCCGACCCGGCCGAGCTTGCGGCCGTCGGGGCGCTGACCGTGCAGGCCTACACGGCCGACGGCTACCTCCGTGGCGCCGAGGACGGCTACGCAGAGCACCTGCGGGCCGCCGCGCGACCGGGCCCGGGACGCCGAGCTGGCTGTCGCGGTCGACGAGGGCGACGGCGTGCTGCTGGGCACCGTGACCTACTGCCTGGCCGGTACGCCGTGGGCTGAGATCTCCCGCCCCGGCGAGGCGGAGTTCCGGATGCTGGCCGTCGCGCCGGAGGCCCGGGGCCGCGGCGTCGGTGCCGCCCTCGCTGAGTGGTGCGTCGAGCGAGCGCGGGCCGACGGCTGCACGGGCGTCGTGCTCAGCACGCTGACCGTGATGCACGCAGCGCACCGGCTCTACGAGCGGATGGGCTTCGTGCGCACACCGGAGCGGGACTGGTGGCCGGTGCCCGAGGTCGAGCTGATCACCTATTCGCTGCCGCTCTGAGCCAGTGTCAGAGCCGGGCGAGGAAACGTGCCCGGTCGACGACGACCCGGGTCAGCTGGCCGTGACCGAGGACGACGCCGTCGGAGTCCTCGGCGACGACGTCGAAGCGCAAGAGGCGGCCGTCGACGTGCACCAGGTCGGCGCGCACCGTGACGGCGGCACCGACCGGGCTGGCTCGCAGGTGGGCGAGCTCGACCCGGGTGCCGACGGTCGAGCTCGCGTGGTCGAGGCGGTCGGCCAGGGACTGGACGGTGGCCTGCTCGCACCACGCGAGCAGCCGGGGGGTGGCCAGGACGTCGAGGTCGCCACTACCGAGGGCGCGGGCCGTGTCGTCGGCACCGACGCGGTGCTGCACGTGGGCCTGCGCGCCCGGCTGCACCGTCACCTGGCTAGCCTACGGCGCGTGGTGGACGAGGAGCGCTGGTGCGACCAGTGCGGCGACGACTCCAGCCGGGACCATGGCGCGTGCGCCGAACGGCGACCCCTGGAGCCACCCCGGTACTGCGGGCAGTGCCGGCGGCGGATGGTGGTGCAGGTGCTGCCGATGGGCTGGTCGGCGCGCTGCGTCCAGCACGGCGTCCGGACCGGCTGAGAAGCCTCAGGCGACCAGACCGAGGCGGCGCAGCTCGACCGTGAGGTCGTGCGGGCTGGTCGAGGCGGCCATCGCGGCGTCGAGGGTGATGACACCGTCGCGGATCAGCGCGACCAGGTGCTGGTCGAAGGTCTGCATCCCGTAGTAGGCGCCTTCCTTGATCAGCTCCCCGATGGTGCCGGTCTTGTCGGGGTCGGCGATGGCGTCGGCGATCCGGCCGGTCGAGACGCAGACCTCCATCGTCACGCATCGGCCCTGGCCGTCGGCGCGCGGCACCAGGCGCTGGCAGATGATGCCGCGCAGGGCGCCGGCGAGAGCGAGACGGACCTGCTTCTGCTCGTGCGGCGGGAAGAAGTCGATGACCCGGGTGATGGTCTCCTGCGCGTCGGTCGTGTGCAGGGTCGACATGACGAAGTGGCCGGTCTCGGAGGCCGCCAGGGCTGCCTTGACCGTCTCGTGGTCACGCATCTCGCCGACCAGGATGACGTCCGGGTCCTGGCGCATGGCACGCACGCAGGGCGGTGGCGAAGTCAGCGGTGTCCAGCCGGACCTCGCGCTGGTTGATCATCGAGAGCTTGTCGAAGTGGAGGACCTCGATCGGGTCCTCGATCGTGACGATGTGGACCTCGCGGTTGTTGTTGATGTGGTCGATCATCCCGGCGAGGGTGGTGGTCTTGCCGGAGCCGGTCGGGCCGGTGACGAGCACCAGGCCGCGAGGCTCCATCGCCAGCGCGCTGAGCACCGGCGGCAGGCCGAGGTCGTCGAGCGGGATCGCGCCGACGCTGACCCGACGGAAGACCATGCCGGCCGAGCCGCGGGACCGGAAGGCGTTGACCCGGAACCGGCCGAGACCGGGCACCGAGTACGCGAAGTCGGCCTCGTTGCTGCGGCCGAACTCCTCGATCAGGTCCTGCCGGAGCACCTCGCCGACCATGTGCTCGGTGTCGGCGGGGGTCAGGTTCGGGGCCTGCAGCTTGCGCAGCCGGCCGTCGATCCGCACCCGGGGCGGTGATCCCACCTTGACAGTGCAGGTCAGACCCGCCGACCTCGCCGAGGGCGCGCAGGAACGGGACAACGGACAATGGCTCCGATCCAGTCACGTGGCTTGTTTCGGGCCCTTGGCCTCCGACCTTGAGGTCCTCGCCGCTACTCGATGACCGCGATGACGTCGCCCTCCTGGACGACGTCGCCCTCAGACACGTGCAGAGCGGCCAGCCCGGCCGTCACTCTCGGCGAGCACCGGGATCTCCATCTTCATCGACTCCAGGATCACCAGGGTGTCGCCGTCCGCGATGCTGTCACCCTCCGCGACGACGACCTTCCAGACGTTCGCCACCATCTCGGCCCGGACTTCCTGCGGCACGGGAGGCTCCTCTCGGGTTCGGGACCGGCGGACCGGCCGCAGGCATCCAACCACAGCGCCTCAGGCGCGCATCCGGGCCACGATGCCGGTGTCGTAGTCGCCGGAGACGAACTCCGGGTGCTCCAGGAGCTCGGCGAAGAACGGCAGGTTGCACTTGGGTCCCTCGACGCGGAACGCGGCCACCGCCGTCCTGGCCCGCGCCAGTGCCTGCTCGCGGTCGACGCCGTGGACGATGAGCTTGGCCATCAGCGAGTCGTAGTGCGGGGTCACCGTGGTGCCGGCCGCGTAGCCGGAGTCGACCCGGATGCCCAGGCCCACGGGGCTCCTCCCACACCGTGATCGCTCCCGGCCCGGGCAGGAAGCGCACCGGGTCCTCGGCGTTGACCCGGAGCTCGAGGGCGTGTCCCGTGGGACGCACCGCGTCGGGGTCGAAGGACACCGGCCGCCCGGCCGCGACCAGCAGCTGCTGCTCGACCAGGTCGATGCCCGTCACCATCTCGGTCACCGGGTGCTCGACCTGCAGCCGGGTGTTCATCTCGAGGAAGACGACTTCTCCGGAGTCGAGGTCCAGCAGGCACTCCACGGTGCCGGCGTTGCGGTAGCCGACGGCCTCGGCCGCTCCCACCGCTGCGCGGAACAGCTGGTCGCGCAGCGCCGGCGTGACGGCCGGCGAAGGCGTCTCCTCGGCCAGCTTCTGGTTGCGCCGCTGCACCGAGCAGTCCCGCTCCCCCAGAGCCACCACCCGTCCGTCGGCGAGCCCGAGGACCTGCACCTCGACGTGCCGCACCCGAGGGAAGAACCGCTCCACCAGCACGGCAGGGTCACCGAACATCCGCTCGGCGAAGCCGCGCACCCGCTCCAGCTCGGTCCGCAGCGCGTCCTCGTCGGCCGCCACCGCCATGCCCATGCCGCCGCCTCCGGCGGAGGCCTTGACCATCACCGGGAAGCCGATCTCGCGGGCAGCGGCTACCGCCTCCTCGGGGTCCCCGACCGGCTCCGAGGTGCCCCGTGACACCGGCACACCGGCGGCTGCGACCAGGTTGCGGGCCCGGATCTTGTCGCCCATCGCCTCGATCGCCTCCGGCGACGGGCCGACCCAGACCAGCCCGGCGTCCCGGACCCGTCGGGCGAAGCCGGCGTCCTCGGCCAGGAAGCCGTAGCCGGGGTGCACCGCCTCGGCGCCGGTCTGTCGAGCCGCCTCCAGCAGGGCGTCGGCGTCCCGGTAGCTCTGCGCCGGGGCGGCCGGGCCGATCGCCACAGCCTCGTCGGCCTCTCGCACGTACGGCAGCCGGGCATCGGCCTCGGAGTGCACGGCCACCGCGCGCAGACCCATCCGCTGCACGGTCCGGATGATGCGGCGGGCGATCTCGCCGCGGTTGGCGACGAGCACGGTCTCGAACACGTTGCCTGGCCTCCCCGTCGGATGTGGTCCGGCAGGCGAGACTAACGGGCGTGGTGCTCGTGCTCGTCGTCGCGGTCGCGGCCCTTGCCGTGTCGGTGGCCACCGGCTGGACCCGGCTGGCTCGGGTGCGCATCCGGGCCGTCCGACTGCTCGTCGCCGCTGCGGTCGTCCAGCTCGGTACGTCGGCACTGGTGCCCGGGTCCGGTTTCGCCCGGGTCACTGCCCTGGTGCTGACCACGGTGCTCGTCGGGCTGTTCCTGGTCGGGAACGCGCGACAGCCCGGCGTACCGCTGGTGGCGCTCGGTCTGCTGCTCAACGTCGTGGTGGTCGGCGCGAACGCGGCGATGCCGGTGTCGGTCGACGCGGCCGCCCGAGCCGGCATCTCGCGGGCCGAGCTGGGGCTGGCCCGGGACGCGATGCGCGAGCCGTCCGGGGCGACCACCCGGCTCGGCGCGCTGGGCGACGTGGTTCCGGTGGCGCTGCCGCGCTGGCCGCAGGTGGTCAGCCCGGGTGACGTGCTCGTCGCGGCGGGCGTCGGTCTGCTGCTGCTGACCGCAGGGCCGCGCCGGGCTCAGACGCGCGAGACGGGCCGAGCGCTCGACGGTCTTGGACAACGAGTTCACGACCAGCGGGTCGTACTCGTAGGCCATGCCGAGCCGCAGCCGCTCGAGGGCTTCGAGGCGGCGGGTGGTCTCGGAGGACTCGCCCACCAGGTCGTCATAGGCGTTGACGGCCTTGATGATGCGAGCGGCGAGGGGAATGTCGCGGCCACGGAGGTCGTGCGCCCGGCGGTACGGCTCCGCCTGCTGAGCCACGATCGAGGCGACCTCGTCGAGGACGCCGGTCTGCCGGATGACGTCGGCGCCGAAGTGCGCGATGCGGCGCTGGTCGGCCGGCGCGGCGACCACGGTGGCACCGCCCGGGATGGGCTCGACGAGCGAGAGCTGGCCGATGTCGTGCATCAGCGCTGCGTACTCGAGGTCGCGCAGGTCGGCGTCGCTCATGCCCATCTCACGGCCGACCGCGACAGCCATCTGGCTGACCCGCCGCGAGTGCCCGGCCTCGGTGTAGCCGCCGAGCTCGGTGACCCGCGACAGCGCGCGGATCGTCTGCAGGGACGACTCGCGGATCGCGGCGTAGCGACGGAACGAGAACTGGGTGAGCAGCAGCGGCACGACGAACACCGGCAGCGCCCACGACGCCCATGATGCTGGCGGCCAGGGCGATCAGGGCGCCGGTGGCACCGATCGCCGAGCCGATCCCGGCCTGGGCCCGGATCTCGTTGCGCAGCACCGCGCGTGAACGGCGCGCGATCCGCGCCGGCCCGCACCGCCGCCGCGAGGACCGCGTCGACGACCAGGGTCGTCAGCGACGACGCCGATCATGACGAACGCCAGCGGCGCCTCCTTGAGCGTGTTGACCTCGCTCGTCGAGGCCGGACGCCGCGGAAGATCGCCGCCGCCACGCCGATGCTGAGCAGCCGGCGGGCCAGGCTGTCGACGGACGGCGCCCGCCCCACGACGGCGTGCGGCGCGACGCCCACCAGCATGGCCACCACGACGACGGCGACGACCTGCAGGGCGCTCGTGGGTCGCCGGCCCGTCCGGGTAGCGGGTCGACCAGCACGTACCCGAGGGCACCTGCGGTCGCGATCGGCGCCGCGTCGCGACCGCCGGGCAGCGTGATGCGCACCAGCTCACCAAGCGGCGATGAACGCGCCGAAGGCCAGCGCGACGTGCACGTCGACGAACCCGCCGGGCGAGGCGGTGACGACGACGGAGCGACGGCGAGCAGGGCCGCGGAGGCGACGACGACGACGTACCCCATCGTGCCGGCGTCGTCGAGCCGCCTGCGCATGCCGGTCATCGGGAGTCCTGAGCGACGCGAGCTCGGTCGGGTCGTCGTGGTCGTAGGCCCGCCGGTCCTGGTCGAAGACCTGCTCGGCGTCCGGCGGCGCGAACAGCGGCGACGACCTCCGGGTCCCAGCCGTGCTCGTCCAGGCCGCGCACCAGCGCCTCGACCATCGGCGGGTCGAACTGGGTGCCCGCGCAGCGGCGCAGCTCGACGACCGCCTCCTCGATCGAGCGTGCGCCGCGGTAGGACCGCGTCGTGGTCATCGAGTCGAACGCGTCCGCGACCGCGATGACTCGCGCGAACTCGGGGATCTCGGCGCCGCGCAGGCCCATCGGGTAGCCGAGCCCGTCCAGCCGCTCGTGGTGGTGCATGATTCCGGCGTTCGCCTCGTCCAGGAACTCGATCTCGCGGACGATCTCCAGGCCCTGCACCGGGTGGCGCTGGATCGCCGCGAACTCGTCGTCGGTCAGCCCGCCGGACTTCTGCAGCACCCGGGTCGGGACGCCGAGCTTGCCGATGTCGTGCAGCATGCCGGCGTACCGCAGCGAGGCGACCCGGTCCTCGCGCATGCCGATCGCCCGGGCCACGAGCACCGAGGCGGCGGACACCCGCTCGCTGTGGCCTCGGGTGTAGACGTCCTTGGTCTCGACCGCGGCCATCAGCGTGCGCACGGTGCGGTCGTAGGCGCGCTGCTCCTCGGCGTACTGCGCATACGCCCAGCGCGCGACAACGAGCGGCAGCAGGAGGAGCACGGCCGCCGACGCGGACCACATGCGCGCCGGTCCCACAGCACGGCGAGCGAGACTCCGAAGAGGCCGTACGCCAGGTACGCGCATCACCGAACGAGCCATGGTCCCCTGCGGAACCCGACAGCGGCGAGACTCGTTGTGCAGCCCGACGATCACGGCGACAAGCGCGCCGTTGACTGCGCAGTGGACGAGGTCCGCCGCCAGGATCGGGACGAGGACCTGCGGGAAGTCTTTCGGCGTGAGCCCGAGTCGTGCCACCCAGCATGCTATGTAGGCGAGCCCCGGCGGCTCCGGCAGAAAGCGACAGTTGCGCTCCGTTGAAGAGCGCGTTTGATCAGGGCTGCCCATCGAGGGTGCGTGCGACCGAGGACAGCGCTCCGAGCGCGACGAGGACCGCGCCCCAACACGCCGACCGAGCGGGATGGCTGCGAGGGAGGTCACGGAGCCCAGCGAGACTGACAGCCAAGTCGCGGCTGCCGCGCGCCAGACAGAGACTCGCTGACGACGTGAGAACGGCGAGAAGGATAGCCACGATCTCCAATGGTCACGGGGCGAGCATTGACGACGCGAGACGGCAGCGAGCACGATGGCGCTGGCCACGACGGACGCGACGTACAGACCGCGCGCCGAGCGGCAGCTGCTGCATCACCCGCTCCAGGGTGCTCAAGGGAAGTGACAGAGAGCGTGACGGGGATCGGCAGCGCAGGGGTCGCTGCACATTTCACCAGCTCCAGCTCGCGCCGGACTGAAGGAACTGCTCGACAGCGGAAACGATCTTCTTCATGTGACTCTCATCCCCTTCGGATTCATGTCACGGGCACCGCTGAATTAAGCCCGTGCAAGATCCGCTCCGCTTGGGACGATCGGTACTGCTGTGATCGAAGAACACGCTGCTGCTGATCGACAAGCTTTGTGCTGCCGATCCCGATCACGCTCTCTGCAATTGTCAAAGCCCCCGCTGGTGTGCGGCCCCCGAGCCGGCACGGTAGAGCCGAAGTTCTCCGTCAAGGGGAGAAACCTCGGCTCGTCGCGATGTCAGTGAAGGGCGCAGGTAAACCTCACGTCAAGTGTTAGGACGGTTTGTGTCTAGTCGTCCGCCCAAGATCGTCCTAAATGACTAGGAAACGAGAGTGCGCCCGAACGGGTGACAATTTTGCTCCGCACTGACCAAAACCTGGCTTGTGCAGGCTTCCACGCGGGCGGCTGCTTTACCCTCCGGGCGTGGACAGGTGGGGCGCGTGACGCCTGATGGGATCGGCCGGGACGTCTGGTACGACCTCGTCGGGGGGTTGCTCGACGCTCGCGACGACCCCGCCACCGCCCGCTTCGACGCCGAGCTGGCCGCGGGCCTGGCCGACGGCACGCTGACGCCGGACGCGGCTCACCGGCTGCGGTTCTGGCAGCGGGCCTCGGTGCGCTCGCTGGCCGATCACGCGCGCACCGTGGTCCCGGTAGCCCTCGGCGCCCTGGCGGCAGCCCGGCACGAGGCTGAGCGGTACGCCGAGGAGGCGGCCGCGGTTCTTGGCGAGGCCGAGCCGGCCCGCTCCGAGCCGGCGGCAGACCAGAGCCTCGACCAGCCCGGGCAGCCCGAGCCGTCCGCCGGCCCGCCCGACCCGTGGCACCCGACCGGGCCGGAGCCGGGTGCCGAACCGGCGTCCCCGGTCACCCTGGTCGACCTCGGCGCCCTCGAAGCCGCCCGGCGCGCCTCAGCGCCGGAGCCGCCACGACCCAGCACCCTGGAGGGGCGACGACCGCGCCTGCTCGTCGCCGGTCTCACGACCGCACCCGGCGGCCCCCACCGCACCAGCTGAGGAGCGTCCCGCTCATGTCTGCCCTGCGCCTGCTGCCCGAGCTCGAGGACGCCCTGCGCCACATCCAGGGTGTCAAGGCGGCGAGCGTCGTGACCGGCCCGGATGCGGTGCCGACCGAGGTTCACGTGCTCGCCTCCCCCGGCAAGCCGGCCAAGCAGGTGGTGCGCGACGTCCAGTCGCTGGCGCTCGCGCGCTACGACATCGACATCGACCACCGGATCGTGTCGGTCGTGCAGATGGGGGACGACGACGTCCGCGGCCCGGAGCCGGCCGCCGCAGTCCCGGATACCGAGGCAGCCGATGCCCGCGCCGATGCGGAGCCGGCCGTCCGGCCGTCGATCGCGGCGATCATGGTGCGCAGCGGCAAGGGCGAGACCGAGGCATCGGTCACCCTCGCGGCCAGCGACCAGCTGTTCGAAGGCACCAGCCGGGGCCCGGCCGGCCAGAGCCACCGGGCCCGCCTGGTCGCGATCGCGACGCTGGACGCCGTGTCCGAGCTGCTGGGTCAGCCGTGCGAGGTCGAGTCGTCGACCATCGTCGCGACCGGGACCCGTGAGGTGGCGCTCACGGTGCTCACCATGACCGTCCCGCGCACCGGCGAGCAGGTGCTCACCGGCTGCGCCGCCGTCCGCGGCGACGAGGCCGACGCGGTCGCGCGTTCGGTCCTCGCAGCGCTGAACCGCCAGCTCGCGGGCTGAGGCCGCCGGCTACGGCCGGAGCATCGTCTTGATCGAGCGGCGTTCATCCATCGCCGCATAGGCCTCCGGGGCCTTCTCGAGCGGCAGCTCCAGGTCGAACACCCGGCCTGGGTCGATCGCGCCGGAGAGCACGTCGGCGAGCAGCGCCGGGATGTACCCACGGACGGGTGCCACACCGCCGCCCACCGAGATGTTGCTGGAGAACAGCTGGCCGATCGGCAGCTCGGAGCCACCGGCCGGGACGCCGACGTACCCCACCCGACCGCCCGGCCGGGTGGCGTCCAGCGCCTGCTGCATCGACTCTTTGGTGCCGACGCACTCGAGCGAGGCATCGGCGCCCACCCCGCCGAGCAGCTCCGCGACCCTGGCGACGCCGTCGTCGCCGCGCTCGGCCACCACGTCGGTCGCACCGAACTCGCGGGCCAGCGCCTGCCGGTCGGCGTGCCGCGACATCGCGATGATCCGCTCGGCGCCGAGTCGCTTCGCCGCGATGATCGCGCACAGCCCGACGGCGCCGTCGCCGACAACGACCACCGTCGAGCCAGGACCGACGCCGGCGGAGAGCGCGGCATGGTGACCGGTGCCCATCACGTCGGACAGCGTCAGCAGACCGGCGATCATCGACTCGTCCGGTTGGTCCGGCGTGGCTACCAGCGTCCCGTCGGCCATCGGCACCCGGACCGCCTCGCCCTGGCCGGCATCGATCGGCAGGCCGTCGTTGTCCTCGCCGCCCCACGAGCCGCCGTTCGCGCACGAGGTGTGCACCCCGTTGCGGCAGTGGACGCAGGTGCCGTCGGAGAGCACGAACGGGGCGATCACGAAGTCGCCGGTCTTCAGCGTGGACACCTCGGAGCCCAGCTCCTCGACCACGCCGACGAACTCGTGGCCGATGCGGCGCGCCTCGGTGGTCTCGGTGACACCGCGGTACGGCCAGAGGTCGGACCCGCAGACGCAGGCGGCGACCACCCGGACGAGGGCGTCGCCGGGCCGGCGGATCCGAGGGTCAGGGACGTCCTCGACCCGGATGTCTCGCGGGGCGTGGATGAGGGTGGCGCGCACGGTCGGGTACTCCTGCTCGTCGGGTGCGGGGGAGGTCGGTCACGGGTGGCGGCGGGGTCGGTCCGCAGCCGTGGGAGGATGGGTGGTGGAGCACGGACCGGGACGACCGGTCAGCACACGACCCCGGGAGACCGCCCCATGGCCAAGAAGTCGCGCAAGAAGAAGGCTCGGAAGAAGAGCAAAGCCAACCACGGCAAGCGTCCGAACAGCTGACGCAGCGCTTCTCCCACGAACGGCCCGGTCCCGCCTCACGGCGGGGTCGGGCCGTCGGCATCTCGGGTGTCGGGCGGGGTCGATCAGATATCGGTGCGGAGCTCGTCGCGAGCCGCGGCGATGTGCCGGAGGACCTTGGCGCGGAGCTCGGGCGGGGCCGGGTCGGAGCAGGACCGCTTGACGATCGCCTTGACCTGCTCCTCGAGACCGAACTCCTGCAGGCACGGGCTGCACTCGTCGAGGTGGTGCTTGATCGCGTGCCGCATCTCGCCGTCCAGCTCACCGTCGATGAACTCGTAGACCCGGTCCAGGACCTCAGCGCACGGGGTCTCGTGCGGCTTGCCGCAGCTCACGACGGGTCGCCTCCCTCTCCGCCGTCAGGTGCGCCGGCGGGCACCAGCCCGCGCTCGCGCGCGTAGTCCTCGAGCAGACCTCGCAGCTGCCGCCGTCCGCGGTGCAGCCGGGACATCACGGTCCCGATGGGGGTGCCCATGATCTCGGCGATCTCCTTGTACGCGAACCCCTCGACGTCCGCCAGGTAGACCGCGATCCGGAAGTCCTCCGGGATCTCCTGGAGGGCTTCCTTGACGTCGGAGTCGGGCAGGTGGTCCAGCGCCTCCGCCTCGGCCGACTTCAGGCCGGTCGACATGTGCGACTCGGCCTGGGCGAGCTGCCAGTCCTCGACCGTCTCGGTGCCGGACTGCTTGGGCTGGCGCTGCGCCTTGCGGTAGGTGTTGATGAACGTGTTGGTGAGGATGCGGTACAGCCAGGCCTTGAGGTTCGTCCCCTCCTGGAACTGGTGGAACGAGCCGTAGGCCTTGGCGTAGGTCTCCTGGACCAGGTCCTCGGCGTCGGCCGGGTTGCGCGTCATGCGCAGGGCCGCGGAGTACAGCTGGTCGATGTACTGCATGGCGTCGCGCTCGAAACGCGCGTTGCGCTCGTCGACGGTCTCGGCAACTGGCTGGGTCATCATCCTCGATGCTATCCCGGTGTCCGGACTGCCTCCGACCGGCCAGTCGGGCCACTCCCGCACGTCGAGATGGGTACGGCGCCGGTCAGGCGCGAGTGCGGACATGTCTTGGTCAACCCAGGTGGTGCGACGGGGATTCCCCCGATCGTCAGCCGGCCGCCACCTCGAGCGCCCAGGCCAGGGTCACCGCCACGATCTGCGCCCAGGACGGGCCACCCGCGGCCACGGGCACCCGCAAGGAGTGGTCACCGCCCACGACGGGGACCACCAGCCGGCCGTCCGCCGCAGGGATGTCGGGTGGGCCGCCGAACGGGTCCCGGGTTCCTTGCAGCACCAGCGTCGGCAGGCCGGCGGTCGCCGGCAGGTCGAGCTCGGGCAGCCGGGTCTTCTCCGGCGCTCCCGGCGGGTGCAGCGGGAAGGACAGCGCGACGACCCCGCGGGCGCCGACGGCCTCGGCCGTGCGGCACGCGACCCGGGCGCCGGCCGACCGGCCGCCCACGAGCAGCGGGCCGGTCACGGCAAGGTGGTCGAGCACCGCGAGCCAGGCCCGGTCCAGCGTGGGTGGCGGCGCGGCCACCCGGCGGCCGGCGACCGACCCAGGGCTGCTCGACGCGGACCACCTCGACGCCGTGAGCCGGCAGCCCGTCCGCCAGCGCTACCAGGTCGGCCGCTCCGATGCCGCCGCCCGCGCCGTGACCGAGCACGAGAGTGGCGAGCCGTCGTCCGGTGGCCGGGCGAACGTCGACCCGCGCGTCCCCGACCGGCGTCGTCAGGGTGCGCAGCTCAGAAGAGCTGGAGCTCGTCATCGCCGGACTGCCCGCCTTCCGGAGCGCCCTCCGCGGGCAGCGGCTCGACCAGCTCCGGGCCGTTGTTCCTCACGTTGCTCACGGTGGTGGCGACCGGGTAGGCGGTGAGCCGTCCGGGCGCCGCCGGCACCAGGAGGCCGCGCAGCCGGTCGGCGTCGTCGAGGCCGGGGTCCAGCCACTCGGCGTACCGCTCGCGTTCGACGAGCAACGGCATCCGGTCGTGGATGCGGCCGAGCTCGTCGGTGGCCGTGGTGGTCAGCACGGTGCACGGTCCAGAGCCACGGGTCGGCGTCGGCGTCCTCGGGGACCGACGGGTCGCGCCACAGCTCGTAGAGGCCGGCCATCGCGAGCACACCGCCGTCGGACGGCCGGATGAAGAACGGCTGCTTCTTGCCCTTCACCTCGCCGTACCACTCGAAGTAGCCGTCGGCGGGCAGCAGCGCGCGCCGCTTCGCGAACGCCTTCCGGAACGCCGGCTTCTCGGCGACGGTCTCCATCCGGGCGTTGATCATGCGGTTGCCGATCGAACGGTCCTTGGCCCAGGACGGCACCAGGCCCCACCGCACCACCTGCAGGCGACGTCTCGGTGGCTCCTCCGGCTCGCCGCGAGGCGCCCGCTCAAGCACGGCGTAGACATCCTGGGTCGGCGCGACGTTCCAGCTCGGCTCGAGCACCTGCTCCGGTCGCTCGTCGACGCTCGAACTCCTCGACGAGGTCGTCGGGGTTCCGGCTCGCTGCGTACCGTCCGCACACGCCGTTCAGCCTGCCAGAGGTGTACGACGAGCATCGCCGGTGCCAGGATTGGTGCCGCCGGGCCTCGGGCAAGGAGCAGCCATGACCCTCGTACGCCGACTCGCCCGCCCCTGCCTCGCCGCCATGTTCGTCACCGGCGGTTTCGACTCCCTGGCCAACCCCGGAGGCAAGGTAGCCGCCGCCGACGAGGTGGCTCCGCCGATCGCCGCGAAGCTGCCGTACCTCCCCGAGGACACCGAGCAGCTGGTCCGGATCAACGGAGCGGTGCAGGTCGGCGCCGGGCTGATGCTCGCGCTCGGCCGCCTCCCGCGCCTGTCGTCGGCGCTGCTCGCCGGCAGCCTGGTGCCCACCACCCTGGCCGGCCACCGGTTCTGGGAGGAGCAGGACGAGACGAAGCGGGCCCAGCAGCGGATCCACTTCTTCAAGAACCTCTCGATGCTGGGCGGGCTGATGCTGGCTGCCGTCGACACCGAGGGCCGGCCTGGGCTGGCCTGGCGGGCCCAGCACGTCGCGCACCACGCGTCGACCGGCACCCGGCGGACGACCCGGACCGCGCGCCGGGAGGCCAAGCTCGCCGCCCGGGCCGCCCGGGCGCACCTGCCCGGCTGACGGTCGCGCCGGATCGGTGCGTCCCCCGCGCACTACGCTCGCCGCCATGATCGAGCCGTGGCCGGCCCCGTGCGCGCAGTCGCCGGTGCATGCCACGGTGCGGCTGCCCGGTTCGAAGTCGCAGACCAACCGGGCGCTGGTGCTGGCCGCGCTGGCCCGCACGCCCAGCACCCTGCTCGCCCCGCTGGTCAGCCGGGACACCAGCCTGATGGCCGCCGGGCTGCGGGCGATGGGCGCGCAGGTCGAGGAGTCGCCGGGCTCGTGGCAGATCGGGCCGGCACCGCTTGCCGGGCCGGCCGAGGTGGACGTCGGCAACGCCGGCACGGTGATGCGCTTCCTCCCGCCGGTGGCGGCCCTGGCGCAGGGCGACGTCCGGTTCGACGGCGACCCGCGCTCGCACGCTCGGCCGCTCGCGCCGATGGTGGGCGCCCTGCGGGACCTCGGCGCTGACGTCACGGCCACCAGCGACCGGCTGCCGCTGACCGTGCACGGGCGCGGCTGGCTGCTCGGCGGCAGCGTGATCCTCGACGCGTCGCTGTCGTCGCAGTTCGTCAGCGCGCTGCTGCTCAGCGCGCCGCGCTGCGCGGACGCCGTCGAGGTGCGCCACGTGGGCGGCCGGCTGCCGTCGGGTGCGCACATCGACATGACGGTCGAGATGCTCCGCGCGGCGGGCGTGATCGTCGAGCACGTCGACGAGCTACACCTGGCGGGTGGAGCCCGGCCCGATGACCGTCGGACGGCTGCAGATCGAGCCGGACCTGTCCAACGCGGCGCCGTTCCTTGCTGCGGCGGTGGTGACCGGCGGCCGGGTCACCATCCCGGACTGGCCGCTGCGCACGACCCAGGCGGGGGACGCGCTGCGCGGCCTGCTGCGCCGGTTCGGTGCGAGCGTGGAGCACGAGGCCGACGGCCTGACGGTCACCGGACCGGGCCGGGTCGAGGGGATCGACGTCGACCTCGGCGACGTCGGCGAGCTCGCGCCGGTGCTCACGGCGGTGGCGGCGCTGGCCTCGGGGCCGTCCCGGCTGCGCGGCATCGCCCACCTGCGCCACCACGAGACCGACCGGCTGGCCGCTCTCGCGACCGAGATCACCGCGCTCGGCGGCGACGTGCGCGAGACCGAGGACGGGCTCGAGGTCCGGCCGCGCCCGCTGCACGGCGGTGTCGTGTCGACGTACGACGACCACCGGCTGGCGACGATGGCCGCGGTCCTCGGCCTGTGCGTGCCCGGCGTACAGGTCGACGACGTCGCGACCACCGCCAAGACGATGCCCGGCTTCGTCGAGCTGTGGACCGGGATGCTGGGGTGACCGGCCCGTCCAGCCGTGGCCGCGACCTGGACGAGGACGACGTCCGGGTCCGCCCCGGTCGTCGGTCCCGGCCGCGGACCAAGGACCGGCCGACCCACGACGACGCCACGATCGGCGTCGTGGTCACCGTCGACCGCGGGCGGTGCACCTGCCGGGTCGACGGTCACGAGGTGACGGCGATGAAGGCCCGCGAGCTGGGCCGGCGCAGCGTCGTCGTCGGCGACCGGGTGGCACTGGTCGGCGACGTGTCGGGCACGCCGGACACCCTCGCGCGGATCGTCCGCGTCGAGCCGCGGACCTCGACCCTGCGCCGCACCGCCGACGACACCGACCCGTTCGAGCGGGTCATCGTCGCCAACGCCGACCAGCTGGTGATCGTCACGGCCCTGGCCGACCCGGAGCCGCGGCCGCGGCTGATCGACCGGTGCCTGGTGGCGGCGTACGACGCCGGTCTGCGGCCGCTGCTCTGCCTGACCAAGTCCGACCTCGCGCCGCCGCAGACGCTGATCGACGCGTACGGCGCTCTCGACGTCGACCATGTCGTGATCAACCGCGAGCACCCGCTGGACGAGCTGCGCGAGCACCTGCGCGACCGGGTCAGCGTGCTGGTGGGCCACTCCGGCGTCGGGAAGTCGACGATGGTCAACGCGCTGGTGCCCGGCGCCGGCCGGGCCACCGGCGGGGTCAACGCGGTGACCGGTCGCGGCCGGCACACCTCGTCGTCCGCGATCGCGCTCGAGCTGCCCGGCGGCGGCTGGGTGATCGACACCCCGGGTCTGCGCAGCTTCGGGCTGGCGCACATCGACCTGGACCGGGTCATCCACGCGTTCCCCGACCTGGCGGACGGCACCGCCGACTGCCCGCGGTCGTGCAGCCACGACGAGCCCGAGTGCGCGCTCGACGCCTGGGTGGCGGCCGGGCACAGCGACCCGGCCCGGCTGGCCTCGCTGCGCCGGCTGCTGCGCAGCCGGGACACCGCCGACGACGACTGACCGCGTCAGCAGCCGATGGTGCACTTCCAGACGGCTGTCGACCCGAGGTGCGCCGGCGATGGCGACCTGGCCGGCGGCGGCCAGCGCGACCAGGACCGCGACGACCGCGAGCACCGTCATCGGCGGTCCGGAGCGGCCACGCCGGTCCATCACGAGCAGCACCAACGGCGACCAGCCACATGGCCAGCGTCGGCCAGATGACGAGCCTCGCCATGTCCTCGTGGTCCTGGATCTGCTTGGCGACGACCCCGCCGGCGTTCACGCGCTCCTCGAGCTTTCGGCCGCTCATCGTCGCCACCGGCACCAGCGCGAGCCCGGCCGTGGCCAGCAGTGCGACCAGCGGGGCGTACGCGCGCCGCCAGGCGGGGCGCACCGCGACGGCGATCAGCCCGACCGCCGCCAGCGGCACCAGGACCACGACCCCGTGCACCACGAGCGCGTGGACCGGCAGACCGCGGAACGTGTCGAACATCGGGGGCTCCTCGCGTCAGGTCTCGACCGTGCCGCCGGACCGCCAGTACTCGCCGCCTTCTCGGGACAGCAGACCCTCGTCCACGAGGTAGCGGCGCAGGGCCGCGTAGTCGTCGTAGAAGGTCCGGAGCACCGCGTTCACCTCGGCTTCCGGGTAGCGCCTCCCCGGCTCGAACGAGCGGGCCACCTGGTCCAGGACCACGAGGCGCCGGCTGCGCTTGGCCGGCATCTGTACCAAACGCCCACCCGGCATGAAGCGTTCAACGACCACCTCGTCCGGCGGCCCGGGCGACTGGCTCACTGCGCTGTCGCGGCCACCATCGACGACAGCCGGGCGCGCAGCCGGGCCCGGTGCTTGTCGGTCGCCCGGGTGTGCTGGGCGTACTCGGGCCAGCGCGCGGCCGGGTGGGCCAGCCAGGCCTCGCAGACCGACAGGGCGGGGCCCGGCTCGCCGGCCCGCTCCAGCAGGGTGGCCGCCCGCTCGTACGTGTAGGGGGTGTCGACCTCGACGGCGACGCCGTGCAGCAGCGTCTCGAGCTCGCGCAGGTCCTGGCGAGGGAGGTTGCTGGCGAGCTTGTCGGCCGAGCGGGGTGCCGGACAGCGTCCAGCCGTCGATGCTGAACCGGGGCACCGGGATGGGAGAGGGGTCGATCACCTCGAGGCTCGGACGGCGCTGGAACAGTCCCATCGGTTTCCCCCAATCCTGCGGCAGATCCTCCAACTGTCTTGATCGGAAGTATGCGGCGGTGACTGGAGTGGGCGGAAGGGACTTGTACGGTTCGTTACATGACGGCGTACGACGACGACCTCCGACTGGCGCACGTCCTCGCCGACACCGCCGACTCCATCACGATGTCGCGCTTCAAGGCGCTCGACCTGGTGGTCGACACGAAGCCCGACCTGACGCCGGTCTCGGACGCCGACACGGCCGACCGAGGAGTCGATCCGCTCGACCCTGTCGCAGGGCCCGGCCGCGGGACGCCGTCACCGGTGAGGAGCTCGGCTCCACGGGGCACGGGCCGCGGCGCTGGGTGCTCGACCCGATCGACGGCACCAAGAACTTCGTCCGCGGCGTGCCGGTCTGGGCGACCCTGATCGCGCTGATGGACGGCGACGAGGTGGTGGCCGGCCTGGTCAGCGCCCCGGCGCTGGGCCGTCGCTGGTGGGCCGGCGTCGGCTCCGGCGCGTGGACCGGCAAGAGCCTGTCGTCGGCGAGCCGGATGGCGGTCTCCGGCGTGACCCGGCTCGACGACGCCTCCCTGTCCTACTCGAGCCTCTCCGGCTGGCACGACCTCGGCCGTGAGGAGGCCTTCCTCGGCCTGACCCGCGACGTGTGGCGGACCCGCGCGTACGGCGACTTCTGGTCCTACATGCTGGTGGCCGAGGGCGCGGTCGACGTCGCGGCCGAGCCGGAGGTCGCGCTCTACGACCTGGCGGCGCCCTCGATCGTCGTCACCGAGGCGGGCGGCCGGTTCACCGACCTCGACGGCACCGACGGGCCGGCCGGGGGCAGCGCAGTCGCGACCAACGGGCACCTGCACGACGAGGTCGTGCGTCGCCTCACCCCCTGACCGGCCCCGCAAGGGGGCAGGTCGGTGCGCTGCAGCCGGCCGTACGGCCGGGACGGCGGTCGCCAGCCCACCGGCGACCATCACCGCCACCGCGCAGAGCACCACCGCCTCCCGGACGCCGACGGCCGCCGCGAGCGGACCGGCCAGCACCTGGCCGATCGGGATGGCGACCAGCGACCCGAGCGCGTCGTAGGCGTAGACCCGGCTCAGCAGGTGCGCCGGCACGTGCTGCTGCATCGACAGGTCCCAGCCGAGACCGAACAGCTCGATCGATGCACCGGCGGCGAAGCTCGCCAGCACCAGCAGCAGGACGGCGGGCTCCGCGGCCAGCACCAGCATCAGCGGTGACCAGGCCAGCACGCCGACCATGCCGACGAACAGCGGCCGCCGGAACCGGACCCGCAGCAGCAGCACGCCGGCGAGGAACATGCCGGCGGTCTCGGCTCCCAGCACGAACCCCCAGCCCTGCCGGCCGAACGTCTCGTCGGCGATCAGCGGCCCCAGCGTGTACCAGCCGGCAGCGTGCACCGCGTTGATCACGCCGAACGCCAGGACCACCACCCACAGCCAGGTGCGGGACCGGAAGGCGGTCCAGCCCTCGCGCAGCTCGACGATGACGTTGCTCGACGGCATCCGGTCGCCGGGCACGACCCGGATGGCGGCGAAGCAGGCTGCCGCGACGACGAACGACACGGCATCGGCCGCGAGCCCCCATCCCGGGCCGACCGCCGCGACCAGCACGCCGCCGAGTGAGGCACCGCCGACCAACGCGGCGGTCGATGCCAGCCGGAGAACGATGTTCGCGGGCTGCAGGTCGTGCGCCGGCACGGTCTGCGGCAGCAGGCCGGCACTTGCGGGGAAGGTGAACGCCGCCGACGCGCCGTTGACCGCCTCGATCGCGACGAGTGCGCCGATCGACGCGTGGTCGGTGAGCAGCAACGTTGCGGCCAGCGCCTGGGTGCCGCCGCTGACCAGGTTGGACACGACCAGGACGAGGTGCCGAGGCAGCCGGTCGGCCAGGACGCCGCCGAACAGCAGGAAGATCACCTGCGGCACGCTGCGGGCGGCGAGCACGATGCCGAGGTCGCTGACCGACCCGGTCAGGTCCAGGACCGCGAACGTGATGGCGATGTTGGCCAAGCCGTTGCCCAGCACCGACACCGAGCGGCCGGACAGCAGAGCGACGAACGGGCGGTGCCGCAGCACCTGGCGGACCGTCACCGCCCTGACCGGTCGTCGGAGACGTCGTCCATCGCGAACATCGCCAGGGTCACGCTGACGTGCAGGGCGCCCGGCGAGCGCGGCGGCCGCGCCACCCGGTGCAGGTGGGTGAGCGCCTCGGTGACCAGGTCGAGGGTCTGCGCCCAGTCGTCGGGGTCCATCCAGAGCTCAGCGTCGGTGCTGGTCTGCCGACCTTCGGAGCGGGCCGACGAGCTGCGCCGGAGCAGCTCGTCGGCGAGCAACCGGAAGTAGGTCGCCCGCTCGCCGGCGTCCGGCGCCGTGGCACCGGGTGCGTCGACGTCGTACCGGTACCGCTTGGCCCGACCCCCGCGGATCGGTCTCCTCCCCCGCGACGACGAGCTGGCCGGCCGCCAGCAGCTGGCGCAGGTGGTAGCTCGCATTGGCGTGGGTCAGGCCCAGCTCGCGGGCCACCTCGGCCGCCGACATCGGGGCGCCGGTCAGCAGCGAGAGCATCCGTAGCCGGACCGGGTGGGCCGTCGCCCGCAGCGAGACGACCCGGTCGCGCTGCTCATCTCCCCAAGACATGTTGGGGAGTCTGCCGCTCCCGCCCCTCAACCGTCAAACACTCCTTGGGCGGTCCCCCCGTCGATCACGTTTACGTGGTCGACGGGTGCTTCGCATGGCGCCGGCACCATGCGAAGCGACGGTGGATCACGTTTACGTGGTCGACTGCGGAAGGCGGGGGCGGAGGCGGGTGGTGGCGGCGAGCAGGGCGGGGCCGGCGAGGACGGCGGCCAGGTCGAACCAGCCGTAGCCGCCGGCCGCTCCGGACGGCGGGTTGCCGATCGTCACCAGCCCGGTCGGGTCGTGGGTCTGCCAGGCCCAGGTCCCCCAGCCAGGTGCCGAGCAGCTCGAGGTAGGTCACCACCAGGAACGCCCCGACGTAGAGCGTCCGGGACCGGCCCCAGGCCAGGAAGCCCAGCAGGCAGAGGTACCAGAACGCGCCCAGTACGTCGGGTCGCGCGGACACCAGCAGCCCCCACCCGGCGTACAGACCACCGACGACGACCGTCACGGCGACCAGCGGGGCGGTACGCCGGTGTACCCAGGCCGAGCGGCCGATCGCCAAGGCGCAGAGGTAGACGAGCCCGTGCCCCGGCGGGACGAAGGCCGGCACGTTGCCCAACCGGTAGACGTAGACCTCGAGCAGCGGCGAGAAGGTGTACTCGACGGCGGTCGCGAAGGCCACGACGACGGCGACCTGGGCCCGTACCAGCGGGGTCTCGCGACGGAGCAGCGCCAGCAGGAGCAGCCAGGTGCCGAGCCCCAGGGCCCGCTGCTCCCAGATGCCGGCCCCCCGGTCGAGCAGCAGCACCAGCGGCACCCAGATCAGGGTGAGCACGACCGGCGGGTCGAGCCGCGCGGCGACCGGGGCCGCCAGCCCGGCCCGACCCGGACGGGCGGCGAGGGTCTGGGTGGTCACCGGGCCGAGGATACGCACCGGCGACAGGCAGCCCGTCCTGCGGCGATGTCCTGTACAGGCCCGGCCGAGGCGGCCAGGATGGGGACCGTCCGGGCCGTCCGTTGCGAGGAGGTCACGTCCCATGCAGGTGCGCGAGGGCATGAGCACCGAGGTGCTGATGATCGGCCCCGACCACACGCTGCGGGAGGCCAGCCGCTCGATGTTGAACCGGCGGGTCGGCGCGGCCGTGGTGCACGACCCCGACGGGGAGGGCGTCGCCATCCTCACCGAGCGCGACGTGCTGGCCTCGCTCGGGATGGGCCAGGACCCGGACACCGAGCACGTCCGCGACCACCTCACCGGCGACCTGGTCTACGCGGCTCCCACCTGGACCCTCGAGCAGGCCGCGGACGCGATGGTGCGCGGCGGCTTCCGGCACCTGGTGGTGCTCGACCAGGGCGAGGTCGCCGGCATCCTGTCGGTGCGCGACATCGTGCGGTGCTGGTCCGGCGAGCGCCGGAGTGACGAGCTGGTCGGCTGACCGTCAGGCTCCCCCCGGCGCGCCGTCGGGGTCGCCCTGACCGACCTTGAGCGCCTCGCCGTCCTTGCTGGCCTCGCGGACGGCTCCCTCGTCGCCCTCCTGCGGCGCGCGCTCCTTGAGGCGCAGCAGGATCGCCGCGACGGCGAGCACCAGGACGAGGCCACCCAGGACGCCCACCTCGGTGATGGCGTGGGTGAACTTGTCGCCCTTGCCGACGTAGTCGGCGGCCTTGACCGAGAGCACGATGATCTCCTTGATCGAGGCGATGATGCCCACCACCAGGAACGGCTCGGCCACCACCTCGCGCTTGCCCAGGATGACGCGGACCGCGAAGAGCAGCTCGACCACGATGAAGACCAGCAGCAGCCGGTCGAGAACCTCGAGGACGACGCTCGCTGGCGTCTGTCTCGCCGAGCTCGGTGAGCCCCCGGGCCGCCGAGAGCAGCAGGACGCCCGCCGAAGCGGCGAGCAGGGCGGCGATGCCGACGTAGATCGCGTCCTCGGCGAAGGCGAGCAGCGCGTTGCCGATCCGGACGTAGCGCGGCGGCTCGTCGCGCTCGTCGTGGTCCGTGCCGTCGGGGATCGTGTCCGGCCGGCCACCGCGGTCAGGCGACCGAGCTGGACGGCTGCGAAAGGACGTCGGGACCCAGCAGGGCGAACCCGACGAGCACGGCGTCACCGCACTGCACGCAGACCCACTCCGGGCAGTCTGCGCCGTGCTCCTCGAGGCAGCCGGGCTGCTCGAACAAGACGTCGGCCCGGCAGGTGGAGCACCACTGCGGGTCGGCTGCATGCGTGGTCATGCCCTGACGGTGCCACGGGCCCTGGACACAACCCCGCACGCCGGGCGGCGTGTCGGAGACTTTGTCGACATACCGTCCCTGAGCAGGCACGATCTGGCCCCGCCGGTGGCGGTCGGGCCTGATTGCCACGATCATGGCGACATGCCACAGAGCATCTGGAAGGGCGCGATCTCGTTCGGGCTGGTCTCCATCCCGGTCCGGCTCTACAGCGCGACCGAGGAGAAGGACGTCTCGTTCCGGCAGGTGCACCGCGAGGACGGCGGGCGCATCCGCTACAAGCGGGTCTGCTCGGTCGACGGCGAGGAGGTCGCGTACGCCGACATCGCCAAGGGCTACGAGCTGCCCGACGGCGAGATGGTCGTGCTGGACGACGACGACTTCGCCAACCTGCCGATCTCCAGCTCGCGCGCGGTCGAGGTGCTCAGCTTCGTCCCGGAGGAGCAGATCGACGCCGTCCAGATGGGCAAGCCGTACTACTGCGACCCGACCGGTGGCGACATCAAGCCCTACGTCCTGCTGCGCGACTCGCTGGAGAAGGCCGAGCCGGGTCGCCGTGGTCAAGGTCGCCCTGCGTCAGCGCGAGCGGCTGGCGATGCTGCGCGCCCGTGAGGGCGTGCTGGTGCTGCAGACCCTGCTGTGGCCGGACGAGGTCCGCGAGCCCCGACTCGACTCGCTCGACGGCGACGTGACGGTGCGGCCCGCAGGAGCTGGCGATGGCCGAGTCCTACATCAACGCGCTCTCCGGCGACTTCGACCCCTCGGAGTTCTCCGACGACTACCGCGAGGCGCTCGAGGAGGTCATCGAGGCCAAGGCCGCCGGCCATGAGGTGAAGACCCCCGACGAGGCCCCGCGCTCCACCGGGCAGGTGGTCGACCTGATGGACGCCCTGCGTCGAAGCGTCGCGGAGGCGAAGGAGCGACGCGGCGAGGGCGGCGCCGCGACCTCGACGAAGAAGGCCGCCACGGCACCCGCGAAGAAGGCCGCCGCCAAGAGCACGGCCAAGAAGGCGACCAAGGCGCCGGCCAAGAAGACGACCGCGAAGAAGGCGGGTACGGCGAAGAAGGCGGCCGCCAAGAAGAGCGCCACCCGTCGTTCTGCCTGACCCGGCGGCGCCGGTGGGGAATCCCGATGCCGGCCGGTGCGCTGTGGTGAGCCATGACTGAGGCCCTGGAGATCCTGGCGCTGGTCGTCGCGGTGGCCGTGGTGGCCGCCAGCGCGCGGCGGCTCGGGCTCTCCGCACCGCTCGTGCTAGTGGTGGTGGGCGTCCTCGCCTCCCTGATCCCCGGGATGCCGGAGTACCACCTGGACCCCGACGTGGTGCTGATTGGTTTCCTGCCCCCCCTGCTCTACGCCGCCGCACTACGGACGTCGCTGGTCGACGTCCGTACAAACCGTCAGGCGATCGGCATCCTCGCCGTCGGGGCCGTGGCGTTCACCGCCGTGCTGGTGGGGTTGGTCGCCTGGGCGGTCATCCCCGGGGTCTCGCTCGCGGCAGCTCTGGCTTTGGGTGCCGTCGTCTCGCCGCCGGACGCGGTCGCCGCGACCACCATCGCGCGGAAGGTCGGCATGCCCCGGCGGATCGTGTCGATCCTCGAGGGCGAGAGCCTGCTCAACGACGCGACCGCCCTGGTCGCGCTGCGCACGACGATCGCCGCGATCGCCACCTCCGTCACCGTGCTCGAGGTCGGTGCCGACTTCGTCCTCGCCGCCGGTGGCGGTGTGGTGGTCGGGCTGGTGCTGGCGACGCTGCTGGCCGCGGCTCGCAGGCGCGTCCAGGACCCGGTGCTGGACACGACGCTGTCGCTGGTGGCGCCGTTCCTCACCTACATGGCCGCGGAGTCGGTGGAAGCAAGCGGCGTGCTGGCCGTGGTGATCGTCGGCCTGCTGCTCGGGCACAAGTCTCCGGCACTGCAGTCGGCGTCGTCCCGGCTCGCCGAGCAGACCAACTGGCGCACCATCACCTTCGTCCTGGAGAACGCGGTCTTCCTGCTCATCGGGCTGCAGGTGCCGCAGGTGGTGCGCAACGCGACGGACGACGACTTCGGTGCCTTCCAGCTGACCCTGATCTGCGCGGTCGTCCTCCTGGCCACCCTGCTGACCCGCATCGTCTGGGTGTTCACCGCGACGGCCCTGTACAAGTACGGCACCCCGACGATGCGCGCGAAGGCCTGGAGCTGGAGCTACGCGACACTGGTGTCCTGGGCCGGCATGCGCGGCGTCGTCACCCTCGCCGCGGCGTTCGTGCTGCCCGAAGAAACGCCGCACCGCGATGTGCTCGTGCTCGCTGCGTTCGCGGTGGTGGGCGGCACGCTGCTGATCAACGGAACCACCCTGCCCTGGCTGGTACGGCGGCTCGACCTGCCCGGCCCGGACCCCGCCGAGGACGCCCTCGAGGAGGCGGCCCTGCTGTCCAAGGCGACCCGGGCCGGCCTGGCCAAGCTGGAGGAGCTCAAGGCCGAGGGCGCCGACCCGGCAGTGATCGAACGGCTCGAGGAACGCACCCGCAGCCGGGCCGACGCCGCCTGGGAACGGCTGGGCGCACCGAGCGACGACGAGACGCCCAGCGAGCAGTACCGCCGGCTCCGGCAGGAGATGCTGCACGCCGAGCGCCGTGTCGTGCTCGAGGCGCGGGACTCGGGCAAGGTCGACGACGAGGTGCTGCGCGACGTCCTGACCCTGCTCGACGCCGAGGAGTCGCTGCTGGACCGGCTCGAGGACAAGGGCAGCGCGGTCGAGCGCGAGCTGGTCGCGCGGATCGACCGGGTCGAGGACTGTGAGCACCTGAAGAACGCGCCGATGTCGGTGATCCCGACGTCTCCCGAGGGCTGCGAGGAGTGCCTGCGCGACGGCACCCGCTGGGTGCACCTGCGGCTCTGCCTGACCTGCGGCCACGTCGGGTGCTGCGACTCCTCCCCCGAGCGGCACGCCGACCGGCACTTCCACCAGGCCGGGCACCACCCGGTGATGCGCAGCTTCGAGACCGGTGAGGCCTGGCGCTGGTGCTACGTCGACGAGCGCCTGGGCTGAGCCGTGGCCGCGAGGTGCTCGCGGGCCAGCCGCACCAGGCCGCGGGCGTCGTCGGCGTACAGCCGGACCTCGGTGACCGACTCCTCGCCGCCATGCAGCGGGACGACGATCGGGCTGCGGAGCCGGACGTCGACATCGGTCCGGCTGGCCATCACCACGTTGAGCACCACCGCCTGCTCGCCGCGGTCGAGCTGGATCGACTTCGAGGTGTCCCGGCTGCGTTCCCGGACACCGATCGAGGCGACGGCATCCCACGGCACCACGAGATCGGTCCGGTGCCCGAGCCGGACCCGCAGACCGGAATCGCCGACCACGTGCGGGTACACGGAGTAGCTGGCGGCCAGCCCGAGCATCCAGACCAGTCCCCACACGCCGAGGACGTCGGCCGCCAGCCGGACCCGTTCCCACGGCAGCAGCACGTGCACCACCACCAGCTCGACCGCGGACACGACGATGAACGCCCACAGCAGCACGGACACCGCGCCCACATAGCTGTAGCCGACGCTGCTCGGCGGGACGTCGGGGCGCCGGGTGACCCACCGGAGCAGGCTCCGGTACAGGGCGAGCTCGAACGCCACGGCCCGACGAATCAGTGCGACGGCCCTCATCGACGCTTCCCCGCCGGTTGCCCAAGGGCCTCGCGGAACCGGGTGAGCACGGTCGCCATGCCGTCGACCAGTCCGGTCAGCTGCTTGTCCGTCAGCCCCGCGAAGAGCAGCTCGGCGAACTGCCCGCGGCCGTCCTCCAGCTGACGCGCCGTCCGCGCGCCGCGCTCGGTGAACGTCACCAGCGTCGCCCGGCGGTCCGTCGGGTGCGGCTGCCGGGTCACGAAGCCGGTGGCCACCAACCCGTCGACCAGCCCGGTGATGTTGCGCGGGCTCACCGACAGCGCCTGGGCGAGCACCCGCTGGGTGCTCGGCCCGCGGTGGTGCAGCTCCCAGAGCAGATGGGCCCGGGAAACGGTCAGGCCGTCACGCTCGAGGCTGCGGGTCATGTCGTCGTTCAACAGCACGGTCAGCTCGAGCAGCTGCTCGAGGGCCGCGCCGTGCCGGTCCGGCGTCCGCATGATCGTGATGCACCTTCACTGTCTGGGTACTTCACCATATCAGCCGGTCGACGCGAGGTGTGCGCCGCCGTACGGTCGAGGACGGGAAGGCAGCCCGTACGACGGCGAGGAGGTCAGCGATGTTCGTGCAGATCATCCAGGGTCAGGTGAGCGACGCCGCGGAGGTGCACGAGGCCCTCGACCGGTGGGCGCAGGAACTGGCGCCCGGTGCGACCGGCTGGCTCGGCTCGACCGCCGGAGTGACCGACGACGGCCGGCTGATCGCCATCGCCCGCTTCGAGTCCGAGGACGCCGCGCGACGCAACAGCGACCGGCCTGAGCAGGACCAGTGGTGGGCGCAGACGTCGAAGCTGTTCACCAGCGACGCGACGTTCCTCGACAGCACCGAGGTCGACGAGGACATCGCCGGCGACCCGAACACCGCCGGTTTCGTGCAGGTCATCCAGGGCCGCAGCACCGACCCGTCCCGGGCTCGGGAGCTGATGTCGGAGAACCCGGAGGCCTGGGCCGCGTTCCGCCCGGACATCCTCGGCAGTCTCGGCGCCGGGCACGACGGCGGCGCGTACACCGCGGTGCTGTACTTCACGTCCGAGGCGGAAGCCCGCGAGGGCGAACGCAAGGAGGTCCCCGCGGACCTGCAGGGTCAGATGGACGAGATGGGCAAGCTCGAGGTCGGCGAGCCGACCTTCCTCGACATCAAGACACCCTGGCTCTACTCGCCGAGCTGAGCAGGGCGACCGGTCAAGCCGGGTCCGGGCTGGCTGCCCTCGTCAGGTCGGCAGCCAGCCATTCGCGCGGGATGCCGAGGCCGGCCACCAGGGTGCGCGCGTGCGGGCGCAGCTCGCGGCAGAGGTCGTCGACGGCGCGGCCGACCGCCTTGGCGCCGGCCGGTGTCAGGCGGCCGTGCTCGAGGAACCAGCCGCGGTCGGCCTCGACCTCGGCGAGCACGTAGAGGTCGCACGCCCGGCTCAGCAGCGCCCGGGTGCCGTCGTCGGTGCAGCCCTCGACCGCCGCGGCGAACGCGTCGAGCACCAACCGGTGCACGTGCGCGTGGGCGGCGCGCAGCGAGTGGGCCTGCACCCGGTTGACGGCCTCGAACACATCGGCGCCGTCGCCCTTGGCCGCGCGCCGCAGCCGCCGGGCCAGACCGGCGACGACGTGGCTCTCCCGCCAGGCGAACAGCTCGCGCTGCCACTCGCGGTCGAGCAGGTTGACGTCGTCGTCGCGGCCCGGCGCGGCCGCCGCCAGCCGGTCGACCAGGCCGCGGGCCGAGGTCCGCTCCAGCACCGTCTCGACGACCTGGTCGGCGAGGAACCGCACGGTGCCCAGGGTGTCGAGCTCGCCGAAGTGGTCGCGGTAGCTCGTGAGCATCGACTTGGCGACCAGCTGCATGAGCACTGTGTTGTCGCCCTCGAAGGTCGTGAACACGTCACTGTCGGCCTTGAGCTGCACCAACCGGTTGGCCGACAGGTAGCCGGCGCCGCCGCACGCCTCGCGGCAGGTCTGGATCGTCGCGGTCGCGTGCCAGGTGCTGATGGCCTTCATGCCGGCGGCACGTGACTCGAGCTCGCGCTGCCGGGCGTCGTCGGTGGTGCCGCCGGTCTGCACGTCGTGCAGGTCCGAGGTCAGCCGGCCCTGCGCGAAGTGCAGCGCGTACGACGTCGCAAGCGCCGGCAGCAGCCGCCGCTGGTGAGCCAGGTAGTCGAGGACGGTGACCTCGCCGTCGGTGCCGGGCCGGGCGAACTGCCGCCGGTTCTCGCCGTGCTCGACCGCGATCGCCAGCGCCGCCTGGGCAGCAGCCGCCGCCGCGCCGCCGACACTCACCCGGCCGCGCACCAGCGCACCGAGCATGGTGAAGAACCGTTGCGACCGGCTCTCGACCGGGCTGGAGTAGGTGCCGTCCGCCGCCACCTGTCCGTAGCGGTCCAGCAGCGCCTCCCGGGGAACCCGGACGTCGTCGAACCAGAGCCGGCCGTTGTCGACGCCGTTGAGCCCGCCCTTGTGCCCGCAGTCCTCGATCCGTACGCCGGGGCACGGGGCTTCGTCGTCGCCCCGGATCGGCACCAGGAGCGCATGCACGCCGTGGCTCTCCCCCCGGGTGACGAGCTGGGCGAAGACCACGGCGATCCGGCCGTCCCGCGCGGCGTTGCCGATGTAGTCCTTGCGCGCGTCGTCGTCCGGTGTGCAGACGACGAACTCCTGTCGCTCCGGGTCGTACGTCGCGGTGGTGCGCAGCGACTGCACGTCCGAGCCGTGGCCCGACTCCGTCATCGCGAAGCAGCCCGGCAGCTCGAGGGTCATCATCGAGGGCAGGTAGCGCTCGTGGTGCTTGCGGGTACCCAGCGCCTGCAGCGCGCCACCGAACAGGCCCCACTGCACCCCGGCCTTGACCATCAACGAGAGGTCGACCATGCCGAGCATCTCGTAGAGAGTCATCGAGCCGCCGATGTCGTCCTCGCCGCCGTACGCCTTCTCGAAGCCACGACGTGGGAGGCCGGTCACCGCGAGCGCCTGGGCCCGCTCCAGGGTCCTTGCGCGCTGCGTCTCGCGGTCGAGATCGCCGACCGGAAGGCACCACTCGGCCGGGACCTGCTCACGGACCACGGCCCGCACCTCGGCCCACCGGCCGTCGACGACCCGGCGCAGCTCGTCGAGGTCGACCGGTCCCTGCAGCTGCACGCTCATGACGGCTATGTTACCCACCAGTAACCAGTTCCTACCCTCCCGCACTCCCTACGCTGCGGCGGGTGGACGTGACCTCGCTCGGCTTCCGCACCGACCTCGCCCTGCTCCAGCTGGGCGGCAGCGAGCTCGAGGACCACGGCGACCACCTGGTGGTGCGGACCGCGCACAACCCGGCGTTCTGGTGGGGCAACTTCCTGCTGCTGGACCGGCCACCAGCCAAGGAGGACACCGACGCCTGGCTGGACCGGTTCGCCGCCGAGTTCCCGGAGACGCGGCACCGTGCCTTCGGCGTGGACGGCACCGACGGCGGGCTCGCCGATCTCGCCGGCTTCGCCGACCGCGGGATGAAGGTGGAGGCGTCGACCGTCATGACGGCAACGTCGGTGCAGCCGCCCGCACGGCCCAACCACGAGGCCGACTACCGCCGGCTGGTCACCGACGACGACTGGGCCCAGAGCGTGCAGCTGCGGATCGCCTGCGACGACTCGGACGAGGCCGGCCACGAGGAGTTCGTCAACCGCCGCGCCGACACCGACCGTGCCTTGTCTGAGGCAGGCCACGGTGGCTGGTTCGGCGCGTTCCTCGACGGCCGCCTGGTCTCGCAGATGGGCCTGTTCGCGGCCAGCCCCGGGCTCGCGCGGTTCCAGTCGGTCGAGACCCATCCGGAGCTGCGCGGGCGCGGGCTGGCCGGCACGCTCGTGCACCACACCAGCGAGTACGGCTTCGGCGAGCTGGGAGCGACCACGCTGGTCATGGTCGCGGACCCCGACTACCCCGCGATCCGGGTCTACCGCTCGGTCGGTTTCGCGGCCACCCAGACCCAGCTGCAGGCCGAGCGGCCGCCGTCCTGAGGCGGCTGAGCCCGCCAGATCGGCCGCGCGGAAGCCCGGCCGGCGCCGCCCCACCGGCCCCACCCGACACCGCTTCCGCGGGAGTCCGTGGGTGGCGGCAAGACGACTCTTGACAGACCACAAAAACGGGCGGAGAGTCACATGAAACCAAATAGAAACGAAGGAGAAACCACTCGTGTACGCGGAGGAACGGCAGCGCGAGATCCTGCTGCTGGCCCGGGCCGACGGTCGGGTCGACGTGGTCGCCCTGTCTGCGCACTACGGGGTCACCACCGAGACCGTGCGCCGCGACCTCACGGCCCTCGAGCGCGCCGGGCAGGTCCGCCGGGTGCACGGCGGGGCCATCCCGGTGGAGCGGCTCGGCTTCGAGCCCACGCTGTCTGACCGGGACACCGTGATGACCGCCGAGAAGGAGCGGATCGCCAAGGCGGCCCTGGCCGAGCTGCCCGAGGACGGCGCGATCCTGCTCGACGCCGGCTCGACGACCCGCCGGTTCGCGGAGGCGATCCCCGCCGACCGGGAGCTGATCGTGGTGGTCAACTCGCCGCCGCTCGCGACGCTGCTGGCTGCCCGACCGGGACTGACCGTGATCATGATCGGCGGCCGGGTCCGGGGCCGGACGATGGCGGCCGTCGATGACGGCGGGCTGCGGCCGCTCGATCGCCTGCACGTGGATGTCGCGTTCATGGCGACGAACGGGCTCTCCGCCGATCGCGGGCTGACCACGCCCGACCCGGCGGAGGCCAGCATGAAGCGAGCGATGATCGGCTGCGCCGGCCGCACCGTCCTGCTCGCCGACCACACCAAGGTCGGCAACGACTACCTCGCGCGGTTCGGGGCGATCGACGACGTCGACCTGTTCGTCACCGACTCCGGGCTGGACCCGGCGGTCGCCGACGAGCTCGAGCGGCACGGACTCAGTCTGGTCCGCGCATGATCGTCAGTCTCACCCTCAACCCCAGCCTCGACCGCGCGGTCGAGGTGGAGCGGCTGGTGCCGGGCACCGTCATCCGCGCGACCCGGGCCACCCTCGACCCGGGCGGCAAAGGCGTGAACGTCTCGCGGGCGCTGCTCGCGGCCAGCGTGCCGTCGCGGGCCGTCCTGCCGGTCGGCGGCCCGCAAGGCGACCAGCTGGTCCGCCTGCTTCGCGCCGAGGGCGTCGACGTCGTCGCGGTCCAGATCCGCGGTGGCACCCGGTCGAACATCACCCTGGCCGAGCCCGACGGCGCCATCACCAAGATCAACGAGCCCGGGCCCACCCTGTCGGCCGACGAGCTCGACGCGATCACCGAGGCGGTGCTGGCAGCCACCCACACCGCCGACTGGGTGGCCGCCTGCGGCAGCCTGCCACCCGGCGTCACCGACGACTACTACGCGCGCCTGTGCCGGCGGCTGGTCTCCGCCGGGATCCGGGTTGCCGTCGACACCAGCGGTCCGGCCCTGCTGGCTGCGGTCGCCGCCGGTCCGACGGTGGTCAAGCCCAACCGTGAGGAGCTCGCCGAGGCCGTCGATGCGCCGCTGCGGTCGGTCGGCGAGGCTGTCGAGGCCGCCCAGGTCCTGCGTTCCCGGGGTGCCCGGGACGTGCTGGTGAGCCTCGGCTCGGACGGCGCGCTGCTGGTGTCGGAGGACGGCGTCGTCAGCGGCGACGCGCACGTCGCCGGGCCGCGCAGCACCGTCGGCGCGGGCGATGCCCTGCTGGCCGGCTACCTGGCAGCCGGGGCGGACGGCTCGGCGGCGCTCGCCGAAGGTCTCGCCTGGGCGGCCGCGGCCGTCGCCCAGCCAGGCAGCCGGATGCCGGCACCGGACCAGATCCACCGCAGCGCGGTGCGTCTGCACGACCGCACGAACCTGTCCCGACCACTGGTCTCGTCCGGCTGACCGGACCCGAGCGAACACCCGACCCCGCACATCTCAAGGCTGCAGAGGAAAAGAGGAATCCATGTCCAACTTCACGCCCGCCGCGACCGGGACGGATGTGCGCGCCCGCATCCAACGGTTCGGCAGCTACCTCTCGGGCATGGTCATGCCCAACATCGGGGCGTTCATCGCGTTCGGCCTGATCACCGCGCTGTTCATCCCGGACGGCTGGACACCCAACGCGGACCTGGCCGAGATGGTCGGCCCGATGATCGTCGTGCTCATCCCGACCCTGGTGGCCTACACCGGTGGCCGGATGGTCCACGGCCAGCGCGGCGCGGTCATCGGGGCGGTCGCGACCTTCGGCGCGGTCGTCGCGGCGGCCGACCCGGTCACCGTCGGGGACGGGACCTCGGTGCTGCCGTTCGGCGGACAGGTCATGATCCTGGCCGCCTTCGTCCTCGGACCCCTGTCGGCGTACATCCTGAAGCTGTTCGACAACCTCGTCGCCGGCAAGGTCAAGGCCGGCTTCGAGATGCTCATCGACAACTTCAGCATCGGCATCCTCGGCGGCGCGCCTGGCGATCTTCGGCTACAAGGTGATCGAGCCCATCGTCGGCTGGATCACCGACCGGCTCGGCGACGGGGTGGAGTCCCTCGTCAACAACAGCCTCCTCCCGGTGGCGTCGATCATCATCGAGCCGGCGAAGGTCCTGTTCCTCAACAACGCGATCAACCACGGCGTTCTGACGCCACTCGGCGCAGCCGATGTCCAGGAAAAGGGCAAGTCGATCCTGTTCATGCTGGAGGCCAACCCCGGGCCAGGTGCCGGTCTGCTGCTCGCGTACCTCTTCTTCGGCCCGCGGTCGCTGCGTCCGACGGTCCCGGCCGCGCTGATCATCCACTTCTTCGGTGGCATCCACGAGGTCTACTTCCCGTACGTGCTGATGAAGCCGAAGCTGGTCCTCGCCACCATCGCCGGCGGTGCCTCCGGGATCGCGATCTTCCAGGCGTTCGGCGTCGGCCTCACCGGCCCGGCGGCGCCCGGCAGCTTCATCGCGTTCATGGGCGTGACGGCGAAGGGCGACTACTTCGGGGTGATCCTGGGCATCGCGGTCTCCGCGGCGGTCGCCTTCTTCGTCGCGGGCGCTCTGCTCGGCTTCGGCCACAACAGCGACGACGAGGAAGGTCTGACGGACGTCGAGCTGACCAAGGCCGAGGAGTCGGTCGCCGCCACCAAGGCGCAGGGCAAGGGCACGGCCGCGCCGGTTGCGAACCGCACCGAGCCGTTGGAGGCTTGACCCGTGCCGAGCATCGAGGGCAGTGACGTCCGCAAGCTGGTCGTCGCCTGCGACGCAGGAATGGGCAGCAGCGTCATGCTGGCCAGCACCCTGCGCGGGCAGCTGAAGAAGCAGAACGTCACGGTCGAGCACACTCCGGTGAACTCGATCCCCGACGACGCCGACGTGGTTGTCGTGCACGAAGGTCTGGCCGACAGGGCACGTGGAATCGCGCCGGGGAAGCCGATCGTCGCGTTCAAGGTGTTCCTCGGCGACCCCGCCGTCACGAAGGTCGTCAACGCGGTGAAGAACGGCGGCGTGATCGATGGCTGACGAGGACGGCACGCGCTCGCTGGCCGAGCTGCTCGACCTCGAGGCGATCGACCTCGACGCGCACGCAGACAGCAAGGAGGAAGCGGTCCGTGCCTGCGGGGAGGCGCTGGTCCGCGTGGGTGCGGTCGAGCCGGCGTACGTCGACGCGATGCTCGAGCGCGAGCGCACGATCTCGACGTACGTCGGTGAGGGCGTGGCCATCCCGCACGGCACCCTGGCCGGCAAGGAGGCGGTCGTCCGCGACGCGCTGCTGCTACCTGCGCTTCGCCGAGCCGATCGACTGGGACGGCGACGAGGTCACCGTGTGCGTGGGCATCGCGGCGGCCGGGCGACGGCCACGTCGAGGTGCTCGCCCAGCTCGCCCAGGTGCTGATGGACCCCGACCAGGCGCAGGCACTGCGCGACGCCACCCGACCGGAAGACGTGCTGCACGTGCTGCAGCCGACCGAGGAAGAGGCCACATCACCGTGACGGACACCATGAAGGTCGCGCGCTTCTACGCCCCGGGAGACATCCGCGTCGAGGACGCACCCGAGCCGACGCCGGGTCCCGGCGACGTCAAGATCCGGGTGCGCAACTGCTCGACGTGCGGCACCGACGTGAAGATCTCCAAGTTCGGCCACCAGAACATCGTGCCGCCGCGGGTCATGGGGCACGAGGTCGCCGGTGAGGTGGTCGAGGTCGGCGACGGGCGTCGAGGGCTGGGCGTCGGGCGACCGGGTCCAGGTCATCGCCGCCATCCCGTGCGGCACGTGCGCCGAGTGCCGGCGCGGCAGCATGACCGTCTGCCCCAACCAGGAGTCGATCGGCTACGACTACGACGGCGGCTTCGCGGAGTACATGATCGTGCCGGCCAAGGTGCTGGCGGTCGACGGGCTCAACCGCATCCCCGACGGTCTCAGCTTCGCCGAGGCCTCGGTGGCCGAGCCGTTCGCCTGCGCCATCAACGCGCAGGAGCTGGCCCGGGTCGGTGAGGGCGACGACGTCGTCGTCATCGGGTCCGGGCCGATCGGCTGTCTGCACGTGCGGCTGGCCCGCGCCCGGGGCGCCGCCCGCGTGACCCTGGTCGAGCTCAACCGCGACCGGCTCGAGCAGGCCGCCGCGATCGTCAAGCCCGACCACGTCGTCTGCTCCGCCGAGACCGACGCGGTCGACGACATCATCAAGTTCACCGACGGACGCGGGGTCGACGTCATCATCACCGCCGCCGCGTCCGGCGCGGCGCAGGAGCAGGCCGTGCAGATGGCGGCGCGGCAGGGCCGCATCAGCTTCTTCGGCGGCCTGCCCAAGGACAACCCGGTGATCTCGCTGGACTCCAACCTCGTGCACTACCGCGAGCTGATGATCATCGGCGCCAACGGGTCGAGCCCCGCGCACAACAAGCAGGCGCTGTCGCTCATCGCCGACGGCTCGGTGCCGGTCGCCGACCTGATCACCCACCGGCTGCCGCTGACCGACGTACTGAAGGCGATCGAGATCGTCAGCAAGGGCGAGGCGATCAAGGTGACCGTCGAGCCCTGACCGCTCCGCCCATCCGACCCGCCAAGCCTGTCCGCGACCAGCACCGAGGAGCGAGCACATGCCCGAGCGCACCGTGACCGTGGGTTCCAAGAGCGGGTTGCACGCCAGACCCGCCAAGCTGTTCGTGCAGGCGGCTGCCAAGCAGCCGGTGAAGGTGACCATCACCGCCGGGGAGCGGACGGTCGACGCGCGCAGCATGCTCGGCGTGCTGTCGCTCGGCGTCAACACCGGCGGCACGGTCACCCTCGCCGCCGAGGGAGAGGGAGCCGACGCCGTGCTCGACACCCTGGTGAAGCTGCTCGAGAGCGACCTCGACGCGGAGGCACCGGTCGATGCCTGAGCTGCTGCGGGGTCACGGGGTCAGCCCCGGCACGGCAGTCGGGCCGGTGGTCCGGATGCCGGACCCGGTCACCGAGCCGCAGGCCGGCCCGCCACCGGCCGACGCCGACGCGGACGTCGCCCGGATCCGGCCGGCCATGGACCTGGTCGCCACCGACCTGTGGGCCCGCGCGGGCAAGGCTGAGGGCGAGACGAAGGAGGTGCTCGAGGCGACGGCCATGATGGCCTCCGACCCCGAGCTGGCCGACCTGGCCGAGAACGCCGTGCGCGAGCAGGGCATCCCGGCGCCCCGCGCCGTGTGGGACGCCGCCAACACGTTCCGCGACCTGCTCGACCGGCGCCGGCGGGTACGTCGGGGCGCGAGCGAGCGACGTCGAGGACGTCCGCAACCGCATCGTCGGCGAGCTGCTCGGCGTGCCGGCGCCGGGCATCCCCGACCCGGGGCACCCGTTCATCCTGGTCGCCCGCGACCTCGCCCCGGCTGACACCGCCACCATCAACCCGCAGCGGGTACTGGCCTTCGTGACCGCCGAGGGCGGCCCCACCAGCCACACGGCGATCCTGGCCCGGGCGCTCGGCATCCCGGCCGTCGTGTCGTGCCCCGAGGTGCTGTCTCTCGAGGAGGGCACCGTCCTCGTGCTCGACGGGGCCACCGGCACGATCGACCCGGCTCCGGACGAGGCCACCGTCACCGAGGCCCGCGAACGCGCGGCCCGCGCCGCGGCCCGCAACCGGCGCTGGGAGGGCCCGGGCGCCACCGCCGACGGGCGTCGGATCAAGCTGCTCGCCAACATCGGCGACCCGGCGGGTGCCCAGGCCGCGGCCGCGGCCGGCGCCGAGGGCGTGGGGCTGTTCCGCACCGAGTTCCTGTTCCTCGACCGCGGCGACGAGCCGTCGGAGTCGGAGCAGACCGAGTCCTACACGGCGGTGTTCGGCGCGTTCGGCGAGGGCACCAAGATCGTCGTACGCACCCTCGACGCCGGCGCCGACAAGCCGCTGCCGTTCCTCGACCAGGGCGAGGAGGCCAACCCCGCCCTCGGCGTCCGAGGGCTGCGGATCGGCCTGGCGCAGCCCGAGGTCCTCGACAAGCAGCTGCGCGCGATCGCGGCGGCCGCCCGCAGCACGAAGGCCGACGTGTGGGTGATGGCGCCGATGGTCGCCGTGCTCAGCGAGGCGCAGGCGTTCGACCGGCACGCCCGCGAGGCCGGCCTGCGCACGACCGGAGTCATGGTGGAGATCCCGGCGGCCGCGCTGTCGGCCAGGGAGATTCTCGCCGCGGTCGACTTCGTCAGCATCGGCACCAACGACCTCGCTCAGTACACCCTCGCCGCTGACCGGATGTCCGGCCCGCTCGCCGCGCTCAACGACCCGTGGCAGCCCGCGCTGCTCCGGCTGATCGGCATGGTGGGCGCCGCCGGCGAGGCCGAGGCCAAGCCGGTCGGCATCTGCGGCGAGGCGGCGGCTGACCCGGCGCTGGCGCCGGTGCTGGTCGGGCTCGGGGCCACGAGCCTGTCGATGTCGGCACGGTCGCTGCCCGACGTGGGCGCCGTGCTCAAGTCCGTGACACTTGCAGCAGTGCCGCGATCTCGCCGCGCTCGCGAAGGACTCCGAGGACGCCACGGCGGCCCGCGCCGCCGTACGGGCCTCGCTGCCTGCCCTGGACGAGCTCGGCCTGTGAGCTAGCCCTCGCCGAGAACATCGGAGCGTGCCAGGTTCACCCAGACGACCTTCCCCAGGTAGGTCCGTCGGATGCCCCAGGTGGCACCGAGCTCCTCGACGATGGCCACGCCGCGGCCGTGCTCACGGTCGTCGTCGGGTGGCATCGCGACAGGCGACGCGTCTGCTCCGTCGGCGACGGCGAGGGTCAGGTTGTCCCCGTCGTACTCGGCCAGCACGAGCGCCGGAGTTCCAGCGTGGATGATCGCGTTGGTGACCAGCTCGCTGATCGCCAGGACGCCGACCTCGGTCAGCTTCTCGGGCACCCGCTGTTCGTCGCAGTACCCCTCCAGCGCGCGGCGCGCGTCGCCGGCGCTGAGCGGGTCGGGGAACAGGGCGAGCTCGAGCCAGCTGCTGACGTCCTCGTCGGAGAACCGCAGCGTTCCGCCTTCGGCGGAGATCCGCTGGAGGAGCCTGGGCGTCTTCTTCACCACCGGCCGAATCGTGCGGGTGTGCCCCCTCCACACCGAAGCATGGCAAGAGCGGCCCTCCTGTTCGGAGAACCAGGTTGGTTGATGACCAGCCGCCGCGCTCGTCAAACCTGGGAGCGGGTCAGAGGTCGCGGGCGAAGGACCGCGACAGCGGCGAGTCCTTGTAGTGCCCGAAGCCCTCGACCGGGAGGTACCCGGCGCTGAGGTAGAGCGCGATCGCCTCCGGCTGCGCCAGCCCGGTCTCCAGCACCACCCGCCGGAAGCCCTGCTCGCGGGCGACGTCCTCCAGGGCGTGCAGCATCCGGCGGGCATGCCCGCGGCGCCGGTGCTCCGGTCGCGACGAACATCCGCTTCACCTCGACGGTGTCGTCGCCGTGCCGGCGCAGCCCGGCGCAGCCGATCGCGCTGGCGCCGACGTGGGCGACCAGGAAGGTGCCCAGCGGGGGCGCGAACTCCGCCGGGTCGACCGGCGTCTCGTCCTGACCGCCGTACCGCCGGACGTACTCCTGCTGCACCTCGGCCACCAGGGACGTGGCGAGGTCGGAGTCGAACGGCACCACCTCGAGCACCACCGCGTCGTCGTCGACGGCCAGTGTCCGCCGGGCCAGGTCGGCCATCTCGGCCTCCGCCGCCGCGACCAGCCGACTCGGCTCAGGCACCAGGTTGCGGTCGGCCGCCATCCCGATGGTCACCTCTCCGGCATAGCTGAGGATGCTCACCCCCAGACCCACCGAGCCGGCCTGCGGCACCCAGAAGGTCAGCCGCGCCAGCCGCGAGCCGGCCAGGTAGACCGGCCGGGTCGGTCCCGGGACGTTGGTGACGATGGCCGAGGACTTCGCGCCCAGGATGCGTACGGCGAGCCGGTGGGCCCAGGACGGCATCGCCCCCACCACCGCGAGGATGGCGAACGTCGACGCGGCCTGTGCTCCGCCCTTGACCCGGGCCATCCGCTCGTGCACCGCCCGGACCCGGGCCAGCGGGTCGGCGACGGCGACCGGGAGCTTGACGAACACGATGCCGAACCGGTTGCCCAGCGTCGCCGGCACCGGCTCGTCGCGCGGCCGCAGGTCGACCGGGACGAAGATCCGCAGGTCGTGCGCCGCCTCGCCGTGCTCGGCGAAGTGCCGTCGCAGCGCGCCGGCCGTCACCGCGAGCAGCACGTCGTTGACGGTGACGTCCAGCGCGGCGGCCACCCGTTTCACGACGGCCAGGTCCAGCGGCCGCGACCAGGCAGCGACCTTGGCCGTGCCGAGACGGCCGGACAGCCGGGTCCGCGGGTCCCGGTTGGCGAGCAGCAGGCCCACCCCGGTGCTCAGCACCCGCCAGCCGAACCGCACCGCCGCCGCGCCCTGTCGCAGGGTGCGCGGCGCCAGCGGGTCGACGCCGGCGACCGGGACGCAGGTCGCGGGAGCCGGCGGTCAGCCGGGACCTGATGCCCGGGCGGCGCGGGTCGCGGCCGGTGTCATCGGACGGGATCGTCCTCGGGCCGGGTGCCGGGCTCGTCGTCGGTGAGCGACAGCAGCACGCTGGCCAGGGCGATGCCGTCGGCGATGCAGTGGTGCAGCCGGGCCACCAGCGCGGACGTCGGCCCGCTGCCGTCCGGGGCCGGCACCGTCACGAGGTGGAACTGCCATGGCGAGTGGTGCATGTCCAGCGGCGTGCCGAGCAGGTCGCTGACCAGCGCGGCGAGGCCGTCGTCGTCGGCCACCTCGCCGGCGTCGACGAGGTGCCGGCCGAGGTCGAAGTCCGGGTCGTCGGTCCACACCGGCTGCTCGAACGGGCTGCCCGACGGCAACGGTCGCATCGAGAACTTCGGGTAGCGCGCGAGCAGCCGGTGCTCGAAGACCTCCGTCGAGCCGGTGACGGTCGGCCGGGTCCTCGAGACGCAGCACGGCGGTCACCATCATCAGGTTGTCGGGCGAGTCCATCCCGAGCCAGGCGGCGTCGACGTTGGACATCCGCAGCGGTGCGCTCACGGCGTACCAGGCTGCTCGTGGCGTGCGCGCCGGTCCCGCGCGCGGGCCCGGGCCCGGCGGAACCGGCGGGCGAACGGCCGAGCCAGGTCGGCGGCACCGACCAGGCCGGCGGTGTTGCCGAGCTGCGCCTGCACGACGGCCGCCTCCGGCCGGAACCGACGGCCGGTGAGGTTGCGCCGGAACGCCTCGCGGGCCGGACCGATGAGCAGGTCACCTGCCTCGGACAGGCCGCCGCCGATGACGAACATGCCCGGGTCGAGCGCCGCCGCGAGGTTCGCGATGCCGACGCCGAGCCAGCTGCCCGACCTCCTCGAACAGCTCGCGCGCGGCCGGGTCGCCGTCCCGGGCGGCCTCGGTGATCAGCGGGCCGGTGATCGCCGCGACGTCGCCGCCGGCGCGCTCGAGGATCCGGTGGGCCACCGGCGAGTTGGCGGCCGCCAGCTCGCGCGCCTCGCGGACCAGCACGTTGCCCGAGGCGTACTGCTCCCAGCAGCCGCGGTTGCCGCACTCGCAGCGGCGGCCGTCCGGGCACCACCTGCATGTGCCCGAACTCCCCGGCGACGCCGAACCGGCCGCGCTGCAGCGTGCCGTTGACGATCATCGCCCCGCCGATGCCGGTGCCGAGGTTCACGCAGACGAGGTGCGACTCGCCGCGGCCGGCGCCGAAGCGCCACTCGGCCCAGACCGCGGCGTTGGCGTCGTTCTCGACGACGACGGGCAGCCGCAGCCGCGAGCTGATCGCGTCGCGCAGCGGTTCGTTGCGCCACGACAGGTGCGGCGCGAACAGCACGTTGGCCCGGTCGGCGTCGATGAACCCGGCGGCACCGATGCCGACCGCGTGCAGCTCGTGCTCCTGAGCGAGGTCGAGCACGGCGTCGACGATCGTGTCCTCGACGACCTGCGGGCTCTTGCTCCGGTGCGGCGTCTCGCGCCGGACCTGGGCCAGCACCTCGCCCTCGTGGGTGACCACGCCGGCCGCGACCTTGGTGCCGCCGATGTCCACGCCGACCGTGAGCAGCTGGGCGTTCAGCGGGCTGACCCGCACCGGCCGCGCCGACTCGTCCCGAGCGCCGCCCGAGCAGGGACGGGCGGCGCTCGGTCACGGCCAGGACTCTAACCGCGCCCGGCGCCTCGGCCGGCGCGGACGCGGCCTCACGGTGTGGGGTACTGCCGGCGGAGCGCGGCGTCCCACAGCGCGGTCGGCAGCAGCCGACGGGCACCGACCACCTGCCGGGCCACCAGGCCGACCGGGTAGCGCGCCTTCGGGCGGCTCGACCCCAGGGCGGCGACGATGACCTCGGCGACGTCGTCGGCGTCCAGGGTGCCGCGCGCGTCCGGCCGGTCGTACGCCGTGGCGTTGCGCGCCGCGACACCGCGCATGAACCCGGCGTACGGCCCGTCGCCCTCGGGGACGGCCGTGGCCTCCTCGGCGAACCCGGTGTGCACCGGGCCGGGTGCGACGACGGAGACGCCGACGCCGAAGCCGCGGGTCTCGAACCGCAGCGCATCACTGAGCGCCTCGACCGCGTACTTGCTCGCGTGGTAGACCCCGCCGCCGGGCAGCGTCATCCGGCCACCCATCGACGACACGTTGACGATCCGCCCGCAGCCGGCGGCCCGCATCCCCGGCAGCACCAGCTGGCTGAGCCTCAGCAGCCCGAACACGTTGGTCTCGAACTGCCGGCGCACCGCGTCGAGCGGTACCTCCTCGACCGGGCCGTACTCGCCGTACCCCGCGTTGTTCACCAGGCCACCCACCGCGCCGTGCTCGGCCTCCACTGCGCGCACGGCCGCGACCATCGAGGCCTCGTCGGTGACGTCCAGCGCCAGCACCCGCGCTCCGGCCGCCGCCAGGTCGTCCAGCGAGTCCACCTGCCGAGCCGTCGCCCAGACCGGGTGCGGTCCGCGCAGCAGGGCCTGCACCGTCGCCCGCCCGATGCCGCTGGAGCAGCCGGTCACGAGCACGGGCGCGGTCGGCGGCACTGGCGGGGTCATCCCCCCATCGTGCCCCGACCTAGGAGCGCGGAGTCGGTACGGTCACCTTCATGGAGATCCTCGGGCTCGTGTTCGCCGGCACGGCCACCCCGCACCGGGCCGCCATGACGGCCTTCGTCGAGCAGACCCTCGGCCTCCGCCGGGTCGACGCCGGGACGGCGGACGCCGACATGTTCGCGCTGCCGGACGGCTCGGGCTTCGCCGTCTCGGACGAGCGGGCGGACGGCGGCGGCACCTCGCGCACCGTCGGCCTGAAGGTCGCCGACCTGGCTGCCGCCATCGCCGAGCTGCGCGCGGCCGGCGTCGAGGTCGACGAGCCGGACGAGAACGAGCAGTACCGGTACGCGCACTTCATCGCCCCGGACGGTGACCTGTACGAGCTGGTCCAGGAGCTGGCTGCCGCCGGTCCCTAGTCGCGGCCGGGCTCGCCGTGCCGGGCGTTGGGTGTCCCCCGCCGCCAGTACGGCTTGGGCAGCACCGCCTCGCGGGGCCAGCCGTGCTCGCGGACCAGGGCCGACCGGATGGTCGAGGTCAGCGTCATCTCACCGCCGACGTACACCACGACGCCGTCCTCCGGCGCGCCGAGACCGCTGGCCTCGAGCAGCGCGAGGCCGGTCTTCTCGTCGTCACCGCCTGCGTCGACCCAGATGGGTCCCTTGGGGACGGCGGCAGCCTCGAGAGCCAGCCGGTCGGGCTCGTCGGGCACGGTGAGGGTCACCACCGCACCTGCCGGTGGCTGCACTGCTTCGGCCATCGCGAAGGCCGCGGGCAGGAAGCTCTGGTCACCCAGGAAGTGGTGCAGCCTGGCCCCGGGCACCAGGTGCACCTTGCCGCGGGGACCGATGGCCTCGACGACCTCTCCGGGCGTCGTCTCGTGCAGCTCGCTGACGCCACCGTCGGCGTGCAGAACGACATCCAGCGCGACCACGCCGGCAGCACGGTCGAGCTGCCGGATCGTCCACCGGCGCCGCAGCACCGGCGGCCCGGCGACCGCGGTGAGCATGAGGTCCTGCCCCGGCTCGTGCGTCAGGTCGCGCAGCGCATCTCCGGCGAGCTCGACCCGCACCATGGACGGCGAGAGCGGCCGCACCCGCTGCACGGTGAGGTCCATCCGGGTCGCCCCCAGCCGGACGGCGAGGGCAGCGCTGTCGTCGAACGGGATCGGGGCGTCGGTCACGCCGGACACGGTACGACGGGACCTCGGCCCCTGTCGGAGCCGGTGCCGCGCGGGACAGAATGCGACGAGCCGGCTCTTTGATGGCCGGCCCCGCGCTCAGGGAAGGACCGCCGCATGCCCGTGTCCCCGCAGGTCCTGGACGACGTCGACGCCTGGTGGCGGGCAGCGAACTACCTCTCGGTCGGCCAGATCTACCTGATGGACAACCCGCTGCTGCGCGAGCCGTTGCTGGCCGAGCACGTCAAGCCGCGGCTGCTCGGGCACTGGGGCACGACACCCGGCCTGAACTTCCTGTACGCCCACCTGAACCGGGCCATCGTCGCCCGCGACCTGGACGCGATCTACATCACCGGTCCGGGGCACGGCGGGCCCGGCCTGGTCGCCAACTCCTACCTCGAGGGCACCTACGCCGAGACGTACCCGGACATCAGCGAGGACCTGGACGGGATGCGCAAGCTGTTCCGCCAGTTCTCCTTTCCCGGTGGCATCCCCAGCCACGTCGCCCCGGAGACGCCGGGCTCCATCCACGAGGGCGGCGAGCTCGGCTACGCGCTGGTGCACGCCTACGGCGCCGCCTTCGACAACCCGAACCTGCTGGTGGCCTGCGTGGTCGGCGACGGCGAGGCCGAGACCGGGCCGCTGGCGGCCAGCTGGCACTCGAACAAGTTCCTCAACCCGGCCACCGACGGCACCGTGCTGCCGATCCTGCACCTCAACGGCTACAAGATCGCCAACCCGACGGTTCTCGCCCGCATCCCGCACGACGAGCTGGAGGCGCTGCTGCGCGGCTACGGCCATGAGCCGTTCTTCGTCGAGGGCGACGACCCGGCGACGATGCACGCGCTGATGGCCGAGACGCTCGACGAGGTGCTCGACCGGATCGCCGCCATCCGGGCCGCGGCCGCGGGCGGCGACCTCACCCGCCCGGCCTGGCCGATGATCGTGCTGCGCACCCCGAAGGGATGGACCGGGCCGGACGTCGTGGACGGCCAGCAGGTGCAGGGAACGTTCCGCGCCCACCAGGTGCCGCTGGCCGAGACCCGCACCGACGACGGCCACCGCAAGCTGCTCGAGGAGTGGCTGCGCAGCTATCGCGCCGATGAGTTGTTCGACGAGTCAGGGCGCCTGGTCGAGCGCCTGCGCAGCACGGCTCCGCTGGGTCAGCGGCGGATGAGCGGGAACCCGCACACCAACGGCGGACTGCTGCTGCGCGATCTCGAGATGCCCGACTTCCGGACCTACGCGGCCACGGTCACCCGCCCCGGAGGCAGCGCACACGCACCGACCGCCGAGCTCGGCAAGATGGTGCGGGACATCATCGCCGCTAACCCGCAGACCTTCCGGGTGATGGGCCCGGACGAGACGGCGTCCAACCGCCTGCAGGCCGCCTTCGAGGTGACCAACCGCACCTGGGTGGCCGAGACCGTGCCCGGCGACGACCACCTCGCCCCGGACGGCCGGGTCATGGAGGTGCTCAGCGAGCACCTGTGCGAGGGCTGGCTGGAGGGCTACCTGCTGACCGGCCGGCACGGCCTGTTCAACTGCTACGAGGCGTTCATCCACATCATCGACTCGATGTTCAACCAGCACGCCAAGTGGCTGAAGGTCACCCGTGACATCCCCTGGCGCCGTCCGATCGCGTCCCTGAACTACCTGCTCAGCTCGCACGTGTGGCGTCAGGACCACAACGGCTTCTCGCACCAGGACCCCGGGTTCATCGACCACGTGGTGAACAAGAAGGCCGAGATCATCCGGGTCTACCTGCCCCCGGACACGAACACCCTGCTGTCCGTCGCCGACCACTGCCTGCGCAGCCGGGACTACGTCAACGTCGTCGTGGCGGGCAAGAACCCGACCCCCGACTGGCTGTCGATGGACGACGCGATCGCTCACTGCACGCGCGGCCTCGGCGTCTGGGACTGGGCCGGCACCCACGACGGGACAGGCGAGCCGGACGTCGTGCTCGGCTGCGCCGGTGATGTGCCGACCCTCGAGACATTGGCGGCCGCCGACCTGCTCAAGCGCCACCTGCCGGACCTCAAGGTGCGGGTGGTCAACGTGGTGGACCTGATGCGCCTGCAGGACGAGCGCGAGCACCCGCACGGGCTGGCCGACCGCGACTTCGACGCGTTGTTCACCAGGGACAAGCCGGTCGTGTTCGCCTACCACGGCTACCCGCAGATGATCCACCGGCTGACCTACCGGCGGGCCAACCACGACAACATCCACGTCCGCGGCTACAAGGAGGAGGGCACCACCACGACTCCGTTCGACATGGTGATGCTCAACGACCTGGACCGGTTCCGGCTGGTCATCGACGTCATCGACCGGGTGCCGGGCCTGCGCTCGGGGGCTGCCGAGCTGCGCCAGCAGATGGTCGACGAACGAGAGCGGTGCCGCGCCTACACCCGTGAGCACGGCGAGGACGCGCCGGAGATCCGCGACTGGCAGTGGCCCGACGACGACGCCCCGGCATGAGGGTCCTCACCGTCAACACCGGCTCCAGCAGCGTCAAGCTGCGGGTCCTCGACGCGGACGACGCGGTGCTCGTCACCCGCGACAGCACGCCGGAGGACCTCGGGTCGGACGTCGGCGACCTGCTCGAGCAGGCAGATGCGGTCGGTCATCGAGTCGTGCACGGCGGTCCGGACCACGTGGCTCCCGAGCGGGTCACCGACGACCTGGTGGCCGACCTGCGCGGGCTCGTCGACCTCGCACCGTTGCACCAGCCGGTGGCGCTCGACGCGATCGAGGCCGTCCGCCGCGCCGCGCCCGACGTACCGGCAGTTGTCTGCTTCGACACCGCTTTCCATGCCGACCTGCCGGCTGCGGCGCGCACCTACGCGCTGCCCCGGGAGTGGCGTGAGCGGCACGGGCTGCGTCGCTACGGCTTCCACGGGCTCTCCTACGCCTACGCGACCCGCCGGGCCGCGGAGCTGCTCGGCCGGCAGGACCTGCGGCTGGTCGTCGCGCACCTCGGGTCGGGTGCCTCGCTGGCGGCCGTGCGCGGCGGGCGGTCGATGGACACCACGATGGGGTTCACCCCGCTGGAGGGCCTGGTGATGGCCACCCGGGCCGGCACCGTGGACCCGGGGCTGGTGCTCTGGCTGGTCGAGCACGCAGGGCTGAGCGCCTCGGAGGTGCTCGACGGCGTGGACCGGGGCGGCGGGCTGCTCGGCCTGGCCGGCACGAAGGACATGCGCGAGGTGCTCGAGCGCAACGCCGGCGGTGACGCCGACGCGGGCCTGGCACTGGAGGTCTACCTGCACCGGCTCGCGGCGTCGGTCGCCGCCATGACGGCGAGCCTCGGCGGGCTGGACGCACTTGTCGTCACCGGCGGCGTCGGTGAAGCCTCGGCCGAGGTACGCCGGCTGCTGGTCGAGCGCCTCGGCTACCTCGGGCTCGCCCTCGACCCGCGCAACGAGCATGTCGAGGGCGACGCCGTCGTGTCACCGTCGGGCGCCGTGCAGGTGCTGGTCGTGCACGCGCGCGAGGACCTCGAGATCGCCCGCGGCACCCGCGCGCTGCTCGGCTGACCGGTCGCTCAGCCCTGGACGACCTGGATGTTGAACACCGGCGAGCCGACTGCGCCCATCAGCGACAGCCAGAGCGGCAGGTACATCTCGGTGGACCGGGCGGCCCTGATCCCGCCGAGGTCGATCACCCGAGCCGGCGGCCAGCCGAGCTCGCCGAGCAGCCCGACGGCCACCCGCTTCGCCTCGTCGTCCTCGCCGGCAACGAAGACGTGGTGCTCCCCGGGCACCAGCGCAGGCTCGACCATGACCCGGGCGGTCACCGTGTTCAGCGTCTTGACCACCCGCGCTGCGGGGAACGCGCGCTGCAGCTGCTCGCCGACGCTGTCGGTGTTGGCGACCGAGAGGGTCGGGGGGAAACCGGCCGAGAAGTCCAGCGCGTTGGACACGTCCAGCACGACGGCGCCGTCCGCGGGCGCGGCCGCCTCTACCGCCGCCAGGGAGCCCGCACCGCTGGTGGCGTTGACCAGCACCTCGCCGTGCCCTCCCGCCTCGGCGTAGGCAACCAGCCGGACGTCGGGGTGTGCCGCCGCCCAGTCGGCGAACGACTCGCTGCCCTCGGGCTCGGTGCGGGCCAACGTCGTGTCGACGTCCCGGGTGCCGACCACGACCTGGTGACCCTGACTGGCGAACGCCTCCGCCAGCGTCCGACCTACGGCACCCGTCCCCAGCACTGCGATCCGCATGCCCGCGACCCTACGACCGGCTCCCCGTGATCCACACCGAATCGGGCACACGACGTCGTACCGATCCGGTGTGGATCACCGCGGGCGCAGGCGCGGGAGGACCTCGTCGGCGTACAGGCTGAAGAAGTCGCGGTAGTTCGGGCCCATGTTGGCGACGTAGACCTCGTCGAAGCCCGCATCGGCGTACGGGCCGAACGCCTCGACGTGCCGGTCGACGTCCCGACCGCACACCGTCGACTCGCGGGTCATCTCCTCGGTGACCAGCTCGCTGGCCTGCTCGAAGTGCTTCGGCGACGGCAGCACCTGCGACAGCTCGCCCGGCAGCCCGGCGTTGGCCCAGAGCCGGTGCGCGATCTGCACACCTTCGTCCTCGGTGTCGGCGACGCAGACCTTGTAGCCGGCCTGGGCCGGCTTGTCGGCGCCGGCCTTGGCCCTCCACTCCGTGGACGCGCTCGGCGTCCGGCTGGGTCGTGATGAACCCGTCGCCGATCCGCAGCGCCAGGTCGAACGACTTCGGCCCGAACGCGCTGACGAACACCTTCGGCGGCTGGTCGGGACGGGTGTAGATGCGGGCGTTCTCGACGGTGTAGTGGCGGCCGTGGTGGTAGGTGAACTCTCCCTGCCACATCTCCCGCATCAGTTCGACGGCCTCCTCGAGCATCTCCAGCCGGACGTCCTCGCTCGGCCAGCGGTCGCCGAGGACGTGCTCGTTGAGCGCCTCACCGGTGCCGACGCCGAGGGTGAAGCGACCCTCGAGCTGCACGGCCGCCGTCGCGGCCGCCTGCGCCACGATCGCGGGATGCATGCGCACCGTGGGTGCCGTGACGGCTGTCGTCACGGGCAGCCGGCAGGCCTGGGAGATCGCCCCGATCACGCCCCAGACGAACGGGCTCTGGCCCTGCTGGTCGTTCCAGGGGTGGAAGTGGTCGCTGATCCAGAGGGCCTCGAACCCGGCCTGCTCGGCGAGCACCGCCTGCTCGACCAGCTGCTGCGGTGTGTACTCCTCACTGCTGAGGAAGTAGCCGATGCGCATCTGCGCCTCCTTCGTGATCGGTGATGAGTGTTGTCAGGTGCGAGGTCACGACCGGTTCCTGCGGCGCAGTGCCGCGGCGGCGGTGCCAGCGACCACCACCGAGCCGGCGCCCGCCCCGCGCAGCCAGTGCCGGCCCCAGCGGCCGTGCACGGCGTCGCCGGCCGGCGACGGCGCGAACACGTTGCCGTCGTGCGGTGCGACGGACTCGCGGGACAGCCCACCGGCCCGCATCAGCGGGCCGACCAGGACGTCGAACAGCCGCGGCGCCAGGGTGAACCCGGCCCGCGCGCGCCAGGTTGGCGGCTCCCACGCTCCGCCGCGGCCGGTGGTCGGCCAGGGACCGCACGATCGCCCGGGCGACCTTCTCCGGCGGGTCCACCGGCGGCGGCGGTCGCCCGACCCGGCCGGCGTAGTTCGCCGCCTGAGCCGGTAGACCGGGGTGTCGACGCCGCCGGGCGACACCATGCAGACATGGACGTCCGGGTTCGCCGCGGGTCTCGATCGCGAGCACCCGGCCGAGCCCGCGGACGGCCCACTTGGCCGTGACGTAGCTGCTCATGTACGGCGTCGCGATCTCGCCCAGCAGCGAACCGGTGAGCACCAGGGTGCCGTGGCCCTGCGAGCGGAACTGGTCGAGGGCGACCCGGGCCGCGTGCACCGTCCCGTGCACCCCGGTGTCGAGTACCCGGCGGAACGTCGCGGACGGCACGTCCTCGAACCGGCCGTACGCCACCACCGCTGCGGTGTGCACCCAGACGTCGACCCGGCCGAACCGCGCGAGCGCCGCGGCCCGGACCCGCTCCACGTCGGTCTCGTCGACGACGTCGGCCACCACCGTGACGACGTCGGCGCCCAGCGGCACGGCACTCCTCCGCGGCCGCCTCGCAGCGAGACCGCCGACCGGGCCGACAGCACCAGCCGGGCTGCCCGGGAGGCGAGGGCCAGCGCGGTGGCGCGGCCGATGCCGCTCGAGGCGCCGGTGACCACGACCACCGAGCCCGTGCGGCAGGTCCGGCCGTCACGGCTTGAGGACGACCTTCACGCAGTCGTCCTCCTTCTGCTGGAACACCTCGTACATGTGCGGCGCCTCGTCCAGCGGCACCTGGTGGGTCGTGAGGTCGAGGACGCCGAGCGGGTCCGACGTCGTCGGACACCAGCGGCAGGATGTCGTCGACCCAGCGCTTGACGTGCGCCTGGCCCATCCGCAGCTGGATGCCGCGGTCGAACATCTCCATCATCGGCATCGGGTCGACCTCGCCGCCGTACACACCGGACAGCGACACCGTCCCGCCGCGGCGGACCGACTTGAGCGCCGCGTACAGCGCGTCCAGCCGGTCGACCGCCAGCTTGTCGGTGAGCGGCTGCGCCACGGCGTCCGGCAGCAGGCCGACCGCCGCCTGGGCCACCTTGCCCGCCGTACCGCGGGCCGAGCCGTGCGCCTCCATGCCCGACGGCGTCGATCACCGCGTCCGGTCCGCGGCCACCGGTGCGCTCGATCAGCGCCTCGGCGACGTCGTCGACGTCGCGCATGTCCAGCGTCTCGACGCCGTGCCGCGCCGCCATCTGCAGCCGGGCGTCCACCGAGTCGACGCCGATGACCCGCTCGGCGCCGAGGTGCCGCCCGATCCGGGTGGCCATCTGCCCGATCGGGCCGAGGCCGAGCACCGCGAGCGTGCCGCCCTCGGGTACGTCGGCGTACCGCACGGCCTGCCAGGCGGTCGGCAGCACGTCGGAGAGGAAGAGGAACTGCTCGTCCGGGCCGCCCTCGGGGACCTTGATCGGGCCGAACTGCGCCTGCGGCACCCGCAGGTACTCGGCCTGGCCGCCCGGGACCGAGCCGTAGAGCGAGGTGTAGCCGAACAGCGACGCGCCCTTGCCCTGCTCGCGGACCTGGGTCGTCTCGCACTGCGCGAACAGCCCGCGGGAGCACATCCAGCACGAGCCGCAGGAGATGTTGAAGGGGATGACGACCCGGTCGCCCGGCTTGATGTGGCTGACCTCGGAGCCCACCTCCTCCACGACGCCCATCGGCTCGTGACCGAGGATGTCGCCGGGTGAGAGGAACGGGTCCGAGCACCTCGTACAGGTGCAGGTCGGAGCCGCAGATGGCGGTCGAGGTGACCCGGATGATCGCGTCGGTCGGCTGCTGGATCGTCGGGTCGGGGACGGTCTCGACCCGGACGTCGCGACGCCCCTGCCAGGTGAGTGCTCGCACGGTGTGGTCTCCTCGCGTCGTCAGTGGTCGACGGCGCGCCTACCCGCGCGGCGACCGGTCACGCACCAGTGCCCGGGTCGTCCGACACGGTTCCGCGGGCGTGCAGCGGGCAGGCCTCCGGGGACGACCTGGCGAGGGAGGTGGACCGGTGACCGACGCGTTCGACGCGGTGGTGGTCGGAGCCGGCCCGAACGGCCTGGTCGCTGCCAACCTGCTCGCCGACGCCGGCTGGAGCGTGGTGGTCCTGGAGGCCGCGGAGCACGCCCGGCGGCGCGGTGCGCAGCGCGCCGGACCACCCCGCGCCGGGATACACCGCCGACCTGTTCAGCGCCTTCTACCCGCTGGCCGCGGCGTCGCCGGTGCGTCGGCGGCATGCGGCTCGAGGAGCACGGCCTGCGCTGGGTGCACGCCCCGGCCGTGCTGGCCCACGTCCTCGACGACGGCCGCGGCGGTGCTGCTCTCCCGCGACCTGGACGAGACCGCGGCCAGCGTGGACGCGTTCGGCGCCGGGCGACGGCGACGCGTGGCGGCGGCTGGGTCGGCGCGGTGGCGCGAGGTCGAACGGCCCGGTGCTCGACGCGCTGCTGCACCCGTTCCCGCCGGTGCGTCCGGCGCTGTCGATGGCCCGCCGGCTCGGGCCGGCCCGGGCCCTCCGGCTGGCCCGTACGGCGGTGCTGCCGGCCCGCCGCTTCGTCGGTGAGGAGTTCCGCGGCGAGGGCGCTGCGCTGCTGGTGGCCGGCAACGCGATGCACACCGACCTGTCGCCGGATGCCGCCGGCAGCGCGCTGTACGGACTGCTGCTCGCGATGCTCGGGCAGGAGCACGGCTTCCCGGTGCCGGAGGGTGGCTCGGGCCGGCTGACCGACGCGCTCGTCGACCGGCTCCGCAGCCGCGGCGGCGTGCTGCGGTGCGCCGCGCCGGTGACCTCGGTGGTGCTCGGCGACACCGCGGTCGAGGGGGTCGGTGCTCGCCTCCGGGCGAGCGGGTCCGGGCCCGGCGTGCCGTGCTCGCCGACGTACCCGCCCCGCACCTCTACCGCTCGCTGGTCGGCACCGGCCACCTGTCCGGCCGGCTGCGCGCGCGACCTGGACCGGTTCCAGTGGGACAACGCGACGGTCAAGGTCAACTGGGCGACGTCCGAGCCGATCCCGTGGCGCAGCGCGGAGGCGCGCCGGGCCGGCACGGTGCACCTCGGCGGCGGCCTGGACGACCTCACCCGGTGCGGGGCCGACCTGGCGACCGGCACGGTCCCGGAACGGCCGTTCGTGCTGCTCGGGCAGATGACCACGACCGACCCGACCCGGTCGCCGGCGGGCACCGAGTCGGCCTGGGCCTATGCCCACCTGCCGCGAGACGTCGGCGTCGGCCGAGGTGGTCGCCGACTTCGTGCGCCGGATCGAGGACGAGGTCGAGCGGCACGCGCCCGGCTTCCGCGACGTCGTGTCGGCCCGCAGCGTGCAGAGCTCGGCCGACCTCGAGGCCGCCGACCCGGCGCTGGACGGCGGCGCGCTCAACGGCGGCACGGCGGCCCTGCACCAGCAGCTGGTCTTCCGGCCCACCCCCGGCCTCGGCCGGGCCGACACCCCGTTCCCCGGGCTGTTCCTCGCCGGCTCCTCGGCGCACCCCGGCGGCGGCGTGCACGGCGCCTGCGGCGCCAACGCCGCGCGCGCCGCGCTGCTGCGCAACCGGGTCGGTGCCCGGGTCTACGACGCCTCGGTCGGCGCCGCACAGCGGTACCTGGGCTGACCTGACGGTCCTAGGGTGATCCCCATGAGGGTGCTGGTCCTCGGGGCGGGCTTCGGTGGGCTGGAGCTCGCGACCCGGCTCGCGGACGGGCTCGGCCGGGACGCCGATGTCGTGCTCATCGACCAGGCCGAGACGTTCGTCTTCGGCTTCTCGAAGCTCGACGTGATGTTCGGCCGGACCACCGCCGACGCACGTCGAGCACCGGTACGCCGACGTCGTCCGGCCGGGGGTCCGCTTCGTGCAGGCGACGGTCCGGCCGATCGACCCGGTCGCCAGACGGGTGACGACGGACGCCGGCGCGTTCGAGGCGGACGTCCTGGTGGTCGCGCTGGGTGCCGACGTCGACCCGGCGGCCACCCCCGGGCTCGTCGAGGGCGGCCACGAGTTCTACACGGTCGCCGGCGCCTTCGCGACGCGCGAGGTGCTGACGCGGTTCGACGGGCGGGCGGGTGGTCGTCGGCGTGACGTCGACGCCGTTCAAGTGCCCGCCGGCACCGAGCGAGACGGCGCTGCTGATGCACGACTTCTCGGCAGCGCGGGCTGCTCGGCCGCTCGCAGGTTGTCGCTGGTGATGCCGCTGCGGACGCCGATCCCGCCGTCCCCGCAGGCGTCCGAGGTGATCCTCGCCGCCTTCGCGGACCGCGGCATCGCGTGGCACCCCGGCCGGCGGGTCGTCGCGCTGGACGCGGGCCGCAGGGTGGCGCTGCTCGACGACGGCGACGAGCTGCCCTACGACCTGTTCCTCGGCGTCCCGGTGCATCGCGCACCCGCCGTCGTGGTCGAGGCCGGGATGACCGTGGACGGCTGGGTCCCGGTGGACCCGCCGACGCTCGAGACGACGTTCCCGGACGTGTACGCCGTCGGCGACGTGACCAGCGTGGGCACGCCGAAGGCCGGGGTCTTCGCCGAGGGCCAGGCCGCGGTCGTCGCGGACGCGATCATCGCCCGGTCCCGCGGCGACGCGCCCGGCACACGTACGAGGGGCGCGGCGTCTGCTACCTGGAGCTCGGGCACGAGATGGTCGCGACGGTCGACGTCACGTTCCGCCCCGGCCAGTCCCCGCACGGGTCGCTCGTCGGTCCCTCGACCGAGCTGGCCGCCGACAAGACCGCGTTCGGCGCCGACCGCATCCGGCGCTGGTTCGGTCGGGACTGGACCCCCGTCCCGGAGCCGTCAGGTCCCTGAGCGCTCCACCAGGCGGCGCAGCCGCTCCAGCGTCTCCTCGAGCCGCTTCTTCCCGACCGCGTCGACGAGAGGGTTGTTCAGCCAGGCGCCCGGCCCGACCGTGGGCTCCTCGTACATCTCGACCACCGTGTGGCCCCCGGCGGCCCGCAGCGTGAGCTCGACAGTGGCCTCGCCCATCGGCCAGCCGCGGGCCTGCATCAGCAGCCGACGGCCGGGCTCGCACTCGAGCACCTCGGTCTCGTCCTTGATCATCAGCGGCCACGCCCCGAAGGCGTGGTGCAGCTTCGCGCCCACGGCCGGCCAGCCGGGTTCCACCTCGCGGATCTTCACCGTGCCGACGACCCACGCCGAGTAGGTCCAGCCGTCGCTCAGCACCGCCCAGACGTCGTCCGTCGTCGCCGCCATCTCGGTGGTCACCCGGGCCATCGTCGCCTCCGTACTGCCGGCCGTGCGCCGACGTTCACCGCCCTACCCGCGGGATCCGGTGCGAACCGGGTCGCGTAGCCGCTGCCGACCCGGGTAGCAGGCAGGTGCCCGCACGCCTCTCGCCAGAACCCGGAGCACCCCTGATGCCCGCACCCGTCGTCGTCGTCACCGGAGCCAGCGGCGGGATCGGCCGGGCGACCGCCGAGGCCTTCGGCGCCCGCGGCGCCAAGGTCGCCCTGCTCGCCCGCGGTGAGCGCGGCCTCGAGGCGGCCGCGGACGACGTACGAGCGGGCCGGCGGCACCGCCCTGGTGCTGCCGACCGACGTCGCGGACGCGGACCAGGTCGAGGCCGCCGCGGAGCGGATCGAGGCCGAGCTGGGCGAGATCGACGTCTGGGTCAACGACGCCTTCACCTCGGTGTTCTCACCGTTCGACCAGATCGAGGCCGCGGAGTACAGGCGGGTCACCGAGGTCAGCTACCTCGGCTACGTCTACGGCACCATGTCGGCGCTGAAGCGGATGAAGGCCCGCGACCGCGGCACGATCGTCCAGGTCGGGTCGGCGCTGGCCTACCGGGGCATCCCGTTGCAGACGGCGTACTGCGGGGCGAAGCACGCGATCCAGGGCTTCCACGAGTCGCTGCGCTGCGAGCTGCTGCACGAGAAGAGCAACGTGCAGGTGACGATGGTGCAGATGCCCGCCGTCAACACCCCGCAGTTCTCCTGGGTGCTGTCCCGGCTCCCGCGGCACCCGCAGCCGGTCCCGCCGATCTACCAGCCGGAGGTCGCGGCGAGGGCGGTCCTGCACGCCGCCGACCATCCGCGGCGTCGGGAGTACTGGGTGGGCTCGACCACCGCCGCGACCCTCGCGGCGAACGCGCTGATGCCGGGGCTGCTCGACCGCTACCTCGGCCGCACCGGCTTCGACTCCCAGCAGACCGACGCAGCCACGAGACCCGGACGGCACCGGTCAACCTGTGGGAGCCGGCCGACCGCGACCAGGACTTCGGCGCCCACGGCATCTTCGACGACACGCTCGCACCCGCGGAGCACCCAGCTCTGGGCCAGCCAGCACCACGGCGCGGTCGCCGCCGGGGTCGCGGCCGTCGCCGGACTCGGGCTCGCACTCTGGCGCCGGCGATGAGCAGCGAGGCGCCGATCCGCGCGCTGGGATCGGCCCGGGTCGCGGTCGGCGGACTCTGGCTGGCCGGCCTCGCCACCCACAGGGCCGCGGCCGGCGCGACGCTGCCGCGGGCGGGTCGGGTGGCGGCCATCGCCCTCGCCCTCCGCGACGTCGCGCAGGGCGCACTCCTCGTGTCCGACCCGCGGCCCGGCACTGCCGAGGCCGGCGCAGTCATCGACGGACTGCACGCGGCCAGCATGCTGCCGGTCGTCGCCCTGTTCCCCCGCTACCGGACCGCGGCCGCCCTCAGTGCCGGGGCCGCCACGGCATGGGTCGTGGCCGCCGCGTGGGCGGTCCGACGGCAAGTCCGTCACTAGCCGGCCGCAAGCGATCCGCCAGTAGGGCGGCGCACCGTCTGGGTGTCCGATCGACCCCCTCGGTGCCGACAGCCGGCCCTGCCCAAGGAGACGCCCATGCGCGCCCGTTCCCTGCTCCTCGCCACCACCGCCGCCGCCGCGCTCTCGGCGCTCCCGATGACGGCGCAGGCCGCCGACTCCGTGTGGATCGACCGGGCGAACTTCGACGCCACCGTCGACGAGACCCCCGGCAGCATGCACATCGCCGCAGCCACCCGGGGCGAGCTCGGCGGCTTCCTGGACGTCACCCTGACCGCGGACGACGGCACGCTGCCGGTCGGCTCGAACGTCTGCGAGCCGGCCACCGTCGACGCGATCCTCACCATCGCCCCCGCCGAAAGGTTCACGGTGCGGGCTCCCGGCGAGGTCTGCACCACGTTCTCCGGCGACTCGGTCACGGCGAACGCCGCGTTCGGCACCAAGGACCTGACCTACGAGGGCACGCACAAGAAGGCCAAGATCGTCGGTGAGGGCTTCCTCGCCGTGGGCGTCATCGACTGGCTGGGTGGCCAGGCGGCCTTCTCGGCCACCGTCAAGTGGTGACCGGAGGGCGCATCGGGGTTTGACCCGTCCTTCGCGTCAACCCGCGACAACTTCGTGGTTTCGGTCCTCGCGCTGCGGCAACACGGCGGTCTGCACGCACGAGACCAACCAGAAGGAGTCGCGTCATGACCGACGCACCGTACGGCGGAACACCGCCCACCACCGACGCGGCCAAGGAGCAGGCGACCCAGGTCGGCCAGACCGCGAAGGCGTCCGGCCAGAAGGTCGCCGGCACCACGGTCGAGCAGGGCAAGAACGTCCTGGACGAGGGTCGCACCCAGGCCCGCCACCTCACCCGTGAGGTCGGCAACCAGGTGACCGAGCAGACCTCGGCGCAGAAGGACAAGGCCGCCACCGGCCTCCGGAGCCTGAGCGACGAGCTGCGAGGCATGGCCAACGGCCAGGGGGCGCCGTCGGGTGTCGCTGGCGACCTGGTGCAGCAGGCATCGGCCAAGGCCGGCGAGCTCGCCGAGTGGCTGGAGCAGCGCGACCCCGGCACCCTGCTCGAGGAGGTCCGCGGGATGGCCCGCCGCAAGCCGGGGACCTTCCTGCTCGGAGCCCTCGCCGCGGGCGTGGTGGCCGGACGGCTCACCCGCGGCGCCGTCGACGCCAGCAAGGACCAGGACGTGACGGGCAGCGGAGCCGCCACCCAGGACCCCGGTCGGCGACGACGCGGCACGCGCGGTGGGCCTCGACGACGCCGTGGCACTGCCCGGCGACACCGTGACGACGACGCCGGGCGAGTACGCCTCCGGCACCCCCGTGGGCGGCTATCGATGAGCGGCTCGTACGCGACCGGCGAGACCGCCACGCAGACCGATCGGCCGGACGTCTCCGGCCGGTCGGTGGGCGACCTGATCAGTGAGGTCACCGGTGACCTGACGACGCTGATGCGCAAGGAGCTGGAGCTCGCCAAGGTCGAGATCAAGCAGGAGGCGACCACGGCCGGCAAGGCCGCCGGCATGCTCGGCGCCGCCGGCTTCGCGGGGTACATGACCCTGCTGTTCGCCTCCATCGCCCTGTGGTGGGCGCTGGCGAACGGCATGGACGAGGGCTGGGCGGCGTTGATCGTCGCCGTTCTCTGGGCCGTCGCCGCCGCCGTGCTGGCGGTCGTCGGCAAGAAGCGGATGGCCTCGGTGAACCCCAAGCCGGAGCGCACGGTGCAGACGTTGAAGGAAGTTCCCGACGCCCTGAAGGGCCGCTGAGAGGACGACATGAGCAGCTACCTGAACGAGACCACAGATACGTCCACTCGCAGCGACGACCCCGAGGTCATCCGACGCGACATCGAGGCGACCAGGGCAGACCTGAGCCGCGACGTCGACGCCCTGACCGAGAAGGTCAGCCCGGCTCGCGTGGTGGAAAGGAAGGTCGACCGCGCCAAAGGTGCGGTCGGATCGGTGAAGGAGAAGGTGATGGGATCGCAGTCGAACCCCGGTGACACCGGGGCACTCGGGACCGCCTCCGACAAGGCGTCCTCGGTCGCCTCATCGATGGGCGATGCCGCCAGCGCGGCTCCCTCGGCAGCCCGGCAGAAGACCCAGGGCAACCCGTTGGCCGCGGGTTTGATCGCGTTCGGCGCCGGCTGGCTGATCTCCTCCCTGCTCCCCGCGAGCGAGAAGGAGAAGCAGGCGGCGTCGACCGTGAAGGCCAAGGCCGGCGAGCACTCCGACACGTTGACCGCACCGCTCAAGGAGGCGGCGGGCAACGCCAAGGAGAACCTGCAGGGCCCGGCTCAGGACGCGGTGACCTCGGTGAAGGACAAGGCCACCGACGCCGCGAGCACCGTCAAGGACGAGGCTGCCTCGGCCAAGGACGACGTGGCCGGCCAGGCCGCACAGGCCAAGGACGAGGTCACGAGCAGCAACGGCAGCCCGTCGTACTGACGCGCTGAACGCACGACCGGGCCCGGTCGGTCGCCCGTAGGGGTGACCGACCGGGCCTTGGCGCGGGCACCATGGAGCGGTACGGCGGCAGCGGGCCGCCCTGGCGATGGGGCCGGACCGATGCCGGGCAGCGCGTTCGACCAGGTCGCCGACGAGCTGTACGCCCTGAGCCCGCGCGAGTTCACCGGCGCCCGGGACGCCCGGGCGAAGGAAGCCAAGGCGTCGGGTGACGCGGACACGGCCGCGCAGATCAAGGCGCTGCGCAAGCCCACCGTCCCCGCCTGGCTGGCGAACCAGCTGGTCCGGGCGCACCGCGACGAGGTCAGCCCCCTCCTCGAGCTCGGCGCCGCACTGCGGGAGGCGACGGCGACGCTCAGCGGTCCGCAGCTGCGTCAGCTCTCCCGCCAGCGCAACGAGGTGGTGCAGGCGCTGGTCCGGCAGGCCCGCCGGCTGGCCAGCGCCGCCGGTCAGCCGGTGTCGCAGGACGCGGCCCGCGCGCTGCAGGACACGCTGAACGCGGCGTTGGCGGACGAGGACGCCGGCCGGCTGCTGCTGGAGGGCCGGCTCGCTGAACCGCTGGAGCACAGCGGTTTCGGGCTCGCGGCCGGCCCCGGTCCGCCCCCCGCGAACGTCCGGCAGAAGGAGCCGACGCCGGCGGGCAGCAAGGCGACCGCACCGACGGCCGCCCAGCAGCACCAGGCCGAGCGTCGCGAACAGCTCGAACGCGAGCTCGCCGAGGCCTGGGCAGCAGCCCGGGCCGCCGCCGACGCCCGCACCATCGCCGAGGAGTCGGCAGCGGTCGCGGAGAAGGAGGCGGCCGGCAGCCGGACCCGGGTGACCCAGGCCCGGGCCGAGCTCGAGGCGGCCGAGCAGGCTCTCGACCAGGCCGAGAGCACCCGGTCCGAGGCCACCGCCACCCGGGACGCGACGCGCACCGACGCCGAGCAGGCCACCCGTCGGGTCAGCGCGGTGCAGCGAGAGCTGGACTCCCTCACTAAGCGGCGGCGCCGCTGACCCCGCCCGGGTGGACGCCCTCCAGGCCTGTTCCGTAAGGTAAGGCTCACCTAACTACGAGCGACGGGACGGGCATGCGCCAGCGAGAACAGCGCGAGCCGCCAGTCCAGCAGGAACATCGCGACGACGCTGGCGACCACCGTCGTCACGTTGCGAGACGATCGAGGCGGCGGTCGAGGTGACGACGTTCTGCACGCCGCCGATGTCGTTGGCGATCCGCGACTGGATCTCGCCGGTGCGGGTGCGGGTGAAGAACGCCAGCGAGAGCCGCTGCAGGTGCCGGTAGACCTGCGTGCGCAGGTCGTGCATCACGCGCTGGCCGACGACGTTCGTCAGCCACGTCTGGCCGACGCCGAGGACGCCGGTGACGATCGAGATGCCGATCATCCCGCCGACCAGCGCGAGCAGCAGCCCGTCGCGGTTCTCGGGGATCGCGACGTCGAGGATGTCGCGCAGCAGGAACGGCGAGACCATCCCGAGCGCCGCCGAGACGGCGATCAGGAACAGGACGGTGAAGAGCCGGCCGCGGTAGGGCCGGAAGAGCTTGACGATCCGGCGCTTCAGGCCCGGCGTCAGCGGGCTTGCCCGGGGGAGGCGGTTGGAGGCGACGCCCTCCCGGGTCGCCGCCTCCTTCCTCATAGCGCCGGAAGGCTGCCGTCACACAGCCACCGTATTCGGCGCAGGCTCCAAGGCCAGCTCGAGGACCTCGTCGATGCTCATGACGGGGTGGAAGGACATCGCCTCGCGGACGTCCGCGGGGACGTCGTCGAGGTCGCCGCGGTTGCGCTCGGGCAGGATCACGGTCGTCAGGCCCGCGGCGTGCGCGGCCAGGACCTTCTGCTTGAGGCCGCCGATCGGGAGCACGCGGCCCTGCAGCGTGACCTCGCCGGTCATGCCGACCGTGTGCTTGACCGGGCGCCCGGTCAGCAGCGACGCCAGCGCGGTCGTCATGGTGACGCCGGCGCTCGGGCCGTCCTTCGGGATCGCGCCCGCGGGCACGTGGACGTGGAACTCGCGGTCGTCGAACGCGTCCTCGGCGATGCCGAGCTCCTCGGCGTGGCCGCGGACGTAGGAGAGCGCGATCCGCGTCGACTCCTTCATCACGTCGCCCAGCTGGCCGGTGAGGACCAGCGCGCCCTCGCCCTTGCCCTTCATCGCCGGTCGCCTCGATGAACAGCACGTCGCCGCCGGTGCCGGTCACCGCGAGGCCCGTGGCCACGCCCGGGACCGCCGTGCGCAGCGCCGCCTCCTGGAAGACCTTCTGGCGGCCGAGCGCGTCGCGGACGATCTCCAGGTCGATCTCGACGGGCGCCTCGGCCTTGCCGGACGCGATCCGCGTCGCGGTCTTGCGCAGGATCGTGCCGAGCTCGCGCTCGAGGTTGCGGACGCCCGCCTCACGCGTGTACTCCATGACGACCTGGGTCAGCAGCTCGTCGGAGACGCGTCACCTCGTCCTCGAGCAGGCCGTTGCGCTCGCGCTGGCGCGGCCACAGGTAGCCGCGGGCGATCGCGGTCTTCTCGGCCGTGGTGTAGCCGTCGAAGCGGATGACCTCCATACGGTCCAGCAGCGGGCCGGGGATCGTCTCGGCGACGTTGGCGGTCGCGATGAACATGACCTGGCTGAGGTCCAGCTCCACGTCCAGGTAGTGGTCGCGGAACGCGTGGTTCTGGGCCGGGTCGAGCACCTCGAGCAGGGCCGCGCTCGGGTCGCCGCGCCAGTCGGCGCCGACCTTGTCGACCTCGTCGAGCATGATCACCGGGTTCATCGTCCCGGCGTCGCGCAGCGCGCGCACCAGGCGGCCCGGGAGCGCGCCGATGTACGTGCGGCGGTGGCCGCGGATCTCGGCCTCGTCGCGGACGCCGCCGAGCGACATGCGGACGAACTCGCGGCCGGTCGCGCGGGCGATCGACTCGCCGATCGAGGTCTTGCCGGTGCCGGGCGGGCCGATCAGGGTGAGGATGGCGCCGGAGCGCTTGTCCTCCTTGATGCCGCGCTCGGTGCGCAGCTTCTTGACCGCCAGGTACTCGGTGATGCGGTCCTTGACGTCCTCGAGGCCGGCGTGGTCGGCGTCGAGCACCTCGCGCGCGGCGCTTCGGATCGAGCTTCTCGTCGGAGGTCTTGCTCCACGGCACGGAGATCAGCCAGTCGAGGTAGGTGCGGATCATCGAGGCCTCGCCGGACTGCTCGCCCATGCGCTCCAGGCGCGCGAGCTCCTTGGTGGCCTGCTCCTCGACCGCCTCCGGCATGCCGGCGTCGGCGATCTTCTTGCGGTACTCCTCGGCGACCGAGGCGCCGTCCTCGCCCAGCTCGCGCTGGATCGACTCCATCTGCTTGCGCAGGATGTACTCGCGCTGCTGCTTGTCCGCGCCGGACTGGACGTCCTCGCGGATCTTCTTGCGCAGCTGCAGCTCGGTCAGGCGCTCGCGCTGGAGCTCGACGACGATCTGCAGGCGCTCGGTGACGTCGAGCGTCTCGAGCGCGCGCGAGCTTGTCCTCGAAGGAGACGTCGGGCGCGTAGCCGATCGTGTCGGCCAGCGGGCCCGGGTCGGCGATCGCGCGCAGGAACGCGCCGATGCGCTCGTCGGCGCCGCGCAGCTCGAGGATCTCCTCGATGATCGCGCGGTACTCGCGCTCGAGGTTGCGGGTGCGGCCGTCGACCGGCACGTCGTCGCAGTGCTCGGCGACCTCGACCATGAGGCGGCCGAGCTGCGTCGGTGTGGGCGGCGCCCGGCGACGCCGCGGGCGACGCCGGAGAGGGCGACGGCGCGGCCGCCGCCGGGAAGGCGGATGTGGTCGGTGACCTCGGCGATCGTGCCGACCTTGGCGAACTCGCCCTCGTGGCGCGGGACGAGCAGGACGCGCTCCTCGTCGCCCACGCGGACGGGAAGCGTCACATCCATGGTGGGGAAGACCACCGTGTCGTCCAGCGGGACGAGCAGGAGCGATGTCATGGCGTGTGGCTTCACTTTCTGTAGCAACTTACCCTTGGTAGGTGACCACAGAGTAGCAGCCGCACACGAGCGCTGCAAGAAGATCTCAGTGGGCTCGACTGAGATGCTACTGGCAGGCGCGGTGCCTTCGTGCCGGCGGGCAGCTCGGCTTGCGCGGAGCGTCGCGGCCGACGATCGCGCAGAGCCGGCGCGGCGATCGGTCCGGCGTGCGCGCCCAATCTGGCGCCGGACAAGCGCTCGAGCGGGAGCCGCCCGCGACGAGTGTGCGGCCGTCGGGCGCGAACGCGAGCTGGCCGGGGCGCTCGCGGGGAGCGGCTCGCCGAGCGGGCGGCGGGTGGCGACGTCGTAGAGCGTGATCGCGCCGTGTCCTGGGCGGCGGCGAGCGTGCGGCCGTCGGGAGTGAACGCGAGCGCTGGAGTTCCGCGCGCGGCCGCAGCGTGGCGATGGCCGTCGCCGGTGCGGGCGACCACAGGCGCGGTGGTGGCGTCATCGCTCGTGGTCGCGACGAGCCGGCTGTCGGGGCTGAACGCGACCGCCGTGACCGGGGCGTCGTGCCCGCGCAGCACCGGGCCGTCCGGGAG